>JBNJKO010000014.1:0-98967 GCA_051751125.1 Bacteroidota bacterium
TTTGTTTATTAAAAATCCCATTTGAATGCCCAATGAATGTGTGGTTTCAGCTTTGATAAAAATCTTTACCGGAAAACAATGATATTAATTAATAAGTACCTTAAAACAGGGATTTTTTTTTGAATTACCCAGAGCGGAGAAAATATTTTTCTTTTTCAGATTGACCAATAATTTTGAAAAGTTCACAACATTCATGCTTAATCCATTAAGGGAACATACATTGCGACTTACCCGAGGCTTTTGATTCGACTAAAAAATAGTATGTTTATGTGATCTTTAAAATCGATCTAAATGAAGAAAATTGTTAAATACAGCCTTTTGATCATAATTTTAGTGCTTGTTTATCTTGTTTATGCCAACTACCCACGGTTGAATATCATTACCGGTTTTGCTGCAAAAAACGTTTGCTCCTGTACTTTTATAGCCGGCAGGGATTTGAGATCCATTGAAGAAGGGGATAACGATTTTACCCCGGTTTCTTACGCAAAAAATAAAATAAACTTCGATGAAAAGTCGGTTACATCATCAGTTTTTGGTTTAAAACCTAGGAAAGCAGTTTATAAGGAAGGAATTGGCTGCATTCTTTTACCTGAAAGATCCACAATAACTACCTCTGCCAATTATAAACCAAATCGTAAATTTTCACAAAGCAACTTGCCTTATCCTTATGGAAACGGAAACCCAAAAGATTCTGTTTTTTCGAATGTAAATTATGAGGCTTTACAGGATGCGGTAGACAATGCTTTTGATAAAGATGCTGAAAAAATAAAAAGAACAAGAGCCGTTGTTGTGCTTTATAAAGACCGGCTGATCGCTGAGAAATACACATCTGGATTTTCATCGGAAACCAAACTTTTGGGCTGGTCTATGACAAAAAGTATTACAAATGCTGTTTTGGGCGTGCTTGAAAAACAAGGAGAAATTTCGCTCACACAAAATAGGATGTTCAAAGAATGGGAAAATGACGATCGTTCCAAAATCACCTTAAACAATTTAATGCAAATGAACAGCGGACTGGAATGGGTAGAAGATTACAATTCCATTTCTGATGTAACCAAAATGTTGTTTTTAGCCGAGGATATGTCTGAAATTCAGCTGAACAAGCCATTGGTTGGCGAACCAAATAACAGCTGGAATTACTCCTCGGGCACCACAAATTTACTTTCGGGCTTTATTCGGGATCAATTTAAAACACATCAGGAATATCTGGATTTCTGGTATTCCGGATTGATCGATAAAATTGGAATGAATTCCATGACCGTTGAAACCGATTTGGCCGGAAATTATGTAGGCTCGTCCTACAGTTGGGCTACCGCCCGTGATTGGGCAAAATTTGGCTTATTGTATTTGAATAAAGGAAACTGGAACGGGGAGCAGTTGTTGGATGAATCCTGGGTAAATTATTCTGCAACTCCAACAAATGGCTCCAATGGCGAATATGGCGCACATTTTTGGTTAAATGCCGGAGGGAAATATCCAAATGTGCCCAAAGACCTGTTTTCCAGCAACGGATATCAGGGACAACACGTGTTTATTATTCCTTCAAAAGAAATAGTGATCGTGAGATTTGGCTTGGCTGAAAACCCCGAATTTGACGTAGACACGTTTTTGAAAGAACTGTTAAATGCCATAAAATAAAATATTCAAAATGGGCGGGTTGTTTGAAAATTAAGCGATTTATCGCCTAACGGACGGCCAGGTTCCCCGAGGTCTGCCCGAATCCTTCAGGCGTGCCTGCCTCGAATTTTTAAAGTTTTTTCCTCCCAATAATTCGGAACATAGCTCGTATGCTGCCAGGATGTTCTCATTTTTAGTAAGAAAATCACCAAAAATCCTATTAATATTATTTGATGGGTGTTGCTGATTATTTCTGTTGCCAAACCAGGTAAGCGAAACAGCAATTGATTTCCTGTCAGATAGCCCGAATTCATTTCAAAATCGGTATTTGTGGGATTAAAGTAGGAGATGTGCATCCTGAGTTACCCTATTGTCGATAGAAATCATTCTTTTTAGGGATTTATATTAGTAACTTCTGAGACATTTTAAATAAATTAATCAGGGATTAATAGAAAAGCATCTATTATGAAAAAGAGTACAATTCTATTAATTATAGGCTTTGTTCTATTATGGAATTCTGGCTTTATAGGAGCTGAGTACGCACTTGCATATACAGGACCATTTACCTTAATCTTTTTAAGATACCTGGCAGTAACTATATTGATAGCCCTATATCTGGTGATACGAAAAAGGCTTAAATGGGTCGGTTTTAGGGTGGCATCGATAAATATGCTAATAGGTTTTCTAGCTCATGGGGTATGGCTTACCTGCGTATTACTGGCTCTGGATAATAAGGTTCCGGCAGGAATTGTGGCACTCATTGTAGCCTTGCAGCCACTTGCAACTGGTGCTCTTTCAAGTTATGTTACTAAAGAGGATACAAATTCCTACCAATGGTGGGGACTAATATTAGGCTTTATAGGTGTGGTGATAACTGTAGCTTTTCGAATAGATTTCAGCAATTCAAGCTCAATTTTTGGTTATCTTATTCCTTTTGCATCGGTTATAGGGATTACCATTGCTATTTTAATTCAGCGAAGAATGGAAATAAATAATGAGAAAGGAAAATTGCCACTCGATCAAACGCTCTTTTATCAAAGTTTTGCCACAATGCTGGCTTTAGCTCTACCAGCTATTTTTGTTGAAAATCTGGCTACGGAATGGATGCCGAAATTTACTTTGGCTATGATCTGGTTAGTTTTGGCTGTTTCCCTGGGAGCTTATATCTTAATGTGGCGCTTAATTAAGCGCCTTGACGCTACCCGTGTAGCAAGTTTATTTTACCTGGGCCCACCAATAACTATGTTTATGGCCTGGTTAGCTTTTGGTGATAGTATTATGATTATGGATGTCGTAGGGCTTGGTGTAGTGTTTCTTGGAGTACTATTAACATCAGGAGCAGGGAAAGGAATTTAGAAAAAGATGTTCCTGTTTTGAAGCTTTTTTTAGAGAAAGATCATTCCAAAGCTGAGCGATTTCCTGAGAAATTTACTAAAGTCGGCTACTAAATTATGACTTCACAAAAAAAATCGGGATCTTTCCATAAATAATTTCCCAGCGTACTTTTTCTCACTCTTTTTTTATCGCCTAAGAATAAATAGCCCCATAAACCTGGAGCTTATGAGGCTATTTATTTGAGTAACGTCCAAAATTTTAAAAATCGGAACATTTACATAGGGAATTTATTTCTAATCCTTTATCAAGGTTAATCCTGCACCTTAAAAACTATGGGCAGGGAATAGGATACCGGGACCGCTTTTCCCCGCTGCATCCCAGGTTTCATTTTGGGCAGTGCGTTAATTATCCTGGCAGCTTCCTGTTCCAACTTTGGATGTGGAGCTCGTGATTGAACTCCCACGATGTTGCCCTGGGTATCTATCTGGAACAGAATGTTTATCCGGTTGATTCCGGAGAGTCCCAACTGACTTCCAAGATTGTTGTTGAACTTTTTATTTACAAATTCGGTGATTTTATCGCTCATACATTTTTTCCGTTCATCATTACTGGATAAACCTTCACATCCGGGATATACCGGGACATTTTCAATAAGAAAAAAAGGCACAGGCTCTACAGGCTTATCCCCGGGGGCCTCCTTAATATTTTTAATATCGACAATTGTTTCCTGGCTGCTCTCGGTAGATTCGATGAGATCCTCTATCACATCGGGGTCATTTGGGGCTATTTCAATTATTTCCGGAGGAGTAGGGAGTTTGGGCGGGGGAGGCGTGGGTAATTCGGTAATCGGAATTATTTCATCTTCAATAGCTCCCATCGATAGTTGTTCCTCGTAAACATCCTGCGGGGCGAAGGTTTTCCATTCAATGACGAAGTAAACAAGCAGAAGAATGAAAATAAGCCCCAGCTGCAGAAAAAGCAGGGAGCGTTTGGTAAGATCGGCTTTGTAATTTTTCTTGACTTCCATAAAATTGTAAGGTTTTTGATTTAAAAAATAGCTAAAAAAATGAATACAAATGAATGGTTGGTGTAGTTGTTTGTTAGGTCATCAATAAAGATGCCTTTTATTTGATTATAGTGTAAAAAGGTTAAAATAAAATTAATAAGCTGTTGATTCTAGAGGTATTTCGTCTAGCCAGGTGCTTAATGGGTGGAATTAATCTTAAGAATATTCATTCCGGAATTTAGGGGGGATAAATGAAAACGCAGTTTTTCCCGGTTTATATGAAGGAAAATTGGGTTTAAAGGAAGGTTCTAAAAAGGAAATGATGTATTAGGAAGAATAAACAAAAATAAAATTTGTAATTTTAAACTACTCGTTAAATTAAAGAATACTGATCAATGCTAATTTTAATCCCACATTGAGGGTTTGATTCCCCGTCCCGATAGCTATTGGGATACTTCGAATTTTTAAAAGTATTTTTTTAGGATAATTATCGAGACATACCCTGTGGGATTGCCCCTAAAAAGACTTTGATAGTAACCCACTTTAAATATTTAGAACTATGATGTATGGATGGATCATCGGAGCAATACTTGTAATTGTTTTAATAATAGCTTTAGGCAGGGGCAACCTTTTTCAAAGGAATACCCGAGCGGCTTCCGGGAGCAACAATCAGGCTTCACCAATGGAAACCCTAAAAACCCGCTATGCCAAAGGTGAAATTGACGAAGCGGAGTTCGAAAAGAAAAAAGCAGAACTGGAAAAAGGGTAATAGACCGTGGGGCAATATGAAAAAGATAGTTTAACCCTAACGGGAGCTGTAGCATTAGGCACCGGTGTCATGATAGGCGCAGGGATTTTCGCATTGTTGGGTCAGGTAGCTGAGTTGTCCGGGGCTTTATTTCCTTTTGTTTTTCTGGCAGGGGCTATCGTTTCAGGGTTTAGTGCTTATTCCTATATTAAAATGTCAAATGCTTTTCCGTCAGCCGGTGGTATAGCGATGTATCTTAAAAAGGCTTATGGCGAGGGTACGGTTACTGCAGGTGCCGCATTACTGATGGCATTTTCAATGGTAATCAACGAAAGCCTGGTGGCCCGTACCTTTGGCAGCTACACGCTTCAACTGTTTGATGTGGGGGACAATAGTTTTTTGGTTCCGGTACTGGGTGTCTCGTTAATTGTAATTGCTTTCGTTGTCAATATTTCGGGTAATCAATTCATTAGTAAATCCTCACTTGCCATGGCAATTATCAAAATTGGAGGTATTGTCATTTTTGCCATTGGCGGGTTGTGGGCTGCCGGGTTTTCATTGGACCAGGCGATTCCAAAGGTGGAAACCGAAGACTATTCAATTGCAAGCTATCTGGGCGCACTCGCTCTTTCTATATTAGCTTACAAAGGTTTTACTACCATTACCAACAGTGGAGGTGAAATTACCAAGCCCCATAAAAATGTAGGCCGTGCCATTATCATTTCCTTACTGATTTGCCTGGTCATCTATTTGTTGGTGGCATTTGCGGTTTCGGTTAACCTTTCTATTCCCGAAATTGTAGATGCTAAAGATTATTCCCTGGCAGAGGCCGCGCGGCCGGCATTTGGCAAATATGGGCTGTGGTTTACGGTTGGTATCGCTATTGTGGCCACAGTGTCGGGAATTATTGCAAGTATTTTCGCGGTATCCAGAATGACCGCCATGCTTACCGATATGAAGCTAATCCCACATAGCCATTTTGGTATGCCCGGCAGGATCCAAAAACACATGTTGGTTTATGTAGCGGTGATCGCAATTGCACTAACCATCTTTTTTGATCTTAGCAGAATTGCTTCGCTTGGTGCCATATTTTATCTCGTGATGGATATTATTATTCATTGGGGTGTTTTGAAAAAACTTCGTAAAGAAGTAAAAGCGAGAGCAGGCATTGTAATAACTGCTATAATTCTGGATGCTTTGGTATTGGGCGCATTTCTTTGGGTAAAGGCAACAAGCGACGTGTTGGTAGTAATCGTTTCCCTGGTATTTATGGCTGCCATTTTCGCTGCGGAACATTGGTTTTTAAAAACAAGGGATCAAAAAACGACTGTAGATTAATTGAAAAATATAAAATCAGGATAAAACAGAGATCAGATTTTGGCGTGTACGGTAGAGGTTGGATAAGGTTATTTGGTGACTAAGCGTTACAGTGCTTATCCTGCTGATTTTATTGCTGCTGTAGCAAATTCGGAAATAAATTAATAACTAACAGATATGAAAAATCTTAAAAAACCTGACGCAATCAACAGAAGAACATTTCTTGAAAAGGCAGGATTTGGCGCCGCAACGATTTTAATATGGCCTTTGTTTTCATCCTGTGATGGCCGGTCTTCGGGAAGGGTAACGCCTAAGATTAGTCGGAATTTTCAGCCAGATATAGATATGGAACTGAACGCGGTGCAGCGTGAGATATCTATTTTAAAGGGTCCAAAAACAAAAGTTTGGGTTTTTGAAGGGAAGTTGATTAAAGGAAACAAGGAAGTTCTTCAAACATTAGAAGGAAGTTATCTGGGGCCTACCATCAAGGTGAAAAAGGGGCAAAAAATCCGTATTCGTTTTCAGAACAACTTACCGGAAGAGAGTATTATCCACTGGCACGGCATGCATGTTCCGGAACAATTTGACGGTCACCCTAAGGATGTAATTAATAGTGGGGAAAGGTATATTTACGAGTATGAAGTGATGAACCGGGCTGGCACCTACTGGTATCACCCGCATCCACATGGCCGCACCGGTCCGCAGGTGTATAATGGGCTGGCCGGTCTTTTGATTGTGACCGATGAGGAAGAACAAAAACTCAACTTACCAGAAGGTGAGTTTGATTTGCCGGTCGTTATTCAGGATCGCACTTTTGATAAAAACAACCAACTGGTTTATCTGAAATCCAGGATGGACCGGATGAACGGTTTTTTAGGCGACCAGATATTGATCAATGGGAATCCTGAAAAAATGCTCAAACTCAAGGCCGGATGTAACTACCGGCTGAGATTGCTCAATGGTTCCAATTCAAGGATTTATAAGCTTGCATGGGATGATGGTAGTCCCATCACTGTTTTCGGCATAGACGGAAGCTTGTTAAGCGCACCTAAAGAGTTGCCCTATCTTATGCTGGGTCCTGCAAAAAGGGCTGATGTATGGCTGGATCTATCCAACAAGACGGTGGGTGCTGAAATCACCTTGAAAAATGCGTCATTTCCTCTTGAGGTAATGTCTGGAGGGATGATGGGCCAGGGCGGTATGAGGATGGAAAGTGGTGAAAGCTCCCTGCCTCAGGGGCGCGAATATCCTGTTTTCACCGTTCAGACAGTTAGTTCAGGAAATAATGATTATGCCTTACCCCGGCAATTGGTAATGCCGGATTACATTGATCCCTCGACTGCCGAAAATTTAAACAACCCAAGGCAATTTGTCTTCGCCATGGACCATATGCAGTGGACTATCAATGGACGAATATGGGAAACCACGGGAGTAGCTGAAGAAGAAACCGTAAAGCTGGGAAGCACTGAAGTGTGGGAATTAATCAATGCCGGCGGGATGAATGGGCGTGACGATAGTGGAGGTATGATGGGCGGTCGGGGGATGATGGGGAATATGATGCAAATGCCGCATCCGGTACATATTCATCAGCTACAGTTCAATATTTTGGAAAGAAATGTTAGCGATGTAGATCCACAATTGTGGAATGCCATAAAAGATGGCTTTATAAATGAAGGCTGGCAGGATACCGTTTTGCTGATGCCCGGGATGAAAACCAGGGTTATCATGCAGTTTAAAGATTTTAAGGGCTTGTTTGTATACCACTGCCATAACCTGGAACATGAGGATATGGGCATGATGCGAAATTTCAAAATCACTTAAGCAGGGATTACATTAAAAAAAAAGTAAATTAGGCCTGAAGATCGGGTAGGGGACCAGGTACGCTTTATGGATTCTTATTAAAATTAAAAAGCTAGTGTTTTTTATGTAAAATGGGATGAAGTAACAGTTGGCCTAAAATAACGGTGGTAATGCCCAATAAAAGATGGGTAAAGCAATTAGAAATGGTCTAACCACTCAACACCGGAGGTTGTCAGCTTATATTATGCTTTAGTTTAAATCAGGAGGTTGGTTTCCAACTATCTTTACAATTCATTGATTTCCCGCAATTTTATCAAATAATCACATTGCGAATTATCCTAAGAACTTTGTTCTTCTTTTCCCGCTTTTACCCAGCCGGCAATTTGAAGCGTACGTTTAACCTGATGGGCAATCGCTTTCTTCACCTTATCGTTAAGATTTTCCTTTCCTGCTGTGACACTTACTCCATAAGGATTTCCTCCTGCTTCAAACATAACTTCATCAGTATATGCCGGGGTTACAACAATACATCCCCAGTGAAACATGGTTTTGTACAAAGAGAGAAGCGTAGTTTCCTGACCTCCGTGGATGTTTTCAGCGCTGGTCATTCCACTAATCACTTTATTGGTCAATTTTCCGTTAAACCAAAGTCCGCCGGTGGTATCCAGGAACTGTTTTAGTTGGGAAGGCAGGTTCCCGTATCGGGTAGGTGCACTAAAAATTACAGCATCAGCTTTTTCCAGGTCATCCAGTGAAACTTCAGGAACATCCTTTGTTTCTTCCAAATGCTTTTTCCAGTCTTCATTGGCAGAAATCGCTTCTTGCGGAGCCAGTTCCGGCACTTTGAATAATTTCACTTCTGCTGCGCCGGCTTCTTTTGCTGCCTCTTCAGCCCATTTAGCCATTTGATAATTTGTTCCTGTTGAGCTATAATAAATTACAGCAAAGTTCACTTTCTTCATCACTTTTCGGTTTTTTTGTTAATATTTTAAACTAAAATAAGATAGATTTCTGCCTTTTTGTTTTAAAGATATTATAAACTTGTGTTATGGGTTTACCAAGTTTTTGCTTTGGAAAGCGATAATTGGACGAATGTTCTTTTTAAAACTAATACGGGATTGGATTCATTGGAAGAAGAGAAGTGATTTATAAACTACCATTTTTCAAAGAAAATAAACAGAGGTATATCAAATATTTTATGGGATCACTCTATGATTTTGCACTTTCAAAAATTAATAATTCTAAATTTGATTCTTAACTCCAAAAACACCTAATGGAAAAATCAAATATCAATTTTACGTATTATTCCAGCCAAATCAGACGAGTTAAACTGTTAAAGAAATAAAACCGAATTATATCAGGTATAAAAATTGGTAATTCCACGACTGCCGTAAAGCTTTCAAATTATAGAGCCCTCATCTTTTTTGGCTATTTCGTCTATTTTTTCAGCTATTTCCGTCCAAACTTCTTCCTGTAAAAAATGTTTGGACGGAAGGGTTTTTATCACCTTTAGATGCGCGACTTCCTTGATTTCGGTTGCGTACCGGTCATAGGTAAGAGCGGGATCATCTTCTCCCCAAATCGCCTGGATGGGGTAAGGGGCATTTTGAACAGCTTTATAGCAGGTATCCCTGAATTCAGGAGTATCGGTAAAATTCCGCATTATTTTTAAAAAAGCTTTCCCGTTATCTTCTCTTTTCAAGAGATCCACATAGGCATTGATCTCTTCTTTGGGGATCAGGTTAGAATTTATAACTCCCATTTCAGAGAACATAATCGGCCAGGTTGTATGGCTTATGGTTTTCAATTCAGCTTCCCCCAGAATAGGTTTTTCAAAAGGACGCATGACAAGAGGTTTTTTGAATTTTGTCACATCAATCCAGGTATTTAATATGGTGAGGGAGCGTATTTTGTCAGGCACGGAAGCTGCAAGAGCAAATCCTATTGGCCCACCAATATCGTGAACCACAAGGTGATATTTTTTTAAATTTAGAGCCTCAGCCGCCTTATTCAGAAAGGATGCAAAATTGGGAAAAGAATAATCGAAATCTTCAGGACGATCCGATAATCCCAACCCCGGCAAGTCAATAGAAACTGCCCGATAACCTTTTTCCATTAAAGATCTTAGCACTTTCCGGTAAAGAAAAGAGGAGGTGGGAACACCGTGAATACATAAAACGGATTCACCGCTACCAAAGTCCAGGGCAAAGGTTTTCAGCCCTTCTACCTGAAAATACTTACCGGAACTTTCGTGTCCTTTAACGATATCCTCAACACTGTAACTTTCACCTTTAGCCATGTTTATTCAGAGTTTAATTAAGTGCTACTTTTTTTTATTTAAACAAAATGAAATTACAACTCTATTGAGTTTTTTGCAACGAGAGAACTATAAAATAAGGTTAAAGTGGGGGAAGCAACCGGTTTAATTGATTTTCTATATGTAAATTTAAGTAGAACTACTGAATTAAAAATCAGCTTAATAGCACAAAACACTCACTATGAGAAATTCTAAACTCAGCAATTTAATAACATCCTTTATAGCATTCTCCATGCTAATAGTAATTACCGTTTTTTCTGGCTCCTGTAGAAATGAACAGGGCCAGCAGGATCAGCAACAATTGGATTCAGAAACAGATATTGATACCATGGAATATGCCGAACCAAGAGCATACAGAGGGGAGATATCTACTTTAAATCAGGAATTCAATGATGGCAATGAAGTAAGCGGAACTGTTGCCATGCGCATAGAAAGAGGTATAATGCGGATTAATGTATTTGTTGAAGGAGTTGAGCCGGAAATGATGCACCTGCAACACCTGCAGGCTTCAGAAGAAGCAGACACGGAGTGCCCGGGCCCGGAAGCCGATGAAAACAATGATGGTATCATCGATGTTATGGAGATAACCAATGATCCTGAAGGGGTTAAAATGATCCCGTTGAATATGGGACCTTCATCGCTGGTGGTGGATGTGTCATCTTATCCACAAGCTAATGCAAATGGAGAAATTCAATTTGAAACTTATGTTCATGTTGATTCCTTAAGAACTGCCGTAAGAGAAGAATACGGGATTGAAAATGTGGATTTCACAAATTTCACTTACATAATTCAGGGAGTATCACCAAATGCAGCTATTCCTGTGAGCACAGTTACTATAGGAAATATTTATCCATATGCAACCGTACCGGTAGGTTGTGCAGTACTTGAAGAAGTAGATATCGATGAATAAAAAAAGATTCGTCCGTTCTTCTTTTCTTCCAATTAATAATAGCTTCTTTCTCGGGAATTCAAAACTAAATTCTTAACCCCTGGCTTTGCTTTTGCTAATATTTCTTTAAAATTTTTTCGGTTAAAGCAAGGTTTATATTTTACCTGAAATATAATATTGATGGTACTGGTTGAAAGTGCGGTATGAAAAATACAGGTTCTATAAATAAGATGATCAAAACCGGTATCAGATTTTCAGAATTGACATTTTCGATGGAAAATATTAATCTTTAAAAAAATAAAATACAAATCCTGATTATTATCAATGATGCCTCTTTCGGAACAGAAAAAGCTTACAATGCCTTAAGGCTGGGCAATCAACTTTTAAAGGAGCATCCTGAAACAGGGTAATATTTCTCTTTTAGCAGATACAGTTATCTGTGGCCTTGTTAATCAAAAAACACCCGATGGATATTATAATATCGGCAGAATGCTGAAAATGTTTATCCGGAAAAATGGTCAGGTTAAAACCTGCGGAACCTGCATGGATGTAAGAGGGATGGCCGGCCTTGTTTTAGAAGAGAGTATTTCCCGAAGCAATATGAAAGAATTTGCCCAGTTGAGGTTTTACTAAGTTTCAAATACAATTATTCTGTATTCCGATATGGAATAATGCTTTGATACAAAAGATTATATCATTAACTCAAACATAAAAAAATACTACATACTGGTCTTATTCATCACGAATCTCCAGGGAATTACCTCATTTTGCAAAAGTGATCATTCAGCGTTTACAGCCACCCCGGAATCCATTAGTCTTACAGAAACAAAATAACCTGCAAAAACTGAATTGCATGCAATGTAAATTTCCGAAAACGTTTGAATAATTTAATATAACCTGATACCTGTCATTTTTCAAAGTAGGTATTAAGAGTAATTTTGAGTAATCAAAAGCAAAAAAAAATGATAACCACTACGCCACTTACCGACCTTGAAATTGCCCAGAAAATTGAATTAAAACCCATTACTGAAATTGCCCGGAAATTAGGACTTGATTCTGAAGAAATTGAAATGTACGGAAAATATAAGGCCAAACTTCCGCTATCAAAAATCGATAAGGAAAAGGTAAAGAACAGCAACCTGATCCTGGTTTCTGCTATTTCACCTACGCCGGCAGGAGAAGGTAAGACAACCGTTTCCATAGGTCTTTCGGAAGCATTGAACCGGCTTGGAAAGAAGACTACAGTAGTTTTGCGTGAACCCTCTTTAGGTCCGGTATTTGGAATTAAAGGAGGTGCTACCGGAGGAGGTTATTCTCAGGTCCTTCCAATGGAAGATATCAATCTTCATTTTACAGGAGATTTTTCAGCAATTGAAAAGGCACACAACCTGCTTGCTGCTTTAGTTGACAACAATATTCAGTCAAAAACCAATAATCTGGGAATAGACCCCCGTACTGTTACTTTAAAAAGAGTGATGGACATCAATGACCGTTCACTGCGGAATATTGTCATAGGTCTTGGGGGAACAGGTTCTGGGATTCCACGGGAAAGTGGTTTTGATATTACCGCAGCTTCAGAGATCATGGCAATCATGTGCCTGACAGAAAACCTGGACGATCTAAAGGGACGTTTAGGAAATATATTTATCGGTTATACATTCAAGAAAAAACCAATCTATGCACGCGATCTTAATGCCGAAGGTGCTATGGCAACTTTGCTTAAGGATGCGCTTAAGCCTAATCTGGTACAAACCATTGAAGGAAATCCTGCAATTATTCATTTAGGTCCTTTTGCAAATATCGCGCAGGGAACCAACTCAGTTATTGCAACCAGAATGGGGATGAGTCTTTCAGATTACACCGTTACCGAGGCTGGTTTTGGCTCTGATCTTGGTGCAGAAAAATTTCTTGATATTAAATGTCAGAGTGCGGGGCTGGCTCCAAAGGTAGTCGTAATGACCACCACAATAAGGGCCCTTAAATATCACGGGGGAGCAGCTTTAAATACCCTTACTGTTCCTAATGTAGATGCTTTGATAAAAGGGCTTCCCAACCTTGAAAAACATCTGGAAAACACAAAACTATATAATATTACCCCGGTTATTGCCATCAATAAATTTTACAGTGACAGCGATGAGGAGATACAGGTGATTTTTGATCTGGCCAGGAAACTAAATGTAAAAGTGGCCCTTTCTGATGGTTGGGCTAAAGGAGGGGAAGGAGCTCTTGACCTCGCGGCCAAAGTGCTGGAAGCCATTGAAGAAAACAATTCTGAATTTAAACCCCTTTACCTATGGGAGCAGGATGTGATAACCAAAATCGAAACTGTTGCAAAAAAGATATATGGTGCAGAAAAAGTAGAGTTTTCTTCTAAAGCCAAACGAGATCTTAAGACTATTTTAGATTTGGGTCTGGAAGGGTTGCCGGTTTGTATTGCCAAAACTCAGAAATCTTTGTCTGATGATCCTCTTCTTTTAGGAAGACCAACAGGATTCACGCTAAATGTTAGAGAAATTGAAATAGCTGCCGGAGCCGGATTTCTTATCCCTATAACCGGAGATATGATGCGAATGCCGGGATTGCCAGCGCACCCTGCTTCAGAAAATATAACAGTAGATTTGGAGGGAAATATTTCGGGGCTAATTTAAGGACGAGAGCTGTTTATAGGAAAGAGGCAGCATCCGCCGGAACGGGAAATGCCAAATAGGAAATGTGTTATGCCTTACTGTTCGTGCAGTCCGGGCGGATTGATAAATTGATTGTATTATTTGCGGTCCCGGTTGTTATAGCCGGGATTTTCAGTTTCGTTCGTACGGGATCGATCGGATAAATGGTAGGCTTAATCAGCGGAAAAACCTTATAAAATAAGCCTTATTAAATCAGTACTGAACATTTTACTTCTAAATACTTCCTAACCTACCTTCGTCCAGAGTATTGTTATAGCATTTTTGCGAATGATAGCGATTATTAAGTTGACCAAATTTCCCTGTATTAAGAGTATGAAAATTTCAAATATACCGTAGATGACCTTTATTTAATGTTTGTTTTTAAGTATCTTTAAATTGAATCAAAAAATAAAGAATTATGAAAGATTTAGAAACCAAAGATCCAAAGGAACATTCCCGAAATATCAAAGGAGGATTGCAGGAAATAACAGATCACATTAGAAGAGACATTGGTAAAGTTGACGATCCAAAAGCAAAAGCCCTTTTTGAAACATCAGCAGAAGTTCTTCAGGGACTAATTACTGCTTTTTCTCATTATGAGGAAGGGAAAGGGGAAGCCTGGAAATAGATATTTGCAGCCATTTCTAAAGGAGAACCGTTTGCCGGGTGAGATTCCTTTTCCTGCAATCGATTTGTTTCTTTTTCCGCATTTCGAAATTATTTTTTAATTATCAATACCTATCCTTTCCGGTTATTTATTGACACTTAAAGACGATCTTATTAACGAAAACCTGGATAAGTATAGAAGTCGTTTTCGACAATAAGTTCTTTCAATTCATTGCCAATCCGGGAAACCTGAGATGTTCAGTTTTTATTCCGAACTTTGATGGAAGGAAATCAGTCTCAGGAAGAATTCAGTCCGTTTGTTATTAATGGTCTTCTCAAGGCACTCCCGGGAAAAAAATTAAAAACGCTTTTAAGCTCCAATAAAAAAGCGTCGGAATAGGATCCCATAAACAGCGAAGGTTTTTTGTAGAAAACGGTTTTCAAACTGAAATAAAGAAAAGACGTTTTTGGAAACAACCGAAGGTTAAAGCTTATCGGGAATAATGAATGACATGAAGCTCAAAATCTCCTGATTTTGAGCTTCATGTCTCAAAGGTAAAGCAGTATTTGTTCCTGTTAGAAATCCGCAATCATTGAATAGCCATTTTGTTGGTAACCTATTAAGGATATCCAGCCGTTTTCTACCTGCATAATCTCGGGTAGAATGGAATCGGCAGAAACGCCGAGAGCATGCGCGGCTGTCATACAAATCTCAAACCTAATGCCGTCTGAATCCATGGCCGATATCTTTTCGGCAATTTTATTTTGCGATCCGGAAGCACTTTTCATATTGTCAGTTGATACAAGATTTACGGATGGGCCAATTAACACAATAATAACTTCTGGTTGCTCGCCTTCTATCACCAAGCTCGGATCCTCTAACATATTATGAATGAGGTTCAGGTGGGCCATAGCTTTATCTGAATCACCGATCCTAAAGTCGAAGACAGTCTTTACTGAGGTAACGCCCTCCATAGCCTCATAGGAACTTTCCGCCTGTGCATGTACCGTTTCCTGTTGCATTAAGCCCAGAAAAGATAATATTAGTATTAAAAACATTGATTTTTTCATAACGAACAAATTTATTAATTAAAGAAACAACTTATTTAATTCCCCGAGGCCTGCCCGAAATGAATTTCATTAAGGCGGGCCTGCCTCGAATTTTTAAAAATATTTTCTCCCGATAATTCGGGACATACCTTGTGGGCTTGCCCCGAGGTTTTTGATTTTTTCCAAATTCTGCACCTTAATAGTTCTTATATAGGCCATTGTTTTTGCTACTAATCCATCGATCATCCCTGCTCGAGTTTTTACTCACGTGAAATATACACCGGGTTTTAGATAAATTGCCACTGTTGCATTCAGCCTGTTAAAACCATTAATTTATTCTTATATAATTTACATAACTTATTTAATTTTTCCAAATTCTGTACCCCAAATAATTTAAATGAGATCTTGGTAGGAGTGGAAAAGCTATTGAATAATTTTTTTTACTTTTCTATTCTATGGTGCAACAAGAATGTTGTTTTCTACCGTATAGACTCCCTGTGTTGCCCATGCAATTCTTTCTGCCTGCCTTTTTTCTGTCCACGTAGGGACGGTTCCACTTAAAGTAGCCTTTGGACCATCAATAGAAATATCTATCCGACCAGGACTTCCGGATAGTTGTGACCTACTCTATTTAAAATTGGTTTTATTAAAGGGTATTTTTGATATTTTTTTAAAAAAAAGTAACGTCTATCTATTTAAATTTTCCAATAAACAAGAGGCTAAAAGGTACCCGTTATCCCCACCTTTCCCATTCCCATATTAAAGTTCCAGCTAATTTTATTTTTGGTAGAATCGGAAATGTCATAATCCCTTTCTTTATTCAAATAATTATCGATTGCATCTACTACCACTATACTTATAGCCATACTGAGACCCACATCTGAAAGCCAGTGAGCACCTGCCCAAAGCCGTGATACGGGAGCAATCATTCCAATGGCATAGATCCCACCTTTCAAATAGGGATTTTTAAACTGCTTGCCTATTGCGTATGCAGTTGTAAAAGACAAAATCGTATGCCCGGAAGGGAAGCTGTGGTATCCTCCTTCACTACTGAAAGGTTTAAAACTTGATGATCCTTTTCCTACTCCGGGACGCGCTCTTCCAACAACAGTTTTAGCGAAAGTTTGAATAAGGCCCGCAGTTGAAGCTGCCGAAATAAGCAAAACTCCTGTCTTCCGTATTTTTTCATTTTTAGTAAATAAGCCATACAGGTATACCGAGCCATTGATTGCATAATTATTTTGTGGACTGCCATAATACCATCCCACATCTTTTATTAAGCCCGGAATGTCTTTTTCCTGATTCATAAACCATTGAGAAGATTCTTCATCAATCAAAAACATAGCACCCGTACCTAAAACTATTGCACCTGCAGTGAGATAATCGTCTTTTTTCCATTCCAGAGGTTTTGCATAGGTTGTTGTCAAGCCTCTAAAAGCACTTATTCCATCATACTTTAAGAGTTGCCAGGTGGTAGGTATGGAATCTTTGGTTGTTTCCTGTGCAAACGAGGTTATTGAAAAGATAGCAAGGAATACCGTAACCAATATATATTTTAAACAAGTGAATCTCAAATTGTTGGGAGGTTAAATCGTATTACGAAGTGTAATGTTTTTTAGTGGATAGCTAATATGTTCTAAATTTGATTTTTTTTCCAAAACTCCTTATGTACTGAAAAATCAAATATCATTTTCTGAACATAATTTTAAAACACAGCTAAATTTCTTATATCAATGGTAAATATAGTCTTTAATAAATTAATATTTTAGGATCTCAATTTTATATTTAAAACAACTAACGGCTATTTTTTTGTCACCTAAATTTTCACCTTAAAAAAGATAACCCAGTAAGCATAGTGCTTACCGGGTTATCTGGTGGAGTCGGAGGGAACGACCGGAATTTCAAGATTTGAGCATTTACAAGAGGTTCCAAAGGGGGTGAAAAATATGGTCACCGAATTGGTCCCCTTTTAACAAAGTTTAACTTTTAAATTATCTGAAGGATATCAAAATTAAATAGATCGGCTTAAAATATATTTTAAAGATTCAGGAATGTATTTTGAAAATGATTCTGATGTTAGCGAAATATTTTAAGATCACCATTTTTGATTCTAGGTAAGAAAACCAATTGGAATATAATTTCCGATCTAAAATTCAAGTAACGAAAAATAAACATTTAATAATTTAGCCGTTATATTGGTGATTATGTCAATTGTTGACTACATTTAACCAATATAATGGTATTAATATGTTAGAGATTACCACAATAAAAGATGTCAAAGTTAAGATTGGTGAGGCTTGTAAACAATTTCGTAAATCACACGATTTATCCCGGGAACAACTCGCAGAAGTATTAGATATTTCAAGCACAACCATTCAAAACATTGAGAACGGAAAAAATGCTACGCTGGATAATGTATTAAAAGTAGCAAACCACTTTGGACTATTACAGCTTATTACTAAAGAAATTGATAAAGCTATTACCAATCAAGACAACATTTCATTGTATTAATAAATGGCCAGAGATAAAATCATAGATATAATCGCTTTTGGCCTGGAGATCGGTAAATTAGGTTACGACCCGGATCAAAGAAAATCTTTTTTTCAATATAATCCGGGATTCCTAGATTCTGGAAAGTATTCAAAGCTATTTCCTTTCATTTTTAAACGCATAAAATCAGCCCAGGTATTCACCGAATATCAACAAGACACCTTTCAGGGTTTACCACCGTCGATTGCAGATTCATTACCAGATACCTTTGGTAATATCATATTTCAGGAATGGTTAACAGTACGGGGTATTCAAAAAGTTACACCTCTGGAACAGCTTGCATATGTTGCTGACCGTGGTATGGGAGCTCTGGAATATAAACCTATTAAAGAATTGCCCAGCACCTCTAATGTCAATGTTGAAGAAGTCATTACTATTTTAGAAAAAGTTCTAAAACTGAAGGAAGATACAACAGGTCAAGACCTCAGTGAATTATCATTATTAAATGTATTTAAAATTGGAACTTCTGCGGGTGGTGCCAGACCAAAAATATTGATCTCTGAACAAAAGGAAACAGGAGAAATTATTGCTGGAGATAGAGAAACCAGCAAGGACTGCAATCATTATTTGGTTAAACTTCATATAGATGATAGCGATGGCTACAATAAGGAAAAAGTAGAATATGCCTATTACCTGTTAGCGCGAGAAGCAGGAATTGAAATGATGCCTTCTAAGTTATTTGAAAACAAACATTTCGCAACATTAAGATACGACAGACAGCACGGAGAAAAACAGCACGTATTAACCGTTACCGGTCTAACAGGTTGGGACTTTAAAAGTCAACCCGAAAACTCTTCCTATGAAAATGTTTTTAAAGTGGCTATAGGATTAAAAGTGCCACATAAAGATTTACAGCAGCTGTACAAACGTATGGTGTTCAATCTTGTTTTTAGAAATATTGATGACCACTTAAAAAATCATAGTTTTATTTATAATAAAAATAGTAACAGCTGGAATTTAAGTCCTGCTTATGATTTGACTTATGCATTGAACCCATTATTCACATTCAAAGCAACCTCAAGAGCCTTATCAATTAATGGTAAGCGTACAGAAATTAGAATTAAGGATCTCCTAAAAATTGCCGAAGAATTTGCGATAAAAAATCCTAAAGGAATTATTGAAGATGTACAATCCATAATTCCCAGATGGAAAGAGGTGGCTAGTGAATTAGAAATACCAGAAAATATAATTTATAAAATAAATAATGATCTGGACACATTTAGCGCCCGAAAATAACCAATCCATATCGATGCATTATGGCACATATTCTCCATTTCTAATCAGCAATTTAAACTTTATCTCGAGCCTTATCCCTTCTGGATGTCCCGAGAATTAGGGTGGGTACTTGCTTTCTATTTAGGTGATCCCATTTGAATTTGAAAGATCATAGGCATTATTGGTCCGAAGGGTATACTCTATTTATTCCAATTCGTCCCGATCACGGCTACTTACATTCAATGGAAAAAGATAAAATATAAGTCTTACGAAGTTTCAAATACAATTATCCCGTATTCCGATATGGAATAAAAAGGTTTTGTGTGGTAGGAATGGAGTAGATGCCTGATTTTTCTAAACATCTTTGAAAAGTTCCTGGAAAGCTTTTTCAATTTCTGAGACTTCCTCAGGCTGAAGATTAGAAAACTCTTTTTCCCGGGATCTTTTGGACAAATGCCCGTTATTTTGTTCCAGAAATCGTACCAGCTGGGCTACCATTTTGTCAGGCATTTCAAATTCACCATCTAATAATCTTTTAAACGCGTCATAGGCTGTGAGGTATTTGATTTCCTGAGGAATAATATTATCGATGGTATCATTTACACAATCATATAAAAACTCCGCCTGTTTAGTAGCATCAAAGAATCGATAATAATCAAAGGTTTCATTCAGCACCTGGACATTATGATCTGAAGTTTCCTGCCATTCAATGTGGTTCAATAGGGGATGTGAGTAAGATTCCAGGACCCTTCTATAGTCATCGATATGGTCAAGTATTGAAGCTGAAACCGGAAATATGAAACCTTGTGGAGAAAATTTTTTCTTTGCCAGGAGATGATGGATGATGTACCGGTGAATTCGTCCGTTCCCGTCTACAAAGGGATGGATAAATACAAATCCAAAGGCGATATTAGACGCAGCCAGGACCGCATCAAAATCACTCTCAAGGAGTAGTTGATTTGTGGCGAGAAGTCCTTTCATTAGCATTGGTAAATCTTCAGGTTTTGCTGAAATATGGTCAGGTATAGGTTCCCCGCTGCTGCGATCATGTTCTCCAACAAAACCTCCTTTTTTTCGAAAGCCCATTTCTGTAAATCGGCTGTTTTCGATCACCACCTGCTGTAATCTTTCAAGTTCTTCTTCGGTCAGATCCTTTGTACCTGCTTGTCCTATTGCCTGACTCCATCGTGCAGCCCTTTTGCCAAGAGGGCTTTCTCCCTCAATAGTAAACGAAGCTTTGGAATCTTTTAAAAGAAGAAAAGCCGAAGCCCTTTGAATGGTATCTTTATGAATTCCCTTTAAATAATTGTTTTTTTTCTCCTTTATGGATGCTTTGGAATCCTCCAATTTCTTTGTTTTTCGAATTAAAGGACAAAATCGATTTGTGCCCGGAAGGTTATTAAGCACCAGATGACGTTTGGATTTTATTCCACTAATTGAGTATTGTAGATCTGCATCGATAGCGGGGACATAGCTTTTTTTTGTTAAGGCTTCTTTTCCAGGAATCTCTTTTCCCATGATCCACTCCAACAAAAACCAGATCCGTCGGCTATATTGTCCTGTAGGTTCAATATTGGTAAGTTTGTATAGATCTTCATCTGAAAAGTATTTGGTAAGCGCGCTGAATACCAATAAATTGACACCTTCATATTTTAAGGAAAATACTAAGTGTTTATAAAGTGCTTCGATTTGTGTAAGTTTTTCGTCGTCCTCAGGTAAATAACTGGATGGAAAAACCCGCCAGTCTTCAGTTTCATAGGATTTATTTTGATCACAGATCAGGGTGACTGGAAGTTGGATCGGAACTGGTAAGGATAGCTTGTCAATTACCGCGGCATATCCTACGATCGTTCCTTTCTCCGATCGTTGCTTACCGTGAAAAACAGGTGCAAATGAATAAAAATGAGCGCTTTTGGACATAATTAATAAAATATAGGCGCAATATATAAAAAAATATAGGGGCATCCTATAAAAAATGAGCGCTATGGGTGAAATTTGAAATTAATGAGCGCACTAAGTCTTGCTGATTTTAGAAAAAGATTTTTTTATTCTTTTATCTCGACCCGTATCCCTTTTGTATGTCCATAGAATTCAGGCGCGTACATACTTTCAATATTGGTGATGCCATTTGAGAAATTGCCTGCATTATTTGCCCGGACGGTATACTCCAAAACATAAGTTCCTTTGTTCAGGCTGTCAAAGAAAAAGTGTGTGGCGGCATCGCGGGTGCTTTCGTAATAAGCAGCGCCATCCTGATACTTGTATTCGCTCAGGACATTGGTAGGTTCAAACCCGCTGGCACGCATGTCTTTGAGGTGAATGTAATCCATATCGGCTGTAGATCTTACAACCAGACGCACCGTTACCAGGTCACCGACCTTCAGGGGAGTTTCAGTAGTTATCCTTTTTAGGGATTTTCCATTTCGGTCTGAAACATTGAGATAAAGTTCCTTCTCCACATTAAGCGAAAAGAGACAATTGTTGGTAAGGGTGATGCCTGTGACCGGGATAAAACCATAAACAGATCCATTTGTTGATTTCTTTCTTGCAGAATAAATGGGATAGATACCTTTCTCCCAATATATCGTAAGATTAATGGAATTATTATTTGGGGAGGATAGACTTTTACACCCCGATTTCCATGATAAAACCCTAGGTTATTGGAGTTAAGAATTTAAGTCATTAATTAAATTTAGAAATATGTATTGAGGATTCTCCTGTGCAATAAAAGTTACATAAATTTATTGTAGAGAGCTGTTAAAGTCAAAGATTGCAGTGAATTAGTTTCCAAAAGGTTAGATTCCTTAAAAAACCGGCTTGGAAAGCCCATTTTATTTTTTATATTTGTGTAATCGATTGCATATTATTAAATCAAGTTACTATGATAAACTCACAATTCCGCTACGCACATCATCCCGATGACGTTAAGAAATACAACACAAATGAACTAAGGGAGCATTTTTTAATACCTGAACTTTTTAAGAAAAACGAGATCAATCTTACCTACACCATGTATGATAGGTTTATAGCTGGGGGAGCATACCCTGTTGATAAGGCCCTAAAACTCGAGACTATAGATCATTTAAAATCTGAAAATTTTCTTGATCGCCGGGAACTTGGAATCATCAATGTTGGTGGAAAGGGTAAAGTAACAGTAGATGGTGAGGTTTATGAGCTTGGCCATAAGGAAGCCTTATATGTGGGCCAGGGGAAAAAAGAAGTAATTTTTGACAAATCAGGAAGCGATCAGCCGCTATTTTATATTAATTCTGCACCTGCACATCGTGCCTATCCAACCAAAAAAGTGGGAAAAGAAGATGCTGAGGTTATTGAACTGGGGGATTCCAAACTGGCCAATAAGAGGATTCTGAACAAACTTATTGTTAACGGCATTGTGGAAACCTGCCAATTGCAAATGGGAATGACAGAGCTGGTAGAAGGAAACGTATGGAATACGATGCCTCCACATACCCATAGCCGCAGGATGGAGGTTTATTTCTACTTTGACCTGGAAGAAGGGCAAACCATAAGTCATTTTATGGGGCAGCCCGATGAAACAAGGCATATCTTCCTGCAAAACCATCAGGCTGTAATTTCACCAGAATGGTCTATCCACGCTGGAGCAGGAACATCCAATTACACTTTTATCTGGGGAATGGCCGGGGAGAACCTCGATTATGGAGATATGGACAAAGTGGCTCCGCATGAGCTAAAATAATATTCTAAATTTTGCTATCGTCTCAGTTTTTATTTTTGATGAGGTATTGGCAAAAATTATGGCGGATGAGATCGACCGGGAATGAATAATTATACCAACAAATTTGCTTATGAAAATATTTAGTCTTGAGGGAAAAACTGCCTTAGTAACCGGTTGTAAGCGAGGGATAGGATTTGCTATGGCAGAAGCCCTGGCAGAAGCAGGAGCCAATATCCTGGGTGTATCTGCTACCATGGAACCTGAGGGTTCTGAAATTGGAAAAGCAGTAAAAGCCCTGGGCAGGGAATTCAAAGGCTATCAGTGTGATTTCTCCAACAGAAAGGATCTCTATTCCTTTATTGAAAAGATGAAATCTGAAAACCCCACAATTGATATTTTGGTTAATAACGCAGGTACTATAATGAGGAAACCTGCCGCAGAACATCCTGATGAATATTGGGATAAAGTAATTGAGGTAAATCAAAATTCCCAATTTATCCTTACTAGGGAATTTGGTAAGGATATGATCGCGAGAGGAAGTGGAAAAGTTATTTTTACTGCCTCACTGCTTACTTTCCAAGGAGGGATTACTGTTCCGGGATATGCAGCTTCCAAGGGAGCCATTGGTCAGCTAACAAAAGCTTTTTCCAATGAATGGGCTTCAAAAGGGGTGCAGGTAAATGCTATTGCTCCCGGTTATATCGCAACAGATAATACAAAGGCTTTAAGAAACGATGAGGAGAGAAGTGAATCTATTCTTGCAAGAATTCCTGCAGGACGTTGGGGGCAGCCTGAGGATTTTAAAGGGCCTGTGATCTTCCTTGCTTCCGCAGCGAGTAATTATATGAGCGGAGAAGTCATGGTTGTTGACGGAGGTTGGATGGGCAGATAGGTAACCGGTTTGCCAGATTTCCATATTTTTATGGAACCGATGCTGCATTTAAAATAAGATAAAATTATACCATGAAGAACAATACATTTATTTCTGAAGATTTTTTACTGCAAAACGGGTACGCTGAGAAATTGTATAGAGATTATTCAGAAAAACAGCCTGTTATAGATTATCACAATCACCTCTCTCCAAAAGAAATTGCTGAAGATCGAGTTTTTGAGAATATCACCCAAGTGTGGATTGCCGGAGATCATTATAAATGGAGGGCAATGAGAACAATGGGGGTAAATGAGAAATACATTACAGGCGACGGTACAGATAAGGAAAAGTTCATGGCCTGGGCCAAAACTGTACCCAGCACCTTAAGAAATCCGCTTTATCACTGGACTCATCTTGAATTAAAACGATATTTTGGAATAGATGAACTTCTTAATGAAGAATCGGCAGAACGAATTTATGAAGACGTTAACAAGCAGTTGCAATTTCCTGAAAATTCCTGTCGCGGGCTGTTGAAAAAGATGAATGTGGAAGCACTGTGCACCACAGAAGACCCTACGGACACCCTTGAATATCACAGGAAATTGGCAGATAGTGATTTTGATGTTAAAGTAAGTACTGCCTTCCGGCCAGATAAAGCAATTCTTATAGATGCTGAAGGATTTAATGAATATCTGGACAAGCTGGCAAAGGCTTCAGATGGTGTGATAAATAATTATAAAGACCTGTGTCAGGCGCTGGAAAAGCGTATTGAATATTTTCATCAGAACGGGTGCAGACTTTGCGACCACGGATTAAATTTTATTCCTTTTAAAGATTTCAACGAATCTGAAATTGATGACATCTTGAAAAAGAGGAGAAATCAGGAAGAAATTTCTGTACTTGAAGCTGAAAAATTTAAAACGGCAATTTTATTATTTTTAGGAGAAACCTATCATAGGTATGGATGGGTGCAGCAGTTCCATCTTGGAGCTCTGCGAAATAATAACAAAAGGATGCTGAAAGAGCTTGGCCCGGATACAGGATGGGATTCTATAGCCGATTATAAGCAGGCAGAAGGATTATCGCGCTTTCTGGATACTTTGGATGGCAAGGATAAGCTAACCAAAACGATTCTTTATAATTTAAACCCGGCAGATAATGAAATATTTGCCAGCATGATAGGGAATTTCAATGACGGCAGTATAAAGGGGAAAATTCAGTTTGGTTCCGGATGGTGGTTTCTTGACCAAAAGGATGGAATAATTAAACAATTAAATTCTCTTTCCAATATGGGATTGGTGAGTTGCTTTATTGGGATGCTCACAGATTCCAGAAGCTTCCTTTCCTTTCCACGCCACGAATATTTCAGAAGAGTTTTATGTAATTTATTTGGTCAGGAAATGGAGAGCGGTGAATTGCCAGATGATATTGAACTGGTGGGTAGAATTATTTCAGATATAAGCTACAAGAACGCTAAAGAATATTTTGACTTTTAAATTTAATGTCCGGCAGGACTTATTACAATATACTATACCAATTAAATAATTAAGTTCTATGAAAAAAGTTGTAACATTTGGAGAAATAATGCTTCGTTTGGCTCCTCCAGAATTTTTAAGATTTTCCCAGGCCACCAGTTTTGATGTTGTATATGGTGGGGGAGAATCTAATGTAGCTGTCTCCCTAGCTAACTATGGAGTACCCGTGGATTTTGTAACCAGATTACCTAAAAATGACATTGGAGAATGCGCTTTAATGGAAATGCGTAAAAGAAATGTAGGGGTAGATAAGATCATCTTTGGTGGTGACCGTCTTGGGATTTACTTTTTAGAGACCGGTGCTGTAAACCGTGGCAGTAAGGTCGTTTATGACAGAGCGCATTCTGCCATTTCTGAAATTAAAGAAGGCATGATAGACTGGGAAAAGGTATTTGAAGGTGCCGGATGGTTTCATTGGACCGGGATTACCCCTGCAATTTCCCAGGGTGCTGCAGATGCCTGCCTGGAAGCTGTTAAGGTGGCCAGAAAAATGGGAATTACCATATCTACAGATTTAAATTACCGTGCAAAATTGTGGCAATACGGTGTAGAACCTGAAGAAATAATGACAGAACTTACTTCTTATTGCGATATTATCCTTGGAAATGAAGAAGATGCAGAAAAGCACTTTGGAATAAAACCTGAAGGTTTAGATATTACTACCCAGGGTGAACACGTAAAGGCAGAAGCTTTTCTATCGGTTTGTGAACAGATGATGGAGAAATTCCCAAATGCCAAAAAAGTGATCACTACACTTCGTGGTTCAATTTCTGCCTCTCACAACACCTGGGCTGGAGTGCTTTACGACGGGAAAGAAATGCTTAAATCTAAAGAATATAATATTACCCATATTGTTGATAGGGTTGGAGGAGGAGACTCCTTTATGGCAGGACTTATTTACGGTTTGTTGCAATATCCGGATAATGATCAAAATGCACTGGATTTCGCAGTAGCAGCCTCTGCTCTTAAGCACACTATAAAAGGAGATGCAAACCTGGCCACTATAGATGAAGTTAAAAAATTAATGGGGGGCGATGCCTCCGGGCGTGTTGCCAGATAAAAAATAAATTATGGCTAAATATTCAAGATTAGAAGTTGCATCTGTGATGCAGGAAGATGGTATGGTACCTTTGTTTTTTCATCCTGATGTTGAATTGGGAAAAAAGGTGCTCAAAGCTTGTTATGACGGCGGCGGGCGCTTAATTGAATTTACAAGCAGGGGAGATTTTGCCTTCGAGATCTTTGGTGAACTTAATAAATATGCACTTAAGGAATTACCTGGGATGATCCTGGGAGTGGGTTCAATTACAGATGCAGGTGCCGCATCGCTTTATATGCAACTGGGAGCAAACTTTATTGTTACACCTGTTTTAAGGGAAGATATTGCAATTGTATGTAATCGAAGGAAGGTCCTGTGGTCACCCGGATGTGGTTCCCTTACCGAAATATCACGTGCCGAGGAACTTGGATGTGAAATTGTGAAATTATTCCCGGGAGATATTTATGGCCCTCAGTTCGTAAAAGGTATTAAGGGACCATGTCCCTGGACCAAGATTATGCCTACCGGCGGTGTATCTCCAACAGAAGAGAACCTGAAAGGTTGGTTCGATGCAGGGGTTACCTGTGTGGGAATGGGATCTCAACTTATTTCTAAAGAAGTATTGGTAAATAAGGATTTTAGCGGACTTGAAAAAAAGGTTAGGGAAACCCTGGATCTTATAAAAAAGCTTAGAAAATAGATGAGTTTGTAAAAGAATCTTAAGGAAAACATTGAGGTTCTTCCTTGTTGTCTCCGGGAAAATTTAGCCTCAATCAAAAGAAAGGTAAAGGCTTTTAATCGCACTTGAATGCAGGAAAAATCAGAAAAAAAGAAGACTAAAGTTGTCACCTTTGGAGAAGTTTTGATGCGGTTGTCCCCTTCAGATAACAGGGTGCTGCAACAGGCAACTCAATTGGATTTTTTCTTTGGAGGTACAGAGATGAATGTGGCAGCATCACTTGCCTACTTCGGACTGGAAGTGCAACACATCACCAATGTCTCAAACGATATAGTGGGTGATGCTGCCATAGCAGCCTTAAGGAAATTCGGAATAAATGTTTCAGAAGTAAGAAAGGTTGAACAGCCCCTTGGTTTGTACTTCATGGAAGTGGGTTCTGCAATGAGGGCCAGTAAAATTTCTTATAATCGTTTGCATAGCTCTTTTGCCCATATTACTCCGGAAAGTGTAAACTGGGAAAGAATTTTTAAAGGATGTAAAGTGTTTCACTGGTCCGGAATATCTCCTGGTGTTTCAGAAAATGCTTATCAAAGCCTTAAAGCTGGCTTGCTGGAGGCCCGGAAAAAAAATATAATTGTTACTGCCGATCCCGCTTACAGAAGTAATCTCTGGAAATATGGTAGAAGCAGCCACGAGGTGTTGTCTGAGCTTGTTGGGCTTTCAACTATTTTCATCGGGGGTGTCAATGAAATTAACGAAATCCTGGGTACACAATTTGACTCAGACGGAGATGGTTTTATTAAGGCTTCCAAAGCTCTTATAGAACATCATCCTTCAATAGAAAAAGTTTTCGATAAAGTGCGAACAGGTGTGAGTTCTTCCTGGCAAAAAGTTTACGGAAGAGCCTGGACAGGAAGGGAGTTTTTAATAACTGAAGAGCTGGAAATTCGGGATGTAGTGGACAGAATAGGAACAGGGGATGCTTATGCAGCTGGTCTTTTATACGGTCTGCAGCATTTTGATGATGAAAAGGCATTAAAATTCGCGAATGCGGCCTGCGCCTTAAAACATACCCACGTTGGAGATGCCAATCTTGTTGGGGTAGAGGAGGTACTGGAAGTGGTTGACGGCAATATTAGCGGGAGAATTAAAAGGTAGACAGAAAAGGTGCATAGATGCAGGCTTTATTCCTTAAAAGTGAAAGAAATAATGAATAATTGGGATAGGATTAGAAATATTAGATTCGGGGAAAGGAAAAAACTTAATACTATTAGTTTTCTTTTTATTCTATTGATTTCAATGGTAGGTTGTGAAACTGATAGTAAGGTCAAGGAAATAAAACTGGGCCACGGGCTGGATATTTCCCATCCGGTCCATAAAGCCATGGTTTTTATGAAAGACAGGCTTTACGAAAAATCTGAAGGAACAATGGTTATTGATATATATCCCAACAACCAGTTAGGTTCTGAGCGGGAATGTCTTGAATTGCTGCAAATAGGAAGTCTTGGAATGACCAAAGTTTCAACAGGAGTCCTGGAAAATTTTGTTCCCAGCCTTCAGGTTTTTGGTTTACCATTTCTGTTCCGGGATAGGGAGCATCGTTTTGAGGTGCTAGAAGGGGAAATTGGAGAATATTTTCTCAACAAAAGCCTTGACAAGCGGCTTAAAGGGCTCACTTTTTACGATGCCGGAAGCCGAAATTTTTACAGCAAAAAACCCATAGAAACGCCAGAGGACCTCAAAGGTCTTAAGCTTCGGGTTATGGAAAGTAATACTGCAATGAATATGGTTAAACACCTGGGAGGCTCGCCTACTCCCATAGCCTGGGGAGAATTATATACAGCATTACAGCAGGGCATAGTAGATGGGGCAGAGAATAACCTGCCAAGTTTTTACCTCTCCCGGCATTATGAAGTTTGTAAATATTTCGTGATGGATGAACATACAGCACTTCCGGATGAGCTATTGGTAAGCACTCTTGTATGGAACAAACTTTCTCCACAGGAACAAAGGTGGCTTAAAGAGGCGGCAATGGAATCCTCTGAACATCAGAAGGAACTTTGGAGGGTGGCAGAGCTGGAGGCGCTGGAGGAAATCCAGAAGGCCGGGGTAGAAGTCAGTTATCCGGACAAGGAAAAATTTCGCGAAAGGGTTCAGCCTATGTACGAATCTTTTTCCCAGGATCCCGAAATGAAAAAAATCATTGAAGCCATACAGGCTGTACAGTAAAATATTTTAAATAATGAAAAGAAAACTGGACAAAATCCTTGGGAGTACTTTGGTTGCACTCCTTGTCCTGATGGTTCTTGCCGTATTATGGCAGGTTTTTTCAAGATATATTGCAAATAATCCCAGTTCCTGGACAGAGGAACTATCAAGATATTTATTCATCTGGATTGGTATTCTTGGTGCGGCCTATGCTTCCGGACAGCAAACACACCTGGCCATAGATATTTTACCGCCAAAACTTAACCCACCTAACAGAATAAAATTGCGCATTTTCATAAATTTGCTTATTATTTTTTTCAGTTTGACGGTGATGGTTATTGGAGGAAGTAATCTTGTGTATGTTAATTACGAACTGGGACAATTTTCTGCCGCTTTAAATATCCCCCTTTCCTTTGTCTATCTCATCGTTCCAATAAGTGGTATGCTTGTTATTTATTATAAGGTAAATGAAATAATGCATCCTAAAACATATTTGGTATGATGTCAGAGATTTTAATACTGGTCCTTTCTTTTGTTATATTACTGGCTATTGGGGTTCCGGTTGCCTGGTCCATTGGTTTATCGTGCCTTTTTACCATTCTCGCTTCAATAGATTCCCTCGCAGCCTTTACTACTATATCGCAGCGTATGGCAACAGGATTGGATAGTTTTTCCCTTCTTGCTATTCCATTATTTATCCTGGCCGGACAAATCATGAATCAGGGTGGTATTGCCAACCGGCTCATAGATTTTGCAAAAGCTCTTATGGGTGGGCTGCCGGGTGGGCTTATTTATGTAAATGTAATTGCTGCCATGTTATTTGGTGCCATTTCGGGTTCTGCGGTGGCGGCTACTTCCGCGATAGGTGGGATATTAGGTCCGCGTATGAAGGAAGAAGGGTACTCCAATGAGTTTGGTGCTGCAGTTAATATCACCGCTTCCACTACCGGCTTGGTAATACCTCCATCAAATGTATTGATAGTATATTCTCTTGCAAGTGGAGGGGTATCGATTGCTTCCTTATTTCTTGCGGGGTACCTTCCAGGAATTCTAATGGGCCTGGCCCTTATGCTTGTTGCTGCAGTATGGATAAAAAAGAAGAAGTATCCTGCCGGGGAACGCAGTAGCTTTGGTTATATCACCAAAACATTTTTCGATGCTTTTCCAAGTTTATTGCTTTTGGTGGTGGTAATTGGTGGAATTGTTACGGGAATTTTCACTGCTACAGAGGCATCTGGTATTGCGGTTTTATATACCCTTATCCTTTCTTTTATAAACAAGGAATTAAAAATAAGCAATTTACACCAGGTCTTTTTAGGCTCTGTTGGTACCACGGCAATAGTAATGTTACTTATTGCTACCTCAATGAGTATGTCCTGGGTGATGTCATATGAAAACATACCACAGGCGGTTAGTGAAGCTTTATTAGGTATAAGCGATAATATTTTTGTAATACTACTTATTATAAATTTATTACTTCTTTTTGTTGGGACATTTATGGATATGACCCCCGCGGTGCTCATATTTACCCCAATATTCCTACCAGTTGTGGAAGCACTTGGGGTGGATCCTGTGCATTTTGGAATAATGATGGTAATGAACCTTTGTGTAGGGCTTTGCACACCACCAGTAGGCTCTGTGCTCTTTATTGGTGTAAGTGTAGCCAATTCAACAATTGAAAAAGTGATAAAGCCGCTCCTTCCCCTTTATGTTGCCATGTTTATAGTATTGTTACTTGTAACTTTTATTCCACAAATAAGCTTATGGCTTCCGGAACTTTTCGATTAAATTAAACTGAAGACTTAAAAATGAAAAAATTAAATAGGAAAAATACAGGAATAACTGAAAAATTACCAATAAAAATTATTCAGTTTGGAGAAGGAAATTTCCTCAGGGCCTTTGTGAATTATATTATTGATAAGTTAAACGAGGAGGCTGGTTATAATGCCGGGGTAGTTGTGGTACAGCCCATCTCCACCGGTCTAGTAGAAATGCTAAATGACCAGGATGGCCTGTATAATTTATTTATGCGAGGAATAAAGGATAATAAGGAGATACAGGAAAAGCGCCTTATAACCTGTATTCAGAACGGAATAGATCCCTATAAAGATTATCAATCCTATCTGGATCTTGCCAAAGAAGAAGAACTGGGAATTTTGATATCCAATACAACAGAGGCCGGGATTGCTTATGATGAAAATGACCGCCTGGATAATCATCCACATAATAGTTTTCCTGCCAAAGTTACTGCACTCCTGTGGGAACGGTTCAACTATTTTAATCGCAATAAGGATAAAGGGCTGGCTATTATTCCGTGCGAATTAATCAACTATAATGCAAATACCTTAAAAGAAATTATTCTGAAATATTCAGATCAATGGGAGCTGGGAGATGATTTTGTGCAATGGATAAATAAAAGTAACAGTTTTCACAATACCCTTGTAGATCGAATTGTTCCGGGCTATCCACGAGCTGAAATAAAGGATTATCAAAAACAACTGGAGTATGAGGATAAACTTATAGTAACTGCAGAAGTTTTCCTGCTTTGGGTTATTGAAGGAGACCAAAAACTCAAACAAAAAATACCCTTCACTAAAATTGATGAAAATATCATGGTCGTTAAGGATATGCAGCCCTACCGGACAAGGAAGGTTAGGATCCTGAATGGTGCACACACTGCAATGGTACCTTTTTCCCTTATGTATGGCAATGAAACTGTTAAGGAGACCATTGATAATGAGTTTACAGGTAAATTTATAAGAAATGTGGTATTTGAAGAGATTAATAAAACACTAGATCTTTCAGAAGAAGAATTAAATAGTTTTGCTTCAGAAGTATTTGATCGTTTTAGAAATCCTTTTATTAAACACCAATTATCAAGTATAGCACTTAATTCCGTTTCAAAATTTAAAGTGCGTGTGCTTCCAAGTCTCCTTGCTTATAATGAGAAGTACAATGAACTGCCTCCACACCTCACATATGCTTTTGCGTGCCTTATTCGATTTTACAAAGGAGCATATAAGGGTAAGGAACTTCCTGTCCAGGATGACATGGTAGTAAAAGAATTTTTCAGCAAAATATGGGAAGGTTCAGATTATCGAAAAATAGCCCAAGAGGTTCTTCAGAAAAAGGAATATTGGGACATTGATCTTACAACAGTTACAAAGTTGGAAGAGACAATAGCTTTCGCGTTGGAAAAATTAGATCAAAATGGAGTGGAAGAAGGTTATAAGGCATTTACTGCCAAACAGAATATATAAAAAATGAGCTATGGAAAGTAAAATAATTAAAATTCATCCAGATGATAATGTCGCCGTTGCCCTTATTCACCTTTGGGAAGGAGATGTTATTAAACTGGGGGATGAAGATATAAAAGTGATCACAGATACTTCGGCAAAACATAAGATAAGCCTTGTAGATTTGGGAGTTGGAGATAAAATTTTCATGTATGGGGTGTTGGTTGGGAAAGCGACAAAGTCTATTCAAAAAGGAGGAGTTCTTACTGTTGATAATGTTAAGCACGAGAGCAATCAGGCTTATAAAAAAACAGAAGTTACCCCATGGCAGGCACCAGATATTTCCAGATGGAAAGATCGTACTTTCAATGGGTATCACCGGCTGGACGGGCAGGTTGGGACAAAAAATGTATGGTTATTCTTTCCATTAGTATTTTGTGAAAATAGAAATATTGAATTATTAAAGGATGTTTTTGAAATGGAACTTTCTTCGCATAAATCATCCCGACAACGGCTGTTATTGCGCAACTTAATTAGCGGAAATACTGATGCTGCGGTTATTGAAGCAGATGTGGAGGAAAAAGAGGTTTTTGATAATATAGAAGTAAAATTCATCACCCATCAGGGCGGATGTGGTGGTATAAGGCAGGACTCTGCATCCCTTGCCAGGTTACTGGCGGGATATGTAAATAATCCAAATGTTGCAGGAGCTACGGTGCTTAGTTTAGGTTGCCAGAACCTACAAATCGATATTTTTAAAAGCGCACTGAAAAGGATAAACCCCAATATACAAAAGCCTGTTTTGTTATATGAGCAGCAACAAATAGGAACAGTGGAAGATATGATGAATGTTATTATTAAAGATTCATTTAATGGTATAAAGGAAGCTAATAAGATTCCGAGAAAACCGGCTTCTCTTTCCAAAATTAAGCTGGGGCTGGAATGTGGTGGGAGTGACGGTTTCTCCGGGATATCTGCCAATCCCGCTTTGGGCTATGCATCAGATCTTTTATCTGCCTTAAAAGGTTCGCCAATACTATCTGAATTCCCTGAGTTATGTGGAATAGAGCAGGAGCTTGTAAACAGGTGCGTGGATGATGAAAAAGCGCAAAGATTTATTGAACTTACCCGTGCCTATGAAAAGACTGCAATTGCCTCGGGTTCAGGATTTGATATGAATCCCTCCCCTGGAAATATAAAAGACGGTTTAATTACAGATGCAATGAAATCTGCCGGGGCAGCCAAAAAAGGAGGGACTTCTCCAATTGAGGATGTGCTGGACTACGGGGATTATGTTACCAAACCCGGACTTAATTTGCTGTGCACCCCGGGGAATGATGTAGAAAGTACCACGGCAATGGTGGGAGCCGGTGCAAATGTGGTGGTTTTTACCACCGGTCTTGGAACTCCCACGGGAAATCCAATAACACCTGTTATTAAAGTTTCTTCCAATTCCACTTTAGCACGCAGCATGCCAGATATCATAGATATTGATGCAGGACCCGTGGTAAGAGGGGAAAAATCTATAGAAGAAATGGGAGAGGAAATTCTTGAATTTATTGTAAAAGTGGCCAGTGGAGAAGTAGAATCCAAGGCAGATGAATTGAATCAGGATGATTTTATTCCATGGAAACGTGGGGTTTCATTATAAAGTCTTTTGAGAAATGTAAATACAAGAGAGCCTTTAATACATCTAAGTATTGAGAGGCTCTTTTTTGTTATTAAGTCATTAGTATATAGTCACTTTCAAAATCCAGATTATGAATAGCAAAAAAGAGATCAGGGCAGGAATTATAGGTTCGGGGTTTGCTGCGGAGTTTCACCTTAAAGCCATACAAAGAGTTTACAGCTCCAGGGTGATAGTGGCGGGTGTATATTCCCCAAACCCAGATCACTGCAACCAGTTTGCAGATAAGCACGGAATAAAACCTTTTGAAAACATTAGTGATCTTATAGAAGCTTCAGATGTGCTGCATTTATGTGCCCCGCCGGTAACACACGAATCTTTAGCTATAATGGTATTAGAACAGGATAAGGATGTGATTATTGAGAAGCCTCTAACCGGTTATTTTGGTGGAGGGAAAAAGAACTTTAACGGCGATAATTTTTCCCGGAAGGAAGGACTGGCAGAGGCGCTTGATAGCATCAAACGTATTCTTGCAGCGGAAAAAAACAGCAAAGGAATAATTATGTATGCTGAAAACTGGGTCTATGCTCCGGCTATTCAGAAAGAGAAGGAAGTTTTGGAAAAAACCGGTGCCCAAATCCTTTGGATCCAGGCACAGCAATCTCATTCGGGATCTCATTCTTCAGATTACGGAAAATGGGGACAATCCGGGGGAGGGTCTTTAATGGGGAAAGGCTGTCATCCATTAACAGCTGCCATATATCTTAAACATGTGGAAGGAAGGATACGAGATGGAAAACCAATTCGGCCCAGAAGCGTCTCCTCAAGAACGCATGCCATTACCCGGCTTGAAAATTTTAAAAATGAAGGCCACTTGCGTGATTCTTACACCGATGTTGAAGATTATGCCTTTACTCATGTCGTCTTTGAGGATGGAACCGTAGCAGATATTGTTGCCAGTGAATTGCTGCAGGGGGGAGTTAAAAATTTTCTTGAGGTGCACGCCAATAATCACAGGACCATCTGCAATCTCACCCCGAACAATGCCATGCAAACCTTTAATCCGGTGGAGGAGAATTTCACTGATATTTATGTTGTTGAGAAAACCGAAACAAAAATGGGCTGGTCAAATATCTCTCCCGACGAAGCCTGGTTTAATGGATATCAGCATGAAATGGAAGCTTTTTATAGGTCTGCAGCTTTTGGAGATCCCGTAGAAAGTAGTAGTGGCCTGGCGGCAGATGTTATTGCCACTATATATACAGCTTATGTTTCTGCTGAAAATAAAGGCGTAGAAACCCTAATCCCGGTTATTTAAGAATTTTAAGTCAAAAATTTTACACCCCGGAAACCTTTGCCTTTTCAGCGACAGGTTCCTGCACGTGCTTTTTTCTGTCAGATGAATCTCTGATAAGAAGTTCCGGGGTAAGAACAACTTTCTTTTCTATGGTGAGGGATTTATTACCGTTGATCTGTTCGAGAAATACCTCAGCAGCAATTTGGCCCATTCCCTGTGGGGTTTGATATACAGAAGAAATAGGGAGTTCCATATATTTGGTGAAAGGTTCATTACCAAATCCTACAACACAAACTTCTTCCGGGATGCTGATCTTTCTTCTTTTCAGTTCCTGAATCGCTCCAAGTGCATTGTGGTCACCTGCAGAAAAAATGGCATCCGGCTGGTCATCAAGATTCCATAACTCTTCAACTGCAGAAGCTCCAGATTCAATCTTGCTGGGTACCTGTATTACGTGATCAGGATTGAAATTTAAGCCGTAATCCTTTAAGGCAGCTTTGTAACCTTCATACCTGTTAGTGTAGATCTCCAGATTTAGATCACCCGAGAAATGAGCAATTTTTTTACAGCCTTGTTTGATTAGGTGTTCCGTAACAATATATCCACCTTTAAAATCATTTATGGTTACAGAACTAACTCCCACCATATCTTTTTTTCTATCAAAGAAAACTAAAGGTGTCTTGTTATCCAGTATCTTCTGAATATGGTCTGTTTCCCTGGTACTTTTTGAGACAGACATAAAGATACCATCAATTTGTGTGTCCAATAGAGCGTTTATTTGCTCCCTTTCATTTTCAAAGTTTTCATGAGTCTGGCAAATAATCACATGATATCCGTGTGGGGTAAGTTCTTCTTCAATTCCCCTGATTACTGAAGAAAAGAAGTTGCGGTTAATATAGGGAACGATTACACCTACGTTATTTGTCCTTCCGCTCTTTAATGCTTGTGCCAGACGGTTCTGCTTGTAGTTCATCTCTTTGGCAGTCTTTAAAATAAGATCTTTGGTGGCCGAACTTATTTTTGGGCTGTTGTTGAGGGCTCTAGAAACCGTCGCAGCACTTACGTTCAGTTTTTTTGAGATATCATATATGGTTGTTTTCGCCTTTTCCTTCATGCCAAAATATTAACTGTTAAAGATATCGATTCCGGTTCAATAAAATATAGCCTCCCGATATTTTGTTTTTCCTATTTTCATAAAAAAAATACTTAAAGTAGGCAACTTGGTTTTACAGGTATTTATCAAATATCCTATAAAATTAAGAATTTTTAGGTAATCGATTACAGATATATGGATTTATAATGATAAGATAATATAGTATTGTGGGGAAAATTCCTGTAATTATCATTCAAGTAAATGATAGCCAGTTATTTATATTCAAAATATCTTATTTAGAAATTAATTGCTTCACTAAAATTATCTTAAAATTTATAAAAGTAGTGTTGGAGAAAAAGAAATTAAATTTGAATTATAAAGAATTAAATATAGAATTATAAGCTATACCTGCTTTAACAGACTGGGAATGTCCTAAATCTACATCGGTTTAGTTTATTAAATTATCATTCAGAGGATTTTATTTTTGAATATTTAACATTTTATTTCATTTAAATTTTGGTGGTTAGTATTTAATAAATATATTTACGTAATCGATTACACAAATATTTAAATATCTGCTTAAAATCTTTTGCTGTGTAATTTATTTCCGGTTTTAAGGAGCAAAAATTTTTTATGTGCATTGGTCAGGCGATTCTGCATATACTATTAATCAACCTAAAATTTTGTTTTAATTAAATTAATCATTTATGAAAAAAAGTATCCACTACAAATTAAGTGATCTTTTTCAGGTTTTTTACCGGCAGAAGTTTCACGGCAGTTGGGCTATGTTGTTGTTAGTGGCTTGTTTTACCGCATTTCCGGTAACAGCCGGATACGCGCAGAGCACAACGGTCACAGGTCAGGTTACAGATGCAGAAAATGGCACTTTATTGCCAGGAGTAAACGTTATTGAAAAAGGTACCTCAAATGGTGCCATTACAGATTTTGATGGTAATTATAATCTTACGGTATCAAGCCCGGATGCCACTTTAGTGTTTAGCTATGTTGGATTCCAGAATTTTGAAGTTAATGTAAATGGCAGAAGTACTGTAAATGCATCTCTTCAAGTAGATCCAGGTGCGCTTGATGAAGTCATAGTGATAGGATATGGTACTGCACGAAAATCAGATTTAACGGGTTCTGTGGCCACGATTTCAGGAGGCGATTTAGCCGAGCAGGCTAGATCAAGTGTAGCAGAGGCTTTGACTGGAAGGCTTCCCGGAGTACAGGTGCTATCTACAGAGGGATCACCAGATGCCGATATCAATATTAGGATTCGGGGTAGTGGTTCTTTGACTCAGGATAGTTCTCCGTTGATTATTGTTGATGGGTTTCCCGTAAACAGCATGGGCGATATAAGTCCTACCAATATAGCCAGTATTTCCGTGCTGAAAGATGCATCATCTACTGCTATTTATGGTTCCAGAGGGGCAAACGGAGTGATTATTATTACAACGAAGCAGGGAATTGATAATAAGATTATGGTGAATTACAGCGCGTTTTATGGATTTCAAAAAATCGCAAATACCATAGATGTGCTTGAACCGGAAGATTTTGTTAAATGGCAATATGAATATGCATTGCTGAGGGATTCTGAAAACATCGATTCTTATGAAAAATATTTTGGATTATGGCAAGACTATGATCAATATATCGGAAAAGAAGGTAATAACTGGCAAAAACAGATTTACGGTAATATGGGGGAAGTGCAAAGCCACGATATAGGGATTAGGGGTGGTTCTCAAAAGGCTAACTTTAATTTTAATTATTCCCGGTATGATCTAAATACCATTATGGTAGGTTCCGATTTTAAAAGAGACAATTTATCTCTGGCTCTAAAGAGTAAGGCTGGCGAGAAGGTGGATCTGTCCTTTACTGTACGATATTCTGATACAGAAATTAATGGTGGGGGTGCAAATGAGCAAAATGAGGTTTCTTCTGCCGATTCCCGACTGAAACATAGTGTTGGTTACTCTCCAATACCAATATCAGGTCTTACCACTACAGACACTGACGAAGCAATTTCAAGCTATCTGGTCAATCCTTTTGTAGCGGTAGATGATAATCAGCGTCAGCAATTAAGGACAAGTTTAAATATGCTGGGAAGTTTTGGCTGGAATATAATAGAAGATCTTAGATTTCAATCTGATTTTGGTCTGGACAACCGTACAGATTTAGATTATCGATACTATGGACGCTCAACATATTATTCTAACAACAGGCCTTCTGCACAAAATCAAGGCTTGCCTTCCCTTGTATATAGGGATCGAAACCGTGAGAGCTTTAGGAATGCCAATACTCTTAATTATGATTTTAATAAACTCCTAAATGAGGATCACGGCATAAAATTGCTTTTGGGTCAGGAAATAATTGTAACCAAGGATAATGTGGAAACTAAGGAAATTCAGGGATTTCCTAAGGATTTTAATTTCGAGACGACAAGAAAGTTAACTACCCAAGGAACACCACAATCCGTAGATAATTTTTATTTCCCTGATGATAAGTTATTATCATTTTTTGGGCGTATTAATTATGATTTTAAAAATAAGTATTTATTTACGGCTACTTACCGTGCTGATGGTTCGAGTAAGTTTTTGGGAGATAACCAATGGGGGTATTTTCCATCGGCAGCAGTAGCATGGAAAATAAATGAAGAAGATTTTTTGAAGGATTCGGAATGGCTTAGTGCCCTTAAGCTTAGGTTGAGTTATGGAGAAGCTGGAAATAATAATATTCCATCCGGACAAACTATTCAAAGCTTTCAGTCCAATACAACAACTTATCTCAATAATATTCCAACCTATTGGTCAGCCTCCAGAACATTGGCGAATCCAGATTTAAAGTGGGAAACAACGGTGGTGCAGAATGCCGGTTTGGACTTTGAGATGTTCAAAGGAATATTAAGCGGTACAGTTGAAGGCTATAAGAGTATTACTACAGATTTACTAGTTAATTTTCCTGTACCGGGAACAGGTTATGCAAGTCAGTTCAGAAACCTGGGTGAAATTCAAAATACAGGGATTGAGGGTTATTTAAACGTAAATGCTATTAGCCAGCCGGATTATGGTCTCAATTTTTCTGTCAATGTTTCAGCGAATCGGAACAAGATCAACTCTTTGGGCGCTTTAGAAGATTTCGGTCAAAGTACTGGTTGGGCCTCAACACAAATCGGGAATGATTATGTGGTTAGAGTGGGACAGGCTATAGGTTTAATGTATGGTTTCCAAAATGATGGACGCTACGAAGTATCAGATTTTGATTTTGATCCTTCATCAAACAGCTACACATTAAAGCCCGGAATTGTAGACAATAGTACTATAGTGGGAAATGTAAGTCCAGGAACATTGAAATTAAAAGATATTAATGGCGATGGTATTGTAGATGTTAATGATAATGCGATAATAGGAAATGCTAATCCAAATTATACCGGAGGTATTGTAATTAATGCTTACGCTTATGGATTTGATTTTTCTTCAGCCTTCAATTTTAGCGTGGGCAATGATGTATATAATGCAAATAAGATCGAGTTTACTACAGCTAATCAAAATGGTCAGTACAGGAATTTAAGTACTGATATGGCAGATGGTAGAAGATGGACAAACCTTAATCCGGAGACTGGTCAGTTAATAACCAACCCTGATCAACTTGCTGCGGCCAATGCTAATACAACTATGTGGTCTCCTTATATGCAAAATTTTGTATTCAGTGACTGGGCGGTAGAAGATGGTTCCTTTTTGAGGTTGAACACGATCACCTTAGGGTATACACTTCCTGAATCGATTATTTCAAAGGCTAATATTTCTACTCTTAGATTCTATGTAACGGGAAATAATGTTTTTGTTCTGACTAATTATTCTGGTCTTGATCCTGAAGTTTCAACCAGAAGAAAGACACCTCTTACCCCAGGGGTTGATTATTCGCCATTTCCCAGAAGTAGACAAGTGGTATTTGGCTTAAACCTTAATTTTTAAATATTAAATAAAAATGAAAAACTTAATAAAAATCTGTTCGGTATTTATTATATCATGCCTGTTGGTGTCTTGTGAGGAGGAAGACTTTTTGGATGCCCCGGCAAAATCAACCCTGGATGAATCTATCATTTTTTCAACAGTGGGTTTAGCGCAGGGAGCCGTTGATGGTATTCTGGAGCCTTTGGGCCAGACGAACTCTTACAGGGGGCGTTTTCTCCCTTTATATGGATTCAATACTGATGTGGAATATCATTACAGCTCTACCTCAGGGAATTCAAATTCCGACCTGGTGACTTATGACGCAAAACCGAATAATTCTACAATGAATTCTGAAAATAACGCCTGGGCAATGATGTATCAGGGTATCGAGAGAGCGAATATAGTTATACGAGGTTTGAGGAGTTTTGGTAATCCGGAGCCAGGAACCGAATTTGGTCAGCTTTTAGGCGCTGCCCTAACCTATAGAGCTGTTTATTATTCGGATCTTATGAAGGCATGGGGAGACGTTCCGGCACGTTTTGAGCCTATAACGACAGAAACGATCTATTTGGGAAAAACCAGTCGTGACACCATATACAAACGACTTATAAAAGATTTAGGTGAAGCATCTACCTTGGTTGCCTGGCCCAATGAGTCTTCCTATACTACCACTGTAGAACGTGTCAATAAAGCCTTTGTCAAGGGTTTGAGGGCACGACTTGCAATGGTTGCGAGCGGTTTTCAGCAATATCCGGATGGGATAAGAAGAAGCAACGACCCCGATCTTTCTGTCCAAAAAATGTATCAGTTAGCACTGGATGAGAGTAGATCAGTTATCAATAGCGGTAGAGCTTCTCTCGAGCCATCATTTGAAACATTTTGGAGAAAATTTAACCAGGAAAATATAAATGCTGGCGGTGAATCATTATGGGAAATTCCCTTTTCTGATGGTCGTGGGCGGGTATTATTTTCATTTGCTGTACGTCACCGCAGTGTAGATCAATTTACGGGTCAGCCTAGGGGTGGATCTGCGGGTCCTACGCCTACCGTTTTTTATGATTTTGATGAAAACGATACCAGAAGAGATGTTACTAGTGTACCCTATCAATGGGGTACCGCAATAGATGGTATAGCCCAGCAGGAACTTCAGGGAATTGGCACCTGGTATTTTGGTAAATATCGATATGAATGGATGGATCGTTATGTGACTTCAACAAATGATGACGGAGTTAACTGGATTTACATGAGATATGCGGAAATTTTACTAACTGCTGCGGAAGCAGCTAATGAACTGGAAGGCCCTGGAGCTGCAGCCCCTTTCCTTAAAGAGATACGTAGAAGGGCATTTCAGGCAGACCAACACACCACAAAAGTAGATGCTTACGTAGATGCACTCTCTTCCAAAGAAGCAATGTTCAATGCTATTGTAGAAGAATATAAATATGAATATACCGGGGAGATGGATCGCAAGATGGACCTCATTCGATGGAACCTATTAGGGGATAAACTTGATGAAGAAAAGGAAAAATTGATTAATTTACAGAATAGAACTGGAGAGTATGCCGATGTTCCTTCCGCGCTTTATTTTAAATATGAAGATGATGGTTTTACATTAGATATATATGGCCTTAATAGGGGTGAAAACTCTGATCCTGGTCCGGAATATTCTATCTATAACTGGAGCGAACCACTTGATGATGTTATAAACACGATTTACAAACCGGGAGTCAATGTAGATGAAAGGCAATTTTGGCCAATTTGGCAAGTTTTCATCGACGCCAGTAATGGTGAATTGGTGAATGATTACGGGTACTAAAACATAAACAGAATAAATTTACTAAATTATGAAAGTGAGATACATCTTTAAAAGTTTACTGATAGTTATTCTACTTGCAGCTACCGTTACAGGTTGCGATTATGATAAGGAAGTTATCGAAGAACTTCCGGTAAACAGAGAATTTGCTCCTGTGGCATTAAGTTCACAAGTGAGGAATCAGGTAAATGTGGAGCTAAACTGGAGAGTGAATGAAAATATCAATAGTTATATTGTTGAAATTTCTAGTGATTCAACGAGCTTCGACAATATTATAAAAACAATTGAAGTCAATCCAAACGAAGTGCCAGTTCTAATACCTTTAGAAAGTGAAACCTTTTATTCTATAAGAGTTAAAGCGATTAGTGATAGAGGTCTCGATGACTCCTCCTGGGCTACTATAAGGGCACGAACTTTAACGGAGCAGATTTTTTTCCCTGGTGATCCTAGCGATATTAGGGCCTTAGAGGTTACATTAAGATGGGTCCCAAATAGCGAGGTTACAGAAATAAGATTAAGCCCGGATGATATAACCCACACGATAACCGCAGAAGAAAAAGCAGATGGTATTGCTACAATAACCGGCTTAACCCCGGAAACCGAATATATCGCAACTTTACTTAACGGTGATAAAATAAGAGGTGTTAAGGCTTTTACAACAGGAATCGATATAGGTACAGGTAAATTGGTAACTGTTGAAGATGATTTGTTCCAAATGATAGCCGATGCCGTTGCAGGTGATATATTTGTTCTTGAACCTGGAGATTTTACCGGGCAAACCGGAACTATAACTCTTGATAAATCTGTTACTATTAGAGGCTTGAGGAGTTTTGACAAACCCTTGCTAAGAGTGAATTTTGAAATTGTAGGGGGTGCTACGGATGTTGAATTGATAGATCTTGATTTACAAGGTGATGGGGAAGGTTCATCAACCTTAACTGATGCAATTAGATATACCGGTGCCGGAAATTTTAATTCCTTACTGATTAGTGGTAGTAACATCCATGATTATGCGCGGTCCTTCGTAGCCGGAAATGCGACAGATGCTGTACTGCAAAATTTAACTATTGAAAATTCTATAATTTACAATGTTTTTACCGCAGGAGGGGATTTTATAGATTTCAGAAATTCTGATGTACTGAATATCAACATTAATACAAGTACTTTCTATAATGTTGCCCCAGGCAGGGATTTTATTAGGCTTGATGCCAGTGGAACTTCCAATGATACTGGTTTAACCGCCAACATTCTTATTGAAAGCACCACTATATACGCTGCTTCTAATAAAGACAGTAGCAGATTATTATATGTCCGGTTCGTATCGAATGATGTAACCGTCCGAAACACTTTGATCGCTGAAACTGCATCTGAAGGATATGCCGACAGATCTGGGATAGACGAAACTCCTACATTCAGTAATAATAATTACTTTAATGCACCTGGATTCTATGATACGTCTCAGTATATATTTGACGATAGTAATTACACGACTTTAGATCCGGGATTTGCGGATCCATCTTCGGGTGATTTTACAATCACAAATCAAACCTTAAAAGACAACAACGTGGGAGATCCTCGTTGGAGATAGTATGGGATTGAAATTAAAATAATAAAAGGGTATGGATTGTAAAGATGCATACCCTTTTATTGATTTTAACTACAAAAATTAGTGACAATAAAAAAGCCAGAGGTTGCCTAGTCATTAGAGATTCTAATTAGGTTAGGAAATTTTTACCGATTGAAAACAATCCGATTTTCTTTTAAGTATTTCAACGAACTTAAAGGGACTGAAAGTTTGAAAGGAGGATATATATTCTTCGTTATAATAAATTTTTGAGTCTAATTAAATCTTTTATGGAATGATGAAAAAACTACATTTATTAAGCCTATTTCTCTTACTGGGGATATTGAAAGGCTATTCACAAGATCAAAATATTGTTACCTATGATTTTAGGGACGGTACTATAATAAGCTCCAAACAGAGTGCAGATGGTAAATTGACACTGGGTGGTGATTATAAACACCATGGAACGACCTATGGTCTTAATCTCAAGATAGATCAGGAAATTAACATAAGCGTTGACGGTAACAGTACTATAAGTTTCTTAGGATCCTCTCATTCAGGCCTTAATATGGTTGGAACAGATACTTCTACAGGTAATACACTTGGGGAACAGCCAACCAAAGTTGCCAATGATTTGCAGGACATGTATGAATTTACCTATTCCGGACCGGCAACGACCTTAAATTTCACAACCGTGGCGGGAACAGGTAACGACACATATCTTCCGGTTTTAGAAGTGATTACAGAAAATTCGGAACCAGAAACCTCATCAGATCTTACCGATGTTTGGGATTTTGGTGCCACTCAGCTGGACGGATCTCAATTCAATAATCAATTATCAGAAGAAAATATAAACGCCTGGTATGATGAGTCTATAACTCCGGGAAGTTCTGGAAATGTACTACCAGATTTTACAGCAGGTGATCTTAGTTTTACCGGAGGCGGAAGTGACCGTTTGCGAACCTCCAATACAAATTTAACCCGTTACGATGAAAATATTAATGACTATGAAGATTTAAAAGGGAGGATATATATTAATTCATCAGGTGCAAGAAACAGGCATTTTAGCTTTGAATTAAGTGCGGGTGACGAAGTATCCATAATGGCCAGTTCTCAAAATGGCAACGGTAATATTCATTTTGAATATGTCGCTGATCCGCAAATACAGGACGATGCAATTGCAGTGGGAAAAGAACCTGCCGAATTAAATTTTGTTGCTAACACAACTGGTACATACCAAATTTATGACGATACCGATAAACCCAGCTATTTTAGAATTACGCGAAAAAGTACTGCTTATACTTCACTATCAGGAAATTTGGAAATAACCGATGCCTCTGAAATATCCGGAGATTATTCTGTAGTATTTACCGATGAGGAAGGAAAAAGCTGGAGTTCTGTAGTCAATACTGGTAGTTATCAGGTTGATTTACCTACAGGCTTCCAATATATCATTTCGCTGAATGGAGCCGATGACTATGTTATAACCAACGGGACTACATTGGATGTTGGAGAAGATACATCTACTCATAACATAAAAATTGAAAAAGCTGCAAGTGGTGGCGGGAGCAATGGTCTTGCCGATGTTTGGGATTTTGGAGCCACACAGTTGGACGGATCTCAATTCAATAATCAATTATCAGAAGAAAAGATCAACGCCTGGTATGACGAATCTATAACTCCTGGAAGTTCAGGTAATACTTTGCCAAATTTTACAGCAGGTGATCTTAGTTTTACCGGAGGCGGGAGTGACCGTTTGCGAACCTCCAATACAAATTTGACACGTTTCGATGAAAACATTAATGACTATGAAGATTTAAAAGGAAGGATATATATAAATGCATCAGGCGCTAGAAACAGGCATTTTAGCTTGGAATTAACCGAAGATGATGAAGTTACAATTTTGGGTCTGACTCAAAACGGTACAGGTAATATTCATTTTGATTATATTGTTGATTCAGAATTGCAAAATGATGTTCGTGCATTAGGAGCTGAGCTCACCGAATTAAATTTTGTCGCCAAAGCAACAGGTACCTACCATATCTATGATGATACCGATAAACCCAGCTATTTTAGGATCATAAGAAAAAATGCTACGTATACTTCGCTTAATGGTAATGCAGATGTAACCGAAGCATCAGGAATACCTGATGACTATACAATAGTTTTTACCAATGAGGCAGGAAAAACATGGACTTCAGGCGTTTTTGGTGGTAACTACCAGGTAAATTTACCTATTGGCTATCAATATAGTATATCATTGGAAGGAGCTAATGGCTACATTATATCTAATGGTTCTACATTGGATGTATCGGGGAGCACTACAACCTATGATATAACTATTCTTAAAGTTGAAATTTATAATGTTGCCGGATCAATAGTTGGCCTTGAAGAGCATATCGAAAATTTGACTCTAACATTTACTCCAGACCCAGATGCGAATAGTATTTATGTTCCACAACCGGTATTGGATAAGGATGCTGCAACGTATTCCGTTGAGCTTGAGCCCAATATTGAATACACGATTGAGGCTAAAGGTGTCAATGATTATCATATTCCGGAAAATATTCTGGAAATAACCGGTGATACCACCAGAGATATAGTTTTTGAACTTAAACCGCTTCAGGATGTTACTATTGTAGCAAATGGACTGACTGATGTTCAGAAAGACGAACTAATCCTTGGCTTTACCAATATTGATGAAGCCGGATATTCATATACTTTCTCTGATATCGATGCAATAGCACTTCGGGATGGAGTGTATGAATTAAGCGCAAGCGGGCTTGATAAATATCCGTTAGAACTTGCTTTTACTTCAAATTTAAAAGTTGATGGTGAGGCGGTCTCTAAAACCCTCGATTTTGAAAATATTACTAACTGGTCTTTTGATGATAGAGATATTACTACCGATACAGAATTTTACAAAGGATTGGCATTTACAGGAAATGTAAAGAATGAAAAAGCAAAGGGACACCTTGTAGCAGGCAGTGGAAGTACAGTTGCCGTAACACTTCAGCCCGGACAGAAAATGGTAGTTGCCTATTATTATGCAGCCGATTTCAGTATTGATGGAGGTGATAATATCACGACTAGCAGCGGTAGTACTTCTCAAATGGAATTTGTCACTTACATTTATCCCAGTACAGAAAACGGAACAGCATTAATTACAATAAATGCGACTACGTATTTTACTAATATTGAAGTGATAGATGTAGTTCCTTATACTTCAGAATTAACAGTGGGTATCGATAAGGATTACCAAACAATAAACGCTGCCCTTGATGCTATTTCCAGCATGGACAGGCCAAATGATGAACGCGTAACGGTTTTAATAGACGCGGGCAATTATGAGGAAATGTTAGTGATCAAGGAAAATAATGTCACGTTGAAAAATGCTGCTTCCATACCCGGTATCGAATTAACCAATGGGGGAGTAGACATTGCAGCCAATGCCGTTCGTATTACTTCATACTACGGATATGGTTACAATTATTTTAGTCAGGGGACAAATAATAAGTGGAATGAAAATGTATTGGAAGTTAATACAGCCAATGGAACCCAACCTTATACTAATGTATCCGGGACTACAAACGCTTCTTATTGGAATGCTACTCTTGTAGTTTCTGCAAACGGTTTTGTTGCCGAAGATTTGATTATCGAGAATTCCTTCAATCAGTATATTTCTAAAAAGGAATCTGAAGACATTCTGGTAATGGTGAGTGGTAACAAGGGAGAACGTCCTACAGATTATGGAAATACCAGTGTGCAAAACCGCAGTTTTGTGGAACGCGCTGCTGCCATTGGAATTGCGAGCGGTGCAGACAGGATAATTCTGGAAAAGTGTCGTATAGTTGGAAGACAGGATTCTTTTTATGGAGGATCCAACTCCAGAGTGGTAGTTTATAAAGGTGCCATGATGGGAGCGGTAGATTATATTTTTGGTGGAATGACGGCCGTATTTTATCAAACGGATTTTGTATTAAATACCAGTGATGTGAGTGGTGATGCTGCCTACATTTCGGCCGCACAGCAAAGTGAAGGGAGAGGTTTCTTAATGTATGAAACCAATATCATTTCAACTGAACCAGGCGTAAACACGGCTTCAAATCTGGGAGCAAAACCAGGATTTTTTGGACGGCCATGGCAAGCTAACACCAGTGAAGTTGTATTTTATAATACTAACATAGGTGTTTCTACATATCCAGGTTTTGAAGGAAAATCTTTGATAGACCCAGAAGGATGGAGAAATACCCTTGGAGGTGAATCAGAGAAAATGTACGAATATGGAACTGTTCAGGAATCCGGTGAAAATCATATGGATGATCGCGCTGAATGGTCTACCGTACTTGATGAACCAGTATTGAATGATGATACCCCTATCACCACTTTTAACTATACAAAAGGAGATGATGGATGGGATCCGCTTCCAGGTCTAAAAGCCGGTGATGATACCGATAATGATGGTGTTTTGGATGTGGATGATAATTGTATATCTACCCCTAACCCAGATCAGGCTGATATGGATAATGATGGTATAGGTGATGTATGTGACGATAGTGATGGGGATGGATTGGTAGACAGTGAAGATAATTGTCCTAATTCTGCAGAAGGAGCAGTTGTTGATGTTTTTGGATGTGAGGTATTTAGCCTTGCTGCAGATAATTTTGTTATATCTGTTAGTGATGTAAGCTGCAACGGAAACGGTGATGGTTCGATAAGCATCAGTGCAAAGGATACCAATTATACTTATAATGTATCAGTCTCTGGCGCGGGTAGTGCATCTGCAACCTTATCGTCCACTAATGATTTTTCGGCAAGCCTTGAAAATCTTGCTGCAGGTACTTACGATGTATGTATCACCGTAGATGGACAAGCTGGATATGAACAATGTTTTAAGGTAACCATCGAAGGACCATCTCCGCTTGAAGCCTTTTCCTCTGTGAATTATGTAAATAACACAGTGACTTTTTCACTGGATGGAGCCAGCCTTTACCAAATTGAGCATAATGGTAAAATCACCACTACATCTCAATCACGAGTTGTTTTAAATTTGGAAGCGGGTAGGAATAAATTTAAAGTTTCTACGGATTCGGAATGTCAGGGTATTTTTTCTGAAGAGGTTTTAATGTCTGAAGATGTTGTACTGTTCCCCAATCCAACACATGGTGATCTTAAGGTCTATATCAATGGGGCAGATACTAATATAGAGCTATCCCTGCTTGACCTTAGCGGAAAAGAATATATATCAGAAAATATGGACATTCCCTCCGACAGAATTATTCAACTTGACCTTACCAATTATAGAAGTGGAGTGTATATCCTCTTACTGAAATCAGCTACGGTAAGTAAATCATTAAAACTTATTAAAATATGAAAAATCCTATAATCAGACCATATTTCAAACTGCTCCTTATTTTTATCATGAGCGTAATAACGGTATCCTGTTCTAAAAATGATGATGCTGAAATTATTAATGATTCAGTCCCCGGAGCAGCCAATTTGGTTCTACCGCAGGACTTGACGGAATGCGAGGTTGGTAATGTTGTAGCAAATATGGCCGAAGTTGCTTTTGAATGGAATGAAGCGAACGATGCAGACAGGTACGATCTCATAATCACTAATCTGGCTACCGGAGAAGTTACACAGAGACCTAATCTTACAACCACTTTTATTGAAGTAAGGCTCGAACGAAGTAATGCCTATACCTGGAAGGTTATCTCAAAAAATGATGGAGAAGAAACAACTTCTTCTGATTCGCACAGGTTTTACGTAGCCGGAGAAGCAGGATCGAACAATGTTCCTTTTCCTGCGGAACTTATGTCACCAGCCTCGGGCATAATTGTATCAACTGTAGATGGCAAAGTTACGTTGGAATGGAAATCTGCCTCAACAGATACAGATGGAGATCCTTTAACCTATATTTTGTATGCAGATAAAGTAGACGGCGATCAGGAACCACCTGAAGAGTGGAAAGGTCTAACACAAACCTCTATGGAAATTGAGGTAGATCCAAATAGCGTTTATTATTGGCACGTTGAAACCAGCGATGGTAAGAACACAGCAATAACCAACACCTACTCATTTAGAACTGGTGAAGATACTTCCTCTATACAAGGTAAGGTGGTAAGTACTTCGCAGGAAATTTTAGATGCTATTGCAGCGGCTATTCCCGGTGAAAATATTTATATCCGTGGCGGGGAATATACTTTTGATTCAACTATAGAAATAAAAACCAATGGTAGTGCAAGCAATATGATTTCCTTATTAGCACATCCGGAAGATGATACCAGGCCAAAATTCGATTTTTCCTCAATGGCTGAAAATTCTTCTAACAGAGGAATCGAATTAGAAGCTAATTACTGGCATATTAAAGGAATTGATGTCTTTAAAGCAGGAGATAATGGGATGTCGATTACTGGTAGCAATAATCTTATCGAGTTCTGTACGTTTTCAGAATGTTCAGATACAGGACTTCAATTAGATAACGGTGCTGCCAATAACACGATCCTGAATTGCGACTCCTTCTTTAATGCCGATTCTTCCCTTGAGAATGCAGACGGATTTGCAGCTAAGTTAGATGTAGGCACAGGGAATAAGTTTGTTGGCTGCAGAGCCTGGAGAAATCTTGATGATGGCTGGGATGGCTATTTAAGGAATGCCGATAATGTTACCACTATTTACGAAAATTGCTGGGCTATTGAAAATGGTTATTTAATGGATGGCTCTCCGAGCGGCGGTGATGGTAATGGTTTTAAAACAGGAGGAAGCGATACCAAGGATTTAAAGCATAATGCTATTTATATGAATTCTATAGCAGTAGGTAACGCATCTGATGGTTTTGATCATAACAGTAATAGAGGAGAGGTAACATTGTACAACTGTTCTGCTTATGATAATGGTAGAAATTATGCTTTTGGAAATACAAATCCTCTTGAAAAACTAACTATTAAAAACAGTAATGTACTTGGAGACGCAGGAAGCCTTAATGCAACTACTGTGGATATTACAAATAACAGCTGGTTGGATGGAATTCAAACTACTTATGAAGATTTTGAAAGTATTGATTATGAAGAGTTGACGGGACCTAGAAAAGAAGATGGAAGTCTTCCCGATGTTAGCTTTTTCCATTTAAATCCTGGTAGCGATTTGATCGATAAAGGAGTGGATGTTGGCTTACCTTTTAACGGATCTGCACCAGATTTAGGGGCGTTTGAATTTTAACCTGTATCTTTTATAATTTGGCACTATTGATTGAATTTTTTTCATAATTCGCTCAATAGTGCCTTTAATTTAGAAAGACAGGTTTGCTGGGCTTAATACTAGGATACGAATAGGGAAATCACCCTTTTAGATCAATTATAAAGCCCTTATAGAACTATTTCTGAACCCGATAAAGAAACGATGATAATTGAACGAACCTTTGGATTTTTGTGACAAGATAATTTCCTCCAAAGCTAATGTAGCATAGTCATTTTAGTTATGAAGAGTATTTAATAGTTACATGCAAGTTCAAGAACAGACACATAATTAATCTGTCTTTTAATAAAGGATTGCTTTGAAAATTTATTTCAACTTAAGAATTCTCAATTATGGAATATTTAAAAAATTTTAAAACACTTTTTATTCTCACCCTTGCCATATTTTTTTTCATCTCCTGCAAAAACGGCACAGGTGAGAACCAAAGTAGTGAAGTTTTAGCCGAATCATCAGACCCCTGGGATCATGCAGATGAGATCATACGAAATATAGTTGTACCTGAATTTCGCGATAAAACCTTTAATGTTGGAGATTATGGTGCAGTAGCTGATGGAACTACAAATAACAGCCAGGCTTTTGCGGCGGCAATTACAGCCTGTAGCGAAGATGGGGGCGGTAAAGTACTGGTGCCAAAAGGGCAATATCTTACCGGTCCTATACATTTAAAAAGCAATGTAAACTTTCATCTTGAAGAGGGGACAGTGATCCTTTTTTCTATCAATCACAACGATTACCTGCCCGTAGTACACACCTCTTATGAGGGAATGGAGTTGATGAACTTTTCCCCACTTATTTACGCGTATAAGCAAAAAAATATAGCCGTTACCGGTAAAGGAACCTTTAACGGACAGGCCGGGAATAACAACTGGTGGCCCTGGAGCGGTAAAGATATTTATGGGTATAAAGAAGGTGCAGTTAAACAGCATGATGATCATAACCTGCCAAGGCTTAGCCAGATGGTAGAGGATGGAGTTGCTATTGAGGAAAGGGTTTTTGGGGAAGGGCATCAATTCAGGCCCACTTTTTTTGAGCCATTCGAATGTGAGAACGTATTGATAAAAGATGTGAAATTTGTGAATGCTCCCTTCTGGGTGATGCATCCAATAAAATCAAATAATGTCACTGTTGATGGAGTAACAGTGGAAAGCCACGGACCAAACAATGATGGTTGCAATCCGGAGTATAGCAAAAATGTCCATATCAAAAACTCTATTTTTGATACTGGTGATGATTGTATAGCTATAAAATCTGGCCGGGACAATGATGGACGGCGTGTAGGGATCAAAAGTGAAAATATAGTCATTGAGGATTGTATCATGAAAGATGGCCATGGCGGAGTGGTTATGGGAAGTGAGATTTCTGGCGGAGTGAGCAATGTTTACGTGCGAAACTGCGAAATGAGCAGTCCAAATCTTGATCGGGCTATAAGAATAAAGACCAATACGAGAAGAGGTGGAACTATTGAGAATATTTTTGTAAAAAATGTGAAAGTGGGCCAGGTGAAAGAAGCTTTTTTAAGAATAAACACTCACTATGCTATTTATGCCAATCAGGAAGGAAAGCATATGCCGGTAATCAGGAATATTTACCTGGAGGATATTACTGTAGAAGATGGAGGAGAATATGGTATTTTAATTAAAGGAAGAGAAGCCTCCCCGGTGCAGAATGTTAACCTCACCAATGTGCACATAAGAAATGCTAAAACTCCTTTGCAGGTAGAATATTCAGAACCAATTAATTTTAAGAATACAACCATCAATGGCAAATCCTATGAATAAGAATTTTCCCGGGAATGAAAGGTGCCAGGGGAGAATAAAGCTTTCTAAGGGGAGCTTTTACCATCTCCACAAAATTTGATTGAATAAATGAAAAGCAGGTTTACAACAAATTTGGCTGTTTTATTATTTACCTGTTCAACTCTTTTATACTCCTGCGATGATAAAAGGAGGGAGGTAATTGTATGGAAGATCGATTCTACTAATAAAATCGGGGAAAATGTTGTGATTGTTAGTGGAAATCCGCAGGTGATCTCTGGAGAAAATGGGAATGCAGTGGAATTTGATGGGGTAGATGACGGCCTTCTCATCGATCACAATCCTATAGCGGGAATGCAGGAATTCACCATTGAAGTTGATCTAAAACCTTACAGGGCTGGCATGGAAAACCGGGAACAACGTTTTTTACATATTCAGGATCCGGAGAATGTAGACAGGAGGATTCTTCTGGAATTAAGGCTTAATGAAAGGGATGAGTGGTATGGCGATTGGTTTGTAAAGACTGAAAAAAGGTCGCTCACTCTGATAGACACCCTTTTTACACATCCTTTAGAGGAATGGGCAACAATGAGCCTTGAATATAAAAACGGAACAGTAACAGGTTTTGTAAATGGAATTCCGGAAGTGTCAGGAGAAATTGAATACCTGCCGGTGGGCCCTGAAGGAAAAACTTCTATTGGTACACGGATGGATCAAAGGTCCTGGTTCAAGGGAGCTATTAAAGAAGTAAGGTTTTTACCTAAAACTTCAAACCAAAACTAATCAGTTTAATTGTCGGTTTAGAAGGATAGCGCCCAATTTTACTTCTGCAGGAATGAAGAAATTTTTTTATTAATCTGATATAATTCTGGATATTATGCAGCGACTTCAATATTTAAAATTCAAAACCTTATATATATTCTTCCTATGCTGTGGAATCAGCTCTCTGCTACAAGCGCAACAACTTGCATTTCCTTCAGCTGAAGGTTTTGGCCGTTATGCTTCAGGAGGCAGGGGAGGAATGGTTTATATCGTTACCAATCTTAATGATGACGGGGAAGGGAGTTTGAGAAAAGGGATCCTCAAAAAAGGTCCGCGTATCATAACTTTTGCAGTTTCAGGAACGATAGACTTGGAGTCACCCCTTGATATAAACAGGGGGAATCTTACCATTGCAGGGCAGTCTGCACCCGGGGAAGGTATAACGATCAAAGGTTTTCCTGTAGCCGTAAAGGCCGATAATGTCATTATTCGTTACCTGAGGTTCCGGCTTGGTGATATAAACGAAGTAACAGATGATGCATTGAAGGGACGAGGTATTGAAAATGTAATAATAGATCATTGTTCTATTAGCTGGGCTACGGATGAGAATACTTCTTTTTACCAGACTAAAAACTTCAGTTTTCAGTGGAATATTATTGCTGAAGCCCTTAACAGTTCTGTACACCAAAAAGGAGATCACGGTTATGGCGGAATATGGGGTGGTGCAAATGCTTCTTTTCACCATAATCTGCTGGCAAGCAACAATAGCCGGAATCCCCGCTTCAGTGGATCTGAGACAACAGAAAATTTAGAAAACGAGTTTGTAGATTTCAGGAACAATGTTATTTATAACTGGGGGGACAACAGTGTTTACGGTGGAGAGAATGGTACTTATAATATGGTGAATAATTATTACAAACCCGGCCCTGCAACCGCTTCTTCAAAGATAGACAGGATACTGGAGCCTTATGAACCATATGGCAAATTCTATGTGGAAGGTAATATCGTGGAAGGTTCAGAAAAAGTAACAGCCAATAACTGGGATGGTGGGGTTCAGGCAGATAATCCGAAGGCTGCAAAAAGCGCAGAGCCTGTAGATATCCAGGAAAATATACTAACCCAGGATGCCTTAACCGCATATAGACTGGTCCTGCAGCAGGCAGGGGCTAGTTTAAACAGGGATGCAGTAGATAAGAGGATAATAAAAAGTGTAAGAGATGGAAAGACGCAGTTTAAAAACGGAATAATCGATTCTCAAAATGAAGTAGGGGGCTGGCCGGAATTAAAGTCACTGTCACCGCTTCCCGATTCAGACAATGACGGAATTCCGGATGCCTGGGAGAAAGACCGGGGACTGGATCCTGAGATGAACGATTCTTCACAATTTTCATTAGACAAGGGGTACACCAATATTGAGGTGTATTTAAACAGTATAATTGAAAACCACCTGAGGATAGCAACCGTGAATAAAGATGGTTTTCATATGGTGGTTGCTTACGATGGCTCAGGAGATTATAAAACGGTGCAGGAAGCGATTAACGCCGTCCCCGATTTTAGAAGTAAGGAAACCAGGATTTTCATTAAGAATGGCAACTATAAAGAAAAACTCATTTTGCCAGCATCTAAAAATAATGTGACTTTCATTGGGGAAGATGCCAAGTCTACTGTACTTGCTTTTGATGATTATGCCCAAAAGCTGAACAAATTTGGGGAGGAAATTGGAACCACAGGTTCGAGTTCGTTCTTTATTTTTGGAAATGATTTTACAGCAAAAAATATCACCTTTGAGAATAGTGCCGGTCCCGTTGGGCAGGCTGTGGCGGTAAGAGTGAATGGTGACAGAATCATCTTTGAGAATTGCAGATTCCTGGGGTACCAGGATACCCTCTATCCCAATGGGAAGGATAGCCGGCAATACTATAAAAACTGCTATATTGAGGGGACAACAGATTTCATTTTTGGCTGGTCCACAGCTGTTTTTGAGAATTGTGAGATCTTTTCAAAAGAAGGTGGGCACTATATTACCGCTGCTTCAACAGAGAAGGAATCCCCCTTTGGTTTTGTCTTTATCAACTGTGAACTCACGGGCGATGCACCGGCAGGGGATGTATATCTTGGACGACCCTGGAGAGATTACGCTCAAACGGTATTTATCAATACTAAAATGGGGAATCATATTAAAAAAGAGGGCTGGCACAACTGGAACAAACCCACCGCAGAAAAAACAGCTTTTTATGCAGAACATAATTCATCCGGACCCGGAGCTGCTCCAAAGGAAAGGGTGAAATGGTCGAAGCAGCTTTCTGTTAAGGAAGCTCAAAAATACACGGTAGAAAACATATTAAAGGGTGAGGATAACTGGAATCCTAAGGAAGAGGCAGAAAAACCTTAGTATCCTTTTTCTTCATATATCCTCTGAAGGTATCAAATAATTAACACAAAATCTTTTCTATGTTCTTGAAAAGTTCTAAATTGTAATCGATTACATTATAAATTCCTAAATCGTTTTTCCAGTTCATTAAACAATGTTTATTTTTCTTTTTAAGCAGAAGTTTCCTGAAATTGAATACATCAAAAATATAATTCTAATGAGTAAATTTATTTTCAAACGTTCCCTTTTTGTTATGTGCTTTCTGTGTATAGCGGGAGTTCAAAGCTGCAAGGAAAACAACAAATCGACCGAAATAGCTGAAGTCCAGGATCCCGAAATACGGTATTCAACCTGGATGGCAGATTCAGAGATCAATAGAAACCCCGAAGGCTGGACGCTGGATTTCAACGAAAAACCAAAATGGGAATATACCCACGGGCTTATCATGACGGCTATGGAAAAAGTCTATGAAGCCACCGGGAACGAGAAGTATCTCGACTATATAAAAAACTTTTCTGAATTCATGATCAATGAAGAGGGGAAGATCAAAACCTATAAGAAATCAGATTATAACATTGACCGCGTTGCAGGGGGAAGGTATTTGATTGGCCTCTATGAAGAAACCGGCGAGGAGAGATACAGGTTGGCTGTAGAAGAGTTGAGGGATCAAATGAGAGAACATCCCCGAACTTCAGAAGGCGGTTTCTGGCATAAGAAAATATATCCTTACCAAATGTGGCTCGATGGTTTGTATATGGGATCTACATTCCTGGCGAGATATGCCGCAGAATTCGATGAACCTGAGCTCTTTGATGATGTTGCGAACCAGTTTCGATTAATGGATAAATACGCTTATACACCTGAAACAGGATTATATCACCATGCCTGGGATGAAAGTAGAGAGCAGCGGTGGGCCGACCCAGAGACCGGCCTTTCTTCAAACTACTGGGGAAGGAGCATTGGCTGGTTTAGTATGGCGGTGGTAGATGTGCTGGATTATATGCCTGAAGATCATCCTGAAAGGGACCGCTTAATAGAAATCGCTCAAAAAATTGCCGATGGAATTGTAAGGTATCAAGACGAAGAGACCGGGGTTTGGTATCAGGTGCTTGACCAGGGAAAAAGAGAGGGGAACTATCTGGAGGCATCTGCTTCCAGTATGTATGCATATTTCCTGCTAAAAGGAGTGGAAAAGGGATACCTGGATCCAGAATACAGAGAGGCCGGGATCAAAGCTTATGAAGGAATCTTAGAGGAATTCATCAGGATAGATGATGATGGAGGAATAAGCTTAACCGATATTAATGGAGTCGCAGGATTGGGAGGCGATCCTTACCGGGATGGTTCTTACGAATATTATATCAACGAAATTATAAGGGATAATGATCCTAAAGGGGTTGGACCGTTTATTCTGGCTTCTTTACAATATGAAAAGCTGAATTAGAGGTTTTTTAAACCATTTTTAAAACTAACTGATAACCTAAATAGTAAACTATGAAATTTAAATCCGGCATTTTGGTCCTTTCAGCTGCAGCTGTAATTGCTGTTTCCTGTAAAGATAATAAAGAAGAGCAGTCTCAGGAAATTGTAGCTTCGGAAAACTCAGTATCAGATCAGCAAACCTATGCCGAAATTTCTGTAAAGAAAGGCGGAGAATGGCAGGGAAGGGAATATGTAGGGGGAACCTTTGAGAATGTGGAAGAACTTACACTGCCCAAAGGCCATACAGATCATTCTTACTATATAAGATACGAGGGCCCGGGCTGGGAGAATTCCCAGGTGGGTTACAGGTTGTACCTGGACTGGAGAAATGCCATAGATATCTTCGGAAAAAAAACCGATACCATGGTACTGGCACAGGTGGGCCAGGATGGATTTGATTCCTATCACGAAGAAGCTCCCTGGGGATTGGATATTCTCAAAGCCGGAAAGTCACTTGGCATTGGAAGTTACGGCCGATTTATTAATGATAGCGTTGCACATTTCAGAAATGTGGAGAATACAACTGCCAGGGTTTTAAATTCTGAAGGGAGTTCCCGGGTAGAGATCGAATATACCGGCTGGAAGACCGGGGATAAAACAATAGATCTTACCTCTACGCTTACTATTTATCCTGAAGATAGGTTTACAAAGGTAAGACTGGATCCATCTGAATCCCTGGAGGGTTTGACAACGGGTATTGTGAAATTTGAAAATATTGATTTAAATCAAAAGCAAAGTGAGAACGGAAACTGGGGATATATTGCCACCTACGGAAACCAGACCCTTGCGGGTGATGAAGACAAGCTGGGGATGGCAATATTTTATAAAACCGATGAAGTTGCTGAAGTCAAGGAAGGGCCGCACGACCATCTGGTAATTTTCCGGGAACAGGAAGAACCGGTAACCTACTATTTCCTAGCCGCCTGGGAGCAGGAACCAAATGGGATTACTACCAGAGAAGGATTTTTCGAAGACCTTGATTCGAAATTACAAACTTTGGAAGAGAACGGAAGACTTGAATAAAAAAATTTTATGTTGAAGAACAGGATTAACTTTTTGGTTGTAATAACACTTTTGTTTTACGGTGGAAACACACTGATAATTGCACAGGATGATCCATACGTTTCCAAGGTCTGGGTATCTGACCAAGGTGATGGTACATACAAAAACACAGTTCTTCATGCGGATTATTCAGATCCCGATGTGGTGAGGGTGGGAGAAGATTTTTATATGACCTCCTCTTCCTTTAATGTTGCGCCGGGATTACCAATTCTTCATTCAAAAGATCTGGTAAACTGGAAGCTTGTGAACCATGCTTTGAAAAGACAGGTTCTTGAAGAACATTTCAGTACCCCGCAACATGGAAACGGGGTCTGGGCACCTGCTTTCAGATATCATCAAGGGGAATATTACATTTATTGGGGAGATCCCGATTTTGGGATTTATATGGTTAAAACCAGAGATCCTGAAGGGGAGTGGGAAGAGCCTGTACTGGTGGAAGAAGGAAAAGGACTTATCGATCCAGCACCGCTATGGGATGATGACGGGAAAACCTATTTATCGCACGCTTATGCGGGCAGCCGTGCAGGAATTAAAAGTATATTGGTTGTAAAACCAATGAATCCTGAGGGGACTAAAACGGTAGGTTCCGGAAAAATCGTTTTTGACGGTCACGAGAATCACCCAACAGTTGAAGGATCCAAGTTCTATAAAAGGAACGGCTACTACTATATTTTTGCACCTGCAGGAGGAGTTTCTACAGGTTGGCAGTTAATATTAAGATCAAAAGATCCTTATGGGCCTTATGAAGAACATATATCTTTAGAACAGGGAGATACCAATATCAACGGTCCTCATCAGGGTGCCTGGATCCAGTTGGAAAATGGGGAAGATTGGTTCATTCATTTTCAGGACAAGGAAGCCTATGGGCGAGTCGTTCACCTGCAGCCAATGAAATGGAAAGACGACTGGCCCACTATGGGAGAAGATCTAGATGGGGATGGCACAGGGCAACCTGTACTAACTCATAAAAAACCCGATGTCGGAAAAACATATCCTATTACAACACCACAGGATACCGATGAATTTGAAGGCAATGATATTGGCCTTCAATGGCAGTGGCAGGCAAATCCCAAAGCTACCTGGGCATTTGCCAACCCTGCAAAAGGTCAGTTAAGGCTTTATGCGCAGCAGGTCCCGGACAACAGCAAAAACCTTTGGGATGCACCAAATCTTTTACTTCAAAAATTTCCTGCTGAAGAATTTACCACTTCTACCAAACTCACATTTCATCCCAACGAAAAACTGGAGAATGAAAAGGTAGGACTGGTTGTGATGGGAATGGCGTATGCCTATCTCGCACTGGAAAGCAAGAATGATGGTATTTACCTGAAATATGTAGTCAATGAAAATGCTGAAAAAGGCAATGAAGAGAAAGAGCAAGTACTTAAGAAGCTGAACGGGAATTCCATTGTTTTACGGGTAAAGGTTAATAAGAATGCAACCTGTACCTTCAGCTACAGTGAAGATGGAAAAACTTTTACTCCGGTTAAAGGAAGTTTTACAGCTCAACCCGGGAAGTGGATAGGAGCAAAGGTGGGGATCTTTGCACTTCAGGAAGAGAAAATAAATGATTCCGGTTATGCCGATTTTGATTGGTTCCGGTTTACAAAAAATAAATAAAAGAAATTATGAAAAATATAAAATTCAACTTCATCCTTATCATCCTGGGGCTATTGGTTACGGGAAATATGCTAGCACAGGAAGAGACCATTGAAACCATTTATCAAGGTATTGAGTTTGAAATGCCTAAGGTAAAAGAGACTTCTTTTCCTGATTATTCGGTAAATATTAAAGATTTCGGAGCCCAATCGGGAGGCTTGGTAAAAAACACAGAAGCAATAAAAAAGGCTATTGAAGATGTTAATTCCAAAGGGGGCGGTAAAGTTTTGATTCCACGGGGTATATGGTTAACAGGACCAATAGTATTAAAGAGTAACATCAATTTGCATCTCGATGCCGGTGCTTTACTTCTGTTTAGCAGGGATTTCGATGACTATCATTTAATTGAAACCAGCTTTGAAGGCCTTAATACCGTGCGTAATATATCTCCCATTTATGCCAAAGGGGTGGAAAATATCGCTATTACGGGTAAAGGTACTATCGACGGAAACGGAGATGCCTGGCGACCGGTAAAAAAGGGAAAAATGACCGATGCCCAGTGGAAAAAATTATTAAATTCCGGCGGAGTTCTTTCAGAGAATGGAAAAATGTGGTTTCCTTCTGAAGGTTCCAAAATGGGACACGACAATTCTTCAGATCAAAATGTGCCAGATCTAAAAGGGATAGAGGAGCATCAAAAGGTAAAGGATTTTCTTAGACCGGTGATGATCAGCATCCGTGAAAGTAAAAGGATCTTGCTGGATGGCCCTACTTTTCAGAATTCTCCTGCATGGAATATCCACCCTTTAATGAGTGAAGATATCATAATAAGAAATATAAATGTTCGTAATCCCTGGTACTCCCAGAATGGTGACGGTCTGGATCTGGAATCCTGTAAGAATGTATTGATCTACAACAATACTTTTGATGTGGGGGATGATGCTATTTGCTTTAAATCGGGAAAAAATAAGGACGGCCGCGACAGGGGAATGCCTACGGAAAATGTAATTGTTAAGAATAACATTGTTTACCACGGCCACGGAGGGATTGTAATTGGAAGTGAAATGTCGGGCGGAGTTAAAAACGTTCATATTTCCAACTGCACCTTTATGGGCACCGATGTTGGCCTTAGGTTTAAAAGTACCCGCGGAAGGGGTGGAGTAGTTGAAAATATTTATATCTCCAACATTGATATGATCAATATCCCTGCAGAGCCTATCCGCTTTAATATGTTCTACGGTGGGAAATCTCCTATCCCGGAAGAAGGGGAAGAGGCAGAGGAATATAAAGAAGCAACGGCAATTGCTGTTACTGAAGAAACTCCATCTTTCCGGAATATCTTTATGAAAAATATTACCGCTACCGGTTCAGGGAAAGCTGCATTCTTTATGGGCTTACCGGAAATGAGCCTGCAAAACGTTCACTTGGAAAATGCCTTACTTGAGGCAAAAGAGGGAATCACCCTTGTTGATGGTTCTGGTATTACATTTAAAAATGTGAAGGTGATGCAGGAAAAAGGACCTGCAATGGTCATTTTCAACAGCGAGGATGTACAGGTAAGCAATTTTGATTTCAACAAAAGTGCCGATGGAAAATCCATCCGGGTGCTGGGGGACAGTAAGAACATCAATTTTTCCGGCAGTAATTTATCTGAAGATGATATAGAAAAAAAGGTTTCAGATTTTGCAAAGAATAAAAAATAGCTGAATCTAATTTTCAGGAAATGCAGCTAGAATTTCTGAAGGAATTCAGGAATATTAAATTTTTGGAAAGCATCATTTCATTCAAATTTAAAATATTAAAATAAAATTTATTTCCGAAGCTTAAAAAGTAAGGAAAGATTAAAACAGATTTTATGTCAAAAAAAATTATCGGTTTATTGCTTTTAAGCTTCATCATATTATCCTTTTATGTAAAGCAGGATCCTGTAACTGTCTATCTTGTGGGTGATTCTACTATGGCCGATTACAGCGACAATTATGAAGAGGGGAAAGATTATATGAAGACAAGGTATCCTGTGACAGGATGGGGCCAGGTTTTTCAACAGTTCCTGGTTTCCGATAGTCTGCATAAGGTAAAGGGCATCATAAAGAGCGACAGTGCAATAGTTGACGACAGGGCAAGGGGAGGCCGCAGTACCCGCACCTTTTTTCAGGAAGGGCGCTGGCGTACTGTTTTTGAAGAGTTAAAAAAGAATGATGTGGTGATCATACAGTTTGGTCATAACGATGCTGCTGAAAATAAAACAGAGCGACATGTTGATATCGAAGGCTACAAGGAATTCCTGAGACTCTACGTTAGCCAAACCCGGCAAAAAGGGGCTCATCCGGTAATCCTCACCCCGGTAGCACGGAATTATCCGTGGGAAAATGACCGGCTTGAAAATGTTCATGGAGGGTATGATCTGGCTGCCAAAGAGGTTGCAAAAGAAATGGATGCTCTCTTTATAGACCTTAATCAAAGATCTATGGATCATTTTTCTGAAAAAGGCAGGGAGTATGTTTCTGAAAAATATTTTATGAACTTACCTGCAGGAGTTTATGAAGCTTATCCTGAAGGACAGGAGGACAACACCCATTTTCAGCCGGAAGGTGCCACAGCCGTTGCGAGACTGGTTTTTGAGGGGATGCAGGAGTTGAAGGTTCAAAATTGATATAGGGTAATCCAGCTTATTGAATGACAATATATAGTTTCTATGCGATTCGTAAAAAATCTTATTATCTTATTGCTCACTCTTTTTACTGGAGCAGATAGCTTAGCCCAAAAAAAGACTGAATATCAGCCATACTCTATTGCAACCACCTATGAAAAACTAAAAAAAGACTATCCGTATATCCAGCCGGTGCAAACTCTGAAATCTGGAATTATCATTTCCCGTGAAAATGTCGTTTACAGGAAAATAAAAGGCGTTGAATTAAAAGCAGATATCTATTATCCAAAAGCTGATACTTCTGAAAATTTTCCCGCGGTTTTGCTTATCCATGGCGGAGGGTGGGCTACAGGAAGTAAAGAGAATTTGCGGGTAATGGCACAGCATTTAGCTGAAAAAGGATATGTTGCAATGACCGCTGCTTACCGCCTGAGCCCGGTTGCCCAATATCCCGCGGCTGTTTTGGATTTAAAAGCGGCGGTACGATGGATGCGTGAAAATGCTAAAGAATACCAAATTGATCCCGATAAAATCGCCGTTCTTGGAACTTCTGCAGGTGCACAACTTGCAACACTTATTGGAGTTACACCTAATTCTACTCTTTATAGGGAAAAAAAGAAAGCGGTCTCCGATGAGGTTCAGGCTATTGTCAATATCGACGGAATAGTATCTTTTATACATCCCGAAGCCGAAGAAAGCGGAATGGCAGGTGAATGGCTGGGAGGGCTTCAGGATGAAAATCCTAAAAACTGGAGAGAGGCATCACCTCTTGAATATGTTGATAAAAACACTGCCCTAACTTTATTCATCAACAGTTCCCAACCGCGTTTCCATGCGGGCAGGGATGATATGATCAGAATTCTCGATAAGAACAAGATATACAATGAGGTGCATACTATTTCCGGAACTCCTCATTCCTTCTGGCATATGCATCCATGGTTCGAGGTCACTGTAAATTATACCTTAAACTTTTTAAATAAAGTATTTGATCAGGACAGGTACAAAATCAATAAGGCTTACAGTGAAATCACGGTAGCACAGGACGGCAGTGGGGATTTTGAAACGATCCAGGACGCCGTTAATTCAGTTCGGGACCTGGGGCCGGGAGAGGTGCTCATTAGGATCAAGAACGGAATTTATAAAGAGAAGCTGGTGATACCCTCCTGGAAGCGGAAGCTAATATTGGTAGGGGAAGACCGGGAAAAAACAGTGATCACCAATGAAGACTACTCAGGGAAAATTGATCCTGTAACAAATGAAACCCTGAACACTTTCACCTCTTATACTGTTCTTGTTCGCGGCAATGACATTAAAATTGAAAATCTAACAATAGGGAATACCTGGTGCGACAGAGGCCAAGCGGTCGCCTTACACGTGGAGGGCGATCGGTTTATTATTAAGGACTCTAATATTCTGGGATGTCAGGATACTATTTATGCAGCTACAGAAAACAGCCGGCAGTTGTATTTCAATTGTTATATTGAAGGAACTACCGATTTTATTTTCGGGCAGGCGACGGCGGTTTTTCAGAATTGTACTATTAATAGCCTTGAGAATTCCTTTATTACCGCTGCAGCCACACCAGCTAACCGCGACTTTGGGTTTGTTTTTTTCAATTCAAAACTCATTTCTGCCGATGATGTTGATAAAGTTTACCTGGGTCGTCCATGGCGATCATTCGCCAAAACGGTCTTTATTAATACCGAAATGGGGGAACATATAGTGGCGGAAGGTTGGGATCCCTGGAAAGGCGATGCGATGTTCCCCGATAAAGAAGCAACCACTTTTTATGCTGAATATAAAAGTTCCGGAGAAGGTGCTGCGCTCGGAGAGCGTATTTCCTGGTCACAGCAATTAACTCAGGAAGAAATAAAAGAATACACCCTGAAGAATATTTTCCGGCGGTGTGACGACTGGGATCCGTTAAAATCCTTATAAATAAACTCATCAAAATGAAGACTATATTTTCTTATCTAATGCTAATTTTCACGCTGATCGCTTCAGCACAGGAAAAACCTACGCTGTATCTCATCGGGGATTCCACAATGTCTGATAAAAAAGATCCGGAACAAAATCCCGAGCACGGCTGGGGGCAAATGCTTCCGGAATTAATGACTTCAGAAATAAACATTGAGAACCACGCGGTAAATGGGAGAAGTACCAGGAACTTTATTGCCGAAGGAAGATGGGAAAAAGTTTTAGAGAAACTAAAGACCGGAGATTATGTTTTCATCCAGTTTGGACATAATGACCAGAAAATAAATGATGCCGCCCGCTATACAAATCCTTTTACGCAGTATAGATACAATTTGGAGAAGTTCGTAAAAGAAACAAGGGAAAGAGGTGCTACTCCGGTAGTATTCAGTTCCATTGTTAGAAGGAATTTCAATGAAGACGGAGTGCTGGAAGACACTCACGGAAACTATCCGCTGGTGGCAAGAATGGTGGCCAAAGATCTAGAAGTCCCATTCATCGATCTTCAATGGCTTACGGAGAAGCTTGAGCTCGCCTATGGACCCCAGAAATCCAGAACACTGCACCTGCATTTTGAACCCGGGGACCATCCGTATTTTCCGAAAGGAAAGGAGGATGACACCCATTTATCTGAAAAAGGTGCACGGCTGGTGGCAACTCTTGCCCTTCAGGAAATTACCCGGCAGGATCTTGAGCTGAAAAAGTATATAAAAAGCAGTGTGCTTACTTCTCCAATCGGAATCCCAAATGGTTACACAGCACTTTCTTCCGGTGAGGTTTCCTGGCGACAGGCACTACATCAAAATGACAGCTGGTATAGCAGCGAAGAAGCCCGAAGAATTGCCGATAATGTTGCGCTTTATCAAAACAATAACGGAGGCTGGCTTAAGAATATTGATATGGCAGATACTCTAAGTGAAGCACAGAAAAAGCAATTGCGGAAAGAAAAGTCCCATAAATCGGGAACTACCATAGACAACGGAGCAACACATTCCCAAATGCGATACTTGGCAAAGGTGTATACTGCTGCTGGAGAGGAAAGCTATAAAAACTCCTTTTTAAAAGGTGTGGATTACCTGTTAACCGCCCAATATAAGAATGGAGGCTGGCCCCAATTCTATCCATTGAGAAAAGGCTATTACAGCCACATCACCTTTAACGATGATGCTATGATAGGGGTGATGGAACTTTTAAGGGATATTTCCATTGGTGAAAAACCATACGATTTTATTGATGCCGGAATTCGAAAAAAAGCAAAAAAAGCTATTGATAAAGCTGTAGATATTATTCTTAAAATGCAGGTTGAAGTAAACGGAAAAAAGACTGTTTGGGCTGCACAGCATAATGAAAATGATTTCTCCCCGGCCAAAGCCAGAGCCTATGAACTTCCGTCTCTTAGCGGAAAGGAAAGTGTTGGGATTGTGGAGTATCTTATGGGAATCGAGAACCCGGGAGAGGATGTAAAACAGGCAATCCGTAGTGCGGTAGCATGGTTTGAAGAAAGCAAGATCACCGGCCTTAAAGTGGAGTGGGTGAAAGATGAAGAAAAACCCTGGAGGCGGGACAGGATCGTTTTGGAGGAAACTGGAGCAGGGCCGCTATGGGCGCGTTTTTATGAAATAGGAACGAACAAACCTATGTTCGTGGGTCGTGACGGGATAATTAAAAACAATTTGGAAGATATTGAGCAGGAACGGCGGGTAGGCTATAGTTATCTTGGGAATTATGCTGAAAACCTGCTGGAAAAAGATTATCCGGAATGGGAGAAAAGAATGCAGGAAGGAAATTCAAGCAATTAAAAAGAAAATTATGAAGAAGGTAGTTTCAGGAGAGACTTTTTTTATGAAAGAAAACACTCCATGGGAAGAAATAGGGGAAGGGATCACCAGGCAATTTGTTGGATTTAATACGCAGTTGATGATGGTAAAGGTGAAATTTGAGGAAGGTGCTTTGGGATATGTTCACGATCATTTTCATAGTCAGGTAACCTATATAGCTTCCGGAAAATTTGAAATAACTATTGAGGGAGACACTAAGCTACTTGAAAGCGGAGACGGATTCTTTGTTCAGCCCAATCAAAAGCATGGTGCAAGATGTACAGAAGCAGGAATGCTTATCGATGTTTTTAGCCCGATAAGGGAAGAATTTTTAAAATAAATTAAGATGAAGCAGCTATTGTTTATTGCGTTTTTCCTAATGATAAATTTCGTGAACGCACAGTTATCTAAAGAAGAAAAACAAAGGGCTATGGACAAGATCGTCAACAGGATAGAGTTGCCGGCAATTCCGGATTATACGGTGTCGGTAATTAAGTTTGGTGCAAAGGGAGATTCAATTACCAATAACAAACGCGCTTTTGATACAGCCATGAAAGCTTTGGCAAAAAGGAAGGGTGGTACTCTTGTAGTTCCAAAAGGAGTATATACCGTGAACGGACCTATTCATTTTGTAAGCAATGTTAATTTAAAAATTGAGGAAGGCGCCAGGATTAGATTTGGTTCCAATCCGGATGATTACCCACTGGTACTTACCAGCTGGGAGGGCACGATGATATATAATCACAGTCCGCTAGTTTATGGCATTAACTTGGAAAATATCGCAATTACCGGGCAGGGAATTATAGATGGCGAAGGCGGAGGTGATTGGGCCAAATGGAAAGCCCTGGAAGGAAAGGATAAACAGTTGAGTAGGGAAATGAACCATAAAAGCATCCCTGTAGAGGAAAGGATATTTGGAAAAGGACATTATCTCCGGCCTCAACTTATACAATTCGTTAATTCAAAAAATATCCTGATCGAGAATGTGACCATTGAAGATTCACCATTCTGGTGTGTTCACCTTTTAAAATCCAAAAGTGTAACTTTAAGAGGTTTGAAGTACGATTCCCATAACTTTAACAACGACGGCATAGACCTGGAATATTCCAGCGATATCTTAATAGAAGATATCACTTTTGATAATGCTGATGATAATATAGCCATCAAGGCCGGAAGGGATTACGAAGGACGGGCAAATTCAGATACTCCTTCAGAAAATATCGTTATACGAAATTGCCGGCTTAAAGGATTGCATGGGGTGGTTATAGGCAGTGAAATGTCGGCTGGTGTACAGAATATTTATGTCGACAATTGCAAGGCCTGGGGCTATCTTAAAAGAGGGATCTATTTCAAGACCAATCCAGACAGGGGAGGATTTATCAGGAACATACATATAGTTGATATTGAATTACAGTCGGTTGAAGACGCTTTTTATATCACCGCAAATTACCATGGCGAAGGAGAAGGCTTTAATTCAAAAATATCCGATATTTTCATCTCCAATGTCACTTGTGAGGAAGCTACTGGTACGGCCATTGTAATACAGGGATTTAAGGAGAGTAAGGTGGAAAATGTTAAGCTCAAAAACATACAGATAAAAAAGGCAAAATATGCCCTCTCCATTAGCAATACCAAAGACATTATTTTTGAGGAGGTTGTAATTGGTGAAGAAGCAACGGTTCCCTCACACGTTTCAGGTAGGGAATAGCCCAGGGGAGTATTCCACGGGAGATTTTAAAATTGATTTTTTAAAATAAACTGAAAAAGGGAATCATAATTTTTTGCAGTACTAAAAATAATTTGAAAATAAATGATTTATTTAAAAGAAAAAGTAGCAATTGTCACCGGTGGAAACGGTGTTCTAGGAGGAGCTATTGCCAAAGGATTAGTTCAAAATGGAGTAAAGGTAGGAATCCTGGGCAGGAATTCACAAACAGTGAATGAGCGGGTAGAGGAAATCAAATCGGCGGGAGGGGAAGCCATAGCACTTGTCGCAGATGTTCTGGATAAGGAGGAATTGATCGCTGCCAAAGAACTAATTCTGAAAAAATACGGCAGGTTAGATATATTGGTTAACGCTGCAGGTGGAAACGTAAAAGGTGCCACTATAAGCCCCGATCAAAGTATTTTTGATCTTGATCTGGGGGATTTTGATAAGGTGAACAACCTCAACTTTAAAGGAACGGTTCTTCCCACTCTGATCTTTGCAGAAAAGATGGTAGAAATGAAGAAAGGCAGTATCATCAATATTTCGTCACTAGCGGCCCAAAGGGCACTTACCCGGGTAATGGGGTATGCGGCAGCAAAAGCTGCAGTTGATAATTTCACGAAGTGGCTGGCGGTTGAAATGGCGCAGAAATACGGGGATGGGATAAGAGTAAACGCCATTGCCCCGGGATTTTTTATAGGAGAACAGAACAGGAGTTTACTGCTTAATGAAGATGGAAGCCTTACTACAAGAGGCCAAACCATTGTTGATCAAACCCCAATGAAACGTTTTGGAAAACCGGAAGAGTTGCAGGGCATAGCCAACTGGCTTTCCGGGGATGGATCTTCATTTGTGACAGGGACAGTAATTCCTGTAGATGGCGGTTTTGGTGCATTCAGCGGGGTATAAAATTAAACAGCCTTTGGACTTAGGTGAATAAACATTTGGTACGAGAGACAGATTTGGGAAAGAAGGAAATGCACAACTTAAAGCCATTCTAAAAATTAAAGAACCCGGTGTCTAGGTGACCTCCGTCTGGAATAGGTCTAACATTGAGCATGGCACTGTGGATTGCCCCAAAAGGAGATGAGCGCTTTTGAAAAAAAAAACACTGGGAGAGAATAGGTTAAGGGACACTTAAATTCGAAATTAATCAAATTTAAAAAATGGATAGACACATCACTTTAGGAGAATTCATTGTAAGTCACCAAAAGGATTTCGCTTATGCCAAAGGTGAATTGAGTGGATTACTAAGTTCTATACGCCTTGCAGGCAAAGTTGTGAATGAAAAAATCAACAAAGCGGGGCTTTCAGAAATAATGGGAAAAGCTGGAAAACAAAATATCCAGGGGGAGTCCCAGGCCAAACTGGATGTAATGGCCAATGATGTTTTTGTTGAAACCCTTAGGAACAGAGGAGAGATCTGCGGGTTGGCTTCAGAAGAAATGGAAGAGCATATCGCTTTTGAGGGAGATCTCAATAAAGATGCAAAATATGTAGTGCTTATTGATCCATTAGACGGATCTACCAATATTGACGTGGGGATTACAGTGGGTACTATCTTCAGCATTTACCGCAGGATCTCAAAAGCAGGCACAACGGTAGAGCTTGAAGATTTCCTGCAGCCGGGGGTTAACCAGGTTGCGGCAGGATACATTATCTACGGGACCTCTACATTACTTGTTTATACCACCGGGAATGGGGTGAATGGTTTTACTTTTGATCCCGGGATAGGCTCTTTTTTCCTTTCACATCCCAAAATCCAGTTTCCGGAAGTGGGGAATATATATTCTGTAAATGAAGGGAATTATGTGCATTTTCCAACCGGTGTTAAAAAGTTCATCAAATGGATGCAGGAGCTTAATGTGGAGGAAGGCAGGCCATATACAGCGAGATACACAGGGTCGCTGGTGGCAGATTTCCATCGAAATATGCTTCTGGGTGGGGTATATCTCTATCCTGAAGGAACCACCGCTCCAAAGGGAAAACTCAGGTTATTGTATGAATGTAATCCCATAGCATTTTTAACTGAGCAGGCAGGTGGAAAATGTACCGATGGCTACAGGAGGATCATGGAAATTCAGCCTAAGGAGCTTCATGAGAGAGTGCCATTTTTCTGTGGAAATAAAAAATTGGTAGAGAAAGCAGAAGAATTTATGCGGAATTCTGTCAAAAATTTAAAAGGTCTCCACGTGCCTTTCGTATTCAGCTTCTTATTTTTTTCTTATCTTCTTCCGTGAAATCCAATTTTCGCATAAATGTAAACCACAGAATTCTTCTGCTGAAGAATTTAAAAATTTTTCCTATGAAATTCTTGCAGCTTTCGCGTTTTAACCTTTTTTTATTCATTTGCTTATTAATTGGAGCTCATAATGGTCAATCTCAGAATAATGAACCATGGAAATCATTGTTTGATGGGGAGTCCCTATCCGGTTGGACTCAACTTGGAGGGGAAGCAGTTTATGAAGTTAGAGATGGTTCTATTGTAGGGACCACGGCTTATAATACACCCAATTCATTCCTGGCTACAGAAAAAATGTATGATAATTTTATTTTGGAGCTCGACTTCAAAGTAGATCCAAGTATGAACTCCGGTATCCAAATAAGGAGTAATAGCTTTAAGCACTATATGGATGGGAGAGTACACGGTTACCAGGTAGAGATTGATCCATCAGAGAGGGCCTGGAGTGGCGGTATTTATGATGAGGCTAGGCGGGGCTGGTTATTTCCTCTTGACAATGGGAATGAGGCCAGGCAGGCTTTTAAGCAGGATGATTGGAATTCCTACAGGATTGAAGCTATTGATGATACCATAAAGACCTGGATTAACGGCGTACCTGCAGCTCATCTTGTAGATGACAAAACCTCTTCTGGATTTATAGCCCTACAGGTTCACAGCATCAATGATGATGAAAAAGAAGGCACCGAGATCATCTGGAAGAACATTAGGATCATTACAGAAAATGTGGAACAATACAGCAGGGAAACATCTGTTGAACCTGTAAAAACAAAAAACAGCCTTACGACAGATGAAAAAAATAACGGATGGAAATTGCTTTGGGATGGTGAAAGTACAGAGGGATGGCGCGGCGCACGTCTTAATGAGTTTCCAGATGAAGGATGGAAAATACAGGATGGAGAACTTATTGTTCTTGCCTCCGGGGGAGCTGAATCTGCAACGGGAGGAGATATAGTTACAAAAGAGCTTTATGGAGATTTCGATCTTAAATTTGATTTTAAGATTAGCGAAGGAGCTAACAGTGGAGTAAAATATTACGTAGATACAAATCTCAACAAAGGACCGGGTTCCTCCATAGGGCTGGAATACCAGATCCTGGATGATGCGGTCCATCCCGATGCTAAATTGGGCAACCACGAAGGCAGCAGAACACTAGCCTCTCTATATGACCTTATCCAGGCAGATCTGGATAAACCTGTAAATCCGGTGGGAGAGTGGAATTCAGGAAGAATTGTTTCTAAAGAAAATAAGGTAGAGCACTGGCTTAATGGAGTAAAAGTCCTGGAATATGAAAGGAAAAATGATGAATTCAGGAAACTTGTTTCAGAAAGTAAATACGTGGATTGGCCGAATTTTGGAGAAAAAGACCGTGGACATATTCTTCTGCAGGACCACGGGGACCGTGTAGCTTTCAGGAACATTAAAATAAAAACATTTTAAATCCTCCACCATGACATCAAGAAGAAAATTCATTAAAAAATCGGTATTAGGTAGTGCGGGGTTTATTATAGCAGAATCTGCGATGGGAATGACAGCAAAAAGTTATCGCCGTATCATAGGTTCCAATGAAAGGGTTCATGTTGCTATTGCTGGTCTTGGGCGAAGGCTAGGTGCCTTTGTGGAACCCCTTGCAATGAAGCGGGCCAATGTGGAGGTGGTTTATTTATGTGATGTCATGGAGAGCCAGCGGGTCAACGCTCAAAAAACCTTTGCAGAACATCTGGACTACCGGCCAAAATCTGAAAATGATATCCGAAAGGTCATTGATGACCCTAAAGTAGATGCTTTGATCAATGCCACGCCAGATCATTGGCATACCCCGGGCTCTATCCTTGCGCTTAAGGGTGGAAAACATGTGTATGTGGAAAAACCCTCCAGCCATAATATGAGAGAGAATGAAATGCTGGTTGAAGCTGCCAGAAAATATAAAAAGGTGGTGCAGATGGGAAACCAGCAGCGATCATCCAACCATACAATTGAAATTATTAATGAAATTCACAAAGGGGTTATTGGCACTCCTTATAAAGCTGTTGCTTTTTATACCAACGCAAGGGGGGAAGTGCCTGTGCAAAAAAAAGCACCCATTCCTCAGGGACTGGATTGGGACCTTTGGCAAGGGCCGGCAATTCGTAGGGAGTATACAGAAGAAACCTGGGATTATAACTGGCATTGGTATGGCTGGAATTACGGTACTGCAGAAACAGGAAACAATGCTACTCACGAACTGGATATTGCCCGCTGGGCACTGCAGGTGGATTATCCTCAGCGTGCAGAAGTTGAGGCAGCCAAAAGGCACTTTTTGGATGATGGCTGGGAAATGTATGATACTATGGAAGCTACTTTCCACTTTAACGGAAACAAAGTCATTCAATGGGATGGAAAGAGCAGAAATGGATACGATACCTATAACGGCGGGCGGGGAACGATAATTTACGGAAGTGAAGGTGCAGTATTTATAGACCGGGAAAAATATGTGCTTACAGATAGGGCTGGAAAAGTGATTCGCGAGGTGCAATCTGGTTCAGCTGAGGCGGGAACTGCTCTTGGAGGCGGGGGAGATATGTCTACCGCCCACGTACTTAATTTCCTTGACGGCATAAGGGGGAAAGCAGATCTTACTGCACCTATTGATGATGCCAACATAAGTATGGCTATGGTGCATTATCCAAATATTGCCTATCGTATAGGGAAAGGTTTTGATGTGGATGAAAAGACGGGCCGCATACTTGATAATGACGCGATGAAATTATGGGGCAGGAAATATGCTCCCGGCTGGGAACCAAAGCTTTAGTGGGTAAAACTTTCTTTTAACTTATGATAAGTTGATTAATATAGTATTAATGGCCCCTAACTTTATTTGTGCAACTTCTGGAAAATTAAATAACTATAAATGGGTGCTTGCCACATAGGAAAATGGGATAGTATTGCTGCATTGAACCAGGCCTTTAAAAAACTGTAATGATACGATCTATAAGTCTCTTTTTATTTTTTATTCTTCTATTAATGTCTTCAAACCTGAAGGCACAGTTTGCAGAAAATAACGCGATTTACGGTTCCCTGGAAATTTTTGGAGGAAATTATTTTGGAGCTTCTATGAACGTTAATTATGTATCCCAGGAGAAATACTCCTTTCAGTTAGGTTTCTTCTCATCTGAGAAAACCTGCCTCTCAGCCCTCAAATTACACTTCAGGATTTTTTGGAGCCTTGCTTTTTGGATTGGCAAATCCCTATGACCAGCTTATAAATGTTCAGGCAAAAGCCGGAAGAATCTACAGGCTAAATAAAAGTGGGACTATCCGTTTGAATCTTATGGGAGGCGTCGCTTTTACCGTAATCCAGGAGCCATATAATTGGCAACCGGTAAATTCCCTATTTCTCACGGAAAACTATACTTATGATACCAATTCATTCAACACTATGAGTTTTGTATTTAATCCCAGGGTAGAATTTCCTTTTACCCGTTTTTATGGCCTCAGTTTATCTCCTGTGCTCATCATCAACAAGGACAGGACTTTTTGGGGTTTAGGAATTGGACATATGATAGGTTTGCTTAGAGGAAGAAAGCCGTGGGTTAAAGAAAAAGACAATTGATTTATATTTTTCGTAAACCAAAAAGTTGCCGGTGAATGGAGAACACTTAATAGGATTTTAATATGTACAAGATGACCCAAACAATGCGATGGTACGGATCTAACGATTTACTCTCGCTGAAAGAATTGAAACAAGCCGGAATTACCGGAATTGTGACTGCCCTGCACGAAATCCCCGTGGGTGAAGTTTGGACAGAAGAGGCTATCCTGAAAAGGAAAAGAATTATTGAGGATCGCGGGCTCGAATGGAGCGTGATCGAAAGTCTTCCGGTTCACGAGGATATAAAAAAACGATCGGGGAAGTATCAGCAATATATAGAAAACTATAAAATCAGTCTCCGGAATATCGGAAAATGCGGAATTGAAGTAGTCGCTTACAATTTTATGCCTATTCTGGATTGGGTGCGAACAGACCATTTTTTCGAAAATAAGGATGGAGCCACGGTTTTGCGATATGACCCCGTAAAATTCGCTTTTTTCGATCTTTTCCTCCTGAAAAGAAAGAATGTGGAAGACGATTATTCCGATGCTGCTATTGCTGAAGCTAAAGCATTGGGCGAGAAATTATTTTTAGAAGAAAAAGAGCAGCTTTTTAAAAATATTCTGCTTGGATTGCCAGGAAGTAAAGAAAATTTCACTCCGGAAATTATTAAGGAACAGCTGGAAACCTACCAGCATATTACTGATGAAAAACTAAGAGAGAACCTCGTTTCCTTCCTTCGGGAAGTAGCTCCTGTGGCTGCAGAAGGTGGTGTGAAACTGGCTATTCATCCCGATGATCCACCATTTTCTGTGTTAGGCCTGCCGAGGGTGGTAAGCAATCAAAAAGATTTGGAATATATTTTCAGTAATGTGGATATCAATGCCAATGGACTTTGCTATTGCACCGGATCTCTGGGGGCAAATCCCGATAATGATGTACTGGAGATCTTTGACAAATTCAGTGACCGGATCCACTTTTTGCACCTTCGGAATGTAAGGAAGGAAGCTTCGGGAGTATTTATGGAATCAGATCATTTGGACGGTGATGTGCCAATGGCAGAGGTGATGAAGAAGATTTTGAAACTTCAGCAATCTTCCGAAAAGAGTATTCCAATGCGTCCCGATCACGGCTACTTACATTCAATGGAAAAAGATAAAAATTATTACGTCGGTTACTCATTTATTGGTCGGTTGAAGGGCCTTGCCGAATTACGCGGGCTGGAACTAGGAATACTGGAAACTATTAAATAAAAAACTTTAATGTTGAAAAGGTGGGCGTAGAATCTGGGGTTGTATTGCAAAAAAAAAAATTTAAAAAAGGGTAAGATAAAGAATTGTAATAAGAACATTAGGAAAGCGCAAAAGTGGAATAGATAAAAAATCAGAAGTAATGTAATCGTATGACTTCTAATTGGATAATTTGGGAATCCCAAAGTGCTTAAGGTCATCCAGAATACGATGTCGAATCCGCAATGGATGATTAGAATAACTTTATTAAGAAAAAATGACATGAGGCTATTTTTTATCATATTCAGTGTCCTTGGCTTTTGTAATTGCTCAGAAGTGCCTAGGTCCCTTGAAACGCAAATTGACGTTTTGATAGTTACAGACGATCGAAAGTTTAACCGTGAAGCATTTTTTGGCCTATTTGACAGCTTTCAAAATATTCGCTCAACCAAAATATCCCACCCTGAAATTCTTGATTTATTTGGAACAGACAGTATAAGAAGTTTTGATGCTATCGTCTTTTATGATATGCCGGAACAGGTTATCCTTACCGACATACAAAAACAAAACTTCCTGAAATTCTTTGAGGAAGGAGCTCCGGCGATATTTCTACATCATTCCCTGCTATCCTACCGGCAATGGGAACAGTTTACAGAAATTATTGGAGGCAGATATTACAATAAATCCCCATTGATTACTGAACAAGGCGATACTCTGCAGTCGGTTTATCAACATGATGTGCGTTACAAAGTAAATATTGTCGATGCTGAGCATCCGATAACACTGGGCATGGAAGATTTTGAAATCCTGGACGAGGCCTACAGTCAATACTATGTGAAAGACGATGTGGAAGTTTTATTGACTACCAATCACCCCTTAAGCGGTCATAAACTGGGATGGATCAATGCTTTTGGCAACTCGCGGATTGTTTTCCTCATCAACGGTCATGGGGAAACTGCTTATGAAAACCCAAACTTTCAAAAGCTCTTGTATAATGCCATTTATTGGGCAGCATTACAGAAGGAGCAGGGCTTTCCTGATCGAATGAAGGAATAAATACTGCATTGCTGAAGTGGAATAAGTTGAGTTTTAAGAATACATAGATTAAGCTTATTATAACCGCGGCGCAGTAAATTTAATAAGTCATAGGTGTAAAGAAGCCAAGCGATTATAAAAACCCAAATTAAAAGCATTGATTGAAGAAGCAATCGACTTTGAAATAAAAAGATATTGACACGCCTGATAAATCAATTGGAAAGACAATATCGAAAAGAAAAAACGGAAAGCCAAATGCATTACATCGAATATAACATATGGTCAGGAAAGTGATAAATTCAAATTTTAAGCCTTCAACTAAGTTTGCTACAAGCCGACAAGAAAGTAATCCGAAAACTGCCACAGATGATAAGCGCCAAACTTAATCCAAAATGTAAAAAAATAAATTTTAAAATCTCTCAGATTTCTTTGTTTACAAGACAAAATAGGGTCGGGATCTGTTGATACAAAAACTGAAGAAATATTAAATTATTTACAATTTTTATCGGGGCATTAATTTCATTGAGCCTATAGATCTTTTGTGCAGCCGGATTTGAACTTCTTTCAACCCAAATCAATTAGAACTTCTCCTGTTTACTGACTATCCCACTAGTTTTTAAATTAAAGCTGGAGAGTTCTATGAAATTTGGATCATATGGGTGATCAACCCTGAATTTATTTTTATTATACATCCCTCAGGAAAAAAACATGGTACTGAAACATATCATCTGATGTTAGATAAATGAATAAAAAAGAAAACATACTTTTCATAAATCCTGAAGATATTTCAATCCTTTACCTAGGATTAATCAAGAATATATTTACTGGTTACAGTAATATTTTAATATTTTATTTGCTACAAAATGAGGTCTATGAAAGATAAAAAAATGATATTGTATGAATTTAAATTGCTACCGGAAATAAAGCAGTATGAGTTAATTTATATTTAGGGAACATTCTTAGATATTCAATTGGAACCACGGACCAGGTTCACTTATATGCTTTGTACATGTTTTTTGTAGAGGTAGAATATAATTTAGAAACAAAAAAAGACTGTTGGAAAGAAGGAATTCATCTACGACAAAACAATAGATAAATATTTACAAAGTAAATGATTGCTGTTAGTTGATTATATAGAACTGGGATAAACCTCAAATGGATTAAATTTGAGGAATCCTAGGTATATTATAATGTCAATGGTGCGAATTAATTGCCAGGATCCACCATCTCTTTTTCGAGTGCAGTTTCCTTCTGTTTGAGGGTAAGTATAACTATTCTAAATGACTCAGTTGTGTGCTCTTCAAAACTCTCCAAGGTATTAATAGTCTGTCTGATTTGGTCTAATTGTTTTGCTGGCGTCATGGTCTTAGGTTTAAATGTTAAATTAAATATATAATTTTAATCTCTTATTTACTTATTTCAAAGTTTTTTTGTTTCCAAACCGATGTTCCTATTGCTATCCAAACTGCATTTTTACTTATGCGACAAAAATTGGAAAATTGGAGTTTCTAAAACTAAAGAGGCTGACCATTAACTTTTTTTTATTTTCTAGTGTTTTTAAGTGCCAACTATTGAGTTCTTAAGCGGTAAGTTTTTTGATCATCTACCTTATTTTAAAGCGTTTTCGGAAGTAGGGGATAAGAATGGAATAATCCCTTTTGGTCGGATGTTTACAGAAAGAAGGTGGAATCTAAAGATAGGATCAACCATTAACACTTATTTGCTTCAATAAAGCTTCATTCAAAATGGTTATTTTCCGACCGACCATCTTGATTATATTTTCTTTATAAAAATTCGTTAGGATCCTGCTGGTGCTTTCCCTGGTGATCCCTGTTAAATCTGCGAGTTCCTGTCGTGAAACAGGCAGTGTAAAGGAGTGGGAGCCATATATTTCATTTGTGAAAAACAGAAGTGCGTCTGCAACCCTGCCTATATTTTGCTTTTGCGCATTATTGATCAAATTATGAAAATTCTTTAACTCTCCCTTGCCCATATCTTCTATGATTTTGTAGGCAAAATCCCCATTTTCGCGAATAAAATTTCTGAAAGTGATACTGTCAATAAAACAAACTGTGGTTTTGTCAATTGCTGTGGCCGAAAAGTGATTCACATTATCTCCAAAAGTACTATTAAGACATAAATAAATCGGCGCTTTAACAATATTCAATATTTTTTCCCTAATGGGGCCTTTGATATGAATTTTGACTAATCCCGTTTTTACATAAGCCACGCTGGTAGTAGGTGCATCCTGTTTAATAATAAACTCCCCTGGCTCAAATTGCACTTGAAAACTGTTATTTTCCAATACTTCTAATTCGCAATCGTTTAACTTTAGAGCTGCTTTAGATTTTATAGTACAAAATTTACAAGCCGGATTTTTCATTGTAATTCCCTTAAAATCAGTTAAAGATACTAAAATAAAAATTGTGCGCTATATCACATTTTTTTGTGCAAACCTGCACAAGGAATTTCATTTCCTAATTATGAAATAGATATAAATTTAGGTGTAGTTAATAACAATGTTTTTATTGACTATTTGAAACAAGATCCAATTACAATTTTAGTAGAAATTGGATCTTGTTTTAAAAAAAGTTCTAAAGTTTATAGGGGTAGATTTTAGAATTAGCAACTTATGGACGGGTGGGGCCGTCCATAAGTTTTTTTCAATTATTGATTATAGATAGAAATAATAACTAATGATAATTTTATTTCGAATTTGTGGATCAAGCCTAAATTTAATAAAAAGTGTGTGATCTTGTATAACGTAAAAATATTTTGATTTTGAGTATTTTGGGATAAAGAAAAAAGGTCAAATTTTGGGAGTAAAACAGAACGCAGTTTAATCGTGAATTTAAAGATTCATAGAGGATTTAATTATCCTTAATGGTTACATAAGTGGCACTAATAAACTCCAATAAAAAGCAGAAAACTAAGTTTTTCTGCTTTTTTATTTGTACTTACCTTGGGATATGAGTGATCAATACTAGAAAGCAAAATGTTAAATATTTTGGATCAAGAATGAATTCTGTGAACTCCTCAAAAATTGGTTGGCCCAAAATCAATTGGTCTAAAAAATGGTACATCACTTAAGAAACCATTTCCACCTTTTAGTTATTCCATAAAGTGACAGAGGTCGTTTCAATAGGTTTCTCCGGAATTTTATACAAATAGTTGTAATATGCTTTTACAGATTTTTCCCAGGTAAATCTCATTTTTTGAGCATTCTTTTTTATTTTCTTCCAGGTGGTTTTTTCATAGAGAAAAATTTTAACAACTTTTTCAAAAACAGCAACCATATCGATCACCTTTTCTTCATAGGTTTCACCGGCAAAAGTGAATCCTGTTTTCTCATTACTAATGGTATCCTTCAATCCCCCTGTATTATGAGCCAGGCATGGTTGTCCATTACGCATAGCCAGCATCTGGCTTATACCACAGGGTTCAAATAAACTTGGCATAAAATAAAGATCGGCCTCCCTGTATATTGCATCAATTATATCTTCAGACTGAAAGTTTATAAAGATTAGGCTCTTATGTTGATAACTCATTTTTCTAAGAAAGTGCTCATATTCCGGGGCTCCTGTACCCAGCAAAACATAAACCCCATTTATTTTTTCCAGTTTCTGGAGGATTTGTATCAAAGCCTCGGGGGAACGTTTAAAGAAATAAAATTTTTGTTCTGTTAAGCGTGCAACACTTGAACAAATAAATCCAGGCTTTTTTTGCAGATAGGGTAATAGTTTTTGTGCGGTATGGGCCAAAAAATCAAATTTATATTTTATCACCTCTTGTTGAAGCTGAACAAGAATAGTAGAAATAATTAAATCAAAGAAAGGGCGGGTTTTCACTTTGCTTTTTGCAGGATATTCCGATCCATTCAATATTCCAAAAAACCGCCCTTCTAAATCTGCCCGGTTTAAGTCTTTTTCCAACCCCTCACCTCCCACAAATTCAGGAGGTTCACTTGGAAGCAATACATCCTCTTTATACGATGGTGAAACGGTATGTACAACATCGGCAAAACGTATCCCTATTGCCATGAGATTAAAGCAATTATGATATCTGGGATCTCTTAAATCTAAAATCCGGTATGGAAGGTCTGGAAACCACTTCTTCAAGGACGAGAAACTATTTTCAAAAGGCCTTATTCCCTGGATAGCCAGGTTATGTATGCAAAACACAAATTTGATTGCATTTAAATTTGTGTAGTCCTTATGATATCTTTTAAGTAGAAGCAACGTTGAAGTATGCCAGTCATGTAAATGCACAATATCAAGTTCTCCAAATTCCAGTTGCTTTATTGCCTGAGCTACGGCAGTACAAAAAATGAAATATTTAATTGTATCGCTGTAAAAGGGCTCTATGAGATCATGATGATAAATATTGCCAATATTCCCCCCTTGTATTTCCGGATGGTGAATTACATAATGATGAATATTTTCATGATTTTTTTTAGGCACTACTTTATATAAATAAGCGACATAAGGTTCACCTCTCAGAATAAAATTGAGATGGCAAATCAATGTGCCATTTTGATGTAATCTGGAATAAGAAGGAACAATAACGTGTACCCTATCCCCTTTTTTTGCAATTTCCTGTGGCACATCACGTATTACATCGGCAACCCCACCCACTTTACAATTGTAAAGGGCATCATTTTCTGAAGCGATAAAAAGAAAATTTTTCATAAATATTAATTAATTGTAACCTGAGCCATATTGACTGAATAGTCCAGACGTCAAAGTTTTTAATGAAATTATATGAATATTGTTGATTTAAGATCGATGGAACGTATAGATCTTAGACTAAATAATTTATGAAAATTGCTGAATATAAAATATGATAAATATCAATCAAAAAGACAGATTAAGAAGTGCTTTATTTTATATACAACCAAAATGTTAAACTTATTAAATATGACTTATATCATTCCTATAAAAAGTTTAAGGAATTAATTTAATTAAAGTTTTATGCTTATTGTTAAATATAATATTCATCTGTTATGACAAAATCATCTTTCAATCAATTTCGAATTCTGTTTTTAGGACTTTGCACTGGATGTTATTTTATAAGCTTTTTATGCTTATGCTATCTTGATGTTCTCTTAAGTTCTTATAAGTATTTCTTTTTAGCCGGTTCAATTTTTTTAATATTGTATTTTATACAGTATTTTCTACAATATCAAACACAGGTGGATAAAAATCATTCCCGCTCAGATTAACCAATATTTTTCAAATAGTGAACAATATCATGTTTGAACAGTTATTAGACCACAAAATGTAAAACTTCTTTAGAATAATTATAAATTATACGAAAAGTTTAAATTATACTTGGACTTGGATATTCTGTTTTTTAAATTCATTCTTGTTATAAAACTATAATCAAAAACAATTCATTGTATTTGATTGAAAGTTATAACAAAGTTTCTAAAATTTGTTGGGGTATATTTTAGAAAAAAAACAAATGGACGGGTGGGGCCGTCCATTTGTGCGTTCTATATTTAAGGTTTCCCCGGAAAATTCAACATTTGATTTTACCAATGAAGAAAAATTATAGCGGTTAAAACATCGCGCCTCCTGCAGTTATAAAAAAACTTCCAATCGTCCTGAAGTCTCGAATACTTCATTTTACTTTCCCCAATACATGCGTTGTGATACTTGACGGTACAAAAAGGTATAAAAAAACTAACAGGGGAATTCGCATTACTTTTAGGGAAAAAACCCTTAGAAGAATTTCCCTGTATTCTCCCAAATTAATAGTAAATATTTTTTCATTTGACAACCCTTCCACCGATTACATACCAAGAACAATTGGAAACTATATTATGGTGTATAAGAAATGGAAATCCTTCAAGTTTGGTTTTGATCCGCTGGAAATAAATCCAGAACAGTGTGTAGAAATCAAAATTAGATTTCTACACATTCGAAAGCTTATTAAATGCTTACCCGAAAAGTAACTGATTCTGAGAGAAAAATCATATTAAAATTTTATATTGATAACAAAAACAACTTTAACAATGAAATTTGCTTCCTTTATAAAGAAACACAAAGAAGATATTACTCAGGAATGGGTTAAAAATGCCCAAGATAATATTGATAGTGCCAATAAAATGGATCTGGACGAAGTCCGGGACCATATAAAGAATATGCTTGATAGGATTGCAATAAATATGGAGAAGAAACAGACTGATGATGAGCAAGAAAAAAAATCAAAAGGGAATAAAACCATGGAACCTGGTGAAAGCAAGGCTGCCAAAGAACATGGTGAGCAGAGAGCAAATATAGGTTTTGATATTGTAGAGCTTAGTTCGGAATTTAGAGCTCTTAGGGCAAGTGTGTTGAGACTTTGGGATAAGAATAGTAAGGAAAATAGTTGGGAAGCTGATTTCTACGACATGATACGCTTTAATGAGGCCATTGACCAGGAATGGATGATTTCCGTACAACGCTTTCATCATACGGTAGACGAAAGCAAGAATTGGTTCTTGGGTATCTTAGGCCACGATTTACGCAATCCTCTTGCGGCCATGTCGGGAGTACAGTCAATTCTTCAGTTATCTAACAATCTTTCAGAAAAGGAACAATCCTTAGTGGGGCGTTCTGTTTCCAGTGTAAAACGTATGAAAGAATTGATCGATAATCTTTTAGAATTAACGAATCTGAGATTAGGAAGTGGAATGACAATAAATAAATCTCCAGTTGATCTTTCTAAACAGAGTGAAAAGATTGTTCAGGAATTGCAATTGGGTTATCCGGAAGCCGATTTAGTTTTTGAAGCTCCTGGCCCCGTACAGGGGGAGTGGGACGTCATACGGCTGGATCAATTAATGACAAATTTAATCAGTAATGCCTTGCGTCATGGTAGACCAGGAGGTCCTGTTACGGTAAGTATATCTGCTAAAGGCAACTTTGCTTTCTTTGAAGTTCACAATGAGGGAGTTCCAATTCCTGAGAGTATCAAAAACATGATATTTACAGGAATGTTTAAGAAGAACAATGGAGAGTCCACACAAAACGACAGTTATGGGCTCGGTTTGTACATTGTAAAGGAGATTGTTGATGGACATAAGGGGCAAATAGAAATAAGAGGCACTGAAGAAAAGGGCACCACTTTTAAAATCACTCTCCCAAGACAATAATGATTTAAAAATGTGTGCATGAAACTAATAATAAATCCTGAATTTTTTACTGCACAATACAGGAATTGAGAAATTAGTAATAACAGTGCTTTACAAGCGAAAAAATAAAAAAGGTACAGAAAGGTACACGGAAATTAGCACTGTTTTTTTTAAAAAAAATGGAAAGAAAATCTTGCCCCTAATTTGACCAAAAATATTAAAGCAAAATTTTCAGATCCTGGGTCTTGTTTATTAAGCTCCAGGAATTCAAGTTTAAATCAAACGAAAAAGATAACCTGGCCGGTAATTTCGCCAGGAATAGAAATAAAAAATAGCAGGCTGTTGATTATGTTTTTTGATCAGCCAATTTACCACACTACAGGGTTCAGCCATCCAAAATTACTTATTTATACAGATCGTTCTCCTTGGCATCCCGAAGTTTCAACAAGTCACGGCTTGAAAATCCAGGGCAGCAATGTTATCTATGGAACTTTCGCGTAAACCACCACACTGCAAGTTGCAGGAATATGGTAAGGACCGCCGGCGCGAAAAAGTTTTGTATCGCAGTAAAAACCCCCAGACTGTAATTATCATCAAAACGTGTTGGCAGGTCAAAAATATTGGACATATTTTGGATGGAGTACCCAAAAAATGAGAAGGCTATTAGCAAAAAGATATAGGTGATATTGAAAAAAAGGTTCTCTTCCCGTGTCCATTTATAATAAACAGAAACGACAGCAAAAACTATCCAGCTTATCCAGATACTTAAGCGGAAATTATAAATCTGATCCTGAGCAGCTTCCAGCGACGGCTCATCACTAAGAGTCTGTTCCAGCAGTACGAAAGAAAATATTGGATAGATGATGATTAACAACAGTATGATGATGAGCATTTTTTTTTTCATCGTATGTTTTTTTTTATTATTTAGGTTTTATATAGGGTCACCGTTAAAATACAACAAGATAGCAGAAAAAAATAAGTTTCCGGATGTAATACAAACTAGGGGAAACAGGATGTAGGTAACAGTGATTGTCTGGTTCCTTCAGGATATTATATGCTATTGACCACGATGGTTTTTAAGAAACTGAAAACAAGCAAAGTAGATGTAAATTATTCGAAAGAGTTGTGAAAGCCGATTTGCTTATTCCTGAGGATTTCAGGTTATAGGTTTTTAACCGGTAATTTCGCCAGGAATAATAATAAAAAATCGCAGGCCGCTGGTCATGTTTTTTGATCAGACCAGTTCCAAAAATAGCTAGGAATCGCCCAAATAAATCTGATGATATGTTAGGAAGTATTTTCATTAAATATTTCCTAACATATCGTCTTTTTTTAGAAATAAACCCAGGTTCTTATTTATGAACCTAACCCACTAGTTTTTAAACTAAAGCTGGAGAGCTCTACCAAATTCGGATCATGTCATCAATATTAGACCGCAAAATGTTAAACTTTTTGAATATGATTTATATCATTGATAAAAACGACCTAAGGACGTAATTTAGTTATGTTGAAAAAAATAGAATTATCTTAAAATTAAATTCAGATATTGATATTTGATTTTTCAGTACCATTAAGGAGTGAAGAATCAAATTTAGAAGATATTAAATACGCTCTAATCGGAGACTCTAAATTTTACACTTGTTGTAATTTTATTGACCCCCTACAAATTTTTTAGAAGTGAAATTAATATCTTCTTGATGAAACGGGAAGCTTCGGCTTTCCGTTTTTATTTTATAGAAATTTTAGAATGAGCAGACGGAATTCAACTGGGTAAAATTTAAATGGATGAAATTTAGCCTAATATTTATGATTATTAATCATAAATGCGCAATTAAAAGTAAATTACTTAGTTTAACTCGAAAAAAAATTATTAAATTGAAATAAATCAAAAATATAAATTTGGTCTTGAGTACGTTGGGGGGAAAGAAAAGAGATCAAATTTTGGGAGCAAAACAGTACGCAGTTTAATCGTGAATTTAAAGATTCATAGAGGATTTTAATTATCCTTAATGGTTACATAAGTGGCACTAATAAACTCCAATAAAAAGCAGAAAACTAAGTTTTTTCTGCTTTTTTATTTCTATTTGCCTGGGATGGCCTATTAATGGATCAAGCCTAAATGTTGTGGACTAAGCAAAAAAAAAATTGAGTACAATGGATCTAGGGCTGATTTCGAAAAATATGATCTAGATCATATTTTTTTTACTTGAAAGTATATGGTTTTAGTACCAATAAAAAAAATAAATATTCTGATTTTAAGCACTTTGGGGTAGAAAAACGCCAAATTTCAAGAGGTAGACAGTACATCGGTTATGACAAAACCATCTTTCAATAAATTTCGGATTCTGTTTTTAGGCCTGTCTATTGGATGCTATACTATTAGCTTCTTATGCTTACGCTATTTTGATGTTCTCTTAAATTCTTATAAGTATTTCTTTTTAGCCGGTTCAATTTTTTTAATATTGTATTTCGTACAATATTTTCTACGATATCGAAAGCAGGTGGATAAAAATTATCCCCGTTCAGATTAACCAATATTTTTGCCTAATCCACAATATTCTTGCTTGGTCAGATATGGATCAAGTCTAATTGTTGTGTTTATACAAAAAAGTAGTTTTAAAGGCTTTGTCTCGAAGGTCTTACTGTGCCAAATTCATATATCAAAATGCTTTTGAACAGAAAATCATCGCTACCATCGGTCAAACCGGTACCGGCTCCCAACTGCCATTGAAAGCCCCTAAACAAGTTCATGTTCACCAACCCAAACAGGACCTGTTCTTGTTCTTTAGATGGTGGTAAATCACTTAACTGGCCATATCGCCCGTAATATTCAATCCCTGGCTGCAGAATGTGGAACCGTCTCCAGTATAATCCTGAAAAGAAATTAATATTCAAACCTTCTCTTACTTCTTCTCCTGAAACATCCTTGCTAACTGCTGGGTTCAGTTTCAGGCGAAAATCTCCAATATCCTTTTCTAGGATGAGCCTCATTTCCACTTCCGAGGGTTCAGGGACATTTTTAGAAGGTAAATAATACTCCATATATAAAGCGGTATTGAAGAACCTTGAAAATTTACCAAAGAAAGAATAGCGAGCTACAGCCCGAAAACGGTAGAACTGCAGGTCCGCTTCTGAGGTGCTTCGGAAATCGCCATACATTCCCACTGCAAACCGGTCTGTTATTCCGTATTCTATTTCAGCGGAATGTAGCCAAAGTCCGTCCTTGCTGTAGGATTGCTGATTACGGGTTATACTAAGGTCACTATCTATAACGCTTTTGTTAAGTAAAGTTAGCTCTACCCAGCCTGTTTTCGGGGTTTCCCAACCATATATCCTGTAATATTGGGCATTGACAGAAAAACTTATAATCATAAAGAGGCCGGTGAATAATATTTTATGTAATTGATCTCTCATTGTTCTGTTTTTTTTTTTAATTATTTCTGTCCGGTTTGTATATCTACATCAGTAAAGATGTGTTCTATAGCTTCGTTAAAGGCTGCGCCATACTCCTTGCCATAGCGTTTTACATCAGTCCGGGATGTTTTTACATGCAGTTCATAGCTCCCCCTTTTTGGCACCCTAAAATTGTTTCCATAGTGGTATAACCAAGGATGCCACATCAAAGTGGGTTTTACCGATTCTACCTGTGCATCGTCCAGAAAAAATTTTGTTTCCACCTCAAAACCGGGAATCATTCTTCCGGTTAAGGCATCAAATACGGCTATTTCAATATGAGCGTTTTTTTCTGCACTTTGTTCAACTTTGATATTGTAGAGCAGTTTATCGTTTTTGTGCCGCCAGAAACCTTCGGCATATTCTACGGCATAGGTGAGAAGAAAAGGGCCGTATTTTATTTGTTCCCCGTCCATAGCTGTCTTGGTTATCATTTCATCTACAGCTCTTTTAATGGCATTGCCCTGGGCCTTTGCCAGCGGCATCCATTTGTCTTTATTTTCTTCAATTTCAGGAGTACGAAGTTCAGAGGTAGAAATATTTCGCGAGTTAAAAAGTGCAATAACATTGTCTGTATAGCGATCTCCATTTATAGGGTCATGCCTCCAGAACTGAGCAGGTTCAACTTCTATTTTTATTAGGTAATCTCCAGTTTTTGGAATCTGCAAATTGGCGCCATACCTGTTTAAAAGAGGATGCAGCCCATATGGCAGGTCTTTTTCTACAACCAAAGTGCTGTCTTTTCTAAGTAGCTTAGCTTTGACTATTAGACCCGGGACAATTCTCCCATCATAACCGTCCCGCACAACTACGCTTATAAATGCATTTCCTTCAGAAGTATGGAATTCATCTTCATTATTCCGGATTTCGTACCATTCTTTTGGTTTCTCCATAAAAAACCCTATTTGATAGGGTCCGGCAGACATTTCGGCTCCATGTGTATTGCTAAGTAAATATGACAACGCTTCTTGTACCGCTTGTCCCTGATCTTTGGCCAATTGCAGTTGCTGTGCAGTGGTTTCGTTGGTTACCACTCCCATTGGAATAGCGGGTTCTGTCGCGTAACCTTCAGGAGTATTTCTAAAGCCTTTTTCAATGTTGGGAGCCATGGTTACACAGCTTTGAAACATTATTACTGCCAATGCCAGAATGATAAATAATTTTTTTCTCATAAGTCATACGATTTCAATTCCAGAAAACTTTTTTGAGTACATTTAACTTATAAAAAGGTAAATCTTTAATTCCTTAAGCCTCAGCATTTCACCTAAGATTAACGAAACTTTATCATGTCTTAAAAGATATATAGATTTTCACTTTTTGGATAGAAAAAACATAATTAGGTGGTAAATATGCAGGGAGAAAGTATCATAATATTTCACTCTGCGAAGTTTTTCCGGGTACTCTTGGGAGTTGTAAAAACCGCTTAATTTTCGAATTTGATCACATCGGATCCCAGTAAGCTTATCGGCTTTATTGGAGTACATCCGCCTGAACTTAGTATTTAATTTTGCTTGGACCACAAAGTAAGCTGAGCAACGTTCTATTTTGTACAATCTAGTGTAATCAAGATATGCACGGTCAAATATATAGTGGGCACCTGCTTCATAAACCAGCTCATCCATCGCCTTTACGTCATGAACATTAACGGCGGTAATATGCAGAAAGGCTGGTATCTGGGTGTTTATATCATACAAGGTGTGAAGTTTGATTCTGCCTTTTGCTTTGCGAAATTTCGCCCACCAAAAGACATTTAAGCAAAGATCTATGGTGGAGGAATCAAAGACATAAATATTTCCTTTGATCTTAAAATCATCACAAGAATGTATTTCCCTTGCTATAGCAATCAAATGATAAGCAAAATCTTCAAAAATCTTTGAGTTCCGAACTTCGTTAGCTTTTGCAAAGTTGCTTCGGGTCACACTTTTGCCCAACCCAAGGTGATATGATTTTCCACTATGTGCATCCAGAGCAACAATTAGATCACGCAGGCTTTCTCGATTGGTTAGCTGACCGAATAACATACAAAGCAATTGATTCCAACAAGTAAAATGCTTCACATACCTGTTTCCATCGTGCTTCTTGACAAACCCATCAAAAACCCGGGGTGAATAACCCGTTAATTGAGAGAAAACATATTTTCCTTGATTCATGTTTGCCAACTTTAGGGGTTAAACCTAATCAATTCAAATCGTCACGCGGCAATTAGGCCTGTAAAGTATAGACTATCAGTAATTTCAAAGAACATTTAAAAATTTTTAATGGACACTAATGAAATAAGGAGTTAATTCAGTTATGTTGATAAAATATAATAATTTTCAATTAAGTTAAGAAATTGTCATTTGATCTTTCCATTAGGAATTTTAGAATTTATTTTGAGTATCCGGGAAGTCTAAAATCTACCCCAACAAATTTTAGAAACTTAGCTATAAAAAATAATGAAGATTAGTAATGCCTCTTCCATATTTCATTAAAGCCATTATAAAGATATAATCTTGATTTTTTTACTACAAGAAAGAATTGTTAATGGGAAATTATTTTTTTGTTAACTCAAGGTTGGCAGTTCAAATATGCCCTAAGGGTAAATGAAAAGTCCCCCGAATCACCAGTCTTATTTATATCAAAGGGTTTTATGGGCACCATCATCTAGAGGGGAAAACCTTTCCGTTTCACATTCATCAAAAAAACGACAAAGTTTTAGCCTTGGCCGGACTTTGGAGGGAATGGACCGATAAGAAAACAGGGGAGCCCCTCAATACTTTTTCCATTGTGACCACAAAGGGAAATAAAATGTTGGCCAAAATTCATAAAAATCCAAAATTGGAAGGACCAAGAATGCCATTAATTTTGCCGCAGGAATTGGAAGACAAATGACTTAACCCAATTGAAGACGAATTGGGTGTTGAAACCATTAAGGAATTGATTATAGAATACCTGATGAAGAATTGGATTCTTACACAGTCCGTCAGATGATTAGAGGAAAGTAATATATACAAAATGTTGAGAGAATTTCCGAATCCTTTAAATAATAAGAATTAAAGGCTTAATAACCTTCTCAGTTCGCATTAGCAGTAATAATCGTGTTCTGATGACTATATTAATTCGGCTGCTTTACCGCAGGCAGTCTTCAATTACATTAGCGCGAATTATCCGGACAATACCATTAAGAAGCTCATCTATTTACTCTCCCATATTATAGTTTGCAAGTCTTTAAATGCTTTAGGATAAATGTAGCTGAGCTTTTGTATTGTTTCGGACTCTGTTGGATCGCAAAAATATCGAGTATATTTTAAAGCTGAGGGAATTTTTGATATAGTCCCAAATAGAAACAAAGAAGATTACAGGAAAATCTACTTTAATGCTACAAAGTAGATTTTTCTCTTCTGGAAAAGCGGCCTCTTCATTATTATCTTATACTTCAGTACCGTTATTCCGGGAACTCTTCAAACATCGCATTGATCAAATCCTGAGCAGCTTCGGGTGTCGTTTGGTTTATTGCTTTAGAAGCCGCGCCTTTCCAGACCGTACGTTTCGTCTCCCGGTCCACAAGATATACGATTAGCGTACCTTCTTTATAATCATAGGTATAAGCGTCATAGCCAAAAAAAGGAGATGGACCGTACCAGTCATAAAAACCCGTATAATAGTAAGGATGGTAAGACGGGTATACTGTTCTGACACGACCATACGGAAAGGCTGCAAAACTAGGATTTACATTAGTTCTGGTTTCGGTTTCTTTTTCCATCGTTGCCAAAACCAATAAGTCCGGATTGCTCTTGTCAAGCTCGAAACCTTTTTGCCTTAAATTGTCGTTAATGGCTTCAATAATGCTTTGATTGACCACCGGATCTTCAACAATTTCCCCTTCTGCTGTTAGGCTGGCGTTGGGAAGATATGCGAATGTGTCATAGGCCGTCTGCAGGTTCTTCACTGTTAATTTTTCTGTGCTTACTCGTGGACCACAGCCTATTAGCGTCATGAGGAATAATAAAAATATGATTTTTGTAGTTTTCTTTATAATTTCCATAGTTTTTCATTTTAAATTAATCCTATTTAAATTAATAATAATTAAAGTAAAAGAAGTATTAAATGAGTCATTTAGCTTTAGTTTAACTATAGAAATTCAGAGATATCTGCTGAAATAACTGAATATCATAACCGGTAAAGTTATAAATGTGAAAATAAAAAGGAACAACCATCATTATTTGGCTATTCCTTTCCTGGTAATTTCTTTAGGTCTCTATACGTCGAAGTAATAAGTTTTGAAACTGTTCCACTCATATCTGCTTAGAACGCCATTATCATCAAGATCCCAATTGTTAAAGACGAATTCAGCAAGCTCATATTCACTGATATAATTATCACTGTCTAAATCAACATCCGTAAAATAGTCGGTATCGTAGATAACATCATAATATTCATCGTATTCTATCATACCGTCATTATCGACATCTATAAACCCTATTTCTTCTTGTACTAAATAGTCATCATAAAAATAGTTATACCCTACAAGCCATTCTTCGTCTGATAGGAAACCATCATTATCTGTGTCCAAACCGGCAAAAGAATTTCTAAAAAAGCCTTCTTCTATTATGCCCCGTGGTTCAGCTCCTTCAGACCAGGCAGAAAAATATTCATCTGTAAACTTATCCTTAAATTCTTCTTTTTCAATAAGATTATCATCATCCTTATCCCAATCTTCAAAATTTTGCTGTGCAAATAAACCCGTTGTACTTAGAACAATAAGGCCGCTTAAAATTAGTTTTAGTGTAGTCATATTATCAGTTTTTAATTTAATTATACACTAATGAAATTAATAAAATTTATCTATGTTAACAGATTATAAACCTCTGTTTAACTGTAATTTAACCATGGTTGTTAATAGATTTATTAAATCATCGAAAGTCTTTATCAGAGTGTACTTGGAAGTTGGGATTAGAGAGTTACTCTCAAAAAGTTTTGAAAAAAAAGTTTTGAAATCTGATTTTAAAACTTTTTATACCAATCGGAGACTCTAAATATTACACTTGTTGTAATTTTATTGACCCCTATAAATTTTTTAGAAGTGAAATTAATATTTTCTTGATGAAACGGGAAGCTTCGGCTTTCCGTTTTTATTTTATAGAAATTTTAGAATTTAATTTGAGCAGACGAATAGATTTAAGGTATCCCCAGAAAATTCATAAGACGAATTTACCATTAAAAAAACTATTAAATAACCCAAAGATTTTGGACTTACCGGGTGCTTCGATTTCAACTTGTTTCCGGGAACCACGGCATTAAATCTCTGTTAAAGTAATTAAAAGTTTAGGAGAGTGATTTTTTATGCTCTAACTTCAGTAAACAGGTAGATATATCTTCATAAAAGTAGGATTTCAGGTAGCCTGAAAAAGGAACATATATGGAAAAGAAGAATATTTTTGTGGTAGGCTTGGATGAATTTAACCGAGGAGAGCTCAATTCCATCCGGAAGGCAGATCAGTATAATTTTATTTCTCTTTTTCATCCCTCAGATCTTCAGCCGAAATCCGGCATACCCGATATAGAAAAGTACATCAGGGAAGCAGAAGCACAGCTGGATAAGTTTGACGGAAGTATAGACGGAATCATCGCGTTTTTTGACTTTCCTGTTACTCTGCTCACTTTTCTTTTATGTGATAAATATGGTACTACTGGTCCATCCCTGAGAAGCGGGATACAATGCGAACACAAGTATTGGAGCCGATTGGTTCAGCAACAAGTGATCCCCGACCATATCCCGGGTTTCATGGCCATTAACCCTTTTGATCCGCAGGACTTTGACGAGGTGGATCTTTTAAAACCTTTCTGGATTAAGCCTGTCAAGGCCCACAGCAGCCAGTTAGGATTTAAAATCGAGAACAGGGAAGATTATGAGGCCGCTTTGGAAAAGATTAGGGAAGGTATAAAGATCTTCGCGGAAGCTTTTAATATCCTGCTGAGCAAAGTAAACCTCCCGGAAGAAATAAATGAAGTAGATGGGAATTACTGCATTGCCGAAGAAATTATCAACGGTCAACAGTGTACAGTTTCCGGATACAAATATGAAGGAAATGTGGAGGTCTACGGCATTGTAGATTCTGCCAATTATGAAGACAGCTCTTCCTTTTTTTACTATTTACTCCCCAGTCATTTACCCGAAGAGGTAAAGGAGCGGCTAAGTGATTTGTCAAAGAAGTTAATGCAGGAGTACGATCTTAACAACACCCCATTTAATATTGAATATTACTATGATGATGACAGTAAAGAAATAAAGTTGCTCGAAGTGAACCCCAGAATGTCCAAATCCCACGCCGATATTTATGCAAAAGTATACGGTCGATCCAATCACGAGGTGTTAGTTCAGATAGCTTCCGGCGAGGAACCTGATTATACTCCGAAAGGCGGCACTTATGACTGTGCTGCAAAATTCCACTACCGGGTTTTTAAGGATGGGAAGGTGATAAGAATCCCTTCCGAAGAGGAACTGGAAGAGATTAAGGAAGAATTTCCTGATACTCTGATTTACCTAAACGTGGAGGAAGGAGATAAATTATCTGAGCTTCCTGCTCAGGACAGCTACAGTTACCTATTGGCGATTATACACACAGGGGCAGAAAACAGGGAAGAACTGTTTAAAAAATATAACAGGATAGTAGAAAAACTGAACATCAAAATAGATTTTTTCAATGAAACTGATCGATGAATTTCCACATAAGGTAAGGATAATAGAAAACGAGTGGATAGAAATGCCTGACGGTACTAGGTTAGCTGCCAGATTATGGATCCCGGAAGATGCCTTTGAAAATCCAATACCGGCTATCTTTGAATACGTTCCCTACCGCCTTCGTGATTCTAAAAGAATAAGAGATGAGAAAAATCACGGTTATTTTGCAGGCAATGGCTATGCCTGTATAAGGGTGGATATTCGTGGAAGCGGCGATTCTGAAGGAGTGCTCACAGATGAATACCAGGAACAGGAACTAAGTGACGGAGAAGAAATCATCAAATGGATAGCCGAAAGATCCTGGTGTGATGGTAATGTGGGAATGATAGGTATTTCCTGGGGAGGATTTAACGGCCTTCAGTTAGCTGCCAGACGGCCGGAAGCTTTAAAAGCCATTGTGACCGTATGTTCTACAGATGACCGCTATGCAGATGATGTGCATTATATGGGCGGATGCCTTCTCGGGGACAACCTTTCCTGGGCTTCGGTTATGTTCGGAAAGAACAGCCTTCCTCCCGATCCTGCAATAGTCGGTGACAAATGGAGGGATATGTGGTTTGATCGATTGGAGGGCAGTGGACTATGGCTTAAAAATTGGCTGGAACACCCGCGTCGGGATGATTACTGGAAGCATGGTTCCATCTGTGAAAATTACGAGGATATTCAAATTCCTGTAATGGCAGTTAGTGGCTGGGCAGATGGTTATTCAAACGCCGTATTCAGAATGCTTGAAAATCTGACGGTTCCCAGAATGGGACTGGTAGGACCCTGGAGTCACAGGTACCCCAATGACGGGGTTCCAGGACCTGCTATAGGGTTTTTACAGGAATGCCTGCGCTGGTGGGACCAATATCTTAAAAATAAGGAGACCGGGATTGACAGAGAACCAATGCTGAAGGCCTGGATGCAGGAATCTATGCCTCCTTCAACGGGTTATGAAGAGCGGCCGGGTTATTGGATAGGACTTAATGAATGGCCGGCGAAGCAGGTGATAAACCGTGAATACGTGCTTAATAATGACCAGCAAATAACGGAAAACAGATCAGAAGGGGATTCGAAAGCGCTTAGTGTGAGTTCTCCTTTGAACCTGGGGATGTTCGCCGGGAAATGGTGTTCATACAACGCTCCGCCTGACCTTCCCGGGGATCAGCGGGAGGAAGATGGTGGTGCTTTGGTTTTTAGCTCAGAACCATTGGTCGAAAATCTCGAGATCATTGGAGACAGCATAGTAGAGCTTACCCTAGAGGCAGATCGTCCTAAAGCCATGATCGCAGTACGCCTAAGTGATGTTGCTATTGATGGCAAGGTTACCAGAGTAACTTACGGACTGCTCAATCTCACCCATTATAACAGTCATGAAAATCCGGAAGCCCTTGTACCAGGAAAAAAATATAAGGTAAAAATACAGCTGAATGAGACAGCTCATATTTTTCCTCCAGGACACAAAATAAGGGTTTCTGTGTCCAGTTCCTATTTTCCGCTGGCCTGGCCATCACCGGAAATAGTGACTTTAAAGATTTACGGGGAAGAAAGCAGATTGCATCTCCCGGTAAAAGAGGCAGAAGGAGATACTCCTGTGGAATTCGAACCAGCAGAAGGCGCTAAGCCGGTTTCAAAGACCCGCATGCTCAAGGTTTCTGAGGAAAGCGAGAAGTGGAAAGTGATCCGGGATCTGATCACTGACAAATCCTGCCTGGATGTTGTTTTTGACAGTGGTATAATCTACATGGAAGATATAGATCTTGAAATGAGTCATTATAGTAATGAAAAATATTCGGTACAGCATGATGACCTAAATTCTGTAAAAGGGGAGACTAACACTATTAAGGAGTTGAGAAGGAAGGACTGGCATATTAAAACCGATACCCGAACCATTCTTACTTCAGATAGGGAATATTTTTATATCAATGCCAGCCTAGACGCCTGGGAAGGAGGAAATCGGGTTTTCTCCAGGATCTGGAACGAGAAAATAGCCAGGGATCACGTATAGACATCGTGCTATCAGGTTCAAGAAATTTTTCGAATATTCTTCAAATAAGGGGATCCTTCATTCAAAGCAATGCGAACTAATGTGTCTTCCTAAAAGCATTAAATCTGTAGGAATATTCTTTAAAAAATAAAAAGCTATGAAATTTGGAACAAAGTAAGACTATCCTTTTTCTTTTTTCAGAAATTCAAAAAAGCCGCTATTTACAAAAATAACAGATAAAAGATTTATGTCAAAAAATATTTAGAAGAACTGTTTTTACAGCCTAAAAAGGGGAATTTTTTTTTGATGATAACCTAATTATTCTTGACTATAAATATATTCTTCTATCCTATCCAGAATTTTTTATGTGAGGAGGCCAATAAGAATAATTATTATAAAAAGTCCAAGCAATACCCAAAAGAAAATTCCTAAAGCGGCTACTGTTCCCGCCTCGGCTTTCGAGATTTCATTTTCCGTTTTTTTTGCTTCTACTGTCCTGCCGTATCTGGAGGTGGTTCGATCTTCACTTGCAGCAACGATAATAAGAGCTGTAATTAATACCAAAAAGAACAAGGGCAACCATGCAAATCCCCAAATTACAGGTCCAAATGGTTCGACCCAAAAACTACCTGCCCAGGCAGCAAAAAAAAGGATTAAAAGGAAAGTCCAAAAAGCCCAAGGGCCGCGGCGGCCGATACCATAATAAAAAACAGCAGCAACAATTAATGCTATTATAAGTGCGCCAAAAAATTCTGTTACTCCTTCCATATCTGAATATCTTTAAGTTACATTCAATACTGAAGTTAGGAAATGTTCAATTTAATAAAAAGATTTTAACTGAATTTGTTAAAAAGCCGTGGAAAAAAATTAATAGTCATATAAATTCAGATCAACACTTCTTATTTTCAAATACTTAAGGCTCTAAAATGTCGGCTGTCTTCTTCCTGTAAAACATCTAACATTTCTACTTATTTGCAACAGAATCTCCTCTTTTTCCTATAAGTATTATAACCAACAACAAAATCACTAATGCCGTAATGATTGCTATAAAAAAACTGTTTTCCATGATCCCCAATTTTTTTTCAGAGAAATTTAAGAAAGATAAAAACAGAACTAAATTGCAATAACGACTGCTATTGGGAGAAGAGAGTAAATCTGGAAAATTTGCGAAAATAATAAAGCGTTAAATTTCCGATTATTTAGTTAAAAGTGTTGTAAGCATCTGTTTTTAAGTGTTTTATGATTTTAAATATGGTTAGCTTTATAAGAAACAAATAGTAACTTTTTAATCAAAAAATTATGGCAAACGTGAATTTAGATGTAGATTTAAAACAAAATGTGATTGACGAACTGATGTGGGAGCCAGCAGTTGATTCTTCAAAAATTGACGTAACAGTAGAGGACGGCACCGTTATCCTTAACGGAACTGTTCCGACTTATTATGAAAAATTCAATGCAGAAGAAGCGGCTCTTAGAGTGATAGGAGTTACAACTGTTGTCAACGATATTTCTGTAGAAATAGCAGCCGCCTTTGAACGTAGTGACGCAGACATTGCTCAAATCGCCAAAAACGTCCTAATTTGGGATACGACAGTTCCGGAAGATCGTGTGACGGTAGAGGTTGACAACGGTTGGATAACCCTTAATGGTATAGTTGAATGGAATTATCAGAAAGCCAATGCGGCAAACGACGTAAGCTATCTTGCCGGTGTACGAGGGATAACCAATAATATCACTGTAGAACCAACGGCCCAACTCGATAGACCGGCCGAAAAAATACGAACAGCGTTTGAGAGAAGCGCGCTTTTAAATGTTGGTCGGATAGATATTTCTATTGATGGTGCAAAGGCTACTTTAAGTGGAACCGTCCCTACCTGGACAGAAAAAAGGCAGGCAGAAAGAATAGCATGGTCCACACCGGGAGTCTATACGGTAGAAAACAACATTATTGTTGCTCCATAGGATAAAAAAGTAAGAAAAATTGGGCAGTGGATTTTTTTTTCAGAAGCAGAAAAACATATGTTTTTCTGCTTTTTTATTTCTATTTACCTGGGATGGCGTATGAATGATGAATCAAGCCTAAGTATTTTTATAACTTATTCCAATTCCATCTATAAAATCAAATTCCCCGTTAACAAAGAAAATCATTATTGCAACAGAAAGGGTTATGAATTTTAAAAAAAACGGCTGGGATAGGTTTATTTTATTAAAAAAGAAAAGACCTTTGCACGCTAGCGCAAAGGTCTTTTCTTTTTAGTGATTCACTAAAATTAATCCTCTTTTTTCACGTGAAATGAGATTTTTGCATTAACACCGTAGGAAACGATAGAATTGTTTTCAACTTTTCCGTTCATTTCCTTAATATATACGGACGAAATGTTTTTTACACTTTTTGATGCTTCCGTTACAGCATTTTGTGCAGCATCGTCAAAACTTTTTGTAGAAGTTGCAATAACTTCGATAATTTTTACTATTGGCATAATTTAACTTTAAATTGGTTATACATTTAATTCCTAAGTATTAAAATAGTAAAGAATTAGCTAAAATTAAAATGATTAACATAAGTTTAAAATTGAAAAACAAAGTACTTTTAGACGCCATTTCAGAGTTGTGAAAACCGATCAAGTCTTTGAATGTTTTAGTTTCTCTGTTGGACTGCAAAAAAATATCGAGCATATTTTTAAGCTAAGGGAATTTTGAGAAAAGTTCGAAATAGAAGCAAAGAAGAGAAGAGGAAAATCTATTTTAATGTTACAAAGTAAATTTTCCTCTTCTGGAATTCTTGTTTATATAGCCGGAAAAAAAAACGGCCTCTCCATTACCGTTATTCCGGGAACTCTTCAAATATCACATTGATCAAATCTTGAGCAGCTTGAGGTGTCGTTTGGTTTATTGCTTTAGAAGCCGTGCCTTTCCAGACCGTACTTTTCGTCTCCCGATCCACAAGATATACAATTAGGGTGCCTTCTTTATAATCATACGTGTAAGCGTCATAGCCAAAAAAGGGTGATGGACCATACCAGTCATAAAACCCCGTATAATAGTAAGGTTGGTAATGTGGGTATACTGTCCTGATACGACCATACGGAAAGGCTGCGTAACTAGGATTTACATCAGTTCTGGTTCCGGTTTCTTTTTCCATCGTAACCAAAACCAATAGATCCGGATTGCTCTTGTCAAGCTCGAAACCTTTTTGCCTTAAATTGTCGTTAATGGCTTCAATAATGCTTTGATTGACCACCGGATCTTCAACAACTTTTCCTTCTGATGTTAAGCTGGCGTTGGGAAGATATGCGAATGTGTCATAGGTTGCCTGCAGGTTCTTAACTGTTAATTTTTCTGTGCTTACTCGAGGACCGCAGCCTACCAGCGTCATGAGGAGCAATAATAAAAATATGATTTTTGTAGTTATCTTTGGAGTTTCCATAGTTTTTTAATTTTAAATTAATTATTACTTTTAAATTAATTATTA
>JBNJKO010000015.1:0-98337 GCA_051751125.1 Bacteroidota bacterium
CTATAAGGTATTCTTTAGTTTTAATAATCCCAATATTCCTTTTCCTTTAAAAATCAGTAAATTTTTTCCGTTTAAGCTTCCGCCTTATCAAAATCCATTTCCACCTGATGCTTTAGAAGATCTTCAAAATCCTCCCGTTCCCGTATCAAATGCGCTTTTTCATTGTACCATAGTACCTCCGCGGGGCGGTAGCGGGAATTGTAATTGCTGGCCATAGTGAAACAGTAGGCTCCGGCGTTGCTAAAGGCGAGCAAATCACCTTCCTTGATCTCGGATATCCTTCGGTTGGTGGCAAAAGTATCGGTCTCGCAAATATATCCTACCACCGAATAAAAACGCTCTTTTCCTTCGGGATTCGAAATATTCCTGATCTCATGTCGGGATCCGTAAAGCATTGGCCTGATTAAATGATTGAATCCGGAATCTATTCCTGCAAAAACCGTGGAAGTGGTTTGTTTGATCACATTCACCTTTGCCACAAATTGCCCGGCCTCGCTTACCAGAAATTTTCCCGGCTCAAAAGCCAGCGTGAGTTCACGGCCATATTCTTTACAAAAAGATTTGAACTTTTTGCTTAGTTTCTCACCCAATTCTTCAATATTGGTCTCGATATCGCCTTCTTTATAAGGGACTTTAAAGCCGCTTCCAAAATCCAGAAATTCCAGGTCTTTGAAATTCTTCGCAGTATCAAAAAGGATTTCCGATGCATATAAGAACACTTCAATGTCCAGAATATCACTTCCTGTATGCATGTGGATCCCGTTGATGTTCATCCCGGTATTTTCCACGATACGAAGTAAATGCGGGATCTGGTGAATGGAGATCCCGAATTTTGAGTCTATGTGCCCAACAGAAATGTTGGTGTTCCCACCGGCCATCACATGTGGGTTGATCCTTATGCACACCGGAACTTTAGGATGCCGGGTGCCAAATTGTTCCAGGATGGATAAATTGTCGATATTTATTTGTGCTCCCAGTTTGGTGACTTCCTCGATTTCCTCAAGCGAAACCCCATTTGGGGTGTAGATGATACTTGAGGGATCAAAACCTGCTTTCAATCCGAGTTTTACCTCCTGAATACTAACCGTGTCAAGTCCGGAGCCCATTTTGTTCATCAGTTTTAAAATGGAGATATTGGAGAGTGCTTTTGCAGCGTAATTGATGCGGAGCTTTGCTACTTCTGAAAAAGCATTGGTTAATCGCTCATACTGAAACCTGATTTTTTCAGCGTCATAAACATATACCGGACTTCCAAATTCCCTGGTGATTGTAATTAGGTCTTGATCTTTCATTTTTATTCAAATTTAATCCCTTATTGAGGGTTTAATTACCCGAGGCTTGCCTCGAATTTTTAAAAGTATTTTCTTCCCGATAATTCGGGACATACCTCGTGGGCTTGCCCCGAGGTTTTTGATTCTCCCTATTCTGTCCGTCCAAATTGGATGGGGTTAAAGCGGGATTATGTATGTTTCTTACATTTAAATACCTCCCGATTTTGCTCCTGGGCAGTTAAATGGTCGGCAAAAATAATTTAGATTTTTAATTATCTGCAAGTAATGTCAAATTATAACATAATCCGAAAAATTGTTTAAAACCGTACACTATCTTTTTAGGATCATATTTCAGAATAACAGGATTAAGAACAATGTTATTCAAAAGCTAATTGGCTTTGTTCTTTTTCTCGTTTTCTGCGAACCAGGATAATTCCAAGTGCAATAAATACTCCGGTTCCGGCCATTGCTGCTCCTACGAGTGTCGCAGATCCTATCCCGTATCCCATTGCAATTGGCAAGCCCGCAAAATAAGCTCCGCTTGCATTCCCAACATTAAAAGCGCTTTGGTTAAGAGAGGAGCCAAGCATTTCAGATCCTTTTGCAGTAGTGATCATCGCCATTTGAATTGGGGTGGCAAGACAAAAAGCAAAAGTGCTTATCAGGAAGGTCAATACCAGCACAGCGATTTTATCTTCTGAAAAGAAGGTATTGCTAAGCAGTAAAACCACCATTATCACGAGAGTGATAACTACAGCATTGATAGGAGAGTATTTTTCAGCGAGTTTTGCACCAAGAAAATTCCCGGCAACCATCCCAATTCCGGCCAGGATCATAACATAACTCACCATTCCTTCGGGATGACCGGCCACATCAGTTATTAAAGGAGCGATATAGCTGTACCACGCGAAAAATCCACCGGTACCAATGGTGGTAAGAAAGAAAACCATCCATAATTCGCCCCGTTTTAGAACTTTAAGATCCTTCCGCAGACCGTTGGAAGATGATTTTGGCAGTTCAGGCATCCAGAATTTTACTGCGAGTACCGCAAATACCCCAACAACTCCAACCGCCATAAATGAAACTCCCCAACTAAAATGCTGGCCTAAAAAGGTGCCCAATGGAACACCCAATACATTGGCAAGGGTTAAACCTGTAAACATCATTGCAATTGCCTGAGCCGATTTTCCTGGTTTTGCCAGCTTTCCGGCTACTACAGCTCCGATACCAAAAAAGGCCCCATGCGGCAAACCGGATAAAAACCGGACCAGCATCAAACTATTATAAGAATTTGCGAAGCCGGAAAGGGTATTGAATATCGTAAACCAAACCATTAACCACATAAGGATCTTATGGGCCGGCCATTTTCCCGCTATTCCGGTAATAATAGGTGCTCCCACCACAACGCCAAGTGCATAAGCAGAAATGAAATGCCCTGCCTGTGGAATTGTTAATTTTAAATCTTCGGCAACATTGGGCAGGATTCCCATAATAACAAATTCTGTCATTCCAATCCCAAACCCTCCAATTGCCAAAGCTATGAGTGCTTTCTTCATTTTGACTTAATTATAATTCCCGTCAATCCTTTTCGGGATTTTTGGATATTTCTTACTTTCTCAAACCCTACGAACGAGTTTTTATATTGAAACGTGCAAAAATAAGGGAGATAATTAAGCAATCATCATTATTTTGAAAAAATCACTAAAACGATATAACGGAAAACTCGGTAAAAATGGGGGCTTTGACGATTTTAATGCAAAATCTATTCATTTTTGAACTGAAAAATCAGGTTTTTAATCATTCGCTTTAACATTAATTTCCGTTTAAATATTTATTCTTCGGCTTCATTTTGAAGAATAAATATAAGAACAGACTATGAAACAGGATCAAAAACAGGAGCAAACCCGCTGAAAATCATAATCTCAAAAAAGATTGGTTCATCTTATTACATTTGTTACTTTTGTTCACCGTATTAATTACTGAAGAAAAAGCAGATTATGAACATACACGAGTATCAAGGAAAAGAAATTTTAAGCAGCTTTGGCGTACGCATTCAGCGTGGTATTGTTGCTCATAATGCAAAAGAAGCAGTAGATGCTGCCAAGGAACTTACCGCACAAACCGGAACTGGTTGGCACGTGATCAAAGCACAGGTTCACGCCGGTGGTCGAGGAAAAGGTGGGGGAGTGAAAATTGCCAAAAACCTGAAAGAAGTTGAAGACATCACGGGACAAATCATCGGGATGGACCTTGTAACCCCTCAAACTTCTGCAGAAGGTAAAAGGGTGCATCAGGTATTGATCGCTGAAGATGTATATTACCCGGGAGCTAACGAGCCTGAGGAATATTATATGTCTGTTTTATTGAACCGTAGTACAGGACGTAATATGATCATGTATTCTACAGAAGGTGGAGTGGATATAGAAACTGTTGCTGAAAAAACTCCTGAATTGATCTTTACTGAAGAAATCGATCCTTCGGTAGGTTTAATGCCTTTCCAGGCAAGAAGAATTGCTTTTAATCTTGGATTAAGCGGAAATGCTTTTAAAGAAATGACCAAATTTGTGATGGCTCTTTACACGGCTTTCGATAAATCTGACTCTTCTTTATTTGAAATCAATCCGGTTTTAAAGACAAGTGATGATAAAATTATGGCTGTTGATGCTAAAGTTACTATCGATGACAATGCTTTATTCCGTCATAAAGACTATGCTGAAATGAGGGATATTCGCGAAGAGAATCCTGTGGAAGTAGAAGCTAAGAGAGTAGGTCTTAACTATGTGGATCTTGACGGAAACGTAGGTTGTATGGTAAACGGCGCCGGTCTTGCAATGGCAACTATGGACCTTATCAAGCAGGCCGGTGGTGAACCTGCAAATTTCCTTGATGTAGGTGGTACTGCAGATGCAAAACGTGTGGAAGAAGCATTAAGACTTATCCTGAAGGATGACAAGGTAAAGGCAATCCTTATCAATATTTTTGGTGGAATTGTACGTTGTGACCGTGTAGCTCAGGGTATTGTAGATGCCTGTAAAAATATGGGAGATGCGATAAAAGTGCCTATCATCGTTCGTTTACAGGGAACCAATGCCGATATCGCTAAAGAAATTATCGACAACAGCGGATTCAACTTTTTCAGCGCTACCGAATTTCAGGAAGCTGCAGATAAAGTTCAGGAAGCTCTTAAATAAAAAAAACTTATATAATACAGAAAAATCCCGGTTTTGCCGGGATTTTTTTATTTTCAGAAATCTCTTTTATAATTATTTTTGTTCACGCTAAAGGTTTTTGAACATTCAGAATTTGGAAGTAAACTATTCGTTTCTCTTTTCCTGACTTTTAGATTGAGGTTCCGGTTTCTCTTTCTTCGGCATCACCCCGCGCTTATAGATCACAAGTCCGTTTAGGAAATTCCGCAGAAACTGGTCCCCGCATTCCATGTATTTTGGATGATCTTCCGCCCGGAAGATCGCTCCAAGTTCGCTTTTTGTTACCTTGAAATCTACCAGGGCACAAATTTCTACTATATCGTCATCACGCAATTTTAGCGCAACCCTCAGTTTTTTAAAAATGTCGTTGTTTGATAATGCCATAGTCACAAAAGTACGTGATTTTAATTCAAAATTCAAAGTTCAAAATGCGTGTAATTCGTTTTAAATTCGTGTAATTCTCTTTTTTCAAATCCAATCCTATTTTTTATCTAAAATCATTATTGCCAAGTCAACAACGTCACAAGGTCACTTCATCACTTCGTCACTTTTAAAATCCCTGAAAAATCCTTTTCTTTGGAAGACTTTTTCAAAGATGAATTCATTTCAGAAGAAATCTGCAAAAAACAGTCCCACTTAATATACTCCGGTTTATGAATCATACTTCAAATCCTTCCCCCGAAGATTTAAAGATCTATACCCTCACCAACAACCAGGGAACAAAACTACAGGTCCTGAATCTTGGAGCTTCGGTATTTAGTTTAATTCTGATAGATAAAAACGAAAAACCTGTGAATGTAGTGGTGGGACCTGAAAATGCCGCAGATTATATCTCTGAAGATTATGCTGAAGAAAACAAGTGTTTTGGCGCATCTGTGGGAAGATATGCCGGCAGGATCTCCAACGGAAGTTTTCAGCTGAATGGAAAAACTTATGAACTTTATCAGAAAAACGGCTCGCATCTTCATGGAGGTTTGCGCGGATTTCAATCTAAAATATGGAAATTGGAAGCAGAGAATTCAGGTTTAGATCCATCGCTGATTTTAAGTTGTATTTCAGAAGATGGCGAAGAAGGATATCCCGGGAGACTGGAAATCGAGGTGAAATATACGTTGACATCGCTAAATGAACTTGTTATTGAATACACCGCTTCCACTACTAAAAGCAGCCCGGTTAACCTAACTAATCATACTTATTTCAATTTAAACGGAAAAGGAAATGTGAGCGATCACCGCCTGTTCATCAATGCAGAAAAGATACTGGAAACCGATAAGGAGTTAAGACCTTCAGGAAAATTTATCTCCCTAAATGGAAATTCCAAAGATTTTTCAGAAGAAAGAAAAATTCAGCAAACCACTTTGGATGATACTTTTGTACTGAAGGAAAATACAAAAATCACAGCTTCCCTGTATGCACCGGAAACCGGGATTGAAATGCAGGTGGAAACCAATCAGCCTTCCGTAGTGGTTTATATTCCGAAGGAATTACCGAGATTATGGAACTATCGAACCGAAATTTCCGATGCTTTTCCATCAATATGTATGGAAACCCAAAATTTTCCGGATGCTCCAAATCACGCTAATTTTCCGAATTCTATTCTGGAACCGGGAGTGAAATATTTAAATCGTTCGGTATTTAAATTTGGAATAAGAGACTGAGAATTATAAGCATAAATAATAAGTTCAATCAGAAACCATGGGGAAGCCTACAAAATATGTCCCGGTATTTTTCGGAAGGAATATACTTTTAAAAATTTCGGGCAATCCACTGGGAATTAAACCCTCGATGAGGGATATTTAGCAAAATTTTAAAAACGTAGCAGTATGGTTGGAATTTTATCTTTTATTGGATTTACCGCTTTGGTAGCGATTATTGCCTATTGGTCTACCCGTAAAACAGATGAAAGTTCCAGCGATGGCTATTTCCTGGGAGGCAGAAGTCTAACCGCTGGCGTAATTGCCGGTTCTGTGCTGCTCACCAATCTTTCTACAGAGCAAATTGTAGGCTTGAACGGGCAGGCATTTTCTGAAGGTATCCTTGTGATGGCGTGGGAAACCCTGGCTGCGATCGCTATTGTAATCACTGCACTGTTCCTGTTGCCACGGTATTTAAAAGGCGGACTCACAACGGTTCCCCAGTTTCTGGAAAGGCGGTATGATAAAATGACCAAAACGCTGGTTTCAGCCTTGTTCCTTTCTGGTTATATGATCATTTTTTTACCCATTGTTTTATACTCCGGAGGCTTGGCGCTTAGCACTATGTTTGGAGTTCCCGAAATGCTGGGTGTTTCTGAAAATACCGCGCTTTGGCTCTCCGTATGGGGTATCGGGATTATAGGTTCCATTTATGCCATTTTCGGAGGTTTAAAGGCCGTAGCGGTTTCAGATACTGTTAATGCCATTGGTTTACTGATTGGTGGTCTTATGATCCCTGTGTTTGGCCTTATGGCGATAGGGGATGGAGGTATCATCAACGGGCTCGAAGTTCTTGTGGATTCCAATCCTGAAAAATTCAATTCCATTGGCGGTCCGGATGCTTCGGTACCATTTTATACCATATTTACAGGAATGATGCTGGTTCAGCTTTTTTACTGGGGAACGAATCAGGCGATTATTCAGCGGGCACTGGCAGCAAAAAATCTAAAAGAGGGTCAAAAAGGGCTCATGCTGGCGGCATTTATCAAAATTCTTGGACCAATTATGGTTGTGCTCCCGGGAATTATCGCCTGGCACCTGTTCGAGGGAAAACTTGAAAATGCAGATCAGGCATATCCTGCACTTGTAAATGCAGTGTTACCTGCACCATTGATAGGATTTTTTGCCGCTGTTTTATTTGGTGCCATTCTGAGTTCATTCAACAGTGCGCTTCAAAGTTCAGTGACCCTTTTTGGAGTAGATATTTATAAGCAGTATTTCAATCAGGAAGCTACAGAACGTACGGTGGTGAAAAAAGGAAAACAGTTTGGGATCCTGCTGGCGGTTTTGTCTATGTTTATTGCACCTTTAATCGTAAATGCCCCAATGGGCCTTTTTGGATATCTCCAGGAGGTTAACGGAGCTTATAGTATCCCAATTCTTACCATTGTAATTGTTGGATATTTGACCAAACGTATTCCTGCTTTAGCCGCGAAAATCGCCATTTTTAGCGGGGTAGGATTTTACCTCATTTACCTTTTGCTGAAATACTTCGTTATGGAGGAAGGCGCGCTTCCACATTACCTGCACGTTATGGCTATTTTGTTCGTGATGAACGTGATAATTATGATCCTTATTGGGAAATGGAAACCAAATCCGGTTGGATATATTGAAGATTATACCAAACAGGTGGATATAAAGCCCTGGAAGGCTGTAAAACCTGTTGGGATTGCCATTGTTGGACTGGTAGTCTTTATCTACATCTATTTTGCCCAATAAACATATTAGCTTTTAAAATTTAAGTTTGTTTAAAATAATAAGAATAAGAATAAGAACAAAGGGCTCCTTCCCCTTAAAGGGAAGGTGGGTTAATCGGAAACAGGAGGTTTCTAATTTACCAGAATTCTTCTGCCGATTAAGTCGGAAGGGTTAAGTCCAATAATTTTTCCAAGTCCTTTAAAGTGATCTTTCCTTGTATTTCTATCTTTTGCTGTAATGAATTTCCGGGAGGCAATTTAAATTTTCTGCTGCCTGTTCGGCAGTAATATCTCGTTGCGGGCCTGCAAACATTTCATAACCTACCATAAACTTTTTGATGGTTGCAGAGCGTAACAATGGTGGATAAAAACTCATATGAAAATGCCATTCCGGATATTCGGCTCCATCTGTAGGTTGTTGATGTATCCCGGAGGAATATGGAAAAGAGGTTTCAAAGAGATTATCGTACTTGATGGTGAGTTTCTTTATTATTTCAGCAAATGCCAGTTCCTCTTTCTTATTTAAAAGTCCGATATGTGTATAGTGTTTTCGTGGAAGGATCATCGCTTCATAAGGCCAAACCGCCCAGTAGGGGATAAGTGCCACAAAATGATCGTTCTTTTCCAGAATGCGTTCGTCCAGCTCCAATTCCTGCTTTAGGTAATCTCCCAGTAAACTTCGTTTATGTTTTTTCCAGTATTCCTTCAAATGCTTTGATTTTTTCAGAATTTCTGTAGGAATGGATCTTTGTGACCAAATTTGTCCGTGTGGATGCGAGTTGCTGCACCCCATCATATCACCCTTATTTTCAAATATCTGAACATAATTGATGTCTTGAGTTTCTCCGAGTTCAGCAAATTCCTTTTTCCAGATTTGCACGACTTTCCTTATTTCTTCCACCTCCATTACCGGAAGGGTAAGCGAGTGATTTGGAGAAAAACAAACTACCTTGCAAATACCTGATTCAGGTTCGGCTATTAGAAGTTTGTTTTTGACGAGCTCTTTATTTCCATCAGGCAAAAGGGCAGGAAAGTCATTGATAAAAGAATAAGGCTCTTTATAAACGGGATTTTTTTCTCCGCTGTTTCTAATATTTCCGGGACACAGATAACAAGTGGGATCATATTCCGGCTGTATTTCTGTAGCAGATTTTTCGGTTTTTCCCTGCCATGGCCTTTTGGTTCTATGGGGGGAAACAAGGATCCATTCTCCGGTTAAAATATTATATCTTCGGTGAGGAACTTTATTTATAGTGTTCATTTTCAGAATAGTTATCTTATGTGGAGACCTCACTGGTTTTAAAACCTATTAGTTCTGGTGTATACTCGTTCCTTTACCAGGAACAACCGTGATCATTTCCGGTGTAATATTAAACTCTTTTTGATAGGCAATTTTTACTTCTGCACTAAAATCTGCAATATGGCTTTCTTCGATTATATTAATTGTACAACCTCCAAAACCTCCACCCATCATTCGGGAGCCATAGATGAAATCTTTATCCTCAGAAAACTTCACCAGAAAATCGAGTTCTTTACAACTAACTTCATAAAGATCCTTTAATCCGTAATGGGATTGGTACATAAGTTCCCCAAGTTTTTCAAGGTCTCCTTTTTTCATGGCTTCTGCTGCTTTTAAAACCCGCTCATTCTCCTGAAGGATGTATAAAACCCGGATGTATTCTTTTCCTGAAAGATCCTTTTTACAGGATTCCAGAAGTTTCAGGTCCACATCCCGAAGGGTTTTTACCTCGGGGAACTTATTCCTAATAGTCTTCAATGCAAGTTCACATTCTGACCTTCGTACATTATATTCACTTTCTGCAAGATTATGGGAGACCATAGAATTGATTAAAAGGATCTTGCAGGATTTGAGATCGGCCGGAATAAATTCGGCTTCCAGCGTAAGACAATCCAGAAGGATAAAGTGATCTTTTTTGCTCATTACAGAAGCAAACTGGTCCATGATTCCGCAATTTGCCCCCACAAAATTATTTTCTGCAGCTTTCGCGATATTCACGATCTCCAGTTTCGAAAAATTCAATTGAAATAATTCATTTAAACCAGTTGCCAGTCCGCATTCCAGGGCAGCCGAAGAACTTATTCCGGCACCAACAGGCAAATCGCTTTTTATGATACAGTCAAAACCCTGATCGATATTTTTAATTTTCAAAATTTCATGTACAACTCCCAGGATGTAATTCTCCCAGCTTTCCGGGCTTTTTGAGATCGAAGTTAAATTGAACCAAAACCAGGATTTATAGGTCTCGCTGAAGATGCGACAGGTTTCTTTACATCCGTTTTTGCTGATCTCAAAATGTATCTTTTTATCGATTGCGGTGGGAAATACAAATCCGTGGTTGTAATCTGTATGTTCTCCAATAAGATTAATTCGTCCGGGTGACTCCACAATAATGGTTTCAGTACCCGGATTCGTATTCCGGATAAAAGGAAAATCTTTTGGATTTTGCGGCTGGTTGAGATTCAAAAAGCTGTAAATTTAAATATTGTTAAAAGCAAAGATAATAAATGTAAATAATACATTAATTATCTTTGTTTGGAAATGTGTCATTAATTTACTTTAATTTTCTTTTAGAATTATGATTTCTCACACTGATTATTACGATCAAAACGACAAGATGTATGTGGCGACCGACTGTATCATTTTTGGATTTGATGAAGGAAAACTAAAATTATTGATCTTCAAACGAAGAGTTGAACCCCGCAGTGGAGAATGGTCCCTTATAGGTAGCTTTGTGAAGCTGGAGGAAGATGTTTACCAGGCCGCTAAACGAGTGTTGGCTGAGATCACCGGACTGGAGAATGTGTTCATGGAGCAACTTCGCACTTATGGCGCTGCAGATCGTGATCCCGGGTACCGGTGTATTTCCATCGCCCAATATGCACTTATGCGCATTGATGATTCAGATAAACACCTGGTAGAAAAACATGGGGCGCATTGGTATGACATCGATCAAAAACCGGCTTTGGTGCTGGATCATGATCAAATGGTTGCAGATGCCCTGGAAAGTTTAAAACGCAAGGCCCGGTATCAGCCTATAGGTTTTGAACTATTACCTGAAAAATTCACCATTCCTCAATTACAACAGCTTTATGAAGCTATTTACCAGAAAGAATTGGATGCGCGGAATTTTCGTAAAAAAGTGCTTTCCCATAATGTATTGATCAAGCTGGATGAAAAGGATAAATCCTCTTCCCGGCGCGGTGCTTTTCTTTACAGGTTCGATCATAAAACATATCAGAAACTGATCAAGGCAGGCTATAACTTTGAGATCTCATGATCGTCATAAATAACCCCGTTCTAAATAATTATTAGCACATTAGTGGTTTAAGTTTCCCGGTTTGGCCTGAGTTAATGTCTCTGGTTTTTTAAAGCATCCTTTAAAAAGTTTGATTTCTGAAAAATTAATGTAAAATTTACATTTGTAAATTAGATTTTCATTTTACAATCCTGAAAAGTATTAAATTGTGGAGCTACTAATTAATTCATGACATTATGCAAAGTAAATATAACAGAAGAGAAGCCCTGAAGAATCTTGCTTTAGGATCTGGAGCGATAGGGTTAAGCGGTTTATTATCATCCTTCTCATCCCTGGAGATCCTGAAAGAATCCTTTAAAGAAACGGACCATGATTTTAAGCATTCTGTATGTCGCTGGTGCTTTAATGATATTCCACTAGATGAATTTGCTTCAGAATGTTCAAAACTGGGGATTAAGGCCATAGACCTTTTAAAACCAGAGGAATGGGAAACCGTTAAAAAATACGGACTTGAATGTTCCATGGCTACCGATGACTTCGCGATTATTGAACATGGGTTTAATGATCCAGCAAATCATACAAAACTTCAGGAAAACTACCGAGGCCTTATAGACAAAGCGGCCGCAAACGGTGTGAAAAATGTGATTTGTTTTTCCGGGAACAAAAGGGGAATGGATGATGAAATGGGAATTGAGAACTGCGCAAAAGGACTTCTCCCACTGGTGAATTACGCCGCTGAAAAAAATGTGGTTATGGTAATGGAATTGCTTAACAGTAAAGTAAATCATCCGGATTATCACTGTGACCATACGGTGTGGGGCGTGGCACTTTCGGATAAAATGGGAAAGCCGGATAATTTTAAACTTCTGTATGACATCTACCATATGCAGGTTATGGAAGGCGATGTAATTGCCACGATTACCAAATACAAGGATTATATCAATCATTTTCATACCGCCGGTGTTCCGGGTAGAAATGAGATTGATGAGACTCAGGAGCTTTATTATCCTGCAATTATGCGTGCCATTGTTGCGACAGGTTTTAAAGGCTATGTGGCACAGGAATTTATTCCAACCTGGGATGATAAAATCGCCGCGCTAAAAGAAGCGATCGCTATATGTGATGTTTAAGAGCACTTTGAAATTGGATTTAAACGATTCAGCCACAAACCTGCTTTTGTCAGCAGAAGCATTGATGTAAGTTAAGTTATACCTGAAAATAAAAACGTAATTTATCAGATCTGGGCTATTGAAATAAAAAACGACTTCCGAAGAAGCCGCTTTTTGGCTAATTCACAAAAAAAATCATTTGGTAAATTGATAGGATACACCTAGCATTACCATATTGGTAGTCATTTCATAACCTACTTTACTGCCGGTAATGGCTCCGTAAGGAGGATTATTTTGAATATTCTGTGGGCTCAATATTTCACCTTCAGTTTTATCTCCGCTTGTTGCATAATGAAAAACACCGTTCAATTTAAAGTTATCGTTAAATGGATAGCTTAATCCAAACTGGAATCCGTTTTTGGTTACTGCTGTTGCAGGGATTGAGAAGAATGCCAGTTCATCCTCTATTGGGTTACTGCTGTAGGTATAACCAACTCTTAAGGGTAATTTTTTAATTCCCTTATATTGTAAACCAGCAGAAAGTATGTTGATATTCTTCCATCCAAAACCTTGTACTGAACCTGTTTGAGTCCAACCTTTTGCTGCAAATCCGTCGGTGTTTTCATAATCCACAAATCTATAATCCAGAGCCAAATCAAAATCTCCTTCGGAATATCCTAATCCAAAAGATAAAATTGAGGGATAGTCCATATTAAAGGTATTTATTGAAGTGGAATTATCCAGATGTGTATTTGTGAATTCGAGGTCCTCAAATTTTTGTTGTGTCTTATAAGAAGCCCCTAATTTTAATCCTACAGGGGAACTATAAAACACGCCAAATTGTGCACCGTATCCAATTGCTGAAGCTTTATCGCTTACAGGATATCCTGATGCATTTGGGTTTGCGGTAGGATTTGGCGCCAGTTCCAATGCTGCATAATTTATATTTGGTTGAATACCAATTGACAATTCATCAGTTATCTGGTAAGCCCAGGCCAATCCGATTTGAAATAACATATAATCAGATTCAATATGCCCAAAACCTCCCAAACTTTGCGGATAATTTATAGGATTTGAATTATTGGGATCCCAATTTGGGTTAGGGTTTCCATTTGCATCCATCGGTAAATTAGTTTCTTCAGGAAATGTTACTCCAAAACCACTGATACCAAATGCAGAAAATCCAAAAGTATGCTTGCTGCCTTCCTTTCCATATAAAAAAGCCAAAGCCGGCATAGGAGAAACAGGCCTGTCATCTTTTGTTATTCCTGAAACAGCTGGAGAAGCGGGTGAGCCTGGACCAAAAGCATCCGCAGGCCACATGGCCCCTGCAGGTAGGCTTGCACTTAATTCTGGTGATGAGGAGAAAATACCAATATCAAAATTTATTATCTTACCGTCAAATACCGAAATTGCGGCCGGATTCCAATGTAATGCACCGTTGATGTCTAAAGGTTGTGCTGTAGCAGCACCGCCCATTGACATATTAACCGATCCGGCACTTTGCATAATATGCCCGGATTGTGCAAAGATTGCTGTAGAAAAAAGCACGAATCCTAATCTAATTAAATTTTTCATCTTTGTTTTTGTTTAGTTTGGTGTTCCTTGTTTATTGACCATTCAATACCTACTGATTTATATTCTTATATATTTCTTAAAAGTAGGAAACATACCAATTATTTCTTGTGACTATTATCAGCTTAAGCCACATTTAAAAACATATCTGATAAAATCGATGTATATTTTTTTATAAAAATTATGAAATCCTAAATGTTGTTAACCTGCTGAGGGATACAGTTTTTTTCTTTTTTTATTATTTTGTGCCCATTAATTATTTTTGTGCCAAACCGTATGAAGAATTGAAAATGAGATTTTTCAATTCAACCGAAATTGAAAGCGCTATTGAGTAAGCTTTTACCACGGAAATTTAATCCTTCATTGAGCCCTGCCCGAATCATTCAGCCGGGCTTGCTCCAAGGTTTTAGATTTATTAGATAGGGGAAACAGTCTGATTATGATCCCAAAAAGCGAGAGAATCCTACGTGCAAAAAGCTGCAGAAGAAGATACTTTCAGCAATGCCCGAAAATTCAGGGTAGCTATTGTAAATTAGAGACCAAATAAAAGAGCATTAAGGTAAAGTTAGGATACTAATACATGAATAATAATTATTTGGGATCCTGGAAGCTAAATTAAATTTGCTTCTGAAATTGCTCTAAAAAATCTGTTTATTTTTACTTCTGTAAAAGCACAATATTTAAATTACATAGATCAATATGTTTATGAAATGAGCATAACGGAAATAAGATACTAATAAAGATATGCGAATTACATATAACCATTATAAAACGAAAATATAAACAGATGAAATTAAGAGCATTATTAAAGTTGATTCCCACAGGATTCTTTGCGCTGTTATTTTTTATTACAGAAATTTCCACTGCTCAGCTTCCGCAGGAAAAAGAAGATGTTTATGTAGATGATAGTGGCGTAATGCGCTGGGATCACAACGATTTGGAAGTGAAGGGTTTCGGGGTTAATTATTCGGCGCCTTTTGCTCACGGGTTCCGTTCGGCACAAAAATTAGGAGTAGATTTAAAAAAAGCTATAAATAATGATGTTTACCATTTTTCCAGGCTGGATTTCGATTTATACCGAATTCACGTTTGGGATACCGAAATAAGCGATGCTGAAGGGAATTTGCTGGAAAACGAACATCTGGAATTATTTGATTACCTGCTGAAACAGCTAAAAGACCGTGATATCAATTTTATGATAACACCTATAGCATATTGGGGAAATGGCTGGCCCGAACCGGATGAGGAAACTCCGGGATTTTCTCATAAATACGGAAAGGAAAACAGCCTTACCAATGCCGAAGCCATCAAAGCACAGGAAAATTACCTTGCCCAGTTCTTAAATCATGTAAATCCTTATACCGGAATTGCTTATAAAAATGAGCCCAATATCATCGCTTTTGAAATAAGCAATGAACCGCACCATAAAGGTTCCGCAGAAGAAGTTACCGCATTTGTTCAAAAAATGGTGGTTTCCATGCGGAAAACGGGAACTAAAAAACCCATTTTTTATAATGTGAGTCATAGCACTCATTTAGCCGAAGCCTATTTTAATGCAGATATACAAGGAGGGACTTTTCAGTGGTATCCTACCGGGCTTGGTTTTCAAAAAGAACTGGAAGGCAATTTATTGCCAAATGTGAATGAATATACCATTCCTTTTAACGATGTTATCCAGGAAAATAATGCTGCCAAACTGGTGTATGAATTTGATGCGGCCGATGTGATGAAATCCTATATGTATCCGGCTATGGCGAGGAGTTTCAGGGAAGCCGGGATCCAAATTGCAACTCATTTTGCCTGGGATCCAACGTATATGGCGCACGCGAATACAGAATATAATACGCATTATATGAATCTTGCTTACACGCCTTCCAAGGCACTGGCCCTTATGATAAGTGGGAAGATTTTCCATGAGGTGCCAATGAATAAGGAGCTAGGAACCTATCCCCAAAACCTTAAATTTGATGATTTTGAGATCGGTTATGAAAACGATTTGGCGGTTTATAATTCTGAAGAGGAATTTATTTACACCAACGATAACTCCCTTCAACCTAAAGATCCTTCAAAACTCAAAAAAATAGCAGGCGTTGGCAGTTCTAAACTGGTGAATTATGAAGGGAATGGCGCTTATTTCCTGGATAAAATTGAAAATGACGTTTGGAGACTTGAAGTTATGCCCGATGCAATCCTGGTAGAGAACCCTTTCGGAAAAAACAACCTTGAGAAGAAAGTCGCAGTTATCAATTGGGAAAATTGGGAAATGACACTTAATCTACCCGGGTTGAAGAATAATTTCAGTATTGAGACTTTAAATGAAGGAAATGATTTTTTGACTGAAACAACCGGGAATTCTTTCAGAATTGAACCCGGAACGTATCTGTTGAAAAATGATGGAGATTTGGATTCCTATACTTCAAATCAGAGCTGGAAGACTATAAAACTGGGCGATTTTTTTGCTCCTGAAACCACGCTGGAAAAAACTTATGTTCTTCACGAAGCAAATAAGGAGGTATCAAAAAATTCTTCTTTGGTTATTTCAGCTGAAATAGTTTCCAATGAACCCATAGAAAAAGTTGAGGTATGGTTTCAAAACGGAACTGTTTATGAATCTGCAGCACTTCAAAGAGATAAAGCCTATACCTATAAAGTGACGGTGCCAGAAAATCTGTTGAAAAATGGATTTTTGGAATATCGCATCATAGTTTTCACATCAACCGGGAGCAGAACTTTTCCCGCAGATGCCGAAGGAAATCCAGGGGATTGGGATTTTTATGAAACGGCCTCTTATAACACCCGAATACAAAAAGTTGGTGATCCTCTCTATTTATTTAGCGCAGCAACAGATTCAGATTATATAGTAGGGGAGTGGAGACGTGGGAATCAAATTGTTCCGGGAACTAGACCGGGAGAAGCGGAATATCAGGTGAAGGTGGAGGAACTTTTTAGGGAAGACGAAGAAAACCTCAATGCAGCTCCTGTTTATGATTATTCTTTCAGATATAATTTCCTGGATAAGATCAAAGGCAGAAGCGGGGAACTTTCGGGATATAATAAGCTGATCATAAAGGGAAGGAGTCTTTCCTCGGAACCAAAGAAGATCCAGGTGGCGTTTGTTGATAAAAATGGCTCCAGCTTTGGAAAAATAATAGAACTGCAACCGGTGGATGGAGAATATGTGATAAAACTTTCTGATTTACAACCGGTTAAAACGGTCACTTTGCCGCGGCCTTATCCTTCATTCCTTCCGTATTATTTTGAAGATAATAACACCGGCGGATTTGATTTAAACAATGCAGAAGCCATTCAGGTATCTATTGGGCCAGGATTGGAGGAGGAAGAATTAAATAATAGTCAGGAGATTGGAATAACGAGTTTCAGACTGGAGGAATAAGGTTCAGTATTCGTTCTAAAGAAGGAAAACTTCCGAAATATTTTGCTGGGTTTTCATTATTGAAAGTCAACCCAAATAAGGATTTTTTGGTGTTAGAAATATAAAAAAAAAGCGGCCATTGGCCGCTTTTGAAGTTAATGACTAAATTTTGTATTATTCCATAATGGACCAAACGCTGTACGAATTCCCTGGGGCCTCAATGCTTACTGTACCATCTCCACCCGTTTCCGGGGAATGCGAAGACTGGAAACTGTAGTCCATCAATTTTTTACTGGTCCAGTTAGTAACAACGCTTCTGCGCTTGGTGTTTCCGCTGGTATTGATGTATAAGATCAGCCCAGGATTTGAAGCATTTCCGCTTCGTTTCATCACATATTCGTCATCATCATTATAAAGTACTTCCACATCCCCGGTGGCCAGGGAATTGTGAATCAGGATCAATTGTTTCAGGTCATCCTGAAATGCTTCATTCTCATAATCTGAATAAAAGATCGTTGGGTAGCCATCGTGGGTTAAGATGTAGGCATAGGCTTTCATCTTATTGCTTGAAGAGATCCTGTTATCTTCATTGGTGTCTTTTTCGGTATCGTGATTTGCAACAAAAGTAACGGCTTGATCCGGGTATGTTTTACGAAGCATGTCCCTTCCTAAATAGGTAAGGTCATTGTGCCGATCCAGCGCTTCTTCCAGTTTATAAAAGGCGGCGAAATCAAAGGCAGAAACTCCTGTTTCTTCTACCCATTTTTCAAGGACTGCGGCATCGCCATCCCAATTCTCACCAACGGCAAATCCTCCAACAGATTCCATCCATTCTTTGATCACCCAAGGCCCAAAGCCTTTTACATAATCAAATCTCCAGCCATCAAATTTCATTGTATTCTTGTAATATTTGGCTACAGAATTTTCATCTTTCCATAACCACTTCTGAACATATTCCTGATGATGACAAAGATCTTGTTCATCAAAGAAAAGATCTCCTTCATCCCGTTCATGAATATCGTTTGGATGAAAGTGATTGTAATTTCTGTTGAACATTCCCGATGCATTCCCGTGATCTTCATCAAAACGGGTGTAGGTTTCATAACCACGGTATGGGTTAAATTCCTTCCCTCCGCCCGAATTATGGTTCAGGATAATATCTGCAATTACTTCCAGATCGTTGTTGTGTGCATTGGCAATTAAGGTTTCCAGTTCACTTCTGGTCCCAAAGCGGGTAGGAATAGTGCCGTGCTGCATGAATTCCCCAAAATCAAAATAATCGGAAGGATCATAACCCATGGAATAACCACCGGACTTGCCCTTGCTCACTGCGGGTAGCCATATACGATCTACTCCTGCGTTTGCCCAGCCTTCCACTTTTTCATTGATTATTTTCCACCATTCGTGGCGTGGTTCTACGTCCCAGTAAAAAGTTTGCATCATTACCCCGGAACCGTTTTTATAGCTCTCCAGGTTAAGCGCCGTTGCTTCTTCGGGTACTACAGGAATTTCTATACCCTGATCATCGGTCGTATCTACCGCAGTATCATCACCAGAACAGGCATTAAGACCCAGACTAAGTGAAATAATAGTACTAAAAAACAATAATCTTTTTTTCATCTTTTTAGTTTTTTAAAATGAAAAAGCTGCCAGGGAAGTTGATTTTGGATCTTTTTCCCAATCAATCCCTGACAGCTTTTATTTCCTTTTGGGGAATATTATTCTACCGCTATGAAGTTATATCTTCCGGTTATATCATTGAACCATACGTTATACGTTCCTTCCTGGGCAATAATGTCATCACCATTTGCGATTCCGCTTGGGAAGTTTTCTCCACCACCCCAGTTTACATCCCATTTCAAATCTGCTCTGAATTTCATTCCACCTTCGGTTAATTCAACTCCCTGAGCATACCAGATATGTTCATCAAAATCAGACTGTGTCAAAACTATGTCCGGTTCTGGATTATCGTCACCAGGCCATCCAACTGATGTTCCTGCTCCAACCAGACCTATAACATCATAAGTGGCTGCACCGCTTTCATCAAAAGAATCGAACGACCAGGTCATTTCATCAATATCCATTGTGAAGGTGAAATATCCATCACTGTCAACAGGGAAAGCGCTTGGATCTCCTCCTAAAATATCACTGTTGCTTAAACTGGTTCCATCAAGGCCCCATTGTGGCTGCCAGGATCCCAGAGCTTCAAGTAATTTGAACCCTTCCGCATCTGCGCTTCCTGCAAATCTTCCGGTAAAGTGAAATAGATTTGGATTTTCAGCATCTCTGAATAACGGGGTGTTATTGTTGTTTTCACTCCAACCAGCGGCCACAGCATCTCCAACCATAAAGAAGTTTTTAAAAACTTCTTCTTCCTCTGCATCTTCCGGTAATAGTACCGTAATTGATTTTACTTCAGAATTCTGAGCATTGCTATTCCCGGCGTTATCTCCTGCGTAGGCGATTACACGAAAATACAGTGGACCAGAATTAGAGGCATCGGTTTCGGGATCTGCATCAAGTCCTGCATCCTTTGCAAGGTTCATCATTTGTTGTACGGTTACAGCAAGGTTATTGTCACCGGTAGTACCCATAACATCAAAGTTGGTGAAATCGGTATCAGTAGATCCCTGTAATTCATAGGTGATGTTGGTAGGTACTTCAAAATCCACGGTATTCCACACAAAGCGTTCGGCTACATTGGTTGCAGTACCAGGTGTTAGAATATAACTTGCGTTAAAGCTGTTCGTAAAGCTGATCCCTTCCACATCCGGTTGTGCAATAAAGACCACGTCATCGTCGCTGCTGCAGGAATATATTCCTGAGAATGCTACGAATGCCAAAAATAAGATTGATAATTTTTTCATTTTATTTTTTTTAAAATTAATATCCAGGATTTTGAGTTAAGTTGGTATTTACCCCCAGATCTGATGCAGGGATGGGGAAAATGTTTCTGTAAGGCTGGGTAGTAGCTCCCTGGGGAACACCACCTTTAAATGCCCAGATCCCATTTTCAGTGAACTGGTTGAACCTTACAAGATCTGTTCTTTTATGAGCTTCCCAAAATAGCTCTCTTGATCTTTCGTCCATTATAAAATCAAGGTTTAGATCGGAATTTGAAATATTCCCGCTGGAATCTCCATAAGCCCGCTCTCTTAATTCGTTGATATAGGTAACAGCCTGTCCAGTGCTTCCCCCACCGCCTCTAAGGACCGCTTCGGCATACATTAAATAGGCATCTGCCAATCTAAACATAGGAAAATCTGTATCGGGAAATTCCCCTGTACTATCTTTTCCCGGATTGCCGTTTACATCTACGTTTTTATATTTTGTGATCGCATAACCATCGGTAAAAGCAGATATGCTGTTAATTTCCTTGTTTTGACCATCTGTATGGAACATAGCTCTTGAATCATCGGAGTCAGCTCCATTTGGGAACGTATCAACAAATTCAGGTGTAGTTCTTAAACCTGCCCAACCACCATTGACACCAAATTCATCGGGATCCATAGATCCTCCTATGGCAGCGTGAATAATAAAGGTCATTCCGCCATAGGACTGAGATTCTAACCCATCGTATGTAATAGGGAAAATCACTTCATTTTGAGATCCGTTGGTATCGTTATCGGCTAAAAATAAATTTTGGTAGGGAGCATCCGGGATGCTGAAGCCTGCGTCAATTATTTTAGTTGTATAAGTGATCACGTCAGAATTTCTGTTTGTACCTGTATACACTTCTGCGTTGAGGTAAAGCTTGGAAAGCAACATCCAGACAGCAGCCTGGTCTGCACGACCATATTCATTTTGTCTTGCCGGAATAATTTCATTTTCAATGGCAAGCAATTCAGATTCAATATAAGAAAACAGATCTGCTCTTTGAATTTGTTCCGGAAGAAATGCTCCAATGGCATCATCTTCGGTTACAAAAGGTGGATTTCCGAAAAGATCCATAGCATGATAGTAGCTTAAAGCTCTAAGAAAACGAGCTTCAGCACGATATTCCTGGATAGTTGCCCTTAATTCCCCATCTACACCACGACTGTCCAGGGCAGCATCATTGGTTTGTCTTAGAAACTCATTTGTAAGCGCTACCTGATACATGATCCTGCTGTACATCGTTCTGATGAATTCATTTCCTGAAGTCCAGTTTTGAGCGTGAAGATCGGCAATGGTACCGTCGTTCCAGCCAATTACGGCCTCATCTGTTGTAAGTTCCTGCATCATGAAATACAATCTCATGTAATTCGAGAAACCTTCATCTAAACCTTGAAGATCCGGTTGACCAGCAGGGCCTTGTTGTCCACTAAGGGATAATCCGGCGTAAAGTTTAGCCAGAAATTCCTTGTAAGCCTCCGGACTGTCAAAAACTGTTTGGTTCGTTTGCCTGTTGTCTTCCGGAGCTAAATCCAAATCATCTGCACAGGACCACAAAAGCAGGCTGCTTATAAAGATGATTAAAACAGGTCTTAATTTTTTATAGATCATACTGTTTATGTTAGTTTCTATTATTTAAAATGTGAAGTTAAGTCCCAATACGATATTTCGTGTCCTTGGGTAGAAGTTATTGTCTATGCCATTTCCAATCTCCGGATCCAGTCCTTCGTAATCTGTAATAACAAACAAGTTAGTACCTGTTAGTGTTGCCCTAAAATCTACTTCGTCTCCCGGGATCAAGTATCCTATGGAGAGGTTATCCAACCTTATAAAATCGGCGCTTCTGATGTAATAGTCTGAGAAAAACTGGCTATTTTCAAAATTGGATTCCAGCACATTGGAATTCAGGTTTGAATAATATGGCTGCGGAGTAACTGTTCCCGCTCCTACAAATCCGTTTGCCGATTGCGTATTATTGTATACATAGTTTCCGAAATTCCCTCTAAAGGTAAAACTTAAGTCCAGGTTTTTATAGTTAAACGTGTTGGTTAGTCCCATAAAATAGTCTGGAGTTGCTTTTTTATAAGCCTGACGATCGGCTTCGGTAATTTCATTATCTCCGTTCACATCTACATAAGCTCCTTCAATTGGCTGTCCCTGATCGTTATATACCTGGCGGTACACAAAGAATGTTGTAGGATCATATCCTTCTTTCCATAACTGGATATTGTTTCCTACTCCTCCTGAAATCCCTCCCTGAGGAATAAAGAAATTGGGATCATCCCCAAGGGAAAGTCCTGTAATTTCCAAATCCTGAAAAGAGATGTTGTAGTTCATATCCCAGTTGAAATTTTCGGTTTGTACAAGTATTCCGTTTAAGGAAACCTCTACACCTTTACTTACTGTTTCACCAACGTTGGTGGTAAGTAAATCTGTAAGATTTGCACCAGCCGGCACAGGCACTGTGGCCAAAAGATCTTCTGTAGTACGGTAATAAGCATCTACAGTTCCTGAAATACGATTGTTGAAAAATCCGAAATCCAATCCTACATTATAGGTTTGCAATTCTTCCCATTTCAGGTTCTCATCAAATCCTTGTGGGCGTAAAGTCCCAACGAAATTTTGTCCAAACTGTACGTTTGCTCCTTGCTGACTTGGAGTATAAACACCAAGGTACCCATAATTAGGTCCTATTTCCTGGTTTCCGGTTACTCCATATCCAGCCCGTAATTTCAAATTGGAAAAGGTTGCAGAATTTTGCATAAAAGGTTCATTCATCAATTTCCATCCAACAGCCAAGGATGGGAAATCACTCCATCGGTTATCTTCTGAAAATCTTGAAGATCCATCCCGTCTGTAACTGGCAGAAATCAAATATTTGTTGGCAATATCAAAACTCGCCCTTGCAAAATAAGATTCCAAAGCATTTCTGTTTATGTTTTCCGGAGGGTTTACAAAGGCATTGTTTTGAGTAAACCTGCTTTTGCTCCACACATAAAATTCCTGATAAGAGTGTCCAGCGGTTAAATCAACGTTTGAATTTATTGCCTCCACATTGGTTTTGTAATTGAAATAAAAGTCCAGTAATGAGTTTCTGTTCAAACCTCGGTATTCATTTTCAAAAGGTCTGTCCTGAAGGTTGGCTGCAGAAGTTACCGGCCTTGTTTCATACCCATCCAACTCTGAATAATCAATTCCTCCGGTGAGGTTAAATCTTAATGCCGGCAGAAAAGGAAAACGATAGTCCAGGTTTAAATTAGTAATGTTTCTTAGGTTTTCAGCATTATTGCTTCGCTGTTCCAAAAGAGCAACCGGATTCCGGGTGGCCTGTACCATTTGATCCCCAAGTTCATTTCCTGTTCTAAATTCAAAGAAACCATCGAAAGGACTAGTAGGGTCGTAAACATTTTGCGTAGGATCAAAACTCACTGCAGATCCTATTGCTCCCTGATCTGCAAAATGATTGCGGTCAACGATATTCTTGCTGTTCAGGGTGATTTTTAGATCATTGTCAAACAGGTTTTGAGTAAGGCTTATATTCACCGCATTTCTTTCATAAAGATCGGTTTTTAGCACTCCTTGCTGGTCTGTTCTGTTCAGGTTTACGCGATAGGTAAAATTGTCGAATCCCTGTGCAACTGTTATATTGTGAATTGCACCTACCGATGTTCTGTAAATCTCATCCTGCCAGTCGGTTTTAGAATCTCCCAATAAAGAAGGATCTGTACCCGGAGTATTTTCAATAATACTTCTAAACTGTGTTGCATTTAAAACATTCACTTTATCGGTTATTTCACCTATAGAAGTTTTAAGATCGTAAGACATAGTGAAATCTGAATTCAAATTTCCTTTTTTGGTGGTTATAAGAATAACTCCATTAGAGGCTCTCGAACCATAAATAGAAGTTGCCGCAGCATCCTTAAGGATCACAAAATCGGCTATTTCATTTGGGTTAATTGCATTCAGTTGGTTTCTAACTCCCTGCACACCTCTTTGATCTAATGGAATTCCATCTACAACAATAAGTGGTGAGTTGTTTCCCGAAAGGGAAGATCCACCACGAATTCTTATTTCAGATCCACCTCCAGGTTCACTTCCGGGGGTAATCCTAACTCCTGCAGATTTTCCTGCAATAAGCTGTTCAGGAGAAATAACTGCTCCCTGGTTAAAAGATTCGGGGCTAATTTTCTCAACAGCTCCTGTAGCATCTTGTTTTGTAGTAGCACCATATCCAATTAAAACTACTTCTTCAAGAGCAGCGGCACTTTCGTCCAGTTGCACGTTAATTGTGTTCTGTCCTGTAAATGTTATTTCCTGGCGCAAAAAACCTAAAAAGGAAAAAACAATTATATCATTCTCATTCACTTCTGAAAGAGTGTAATTACCATCAAAATCTGTGGTGGTTCCAATGGTGGTTCCCTTTAATATAACATTAACTCCTGGGACGGGGAGGCCGGTAGCACTTTCTGTTATAGTCCCGCTTACTGTTTGTTGGGCAAAAAAGCTCATCGGCAGCATAAAGAGCAGTAACAAAGTGCTTTTAAATAATTTTCTCATAAATATTTATTGATTTAACTAAACATTAAAATTAATACTTTCGCTTCCGTTTGTTAAAAGTATGTAAAACTTAGGTTAACTTTTAAGAAGTCTGCTACTGAAATTTTTCGCAAACGTTTTCGTGTTGAAAACTTTATTTTTTTAAGGCTTTCTTAGTTTTATTATGATAATTTTGCGCTGAATTTAAAAAATCAGATAGTTTTAAATAATATGAAACATCCATCAGAAATATTTCCCATATAGGGCAATGTTTATGTGAAAGTTACATAGGATATATAAACCGGTTATATAAACATTTGAAACATGCATAACGCACTAATGCGTACACAAGGTAATGATTATATTGATGAACTATATAGCCACAAAGTAAAATAATATAGTAAGAAATGAGCATAACGGAAGCGGGATACAAACACCGATGAACCGCCTGCTATCGGGCAGGGATATGCGAATTATTTCCGATAGCTATCGGGAGATCAATGAAAAACAATAAGAATTTATACATGAAAAGAAAGCTAACGTTAAAGCATATTGCCAGTGAGCTGGATGTCTCAATCTCAACGGTATCGAAAGCCTTGAGGGATAGTGTTGAAATTAGTGAGGATACGCGTAAAAAAATAAAGGCCTTTGCCAAATTATATAATTACAAGCCCAATAATATAGCCTTAAGTCTTAAGAACCGAAAATCAAAAACCATTGGGGTGATCATTCCTGAGATCGTTCATCATTTTTTTACAACCGTGATAAGTGGTATAGAGCAGGTTGCAAATGAAAAGGGCTACCATGTAATAATATGTATGTCCAATAATTCCTTTGATAAGGAAGTGATCAACATGGAATTGCTGGCAAACGGAAGCACCGATGGATTTATAATATCTGTAGCAAAGGAAACCCAGCAAAAACAGGATTATCATCATCTTAGAGAAGTTATAGATCAGGGGATGCCACTGGTGATGTTTGACCGTGTAATCGATGAAATTGAATGCGATAAAGTAATTATAGATGACACAATAGGAGCTAAGAAGGCTGTCAATAAACTAATTGAGATAGGTTGCAAAAAAATTGGTTTGATCACTACTGTAGATTATGTTAGTGTTGGAAAGCTACGAACGGAGGGATATTTCCAGGCTTTAAAGGAACACGGGATGGAGGTGGATGAAGATCTGATCCTTAAAATTGATGATTTTGACCTGAGCGAACCAGAGATAAAGAACTTTTTAGAAAACAAGGATTTAGATGGCGTGTTTGCTGTTAACGAGCATTTTGCCATTTATGCCATCAAGGCGTTCCAGGAAAAAGGTTTAAGTGTACCTGAGGATGTTGCTGTAATTGGCTTTACCGATGGGGAATTGTCCAAACGTTTTATCCCGAGTTTGACTACTGTTAGCCAGCATGGGGCCGAAATGGGCGCCCAATCTGCCCGACTATTGATTAAAAAACTGGAAAGTGAAGATTCCGAAGAGGAGGCTTATCAAACAATAATTATTGAAACAGGATTGGTAGAACGAAACTCAACCAAAAAAGATTTTGCTTTGAGCTTCTGAAAAAAAGTATATCTTTGCCCATTTAAAAGAATAGTCAGAACCCATATTTTCACTTCCGTTAATATGTTTTGACGAGTCATAGTGCTTGTCGTAGTCTTAATTTAATCTTACGATATGCAAAAACGCACCCTTAGTTTTTGGGAAATCTGGAACATGAGTTTTGGATTCCTGGGTATTCAATTTGGTTTTGCTTTGCAAAACGCCAACACCTCCAGAATTTTTGAAACTTTAGGGGCAAATGTTGAAGATATCCCTATTTTGTGGATCGCCGCTCCTGTTACCGGGTTGGTTGTCCAGCCTATTATAGGGTATTTTAGCGACAGGACCTGGAACAGGTTGGGCCGGCGAAGACCTTATTTTTTGATAGGTGCTATATTATCTTCCATCGCACTTTTTATCATGCCCAATTCCCCCACCTTATGGGTAGCAGCTGGAACTTTATGGATCATGGATGCTTCCATCAATATCTCTATGGAGCCATTTCGTGCTTTCGTAGGGGATAATCTTCCTGAACGCCAACGAACCCTAGGTTTTTCCATGCAAAGTTTCTTTATAGGAATTGGAGCTGTGGTTGGATCTGCCCTTCCATGGGTTTTCACCAATTGGATAGGGCTTAGCAATACCGCCCCTGAAGGAGTTATCCCCGATTCAGTAAAATGGTCATTTTATGTGGGTGGTGTAGTATTTTTTCTGGCGGTGCTTTGGACCGTTATTAAATCTAAAGAATATTCTCCAGCAGAACTTGCAGCATTCGAGAAGAGAAGATTGGAGACAACCCCTGCAAAGGTGAATGCATTGGATAAAATTAAAAATATCCGAACTCAGCTTCTTTCCGGATTGATCATGACGCTAACCGGGGCTGTAATGTCTGCGGTTATTTACTTTAATAATCTTACAAAGGAACTTTATATACTCTTTATAGGCCTGATATTTATAGGCCTTCTTTTTATAATTGTATCCCAGTTGCGTTCAAAAGAAATACGAAACGGATTTACCATTATAATTACCGACATGCTTAATATGCCGGGAACCATGAAGCAACTAGCCTGGGTTCAATTCTTTTCGTGGTTTGCCTTATTCTCTATGTGGATCTATACCACCCAAGCGGTTACCGGGCATGTATTTGGGACTACCGATACAACTTCAGAATTATACAATGATGCTGCCGACTGGGTAACCATCATGTTTGGTGTTTATAACGGGGTAGCAGCTGCGGTTGCCTTTTTATTGCCAGTACTGGCAAGAAGAACAAGTAATAAATTTACCCATATGCTGGCACTTGTAGCCGGTGGATTGGGATTGCTTTCCATCTATTTTGTATCAGATAAAATAGGGCTCACCATGGCCATGATTGGAGTTGGTATCGCCTGGGCAAGTATTTTGTCTATACCCTATGCAATGCTTTCAGGATCATTACCTTCTGCGAAAATGGGGTATTATATGGGAGTTTTCAACTTTTTTATCGTGATTCCGCAAATTGTCGCGGCCACAATTTTAGGATTTTTAGTAAAGGAATATTTTAATAACGAACCAATTTATGCCCTTGTTACCGGTGGTTTTGCTTTTATTATTGCAGGACTTTTAACCCTTAGGGTGAATACTCAACGAAAAATAGATATTAGTGAACAAAAATAAAGGAGTAATTTTCGATCTGGACGGGGTAATTGTAGATACCGCCAAGTTTCATTTTCTTGCCTGGCAAAAACTGGCCAATGATCTTGGATTTGACATTACCGAAGCCCAAAATGAACAATTGAAAGGGGTTAGCAGGGTAAGCTCCCTGGAGAAGATCCTGGAATGGGGAAATGTGAAGTTATCCCAGGATAAGTTTATGGAACAAATGGCGATGAAAAATGACAATTATCTCACCTATATCTGTTCTATGACAAAAAAGGATATTTTACCCGGAGTGGGTACAATGATCGATTATCTTTCAGAAAACAGTATTCCCTTCGCACTGGGATCGGCAAGTAAAAATGCCCGGACCATTTTAGAAAAAACCGATCTTATTCAGCGTTTTAATGCTGTTGTGGATGGAAATGATGTTAGCAAAGCTAAACCAAATCCTGAAGTGTTTTTGATCGCAGCCGGGAAAATCAATATTCCATCTGAAAACTGTATCGTATTTGAAGATTCAGTCGCAGGAGTGCAGGCGGCAAATATTGCAAATATGACCAGTATTGGGATTGGTCAAAAATCGAATTTACACGAAGCCCATTACGTTTTTAAGGATTTTACCGAGATTGATAAAGATTTTATTATAAAACTATTAAAAAACTGATATGAACCAAGATTATATAATACCAGATAAATGGTCCATCATTGAAGAAGGATTTGAAAAAGGCCGTGTGAAATCCTCCGAAAGCTTATTTAGCATCGGGAATGGATTGATGGGTCAAAGAGCCAATTTTGAAGAGCACTACAGCGGACCCTCTTTTCAGGGAAGTTATATTGCAGGTGTTTATTATCCCGATAAAACCAGAGTGGGTTGGTGGAAAAACGGGTATCCGGAGCATTTCGCAAAAGTATTGAACGCCCCCAACTGGATTGGGATCGATGTTTTCGTGAATGAGGAAGCCCTGGACCTTAACACCTGCCAGAAAGTTTCAGGTTTCCGAAGGGAACTGAATATGAAGGAAGGCTGGTACCAGCGAAGTTTTATCGCATTGCTTCAAAACGGAATAAAAATAAAGGTAGAATCTACCCGGTTTTTATCTTTGGATATGGATGAGCTTGGCGCGATCAATTATAAAGTTGAGTTGCTTTCGGGAGCTGCAAAAATCACTTTCAAACCTTATATAGATAGCGGAATTACCAATACCGACGCGAATTGGGATGAAAAATTCTGGAAAATCCTGGAAGTTCAAACTGAAGAAAACCAGGGATTCATCACATCCAAAACCTTAAAAACAGAATTCCATACCTGTACCTTCATGCAATCTGATTTGAAGCTGAATGAGGAAAAGGTGTCGGGAGATTTTCAGAAGGAAACAACAGAAGATAAAGTGATCTTCGCCTATAGTATTGATGCCGAAGAAGGAGATGTTCTGAGCCTGAGGAAATTTGCGGGCTATGTTACAGATATGAACCATAAACAGTCTGAGCTTATTTCCGGTGCTAAAGCAGTATTGAAAAAGGCAGCTGAATCTGGGTTTACAAAATTGTTGGAGGATCAAAAAGAGGCCTGGGCAAAGGTCTGGGAAATGGCAGATATTACCATAGATGGAGATATAAAGGCACAGCAGGGAATCCGTTTTAATATTTTTCAGCTCAATCAAACCTATTCAGGGAAAGACGAGCACCTTAATATAGGCCCAAAAGGCTTTACCGGTGAAAAATACGGCGGAAGCACTTATTGGGATACAGAAGCTTATTGTATCCCGTTTTATATGGCTACAAAAGATCATCAGGTTGCAAGGAATTTATTGGCCTACCGGTACAATCATTTGGAGAAAGCCATTGAAAATGCTGAAAAACTTGGTTTTTCAAATGGCGCTGCATTATATCCTATGGTGACCATGAATGGTGAAGAAAGCCATAATGAATGGGAGATCACCTTTGAGGAGATCCACAGGAACGGAGCTATGGTATTCGCGATTTACAACTACGTGCGCTATACGGGTGATTTCGATTATATCCCTGAAAAAGGACTGGAAGTGATGATCGCTATTGCGAAATTTTGGCATCAAAGGGCAAACTTCAGCAAAGACAAAAATAAATACGTGATCCTTGGGGTTACGGGCCCTAATGAGTATGAAAATAATGTAAATAACAACTGGTACACAAATTACATCGCGAAATGGTGTATTGAGTATTGCTTGGAGATGATAGAAAAAGTTAAAGATGGCCATAAAGAGGATTATGATAGGATTATAGGCTTAACCAGGCTTAATGATGAAGAACTTATAGAATGGCGGGAAGTTGCAGAAGGCATGTATTTCCCTTATTCTGAAGAACACAGGGTCTTCCTTCAGCAGGATGGATTTTTGGACAAGGAGATCATTCCGGTAAATAAATTGGATAAAATGCATCGTCCCATTAACCAGCAATGGAGCTGGGACCGGATCTTAAGATCCTGTTATATCAAACAGGCCGATGTTTTGCAAGGGATGTATTTCTTTGAAGATCATTTCAGCAAGGAAACTCTGGAGAAACATTTCGATTTTTATGAGCCTTTAACCGTTCATGAATCTTCACTTTCTCCTTGTGTTCATAGTGTTCAGGCTGCAAAACTCGACAGGATGGATCAGGCTTATGAATTTTATTTGAGAACATCAAGACTGGATCTGGACGATTATAATAATGAGGTTGAGGAAGGTTGTCATATAACAAGTATGGCAGGAACCTGGATAAGCATTGTAGAAGGTTTTGGAGGAATGCGTATCGTTGAGGATCAACTTTCATTTCATCCAAGAATTCCCAACGGATGGCAGGCCTATTCCTTTAAGGTGAATTTCAGAAACCAAATCGTTAAGGTGGAAGTGAATTCAGAAAAAACAACCTTTAAAGTTGAAGGCGATCAATCGGTTTTCATTCTTGTAGATGGAAAACAAATTGAAATTACTCCCCAGGATTGGGTTTCGGTATAAACTTAGATAGTAAAAAATATCCTCTCTTTTCAGGGAGGATTTTTTTAACCTTTTTTATCTGAAAAAACAGGAACATTTTTAAAACGAATTCACAATGAAAAAGAGCTTAATTATTCTGTTATTATTTTTATTCTTCGGAAGTATTTCAATGTATTCTCAAATTGACCGGGTGGAACCGCCATTTTGGTGGAGTGGAATGCAGACCGAAGTAGTGGAACTGATGTTCTACGGAAATAACATCGCAACCTATGAGCCTTCCATAGCCCAGGGAGCTGTTTTAAGTAAAATAACCAGAACCGAAAATCCGAACTATATTTTCGTGACGCTGGATTTAAAAGATCTGGAAGCAGGAAACTATAAGATCGATTTCAAAAAAGACGGAAAAACGGCCTTCAGCAAAAATTATGAAATAAGGGAGCGAGATCAGGATTCAAATTTGAAGGAAGGTTTCAACAGCTCAGACGTTGTTTATTTAATTACACCAGATCGTTTTGCAAATGGAGATGTTTCCAATGATGTTGTAAAAACCATGAACGAAAATACCCTTGACAGAAAGGATGATTATGGACGGCATGGAGGAGATATCAAAGGCATCACAAATAATTTAGATTATATAGACCACATGGGATTTACTGCTATCTGGCCATCCCCGGTTTTGACCAATGATATGAAAGAGAGTTCGTATCACGGGTATGCAATGACCGATTTTTATCAGGTAGATCCACGGTTTGGTACCCTGGAGGATTATATCGAATTGGCCGAAACTGCAAAAAATAAAGGAATTAAATTGATCATGGACCAGGTTGCTAACCATATTGGAAGTGAACATTGGTGGATGAAGGATTTACCGGCCAATGACTGGATCAATTATCAGGATGAATTTTTAAATGATTCTATCGTTGTTACAAATCACAGGAGAACTACGAATCAGGATTTGTACGCATCGGTGAAAGACAAAAAGTTATTGAGGGAAGGCTGGTTTGTTTCTTCCATGCCCGATTTAAATCAGGAAAATCCGTTGCTGGCAAAATACCTTATTCAAAATAGTATCTGGTGGATAGAAACTCTGGATCTTGGTGGAATAAGACAAGACACCTATCCTTATCCGGACAAGCAATTCATGTCCAATTGGGCCGGTGCAATTATGGAGGAATATCCAAATTTCAGTATCGTTGGAGAAGAATGGAGCACCAACCCGTTATTGGTTGGTTACTGGCAGCAAGGCTCAAATAGTAAGGATGGATATGAGTCTAATTTGACCTCCACCATGGATTTCCCAATGCAAAAAGCACTAGTTGAAGCCCTGAATGAAGAGGAAAGCTGGGATAATGGTTTTGTTAAAATATATGAAGGCCTGGCAAATGATTTTTATTATCCCAGTCCGGAGAACATTATGATATTTCCAGACAATCACGATATGGACCGGATTTTCACTCAGTTAAACGAGGATGTGGTACTTACCAAAATGGCATTGGGATACTTACTTGCATTACCAAGAATTCCACAGTTGTATTATGGCACCGAAATTTTGATGGAAAACACTGCTAAACCAGGTGATCATGGCTTAATAAGAACCGATTTTCCGGGTGGCTGGAAGAATGATGAGGTAAATGCATTTACGGGAAAGGGCTTAACCAGCGATCAGGAGGATATGCAATCATTTCTGAAAAAAGTGTTGAATTACCGTAAGAACAGCGAAGCGATTCATTCTGGAAAAACAATTCATTTCGCCCCTGAAAATGGGATTTACAGCCTTTTTAGAATAATAAATGATGAAATTGTAAGCGTTATAATAAACAAAAATGAAGAACCCATCTCGCTGGATCTAAACCGGTTTGAAGAAGTTGGTTTGTTGGGAAAACAAGTAAAGAACATCTTAACAGGCGAATCCTTTATTTTTGAAAATAACCTGGAAATAACTTCAAAAGGAGTTCTCCTGTTTACAACTAAAAAGTAGCCATAAGGCTAACAAACAATATAGGTTTCATTCAAAACAACTTCATGAAATTATTAAAATTAGTCCTCGTTTTTTTTATTGCAGGAAGTTCGATTTTAAATGCACAAAATCCTGACAGGATCTATGTGGGTTATGAAGTTTCAGAAAACTCGGTTAAAGTTGAAGTAGCGAAGGGAACTTACATTTTTCAGCCCTATACTCATGAAATTATGGAAACGAATTTTATCCCGGAGGGAGAAACCAGGGATACGGTTTCTCATGCAGTTATCCTTGTTCCTGAAAAAGTGCTTTTTACCGTTTCTGAAGACAATTCTTCACTGAAAATAGATTCTGAAGGCATCGATGTTTTGATTACCAAAAAGCCATTTCATATTCAGTATTTCTTTAAGGAGGAAGAGGTCATTTCTGAAAAAACCGGATATTTTAAAGATGAAACCCACGAAAAAATAGAATTTAATCTGGAGGAAGAGGAAATTCTATTTGGAGGAGGCGCAAGAGCACTGGGGATGAATCGAAGAGGAAACAGGCTGGAGCTTTATAACCGCGCCCACTATGGATATGAAGAGCGCTCGGAATTGTTAAATTTCACCCTTCCAATCCTGTTATCTTCAAACAGGTATATGCTTCATTTTGATAATGCGCCTATAGGATTTCTGGATCTGGACAGCAGAAAGGATAATTCCCTTACCTATGAAACCATAAGTGGAAGAAAAACCTATCAGCTCATCGTAGGGGAAACCTGGGAGCGAATCCTCGAAAATTACACTTTATTGACCGGAAGGCAACCTTTGCCGCCGCGATGGACCTTTGGAAATTTCTCAAGCAGATTTGGATATCATTCCCAGGAAGAGGTGATGGAAACGATCTCAAAATTTAAAAATGATAGTATTCCGGTAGATGCCGTGATCCTGGATCTTTTCTGGTTTGGACATGAAATCCAGGGAACTATGGGGAATCTGGAGTTTGTTCGGGATTCATTTCCGGAGCCTAAGAAAATGATCGAAGATTTGAAACAGCAGGGGGTTAGAACTATTTTAGTTACAGAACCTTTTATTTTAACCACTTCAAAGAAATGGGAGGAAGCTGTATCCGAAGAGGTTCTTGCTACCGATAAAACCGGAAAACCGTTTACTTATGATTTCTATTTTGGAAACACCGGCCTGATCGATATTTTCAAACCTAAGGCACAAACCTGGTTCTGGAATATATACAAAGATCTCACAGAAATGGGCATTGCCGGTTGGTGGGGTGATCTGGGAGAACCGGAAATGCATCCTTCTGCCTTACAACACGTTTCTGGTTCTGCAGATGAAGTTCATAATATTTACGGGCATTATTGGGCAAAATTGCTGTACGAACGCTACCGGGAGGATTTTCCCAATCAGCGACCCTTTATCTTAATGCGTGCCGGAGCATCCGGATCTCAAAGATTCGGATTGATTCCCTGGTCCGGGGATGTGAACAGAAGTTGGGGCGGATTAAAAGCCCAGCCGGAAATTTCGCTTCAAATGGGATTGCAGGGCCTGGCGTATATGCACTCAGATCTTGGTGGATTTGCCGGAGATCTTGAAGATGATGAACTTTATGTTCGCTGGCTCCAGTATGGAGTTTTTCAACCTGTTTTTCGTCCGCATGCACAGGAAGAAGTTCCTTCAGAGCCGGTTTTTAAAAATGAGAAAACCAAAGCTATAGCAAAAAAAGCAATCGAATTAAGATATAAATTGCTGCCTTACAATTACACATTGGCTTTTGAAAACAGTCAAACAGGGAACCCCCTTATGCGGCCCTTGTTTTTTGAGGAACCGGAAAATATGGAGTTGTATGAAGTGGCAGATACCTATCTATGGGGAAATGACTTTTTGATCGCCCCTGTATTGTCAGATAGTTTAACCGGAAAGGAGATCTATTTTCCCGGTGAGGGGAATTGGTTTGATTTCTATTCAAATAAAAAATACAGCGCAGGGGAAACTGCTCTTGTTTCCTTCCAGAAAGATCATATTCCAACTTTTGTGAGGGGAGGGGCATTCATTCCAATGGCAAAACCTATGCAAACCACTGCAAACTATGATCCGTCTACAATGGATGTGCATTATTACTTCGATGAAAACACCAAGTACAGTCAGGGTATGCTATATCAGGATGATGGTTCTACTCCAAATTCCTATAAGAAAGGAATGTATGAAATAGTAAGAATGGAAAGTGTATATGATGGAGCAGCTCTTAACTTAAAAATAGAGAAAGAAGAAGGAGGGGCAGATTTTGATTCAGAAATTGAACTTATCAGAATGCATATTGAAAACCTTCAGAAACCTATAAAGTTTGTTTGGCTTAACGGAATAAAATATACCGCGAAAAATTATATGCATCGTGGAAAACTCGACATTCCAATTAGTTTTTACCAGGAAATCTCAACTATAAAGATTGAATTCGATTAATTGAAATCTTTTCTGAAAAATAAAAGTAAATCTTAAATTATTCATTTTATGAACCGAATTAAATATGTGCTTCTTTTCCTGGCAATTTCACTTTTTATCGCTTGTAAAGACGAAGCTAAACCTATAGAAAAACAGCCTATGGCTACATCTGAAGCAAAGAAAAAGGAAGTCGTCTACCAGGTATTTACACGGTTATTCGGGAATACCAATTCCACGAATAAACCCTGGGGAACCATTAAAGAAAATGGCGTTGGGAAGTTTAACGATTTCACTGAAAAAGCCTTGCAGGAAATTAAAGACCTGGGAGTTACTCATATTTGGTATACCGGAGTTCCGCAACATGCTACCATTACAGATTATACCGAATATGGAATTTCCCTTGACGATCCAGACGTGGTGAAAGGTCGCGCTGGTTCGCCTTATGCCGTTAAGGATTATTACAATGTCAACCCGGATCTGGCGGAAAATCCCGAAAAACGTTTAGAGGAATTTGAAGCGCTCATAGCCCGTTCTCACGAGGCCGGACTAAAAGTGCTTATCGACATCGTTCCAAATCACGTAGCCAGAAATTATGAGGGATTAACAAACCCTGACGGTGTTACGGATTTTGGTGCCGAAGATGATAAAACACTTACCTATACGGTAAATAACAATTTTTATTATAATCCGGGAGAAGTATTTCAGGTTCCGGAATGGAAAGATGGATATCAGCCATTGGGTGGGGAAGACCATCCATTGGCTGATGGGGAATTCGATGAAAACCCGGCAAAATGGACCGGTAATGGTTCCCGTTTAGCACAACCGGATATGAACGACTGGTATGAAACGGTTAAGATCAATTACGGGGTAGATCCCGATGGAAATTATGATTTTGACGAACTGCCAGCTGATTTTGAAAATGAAGATTTTAATGCACATTTTGAATTCTGGAAAGATAAAACTGTTCCCGATTCCTGGGTGAAATTCAAGGATATCACTTTGTACTGGATCGATAAAGGGGTGGACGGATTCCGATTTGATATGGCAGAAATGGTTCCGGTGGAATTTTGGAGTTATATGAATTCGGCTATAAAAACAAAAAATCCGGATGCTTTTTTACTGGCAGAAGTTTATCAGCCTCATTTGTACAGGGATTACATCAGAAAAGGGAAAATGGATTACCTGTACGATAAAGTCCAGTTATACGATACCATTAAAAATATCATGCAGGGTCATGGGAAAACAGATCATATTCCTGCAATCCGGGAAGATCTAAAGGATATTGAGAAGCATATGCTTCATTTTCTGGAAAATCATGACGAGCAACGCATTGCAAGTCCGGAATTTGCCGGAAGTGCAGAAAAAGGAAAGCCGGCAATGGTGGTTTCAGCCACTATAAGTTCCGCCCCAACCCTGGTTTATTTTGGGCAGGAACTGGGAGAACCTGGAGCCGAAGATGCCGGATTTGGAAAGCCGTCCCGTACCTCTATTTTCGATTATATTGGGGTGCCCACCTATCAGCGATGGGTAAACGATAAGAAATTTGATGGCGGAAAATCTACAGAAGCGGAAAAATCCCTGCGCGATTTTTACAAAAGATTATTGAATTTTACCATAAACAGTGCAGCCCTTGTTGGGGGCTATAAGGACCTACATACCTACAACAGGGAAAACACCGAAAATTATAATAGTAAAGTATTGTCTTTCGCACGTTGGAGCGAAGATGAAAAACTGATCATCATTTCAAATTTTGATGCTGAAAAGTCCTATGAATTTGATTTGAAAATCCCGGAAGAAATCATCAGATTCTGGAATTTGGAAAATGGATCTCATTCCTTGAAAGACCAGCTTTATGGAAAATACAAAACGACACTTAAAGTCGAAAATAACCAGGGAAGCATTCAAATTAAATTGAATGCATTAGAATCATTCATTTTAAAGTTAAACTAGACCTATATCCAAATGAAAAAAATAATAGCATTAAGCTTTTTATCTATTGCGCTAAGTTGCAATACCGGAACAAAAAAAGGTGATAATGAGATCGCCGAAAATACAGAGGCTTCCACATCTCAAAACGAATCCCCATTCTTTTGGGAAGCAGCCAATATTTATTTTTTACTTACAGACAGGTTTAACAATGCCGATCCTTCCAATGATGTCAATTTTGACAGAACTTTGGAAACAGGGAAGCTGCGGGATTTTAAGGGAGGCGATTTAAAAGGGATTACAAAAAAAATAAATGAAGGTTATTTCACAAATTTAGGGATCAATGCCATTTGGATGACACCGGTTGTGGAGCAAATTCATGGCGCGACAAATGAAGGAACCGGGAATACCTATGGGTATCATGGATATTGGACTAAAGACTGGACAGCGATCGATCCCAATTTTGGCACAAAAGAGGATCTGAAAGAACTTGTTGATGCTGCACATAAAAAGGGCATCAGGATCTTACTGGATGCTGTTATCAACCATACCGGACCGGTGACTGAAAAGGATCCTGTTTGGCCGGATGAGTGGGTGCGTAACCATACTCCCTGTACCTATCAGGACTACGAAACTACAGTAACCTGTACCCTGGTAGAAAATCTGCCGGATATACGAACTGAAAGTAATGAGGCGGTAGAATTGCCCCCACAACTCGTGGAAAAGTGGAAAGCAGAGGGAAGGTATGAGGAGGAAATTGCAGAACTTGACGAATTTTTTGAGCGTACAGGCCATCCGCGTGCACCAAGATTTTACATAATGAAATGGTTAACCGATTATATCACAGAATTTGGAATTGACGGCTATAGGGTAGATACCGTAAAACACACCGAGGCTTATGTATGGCAGGAATTTAAGGAAATAGCTGATTATGCTTTTGCTGAATTCAAAGAGAATAACCCCGAAAAGGTGTTGGATGATACTGATTTCTATTTGGTAGGAGAAGTGTATAACTACGGGATTAGCAACGGTAAGTATTTTGATTTTGGAGATAAAAAAGTCAATTATTTTGATGATGCTTTTACCAGTCTTATAAATTTCGAATTAAAGTATGATGCCCGGGAACACGAGCATGAAACCTTGTTTAATAAGTACGATAAAATATTGAGCACAGACCTTGACGGATATGGCACTGTAAATTACTTAACATCTCATGATGACGGACAACCTTTTGACAAGGAGCGCGAAAAGCCCATGGAAACCGCAACCATACTTTTGCTTAGTCCTGGAACCTCACAGGTATATTATGGAGATGAATCTGCCCGTTCCTTAATCATTGAAGGAACAGAAGGCGATGCTACTTTAAGATCCTTCATGAACTGGGAACAAATAGATACCAGCACGACTACTAAGGAAGTTTTAAACCATTGGCAAAAACTGGGTCAGTTTAGAAGTGATCATCCTTCTGTTGGAGCAGGAACGCATCAAATGATTAGTGAACAGCCTTATTATTTTAAAAGAAGTTTTGAAAAAGATGATTATAAGGATATGGTCATTATAGGGATTGGTGTTCCAAAAGGAGAAAAAGTTATAGAGGTGTCACAAACTTTTAAAAATGGAGAAACGGTGCACGATGCGTACTCCGGTATTTCAGCTGAAGTGAAAGATGGAAAGGTTATAATAGCATCTGAATTTGATATCGTCCTGCTTGAGAAAATGTAATTTTTATTTCAGAAAAACTATGAATTTCAAATGATTGAGGTGCGAATTTCAGTAAATAAAGGATTCAAATTGTGAATAATTAAAAAAACGCCTCTTAAAAAGGGCGTTTTTTATGAGTTATTAACCGAAAACGTTTGAGTATAAGGCCAAATTAGGTTTTAAGCTTAAAATCAAATATTTTTACAGTGATGCAATCAGAAATAAAAAGAATAGGGGTTTTAACCTCAGGAGGAGATGCCCCAGGGATGAATGCTGCTATAAGAGCAGTAGTTAGATGTTGTGCATTTCAGAATATAGAATGTGTCGGAATTTACCGTGGGTATCAGGGTTTGATAGAAAATGACTTTGAAGAATTGAATGCCCGCTCTGTTAGAAATGTTATTAGCAGGGGAGGAACTTTCCTTAAATCTGCACGATCCAAAGAATTCATGACCAAAGAGGGACGTGAAAAAGCACATACCAATCTCAAAAATGCAAATATTGATTCCCTGATAGTTATTGGGGGAGACGGAACTTTTACAGGAGGATTGATTTTTGAGAATGAATTTCACTTTCCGGTAATAGGAATCCCTGCAACAATAGACAATGATATCAGCGGAACAGATTTCACAATAGGATATGATACCGCTTTGAATACGGTAGTGGAAGCTATCGATAAAATAAGAGATACAGCCAGTTCTCACAACAGGTTGTTCCTTGTTGAGGTAATGGGGCGGGATGCCGGAGATATTGCTTTAAACAGCGGTATAGGTGCTGGTGCTGAAGAGATTTTGATCCCGGAAGAAAATATGGGTGTGGATCGCTTGCTGGAATCTCTTAAAAAGAGCCGGAAATCAGGTAAAACATCCAGTATTATCGTTGTGGCTGAAGGCGATAAAAGCGGAAAAAATATTTTTGAACTTGCCGAGATCATCGAAGAAAACCTGGGCGATTATGAAATCAGGGTTTCTGTACTTGGCCATATTCAAAGAGGTGGTTCCCCCAGTTGTTATGACAGGGTCCTTGCCAGTAAATTGGGAGTTGGAGCAGTAGATGCTTTGCTTCGCGGAGAACGCAATATCATGATAGGCATACATCATCAGCAGGTGGTGTCGGTTCCATTGGAAATTGCGATCAAAGGGGAGGCAAAGTTTGATAAAAATTTGCGAAGGGTGGCAGACATCACTTCGGTTTAAAAACTTTAAATACAAAAATTATGAGTACAAAAATTGGAATTAACGGTTTTGGCCGTATTGGAAGAATAGCATTTAGAATTGCTATGGAAAACAAAGATGTTGAAGTAGTTGGGGTAAATGACTTGCTGGATGTAGAACATTTAGCCTATCTTTTAAAATATGATTCGGTTCATGGAAAATTCAACGGAACTGTTGAAGTGAAGGATGGACATCTTGTTGTAAATGATAAAACGATACGGGTAACTGCAGAACGTAATCCGGAAGACCTTAAATGGGATGCGGTAAATGCAGAGATCGTTTTGGATTGTACCGGAATTTTCACCGATATGCCTGGTGCTCAAAAACATATTACTGCCGGAGCTAAGAAAGTGGTAATTTCTGCTCCATCTAAAGATATCCCAATGTTTGTTATGGGAGTTAACCATAAAGATGTGAAGCCGGAACATACCATCGTATCCAACGCTTCATGTACCACAAACTGTTTAGCACCTTTAGCTAAAGTTGTTAATGATAAATTCGGAATTATTGAAGGATTAATGACAACAATTCACGCAACTACTGCAACGCAGTTAACCGTTGATGGTCCTTCTAAAAAAGATTGGAGAGGCGGAAGAAGTGCACTGGTTAATATTATACCATCCTCAACAGGAGCAGCCGTTGCTGTAGGAAAAGTTATTCCGGAATTAAACGGAAAACTAACCGGTATGGCATTTAGGGTTCCTACAGCAGATGTTTCTGTAGTAGATTTAACCGTTCGTACAGAGAAATCTGTTACTTACGATGAACTAAAAGCTGCATTCAAAGAGGCTGCTGAAGGAGATTACAAAGGAGTAATTTCCTATACTGAAGAAAGTGTTGTTTCTCAGGATTTCGTTTCCAATGCATATACCTGTAATTTTGATGCTGGAGCCGGGATCGCTTTAAACGATAATTTCTTTAAGCTGGTAGCCTGGTATGATAATGAATATGGGTACTCTGCCAAACTGATTGAATTAGCGGCACACGTTGCAACTGTTTAAGCTGTTTTAAAGAAAGAAATTTCAAAGGCTGTTTTAAAAGCAATTTTAAACCTTGCATTTAGAACGGCCTTCTTTTATAAATTAAAGAAATTAAGATGATATTAATTGCTGATGGTGGTTCTACCAAATGTGACTGGATCCTTCTGAATAATAGTGGGGATCAAATTTTTAAAACACGTACCAAAGGACTGAACCCTGCCGTGTTTCCTGAAAATATGCTGGAGCAAAGGATCGAGGAGAACGCCGACTTGCAGGAAGTGAAAAGCAAAGTAGAGCGAATTCACTTTTTTGGAGCCGGATGTGGTACAGAAACCCCCAGGAAATTACTGGAGGATATTATAGCAAATTTTTTCACCAATGCTTCTGAAGTATTGGTAAAAGAAGATATGGTTGCTGCCGCTTATGCAGCTACCACAGAGCCCGGAATAGTATGCATTTTAGGAACAGGATCCAATAGTTGTTATTTTGACGGTGAAAATATCGAAATGGCAGTAAATTCACTTGGATATATCCTAATGGATGAAGCCAGCGGAAATTACTTCGGAAAAAGACTCATCCGTGATTATTATTACAAAAGAATGCCTCCGGATTTAGCCAAAAAGTTCGAATCGGAGTACAATCTGGATTCCGATGAAATAAAGCGAAATCTATATAAAAAGGAAAATCCAAATACCTATCTCGCAAATTTTGCCGAATTTATTTTCAGCAATGAGAGAAATGGTTATTTCTATAAACTGGTTCACGAAGGGATTCAGGACTTTATCCATTCCAGGGTATTAAGTTTTAAACAGGCTCAAAATGTGCCGATACATTTTATAGGAACCATCGCATATTTTAGCGAGGATATTATACGGGCAGTTGCCCAGCCGTACCACCTTGAAATTGGAAATATCATTAGAAGGCCGATAGATGCCCTTATTGAGCACTACAGGAAAAACGTTTTAAAGGGATAATCCCTAGGTTTATCAAGTATAGAAAAAACTTTTAAAGACACTTAAGTTGAAGTGGCTTTAAAGGTTTTTTTTGTTTTATTCTGAAAAGGATAAATTTCACACTACTTGCTTCAGTTTGTTTATTGTTATATTTTTTGAAAATAACTAACGATCAATACTTTACAATAAATTTGACTACATTTAAGTAAATCAAATTTAAAATGCTGGTAAAAGTATACGGGAGTGCTGTTTTTGGGGTTGAAGCAACTACCATTACCGTAGAGGTAAATGTGGTTCCGGGAATTGCATTCTACCTTGTTGGATTGCCGGATAGTGCAATAAAGGAAAGCAGCTACCGCATCGCGGCTGCCCTTCAAAATAACTCCTATAATTTTCCGGGTAAAAAAATCACCATCAACATGGCTCCGGCCGATCTTAGAAAAGAGGGTTCTGCTTACGATCTCACTTTGGCTCTTGGGATTCTTGCCGCATCCGGGCAAATTAATCATTCCACAATTGGTGAATATATCATTATGGGAGAACTCTCCCTGGATGGAAGCCTGCAGCCCATAAAAGGGGCGCTGCCTATTGCCATAAAGGCAAAAGAGGAGGGTTTTAAGGGTTTTATACTTCCCAAACAAAACGTTAAGGAAGCCGCTATAGTAAGTGATCTCGAAGTTTACGGAGTGAGTAACATCAACGAAGTTATTCAGTTTTTCGACAAAAATGTTCCTTTGGAAAGAACAGTGATCAATGTACGGGAAGAATTCTATAATGATCTTGAACATCTGGAACACGATTTTGCCGATGTAAAAGGTCAGGAATCTATTAAGCGATGTATGGAGATCGCTGCAGCTGGTGGACATAACATTATTTTAATTGGACCTCCGGGAGCCGGAAAAACTATGCTTGCCAAACGCCTGCCCAGTATTTTGCCTCCTATGACCATTAGGGAAGCACTGGAAACCACCAAAATACATAGTGTAGTGGGAAAGGTTAAGGAAAACGTAGGTCTTATGTCTCAAAGGCCTTTCCGAAGCCCGCATCATACGATTTCTGATGTGGCCCTTGTCGGCGGAGGGGCGTACCCACAGCCAGGGGAAATTTCCCTGTCGCATAACGGAGTGCTGTTTCTGGACGAGCTTCCGGAATTTAAACGAGGGGTTTTGGAGGTGTTGCGACAACCTCTGGAAGATAGGGAAGTTACAATTTCAAGAGCCAAGTTTACCGTAACCTATCCTTCCAGTTTTATGCTGGTTGCAAGTATGAACCCAAGTCCGAGTGGTTTTTTCAACGACCCGGGATCTCCAATGACGTCTTCTCCGGCAGAAATGCAGCGGTATTTAAGCAGGATCAGTGGCCCTTTGCTGGACAGGATTGACATCCATATTGAAGTTACTCCGGTGCCTTTTGAGAAGCTCAGTGAAGAACGAAACGGAGAAACCAGTCACGAAATAAGAAAGCGGGTTACCAAAGCAAGGCAGGTGCAAACCCTTAGGTTCGATGATAATGACAAAGTACATTACAATGCCCAGATGAGTGTGAAACAGATCAGGGATTTTTGTCAGCTCGAAGAATCTTCAAAACAACTTTTAAAGACCGCCATGGAACGATTAAATCTTTCGGCAAGAGCCTATGACAGAATATTAAAGGTTGCACGAACCATTGCCGATCTCGAGGAAACAGAGAATATTCAGGGTGCACATATCAGTGAGGCCATTCAATACAGGAGTTTGGACCGCGAAGGCTGGTTGGGTTAAAAATTTCACACTTTTCTATAGGGTAGCTTAGATTTTAATACATTTGAAAAATTAATTCCGTTTCCGAAATATTTTTCAAAAATGAATCATCCATTAGAAAAAAATTTCTCGCATATGGGAATGATTGTATGGATGTTACATATGTCCGCTAAAACAATAATATAAACAGATGAAAAGACCCCTGATAGTTCTATTGCTCATTTTATTGATTGGTTGTAAAGGTGAAGACCGCACAAAGGCTGAAGAAAAAAGTAATACAGATTCCGACAGCATTGTAGGATCTGATATTTCTCTTGATGATCTTATCAATGAGGAAACAGTAGAACTGAATTTAGAACAAGCAAATAAGCTTGCAGAGTTGCCCCTGGCCTGTATAAATACTATCTATCCAAATAAATTGGGTCAAACTCTGGGTTCGGAAAAGGACCTGAAATCTCCTGAAGAACTTCATCCTGCCTTTTACGGATGTTTCGATTGGCATTCTTCGGTACATGCACATTGGTCTCTTGTGAAATTATTAAAACATTTCCCAAAGCTTGATCGCGCAAAAGAAATTAAGGAAGTGCTTGAGACTTCCCTGTCAAAAGAAAATATTCAGGCAGAAATAGCTTATTTTCAAAAAGAACACAACCAGGATTATGAACGTACCTATGGCTGGGCCTGGCTTTTAAAACTTACGGAAGAACTTTATACCTGGGATACCGATATGGGGAATGAGCTTTCAGCAAATATAAAACCCCTGGCCGATTTAATCGTTCAGCGAACAACAGAATTCCTGCCTAAACTGAATTACCCAATACGAGTAGGGGAACATACGAATACCGCTTTTGCCTTAAGTTTCGCTTATGATTACGCTGTTGCTACAAAAAATTTGGAATTCAAGACCCTGATAGAGGAAAGAGCCAGAGATTTTTATTTAAAAGATAAAGGATGTCCTATAGCTTGGGAACCAAGTGGTTTTGATTTTCTTTCTCCTTGTTTAGAGGAAATAGATCTCATGAGAAAGATTTTGCCAAAAGCGGCATTTTCTCTGTGGATGGATAATTTTATGCCCCAGCTCAAAAAATCAGACTTCACATTGAAACCCGGTGAAGTTTCAGATAGGACAGATGGAAAATTGGTGCATCTGGATGGATTGAATTTTAGTAGAGCCAGGGTTTTTTATGGTTTGGCAAATCAGTATCCGGAAGATTATTCTCATTTAAAAAAACTGGCAGATCAGCATATGCAACATTCTTTTCCAAATCTGGTAGGAGATAGTTATGAAGGTGGTCACTGGCTGGGTAGTTTTGCCTTGTATTCCTTAAATGAATCAAAAGCTAAGAAGTGAAAAACTGGTTAAAAAATGTAGGTCCGGGGGTATTGGTCTCGGCCGCATTTATTGGTCCAGGGACGGTTACTGTTTGCACGCTTGCAGGGGTTAATTTTCAATATGCCCTTTTATGGGCATTATTACTTTCGGTAATTGCATGCGTAATCCTTCAGGAAATGGCAGCCAGGCTTGGGATCATAGCTCAAAAAGGTTTGAGTGAATGTATTCGGGAGGAAATAAAAAACCCGGTGTTAAGAGTTCTGGCCATCATTCTTATATTCTCTGCAATTGTGGTAGGAAACGCCGCTTATGAAGCAGGAAATATTACAGGTGCAGTTTTGGGAATAACGGCAATCACTTCTCCCTTGACCCTCGCACTAGGTGATTTCACCCTTAATTTATGGAGTGTCATTGTTGGTTCAATTGCATTTGCTTTGCTGGCAATTGGCAATTATAAAATTCTGGAAAGGGTTTTTATCGCCCTGGTTGCATTGATGAGTATTTCCTTTATTATTACCGCATTTCTTACCAAACCGGATTTTTTTCAGGTTTTAAAAGGAATGTTTATACCAACAACCGGATCTGCAGGGATCTTAACGGTAATGGCTTTGGTAGGAACCACCGTAGTGCCTTATAATTTATTTTTGCATGCTTCTCTTGTTGGAGAGAAATGGAAGTTGCCTTCCGATCTTAAAATAGCCAGAAGAGAACTTAGCATCGCTATTGTGCTGGGTGGCCTGGTTTCTATGGCAATTGTTATAACAGCAGCGGTTCCCAATTTAGATGATGTTACTTCCGCTGCAGATCTGGCCCTTGGGCTAAGGCCATTATTTGGGGAATACGCTACCTTGTTTATCGCGGTTGGATTATTGGCCGCCGGGATTACTTCTTCCATCACAGCTCCATTGGCAGCTGCTTATGTGGTAAAAGGTTGCCTTGGTTGGGAAAAAGGATTAAAATCCCTTAAATTTAAATCGGTTTGGGCTTCAATACTTATTATGGGAGTGTTTTTCTCTTCCCTTCAGTTAAAACCTGTTGAAATAATACAGTTTGCACAAATCGCCAATGGCCTGTTACTGCCTATAATAGCTATATTTCTATTCTGGATTGTTAACCGGTATTCGGTTATGGGGAAATACCGCAATACATTGAAACAAAATATTTTGGGTATTGTCATAATTGGAATCACCATCTTTCTGGGGGCGAAATCTATTTATACCGTTTTGAACGGCATTTAAAAATTATTAGATTAAACATCTATTAAAAAATTTTTCTCACACAACGGAATGTTTATATGGATGTTACATATGACTGGAAAACAATAAAATAAACATATGAAATATATACACATCAATTGTGATCTTGGAGAAGGAGGAGAATATGATGCGCAGTTAATGCCATTGATATCAGCCTGTAATATTGCCTGTGGCGGTCACGCAGGTACGGTGGAAAGCATGCACGATACCGTTGTTCTGGCAATGGAAAATAATGTGGAAATGGGAGCGCACCCGTCCTATCCCGATAAGGAAAACTTCGGAAGAAAAACCCTTGCGATGACTTCTGGAAATTTGCAACAAAGCCTGGTTGCTCAAATTCTCAGTTTGAAGCAAATTGCAGAAGCTGAAGGCGGAAAACTCACCCATATTAAACCCCATGGAGCGCTTTATAATGATGCTGCCATTGATGAAAAAATAGCTCAGGTTGTTATAGATTCTGTATTGGAATTTGAAGATAAATTTCTGATTTATGCACCTCAGAATTCTGTGATTTCCCGTCTTTCAGAAGGGAAGATCGAAGTTGTTTTTGAAGCCTTTGCAGATCGTAATTATGAGGAGAATTACCAACTGGTTTTACGTGATAAGCCAAATGCTTTAATCACCAAAAAGGAAGCTGTTTTTCAACATCTTTTTTTGATGTTTAACGAAGGCAAAATACGCTGTGAAAACCAAAGGAATATACATTGTAATGCAACCACATTTTGTCTTCATAGTGACACTCCGAATGCGGTGGAAATATTGAAGTATTTGCAGCAGAGATTCAGGAAGAAAAACATCCAAATTTTACATTCATGAAAAAGGAATTTCCAGAAGTAAAAGTTATGGGGGAGCGGGCTATTATAATTGAATTCAAGCCTGTGATTGATGAAAAACTACTGGAAAAAATTCTTTTTTATAAAAAAATAATCGAAGAATATTATATTAAACTAAAAGTTGAAGTAATAAACACATATAACTCATTATTAGTTTATTATATGTATGATATAGAGAATGTCTATAGTGAGGTTTTGCCTCTAAAAGGGCTGTTAGATACACCGAATATACCAAAAAAAGTTAGCTCTTTGCTTTATTATATTCCAGTGTGCTATGACCTTGATTTTGGGTTGGATCTGGAATTTTTGTCCAATCAAAAGAGTTGCTCTGTTGCAGAAATAATCAACCTTCATACCCTGCCTGTTTATACCGTTTATTTTATTGGATTTTTACCCGGATTTTTATACCTGGGAGGGCTTGATAAAAAGCTTCACATTTCCCGCAAGGAACAGCCCAGAATGAAGGTGGAAAAAGGGGCTGTTGGAATAGGTGAAAACCAGACCGGAATCTACCCTAAATCCAGTCCCGGTGGATGGCAGATTATCGGTAAATCACCGGTTGATTTTTTCGATAGAAACAGTGAGCCTCCATGTGAAATTGGTGCTGGTGATAAAGTGAAATTTCAAAGCATAACCAGAAAGGAATTTGATGAGATTTCAGATAAAATAAACTCAGGTATTTTTCAGATAAAAAAGGAAAAGTATGAAGGCTGAAATTGAAGTTTTGCAACCCGGTTTATTTTCTACAATTCAGGATTTGGGACGTTATGGTTTTTTAAAATATGGTGTTCCTTTAAGTGGAACCATGGATACTTATGCAGTCAAAATGGGGAATCTTATTTTGAACAATCCGGTTAATTCTGCCGTGCTTGAAATTACGCAAATGGGTCCAAAACTAAAATTTAATGCTACTGCAAAAATTGTAATCACAGGAGCCGATCTTTCTCCTAAAATCAACAAAATTCCAATTGACAACAATACTATATATTTCATCAATCACGGGGATGTACTTTCGTTTGGGAAAAGAAAATCTGGTTGCCGGGCATATCTTTCTATTAATGGTGGATTTAAAACTTCTGAAAGTCTTGGAAGCAAAAGCTGGTATGAAGGAATTTCAGATTTCTCAAAATTGACCACAGGTATGAAATTGGCTTTTGAAAACACTTCTTTTTCGTATTCTGATACAAATGCCGGAGTAAAAATAAATTCGGAATATTTAGATCAAAAAGAACTTCATGTTTTTCCCGGGCCGGAATATAGTTTATTGAACGTAAATGAAAAAAAATTACTTGCTGTCAAAGAATTTTCGATAGATAAAAAAAATAACAGAATGGCAATCCAACTTCAGGAAATGATAGAAAATAGCCTGAATCCAATTATTACCGGTCCGGTAATTCCGGGTACTGTCCAGTTAACACCTTCAGGAAATCTGATCATTTTAATGCGGGACTGTCAAACCACTGGCGGATATCCAAGAATATTTCAGTTAAGTGATCAAGCTATGAACATACTTGCCCAAAAGGTATTGGGGGATAAAATCTTGTTTAAACTGGACTCAACTTATATAAACGAATAATCGTTTTACAAAAAAAAGTTAGACAGTTATTAGAGGCTTCCATTAACGAAAAAATGCCGTTATGTGATTATTAGTAATTTGCAGCCCTACCTGCAAAATGCTTATCACTTTTAACGACACTTTTTAACTTAAAAAATCTTAGCTAACTAAATTATATAAACAAAAGTAAACTTAAAGCCTGGCTGGCACAAGGGGATTTTTCCCCTATTTTTAAGGTAAAGAAGGTTTATCCTAATTATTTTTTTATTTTTAACATAAAATTATATAACATAATTTTAAGAAATAATTTATTATGGAAAAACCAAAAAAATGCATCAGTATTGAAGAAGCAAGGAAGGAACAGGACGAATGGGTACGAACCCGTGGAAAAGATATTAAGGAATGTGAGGGTTTTGAAGATACCCGTGAATTTTGGTACAGCCTGGACGAATTACAGGAATATCTGGATTATGTTCGCGAGAAATCGAAGGAACAAGGCTTAAAGAAACCTGGAATCCGGTTTTATTTAGGTGCTTATCCTACAACTAAATATAAAAAGGGCTATGCTACAATGTTTTTGGCGCCTACAAAAGAAGCCACTGAAGAAACGGCAGACGATGCTAAAGATTCCGAACCAAATAATTATGGGATTGAGCCTATGAATATTACCCACGGTGGCAATCCTCCAATTATATATTAATGCAAAATCTAGGATTTCTGGTACTTATTCTTGAAGGTGTTGCTGCGATTTCCGGGCTTTTTTATTACAAAAAAAAACCGACTGATAAAGCGGTTGGTTTTTTTTCATATTTTTTGTTATTGACATTTTTCGTAGAAGCACTTGCTTTAACTCCAACAATAATCTATTGGAATGAGCCCTTACATTTTCTGAAAAAAACTTTTTTGTACGGAAATTTTTGGCTTTATAATCCTTATATAATTATCAGTTTTGTGGTTTATATTTTATTTTTTAAATGGAATATTTCTAATCAAAAATTAAGGAGTGTTATTAATATAGGCCTGATTTTATATGTTATAATCTGTATAGTCAATTTGATATTTTCAGATGTGTTTTTTCAAAGTCATGCTACAGTGACTATTATTCTAGGAAGTTTTTTTCTGTCAGGTGTGATTTTCTATTATTATTTTGAAATTTTATTGAGTCCTAAAATTTTAAATATAAAAAAAGAAATCAGTTTTTATATTTCTTTTCCTGCGCTTTTACATTTTTTAACCACGCCCCCTATATTTATTTATTTTAAATATTATACACTTAAAAGTCCCGAATTTGTTGAACTCAGTAGTTCGGTTATAATTGGTTTGAATATATTTATGTACAGTTCTTACAGCTTCGCATTTTTATGGCTGGCCAATAAGAAAAAATCATCTCCTAAACAAAATTACGAGAACATGCCTCTTAATACTGTTAATGGAGGTAGGCCTCCAAAAGAATATTAAAATATTCAGGAATTGTTAGAATACTACTTAGAAACCATCTTTATAGGGCACTTTGTTGAATTTATCGCCGCATTGGCAGGTACCTGCTATTTATTAAAAACACCGCATGCGGAAAATATAACACGGCTGTTTGTTTATTTTTTATGGTTAACCGTGTTTGTGGAAGTAGTTGGTTTATATTCTGTATATGCATACTTTTCTGATTATAAAAACCTTGAATTTTTAAAGGATTCCCCATTTGAGAGAAATTATTGGCTTTACAATTCTTTTCATGTACTGTCCTTTATAATGTATTTTTTCTTTTTTATTTTTCAACTAAATTCAGTTAAAATAAGGCGTATTTTAACTTTTATAGCAGTTGTTTTTGCAATTACAGAAATAATAAATCTCCTTTTTTCCGGAATTTTCTTTATTGCATTATCTGCGTATGCTTCCGTTGTTGGGACCCTAATTTTAATAATTTGTATTATGGCCTATTATTATGAAATGCTAAAAAGCAACAAAATCCTGAGTTTTTATAAAAACCTTGCATTTTATTTTTCGGTTGGGGTATTGATCCGGTATCTGGTTATAACTCCTTTATTTATTTACAGCAAATATTTCACCACTGCGAGTCCGGATTTTGTGGATATATACGGCTTAATTATTATTGTTTCCAATGTGTTTATGTATGGAATGTTTATTATAGGATTTATAATTTCCTCCGGGAGAAGTAAATCAGCCAGCGTGTATTTGGATTATCGATGAAATTTTTGTTTGCTCCCGGAAAGAGGAGATCTATAAGAAGTTAAAACGATTAAAATTGAAAATCTATTGAAACATATGGGTGAAAATAAAAAAGTGCCGTCTAAAATCAAATACTTATAGCCCTACCTATTTATATTTATTTTTGTTAAAGACGACACTTTTTTTTCCCCAAAACACTTTAGCTAACTAAAATGACAATACGAAAGTAGTTCAGATAAAAAATTGCTACAAGGGGATTTTTCCCCTTTTTTTATTTAGAAGTAGATGGGTATGTTAATTTTTATACCTTATTTTTGAGTATCCTAATTATAGAATTGGTGTTAAGATATGCTGGCAAAAGAGGAACTTATACTCATAGTTTATTTTATTGTAGTCATTTTACTTCTGACAACCTTCGGGATCGTATTTTTCATCACCTTTCAAAAGCGGAAAAATAAACTCATTTACGAGAAATTTGAGGCCGAAAAACGATTTGAAAAGGAACTCACCCAATCCAAGCTGGAAATACAGGAGCAAACTTTAAAAAACGTAGGATGGGAATTGCACGACAATATCGGGCAATTATTGTCTGTAGCTAACATGCAGCTTAATATGCTTTCAGCGAAAACTGAAGAGCCGGCAAAATCTGCCATAGCCGAAATTAAAGAAGTGGTTGCAAACTCGCTTCATGAAGTACGTTCCCTCTCCAAATCCCTTAATAATGAAGTGATTCATTATGCAGGTCTGGAAGCTTCGGTTGAAAATGAACTTTCCAGGTTTAAAAGATTAAATATACTGGATACCGATTTCCATATTAAAGGAGAACCCTGGGAACTCCCTCAAAAAGATGCTATAATTCTATTCAGGATCCTGCAGGAGTTTTGTAGTAATGCGATAAAACATTCAAAAGCTGAAAAACTGGAAGTAGCTTTTTATTACACTCCTGTAGAATTAAAAATTCGGGCTTCAGATAATGGAATCGGATTTAATACCGAAAAAGTTCAAAAAAGTTCCGGCCTTTTAAATATGAAAAGCAGGGCAGAACTTATTCAAACTGACTTTAGTTTAAAATCTTCTGAAACTATGGGAACTTCTTTATATTTGCTTTATCCAATCAGGAAATAGCATAAAAATGAACAAAACCATCGCAATTGTTGATGATCATAATCTTTTTGCACAATCCCTCCGTGGACTCGTGAATTCTTTTCAGGAATACGAAGTCCTTTCAGTATTTAAAAATGGACAGGAATTAGTAGATTATTTTTCTGCCAATAAAAAACATCCGGATATTGTATTGCTTGATATTCGAATGCCGGTTTTGAACGGTATTGAAACTATGGAATGGCTTAAGGCTACCTATCCTTCTCAAAAAGTACTTGCTTTAACTATGGAGCACGAGGAAGAGATCATTATTAAAATGATCAAAGCCGGGTGCAGGGGTTATTTGTTGAAGGATATAGAGCCGGACGAATTCTTTTTTGCTCTTAATTGCGTTAGCACTTCCGGCTATTATTTGAATGAGGACTTCTCTGCCGCACTGGAATGTCCTGAAGAAAAAACATTTAAGAATTTTAGTGCACGGGAAATTGAGTTTATCAATCTGGCGTGCAGTGAACGCACCTATAAGCAAGTAGCAGATGAAATGAACCTTAGTCCAAAAACTATCGATGGCTACCGGGAAGCGTTGTTCCAAAAGCTGGAATTAAAAAGCAGGGTAGGGCTTGTTCTATACGCGATAAAAAATAAAATGGTGAGTTTTTAGCATTTTACTGTGTGCCATTATGGCGATTGGCTGGATTTTTCTTCCTTTTAATACCTCGTAAGAAAACTCCTCTGTAATTTTTTAATTTCAGCAACCCTTGGAAGTTTCAGTATTTCTGAAGCTTTACCGGATTTAACTTATTTTAACCTGAGAATCTTCAGAATAAATGATTTCCTGAGTATCTTCGCAGCCTAATAACTAAAGACATACGTGATAGATTCAGCTAAAATAGAATTAAGGAATTTAAGATTAAAGGATTATCAGCAATTGAAGATCTCCATGATCAAAAGCTATAAAACAATGGCTGATGAATACTGGAGCAAGGCCGAGATCAAAACGCTTATCAATAAATTTCCCGATGGTCAGTTCTGTATTGAGATCGATGGTAAAATTGCCGGTAGTGCCTTGGCAATAATTGTAGATTATGATAAATTCGATGTAAATCATAAATATGAGGACATCCTTGGAGGCGAAAATTTCTCGACGCATACTAAAATGGGGGATGTTCTTTACGGAATAGATGTCTTTATTCATCCGGATTATCGCGGAATGAGATTGGGCCGTAGATTGTATGAGGCCAGAAAGGAACTTTGCGAACAACTAAACCTAAGAGCCATAATTTTTGGCGGTCGTATCCCCAATTACGCCAGTTATGCTGAAGAACTAACTCCAAAAAAATATATTGACAAGGTCAAACTGAAGGAAATTCACGATCCTGTTTTATCTTTTCAGCTGTCCAATGATTTTCACGTAAAGAAGGTAATTAAAGGATATTTGCCGGGGGACGAGGATAGTATGGAGTTTGCAACTTTAATGGAATGGAATAATATCTATTACACCAAGGAGAAAAAACTTATCGATACCAAGAAGACCGTAGTCAGGCTCGGATTGGTGCAATGGCAAATGCGATTGTTTAAGGATTATGAGTCTTTGGTCTCTCAAATAGAATTCTTTGTAGATGCTGTGAGCGATTATCAAAGTGATTTTATCCTTTTTCCGGAATTGTTCAATGCTCCATTGATGGCACAGTTTAATCATATGAACGAAGCGGAAGCCATTCGTGGGCTATCTTCTTATACGGACAGGTTGCTGGAAACTTTCCGGGAATTTGCCATGAATTATAATATCAATATCATCACTGGAAGTATGCCTCAGGTAGTAGGGGAACACATGCATAATGTTGGGTTTCTTTGCAGAAGAGATGGTAGTTATGAAAAATATGAAAAACTCCATATAACTCCGGCCGAAGAATCTGCCTGGGGAATGAAGGGTGGTAACATCCTTGAAACCTATGATACCGATTGTGGTAAAATTGGAGTATTGATTTGTTACGATGTTGAGTTTCCGGAACTTCCCCGCTTGTTGGCAGAGGAAGGGATGAATATACTTTTTGTGCCTTTTATGACCGATACCCAGAATGGTTATTCCCGGGTTAAAATTTGCGCGCAATCCAGAGCGGTGGAAAATGAATGTTATGTTGCTATTGCCGGATCTGTCGGAAATTTGCCTAAAGTAAACAACATGGATATTCAATACGCGCAAAGTGCGGTTTTCACCCCGTCAGATTTTGCATTTCCGGTGAACGGGATCAAGGCTGAAGCAACTCCGAATACTGAAAGCACCTTGCTTGTAGATGTAGATCTGGATCTTCTGAAGGAATTACATGCTTTTGGAAGTGTACGGAATATGAAAGATCGAAGAAAGGATCTTTATTCCCTGAAGCGGAAATAATAGTTTAATATACCTAAACAAAAATATAAACCTGCCGCAAAATTTGAAGATTTTGCGGCAGTATCATTTTGGTCTATTTCAGAAAGTTCCATCTGTTAATTCCGTATCCTGAACGCCCTAATTTTCCAATATCCCATTTTGAAATATATATATCCTGCAATGGCAGCTATTAGATTGGAAATGGGAAAAGACCACCAAATTCCTTCATATCCCAGAGAAGTGTTATAGGAAAGCACATAGGCCAGGGGAAACCGGACAACCCAAAGACTCATAATGGAAATCAGCATGGAAGCTTTGGTGAAACCCGCCCCGTTAAAAGTTCCATTCATGACCTGTTGCACTCCCAGCAGCCCAAAACTGGGGGCCATAATTTTTATAAATATGGCTCCGTCCCTAATAACATCCGGATCGTTTGGAATAAAAAAGGCTGTTAAAGGTTCAGCAACAATAAAAAGGATTATACCTAAACCGGTAAGTCCAAAAAAAGCGATCTTATTGCTCAAATTGGCAACCTGCTCTGCCCTTTTAATTTTTCGTGCGCCAATATTCTGTCCCACCAGGGAAGTGGTTGCAATTCCCAATCCCAGCGCGGGAATAACGATAAGGCTCAAAATCCTGGCTCCAATCCCGTAAGCTGCGACGATCTCGCTTCCAAAACTGGTAACGATTATTACCATCATCGTCATTCCCAATGCCCTGGTAGACTGTTCCACACTGGCAGGAAATCCAAGCTTGAATATCTTCCGAAGACTTTTTATATCCAAATACATGGAAGAAAAGCTGATCTTTATACCGTGTTTCCCCCTCAATAAAATGGCAATTCCAATCACTGCCGAAATCCCCTGAGTGATCACACTTGCCCAGGCAGCACCTGCAACTCCATAACCCGGAATAGGGCCATACCCATAAATAAAGAGAGGATCCAGGACCAGATTAAGAAATACGGTAATAAGGATGATATAAACAGGAAGCATCACATTTCCAATTCCACGCATTAGCGACTGAAAAATGAAGAACATAAAAAGGAAAATAAATCCGAAGGAGGAAACCTTAAAATAGGCTACAGAATCATCATAGATTTCTGGCCCAGCACCAATTATACTCATTAAAGGTCCAGCCGAAAAATAGCTTAGAACAGCCAGCAGGCCGGAAATAATAAATATCAGGAAAACGCTTTGGGAAGAACTGAAATCTACCATTTTTTGATTTTCGGCTCCTTTATAATTGGACACCATAACAGTTCCCGCCAGGGTTAAACCTGTTCCAAGAGACAGAACAAGAAAAAGGACTGGAAAACTCAAACTTACTGCGGCTACTGCATTGGCACCCAATCGTCCCAGCCAGAAAGTATCGATTAGCTGATAGGTAGTTTGCAGGATATTCGCAAAAATAATAGGAAGCGCTAAACTTATAAGAGAATTAAGAATCCTGCCTTCTGTATATTTATTCCTTATTTCGGTTTTCATTATCTACAAAATTAAAGGAATAATAAAGCGCGGCTTACTAAATTTTACTTAATATATTTTTTAAGCCTTTTCAATGGGTTTAATCCATTTAATAATTCAGGGAAATCCTGAATATTTCTTGCGTTTCTGAGTGATCTTTTTTTCAGAATGTTATTTCACTTTTAATTTCTCCTGTTGTTTTTAAAGTTTCAGAAGCCGTAAAATAATAAGGTTTAAAATTCTGATAATCAAGGTAATAATATTGATATTTTATGATTGAGAGTAATTGAAGTCTTTTAATAATTCTTACAGGCTTCTTTTAAGCAAGTAGTTTTATAGCATATTTAAAAAAATAATGAAGAATACATACAGCCAAATATTAACTCAAAGTGATTCCCAGCCTGGAGCACAGGCCATGTTACATGCTATTGGTCTTACCAAAGAGGACTTCAAGAAGCCTTTTGTGGGTATTGCCAGTACCGGATACGAAGGTAATCCTTGTAATATGCACCTTAACGACCTTGCCAAACTGGTGAAAAAGGGAAGTAATGAAAGCGGACTGGTGGGGTTGATCTTCAATACCATTGGAGTGAGCGATGGGATTTCCATGGGAACTCCCGGGATGCGTTATTCTTTACCGTCCCGTGATATCATAGCCGATTCTATAGAAACGGTAATCCATGCGATGTCTTATGATGCATTGATCACCGTTGTAGGTTGCGATAAAAATATGCCGGGCGCACTTATGGCCATGCTACGTATTAACAGGCCTGCTATTCTTGTCTATGGAGGAACGATTGCTTCAGGATGTCACAATGGTAAGAAACTCGATGTAGTTTCTGCCTTTGAAGCCTGGGGAGCGAAGACCGCCGGAGATATAGACAAGAAAGAATATGATGCAATAATCGAAAAAGCCTGTCCGGGAGCCGGAGCTTGTGGAGGAATGTATACCGCAAACACGATGGCTTCTGCAATTGAAGCATTAGGGATGGCCTTGCCTTATAATGCTTCCAATCCTGCAGTGGGGGAAGAAAAGCAAACCGAAAGCGAACAGGCTGGAAAGGGGATAGGATTATTGATTGAGAAAGATATCAAACCCAGGGACATCGTTACAAAAAAGGCTATAGAGAACGCGATCAGGTTGATCACCGTACTTGGCGGTTCCACAAATGCTGTACTGCATTTTCTGGCAATAGCAAGAGCTGCGGAAGTTGATTTCAGTCTGAAGGATTTTCAGCGGATTTGCGATACTACCCCGTTTTTAGCCGATCTAAAACCCAGCGGGAAATATGCCATGGAAGATGTGCATAAAATAGGAGGAATCCCGGCAGTTTTAAAATATATGCTGGAGGAAGGACTCTTACATGGGGATTGTCTCACCGTTACAGGAAAAAGTCTTGCAGAAAACCTGAAAGATGTCCCGGATCTTATAAAGGATCAGGATGTTATTCGGCCATTTAGCAATCCAATTAAAAAAACAGGTCATATAAGAATGCTATACGGCAATTTAGCAGAAGAAGGATCGGTTGCGAAAATCACCGGAAAGGAAGGTTTGGTTTTTACAGGTACAGCAAATGTTTTCAACAGTGAGTATGATGCCAATGATGGGATTTCCGAAGGGAAAGTCAAAAAAGGAGAGGTGATTGTCATTCGGTACGAGGGGCCAAAAGGAGGTCCGGGAATGCCTGAAATGCTTAAGCCAACTTCAGCGATTATGGGCGCCGGTTTAGGAAAAGAGGTCGCTTTAATAACCGATGGTAGATTTTCCGGAGGAACCCATGGATTTGTGGTTGGCCACATTACCCCGGAGGCTCAGGACGGCGGCTTGCTGGCCCTGGTTGAAAATGGAGATGAAATAACCATCAATGCCGAAACCAATAGTATTGAGGTGAACCTTTCTTCCGAGGAAATTGAAAAAAGAAGAAAAAACTGGAAAGCGCCGGCTTTAAAATATACCAATGGAGTGCTGTACAAATATGCAAAAACGGTTTCATCGGCCTCCCGGGGATGTGTGACCGATGAATTTTAACAAGTTGAATTATGGAAGTGAAAACGGCTAATTTTGAAAAGAAAACCACGCATTCCACCACAACAGTTTCCGGGGCGGAAGCTGTGATAAAATGTTTGCTGGAAGAAGGAATTGATACCATTTACGGATACCCGGGCGGGGCTATTATGCCGGTATATGATGAATTATATAAATACCAGGACAAGCTGTATCACGTGCTTACGCGTCACGAACAGGGAGCTACTCATGCAGCCCAGGGATATGCAAGGGTTACAGGAAAAGTGGGCGTGGCAATAGCAACATCAGGACCAGGAGCTACCAATTTAATTACCGGGATCGCCGATGCCCAAATAGATTCTACACCGCTGGTGTGCATCACCGGTCAGGTGGGATCTCATTTGCTGGGAAGTGATGCATTTCAGGAAATCGACATTGTTGGAATTTCAACTCCGATTACTAAATGGAATTACCAGATCACAAAGGCTTCAGAAATTCCTGAAGTAATGGCAAAAGCCTTTTACATAGCACGTTCCGGAAGGCCGGGCCCGGTTTTAATAGATATCACCAAAGATGCCCAGTTTGCATCGATGGAATTCAGCTATAAAAAATGTTCAGGGATACGAAGCTATACTCCGTTTCCTGAGGTGGATATTTTAGCGGTTGAGCGCGCTGCTGAAGCAATGAACCAGGCTAAAAAGCCACTTATTGTTTTTGGACAGGGTGTTATTCTTGGTGAAGCCGAATCGCTGTTTAAGCAGGTAGTGGAAAAATCGGGAATTCCCGCGGCCTGGACGATATTGGGACTTTCTGCCTTAGCTACAGATCATCCATTAAATGTGGGCATGGTTGGGATGCACGGAAACTACGGCCCAAATATGCTCACCAACGAATGCGATGTTTTAATTGCGATAGGAATGCGTTTTGACGACCGGGTTACAGGAAATTTGGAGAAATATGCAAAGCAGGCAAAAGTTATTCATTTTGAAATCGATCCTGCAGAGATCAATAAAAATGTAAGGGCAGATATTCCTGTTTTAGGGAATGTGAAGGAAACGCTTCAGCTTTTACTTGAATTCCTAAAACCAAATGAACATGCTGCATGGCACCAGGAATTCAAGGATTACTACACCAAAGAATTTGATAAAGTCATAAATCATGATCTTCACGCGAGTGAAGGAGAATTAAAAATGGCAGAGGTGATCGATGAGATCAATACCTGTTTTAAGGGAGACGCCATTATAGTTTCCGATGTTGGACAACATCAGATGATTGCCTGTAGGTATGCAAAATTCAATTCCTCCCGGAGCAATGTCACTTCAGGCGGATTAGGTACTATGGGATTCGCGCTGCCTGCAGCACTGGGCGCAAAAATGGGATGTCCGGACCGGGAGGTGGTTGCTATAATTGGAGATGGCGGTTACCAAATGACCATTCAGGAATTGGGCACCATCTTTCAAACCAAATCGGCGGTTAAAATCGTTCTTTTAAATAATGGTTTCCTTGGTATGGTTAGGCAATGGCAGCAAATGTTCTTTGAAAGCAGATATGCTTCTACAGAGCTTGTAAACCCTGATTTTATTACTATCGCAAAAGGCTATCATATAAAAACCAATCAGGTTACAGAGCGGTCTCAGTTAAAAGATGCCGTTAGGGAAATGTTCGATGCCAAGGAGCCTTATTTCCTGGAGGTAAAAGTTGAAAAAGAAGAAAATGTTTTTCCTATGATCCCTACAGGAGCTGCAGTTTCAGAAATACGTTTGGAATAATGGAAAAGAAAAATTTTACAGTTTCAGTCTATACTGAAAACAATATTGGATTGTTGAGCAGGATTGCTGCAATTTTCCTGAAAAGACATATCAATATAGAAAGTATCACTGCTTCCAAAAGCGAAGTAAACGAAGTGATGCGATTTATAATTGTGGTGAATGTAACTGAAGAAAAAGTTATAAAGATCGTTGGTCAGATAGAGAAACAAATTGAAGTTATCAAAGCTTTTTATCATACCGATGAAGAACTGATCTACCAGGAAACCGCCCTTTATAAAATAAGGTCGGCAGATTTTGTTGAAGATCTCAATATTCAGGATTTTATTAAGGAAACCAATGCCAGGATAGTTACCGTAACTCCTAAGTTTTTCGTGATTGAAAAAACAGGAAAACGTCAGGAAACAGAAAATTTATACGAAAAATTAAAACCTTATGGATTGATGCAATTCGTGCGTTCTGGAACAATTGCAGTTTCCAAAAATGAAATGCAGATCTCAGAGATCCTTGAAAAATTTAATACAAATACAGTATGATGAAATGAGCATAACGAAAAACACGATATAAACATCGATAAAATTATGCGAATTACTCCCGATAGCTATCGGGGGACCAATAAAAAAACAATAAAATAAACAGATGAAAAATTATTTTAATAGCCTGTCATTACGAGAACAATTAGCACAGTTGGGAACATGTAGATTGATGAGTTCAAATGAATTTACCGAAGGGGTTTCAGCATTAAAAAACAAAAAAATTGTCATAGTGGGATGTGGGGCTCAGGGTCTTAATCAGGGATTGAACATGCGTGACAGCGGCCTGGATATTTCATATGCTTTAAGGGAAGGAGCAATAAAAGAGAAGCGTCAGTCCTATAAAAATGCTTCTGAAAATGACTTTAAAGTAGGCACATATGAGGAGTTGATCCCTGATGCAGATCTGGTTATCAATCTTACTCCCGATAAGCAACATACTTCGGTTATAAATACCATTATGCCTTTTATCAAGGAAAATGCAGTGCTTTCCTATTCCCATGGATTCAACATCGTTGAGGAGGGAATGAAAATAAGAAAAGATATCACTGTAATTATGGTGGCTCCAAAATGTCCCGGGACCGAAGTCAGGGAGGAGTATAAACGCGGTTTTGGGGTACCAACTCTTATTGCGGTACATCCGGAAAACGATCCCCAGGGAATAGGGATGGAATGGGCAAAGGCCTATGCCGTTGCAACCGGAGGTGATAAGGCCGGAGTATTGGAATCTTCTTTTGTAGCCGAAGTGAAGTCGGATCTTATGGGAGAACAAACCATTTTATGTGGTGTTTTACAAACAGGCTCCATTTTAAGTTTTGATAAAATGGTTGCAGAAGGGATTGAACCTTCTTATGCTGCAAAACTTATTCAGTATGGCTGGGAAACCATCACCGAAGCCCTAAAGCACGGTGGGATCACAAATATGATGGACCGACTTTCAAATCCGGCAAAGATCCGGGCAAATGAAATTTCTGAAGAATTAAAAGTAAAAATGCGTCCGCTATTCAGAAAACATATGGATGATATCATTTCCGGGGATTTTAGTTCCAGAATGATGAAGGATTGGGAAAATGATGATAAGGAATTATTGGAATGGCGCGCAGCAACCGAGAATACCGCTTTTGAAAAAACAGAAGCCACCTCAAAAGTTATAAATGAACAGGATTATTTCGATAAAGGAGTGCTGCTGATTGCTTTTGTGAAGGCAGGAGTAGAACTTGCATTTGAAACCATGACCGAGGCCGGGATCATTGAGGAATCTGCTTATTACGAATCCTTGCACGAAGCACCGCTTATTGCGAATACCATCGCACGAAAGAAGTTATACGAAATGAACAGGATAATTTCAGATACTGCAGAGTATGGCTGTTACCTGTTCGATCATTCCTGCAAGCCGCTTATCCAGGATTATATAGCAGGGCTGGAACCGGAATTAATCGGTAAAGTATATGTTAACGGAGGGAATGCGGTAGATAATAAAAAACTCATTGCAGTGAATGCTTCCATAAGAAATCATCCAGTTGAGAAAATTGGGCAAGAGCTTAGAGAAGCTATGACGGCAATGAAAAACTTAAATTAATGGATGCATTACTGGCAAATTCGACTACTTATAAACCAACTTTGGAGGCTGTAAAAAAAGCTGCAGAACGCATTTCCAAAGTTGTGGTTAAAACCCCTTTAGGTGAGTCCTTTACCTATTCTAAAAAATATGCTGCCAATATTTTCCTGAAAAGGGAGGATTTGCAACAGGTTCGTTCCTATAAAATAAGAGGTGCATATAATAAAATTTCCAGCCTTTCTCAGGAGCAACTGGATAAAGGGGTTATTTGTGCAAGCGCAGGAAATCATGCTCAGGGTGTAGCTTTTGCCTGTAATAAATTAAGTGCCAAAGGAGTGATCTTTATGCCTGTAACAACCCCGAAACAAAAGGTGGAACAAACCGAAATGTTTGGCGGGGAATGGGTTGAGGTAATCTTAAAAGGAGATACTTTTGATGATGCCTATAAAAATGCCGTTAAATACGGAGATTTAAACAAGCTGGTATTTATTCACCCTTTTGATGATGAAAAAGTAATTGAAGGACAGGCAACTATTGGACTTGAAATCCTGGAACAGGCCGAAGGACCAATTGATTACGTTTTTGCACCACTTGGTGGAGGCGGACTTTTAGCCGGATTATCTTCGGTTTTTAAACAGTTATCCCCGAATACAAAAATCATTGGGGTTGAACCTGAAGGTGCGCCTTCGATGAGTTTTTCGCTGAAAGAAGGAAAAGTAGTGGAACTATCAGAAATTGATCGTTTTGTAGATGGAGCTGCGGTTCAAAAAGTTGGATCAAGGAATTTTGCTATTTGCCGGGATAGCCTTGATGAGATGGTTACTGTTCCGGAAGGTAAGATATGTCAAACCATTCTGGATCTCTATAACAAGGATGCAATCGTGGTAGAACCGGCAGGAGCAATGGCCATCACTGCACTGGATTCTTTTCAGGAGGAGATCAAAGGGAAAAATGTTGTTTGCATAGTAAGTGGCAGTAATAATGATATTACAAGGACCGCTGAAATCAAGGAACGTGCGCTGCTTTATGCAGGTTTGAAGCATTATTTTATCATACGTTTTCCGCAAAGGGCAGGTGCATTGAAGGAATTTGTTGCTGAAATTTTAGGTCCGGACGATGATATCACTCACTTTGAATATTCAAAAAAGCATCATAAGGAAAATGGGCCTGCGGTGGTAGGAATTGAACTGAAAGATCCTGCAGATTTTGATGAACTGGTGGGAAGAATGAAAGCTAAAAATTTTTTCGGTCAGTACCTTAATGATAAACCCGATTTATTCCAGTTTTTAATTTAAAAGTTAAAAAAGGAGGATAGTACGATTTTTTTTATACATTTGACCTGTGAATTCAAACAGACAAATAATAGTATTATACCCCCGCCGCCGTTCCATTGGGTAACCGCAGCGAACACTCCGTATTGATATTTTTATTTTGAATTTACATATTTTGAAAAACCAACTTACATTTTTTACCCCTTCAATTTTCAGAAATTTTTCTGAAAGTTTCCCCCTACGCAATTTTTTGCCGCGCGTTAGGCGTGTATAAACTTTATGGAACCTAGGTGAGTCCGGTTCCCCTCTCAAAAAACAAAATCTCTTTTTTTTATCACTAATTTTCTCATAAGATGAAGATTAACATTGCTAATAACTCTCATGCGCAATACGCAGAGATCATTTGTAATACCATTGAGGATTCGGCAAAAGTCCGTGGAACCGGAATTGCCCGAAGAACTCCGGAATATATTCTAACCAAGATGGCCAATGGCAACGCTATAATAGCATTGGAAGGGGATAAGTTTGCCGGTTTTTGTTATATCGAGGTTTGGGGACACGAAAAATATGTCGCCAATTCCGGATTGATCGTACATCCCGATTTTAGAAATCAGGGATTGGCAAAATCGATCAAAAAAGCAGTATTTGATCATTCCAGAAAGAAATATCCCGATGCTAAAATTTTCGGGATTACAACAGGCCTGGCGGTTATGAAGATCAACTACGAACTTGGGTATCAGCCGGTAACTTTTTCAGAATTAACCGATGATGAGAGTTTCTGGAAGGGGTGTCAAACCTGCAAGAATTATGACATCCTAACCCGTACAGAACGAAAAATGTGTCTTTGCACAGGTATGATGTATGACCCGGCAAAAAAGCAGATTCCAAAAGAAAAGAAAAGTTTTAATGAGAAAGCCTTTACCAGGTTGAAGAATATGAAAAACACACTTTTCTATAAAAAGGAAAAAATTGAATAATGATGCTAAATTTTATCTAGCCTTTAAAAGCAGGGTGTTTTAAAAAAATCAAATTGTAGGTAAACTCTACGAAAATTAAATTAAAATGAAAAAAGTTGTAATTGCATATAGCGGAGGACTTGATACTTCCTATTGTGCAAAATATTTATCCAAGGAAGAAAATTTTGAGGTACATGCGGTAAGTGTGAATACCGGTGGATTTTCAGAAGAAGAGATCCAAAAAATAGGATCCAACGCAAAACTGATGGGGGCTACCTCTTATAAAAACCTCCATGCGGTTTCCACTTTCTACAATAAGGTGGTAAAATTCCTCATTTTTGGGAATGTTTTAAAAAACAATACCTACCCGCTTTCTGTAAGTGCCGAAAGGATTATTCAGGCCATTGAGATTGTTAATTATGCAAAAGAGATCGGGGCAGAATATATAGCGCATGGAAGTACAGGTGCCGGAAACGATCAGGTGAGATTTGATATGATCTTTCAAATACTTGCTCCCGGGATAAAAATTATTACTCCCATCAGGGATAAGCAATTAACCAGGCAGGAGGAGATTGAATATCTTCAGAATAATGGTGTGGAATTAAACTGGGAAAAGGCAAAATATTCTGTAAATAAAGGTCTTTGGGGCACAAGTGTGGGAGGGGCAGAAACCCTGACTTCCAACAAACCCTTACCGGAATCTGCTTATCCGTCTCAATTGGAAAAAAAGGAACCAAAACAAATCAGTCTTACATTTACAAAGGGAGAACTTACTGCGGTAAATGAAAAGGAGAACATTCCGGAAAAGAATATAGAAATTCTGGAAGGGATCGCTTCAAAATATGCCATTGGAAGGGATATTCACGTTGGAGACACCATCATTGGGATTAAGGGCAGGGTTGGCTTTGAAGCCGCTGCCGCATTAATTACCATAAAAGCACATCATTTGCTGGAAAAACACACCCTGAGTAAATGGCAACTTCAGCATAAGGAATATATCGCCGGCTGGTATGGAACTCATCTTCACGAAGGTCAGTATCTGGATCCGGTGATGAGGAATATGGAGGCTTTTCTGGAAAGTTCGCAGGAACAGGTTACCGGAAAAGTGTTTTTGACCCTGCATCCATATCGTTTTGTGCTGGACGGAATTGAATCTCCATTTGATTTGATGAACAGTGATTTCGGGAATTATGGCGAGGAAAATAAAGCCTGGACTGCCGATGATGCCAAGGGATTTATTAAGATCTTATCAAATTCAGGGAAGATCTACCAACACGTAAAACAAAACTGATGATACAAGCAGGAATTATAGGAGGAGCCGGGTATACGGCAGGAGAACTTATCAGGATACTGCTGAGACATCCTGAGGTCAACCTGAATTTTATTTACAGCACTTCTCAGGCAGGAAAACCTGTTTCTCATATCCATCAGGATTTGTTGGGAGAGACAGAACTCCACTTTAGCGGAGAGATCTCTAAAGATGTAGATGTGTTATTTTTATGTTTAGGCCATGGGAATTCGGTGAAATTCCTTGCAGCGCATGATTTTTCAGAAAACACAAAGATCATCGACCTAAGTACCGATTTCAGGATGGCTTCTGAAGATCATTCTTTTGTATATGGGTTGCCGGAATTTAACAGGGAAGCGATAAAAAGAGCACAGTTTATTGCAAATCCGGGGTGTTTTGCAACGGCTATCAGTCTGGCTATTTTGCCCCTTGCCGCTGAGAATCTTCTAAAGGATGCTGTTCATGTAAATGCGGTGACCGGTGCAACCGGGGCCGGGACTTCGCTCTCAGAAACCACTCATTTTACCTGGCGGGACAATAATTTTTCGGCCTATAAAGCTTTTGAACATCAGCATTTAAATGAGATAGACCAGAGCGTAAAAATGCTTCAGAAGACGCAGGATCAGGAAATAAATTTTATACCAAACCGCGGTAATTTTTCCCGTGGAATTCACGCTACTGCCTATACCAGGTTTAGCGGAAGTATTGAAGATGCAATTGAAATTTATAAACGGACTTATAATGAAGCGGCTTTCACATTTGTTGTAGTTGAAGAAATTCATTTGAAACAGGTTGTGAACACTAATAAGTGTCTTCTGAAACTTCAGAAATTCGGGGATAAATTATTAATCACCAGTGTGATAGATAATTTATTGAAAGGAGCATCCGGGCAGGCGGTTCAAAATATGAATTTGATGTTTGGGATTGAAGAATCTACAGGACTGAAATTGAAAGCGAATTATTTTTAAATAAAAAAATCATGAAAATAGCCATCATTGGAGCCGGAAACCTTGGGGTCTCAATCGCAAAAGGATTGATCCTGAACAATGCGATTACCAGTTTGTATCTTTCAAAGCGAAAAATAGGGGATATAGCGGAATTTAAGGACTTTCCAAAGGTTGAAATAACCCCGGATAATAGGGTGGCAGTTCAAAATTCGGATATCCTTATTCTTGCGGTCCAGCCACTGCAGCTTGAAAATGTGCTGCACGAAATAAAAGATCTGTTAACAGAAAACCACGTGCTTATTTCAACCGTAACAGGGTTTGCAATTAGCCGGATGGAAAGTATTGTTGGAGAACGCTACATCATTCGCGCTATGCCCAATACCGCAATCGCTGTTGGAAAATCAATGACCTGTTTGGCCAGCAACAACATAGGTGAAAAAAGGATCGCTATAGCAGAAGCTATTTTTAACAGATTAGGGACCAGTATTGTTATTCCGGAATCTAAAATGCAGGCCGCAACTGTGATTTGTGCCAGCGGGATTGCATTCTGGATGCGTTTGATGCGGGCAACTACGCAGGGCGCCATTCAGCTTGGGTTTGATGCAAAGGAAGCCCAGGAATTATCCATGCAAACCTGTCTTGGAGCCGCCAGTTTGTTGATAGAATCGGGAATGCATCCGGAAGCCGAAATAGACAAGGTTACAACTCCGCGCGGCTGCACTATAGAAGGTTTAAATGAAATGGAACACAATGGCTTAAGTTCCTCGCTTATCAAGGGAATCCAGGCTTCGTTTAAAAAAATTAATACGATCACAACTGATTAATTATGAATTTATTTGACGTTTATCCGCTTTATGATATCACTCCGGTGAAGGGAAGCGGCGTTTATGTGTATGAGGAGAATGGAACAGAATATCTGGATCTTTACGGTGGTCACGCAGTGATTTCTATAGGACATTCACATCCCACATACACAAAGGCGATTTGTGAACAGGTTCAAAAACTGGGTTTTTATTCCAATTCTGTCCATAATCCCTTGCAGGATGAATTTTCTGAAAAACTTGAAATAGTATCAGGAATCAGGGATTACAGTTTGTTTTTATGTAATTCCGGAGCAGAAGCAAATGAAAACGCTTTAAAACTGGCATCCTTCCATACCGGGAAAAGCAGGATCATCTATTTTGAAAATGCCTTTCACGGAAGAACTTCCGGAGTTGTGGCGGTAACAGATAATGAATCTATCAAAGCGCCTTTCAACACTCATAATCCGGTTACAAAACTTGCTTTTGAAGATTTGAGCGGACTGGAAGACGCATTGGCAAAGGAGGATATTGCAGCGGTTATTGTTGAAGTTATTCAAGGTGTTGGCGGACTCGATGAAGCAACCACAGAATTTTACAGATCAACTTCAGAATTATGTAAAAAGCACAAAACTATTTTAATTGCGGATGAGGTGCAGTCTGGATATGGAAGAACCGGTGATTTTTTTGCATATATGAAACACGGAATACGGCCGGATATAATTTCCATTGCAAAAGGAATGGGAAATGGATTCCCGATAGGAGGTATTTTAATCGATCAATCCATCCAGGCAAAACATGGATTGCTGGGAACAACCTTTGGCGGAAACCATCTCGCATGTGCTGCTGGAATTGCTGTTCTTGACACTATAGAAAAGGAAAACCTTCAGCAAAACGCCAAAGATCTTTTTGAATATGTGAAATTAAAGTCGGCTGAAATTCCACAGATTAAAAGGTTAAAAGGAAGGGGGTTGATGATAGGGTTGGAATTTGATTTTGAGATCGCTGCGCTTCGGAAGGAACTTTTATACAAACACAAGGTTTTTACCGGAGGCTCTTCCAATAAAAAATTACTTAGAATTCTGCCACCGTTAACTATTAAGGAGGAACATTTTGAAAGGTTTTTCGAAGCTTTAAAAATAGCTTTAGCTGATTAAAATAATCACTAAAAGTCAATACAGTAAAAATAAAATATCACTTAAAACAAATGGAAAATTACATAGCTTTATCCGATATAGAAGACCTTCAGGAATTGATCAAAGAAGCGCTTCAGCTAAAAAAGGAGAATTCCGCAGCAAAATTGGGGAAGGGGAAAACCCTGGGAATGTTGTTTTTTAACCCAAGTCTTCGCACAAGATTAAGCACTGAAAAAGCCGCCAAATTACTTGGAATGGATGTTATGGTCATGAATGCAGGCACCGATGGTTGGGCGCTGGAATTTGAGGATGGAGCCGTGATGAATTCAGACAAGGCCGAGCATATTAAGGAGGCAGCAGCGGTGCTTTCCCAATATTGTGATATTATCGCGGTGCGCGCCTTTCCCGGGTTGAAAGACAGGGATAAGGATGAAATGGAACTTGTGATGAATAGTTTTAAAAGGTACGCTTCTGTGCCGGTGATCAATCTGGAAAGTGCAACAGGACATCCCCTACAGGGACTTACAGATGCACTTACAATTACAGAGTTAAAATCCTCAAAAAAACCAAAGGTTGTGCTTAGCTGGGCACCACATCCAAAGGCTTTGCCGCAATCTGTTCCAAATTCATTTGTGGAATTCATGCAAAAACTGGATGTTGATCTTGTGATCACCAATCCGGAGGGTTATGATCTAAATCCTGCGATCACAAAAGATACACCTGTAATCCATGACCAGGAAGAAGCATTAAAAGATGCCGATTTTGTGTATGTGAAAAACTGGAGCAGTTATCAAACCTATGGAACAATTTTGAACACGGATCCTTCCTGGACTTTTGGAGCAAAAAAGCTGGGGTTGACCAATAATGCGAAGGTGATGCATTGTCTTCCGGTAAGAAGAAATGTGGTGATTGAGGATGCGGTGCTGGACAGCGAGAATTCCATTGTAATCCATCAGGCCAATAACAGGACCTTTGCGGCACAGGCGGTTTTGAAGCGGTTGTTGGCCTCCCAAAAAGCCTCCAGGCCCCCAAAGGGGGAGTGAAAAAAGCCCCCCGACCCCCTAAGGGGGAGAAAAAAGCAGGAAAGTTGATAGTGAAAAGGAAATTTACAATGAAAAAACAAAGTCTGAAAGTAGTAAAGATAGGAGGGAAGCTCATTGAAGATGAGGAGAAATTTCGGTTGTTCCTGAAGGATTTTTCATCTTTGGAAGGACCAAAAATCCTGGTTCATGGAGGAGGGAATTATGCCACTGAAATGGCTGATAAATTAGGCTATGAAACCAAAATGATCGATGGCAGAAGGATCACCGACAGCAATTCCCTGAAAGTGATCATCATGACCTACGGAGGCCTGATTAACAAAAATATGGTCGCCAAATTACTGGCTTTGGATTGTAATTCCATTGGACTTTGCGGAGCCGATGGGGGAAGTATTATTTCTACCAGAAGAGAAGTAAAGGATATTGATTATGGATTTGTCGGAGATATTTCTGAAATCAATTCAGGCTTTATTTTCTCTCTTTTAGAGCAAAATATCACACCTGTTTTTTCTGCAATTTCCTGTACCCGGGAAGGAGAATTATTGAACACCAATGGAGATTCTGTTGCAGCTGAATTGGCCATTGCGCTAAGTTCCAGCTATGAAACGGAACTTTATTTTTGTTTTGAAAAGAAGGGAGTACTGGAAAATGCGGCCGATGATAATTCGGTTATAGAAAACCTGGATTTAAAAAAATATAAAGCCTTGCTCGCTAAAAAAGTGATTAGTGACGGTATGCTGCCTAAGCTTTACAATTGTTTTCAGGCGCTGGAAAGAGGCGTTTCCAAAATTTGTTTGGGAGATGCGACCTTGTTGCAAAAGAACTCAAAACATACTAAAATATCCAAATAATGAATATTGCCAAACTTCAGGTGCAAGCCATAGAATTACTCAAAAACCTCATTCAGACTCAATCCTTTTCAGGTGAAGAAGGCGTTACAGCCAAATTACTGGAGGACTGGTTTATAGCACATAAAATTCCATTTAACCGACATTTGAATAACGTTTGGGCCAAAAATGCTGGTTTTGATGAAACGAAACCTACTTTATTGCTCAATTCCCATCACGATACGGTAAAACCAAATTCGGGATATACGCGAAATCCTTTTGAAGCAGCTGTAGAATCCGGAAAACTATATGGTTTAGGAAGTAATGATGCCGGTGGATGCCTGGTTTCACTTTTGGCATGCTTCACCTGGTTTTATGAAGCCGAGGATTTAAATTATAACATTATTTTTGCGGGAACTGCAGAAGAGGAAATCAATGGTGAACATGGGATTGCAAGTCTGTTGCCCATTTTACCGAAAGTCGATGTGGCTATTGTGGGAGAACCTACCTTAATGCAATTGGCAATTTCAGAAAAAGGCCTGGTGGTTTTTGATGTTTTTGTAAAGGGAACACCTTCTCATGCAGCGCATCCCAATAATGATAATGCAATTTATAAAGCAGCGAGAGCGGTGCAATGGTTTGAGGATTTCAGTCTCGAAAAAGTTTCTGACTCTCTTGGGGAAGTTAAACTGACTGTAACCCAGATAAATGCCGGAAGTCAGCACAATGTCGTTCCCGCCCATGTACATTTGGTCCTGGATGTGCGGGTGAATGATTGTTATACCAATGCTGAAATTGAGCAAATTTTAAAGGAGCATGCTCCTGTGGAGGAAATAAAAGCGCGCTCGCTCCGGTTAAATTCTTCCTCCATTCCTGAAGATCATGATTTGGTAAAGGCCGGAGTTTCCCAGGGGATGAAAACCTATGGGTCCCCAACCCTTTCAGACCAAGCTATGCTGAAATGTCCATCGTTGAAGCTTGGACCCGGAGATTCCACAAGATCGCATTCTGCAGATGAGTTTATTTATATAAAGGAAATTGAAGAAGGGATCGAAAAATATATCGAATTGCTGAAAAAGGCTCTTAAATAAAACTACTACTGGGATTTAAAAAAAACACTATGAAATGAGCATAACGGAAACACGATACAAACACCTATGAAGATATGCGAATTACATATGGCCAATAAAAAACAATAAATAGCTACATATGAAACTTTGGGATAAAGGAATACCGATAAATAAGAAAATTGAAAAATTCACCGTCGGGAACGACAGGGAACTTGATATGTTTATCGCCGGTTACGATATTACCGCTTCAAAGGCACATGCCAGAATGTTGGGCAAAGTGAAGATATTAACTTCAACCGAAGTTGAAGATATTTGTAGGGAACTTGACCAACTTCAGCAACATTTAAATGATGGAACTTTTATAATTGAGGACGAATTTGAAGATGTTCACTCCAAAATTGAGTTTGAACTTACCAGGGTTTTGGGAGAAACCGGAAAAAAGATCCATACGGCACGCTCCAGGAACGACCAGGTTTTGGTGGCTATGCAGTTGTATTTTAAGGATAACCTAATAGAGATATCCGGAAAAACCGGAATATTGATCGATGTATTATTAGAACTGGCAGAAGAACACAGCGAAAAGGTGTTACCGGGGTATACCCATTTGCAGGTGGCGATGCCTTCTTCATTTGGGTTATGGTTTTCGGCCTATGCCGAATTACTGATCGATGATCTTTATTTACTGGAAGCAGGTTTGAAGATCGTAGATCAGAATCCGCTGGGATCTGCAGCGGGCTATGGTTCTTCATTTCCTATAGACAGGGAGTTTACAACCAAAGAACTCGGTTTTAAAACCCTGAAGTATAATGTGGTTGCCGCTCAAATGAGCAGGGGGAAAAGCGAGCGTACAGTTACCTCAAATATAGCATCGCTGTCAAATACCTTATCCCGGTTTGCGATGGATGTGTGCCTGTATATGAGTCAGAATTTTGATTTCATCACTTTTCCGGATGAGCTTACCACTGGCTCTAGCATTATGCCACATAAAAAGAATCCGGATGTATTTGAACTCATTCGTGGAAAATGCAATAAACTGCAAGCCATCGCAAATGAAATGATCCTTATCACCAACAATTTGCCAAGCGGCTATCACAGGGATTACCAATTGATAAAGGAAAACAGCATATATGCAGTAGAGGGTATCAAAGAGATCCTGGATATTTTTATTTATTCTATCGCTTCGATAAAGGTTAAGGAAGTAGATCTGAATCAGGAAAAGTATAAATACCTGTTTACGGTTGATAGTATTAATGATCTTGTGATGGAGGGGAAATCATTCCGCGAGGCTTACAAGGAAATAGGGGAGCAGGTTCAGAATAATACTTATGAAGCATCAAATCCAAAGAAACATACCCATTTAGGGAGCAAGGATAATCTGGGATTAGCAGAAATTGCCAGGAAAAAGGATGAAGTTTAGCAGAAAAAACCTCCCCATAATAATGAAAAAAGGGGAGGTTTCAGTCAAACTAACAAAAAATTTAAATAATCGTCATCTGGCCATATCTTAGGTTTTCATTGTTGAATTCACCGGGTTCCAGCACGAGGCTTTCAAGAAAATCCCCCACACTTTGCGTGGTTTGAACTCCTCCAATATCCGAAGTGCTTATTTGTAATTTTATACTTAATTCTACAGCATCAATAACAGCCTGCGCTTCTTTGGTCAGATTAAAATGCTCCAGAAGCATGGCAGCCGAAAGTACCGAAGCCACAGGATTTGCAATTCCCTTTCCTGTTGCCTGTGGATAAGAACCGTGGATAGGTTCAAACAAAGCGTAGGTTGTTCCTGCAGATGCCGATGCCAGTAGACCGATACTTCCACCAATTACACTTGCTTCATCAGACAGGATATCCCCGAACATGTTTTCGGTAAGAATCACATCAAATTGTCTGGGGTTAAGTATTAATTGCATAGCGGCATTATCTACAAAAAGAAAATCCAACTCCACATCGGGATACTCTTTAGCCAGGTTGGTAACCGTTTTTCGCCAGAGCCTGGAAGTTTCCAGCACATTGGCTTTATCAACCAAGGTGATCTTTTTCCGACGCTTTTGAGCGGCCTTAAAAGCTAAATGCGCAATGCGTTCTATTTCTTCAATGGTATAAGTACAGGTATCGGTTGCACTTCTTTTATCTTCAGAAAGGCTTCTTTCACCGTAATAAATCCCACTGGTAAGTTCCCGGTAAATTACCATATCGGCACCATCAATCCGTTCCGGCCGCAATGGGGAATTCTCCAAAAGACTTTTATAAGCTTTTATTGGCCGGATGTTTGCAAACAAGCCCAATTCCTTTCGCAATCTCAGAAGCCCCTGTTCCGGCCGAATTTCAGCTTCAGGATGATTGTCGTATTTGGGATCACCAATGGCTCCAAAAAGTATCGCATCAGATTTTTTGCACAAATCAAGGGTCGCTTCCGGAAGGGGATCTCCTGTAAGTTCTATGCCTGCCGCTCCTACCGGTGCCGATTCGAATAAAAATTCATGCTGAAAGCGTTCGGCTACCGCCTGTAATACTTTTACCGATTCCTGCGTTATTTCAGGACCTATCCCATCTCCGGGTAATACTGCTATTTTTAGTTTCATCTGTTTATATTATTGTTTTAGAGGTCATATGTAACATCCGTACAAATATTTCCCTGTGTGAGAAAGTTTATTCTCATGGATGTTTCATCTTTTTATTTTTTTAGGGGGGTACATCTACTTTTTAAACACAATTTTTAGCTTCATATTCTTTTAAAAATTTCTGTTGTTTCTCTTCGAAATTTTTGATCGCTTTCTTTCTGCTAATGAGGAAATCAATGTCATCATATCCATTGATCATGCAGGTTTTTTTATACGGATCTATTTGAAATTTTTCTGAAAGATTTTTATCCGGGATTTCTATTTTTTGGTTCTCAAGATCTATTTTCAACTCGGTTTTAGGATTTTCCATAATACTTCGGAAAGAAGCTTCCAAAAATTCTTTACTAACCTGAACTGGTAGAAGTCCGTTGTTAAGAGCATTTCCTTTGAAAATATCGGCAAAATAACTTGAAACAATTACCTTAAATCCAAAGGCTTTCAATGCCCATGCAGCGTGTTCCCGGCTGGATCCACAACCAAAATTATCTCCGGCAACAAGAATTGATCCTGTATATTTTTTATCATTGAGGCTGAAATCCTCAAAGGGGTTTCCGTTTTTGTCAAATCGCCAGTCCCGGAATAAATTCTCTCCAAATCCTTCTTTATCGGTTGCTTTTAAAAAGCGGGCAGGAATAATTTGATCCGTATCAATGTTTTCAATCATTAATGGAATGGCAGTATCTTTTAGGGTGATAAATTTTTCCATCTTAATTCAGGTGTTTGGTGAAATCGGTTATTTTTCCGGCAATTGCCGTTGCCGCCGCGGTAAGCGGACTCGCAAGTATTGTTCTGGATCCTTGTCCCTGTCTTCCTTCAAAATTCCGGTTGCTGGTTGAAACGCAATATTCGCCTTCCGGGATCTTGTCATCATTCATCGCTAGACAAGCCGAACAACCCGGTTGCCTTAGCGTGAATCCTGCTTCTTCAAAAACCTGAACCAATCCTTCGTCCCGCAATTGCGCAGCTACCTGTTGGGAGCCGGGAACTATTAGCGCATTTACATTTTTGGCTTTTTTCTTTCCTTTGATGTAGGCTGCCACAATTCTAAAATCCTCGATTCTGGAATTGGTGCAACTTCCAATAAAAATGTAATTGATAGGTTTATTTATAAGGGATTCTCCTTGTTTAAAATCCATATATTCCAGGGATTTTAAATCGCTTTTCCCAAGATTTGAGGGAATTTTAGCGGTTAATTTTATCCCCATTCCTGGATTGGTCCCATAGGTGATCATAGGCTCAATATCTTCAGCTTCCAGGCTATATTCCTTGTCAAAAACCGCATCTGCATCGGTTTTTAATGTTTTCCAATAGGTCCTCCTTGCTTCAAAATTTGTTCCTTTTGGTGCAAATTTCCGATCTTCTATATATTTAAAGGTGGTTTCATCCGGGGCGATCAAACCGCCACGGGCTCCCATTTCAATACTCATATTGCACACTGTCATTCTGCCTTCCATGGACATCTCCTCAAAAATATTTCCTGCATATTCACAGAAATATCCTGTTCCTGAATTTGTTCCAAGCTGGCTTATAATATAAAGGATCACATCTTTAGGGAGTACTCCTTTTTTTAATTTTCCGTTCAGGTTGATTCTGAGTTTTTTAGGTTTTTCCAAAAGTAAACACTGACTAGCAAAAACCTGAGCTACCTGACTAGTACCAATTCCAAATGCAATGGTCCCAAAAGCACCGTGGGTAGAAGTATGGCTGTCGCCGCAAACTATGGTCATTCCCGGTTGGGTAATTCCCAGTTCGGGGGCTATCACATGAACAATCCCATTATAAGGGTGTCCCAAACCGTATAAAGTGATGTTGTTTTCCTCGCAGTTTCTGGACAACTCCTTCAGTTGGTTTCTGGATAATACTTCTTTTACCGGTAAATGCTGATCTATGGTTGGCGTATTATGATCGGCCGTTGCAATTATTTGGTCCGGTCTGAAAACTGGGATATCACGTTGCTTAAGCTCATTGAAAGCCTGCGGACTCGTAACTTCATGGATCAGGTGTTTGTCTATATATAAGACATCAGGTCCATTAGGAATAGTTTCCACGACGTGGGCATCCCATATTTTATCGAAAAGTGTTTTTTTCATCGTTATTTATGCAAATATTCTGTGATTTTTTCTGCTGATCTCCATAATGGTATGAATGTCAAGATCTCCTACTTCTTTGCGGTCATCGGCGAAATTTAAAAATTCGGTATAAACGCTGTCCAGCTCAAGTTTTGTCAATTCGTAGCCCATCTTTTTTGCTCTGTAAGCCAAAGCCGCTCTTCCGCTTCTTGCTGTAAGCACAATAGCCGACTCTGTTACCCCAACATCCAAAGGATTTATTATTTCATAAGTTTCCCTGTTTTTAATGATCCCATCCTGATGTATCCCGGAACTGTGCGCAAAAGCATTTGTTCCAACGATGGCCTTATTAGGCTGAACAAAAATCCCCATTTCCTGAGCAACCATATTACTGGTGTCAAAAAGGAATTTAGGATTGATATCTGTATGCAAATTCAACCTGGGATGTTGTCGTAAGATCATAACCACCTCTTCCAGGGAAGTATTCCCTGCCCGTTCTCCTACTCCATTGATGGTACATTCAATTTGCCTGGCGCCGTTCATTACCCCGGCAATGGCATTTGCCGTTGCCATTCCCAGATCATTATGGCAGTGGCAGGAAATCCGAACATTTTCTATACCTTTTACATTTTCCTTCAAATATTTGATTTTCTGGCCATATTCCTCCGGAAGACAATATCCTGTCGTGTCTGGTATATTAAGAACGGTAGCACCTGCCTTTACTGCTGCTGTGCATACTTTGGCCAAATATTCATTTCTGGTTCTTCCGGCATCTTCGGCGTAAAATTCAACGTCCTCAACGAAAGTTTTTGCATACGCAACCGCATCAAAAGCCCGTTCGATTATTTGATCTTCAGTAGAATTAAATTTATATTTTATGTGCGTTGGGGAAGTTCCAATTCCTGTATGGATTCTTGGTTTTTTTGCAAATTTTAGAGCTTCGGCAGCGACTTCAATATCCTTTCTTACCGCCCGGGTAAGTGCGCAAACAGTAGCATTTTTTATCAGTTTGGAAATTTCAGAAACAGATTTAAAATCCCCGGGGCTGGAAATTGGAAATCCGGCTTCTATTACATCTACACCAAGTTCGTCGAGGCGTGCAGCTATTTTTAACTTCTGTGAAGTGTTTAATTTACACCCCGGAACCTGTTCTCCATCTCTTAAAGTTGTGTCAAAAATTTCTACTTTTTCAGTACCCATAACAGTTTAATTTTGCTTTATCTTTGAACTAAAGTATTGGATTACTTCCTTTCTGAAATTGATAAGTGACTAAGATTACGACAATGAACCTGAGATCAAAGGTTTTATGCATCTGTTAATCAGTTAATTACGTAAAAATTTGTTACAATGACCAATGAGCAAACAGATAACTTATTTACTTTAATCAAATCTCTTTCCCCTTCTGAAAAAAGACAATTTTCTCTGTATGTCGGAAGAATAGGAGTGAATTCAGACAGTAAATTTCTGAATTTATTCAGGGTGATGGCCCGGGAGAATAAATATGATGAAAAGGTTATTCTGGCAAATACGGACATTAGTAAACAGCAACTTTCCAACATAAAAGCACATCTTTATAAGCAGATTTTAATAAGCCTTCGATTGAATCCGGCGCATCAAAGCATCCCGGTGCTTATAAGGGAACAGCTGGATTTTGCCTCAATTTTATACCGGAAAGGATTGTATAAACAAAGTTTAAAATTGCTTGACAAGGTAAAGTCCACTGCTATGCATTATGAGGAAAAAAGTGCTTTGTATGAGATCCTGGAATGGGAAAAGATCATTGAATCCCAGTATATTACCCGAAGTATTCAGAATCGTGCTGAGACTTTAATTCACGAAACGGAGGATCTTATTTATCTAAATGTGATCTCCAATAAGTTATCCAATTTATCTCTGGGGCTTTACGGAATATACCTTAAACGCGGGTATGCGCGTACAGAGGAGGAAGCTATGGAAATCAGAAAATATTTTCAGGAAAAAATGCCTGATTTTGAATTCAGCAGATTAGGTTTTCGGGAGAAATTATGGTTGTATAAATCCCACTTGTGGTTTAATTTTATCACCCAGGATTTTCTGGCTTGTTACAGGTACTCCAAGAAATGGATTGAACTTTTTAATGAAAATCCACACTTAATAAGGATTCATCCAATTCTGTATTTAAAAGGAAATCATTATTTACTTGAATCCCTGTTTTATTTGAATCACGTGAAGGTATTTGAAAAGGTACTGATTGATCTTGAAACGACTTTAAAGGATCCCAAGATCCCCGATGATGATAATACTGCCGCATTGTCCTTTATATATCTTTATTCCAATAAGCTGAATTTAAGGTTTATGAAAGGGGAGTTTTCTAACGGGGAAATTCTCGTGGAAAAAATATTGAAAAGGATTAAAAAGTTTGAAACCCGGATTGATGCGCACCATATTATGGTATTTTATTACAAAATTGCCAGTTTATATTTTGGAGATGGGAACAATAAGAAGAGTATCGAATTTTTAGGCAAGATCATCAATAATAACACCCTTGAAATGAGGGAAGATCTTATGTGTTTTTCAAGGATACTAAATCTTGTTGCACATTATGAAGCAGGTTTGGATTATCATCTGGAGCGTTTAATAAAATCTACCTATAAATTTTTGATACGAATGAATGATCTTCATGAAGTGCAAAAAGAGATGATCAAATTTTTACGAAATCTTCCGGAAATCTCTCCGCTGGACATAAAAGATGAATTCCGAAAGCTTCATGCAACCTTAAAACAATATGAAGATCATCCTTTTGAACGAAGGGCATTTTTATATCTGGACATTATTTCCTGGCTTGAAAGTAAAATTGAAGACCGCCCGATTTCTGAGGTTATTGAAAGTAAATATAAAATGTTGAGTAGATAACGAATTCAGCCTTTAAAATAAAAATCAACAGGCATCCCAGATCGGTTCCCGCGGTGGGGGAGCGATAATTTCTATCAGTTCTTTTTTAACCGGGTGTATGAAGGAGAGCTTCCGTGCGTGTAAATGAATACTGGCATCTTTATTACTTCGGTCAAATCCGTATTTAAGATCTCCTTTTATTGCGCAACCAATTGAAGCTAGCTGACTTCTTATTTGGTGATGCCTTCCGGTTTGCAAATCTATTTCCAGCAAATAATAATTGTCCAATTTTTTCAGGATCCTGTATTCAAGAATTGCTTTTTTGCTTTCCGGAACCTCCTTAATATGAGCTGTGGATTTGTTTTGCTTAGAGTTTCGCCTTAGAAAATGAACCAAAGTCCCTTCTGCCTGGGGCGGCGTATTTTTAACAACAGCCCAGTAGGTTTTTTTTGCTTCCTTGTCCTTAAAAAGTTTGTTTAAGCGGGGTAAGGCCTTGGAGGTTTTCGAAAATAGAACGATTCCGCTGGTAGGCCGGTCTAATCTGTGAACTACGCCAAGATAGACATTTCCCGGTTTATTGTACTTAACCCTGATATATTCCTTAACGACTTCACTTAAAGGTGTATCTCCGGTTTTATCTCCCTGAACAATATCCCCCGGCCGCTTATTGATTACAATTATATGATTGTCCTCAAAAAGGATCTGCAAGTTTTGTGGGGTGGAAATGATTTTATCGGGTTTCAAATCGTGTTTTTTTATTCTGAAAAAGAGAACAGAAAGAGAAGAGGAAAAAGTTTTTTTAATACTGTTCTTCCTCATTGGGAAAATCACCGGATTTCACATCTTCCTTATATTGTTGAAAAGCGGTGGTCATCTGGGCGTGCATATCGAGGTATCTTCTTAAAAACCGCGGATTGAATTCGTGGTTCATTCCTATCATATCATGTAAAACCAATACCTGACCGTCTACCCCGTTTCCGGCACCAATTCCTATCACCGGAATACTCACGCTTTTTGCCACTTCGCGGGCGAGTTTAGCCGGCACTTTTTCAAGGACCATTGCAAAACAACCCAAACGTTCCAGCATTAACGCATCCGATTTTAATTTTTCAGCTTCTTCATCTTCTTTTGCGCGCACGGTATAGGTACCGAATTTATAAATAGACTGTGGAGTAAGTCCTAAATGCCCCATTACAGGAATCCCGGCGTTTAGAATTCTTTTTATCGAGTCTTTTACTTCTTTCCCTCCTTCAAGTTTAACCGCATGACCACCGCTTTCTTTCATGATCCTAATCGCAGATCTCAAGGCTTCTTTGGGGTCACTTTGGTAACTTCCAAAGGGCAAATCCACAACTACTAAGGACCTGTGAATCCCCCTTACCACACTTGCCGCGTGATAGATCATCTGGTCCAGGGTAATAGGAAGGGTCGTTTCATGTCCTGCCATTACATTACTTGCAGAATCACCAACGAGAATAACATCGATGCCAGCCCCGTCCACGATTTGCGCCATGGTATAATCATAGGCGGTTAACATGGCGATTTTTTCACCATTCTTTTTCATTTCCACTAAAGTTTTGGTGGTAATGCGTTTGTATTGTTTTTTGGCAACTGACATTGATTGTGTTTTTTGTGGAGTAAAAGTACTAAATTAGTCTGCTACATTCAAACCTGCGAGATATGAAGATTTTAGTTTGTTTATTGGTCCTATTCACCGGATTCTCAGTTATTGCCCAGGAAACTTCAGAAGAAACAGCGGCAAAAAATACGGTAGAGGCTTTTTTTGTTGCCTTTCATAAACAGGATTCCCTTGCTTTAAGGGAATTGGCGCACCCTTCTGTCACTATGCAATCCATTGCTGAAGATGAGGAAGGCAATGTGAAATTAACTACCGATACCTATTCAGATTTTATAAAGGCCATTAGTTCTATTCCTGAAGCCACCAAATTTGAAGAGAAACTTCATTCCTTTGAAATAAAGGTTAACGGACCATTGGCGAATGTGATCACGCCTTATTCGTTCTTTGTGAATGGGGAATTAAGTCATTGCGGGGTAAATTCCTTTCAATTATTTAAGGAAGGAGGAATTTGGAAAATAATTTATATAGTCGATACCCGAAGCAAGGAGGATTGCGGGAGCAGCATTCAGTTTCGCATTAAAAACTGATATTTTCAGCATAAAACGGGCGTTTCTTAAAGAAGCCTGGGAAGCAGGAAGAAAACGACGGTTGCATTATTCATTCCGTGCATTAAGATTGGCCAAAGGAGTCCGTTGTTCTCGATCTTTATCTTTCCGAAGAAGAAGCCTGCGATAATCCTTGGTATGACCAGAAGGAATAATACAAAGTCCAGCTGAAAACCTTCCACATAATTAAATACATGGACCATTCCGAAGATAACAGCGGTTATGAGCCATACCGCAATATAATAACGACCCAAAAAGTCACATAAGTGTTGCTGCCAGTTTAATGGGATAAATTCTTTCAGGAATAAAAAAGAAAGGATTGCTAAAAGGATCAAAAAAACATATTTGACTACCCAAAAAACATCCAGTGGAATAAAGGCCGTAACAATTACCAGGATCCAAATGGTAAGAAAAAAAAGCAATTCATTTTGAGAAGGTCGAATTAAGGTGCGAAACATTCCTTCTTCTATAACGGGTGCAAGGATAACAGCAAGAAAAATGAATTTCCAGGGACTCTTTTCGAGCAGTTCATTTAAGTTTGATTGCTGATATTGCTCAAGATCAAATTCGGGAAAAACTGCATGAAGGATTCCCAGGAACAGGAAAAAAACAAAATAAGATGCAACCATCCAGCCGAAATTTCGAAATAGGTTTTTTATTTTATCCCAGTCTGGATTTGCTGAAAACGTCAATTATTTAAATTTAAGTTGAATTTATAAATGTAGAATTCAGTAAACACTTTGGTTCCTTTTCCACCATTATTTCTGATAAGTATAAAAATCAAGAAAGGAAATTAACAGTCGCTTAAACTGACCCTTACAGCCAGTCCACCTTCAGAAGTTTCCTTGTATTTTGAGTTCATATCTTTTGCGGTATCCCACATGGTAGCAATTACTTTATCCAATGGCACTTTGGCCTTGGAAGCGTCACTTTCCATAGCGATCTCCGCTGCATTGATCGCCTTAATGGCTCCCATCGCATTTCGTTCTATACACGGAATTTGTACCAGGCCTCCAATTGGGTCACAGGTTAAACCCAGGTGGTGTTCCATTGCGATTTCACTTGCCATAAGGACTTGTTCCGGGGTTCCGCCCATGACTTCGGTTAGTGCTCCTGCGGCCATTGCAGAAGAAACGCCAATTTCTGCCTGGCATCCGCCCATAGCAGCAGATATTGTGGCACCTTTTTTAAACAGACTGCCAATTTCTCCGGCTACCAACATAAATCTTTTGATATCCTCAAAAGTTGCTTCGTGATTTTCTATCACAAGATAATACATTAAAACAGCCGGAACCGTTCCTGCACTTCCATTGGTAGGTGCTGTTACCACTCTTCCCAACGAGGCATTCACTTCATTTACACTTATTGCAAAACAGCTTACCCATTTAAGAATTTGTCGAAATTTAACTTCGGTTTGGCGAATAACTTCCAGCCATTCCTGAGGGGAATTATATTGTACATCTCCAATAAGGCGTTTGTGCATATCAAAGGAGCGCCGGTGAACATTTAAACCTCCTGGCAAGATACCTTCCGTATGGCATCCTGTGTACATGGATTCCAGCATAACCTGCCAGATTTGTTTTAACCCGGCATCTATTTCTTCTTCGCTTCTCAGGGATTTTTCATTTTCCAGAACAATGGCGGAGATCGGTTTGTTTTCGGCTTTACAAAAGGCTAAGAGTTCGGTTGCTTTTTCTATGGGAAAAGGGAATTGCTGAAAGCTTTCCATTTTCTTTTTCGCGTTCTTGCGTTCCTCTTTTACCACAAAACCTCCGCCTATGGAATAAAATGAGGAGAGTGCTTTTTTGCCATTGATTAAACCCGCCCGAAAGGTCATTCCGTTAGGATGAAATTCAAGGAATTTCCGATTAAATTTTATTTGCTCTTCCGAATTAAAGTAAATTGTCTTTTCATTATTCAACCGAATGGTTTGTGTATCCCTAATAAGTTGTATTTCAGGATCGATTTGATCGATATCCATAGTTACCGGGTCAAATCCACACAGGCCAAGCATCACTGCAATGTCTGTTGCATGGCCTTTTCCGGTTAGGGAAAGGGAACCGTATAGATCTATATGAATATTATCCACCTGGTCGAAGATGTTCTTTTGCTTCAGTTCCTCTATCCAACGCTGCGCTGCGCGCCAGGGTCCTAAAGTATGAGAACTTGATGGGCCTACGCCCACCTTCAGCATATCAAAAACACTTATACATTCAATTTTCTGCATTATTCAATAGTTATTCAGGTTGCAAAAATAAGAATTTGGTAGGTTAGGAAGGTATTATATATTTTATTCTTATTAAGATTTTCTTAGCCGGCATTTAGTGAAGCTTTCAGAAATATTAGAAAAAATTTTAAAATCAACAAATCTAAAAACAAAGCTTGATCACATGAAAAAAATGAAAAGGAATCTTAGGGTGAATTAACATTATGACAACCTGTCAGAACGAATCCGCTGGCATAAAGATTGTCTAATACCAATTGTGAAAACGAAATATTAATAAAAATTTAAGTATATAGTTATGAGCAAAATAATTGGAATTGACTTAGGTACTACCAACTCGTGCGTCGCTGTAATGGAGGGTAACGAGCCCACGGTAATTCCTAACGCTGAAGGAAAAAGAACCACCCCTTCTGTAATCGCATTTGTTGAAGGTGGAGAAATTAAAGTAGGAGATCCTGCAAAACGTCAGGCGGTAACCAATCCTACCAAGACTATCTCTTCCATTAAACGTTTTATGGGGAATAAATATTCTGAATCTTCTAAAGAAGCAGGAAGAGTTCCTTATAAAGTATTGAAAGGGGATAATGATACAGCCCGTGTGGATATTGACGGAAGAAAATATACACCACAGGAATTATCGGCAATGATTCTTCAGAAAATGAAAAAAACTGCTGAAGATTATTTAGGACATGAAGTTACAGAAGCAGTTGTTACTGTTCCCGCTTATTTTAACGATGCGCAACGTCAGGCTACTAAAGAAGCTGGTGAGATCGCAGGTCTTAAAGTAAGAAGGATAATAAACGAACCAACCGCAGCAGCACTTGCTTATGGATTGGATAAAAAATCCATCGACCAGAAGATCGCTGTTTATGATCTTGGTGGTGGTACTTTTGATATCTCAATTTTGGAATTAGGGGATGGAGTTTTTGAAGTATTATCTACAAATGGAGATACCCACTTAGGTGGAGATGATTTTGATGAAGTGATTATCGACTGGCTTGCTGATGATTTTCAGAAAGCAGAAGATATCGATCTTAGAAAAGACCCAATGGCTTTGCAACGTTTGAAAGAAGCTGCAGAAAAAGCTAAAATTGAATTGTCTTCTTCTACACAAACAGAGATCAATTTACCATATGTTACTGCAACTGCAAGTGGACCAAAACACCTTGTACAGACTTTAACCAGATCTAAATTTGAACAATTAGCCGATGAATTGGTGAAACGTTCAATGGCTCCTGTGAAAAAAGCTTTGGATGATGCAGGTCTTTCAAAAAGCGATATTGACGAAGTTATTTTGGTAGGTGGATCTACAAGAATTCCTAAAATTCAGGAAGAAGTAGAAGCGTTTTTTGGAAAAAAACCTTCAAAAGGTGTGAACCCGGATGAGGTTGTTGCAATAGGAGCAGCTATTCAGGGTGGAGTACTTACGGGAGATGTAAAAGATGTATTGTTGCTTGATGTAACACCGCTTTCTCTTGGTATCGAAACTATGGGTGGCGTAATGACTAAATTAATCGAGTCCAATACAACCATTCCAACAAAGAAATCCCAGGTATTCTCTACCGCAAGCGATAATCAGCCATCTGTTGAAATTCACGTATTGCAGGGAGAACGACCAATGGCCACAGATAATAAAACCATAGGTAGATTCCATTTAGATGGAATTCCACCAGCTCAAAGAGGAACTCCTCAAATTGAAGTAACCTTTGATATTGATGCCAACGGAATTATTAAAGTAAGCGCTACAGATAAAGCTACCAACAAAACTCAGGACATTAGAATTGAAGCTTCTTCAGGATTAACAGAAGATGAGATCAAGAAAATGAAGGCTGATGCTGAAGCAAATGCTGAAAGCGATAAAAAAGCCAAGGAAAAAGTTGATAAGCTGAACGAAGCAGATGCAATGATTTTCCAGACTGAAAAGCAACTGAAAGAATTTGGTGATAAATTATCTGATGATAAGAAAAAACCGATAGAAGATGCTTTGGAAGAGTTGAAAAAGGCATACGAAACCAAGGAAATTGAAACTATTTCCCCAGCACTGGATAAGGTAAATGAAGCCTGGAAAGTAGCTTCTGAAGAGATGTACAAAGCACAAGCCGAACAAGGTGGAGCTGCCGGAGGACCGCAAGCCGGACCATCCGGAGACGGACAAGAAGGCGGAGACAGCTCTAAGCAGGGTGACGATGTTGAAGATGTAGATTTTGAAGAGGTGAAGTAAGCAGGACGTTGGTTTTGCATAGCAAAACCTTACGTATCGCTTATCCTGAGCCGTAGGCGAAGGATCTCTTTTAAACTCAAATCATAATAAAGCGCAACCATTTGTTTGGTTGTGCTTTTTTTATTTTGCATAGCAAAACCTTACGTATCGCTTATCCTGAGCCGTAGGCGAAGGATCTCTTTTAAACTCAAATCATAATAAAGCGCAACCATTATCAGGTTGCGCTTTATTCATTTTTGCAAAGCAAAATCTTGTGAGTCTCTTATCCTGAGCGAAAGCGAAGTATCTAGGCCCCCTCCTAAGTCCTCCCCCAATAGGGGAAGACTTAAAAAGTAAAAGCGTAACCATTAATTTGGCTACGCTTTTTTCATTTTTGCACAGCAAAATCTTGTGAGTCGCTTATCCTGAGCCTCAGGCGAAGGATCTAAGCCCCTCCTAAATCCTCCCCCAATTGGGGAGGACTTTAAAAAAGTAAAAGCGCAATCCATTATTTGGTTCCGCTTTTCTGGTTAAATAAAGTTTAAGTCCACTCTTTCCATTAGAAATTCAATCCTTTGGAGGTGATGTTTTAGAAATTATAATACAAATACACAAAATTAAACAGCACCAACAACCCAAAACAAATCAGACTAAATATTCGATAAGCTTTTCCAGGTCGGTCTTCCTCCGGCATTTGGTTTCCTATGACAAGTTTGTAATTAAACCAGGCGATGAAAGGAGCCGATAAAAATGATAAGCCTGCTGCAAAATCTACTAAAATGGTAAAGGAACCGGAGAGGGAGAACAATATGGCAAGGGAAAGCATTGGAATGATGAAGATAGATATTTTATAGATTTTCCATTTTTCTTTCAAATCTTCGGGCTGATCCTTTTCGGGATGTTTTAATTCTGAAATTACCCGCGGGTAAGCATCGGTAACTGTCAAAACAGTGCTAAACATGGTTATAAAAGCTGCGACAGAAATAAGTGGTTTACTCCAATCTCCAAGTGTTTGGCCATAGAGATCTATGAGTTGGGATGAGAACTCTATGCTGTTTAAGGAAAATGAGGTACCGCTTCCAAACATAACCAGTACACCCAAAAGGAAAAACAGCAAACCTATAAATGCAGCAGAAAGATAGCCCACGTTAAAATCGGCAAAAGCGCCTTTGATGGATAGCTTTTGTTTTGTTTGAAGGGACCGCTCTTTTGTCCAGATAGAATGCCACACCGAAGCATCCAGCGGAATGGGCATCCAGCCCATGAACGCGATTATAAAACCAATGCTGGCGGTGGTCCATAGAGAAGGAGCTTCAGTGGCTAATGCCTTGCCAGCCGTTCCGGCACCAAAGGCCATTAGTACTGCTACCAGCGTAGCGAGGGTTAAAATGGTAACGATGATTTTCATGCTCTTATCCAGTCCCGGATATTTTCCAATAATAAGGACAGCAATACAGGCGCCAAGGATAATAAGGCTCCAGATAAAAGGGGAGAGTCCTACATTGAATAAGCGTTCTGCCAAACCTGCGGTTACAATGGTTACAGCCGCCTGTATGATAAACATACTTCCAAAGGTTATCACAACATAGGCCCAATAAGGGAATTTCCCCAGGCTTTTATACCCCGAAATAAGATGTCTTCCGGTCCCTGCGGCAAAGCGTGAACCAAATTCCAGAAAGGGATATTTTGTAACGCAGGCCAAAATCAGCACCCAAATAAGGATGAATCCGTAATCGGCTCCCGCACGGGTGGCTTGCACCAGGTGTGAAACTCCTATGGCTGCTCCTGCAAGTAAAAAACCAGGTCCGATATTTTTTAAAAGAGAATCGGTTTTTTTTGTGGGGGAATTTTGTTGATCCATTAATAAAAGAAAATGTTTTGGAAAGCAATTTAAGCAAATTTGGATATCAGCTCTACATTAACTTCATGGCCACCTTTAAAAGAAAGGATTTCAAGTTTTTCCCCAAAAAGACCTTTTGCCTTAGAGTGTTCGGTTTTTAATCGTTCTTCATTTAAATATTCATCATTGGTTCCGTAAATCATGGCTACTTCAGTATTTTTCAGAAATTCAAAATCCTCCGACTTTAGGTCTTTCGGAAGTCCGCCGGAATGAAGTATGAGTTTTGAACATACAATTTTATTTCTGGCCACCCAACGGGTTACAACCGAAACTCCCTGTGAATATCCCATCAGAATAAGGTTTGTTGCATCTTTCAAATTCTCTGCTTGGTAAACTTCTTCAAGATACGCCAGTGTATTCTCGATCTCCGCCTCGGTATTTTCCTTTGTAAGCCAGGAAGCTCCTACATGGCGGTATTCGTCCGTCAAGTAATATTTCGATTGGGCCTGGGGTGCGATGATGTAATTTTCTTCCGGATCGAGACCCTTGAAATATTTTAAAAAGTAGCGGCTTAGATATCCAATTCCGTGGAAAACCACCCATACATTTTTTGTTTTAGAGGTAAACTCATTTAATGTGCTGTAAGAATTACTGATTTGGTAAGAAACTTTTTTTTCGACTGGATTCATTCTGCTGTATTTTGTTTTCACAAAGGAAACAATCTTAAGGGAATTGAGAGTCAATAAATTAGGGTTAGATGGATAAATCTTACTGTTTTTTTATGTAATAATTCCACACTTTTATGTAGATTCTTTTTAAAAACTAAGACTGTTCAACTGGAGTTATCTTGTGTTTCAATAAATTAATCACGTTAAAAGCCCTTTACGTACTTGTTTTTATGCCTGAATTTCTTTAAGGCTTACTCGCTTTAAATTCGGATGATCTATTGGTTGCAAAATTGCAACTCTTCTGAAAAAAGAGAATAACAGCGAATGAATTTTGAATCTATTCAATTATACGATATAGCCCAGGCAATTTTTTTGATCCCGTTTTTATATCTGCTTACCCAATATATCTTTAAGCTACTCAGGAAAAAACATGATTTTTTCTCCGTAAAACTGATGAACATTTTGTTCTTTTATCACCTGGCTTTTGGTGCTGCTTATTACATCTATTCAATTTTTAACCGATCTGATTCCCATAGATATTTCAGTGTTCCACAAAAAGAGGGGAAAAATTGGATCGATTTTTTTGGAACTGAAACCACCATTATCGATTTCATCTCTTATCCCTTCATTAACGGTTTGGGTTTTAGCTATGAAATGATGATGTTGCTTTTTACCTGGATAGGTTTTCTTGGATTTGTGTATGCTTACCTTTTCTTTAAAGAAAATATTCCGTTAAATGTAAAGGTCTTTAAAAAAGTAGATCTGCTTACACTCATACTTTTTTTACCCAATATGCATTTCTGGACTGCTTCTCTTGGAAAAGGAGCTCCTATCTTTCTTGGATTAATGTTATTTGCTTATGCCATTTTAAAACCGAAAACCCGTGTGTTGGGATTGATCATTGGATCTCTCATTGTTTTTGCAATAAGGCCTCATGTTTTTTTAATTCTTGCTGGTGGGGCGGTTATAGGATTTATGACCGGTAATTCGGCAATTTCCTGGAAACATAGAACTGCTTTTTGTTTGGCAGCTATTACAGGGTTATTTCTTGTTCAGGATCAAATTCTGGCAGTGGTAAATCTTAACAATTCTGAAAATCTAATAGGCGATTTTATTGAGTTTACCACCGCGCGGTCTGCATCACTTGATAATGCCGGATCAGGAGTAAATATGGCTGGTTATTCCCTGCCAGAAAAAATCTTCACCTTCTGGTTTAGGCCGCTGTTTTTTGACTCTCCAAGTATCTTGGGTTTGATAGTTTCAGCAGAAAATCTTATCTATCTTTTATTGTTTTTGAAACTTTTTAAAAGAAACTTTTTTAAATTTCTGAAAAGCGCACCTGTGAATGTGAAAATGAGCATGGTGATGTTTCTTACAACTTCCTTTGCAATGACCTTCGTAATGTCTATCCTGGGAATTATAATCAGACAAAAATCGATGATCATGTATTTTCTCCTTTTTGTAATTTATTACTTTCTGGCACACGAGAAAAATCGCTCACTTGGGTTGAAAATTAAGTATTTATCGCATTCAAATGCGAGATTACCTCAGGCTGCGTAACGGGATTAGATACTATCGAATAAAGCTTATGTAAAACAGACTAAAAATAATGTTTACTTTTGCAGCTGTTCTTAAAAATTATTATGCATAAACTTATCCGCATCACAACAATTCCCCTGTCACTTGAAAAGCTTCTGGAAGGACAATTGACTTTTATGAATCAATACTATGAGGTAATTGCCGTTTCTGCGGAGAAAGAACGTTTGGAAAAGTATGGCCGTGATAACAAGGTTAAAACCTTTTGGGTGGAAATGACAAGGGCTATAACTCCTGTCACAGATTTAAAAGCGGTTTACAAACTCTATACTTTCTTTAAAAGTGAAAATCCTCTCATAGTACATACACATACTCCAAAAGCAGGGATTGTTGGAATGCTTGCAGCTAAATTGGCCGGAGTTCCAATCAGGTTGCATACAGTGGCGGGCCTTCCACTCATGGAAACTACAGGTTCAAAAAGAAAAGTTTTGAATTTTGTTGAAAAACTCACCTATGCCCTGGCCACGAAAGTGTATCCCAATTCCATAGGATTATATAATATTATTCTGAAAGAAAAATTTGTTTCTCCATCAAAATTGAAAGTTTTGGGCAAAGGCAGTTCCAATGGAATTGATACTTCTTATTTTGATCCTTCAAAATATTCAGAAGAATTTAAAATGAAATTGAAGCAGGATCTCAATATTCCGAATGCCAATTTGGTGTTTATTTTTATTGGCCGACTGGTTTCAGAAAAGGGAATTAATGAACTAATCCAAGCTTTCAGCAAACTTCACAAAATAAAACCAGATTGTAACCTGCTCCTGGTTGGTCCTTTTGAAAAGGAATTGGATCCTTTAAGTCAGCAAACCCTTGATACTATCCAAACCCATCTGGGAATTATTGAAGTTGGTTACCAACAGGATGTGCGACCTTATCTGGCAATTTCAGATGTACTCACATTTCCAAGTTACCGGGAAGGCTTTCCAAATGTTGTAATGCAGGCTGGAGCGATGAATATTCCAGCAATTGTTACAGATATTAACGGTTGCAATGAAATAATTTCAGAAGTAAAAAACGGACTCATAATACCTCCAAAGAATGAAGAAGCTTTATATATGGCCATGCTTAGGCTTTTGGAAAATGTGAATTTCAGAAAATCAATGGCGCTGAAGGCCAGAGAGGAGATAACTGCTAATTATGAGCGTGAGGCATTTTGGAAGGATCTTCTGAATGAATATAAAACTTTGGAAAAATCAATTATTCTGAAAAAAAGCTCATCGGGTAAATAAACCTACTGGATAAATTGCTTTTAAAAAGATTAAGACAATGTTTAGATTCAATTTTGTAATTTTGGCAGCTGGTAAAAATTCAGCAATGAATATTGAACAGACGCTATGGTCGGTTTCAAAATTTCAAGTATTATTTTTTATGTACAAAACCTATATAAAACCCCTCATAGATTTTTTAGTCGCTTTTACAGCATTATTGATTATAAGAAAGTTATTATTAATAATAACTTTCTTATTAGCTTTGGCAAATAACGGAAAACCATTTTTCTTCCAAAACAGGCCGGGTAAATATGGTAAAATTTTCAGGATCGTTAAGTTTAAAACAATGACAGATGAAAAGGACAGTAGTGGGAATTTATTGCCGGATTCAAAAAGGCTGACTGGAGTAGGGAGATTTGTTAGAAAAACTTCTTTTGATGAGATCCCTCAATTATGGAATGTAATAAAAGGCGAAATGAGTATTGTTGGCCCCCGTCCTTTATTACCAGAATACCTTGGGATTTACAATAAACGTCAGCAGAAACGCCATTTGGTAAGGCCAGGAATTACAGGTTGGGCCCAAGTGGATGGCAGGAATGCGATAAGCTGGAATCAAAAATTTGAATATGATGTCTGGTATGTTGAACATATATCTTTTACACTGGATTTAAAAATACTTTTGAAAACCGTTAAAAAGGTTCTTGTTTCAGAAGGGATCAATACTGCGAATATGGCTACTACAGAGCCTTTTAATGGAAGGAATTAAAGATGAACATTTACGGCGCAAGCGGACACGCAAAGGTTATAATTGAGATTGTGAATTCCATTGGATGCCCAATTGATACCGTTTTTGATGATGATGAAAATATTGCCGAGGTTTTAAATCATCCCGTAATTCGTTCATTTCCTGAAGCTGCCTTAAATTCAGGTACAGTAATCGCAATAGGAAATAACAGGATTAGAAAAAGTGTGACTGATGCGTTTAAAGGTGAAATACAGGAAGCCATTATTCATAGCGATGCTTCGGTCTCGGAATCCGTGAAGTTAGGGAGAGGAACTGTTGTAATGGCAAATGCATCTATAAACACAGAAACTGTTATAGGTGAACATTGCATTTTAAATACGGATCAACTGTGGAATACGATTGTGAAAATGGCGATTTTGTACACATTTCCCCAAATGCTGCACTTACCGGATGGGTAAGGATAGGCGAGGGTTCACATATTGGTATTGGCGCTGTTGTAATTCCAGGGATAAAAATTGGAAGATGGACTATCATTGGTGCGGGTGCAGTAATAATTAAAAATATACCCGATTTTGCCACAGTTGTTGGTAATCCGGGTAAGATTATAAGATATACAGAATATTAGTTATGCAAAAAAGTAAAATTTGGCTCTCTTCCCCGCATATGGGTGGAACAGAAATCAACTATATCCATGAAGCTTTCGAAAAAAACTGGATAGCTCCTTTAGGCCCCAACGTTAATGGTTTTGAAGAGGATATTCAAAAATATTTGATCTCAACATCTTCCCACTATAATGGGAAAGTGGAAGTTGCGGCTCTAAGTTCCGGAACTGCGGCGCTTCATCTAGCTTTGATATTGTTAGGTGTAAAACCAGGCGATGAGGTGCTTTGTCAAAGCATGACATTTGCAGCATCTGCAAATCCAATAGCATATTTAGGGGCGATCCCTGTATTTATAGACAGTGAAAAGGATACTTTTAATCTTTGTCCAAATCATCTTGAAGAGGCTATAAAAGACAGGATTTCAAAAGGGAAAACCCCAAAAGCTATAATTGCCGTACATTTGTACGGAATGCCCTACAAAGTTGAAGAAATTCAGGAACTATCAAGGAAATATAATATTCCTGTGATAGAAGATAGCGCAGAAGCTTTGGGAAGTTCCTATAAAGGTCGGAAATGCGGTACTTTCGGAGATTTTGGAGTTCTTTCCTTTAATGGAAACAAGATCATCACTACTTCAGGAGGAGGAGCTTTGGTTTCCCCTACCGAAGAAAAAAAGCAAAGGGCAGTTTTTCTTGCTACACAGACCAGGGACGATGCGCCTCACTATCAACATAGTGAAATAGGATATAATTACCGGTTAAGTAACATATCTGCAGGAATTGGTCGTGGTCAAATGGAAATTTTGGATAAACATGTTGCATTGCGAAGAAAAATGCACGAATTTTATAAAAATCTATTCGAATTTGTAAATGGGGTGAACGTTTTTTCGGAGCCATCAGAAGATTATTTTTCGAATCATTGGCTTAGTGTGATTTCTATAGATAGTTCCAAAACAAATGGAATATCCCGGGAAGATGTGCGTTTATGTCTTGAAAAAGAAAATATTGAAAGCAGACCTTTATGGAAACCAATGCACTTACAGCCGGTTTTTGAAAAGATGCCTTTTTATGGAAGTGGAGTGGCAGAGGAGTTATTTGAAAATGGATTATGTCTTCCATCCGGATCAAATTTGAATGATGAAGAGAGAGAACGAATAGCAAATGCTATTCGTGGATGTTTTAAGATTTAGTTATATACCAAAATATGGGAAACCGATTAAAAAGTGCCCTTAAATTCAGTTTATCCAAACAAGATACTGCTCTGGGATTGCGCAATATTAAATATTTACCCAGATGGGTGGTGTTTTTTATCGATATCTTTTTAGTATCTCTGTCTTTTTTGTTTACAGTTATAATAATTCTGGATCTCACCCCCAATTACTATACGCTGCTCGATTTTCCAATGAAAGCAGTTTTAGCAATTCTGGTGAACATTTTCTTCTTTTTTGTATTTAAAACCTATGCCGGGATCATTCGGTATTCTTCTAATATTGATGCCTTAAAACTTATTCTGGCAACAACCTGTACATTTACAACCTTGGTTTTAATCAACTATATCACTTTTTTCTTAATAGGGGAAAAGATTTATTTAATAGGTGGTTTGCTGATCAATTTATGGATTTCTTTCTCCCTGTTATTCTTATTTCGACTGGGGGTTAAACAGGTTTATGAATATTTTAAAATGGCTAGGCGAGGGGATGATATTATAAGGACTGTAATTTTGGGAGCAGATGAAAATGCAATCTCAATAGCAGGTGCCCTTGATATTGAGCATCCCCGAAGGTTTAAAATAGTTGGATTTTTAACCAAAACGAAACATAACCGCAGCATCCGTATTTTGGATAAACCGGTTATGAAATTTACAGATTCTATACATAGCCAGGTTAAAAGTTTAGATGCTTCGGCCGTGATCTTATCTGAAAATAAGTTTTCTTCCGAAGAAAAATTTGCGATTATAGAAGACTGTCTGGAAAATGATATCAAGATTTTTAATGCACCCCTTATTTCCGATTGGGAAGATAAAGATAAGCCCATCGCGCAAAAGGTTCAATCGCTAAGAATTGAAGATTTGCTGGAACGGGAGCCTATAACCTTGGACAGGGAGAACAAGGTAGAACAATTAACAGGAAAGATAATTCTTGTTACCGGTGGTGCGGGATCTATTGGAAGTGAAATTGTAAGGCAGGTTGCTAAATACAATCCTAAAAAACTTATTATTCTCGATCAGGCCGAAACCCCAATGCATAATTTACAGCTTGAGGTAGAGTCAAAATTTCCGGAACTCAATTACAAATGCATAATTTGTGATGTTGGTAATTTGAGACGCCTTGAAATTATGTTTCAAAACCATCAAATAGATGTGGTTTATCATGCCGCTGCATACAAACATGTTCCCTTGATGGAAGAAAATCCGCACGAAGCCGTGTTTGTGAATATAAGTGGGACCAAAAATTTAGCCGATCTTTCTGTGAAATACAATGTTGGTCATTTTGTGATGGTTTCCACAGATAAAGCTGTGAATCCCAGCAATGTGATGGGAGCATCAAAAAGAGCTGCCGAAATGTATGTTCAATCATTATATCACAGCCAGGTTGGAAATGGATTTAAGACTACCAAATTTATCACTACCAGATTTGGAAATGTATTAGGCTCTAATGGCTCGGTGGTTCCCTTATTTAGAAAACAAATTGAAAAAGGTGGACCGGTAACAATTACCCATCCTGATATTATTCGTTATTTCATGACCATCCCAGAAGCCTGTCAACTGGTTCTGGAAGCTGGTACTATGGGAAAGGGGGGGGAGATTTTCGTTTTCGATATGGGAGAGCCGGTAAAAATCATGGATCTGGCTATTAAAATGATCAAACTGGCAGGGTATATCCCTAACAAACATATTAAAATAAAGATCACCGGATTAAGGCCGGGTGAAAAATTATATGAAGAACTGCTGACAGAAGAATGTAAAACGGTACCAACCCATCATAAGAAAATAATGATTGGTATTGATAAAGTTCAGGATTATGATCAAATAAATGAAAAGATTTTGAAAATTATAAAGTCTGCTCATAAACTGAAAAACAACAAAGTTGTTGCGAAATTGAAAGACCTTATACCCGAATTTATCAGTAATAATTCCACCTACGAAAGTCTTGATAAGCCCGTAAGTCTATCAAAATGATTTGGCAGCCATATATTTAACACATTTTTATAGCTGCGATTTAACGACTTAATTTTATCCACCTATATTTGCACTTTACCAAAATTTTATGAAATATAATTTAGTAGTTGTTTTAATTGGATTTTTGGTTTTGACCAGTTGTTCCACCCGAAAAGAGATCGTTTTCTTTCAGGGAGCTGAAGAACTTGAGAATATGAAAAGCCTTATGAAATTTGAGCCTGTATTTGAGGTTAATGATATTCTTCACGTTAAGGTTTCCTCTTTAAATGAAGAAGTGGTAGCACCATTTCAAATGACCACCGGCAGACAGTCTCAGGGAGGTGGAGGACAGCAAAACCCTTCCTTGATGGGGTATATGGTTGATGTTGATGGAAATATTCAATTTCCCGTATTGGGCAAAGTTCCCGCAGCTGGAATAAGCAGGAGCGAACTGGAAGCTTATTTGACAGAAGAGATAAAAACATATGTTACCGATCCTGTAGTGGCGGTAAGACTATTAAATTTTCGCGTAATTGTACTTGGTGAAACGGGACAAAGTGTCGTTCAGGTAGAAAATGAGCGAATAAGCATGCCAGAATTGCTGGCTAGCGTTGGAGGAATTAATTACGATGGTTTGCGGGATAATATATTGGTCATTAGGGAGGTAGATGGTGTTAAATCTATAGGCAGAGTGAATATGACTACCGCGGATGTTTTTTCAAATCCCTTTTATTACTTAAAACAAAACGATATAGTTTATGTAGAGCCTACTTTAAGAAAGGTGAAATCAGCCGGATGGGTAACCAGTCCAATGGGGTTGATTTCTATCGGAACTACAATTTTTGGTTTAATTGCACTTTTTACGAGATAGAAATTAATGGAGGAATTACAGGATTTTACAGAGGAAAAGGAATCAAACTTTGACTTAAAGGCAGAAATATTTAAGTATCTCGCATATTGGAAATGGATGCTTTTCGGACTTTTGTTGGGAGGATTGATAGCCTATCTTTATAACCGTTACACGATCCCTCAGTATTATACGCAGGCATCTTTAATGGTGCTAAAGGATAACGAAAGCAATATTGCAAATGCTTTGCCCTCTGGTGGTGGATCTATTTTGACTTTTGGTGATAACAGTCTTGATAATCAAATTGTTACCTTGAAATCCAAACGCCTTGTGGAAAAGGTAGTAAATGAACTAAATCACAATATTTCATATTTTATCGAGGGAAATGTTATTACCATTGAGGCATATAAAAGCAGCCCTTTAGTAATCCAGTTTATCACTCCAGATTCAGTTGTAAATAAAGCTTCAAAAACTTTATTGGTTACTCCAAAATCAGACACCAATTTCACCCTGGTGGATGAATCTCAGAACTATAATAAAACCCACAAGATTGGTGAAATTATTGAACTTGATGGACTAACATTTTCAATAGTTCCAAGGGCTGGAGCAAATACTTCCTTTAAAAACACAAAAACTGTTCAAATAAATATTAGACCTGTTAATTCGGTTGCGGGGAATTATATTTCGAAGTTGGTAATTGCTCCAAAGGGAAAAGCGGCGGATATCCTCTCTCTTGGAATCGTACAGGAAGAAAGCAGTAAATCTGAAGATTTTCTTAATAATCTGATGTACCAATTTAATGTCGACGGTGTTACCGACAAAAGACAAGTGGCGCTAAGTACTACTGAATTTATTCAGGACAGGTTGGAATTGATCACTTCAGAACTCGATTCTGTTGAAGGCGGCATGGCCGATTTCAAAAGGGAAAATCAGTTTATGGATGTCGGTAGCGGGGCACAGGAATTTATTGCTAAATCCACGCAGGCAGAACAACAGGTATTTGAAATAGAAACCCAATTGATGATCATACGATCTATTGAGGACCTTTTAAATAAAAGGGAAGATTATCAATTGCTTCCGGCAAGTCTTGGAATTCAGGATGGTGGAATATCCGGGTTGATTTCAACCTATAATTCTCTTGTTTTGGAAAGAAATGCTTATTTAAGAAAAGCCACTCCTCAAAACCCTGTTGTGGCAACTATAACGGCCCAATTGGATTCATTAAAGGAAAACTTAAGGGATAATATCCGTAGTACCGTTAATTCCCTGAATATTCAATTGGGAGTATTAAATCAATTGGACCAAAGTTCTCAAAGCCAGTTTAGTGCTTTCCCCGGTTTGGAGAAAGGGATGAGGGGCATCGAACGCCAGCAGCAAATAAAGGAGCAATTGTATTTATTTCTTTTACAGCGAAGGGAAGAGGCTGCTATAGCTTTTGCTGTAACCTCACCTGTCTCCAAAATCATAGACCCGGCATTTACCATGGCATCCCCCGTGGATCCTAAACCCTGGCTTATTTTAGTGGGAGGTTTTCTTATAGGGTTGATCCTGCCTTTGCTTATCTTGTTCGCTAAATTTATGATGGATACCAAGGTGCACCATAAAGGTGATCTGGCTCCGCTGATTAAAAACATCCCCTTTTTAGGAGAGGTTCCTAAAGTGGCTAATGAAAGTGAAGAAGTAATCCAGGTGAATGACCGTTCTCCTTTGGCGGAGTCTTTCAGGATTTTAAGAACAAACCTGGCTTATTTGGTAAAGGCAAAAAAGGAAAACAGAGGGGAGATCATTTTTGTGACTTCCACGATAAAGGGTGAGGGAAAAACGTTTATATCCTATAATCTAGCACGAACATTAGCTTCTACAAGGAAAAAGGTAATTCTTATTGGTGCAGATATCAGGAATCCGAAATTACACCGATATGTTCAAGCTCCCATAGACACAAAAGGTTTATCTGATTATTTATATGATTTGGACATCAATACTAAAGATATTATATCTTCGTCAGAAGATAGAGAAATCCAGGTTGATCTGATTCTGTCTGGAACTATACCACCCAATCCTGCGGAACTTTTCATGAATGACAGGATGAAGTTGCTTCTGAAGGAACTTGCCCAATCCTATGATTTCATAATTGTAGATACAGCTCCAACAATGATCGTTACAGATACCTTACTTATAAGCCCACTGGCAGATACTACGCTATATGTAACCAGAGCCGGCTATACAGACAAGAAATTGCTGGAATTCCCAAAAGAACTGAAACAACAGGGTAAACTAAAAGGTCTTGCAGTTATTTTAAATGATGTGGATTATTCTAAATTCTCTTATGGTGCACAATATGGTTATTCATATGGATATGGATACGGATACGGAGTAGATAAGGAATCAAAAATCAAAAGGATTTTGAAAAAACCATTCGGAAAAAGTAAAGTTTAAAAATACTCCTTAGTTTTCTCGATCACTTTTTCCTGACTTCCGCACTATTTTTCTCTAAAAAATGTAATTCTCACATTTTTAGTTTGTTATGATTTTGAAATCAGTATTTAGGGTGTCCTG
>JBNJKO010000016.1:0-88330 GCA_051751125.1 Bacteroidota bacterium
AAAACAGCCATTTCATCACTCAAGGCAGAAAAAGCAATGCGTTGTAACTTTAAATCTGCGGCACTTTCAATGTCTTTCACTGCCTTACCTGCAGCTTCAGATCCTTCCACTCTCTTAAGGGAATTGGAAAGCATTGTTGCTCCCAATTTAACATCGTCACTATTGGAACCTACCAATGCGATTTTAATATGGTCATAATGTGCATAGGACTTTGCAAGATCAGCATCGTTAAATTCCGGTGCCTTATGCATCTCATCCATATTCATCCCACTCATATCCATTTTACTGTGGTCGTGGTCCATTTTCGCTTTTTCCTAGCCAAAACCAAGACTTACTGCCATTAAAAGCATTGCAGCTATACTCATTTTTAGAGTTTTCATATTTGTTGTTTTTAAAATTATTTATAAACTCTCTAGCATTTTATTTATCCAATCCTCCAATGCCTTTTTCTCATTTTCTGAAAGTTTTGCTTCCCTGTGCGTCAGGGTGTAGGAGGCCAGAGGCATTTCGCCGTCTTTTACCTGGCTCAGGATTGACTTAAACTTGCTTTTCTGCCTTCTTTCAGAATAAGAACCAAATTCATTAAAATTCAATTCTTCCTTTCCCTCTTTTATATGGCCTTCCATGATCCAGCTTACAGGCTGTAACTTATTGTACCATGGATACTTGGTATTGTTACTATGACAATCATAGCAGGATGTTTTAAAAATCACTTCCACATGTTCAGGAACATTGTAAACCTCCATTAAATCTGTAGGAGCCACGATATCGTTCTGGTTGCGGGTTGTGGGAATAAATTGAATTCCAATAAAAACCAACAACATTATTAATAGTATGATTTTTAAAACCTTCATCAGTTATTTAATTTCTTCCTGAATCTCACCACATTTCATCATTTTACTGCCGAAATAAGGGTTTTTGATTTCCTTGGTTTCGCTTAGCCATATTGCACCTTTATTGTTATTGTACATTGGGCAGAAGGTTTTATAAAGCACCCTGTCTGTACCGGTAATAGCAATTAAATCTTCAACATCCTTGCTCAGTATTTCAAAATGTTCCCTTTGATGCTCCATTTTTCCGCTGTTTTCTGAAATATGTTCGGCGTGCTCCCTGGCATCTTCAATAATATCAATAACTTCTTGTTTTTGTTCAACGGCAATAGAGGATTGGTCAAATTCACCAAGATCCTCAAACAAGGTTTTACCGATATTGGCAGCTTCTTCGGTATTGTCTGCAACCAAAGCGTTTTTTAATTCTAAATAACTATTAAGGATTGCTGTGGCTTTTGACGTTCTTTCCTGATCCATCATTTCATCGTTTCGCATTTCGTTTTGATCCATTTCCATGATTTCATCCCCACCCTGATTCATTTCATTTTGGTCCATTTCCTTGTTTTCATCAACTTCTTTAGTCTCTTTACAAGATGTGACTATCAGGAGCGTAAGTGCGATTCCAACAACTCCCAAGGCTGTTTTTAATTTTTTCATTTTAGAATTTTATTTAGTTATTAGATTAGTAAAAAATTTGTGTTATTAATTATTACTATTCCTTTTTCCCCTGAAATTTCAGATGGTAAGGGGTATTCCCATCCATCATATTCAGTCGATATCCGAAAGTGTGAGTTTGCATTTCAAAACCACCAAAATGTTCATCCTCTTCCTGGTGCTCATCGCTTAGGTGATGCATCCATTCTGTTTCACCATTTCGCATATCACCCATCATACCTCCGTTTCTATGTCCTTGCCCAAGCATATGACCATACATATTTTCAAAGTCATCCCCAACAAGGCATACAAGCACACTGTTATTGTGCTCATAGTGATTTAACACAAATGTTGTATCCATCCCATCGCTGTATAAATGCACCTCTATCAGTTCATTCCCAGTTTTTCTTATTTCTGCGATAGCTGCTTCATCAGTGTTCAATCCGGTTTCACTTTTTGCATTGTCAAACCCTGTAAGGGTCCCAACATAAGTTCCTTCAATCTCCTGAACAGAAACATCATCTGATTTTTCACAAGCTGCTAAAACAACAACGCCTAGGGCAGTTGCAATAATTAATTTGATCTTTTTCATTTTATTTATTTTTAAAGGTTTAAAATTTGAATTAAAAGTAAATCAGGAATTTGAAGCATAATAAACCCCGCCTGATTTTAAATTTTTTATTGGTATTTATTCTATGGTTGATTTAATTTCTCCGCAATCGAGCATTGCTTTTCCGTAATTAGGAATTTTGATTTCCTTTGAAAGGCTTAACCAATAGGCTTTTTTTATTATCATTGGCCATTGGGCAAAATTCTTCATATACCGTTTGGTCAACTCCAAATAATTTTACCGCTTTTACTAAATGTGACGATAAATGTTTGAAATGATCCCTTTGAACCGCGATATCTGAAGTTTTGGAAATAGAAGTGGCAGATTTTAAAAAAAACCACAACAATGCTTTAAGGCCGGGAGCTAAAAGCTTCGGCTGTCAAAAAAATCATTAAATAATCAAATAAGGAAAGTGTCGTTAAGAACCGGGATGTCCTTGACGATAAGTGGTGGGGTGTAATTTTTATACAGAATTACCTGTTGTGGCAATACTCCGAATAATTCATTAAAAGAAAAAGGGAAGGCAGCGATAAAGACCTGCTGATCAAAATCCATAGAATTAAAAGAGATCTTTAATTCATCCTGACCTTCTACTGAAATATTTTGATTGCTGCAGCAATTATCCTGATCCATGACATCGGTCCCCGAATGGGAATGCATATCCATGCTACACGAATCGGAATGCATATCCGTGCTACAAGTCGATGCTTTGGAGAAAACTGCCTGATCTACTAAAAAGCTTCCGCAGAAATGTTTATCTACAGTGAACGAAAAAGTTGAGACCAACACTAAAAGTGCCAGAACAGTGGATACCGATTTTTGAAATCCTTTTTTCATCGTTATTAAAGGTAAGCAATATTTTTTTCAATACTCAAATTAATCTATTAATTACACGTTAGTATGCCAGGAAGGATAAACATTTACTATGACCAATCTTTTAAAAATTGACTTTAAATATCTTATATTGAGCTTGTAAACAAATTCATCAAGATAGTTTTGCAGATGCTCACCATTGATTTTTATGATAGACTCCAAAAAAAAAAAATTTCATTATTAACAGCAATAAATACCATTTAAACATTAAAATGGTTATTCGTTCAATTGATTCCTCATTACCGTTCCACTCATTTAAATTACCATTTTGAAATCAACTATTAATGCTATTTACATCCCAAAATTTACAAGAATGGGACAATATATATAGTATTTGTAAACAAGCAATTAATCAGAAACTTTTAAAATGAAACGGATTTATAATTTGAGAATATCTGTTGGGGTAAGAACAAGAACAGTAGTATCCCCCCGAAGTGCTATAGGTTGCCGCATAATTTCCGGATTGTTTCTTATCATTTTTATCCAGTCATCCGTTGAAAAATTATGCGACTCAAATTTTAATTTATATGAATCATGTTCCTGATTTACCAGATCCTTGACTTCCAAATTCAACCGGCTGGATAACTCGGCTATTTGGGTTCCGGTCAAAGGGGTTTTTAAAATGTCTATTTCCAGAATTGCAAACCCTTCAGCCTTGGCAAAAATCAAAGTTTTTTCGGCAATAACTGATTCCGGATTATAATATATGGTTATTTGTCTGTTGGATGTGGCTATTTCTCCCATTTATTTTAGAATAAAGTTATCATATTTTTTTAAATAAAATAAATCACCCTTCATACGGATTAGGGCTACCCCCTACTTTTTCCAATATTTCCGGGGTGATTAGTATCTATACTGCATTTATATAAGTCTCTGGTTACCGGGTGCGCTTTAAATGGTTCTCTCATAAAGCTTGAGGCCAGCACATCTTCAATCATATTATCATTGAGATCCGGGTTCAACCTCCCACAAAAGCCCTGGCAAAAATTGCAAATAAGATCGCGAAGAAATTCGCCGATCGTACCGGTAGTGTTTATGCCATTGATTCCGAAGAAAAGAAAGAAAAAACACTACGCTGGACTAAGATTGACGATGTATGGGGGATTGGTCGCCAGCATGAACAACGATTATTAAACATTAACGTAAAAAACGCCTGGGAATTTATTCAGTTACCGAATGAATATACCCTGAAAAAAATGAGGGTTGTAGGCTTACTCCTTGCGGAAACAAAAACGCCTGTTCCTTCTGTCCCAGGTTAGGTATTTTTAATTTCCGGGTTCATAGTTGCCCATTTAATATAATTATCCTGATTATTTCAAACATTTTAAGTAGCTAAAGAAAAATTGAAACATCAGACAGATTTTAATAAAGACATTTTTTTCTATAAGTTTAAAAATCCACTACTTTATCTAACGCTTCGTCTGCCTCTTTACTTAAAAAGTTGGCCTGATACCTCATAGTTGTGGTCACTGAGGAATGCCTGTACAACTTTTGTAACATCTGTATGGGGATTTTATCTCCAGAGATATGTCCAAAGCTATGCCTGGACATGTGCATACTTAGATCTTTCTTTAGTTCTATCTTTAGTGCTATATTTTTGAGATGCCTATTAAAATTTCTTGTTACTGTTTTTATTCTTGTCCTAACCCTAATTTCATCGCTAAGATCAGTTCCACAAAGTTCTGGAAAAATAAGGTCCTCATTTTCCCTTTCAATAATCTTATAATGGGTCAATAATTTTTGAGCCTTTAATGGGATCTTCATAGAAACAAGTTTACTGTTTTTATTCATTCTGTAATGAAGTCGGTCATCAATGATGTCGGACCATTTCAGCTGAATAACATCAGTAATTCTTATTCCGGCAAAATAGAAGCTTAAAAGCCAAACATTAAGCGCGTGCTGTTGAGCCTGAGATAAATCTTCGACATTTTCAAGTTTTTTTACTTCCTCTACTGTTAACCCAATCTTTTGTGATTCAGGAATTTTTATTTGATATTTTCCTTTACCAAATGGATAATTATTTCGGTCAGCATAATTATTTGAAATCGCAAGGTTATAAATGGTTCGTAAACAGATCATGTAATTAACAACTGTTCGCTTTGTTAGTCCTTTCTCATAATGGAGGAAAGCATCAAACCTTCGAAGTAGATTACTGTCAATTTCAGAGAATTCAAGGGATTGATTCAAACAAAAAATTTTAAATTGTTTTATTCTGTTTCTATCAGTTATGTACTGATTAGATTTCTTACGCGACAAAATATTATTTAAATATATTTCCGCCACTGACATGAAATCCATCTGCTTATTGACTACGATTGTTTCTTTTATTTTTCTAATTGATTTAGGAGTTTTTGAGGATTCATTTTCTAATAATTTTTCATTACAAGAAATAAGTTTTGTCAAAATTAAATGGTTTATTCTCGAATAATTTGGATGAGAACTCTTTACCCTTTGATTTACTTTATCCCAATATTTTTCTTCAATGTATTGCCCAATGAAAATATAACTTGATTTTCTATTTTTTGTTAACCTTATTGCAATAGGATATTGATTGTGACCATTATTTTTTTTCCTCAATAAAGCTTTAATCGTTGCCATCTTTTTATATAAAGATAACAATTTAGGTACAACATAGGTAAAACATTTTATGGTTTTAGATGCTTTTTTTTGTATTTAAAAAATATTAGGGACTCTTGAAACCCTTATTTTTACTGGGTTTTGATACTTTTTGCGATATCAATATCTCAATTCATAACCCGGAGGTCAGGGGATCGTGCCCCCTTCTCGCTACATAAAATAAAAAAATCCTCTGCAAACACAGGGGATTTTTTTGTTTTTGACTAGTTTACCGGATCAAAATAAAGTCAATCCGTTTTTTTAGCAGTTGATCACCCAAGCTTCGTATAAAAAAAATGCAGAATTCTCAAACTTTACCCCCTCATAAATCCATTGATTGATTTTGTACTTGTAAAGATAAAAAAACCTACAGGGATTAAATTGCTACCAAAATGTGATTTCAGTAACCCTGAAGATTTAAAATTATACCCTAAATCCAAATAGCACTGCAATAACTAAAAGAATGAATCCTAAGAGAATACCGATGTATTTTATAATTTTATATAAAAGTTTAAAATTTTCCATTTTATTAAATTTCAAGGATTGTTAAACAGGTTAACCTGCGCTAAAAACCAATAATTACAGGTGATCGTGAAATTAAACTATTTCAAAGCGTTCTGTATATATATAGCGCCAGTTAACACCCAAATTCTTTAACCCAATTTCAGCCAGATCCATAAAGGGTTTAGGACCACATATGTAATACATGAAGTCATTCTTATTTTCAGGCAAATACTTTTCCAGGATTTCCTGCTCTATCATCCCTTCTTCTCCACCCCACTCCTTGGGAGGTTCCAATAAAATATGTATAATTTTCAGGTCGATCTGGCTTTTTATCTCTTCTAGTTCTTCTCTAAAAGTCACATTTTCCCAATCATTATTTGCATAAATGAGAACTGCTTTCCTGGGATCGTTGGTTTCCCGCATCGTTCGAAGCATGCTCATAGCCGGGGTAATTCCTATCCCTCCCATAACAAGAAAAAAGTGTTTCCCTGCAATAGGTGTAAAGGAACCAAAAGGGCCTTCCAGAAAAGCTTTGGTACCCGGTTTAAAATCTCCCCATTTAGAAGTGAAATCCCCGGTCTCTTTTGCAGTGAATGAAAATTTGTTATTTTTCTCCCCGGATGCTACGGTAAAAGGGTGTTGCTGTAAAGTGAAGGGAGTTTCATTAATGCTTATCCAGAAAAACTGTCCGGCGGTAAATTGCTTTCGTTTGTGCCCAATGGGTTCCAGACTAATGGTCCAACAATTGTCCCTTTCCTCCTTCACCTCTACTATTTTATAAGGTTTTTTCTTCATTCTCCAGGGACGTACTATCCTGGTATGGATCAAAAAGTACATCGCGATGCCCATCAGCAGGACAAGCAATCCTTTTTTCCATAATGTATCCAGATAATACCCCACCTGTATGGCGTGAACTACGCCTATGAAAACCAAAGACAAGGCTAAAAGCCCATGAATGAGCCGCCATTTCTCATAATTAAATTTAAAAAATTTCCTCCATAAACTGGTAGTGATTATAGCAAGTAGCGCTATACTTGCAAAGCTCAGTGCTATGGCACGAAGGAAGTTCACGCGTGGATCAAAAAACACACTAAATTCAGCATTAGCCAGGATCAGGATTACCGGGTGGGCCAAAATAAACACAACCGCAATTATACCCATAACCTTATGAAAGTGAAGGATGTTATCCATTCCAAAGGTGGGGGCGATATTGGCAAACCTACCGGAAAAAATAAATAGCAAACCAAATAAAGCCAAGCCCAGAAATCCTAGGGCTACGGCCATTTCGATCCAAAAACTCCTGTATTCCGGAATATTTCCCGAAACTGCTATTACTAGGGGAATTAGGCTTAACAGCAAAAAAACCAACAGCCATAGTAAGGCACTACGGTAACTATATTTCATATGTGTTTATTTTTGTTTTAGCAGAAAATATATATAATTCATTTTCCTGTGTGTGAAATTTTATTCTCCCGAATGCGTTTCATTGCTTCTTCATTAATTTATTTCCTGTCTTTTCTAACTGCTTTTCATACGCTTTTGCAATTTGACTTGCTGAGTGGAATATCAAATAGTATTTTTTTAACATAGCCATTTGATACCATCTTAAATTGTTTTTACCTCCCGCGACTTAGCTGTAATAAAAATTACTTCTGTAATTTACTTAAAAACCGTTAAGGGATATAAAGTTTTTGGTCTTTATCCAAAAAGGAAGTTTATTAAGCTAAAGATGGCGGAATTAAATTTTTAAAGAATTAGGGTTAAAAGTTATTTTTTCACAAAATTTGACTAGCAGATCCAACTCTTCCGGATCTTCCCACCATGAAAAGTTTAAATTAAGGGATGTTCTATATCTTCGAATTCGAGAAAAAAAGCCAACACCACATTTTTTTGAATAACCAATTCTTGAATAATGTGATAGATATCATATTTGGCCAATAAAAAACAACTTCAACATTATTTAGTTTAGAAAAAAATATAGTTTCGCTCATTAGCTTTACTTTATTTTTCAATTAGTTCCTTTTAGTAACTCTAAGAAAAATAGCTATATCAAAGTTAATCAATCATTTAAAATCATTGGAAAAAATACAGTTATTTATAATGATTAAAAATAAAAAATTGTATTTAGTAATACCCACTATAAAAGATAACTATCTTTGCATAGGAAAAAGAAATAATAATCTTATTTAATTATTAATATGTTAGAAGCACACAGTTTTCATATCCCGGTAATGGGCGTTGGATTTACAATAGATACTCCGGTAAAGGTTTCTCATTTTGGGATTTCCTCGGTTATATCCTTGGTAGATGATGGATTGGCTGAGAGAATGAGAAAATTTTATTGTGATAAATACGAATTGTCTTATTCCGAAATTGATACCAATCAGGAAGATTACAGAGCAAAACGATTAACTGCTTATCTTAACCTCATCAATTTAATTGTCTCAAACAATTTTAAAAACCTAAAAAAAGAATCGTTTAACCCAGGAAGTAATTTAACGAAGTACTTTGAAATGCTTCCCGATTCTTCCCAGCTTAAAAAGGGATACCTTTTAATGCTTGAGGAAAAAGAGGAAACAGTAAAAGCCTCTCTTCAGAAAGAGTTAAAGGAAAGTTTAGTTCTTGGTTCTATTGATGTTAACATTATGACCAAAATAGATAAAGATAACTATACCAAAAAAGGCGATAAATTACCTTCAGAATTCAATGATGCGCACGCTGCAGTAAGAGGTTATGCAAACTCTAACCTGAGTGCTTCAGGATTAGTGCTTTCAGCTGGGTTAAGTCCAAGATTATATAGCTATCTATCCAATTTTGATGGTTTTTTTCCTGACGAAAATGAAAAACTCGGAAAAAAAATAATTTTGAAGGTAAGTGATTACCGTTCAGCTTTGGTACAGGGAAAATTCCTGGCTAAAAAAGGGATATGGATCTCAGAATACCGAATTGAATCCGGACTTAATTGTGGTGGCCACGCCTTTGCAACCAATGGATTCCTTATGGGGCCAATTCTGGAAGAATTCAAACAAAATAAATCTGAGTTGATTCAGGAAGTTCATAAAATCTTAAACGAAGCACTTTCCCTTTCCGGGAGGCCAACCTTAAGCGAACCCTTAGACCTAAAGATCACGGCCCAAGGCGGGGTTGGAACCTCTAAAGAACACAACTTTTTATTAGATTATTACAATCTGGACAGCATAGGATGGGGAACCCCCTTTTTGCTTGTACCTGAGGTTGTAAACGTTGATGACGATACTTTAGAAAAACTGCTCAACGCAGGAAAAGAAGACTTGTACCTAAGTAACACTTCTCCCATGGGAATTCCCTTTAATTCGTTGAGGAATTCCTCAAAGGATTTGGAAAGAGATGATAAAATAAAAAAAGGAAGACCGGGAAGTTCCTGCCCAAGTCAATTTTTGAAATTATTTAACAAAGAGTTTACGGACAAACCAATTTGTACTGCTTCCCGCCAATATCAGAAAGCAAAAATAAAAGAACTCAATGCTAAAAAGGATATTTCTAAGGAACAACACAACAAAGAATACATTAAGATCACCGAAAAATCCTGTATTTGCACCGGTTTGGTAACGACTCCTTATATTAACCTCGGCCTATTGAAATCCGCAGACGGCGATACCGTTTCAGTGTGTCCGGGTCCTAATATGGCTTATTTTTCCAAAAAATCGAGCCTTTCTGAAATGGTCAACCATATCTATGGAAAAATAAACCTGCTGAATGATACCTACAGACCTAACCTGTTTGTTAAAGAATTGGGGATTTACGTAGACTATTTAAAAAATGAGATTGAGGAATCCGTAGAAACAATAAATGGACGAAAATTAAAGTATTTTGAAGAGTTTAAAACTAATTTGTTACACGGAATCGAATACTATGATACGCTTGTACATGAAATGAAAGAGGAAACGGAGATTTATAAAAATAAAATGAAAGATGAATTGGAAAAAACTGTTCTTCAAATACACTCTATCAAATTACCCATCCTGCAATAAAAAATAAGCATCAGACTTTTGATCCAATTGAAACTTTAAAAAACCCATTTCTATCCGGAAATGGGTTTTTTAGGTATATAGCGTAATTTTTAGAGTATTTGCCTGACATGAGCGATTAGGATCTGCCCAAAATAACATTCCAGTTTTGCGAAAAAATAATTCCTTCTGAAAAATAAATAAAATCTTACTGAGTTTATTTATTTAAAATATTAATTTAGAATCAATTAAAATTTAAATGAAACATATAGTTGTACTTACAGGAGCAGGAATAAGCGCTGAAAGCGGAATAAAAACATTTAGGGATGCCGATGGTTTATGGGAAGGTCACGACATCATGGAGGTGGCTTCACCCCAGGGTTGGGAACGAAATATCAAAAAAGTTTTACAATTTTATAATGAACGCCGGAAACAGCTTTTGACGGTTGAGCCGAACGCAGCACATCTTGCCATTGCTAAACTGGAGGAAAAATATAAAGTTAGCGTAGTAACACAAAATATTGATGATCTTCACGAAAGAGCAGGAAGCACAAATATTACGCATCTTCATGGAGAACTTCTGAAAGTGAGAAGTACTTTTAATGAAGACCTCATTATGGATTGGAGATCCGATTTGAATCCCGGGGATTTCTGTGAGCATAACTTTCAATTAAGGCCTCACGTAGTATGGTTTGGCGAGGCTGTCCCAATGTTTCCTGTAGCCGCAGAAATCACTGAAAAGGCGGATATTCTGATTATAATTGGAACATCTCTGCAGGTTTATCCCGCTGCCGCTCTCATGGACTTTGTGAAGCAAGGCACCACAATTTATTTTATAGATCCTAAACCTACCATTTCACCTGGGCCTGATGTTTCAGTAATCAGCCAGAAAGCATCCGTAGGAGTACCTAAACTTGTAGACCAGCTTTTAGGGATTAAAGCTTAAATTACCATTTAGTCTTCCAGATCAGACCAACAATCTATTTGTAATATTCAGAAATTCTTTTAAAAATTCGAGGGCAGCCCGCCTGAATGATTCAGGCAAGCCTCGGGAAACCTGCCCGTCCATCAGGCGGGCTAAATCCTAGATGACGGATTTTTAAATTAACATCAAAACAGTCTTTTTAAGATTTGTTAAAGACTTACCTTTGTCGCTTCAAATTTAAATCAATAACAATGACGCCGCTTACTGCAATTTCACCAATAGATGGGAGATATCATCAAAAAACCAAAGACCTTATCATTTATTTCAGTGAGGAGGCGCTTATAAAGTACAGGGTTCGAGTAGAAATTGAATATTTTATTGCTCTTTGTACCCTGCCTATACCACAGCTAAAGAATGTTGATAAAAAGTCATTTGCTGAACTTAGAAATATCTATAAAAATTTCACGGCTATTGATGCATCAGCTGTAAAGGAAATAGAAAAAACAACGAACCATGATGTTAAGGCTGTAGAATATTTCATCAAGGAAAAATTTGATGCGCTGGGACTTCAGGAATTTAAGGAATTCATCCATTTTGGCCTTACCTCACAAGATATAAATAACACCGCCGTACCCTTAAGTTTGAAAGAGGCTGTAGAAAATGTTTATTTGCCTTCATTAAATGAAATAATAGATAAATTAACCGGTTTAAGCAAGGATTGGGCTGAAATCCCACTTTTGGCAAGAACACATGGACAACCGGCATCTCCTACAAGGCTTGGCAAAGAAATGGAGGTTTACACAACAAGGCTAAAGGCTCAGTTAAAGAATTTAAGTCTGATTCCACATTCCGCAAAATTTGGTGGTGCAACTGGAAATTATAATGCGCATAAAGTTGCCTATCCGTCGATAAACTGGAAAGAATTTGGAACTGGTTTCGTAGAAGACACTTTAGGCCTTGACCATTCATTTCCTACTACTCAAATTGAGCATTATGATAATATGGCAGCTCTTTTTGATGCCTTAAAAAGAATCAATACAATTTTACTGGATCTTGACAGGGATTTCTGGACGTATGTTTCCATGGATTATTTCAAGCAAAAAATAAAAGAAGGTGAAGTAGGATCCTCTGCGATGCCGCATAAGGTAAACCCTATAGACTTTGAGAACAGCGAAGGAAATCTTGGTATTGCCAACGCTATTTTTGAACATCTTTCGGCAAAACTGCCGGTAAGCCGTTTGCAAAGGGATTTAACCGACAGTACGGTCTTAAGAAATATAGGAGTTCCAATCGCTCATACACTTATCGCATTTCAGTCTACCCTTAAAGGTTTGAATAAATTATTGCTGAATAAAACAAAAATCGAACAAGATCTCGAAAATAACTGGGCTGTTGTTGCAGAAGCCATTCAAACCATTTTAAGAAGGGAAGGTTATGCAAATCCCTATGAAGCCCTTAAGGGATTAACCCGAACAAATGAAGTGATCAATAAAGAAAGTATGTCTGATTTTATTGAAACACTGGACATCTCTGAGAAAATTAAAAATGAATTAAAGTCTATTACCCCTCAGAATTACACAGGTATCTAAACCAACTATTTTATAATCAGGAAAGCCTGGATATTTAATAAAATACCCAGGCTTTCCTGATTTAAATTTGCTAACTATTCTTTTTTTGCCATAAACATAGAAGTTATTCCTTTCAAACCGTCCATATCAATATCGCCTTTTTCAAGGGATCTAAACAAGCTTAGGATATCACCCGGATTCATATCATCGCCAAGAACTCTGGCCAATCCCATCCCACGATCTTCATCAAAACCATAAACGATTATTTCATCTACAGCTTCTTCGTCCCCAGTGTAATAGATTTCCATACGGGTATCACCTCCTCCGTAACGCATCAATAATTGATACTTTTCATTTTTCAGGATCTCAGAGATCTTAATCTGTTCATCTTCAATTTTCTGAAGATTTTCAGTTTTTTTGGGGATTGCCAGCAAATTAATTTTTTTGATGGTCTCCATAGTTACTTTTTGTTCCGGGCTAAGTGATTCGGAACTGGTAAACATACTTGCAGGAACATCAATAGCAACAAATTGCTTGTTTTCCTGATTTGCAACATAATATTGCTGTAGGCTTTCCTCATTGTTGCAACCAACAAGCAAGCCCAGGGCAACCAATCCTAAAAGTTTTATTTTTTTCATTCTATCAAATTTTTTATTCAATATTTCATTTCTGTTATTAGATTCTGGACCGAATTATTATTTAGTTTTTTTTTCCACTTTCTTCAATTCCTCTGCTCCGGGAACTTTTAGGTCTGAAGCCAATTTAGAAAGTTGAGTAAGATCAATATCACCGGTGATGCTCATTATTACTGAAATAGGCTTTCCGTCCTTTTGGCCTTCCATGAACATAAAAAGTTCACTTACATAATTTTCATTTCTTCCGGGTTTAGAATAAAATTTTATATTTTTTCCTCCATCGTTAACCCGCATTAATTGCTCCAGCGAACCTTTCCCTAAATAAGCGGTAACATCAGATGCCATTTGAGCTTGAATTGCGGTTTGGTTGGTAGTAAAAATCCTTATTTCCTTTAAATTTTCAATCAGGTTTAAATACTGCTGTGCCTCCGGATCATCCGTACTAATATCCACTTTTGCAAGAAGTTTAAACATCTTGCTGGTCATTATCATAGCATCCACGTCTTTCATAGTTTCATACTTCTGAAAATTTTGTGCATTTCCAACCAAGGAAATCAGGCCAATTGCAATTATTAAGATTGATTTTTTCATGTTATTTAATTTTTATGATTTGATTTTTGGTTTTATTAAATTCATCTAAGTATACTAATTCTTCTTTTCCGGTATTCATAATCTGTGCCACCATTTGCAGCGTTTCTTTAGCTCTATAGTAGGCCTCTTCAGGGTTTTCTATAGTTCCCAATTCATTTTGTGAGAAATTTTGTTGCTCATTTTCGTAAAAGGTAAAAATCCCGGCAGCTAAAAGAATACTTGCTGCTATACCAATGGCATACCATTTAGTACCCGACTTCAATTTAATCTTCCCGGGATAGAGGATATTTTTTTCCTCTTCTGAAAAATTGAAGATCACTTTATATTCCTTCAAATGATTGGGTACTTGTTCCGAATGGAAATATTTCTTTAATAATTTTTCCTCCTCCAGTGTTGTTTCCCCATCATCATACCTTTTAAGCAGGGATTCTAATTTATGTAATTCCATAACTATCTTTTTTTAACAGTTCTATCCTTATTTTTTTCCTTGCTCTGGAAAGAGCCACTCGTATAGCTGTTTCATTCATATTCATCACTTTTGAGATCTCTTCATATTCATATTCCTCAATATCTCTTAATTGAAAAATCAATTTTTGTTGCTCGGGTAATGTTTCCAGTATTCCCGAAATTTGTTTTAACCGGTCATTGGTCTCAAGTTGATCAAAAGCAGATCGTTCCTGACTTTCATAATTGTTGTGTACGATTTTTAAATTATTATTCTGTTTGGATTTTAACTGATCCAGGCAGTAATTCTTAGTGACAGTCATTGCAAAAGCTTCTATATTGGCATAATCCTTGAGTTTATTCTTCCGATCCCATAATTTCAAAAGAACCTCCTGAGTGGCATCTTCAGCAGAATCTTTGGAAATTAACAATCGAAGTGCCAAACGGTACATTTTATCCTTAACCGGATCGATAACACCAAGAAAGGTTTTCTGATTCATTTAACGTTGGTTTAAATTCACCGTCATATATTTACGACGATCATAAAAGTAATTTGTTACAGAATATATTTTTCAGATTACAAGATTGTAATTACTTTTAACTTTCTATTAAAAATTCTATGAAAAACCCTATGAAATTTTACAAACTTATTTTACTTGCCTTTTTATTTGTAGGCATTACTACCTCCTGTTCGGATGATGCTGATGATATTGGCCCTACACCTCCGGTTCCTGGAGAACGCAATTTAGTGGTGGAAAACTTTATTTACCGCGGTCTTAATGAATTTTATTTATACAAAGCCGATATTCCTGAACTTGCGGATAGTTATTTTGCCTCCCAGGCAGATAAAAATGATTTTCTCGATAACTTTGAAACTCCCAAAGACCTTTTTGATAACGGATTAAAAGCTTCACAGGATCGGTTTAGTCGATTAATAGCGGATTATATTCAACTGGAAAATATGTTAGGCGGTATAAGTACCACTCCAGGAATGGATTATGGTTTAAGCGTGTATCCAAATGACAATTCTAAAGTTCTGGGATATGTACGCTACGTGTTACCAAATACCTCTGCAGCCGAAAATGGCGTAGAACGAGGAATGGTCTTTAACAGAATAAATGGGGAACATTTAACTTTGAATAATTACCGGGATCTAGTTGCTTCACCAAATCTTACCATAGGCCTTGCAAGAATTGAAAATGAGGGAAATGTGGTGGATCTTGATCAAACAATTTCCCTAACCCAGGCGGAATATACTGAGAACCCTGTTTATATAGCTAAAACTTTAGATGTTGATGGCGAGAAAGTAGGATACTTAATGTATAATAGCTTTACAAGAGATTTTGATTCTGAACTTAATGCGGCTTTTGCTGAGTTTAAGAATGAAGCTATTACCAATCTTGTTTTGGATCTAAGATATAATGGAGGAGGAAGCATTGAGACTGCGACAGATCTTGCCAGTATGATAACAGGACAATTGGAAGGAAAGGTTTTTGCAAAACAACAGTGGAATGAAAAATATCAAAAGTTATTTGAAGAAAATAACCCCCAAAGATTACTTAACCTTTTCAACAATAAGATCTGGAACGGCGAAAATATTAACAGTCTTAACTTAAATAAAGTTTATGTAATTGCAACTGGTTCAAGCGCCTCCGCCAGTGAATTGGTTATAAATGGACTTAAAGCTCATATTGATGTAGTGCACGTGGGAACTACTACAGTTGGAAAATTCCAGGGTTCAATTCCTATTTATGATGCTCCAAATTTTGATAGAGAAAGCAGTAGTTTAAATACCACTCATACTTATGCTATGTTACCTTTGGTCTTAACATTAGTAAACGCCAATGGGATTGGAGATTACACTAGTGGTTTACCACCAGATGTTAGGGTAATTGAATATGTAAATGAATTTGCACCATTAGGTGATCTTTCTGAACCACTTTTATCTGCAGCATTGGATCATATCTCAGGTAACCGAAGATCCTATAAAACGGAAGAATCACCATTTAAAATGATAAGCGAATCAGGTGCGGGAAACCTGGACTATCAAAAAATGTATATTGACAAAATTCCAGACCTTATCAAAGAATAAGGCAAAAAGTTATAGTAACAAAAAATGGGATTCGAATAAATCGAATCCCATTTTTAATTTCTTGAAAAATCACTGATTCCTAGCAATTCTGAAAGAATTAAAAATTAAGCAAAACCCCTATTTTCGCATTTCTGCCTCTGGAATTAAACCTATAGATCTCTTCGTATTTTTCATTGGTAATATTTGTAATTCCACCAAACAACGAAAGATTGTCGCTTATTCTATGATTGAGGTAAAAATCAAGAATATTAAAACTTTCAAGCGCTACTTGCTCACTCACGAAAGTCTCATTGTTGAAAAATCTGTCGGTCCTTGTATCATTAAACTGATAGCTAAGGGATGAAAAAGTGTTTTCACTAACCTGATAATGCAACCGTGCATTAATTTTGTGTTTTGGAATACGCAGCGCAAATCTTTCGGCAGCTTCCGTGAAAGTATAATTTCCCGAAAAATTGAGATTTTCAAGAAGCGCGATGCTAAGCTCCACCTCTACTCCTTTGGAAGTAAATTCTTCAGAAATATTTTGATATTCTGAAATGAAATTTTCAGGATCCACAGTTATAAAGTCTATGAAATTTTCTGAATTCCTGTTGAAGTAAACTCCGCTAAATGTGATTTTATCCAGCTGATATTCAAACCCGGCTTCAATGGTGCGGCTATCCTCCGGCTTTAAATCCCTGTTTCCATAGCTTGAATCGAACAATTGGAATAAGGAAGGCGTAATATAAGCAGTGCTATAAGAAGCCAATAACTTCATTCGTCCTTCATTTAAATCAAAATTATAAGAAGGGTTAATATTATACACGAAGTTTGAACCATATTCGCTGTGAATATTCAAGCGGGTTCCGATGTTCAGATTAAAACCAAATCCGGAGATATACACCACATTTACGTATGGGTCAACTATATCAAAATTGGCAACCTCATCACTTACGCTTTGCTGAAATTCAGTTTCACCAAATGGAATGTTATAGCTGTTAAAACTGCTGAAAACACCATTTACTCCAATTACGGTGTGAAATTTATCATGAAAGATATATTTATTATAAGTATCGAAAGCATAAACTTTGCTGTCATATTTATTAGGAAAACCTGAAACAATTTCCCTATCTAATTCTGAATAACTGTCGCTGAAGATGAAACTTCCGTTTTTATAAGTAGCCTCCCAATGACTTCCGGTACGGAATTGCTCACTATTTAATTTATTATTGGCATCGGCATACATGAAAGCATCATCAAAAGAGGAATTGAACTTATCAAAATTTCCGTAGAAATAGAATTTTAACTGGTCGCTTATCTTATACCCAACCCGGGCATACACATTTTGCTTTGAAAAAGGATCATCTTCAAATTTCACATCCTCATCCTGGGCTTTCACCGCCGACATATTTTCTGAATACCGGTGACTGAAATTTACCTGATAGTTAAAATTTGATAACCGTCCACTCAATCCAACCGCATTATCAAACTGTGCAATATCATAATCCTGATTTTGCTGCGTCTGGTTGGTTCCCATAGTAGATTGTACTTGAAGACCTATTTTCTTGTCAACGGGTTTTTTTGTAGTTATATTGATCACGGCAGCTGCAGCCCCAGAGCCATAAAGAGTACTGGAAGCCCCTTTAATGATCTCGATGGAAGCCACCTGATCCAATGGCAGAAGACGAAGGTCAAAATCATTTGAAATTGAGGATGGATCGCTCAACTGAACTCCATCTACCATAATAACTACCTCGCGATTTCTTCCACCTCTAACATAATATCCAAGGTTTTGACCATCATTGCTCCTGGAGCCGTTGATCTCGATACCGCTCACACGGTTAATTACATCGGGAATAGTTTGACCCGCGGCTCTTTCCAGTTCCTTTGCAGTGATTTTAGTCACTACTTTTCCGCTGTTTTCGCGTTTTAACTCAAATTTTGAATCTATAAGAACTACTTCCTCTAAAGATTCAATTGTATCATTTTCTGCTTGTTGTGAAAACGACAAACCAGTGCATAATAGGGCACTACAAAACCATAGATTTTTGTACATAAAATTAGATTATTACCAGGAAAAAAGATGTAGTAAACTACACCAAACTCTTATCCCGAAAGTTTGACATTAGTGAATTGTGGCAGGTCTCCTGGCTTGCGTCCTGTTGTTTACCTTCCCATCCCTTGAACAGGACAGTGGTTTAAGAAGTAGTAACAACAGGCATCCCAAATAAAATCGGGACTTAGCTTACAGTTGCGGGAACAGCTCAGGATTCTTCGAATAACGAATCACCTGATTCCCTTTTAATCGATGAGGTTTTATATTTATAAAACCGGATCAAACCAAAATTTCAATGCGAAATTAAACATTTATCTTTCCTGACACAGTAAAATTTTAAATAATCTTACTTTTGCTGCCAAAACCGAAATCTTTTGAAAATTATCCTTTTTCTACTTTTTCCTGTAATTTTCTTTTCCTGTAAAACCGAAAAGAAAGAATTTTCAGATATTGCTTTATCCGGAGATACCCTGGCAATTGAGTATGCTAAAGGATTTTCCATTATCCAATACGACGGATTTAAGGTTCTAAAAGTTAAAAATCCCTGGCCGGAAGCAGATAAAACCTACACCTATTTGCTGGCTGAAGAAGAATCTAAAGTGCCTCCATCTATAAACTACGATCATAAAATAAACATTCCGCTAAAAAATCTTGTAGTGACTTCCACCACACATATTCCCTCCCTGGAAGCACTTCAGGAGGAGAAGATTTTAATAGGATTTCCTGGACTTGAGTACGTTTCTTCTGAAAAAACAAGAGAAAGGATCAAAGACGGTAAAATTACAGAATTAGGGAAAAATGAGGATATCAATACAGAGGTGCTCATCGCTTTACAACCCGAAGCTGTTGTAGGTTTTGCTGTGAGCGGAACAAATAAAACATTTAGCACCATAGAAAAAAGCGGAATCCCGGTACTCTTTAATGGAGACTGGACAGAAGAATCTCCTTTAGGAAAAGCAGAATGGATTAAGTTTTTTGGCGCTTTGTTCAATAAAACCAAAGAAGCAACTTCGTACTTCCAGAAAGTTGAGACTGCTTATCTGGATGCAAAAAAATTAGCGGAATCTGCCTCATCCATTCCGACCGTTTTAAGCGGATCTATGTATAAAGACCAGTGGTATGTGCCGTATGGAGATTCTTGGTCTGCACAGTTTTTAAAAGATGCCAATGCAAATTACATCTACAAAAACACCGCCGGAAGCGGCAGTATGGCCCTGGCATTTGAAACTGTATTAAGCGAAGCTCAAAATGCGGATTTCTGGATCGCACCTGGACAGTTTAAAACTTTTAAGCAGTTAAACGAATCCTCTGTACATTATAATCAATTTAAAGCCGTAAAAAACAAACAGGTTTTTACCTACAGCAACACTTTAGGCGAAACCGGCGGGGCGATTTATTACGAACTGGCACCAAACCGGCCCGATCTCGTTTTGAAAGACCTTATCGCCATCTTTCACCCGGAATTACTTCCTGAATATGAACCTGTATTTTTTAAACCACTGGAATAAGTGCCGAATCAAAAAAAATATACCGGACTTTTATTGCTCCTATTCCTGGTAGTAATTCTGACAGCCCTTGTAAATATCAGTTTAGGTTCTGTAAATATTCCTTTAATGGATATTTTCGCTTCTGTTTTTAAAGAACAGGTAAGCAATGATAGCTTTCGATACATCATTCTGGAGTACCGGCTTCCTAAGGTATTTACTGCAATCCTTACCGGTTCGGGGCTTGCAGTTAGTGGTTTATTAATGCAAACACTTTTTCGGAATCCATTGGCGGGACCCTATGTTTTAGGACTAAGCAGCGGAGCAAGTCTGGGGGTTGCAATAATTTTAATGGGAGCTACCCTGTTTGGCGGAACCTTGGCCGGCCTACTGCTTTCAAAATGGAGCCTGGTAATCGCCTCCAGTATAGGAAGTTTGCTTGTACTTTTAGCTGTTTTACTGGCTTCTTCAAAACTTCGGGATACTATGGCAATCCTTATTATTGGATTAATGTTTGCCAGCCTAACCGCAGCTGTTGTTAGTGTGCTTGCTTACTTTAGTCCGGCGACACAACTTCAGCAATATGTTTTCTGGTCTTTTGGAAGTCTTGGAAACCTTTCCTGGGAGGAAGTTTTAATTTTATCAATATTCTGGTTTACAGGCATAATACTGGCGATTACCTGTATTAAAAATTTAAATACGTTATTATTAGGGGAACAATATGCTAAAAGTCTTGGAGTGAGCATTAGCAGAAACAGGATGGTAATAATAATCGCTACAAGTTTACTCGCAGGAAGCATTACGGCCTTTGCGGGTCCAATTGCATTTGTTGGGTTGGCGGTGCCCCATTTGATAAGACAAGTGATCCCCGTGAACGACCATCGTATCTTGCTACCCGCCGTGATTATGGGTGGTGCTATTTTAATGCTGGTTTGCGATATTGCAGCACAACTCCCGGGAAGTCAATATACATTGCCCATAAACGCAATTACGTCCTTAATAGGAGCGCCTGTAGTAATCTGGCTTTTAGTACGAAAACGTAAATTTTTATTTTAATCATCAAAACGACCAACTCAAATATCATCCTGGCCACCGATAACCTTCAAATAGGTTATCGAAGCAAAAAAGTGGAAACCCTCATCGCTTCCAATATCAATATTGAAATTGAAGAAGGTGAACTTGTGGCTCTTATAGGAATTAACGGGGTTGGAAAATCCACCTTACTGAGAAGTCTTAGCGGAGTACAGGAACCATTAAAAGGCGATATTCTTATCGAAGGAAAACCTTTAAAATCCATTTCTTCTGAAAAGCTATCAGAATTGATAAGCATCGTCCTTACTGAACAACCTATCTCAAAAAATTTGAGCGTTTTTGAACTGATAGCCCTTGGAAGGCAACCATATACCAACTGGATTGGAACCTTAACTTCAAATGACCTGAACTATATTCAGAATGCCTTAAAATTGGTGGATATTGAAAATCTTCAGCATAAAAAATGTTACGAGCTAAGCGACGGGCAACTTCAAAAAGTATTGATAGCAAGAGCCATTTCCCAGGACACGCCGTTAGTGATTTTAGACGAACCCACAACGCATTTGGATATTTACCACCAGGCCTATATACTTAAATTGCTTAAAAAACTTACCGTTCAAACCAAAAAAAGTATCCTGTTTGCAACACATGAAATAAATCTGGCGCTGCAACTATGTGACCGCATCATTCTCATGGAGCAAAACAAAGTTTCTGTTGGGACTCCAAAACAACTTATTGAAGAAGATGTGTTTTCACGAATGTTCCCATCAGACCTTATTTTTTTTGATAAAATCTCCCAATCCTTTAAAATTAAAACCTAAGATCTCTTGTTTTTCTAATCGGATTTTATTTGAAATAAAGAAAACCAATTAAGTATCTTTGAAGAAACCGATTTGATTTTCTCTATGAACCAAACGCTTTTAATTATACTTATTTTTATTTTTGCTCTGGCTTTAGGTATTTACCTGGGAAGACTGGTTTCAAACTTAAAAAACAAAGGAGCGCAGGCAGTTTTAAAGGAACAAGCTATTCAACTTAAACTTCAGGTAGAAGATTATAAAAATCAAACAAACAATAATTTAGACAATTTTAAATTAGAATTTCAAGCAGCGAAATCAGAGGCTGCTGTTCAACTTGAAAAGACGGAGAGGGAACGTGATTCCATAAGAAAAGAGAAGGACTTTTTAAGCGATGAACTCACCCGAAGGAATTCTGAATTTGAAAATCTTCAGCAACGAAACCTGGAACAAAAAGAAGAAGTCAACAGGCTTCAGGAAAAGTTCACCAAAGAATTTGAAAACCTTGCCAATAAAATATTGGATCAGAAATCGGAAAAATTCACCTTGCTAAACAAGGAAAACATTCAGAATATATTAAATCCGCTGAATGAAAAGATTAAAATATTTGAGGAGAAAGTAGACAAGAACACCACAGATTTTATAGAACGCCATTCTCAGCTAGGGGAATATCTTAAAAATTTGAACGAACAAAGCATAAAAATAAGCGAAGAGGCCAATAATTTGACAAAGGCCTTAAAAGGAGAAAACAAAACTCAGGGGAATTGGGGAGAATTAATTCTTGAAAGGGTACTGGAAAAATCGGGATTGGTAAAGGATCGGGAATATTTTGTTCAAAAAGCATATACAGATGAAGATGGGAATAAAACCCTGCCTGATGTTGTAATACACCTCCCTAACGATAAACGAATGGTAATAGACTCTAAAGTCTCTTTAACCGCCTACGAGAAATATTCCAGTGAGGAACATGAAGGCCTTAAGTCAAAATATTTAAAGGCACACGTAAAATCATTGAGCAACCATATTTTAGAATTGAGTTCAAAGAAATATGAGGATATTCATAAGATAAAATCCCCGGATTTTGTACTGATGTTTATTCCCATTGAACCTGCTCTTTACCTTGCTCAAAATAATGATAGCTCCTTTTTCTATACGGCTTTTCAAAAAAATATTCTATTGGTAAGTCCCACTACCCTTCTTTCAACTTTAAGAACGATCGATACCATTTGGAGCAATGAAAAACAACAGCAAAATGCAACTGAAATCGCAAAACATGCGGCTTCCCTCTATCATAAATTTAAATTATTGCTGGATGATCTGGAAACAGTCGGGACAAGATTAGACTCCACCTCAAACGCGTATCAAACGGCAATGAAAAAGTTGACCGGAAATCAAAATTTGATAAAGGATATCGATAAACTGGAGGTTTTAGGAATCTCACCCAAACAAAAAATCAATAAAACCTGGATTACGCAAAGCTTTATAGAAGAAGAAATAAACCCAAAAAATAATTAATATGTACCACTTCCCTAAGTTGATTTTGTTTTTCTTTTTAGTTGGAACAATTGCAAATGCACAAACCAAGTATTTCCCCAATGCAGGAGATTGGGAAAAAAAGGATGCCAAAGATTTTGAACTAAATGAACAAAGCCTGATTCAGGCTATAAAATTTGCTCACGAAAACGAATATTCGGAACCAAGGGATCTTAGATTGGCGATATTAAAAGGCTTTGAAAGGGAACCATTTCATAAAATTTCAGGACCCACCAAAGAACGGGGTGGCCCTGCGGGAATAATTCTTAAAGACGGATATATTATTGCAGAATGGGGCGATACCAAACGGGTAGATATGACCTTTAGTGTAACCAAAAGCTTTCTTTCCACTACTGCACTTCTGGCAATTGATAAGGGGTTGATAGAAGAAGTACAAGATTCGGTAAAAAAATATGTTTGGGACGGCACATTTGATGGCGCTCACAACAGCCAGGTAACCTGGGAGCATTTATTAAACCAATCTTCGGACTGGAGTGGAGAATTATGGGGAGGATATGACTGGGCGGACAGACCGCCGTCAACCGGAGATCTTGACGACTGGAAAAACAGAAAATTAAATGCACCGGGGACGGTTTTTAAATACAATGACGTACGGGTAAACCTTTTGGCCTATTCTTTATTAAATATATGGAGAAAACCTCTGCCGCAAGTTTTAAAAGAAGAAATTTTGGATCCAATTGGAGCGTCCACAACCTGGAGATGGTTTGGATATGATAATGCCTGGGTAAATATCGACGGATTAAAAATGCAATCGGTAACCGGTGGTGGTCATTCCGGAGGCGGATTGTTCATCAATACAGAAGATATGGCCAGATTTGGTTTGTTATTTGAAAACAATGGCAACTGGAATGGGCATCAGTTAATTTCAAAAGAAGCAATAGAAAAAGCGATCCAACCCTCTGCTCCAAATCCGAATTATGGATATATGTGGTGGCTTAACAAAGAAGGGAGCAGGCAATGGAAAGAGCTTCCGGAACACCTTTTTTATGCAGCAGGTTTTGGAGGGAATTTTATAGTGATAGATCGTGAAAAAGATCTTGTTATTGTAACCCGATGGCTGGAACCCTCGCAAATAGAAACATTTTTAAACAAATTATACCTGGCATTCTAATGAAAAAAACACTGATTTACATATTGGGCGGAATATTTTTTCTATTTATAGCATATTTCGCATTTATTTATTTTGTTCCTTACAGTGAAGGTACCCGATCTGGAGAGCTTATTAAATTCAGCCGAAAAGGGGTGATTTTCAAAACCTGGGAAGGTGAGATAAGTCAGGGAATTAGCGGGGCGCAGATTTTTCAATTTTCTGTATTGGATCATGAAAAGGATGTTATTAAAAAACTTCAGGAGAATGAAGGCAACTATGTAAAACTCACCTATGTTGAGCGATATGCCACTTTTATATTCTGGGGTGATACAAAATATTTTATAAGTAACGTTGAAGAATCCCAATCCCCACATTTTCGAGACCGATGAAAAATTTAAAATTTAAAAAAATAACCGATTCACAAGTAGAGATTTCAGAATTAATGCTTCCCTCCCGTTCCAATTTTAATGGGAAAATTCATGGTGGGTATATTTTATCGTTGCTGGATCAAATCGCATTTGCCTGCGCTTCAAAACATTCCCGGGTATATTGTGTCACCGCAAGTGTAGATACAGTAGATTTCCTGGCGCCAATTGAAATTGGAGAACTTGTTACGATGAAGGCATCGGTAAATTATGTAGGTAAAAGTTCTATGGTTATTGGAATACGCGTTGAATCTGAGAATATTCAAACAGGACTGATAAAACACTGTAATTCTTCTTATTTCACCATGGTTGCTAAAGATGAAAGCGGAAAATCGGTTGCGGTACCAGGATTGATTCTTGAAAACGATCACGATGTTCGGAGGTTTGTAAAAAGCATAAAACGCTTAAAAATGAAATTTAAAAGAAAAAAGGAATTTCACGAAACTGATTTTTCTTCAGAAGAATACATGCACCTGCTGGATGATCATAATATAAAACTCGATATTCATTGAAGTCCAACGGATTTATAATAGCATTGTTTGGTGCAATTTTACTCGCTTATATAGCTCCAACGGCACTCAGCAATTTTCCTTTAGAAATTATTATAGATATAGGAATTGGACTCATATTTTTCTTTTACGGACTAAAACTTGCCCCTGCCGACCTGAAATTGGGCTTTTTAAACTATCCATCCCATATTTTAATTCAGCTTACAACTTTCGTCCTGTTTCCGCTACTCACCTTTATATTTATCCCGGTTTTTGAAGGAGGAATTCAATCGGACCTATGGCTGGCAATATTTTTTCTTGGGGTTTTACCTTCAACGGTATCATCCTCTGTTGTTATGGTTGCAATTGCGAAAGGAAATCTGCCAACTGCAATCTTTAATGCCAGTATTTCCGGGTTGATCGGGATTCTGGTAACCCCACTTTGGCTGAGTTTATTTCTTATGAAAACCGGGGAATTCGCTATTCTTGAGATAATCACCAAGCTTCTGCTGCAAATTGTATTTCCTTTATGTATTGGATTATTGCTTCAGCGTTTTCTGGGAAACCTTGCACGTAAACACAGCCGGAAGTTGAGCCTGTTCGATAAATCTGTGATTATTCTTATCGTATATTCCAGTTTCAGCAATTCCTTCAATTCCAATCTTCTGGAATCTATTAAGATGATGGATTTGCTAAAAATATCGATTATTGTTGTGATTCTTTTCTTCGCAGTCTATGGTATTACAGGGTACGTTTGTAAACTTCTTGGCTTCAGCTTAAGAGATACCATAACTGTGCGGTTTGCGGGTACAAAAAAATCCCTGGTTCATGGTTCGGTCATGGCAAAAATCATCTTCGGAAGCAGTGCCAGCCTTGGATTATTGCTTTTACCAATTATGTTGTACCATATTTTACAGCTTGTCCTGGTGGCTGTTTTTGCTGAAAGATACCGGAAACACTGGATTAGGAGTGGGGAATTGGAATAACCTAAAGGTATAAGGCATATTTTGCTGCATTTATTGTGAAAAGGATCCAGCCAATAACCAGAAGTAATCCACCCAAAGGAGTGACAGGCCCCAGAAACCTCATTTTTTTTCCACGGGCATCACTTAAAGTAAGCCCATAGATACTGAAAGAAAAAAGTATGATTCCAAAGATAAAACACCACGCCATCAGGATTTGCGAAGTTTCAATAAATGGAAAGCTAACTCCTGTAATGATTAACATCAAAGCATGATACATTTGGTATTTTACTCCGGTTTCAAAACTCTTAAGTTGAACTTCTGTAAAGTGTCTCTTAAGGGCATGAGCCCCAAAAGCGCCAAATATAACAGCCAGGCTGCCAAATAATCCGCCAAAGGTTAATATAATTTCTTTCATTTTATTGTTTTTCTAGGGTCTTATGCAATTCGCATATCTTCATTGGTGTTTGTATCGAGTTTCCATTATGCTCATTTCATAAATTTAAGTGAAAATGGATGGCTATAATACCTATACCCCGGTAAAGGCTGCAATTTATAGTATCTTTGTCTCAAAATAAAAAAGTTATGAAAAAATCATTATTTGTAGGAGCCTTATGCGCTTTATTTATTACCAGTTGCAGTCCTAAAATTGTTGGCACCTGGAATGTTGATCGTTATGAAGTCGATAATCAGAAAGGTCAAAATGTTACCACAAGAAATGCAGGTGAAATTGTGATGCACAAGAATGGAACCGGGGAAAAAAATATAAGGTATAATATGTTTAGCAATGAATTTAGCGATGTGCTAAATTTTAAATGGCAACTACAAGATGACATTTTAACGCTTTCCACCACAAACCCAAAAGAAAGATCTGATTTTGACAAAACCTGGTTCGTTATTACGAATAAAAAGGATAAACAATTATGGAAATCAACCGATGGCAGTAATACAGTTCAAATAATTGAGTTGAGCAAAAAATAATCTTCCAATAATTTTCAAACGACAAAGGCTGCCAATTCAGGCAGCCTTTGTCGTTTGAAAATTAAATTTAAACCTATTTGCTCAAATACATTTTTCTTCTGGAATACAGATCATAAAACGCATCGTCTCTAAGGCTGTCTATAAAAAGGATACTTTCTCCCGTACTTTTCATTTCAGGCCCTAACTGCTTATTAACCTTATGGAATTTATCAAAAGAAAATACCGGTTGTTTAATGGCATAGCCTTTTAACTGTGGATTAAATTTAAAGTCTGTAACCTTATTTTCACCCAACATAACCTTGGTAGCGTAATTCACATAGGGTTCTCCGTAAGCTTTAGCTATAAAAGGCACTGTACGTGATGCACGTGGATTAGCTTCAATGATGTACACCTTGTCGTCTTTAATCGCAAACTGAATATTGATCAGTCCCACGGTATTTAATGCAATCGCAATTTTATTGGTATGATCTATTATTTGTTGCATTACAAGGTTTCCTAAATTAAAAGGAGGAAGTAATGCATTTGAATCTCCAGAATGAATACCACAGGGCTCAATATGCTCCATTATTCCAATGATATATACATTTTCACCATCACAAATCGCATCGGCTTCTGCTTCAATAGCGCCATCCAGATAGTGATCCAGCAATAATTTATTATTTGGAATTGACCTGAGAAGATCTATAACGTGAGCTTCCAGTTCATTTTTATTGATAACAATTTTCATACCCTGTCCTCCCAAAACATAGGATGGTCTAACCAGGATAGGGAAATCCAGTTTTTCGGCAACTGCAAGCGCTTCTTCTGCAGTTTCAGCTACACCAAATTCTGGGAATGGAATATCATTTGCTTCCAGTAATTTCGAGAAACTTCCTCTGTCTTCGGCTAAATCCAACGCTTTATAGCTGGTCCCCATAATTCTTATTCCGTAACGATCCAGCTTTTCAGCTAGTTTCAGTGCAGTTTGTCCTCCAAGCTGAACGATCACACCAACCGGATTTTCGTGACGAATAATATCATATATATGTTCCCAGAAAACCGGCTCAAAATAGAGCTTATCGGCTACATCAAAATCTGTAGAAACCGTTTCTGGATTACAATTGATCATGATGGTTTCGTATCCACATTCCGAGGCCGCCAAAACCCCGTGCACACAGCTGTAGTCAAATTCTATCCCCTGACCAATTCTATTGGGCCCGGAACCTAAAACCACAATTTTTTTCTTATCGGTTACCTTGCTTTCATTAGCCACATAGCGCTTCCCGTCGGCAGTTTCTATTTCTGCCTCAAAGGTGGAATAATAATAAGGAGTTTCCGCTTTAAACTCGGCAGCACAGGTGTCTACCAATTTGAATATCCTGTTAATATTAAGTTCATCACGCCGGTTATAAACCTCACTTTCTAAACATTTCAGCATATAAGCAATCTGCCTGTCTGCAAATCCTTTTTGTTTAGCCTCAAGCATCAGGTCTTTAGGCAATGAAGTTATATCATATTTTGAAATTTCTACCTCAAGAGCATAGAGCTCTTCGTATTGTTTCAGAAACCACATATCGATCTTGGTGATTTCGTGAATTCTACTAAGCGGAATTCCTGCCTGAACAGCATCGTAGATAACAAAAACCCTATCCCAGCTGGCATAGGTTAATTTTTCAATTATCTGGTCATATTTGGTCTCTCCTTTACCATCTGCACCAAGTCCATTCCGTTTTATTTCGAGAGATTGGGTAGCTTTGTGAAGGGCTTCCTGAAAAGATCTTCCAATTCCCATCACTTCCCCTACAGATTTCATTTGAAGCCCAAGGGTACGATCACTTCCTTCAAATTTGTCAAAATTCCATCTTGGAATCTTCACGATCACGTAATCCAGCGTTGGCTCAAATAAAGCGGAAGTAGTTTTGGTGATTTGATTTTCAAGTTCATCCAGGGTAAATCCTATAGCCAGTTTAGATGCTATTTTTGCGATTGGATATCCCGTAGCTTTAGATGCCAAAGCCGAAGACCGGGAAGTACGCGGGTTGATCTCGATGGCAATTATATCCTCCTTTTCATCGGGGCTCACCGCGAACTGAACATTACAGCCACCAGCAAAATCACCAATGCTACGCATCATTTTGATGGCCATATCGCGCATTCTCTGATAGGCGGTATCGCTAAGCGTCATTGCAGGAGCTACAGTAATAGAATCTCCTGTATGGATCCCCATTGGGTCCATATTTTCAATAGAACAAATTATTACAACATTATCATTCTTATCCCGAAGCAATTCCAGTTCATATTCCTTCCAGCCCAACAAAGCTTTATCTATAAGAACCTCGTGAATTGGGGAAGCTTCCAGTCCCATAGTGAGCAATTCATTAAAATCTTCTGCCCGGTGAACAAAAGAAGCACCACTACCACCCAATGTGAAAGACGCACGGATTACTAATGGAAAACCAAATTCCTGAGCAACTTCTTTTCCTTGCAAAAAGGAAGTTACCGTTTTTGCAGGAGCAACAGGAATCCCGATCCTTCCCATGAGTTGTTTAAATTTCTCACGATCTTCAGTAATATTGATGGCATCTATATCTACCCCTATCAGTTTTACTCCAAAATCTTTCCAAATTCCCTTTTCATCAGCTTCAATACAAAGATTTAAAGCTGTTTGACCTCCCATAGTTGGAAGTACCGCATCTATATCAGGGTGATTTTTAAGGATGGTAATAAGCGACTTGGTTGTAAGTGGAAGAAGGTACACATGATCGGCCATTGTAGGGTCGGTCATGATAGTAGCCGGGTTGGAATTGATAAGAATGGTTTTTATTCCCTCCTCCCGCAAGGATTTTAGAGATTGTGCACCGGCATAATCAAATTCACAAGCCTGACCAATAACTATAGGGCCTGAACCGATTATTAAAATAGTTTTAAGTTGTGTGTTTTTAGGCATTTTAACAAGGTGATTTATGATTTTATAAAAATAGGAAGCTCTTAGGTATAAAAAAAGGCGTTACTTAAAAAAGTAACACCTTATTATTTGGAAACTAATTTTCACTAGTGTTTATGTCTAGTTTCAGAAGATACCGATATTTTTTTTCTGCCTTTAGCTCTTCTTCTAGCTAACACTTTTCTTCCGTTCACACTTGCCATGCGCTCTCTGAAACCGTGCTTGTTTTTTCTTTTTCTCTTAGATGGTTGAAACGTTCTTTTCATTTTAATTATCTTTAATTCTTCAGTAGAAACCTTAGTTAAATTAGTTTTAATTCTTTCCTTAAAACTGCGGGCAAATATACAAAGACTTTTATGTACTGCAAAACCTAAATAAAAATAATTTGTAATTGTTTTTATTAACTTTGCGGGCTTAAAATAAAAGCCAATATGTTCAACAAAAATATCAAATTAGTTTTAGCCGGAATAATAATAGCAGTTGCTATTTGGCAATTTTTCCTTGGAAACATTGGGAATGGGATCATGTACATCCTTCTTTCCCTTATTTTTATATTCCTGTATTTTAAAAATGAAATTATTTTACTGGCATTTTTAAGGCTGAGAAAACAGGATTTTCCCGGTGCAAAAAAATGGCTTGATAAAATAAAAAATCCTGAAGCGGCTCTTACAAGGAAGCAACAAGGGTATTTTTGGTACCTCCATGGTCTTATGCTTTCACAAACCAATATCACCAAAGCAGAGAAACATTTCAAAAAAGCAATCAAATTAGGCTTGGCAATGGATCAGGATCTGGCTATGGCCAAACTTAATCTGGCCGGAATAGCAATGACCAAAAGGCGTAAAAGGGAAGCTCAAATTCTTCTAACAGAAGCAAAAAAACTTGACAAGCACGGAATGCTGAAAGAGCAAATCACAATGATGAAACAACAAATGAAGAAGATATAACCTTCTCTATTGTTGAAAATACCATCCTTTATTTTTCTTAGTGTAGTTAGTCTAATATTTAAGCCCTTTAACGAATAGTTTTCTTTAGGGCTTTCTTCTTGTCTAAATTTGTATTTACAAAGATGTAAATACCAAATATGGTAAGACTTTTACCCCTACTAATTATCTTACTTTCCCTTTCCAATCCTGTTTTAGGACAAACAGATGAGACCCGTTTGTTCTTTTCCCAAGCACTTGCCGCCCACTTACCAAAATACGATCAAAACGCAAAAGCTGCCTACTATCAAAGAGATTATGAGGAAGCAAACCGACTTTTTGATTCACTTATTGAACATGGGTTGCAGGGTAGTTATATGGACAACTTCAAATTCAATAACCTAAACAAAAAGGAAAGTTCGTTGTACGAATTTAAAAAACCTATGTATTTGATTACTTACGCTTCCTGGTGTATCTCATCTGAAGGTGAAACCCCAGCAATTAATCAACTGGCTGAAAAATACAATGATAAAATAGATTTTGTGATCCTGTTTTGGGACGATCATAAAACTACAAAGAAAATGGCAAAATCATACAATGAACACATAAAAGTGCTTTATGTGAATGAAATGAACAATCAGGATTCTTACGTAATTAGCAAGTTGAAACATTCTCTTGGGCTTCCCACCACTTTTTTAATAGATGGGAATAAAAAAATATTGGATATAAGACGGGGTGTTACTCATCCTTTCGGAAAGAGCTTTGAAGAATCCTTTGATATGAATTATAATTCTATTTTTGACGGGATCGCAAATCACTTACTTGAATCTAATTCTTATAATGCAGAAAGGGAAACCGTAGCTTTGAACTAAGTATTTCCCTTGTATTTTATCTTTGTTTCCTTGAAGAAACTCTGATATAATTCATTTGTTTCTTCAAATATTAAATGCCAACCGGATAAGCTCCCTTTTTCGGAATTTCAATTTCATACATTTTACCAGATCTATTGTTAAGATGTGCTTCCCGAAGCCACGGATTGTGAATTTTTAAAATCTTATAATTAATATCAAACCTTTGTGCAAAAGCTGCAAAATTAGAAACAGGCGTATCTACTTTCATAGTATTTGTTTCAATATGGGAATACAGGTCTTCCTGTGAAAAGTTAAACCCATATTTTTTCGGGTTTTTCATGATTTCCTTTAGGGCAATGATTCTAAAAACGTATCTGCCTGTTTCCTCACCAAGTAAAAGATCATAGTAATTATTCACCTCCTGCCGCTCCAGCTGCCTTAAAACACCTGTGTTTCCAGCGTTATATGCCGCCGCCGCCATTGTCCAGGTTCCAAATCGCTCTTTAGACTTTAAAAGATACTCACAAGCCACTCTGGTTGATTTCTCTATGTGGTAGCGCTCATCTACATTATCATTGATTTCCAGTTTATAATCTTTCCCTGTTCCTTCCATAATTTGCCAAAAACCCACTGCACGTGCAGGCGAAACAGCCTGAGTTAATCCGCTTTCTATAACCGCCAGGTATTTAAAATCATCCGGAACTCCATATTCCTTCAAAATAGGCTCAATTACCGGGAAATATTTATTGGCTCTTTTAAGCAACAACAACGCATTTGATTGCCAATAGGTATTTACAAGCAATTCCCTATCCATACGCTCATAAACATCCGGATCTTCGATGGGAACAAGTTCTCCTCCAAAATTTAAATTCTCTGGCATTGGTAAGGCATAAATATTATAATCTCCCGTTACCTTTTCCGCCTTTTCTTCATTTAGATCATTATCCGTATTTGGACCTTCCTGCACAGCCTGGATACTTACCGCTAAAACAGCAATAAATCCAACGCTCATCAATAATACTTTTAAAATTTTCATCTTTATATTTTTATAATGTTTAACTAAGTTTTTCGTTGATAATGATTCCAGGTAAATGCTTATTGAACCATTTATACCTATTTATAATCATAATGTGAGTGCCCTCTTTTAATGTAATACAACCTTTTATATATTTGTGAGGGAAAATTTCATCCTTATCCCCGTGAATGTGAATGATTCCTTCAATAGGTTTATCACAATCCCATAGTACCATATTTTTTATAGCCCAATCCAAATATTTGGTATTTCTAACGGATATGTATTTTTTATAAAGCTGAGCTCTTTTGGTTATATAATCTCCAACGGCAATTTTTTCAAGCTGGTCAACGTAATCTACCAAACTAGTGGGGATAAGCTTAAAAAAACCAGTTTTCCCTGCATACTTCATCCTTCGCGGAAGTTCATCCCTGCATTTCACGCTTGAAATGATAATAAGTCGCTTTAAATTTAAATATTTACTCATCTCCTGCACAATAATACCGCCAAAAGAAACACCTATAAGTACTATATTATCATGCTTTATATATTTATTCATCCTTTGCGCATAATGGGCGAGGGATTCTTCGGTAGAGGGAATTATCCATTCCAGTAAATGAATTTGAAACTGGTCCTCGGGCAGTTTGATATATTCAAAAATAGATGAGTTTGCCGCCAATCCTGGCATAAAATAAACGTGGATAATTTGCTTGTTATTCAACATTCAAACTTGGATATTATACTGAAAGATCAAATTAAAAATCAAAAACCTCGGGGTAAGCCACAAGGTATGAATTGGAAAATACTTTAAAAAATTCGAGGCAGGCCCGCCTGAACGATTCGGGCAAGCCTCGAAGAATTAAACTCTCATTGAGGGTTTAAAATTCAATTTCAAAATTACAGTTATTTTTCCCTCTTATACCATAAAGACAAATAAAAGATACTCTCAAAAAGAATCAATTTTAAGGAGTTATCGAGAAAAAAAATCATTGGATAGATTAACATTTCTATTTAATCCAGGTGATTTTTGACCCTTATCACTTACAAATTTTGCGAATTAAAGTCTTATCTTTACAGAATATGGGATAAATTCTTTCTGAATTGTTTAATGACCTTTATTATCTGAAATAGAGAAAAAAACTTAGGTCTCAGAAAACCTTATCAAATAGCAGCAATGCTTACAAGGTATATAAAAGATAAAAATAACCAGATCATTTTGAATTGGGGTTAAAATCTGCCATAATACTTAATTTAAAGATTTTTTCTGAAAAACAGGACTAGCAGAAATAAAAAATAATATTTTAATATAATAGCCTTCATATTTTTGGAAAGGAAAAGTTGAACTAAATTTTAAAGACGATGAATGATGTAGAGATTGTAATTACAAACAATGAATTCTTAAGACAGTTTGAGGCTGTCATACAAAACGAATTGATCACGGTAGAATATGCCCAGCAGGAAAGAAAAATATTTCTTACAAAGTTAAGGATGCCGGATCCTTTAAAAGATGAAGGCTACTTAGAGCCATTTTTGGAAAAATTATTAGGACAAATCAAGGAAGGGACAGACAGGGTTGTACCAACAAGTCCTGAAATTGCGACATTTATTAGAAAACACAGAAGGAAGTATAAAGATCTTTTACCTGTAGGAATAAATATTTAAACCGCTATAGAAGAATTTTTGTAGTTGAAACGCACCAATCCGTCTTCATCTATTTTTTCAAGTTCAATATCATGCAGGGTATTAACCAGTTCAGGATTCCAGGGAGTTTTTACCTTAACATAATTCTCTGTAAATCCATGGATGTACCCCTCTTTATTTTCACCTTCAAAAAGAACGGTATGGGAAGTCCCTAACTGACTTTCATAAAAAGCTCTGCGCTTTTTTGCTGAAAGCCCTCTTAGCATTTTGCTACGTTTTTTTCGTACACGTACCGGAACTATTTCCGGCATTTCTGCTGCTTCAGTATTTTCCCTTTCAGAATAAGCAAATACATGCAAATAGGAAATATCCAGTTCGTTCAGGAAATTATAGCTCTCTAAAAAGTTTTCTTCCGTTTCTCCCGGAAAACCAACAATAACATCAACACCTATACAGGCATTGGGCATTACCTCTTTTATTTGAGTAACCCGGTCAATATACAATTCCTTCATATACCGTCGTTTCATTGCTTTTAAGATCTCATTGGAGCCACTTTGCAACGGAATATGAAAGTGAGGAACAAACGAATTGCTTTGGGCCACAAAATCAATTGTTTCATTTTTTAAAAGGTTCGGTTCTATTGAAGAAATTCGTAAACGCTCAATTCCCGTAACTTTATCCAAAGCTTTTACCAGATCTAGAAAAGTATGTTCATGTTTTTTATTCCCGAATTCCCCCTTTCCATAATCTCCAATATTCACTCCGGTAAGTACGATCTCTTTTATCCCTTTTGCCGAAATTTCTGAAGCATTCTTTAAAACATTCTCCAAGTTATCACTTCTGGAAATTCCTCTTGCCAAAGGAATGGTACAGTACGTACATTTATAATCACAACCATCCTGAACTTTTAAAAATGCCCGGGTCCTGTCTCCAAAAGAGTAGGCACCAACATAAAAATCGGCTTCTGAAATTTCGCAGGAATGGATTTCAGCAAATTCAGATTTGGTGAGATCATTTAGATAATCGGTGATCTTGAATTTTTCCGAAGCACCTAAAACCATATCTACACCATCAACATCGGCCAATTCTTCGGGTTTTAGCTGAGCATAACAGCCAATGGCAATTACAAAAGCATCCTCATTTGCCTTTTGGGCATGTTTTACGATGGTTTTAAAACGCTTATCGGCATTTTCGGTAACAGAGCATGTATTGATCACATAAATATCGGCAGATTCAGAAAAATCAACACGTTGAAAACCTTCCTCTCTAAAGGAACGCGCAATGGTGGACGTTTCAGAAAAATTGAGCTTACAGCCCAGGGTATAAAAAGCCACTTTTTTAGGATTGCTCATCACCTGATTTATTTAGAATTATCCCTGAAATTAGGGCTTGCAAATATACCCACTATTATCGGGTTATTAAAATTGTATGAAGTATAGATAGTCGAACACATATCTTTAATTTTATAAAAATTTCTAAAAAAAACTCAAGCGGTATTTAATCTTTTCTCCACTTTTTAGTTTCATCAAAAACCTGTTCTAAAATTGCTTTATCGTCATTAGTGAAATCAATATTTCTTCGTTTCATAACAACTTCTGCAACTTCAAAAGCTTTAATGGTTTTGTATGTCGTCATTCCACCACTTCCTCCCCAGCTAAAACTGGGAATAAAATTTCGGGGAAATCCGCTTCCAAAAATATTTGCGCTTACACCAATCACAGTTCCAGTATTGAACATAGTATTAATTCCGCATTTGCTGTGATCTCCCATCATCAATCCGCAAAATTGCAAACCTGTTCTGGCAAAACCTTCCGATTCATAATCCCAAAGCCTAACTTCGGCATAATTGTTTTTTAAATTGGAAGTGTTGGTATCAGCACCAAGATTACACCATTCCCCAATTACAGAATTACCTAAAAAACCATCATGCCCCTTGTTGGAATAGGCAAAAATAACGGAGTTATTAACCTCTCCCCCAACCTTCGAGAATGGGCCAACGGTCGTAGGTCCGTAAATTTTAGAACCCATTTTTAAAACAGAATTTTCACAAAGTGCGAAAGGACCACGAACCAAGCAACCTTCCATCACCTCTGCATCTGCCCCAATATAGATAGGTCCTTCAGAAGCATTCAAAGTAGAAAATTCAACTTTCGCCCCTTTTTCTATGAAAATATTTTCGACTGAAAGAACATTGTTAGAGGTTGAAATAGGCTCGCTATTCCTGTTTTTGGTGATCATCTCAAAATCGGCAGCAATCGCTTCACCATTTTTTGAAAAAATATCCCAGGTATTTTTAATTTGAAAAATATCTCCCTGTAATTCAAGCTGTGTAAATTTGTCAAATTCCACCTCCTGATCTTCAAGTGTTAAAAAAGCGACAATTTCTTCTCCATGAAATATTGCCTGATTTGCTTCGAGATTCTCAATTTGAAACAAAAATTCAGGAGTGGGAAGGTAGGAAGCATTGATCATTATATTTTCCGGCATTTCCACCATGGGCCATTTGGAAGATAAATAATCTTCGGTAATGGTAGAAGTAGTTGTCATTAAAAGTCGTTCCCATTTCTCACGAATAGTGAGAATCCCTACTCTAATATCTGCAACAGGGCGGGTAAACGTAAAAGGTAGCAACTGTCTTCTTGCCGATCCATCAAATAAAATATAATTCATAGGTAGATATTTATTATTTTTTTACTGCTCCCCCACTTGCCACGGAGAGTAATTTGCATAGTTTCAAATGTACATGTTACCGAGTATTCCTTATGCTCATTTCGTACCAAAAAAAAATATTAAATAAAGGTACAAGGAAAAATAAAAAAAGAAGTGTTAGTCAAAAGGGATCATAATTTAAAAACAAAAAGAATATTACAAAACAAAAAGCCCTCATTTCTGAAGGCTTTGGTATTTTTAAAAACAAGAAACTTATTTCTTGAATTTAGCGTATTTATTTTTGAATTTATCAATTCTACCTGCTGTATCCAGTAATTTGGATTTTCCAGTGTAGAAAGGATGAGAGGTTCTTGAGATTTCCATTTTTACCAATGGATACTCTGTACCTTCAACTTCAATAGTTTCTTTAGTGTTCGCGGTAGATTTAGTAAGAAAGACTTCTTCGTTAGACATGTCTTTAAATGCTACTAATCTATAATTTTCCGGATGGATTCCCTGCTTCATCTATTTATTCTTTAAAATCGTGTTCGTTTTTCGAGTCGCAAATTTAAGTAATTTTACCAAATAACAAACAAAAACCCAAGGAAATTTTTAAAGACTTCAATTTACACTTAAAATTCAGCGGTATGTAACGTTTTCCTATATTTGTTTACTAATGCCACATAACCAATATTTAATTTAATGAAAAAATCTTTACAATCTGTTATTGTCCCTTACGGACTTTATTTAGGCGTAATTTCAATTTTGATTTCTGTTGTCATCTATGCTCTAAATCTTGAATTGTTTACCAAATGGTATGTAACTCTTATTAATTTTGTGATTGTTCTTTCAATAGGTATTATGGCTGTAAAACAGGTCAAAGCTATTGATCCTGAACCTTTCTTTTCTTTTAAAAGTGCATTTTCTGCATTTTTCTTTACCGTTCTTCTTGGTTCGGTTATTTCAATAATTTTCACCGGGATCCTTTTTAATTTCATAGATCCGGAAGCTGCTCAATATGTGCAGGAAATGACCCTGGAAGCAAGTCGTGAAATGATGGAGAGATTTGGTGCGCAACAGAGTCAAATAGATGCCGCTATTGCTCAACAAGAAGGAAATAATCCTTTCGCTTGGAAAAACATATTTATGGGATTTGCTTTTTCCATAGTTCTTTATGCAATCCTGTCTTTAATAATAGCCGCAATATTTAAGGAAAAAGATCCAAATAGAGCATAATTTATGCAATTATCCATAGTTATTCCTCTTTTAAACGAGGAAGAATCTTTACCGGAATTATATAATTGGATTGTATCTGTGATGCAGTCCAATTCCTATTCCTATGAAATAATTTTTATCGATGATGGGAGTACTGATGAATCCTGGAACACCATTTCAGATTTAGCATTGAAAGATCCTGCAGTAAAAGGCATTAAATTCAACAGAAATTATGGGAAATCACAGGCTCTTCATGCCGGTTTTCTTGCTTCCAAAGGTGATGTTGTGATCACTATGGATGCAGATTTACAGGATAATCCAGAGGAAATCCCTGAATTGTATGATCTGATTAAAAAGGAAAATTACGACCTGATCTCCGGTTGGAAGAAAAAGCGATATGATTCGGTTTTATCCAAGAATCTGCCTTCAAAATTATTTAACGCTGCAGCCCGGAAAACCTCCGGAGTAAAACTTCATGATTTTAATTGTGGGCTAAAAGCTTATAATAAGCGTGTTATTAAAAACATTGATGTGTATGGAGAAATGCATCGTTATATACCTGTACTGGCTAAAAATGCGGGTTTTGTAAAAATTGGAGAAAAAGAGGTAAAGCACCAGGCCAGGAAATATGGCAAAACCAAATTTGGAATGGAACGCTTTATCAATGGCTTCCTGGATCTTATAAGCATTTGGTTTTTGTCAAAATTTGGAAAAAGACCAATGCACCTTTTTGGTGCGCTTGGGGTATTAATGTTCTTTTTTGGATTTATTGCCGCAACCTGGATAGGCCTTTCCAAACTTTATAAAATGTATCACAACCAGCCCAATATCCTCGTAACGGATAATCCATGGTTTTACATCGCACTTATCCTTATGGTGATAGGAACCCAGTTTTTTCTTGCAGGATTCCTTGGAGAACTCATTTTAAGAAGCAAACGTGAAAAAGATAGGTATTTGATTAGCAAAACAACGGGGATAAATTAATCACTCCCGGCATAAAATTCTTATTTTTGTTTCTAAAATTTTAGTGATGTCAAAAATAAAATCTGAGATACTTACCAAAGCCAAAGCCTGGCTTTCTGATACTTTCGACAAGGAAACACGTGAAAGAGTTCAATATCTTATAGACAACAACCCAAAAGAACTGGAAGAAAGTTTTTATAAGAACACTTCTTTTGGTACAGGAGGAATGCGTGATATTATGGGTGTTGGGCCAAACAGGATCAATAAATACACCCTCGGAAAAAACACTCAGGGAATTTCGAACATACTTAAAAAGGAATTTAAAGGAGATGTTTTAAAAGTGGCGATTGCTTACGATTGCCGTAAAAACAGTAAGGAACTGGCTCAAATAGTCGCTGATATTTTTTCTGCAAATGGCATTAAGGTATTTCTGTTTTCAGAGCTGCGCCCTACTCCGGAACTTTCTTTTGCTGTAAAATATTTGGATTGCCACTGTGGAATTGTGCTTACTGCAAGCCACAATCCCCCGGAATATAATGGTTATAAGGTTTACTGGCAGGATGGAGGACAATTGGTACCACCTCAGGACAGTATGATCATGCAGGAGATCGAAAAGCTTGACTATAGTGAGATCAATTTTAAAGCGAACAAAGATCTGATAGAATTTATAGATAAAAAAGTAGATGATGCTTTTATTGAAGCTTCAGTTAAAAATGGAAGTTTTGATACTTCTTCAACAGCAAAAGATAATCTAAAGATCGTTTTCACTTCCCTTCATGGAACTTCCTCTACCGTAAATCCTCAAGTTCTTGCAAAAGCAGGTTACCGCAATGTTTTTACCGTGAAGGAACAGGAGAAACCAGATGGAAATTTTCCCACAGTAAAATCACCCAATCCTGAAGAACCTGAAGCCCTTAGAATGGCGATGGAACTTGCTGAAGAAAAAGATGCAGACATCGTGATTGGAACCGATCCTGATGGAGATCGCCTTGGGGTTGCCGTGAGAGATCTAAACAATAACCTGATACTTCTTAATGGAAACCAGACCATGGTAGTGATGAGCTGGTTTTTGCTGGAGCAATGGAAAAAAGAAGGGAAATTGAATAATAACTCCTTTGTGGCCTCCACGATTGTTTCTACGCCGATGCTTAAAAATATTACAGAAAGCTATGCTGCTCAATATCACGAGGTTCTTACCGGTTTTAAATGGATCGCGAAATTGATCAAAGACCACCCGGACCTGGATTTTGTTGGAGGTGGTGAAGAAAGTTTTGGATATATGGTAGGCGATTTTGTAAGGGATAAAGATGCTTCCACCGCTACCCTACTTGCCTGCGAAATTGCAGCCCAGATGAAAGCTAACGGAAGTTCGTTTTACGAAAAGCTTCTTGAACTTTATACCGAATATGGATTATACCGGGAAGAACTTATTTCCCTGGTGAAAAAAGGAATGGACGGAGAATCACAGATAAAACAAATGATGGTGGATTTAAGAGAAAACCCGCTTACTGAAATCAATGGAGAGAAAATTGTTTTAATTGAAGATTATCAATCTTCTGAAGCAAAAAATCTTCAGGATCATACCAAACATAGCCTGGATATTCCAAAATCCAATGTGTTGATCTATTATACCGAAGAGGGTACTAAAATTGCAGCACGCCCAAGTGGAACAGAACCTAAGATCAAATTCTACATCAGTGTGAATAGTGAATTAAACTCCGTTAAAGAATTTGAAGAAGCCAGCCAGCAATTGAAAGAAAAAATAGTAAAAATAAAATCTGATCTACACCTGGATTAATTAAAAATAAATGACATATTTCAGAAAAATCCTTCAGTATGCAAGGCCTTACAAGCGTTTTGCTGTACTTAATATTATTTGCAATATATTTTATGCCCTGTTTAGCACCTTATCTTTTATTGCACTTATCCCTGTAATAGATATATTATTCGATAAAAGTAAACGTGTAGTTGAAAAACCGGAGTGGGAAGGCATTACCAGCATCAAAGACTTTACCATAGATTATTTTAATTATAATGTAAGCCAACGCGTGGCTGAAGATGAAGTCTCTGCCCTTATCTTCATTTGCGCAATTATAGTTTCATTGTTTTTTCTGAAAAATCTCTTTGGTTATCTGGCTGCCTTTTTCATCACTTTTCTTCGGAATGGCGTTCTGCGGGATGTTCGGGATGCTGTCTACAAAAAGATCCTTGAATTACCGATCTCTTATTTTTCTGAAAAGAAAAAAGGAGACACGATCTCCCGGATTACCGCAGATGTGAATGAGGTTCAAACTTCGTTTTTATCTATACTGGAACTTATCGTTCGTGAGCCATTGACCATTATTTTCACCATAATTGCAATGTTACTGATTAGTGCGAAACTTACTATTTTCGTATTTATATTCTTACCAATATCAGGGTTTATAATATCTGTGATTGGGAAAAAGCTAAAATCCCAATCGAGCAGAGCTCAGGAAGAAAACGGACATTTCTTATCCATTGTTGAAGAAACCCTTTCAAGTTTAAAGATCATCAAGGGATTTAATGCAGAAGGGAAGTTTCAGAAAAAATTTCAGGATTCCACTAATAAGCTTAATACAATCCTGAACAGCCTAATCAACCGTCAAAACCTGGCCTCCCCTGCCAGTGAATTCCTTGGGATTTTTGTAATTGTTATAATTTTATGGTTTGGGGGAAATATGGTACTGGTAGAAGGAACTTTAAATGCTGCTGCTTTTATTGCATTTTTGGGTTTGGCTTACAATATTCTGACCCCTGCAAAACAAATCTCAAAAGCAACGTATAGCGTTAAAAAAGGGAACGCGGCAGCAGAGCGGATCATAGAAGTATTGGAAACCCCTTCCAACCTTACAGATGCTGAAAATGCCATTATAATCAATGATTTTGAGAAAGAAGTGTCAATTGAAAATATCAGTTTTAAATACGAAGATGAACTGGTACTGAAGAACTTCAGCCTTCACGTACCTAAGGGGAGCACGGTGGCTCTTGTAGGACAATCCGGAAGTGGAAAATCTACTATTGCAAATTTGGTTACCCGGTTTTATGATGTAAATGAAGGAGTAATTAAAATAGACGGAACAGATATAAGGCAAATAACCAAACATTCCCTTAGAAGTTTGATGGGATTGGTAACCCAGGACTCTATTTTGTTTAACGATACTATTAAAAATAATGTTTCCCTTGGAAAAGTAACCGCCACAAATGAAGAAGTTATAGAGGCTTTAAAAATTGCGAATGCCTGGGAATTTGTTAAAGATCTTCCCAAAGGCATGGAAACCAATATAGGGGACAGTGGGAATAAACTAAGCGGCGGCCAGAAACAGCGACTATCTATAGCCCGGGCAGTGCTTAAAAACCCACCGATAATGATTCTGGATGAAGCCACATCAGCACTGGATACTGAAAGTGAAAAGCTGGTACAAAAGGCACTGGAAAATATGATGAAAAATAGAACCTCCATTGTAATTGCACACAGGCTCTCCACAATTCAGAATGCTGATATGATAGTAGTAATGCATAGGGGGGAAATTGTAGAGCAGGGAAAACATGAGAATTTAATTACCCTTAATGGGACTTACAGAAAGTTGGTTGAAATGCAATCTTTTGATTAAAAATTTTACAATCCATTATCCTGGATATTACTAATAAGCGTAAACAGGAAATGAGAATCATTCAATGCAATAATAAATCTTTTAGAGGACGGTTCAGAGGAGTAAAAAATATAGAATTCTTCCTGTACAGATTATCCAATATTTATGCTTAGTCCACAACAATTAGGCTTGATCCCTCATTAGGATCTGGGAGAATTTTTTTAACAAAAAAATGGATGAAGTAGGTCCATCCATTTTTAAAACATTTTTCATTGGGGGGACAATGAAAAAATAGCCGATTCAATTTTAATTACTTGGGGCAAAAAAAGATTAAATCATTTTCTGATACTCAAATATAATATTAAAATTGGTTTTACCAAAATAAAAATGCTTTTTATCTTGTTTTTATGTATTTCATCTTATTTCTAAATCTAAATTCCTACAAGATTCCTACAATATTGAATATCTATTTGTTCGAATTGCAAAAAACTTTTCAATAACTTTAACAACTTAATTTTAAACGATATCATTGAAAAAGGAGGACTCCTTATTACTTGAGAATTTAAAAAACCCCATTACCAGAAACGAGGCCTTCAAAGAACTTCTGTCCTGTTACAAGGAGCGGCTGTATTGGCATGTAAGGAATATGGCCAAAGATCACGAGGACACCGATGATATATTACAGAACACCTTTATAAAAATCTACAGGAATATTGAAAAATTCAAAGGAGAAAGTCAGCTTTATTCCTGGATGTACCGTATTGCCACCAATGAAACCATAACCTTTCTCAATCTCAAAGCTAAGGGATTACAAATTGATTCCACAGAACTGCAAAACCATCTTATCGATAATCTAGAAAGTGACGTATATTTTGAAGGAAGCGAGATTCAGTTGAAATTGCAAAAGGCAATTGCAACACTCCCAAAAAAACAACAACAGGTTTTTAATATGAAATATTTCGAAGAATTAAAATATAGAGAGATGGCAGAAATCCTGGAAACCAGCGAAGGAGCTTTAAAAGCATCCTACCACATCGCAGCCAAAAAAATTGAAGAATTTTTAAAGAAGGATTAAACCATTCTTAAAAAAATAAGTCAAAGTAGCAAATGGAAAAGAATAAGTTTACATATAATCCAAGATCAGGCTTTAAAGTCCCCGAAAATTATTTCGAGGATTTTGAAACCAAAGTGCTGGATTCTTTCTGTCTGGAACCTGATATGGGGAACAGTATGGAGAAGGATTCTGGCTTTAGAGCTCCGTCCGGTTATTTTGAAACTTTAGATAGTAAAATCTACTCAAGAATAGAAAATTCTGAATCCAAAGGAAAAATTATTCCTATAAACAGGACAAAAAAATTCTATTACTATGCTGCAGTTGCTGCCATATTCGTAGGGTTGATTTCAACCCAACTTTTTAACCCTGTACAGAAAATTTCATTTGATTCTATTGAATTGTCCGCAATTGAAGCATATATGGACTCAGGGAATATAGATTTCAATTACAATGAAATTTCCTCGATCATTTATGAAGAAAATTATGTTTTTGATAATATTACTAAATCAAATTTAAGTGATGATGCTGTTTTCGAATATTTAAATGAAAATATTGAAGATCCTTCCCTTATTCTTGAGTAACTGGCACGAAATTGGAATTACTCCTAAAACTATGGGAGACCAAATGATATAAATTAAGACTATAAAGAAAACATCCATTATAGAAAATTTTCTGCCACAGGAAAAAACGATCACACGGATTTTTTATAGATCTACAAAACAATAATAGAAACAGATGAAAAAGATTATTTTACTTTTAAGTTTTCTTTTTGTTGCCTTAAGTGCAAATGCTCAAAAGACCAGCAAGGAAGACCACAGGGAGCGAATAAAAACCATGAAGATCGCCTATTTCACACAGGAACTCAACATGAATGCTCAAACCGCACAAAAATTTTGGCCTATTTACAATGGGTACGAATGTCAGAAAATGGATCTTCACCGTCGTGAAGATATAGATATGGATCTTGATAATATCGACAATATTTCTGAAGCACAAGCCGAAGAAATGCTGAAAGAATATTTAACCGTAGAAAGAGAGGAATATGAAATTAAAAAAGAATTATTTTCCGATCTAAAAAAGTTTTTTTCAGCTAAGGAAATAATAAAACTACATAAAATTGAATCAGATTTTAATAAAAAACTGATTCGTGAATACAGGGCCAGAAAGTCCGCAGAAAGAAACGAATAGCTGAAGAGTTTATGGTTAGTTTTTTGGTTAGTTGTTGTGAATTCCGGATGTAAATTATCCGGAATTCGTTTTTTAGTGGTTTTCAGATTCTATATTTCCAATCAATTATTTAAATTTCAGTTTAGCTATTCTGTTTTTACCAGCCGCATAGGCCGTGGAATCATTTAAAAACCGAACGGTAAAAAAGTCCTCATCCGATAGTTCTTGCCAGGTTTCTCCTTTATTGCTGGAATAGGAAATACCGGTAAATCCAACAGCTACAATTTCATTCGCGTGTCCTCCGGGTACATAGCGCACACTGCTTTTATATCCAGGATCTTTCCCATCCGCAACCAATTGCCAGGTTTTGCCGCCATCTGTGGTAATCGCCTTATTTGCTATGTTTAATTGGGGTGCAGTATAATCTCCTCCTATGATAATTCCGTTGATCTCATCATAAAAATCAATACTATAACCACCAGTAGTTGCTGTTCCCTGAACCAAAGGGGTTTCAAAAACTTCCCAGGTAATTCCCTTATCCGGCGAGTAAAAAACCCGGGATTTCATTCCTCCTGAAAGTATCCAGGTATGATCTCCCTGAACGGCAATATTGGAGTTGCTGGCCGCAAAAGCCGCTTCCCCTTCAATAATCGGTGGAAGGTCATTGCACTGGATTTTGTTCCAGTTCTTCCCGCCATCTCTTGTAATAATTATGGATAAACAACCATTTGTAGGATCTCCCATTGCGATTCCCTCCTTATCATTCCAAAAAGTCATGGCATCATAAAATACTTTTTCATTTTCTTCTTTATAAACCAATTCCATAGAACCGGTATCACCGGTTTTAAATAATAATGCAGGGTTTCCAATACTCAACATAAAAAAATCTGACGAGGTGCTGGCCACCGCCCTAAATTCCGGACGAATAGAGTCATATTTCTGAACATTGGTATTCCACTCTCTGGGCTTGGAATTATAGATACCGTAAATTCCATTATTGGCAGCAAAGGCAAGATCTTCGCCCATAATTTCAATAGCTCGAACGCTTAATGAATCGTCTTCCAGAATAGTTTGAACTTCAACTTCGGTATAGGCTTTCCGGGGCTTTTTTGTTTCCTTTGAAACGCAACCAGTTATAATAAGTATCGATAGTATGTAAATAATTTTCATAGATGATTCATTTATTTTTCAGTGATTATTCCAAAATTCAAAACTAAGGGTTCAATTTCACAGTCCCAATTTATGATGTTCTTAGGATAATAAGAATTGATTCAAAGATAAATTTTTCCGAAGCAAAAAAATGTACCTTTGCAACTTTAAAATATAACTATGCGCTTACACAGAAATTTAGTATTTGCAACGGTTGATGCCCTTTCTGAAATATTTAACGAAGGGAAATATGCCGATAAAATGATCGAAAAAGCTCTTAAACGCGATAAGCGTTGGGGTTCAAGGGATCGCAGTTTTATTGCTGAAACCACGTATGATATCGTAAGATGGAAACGTTTGTACTCAGAAATAGCTGAAGTTAAAGCGCCTTATTCCCGTGAAAATCTTTTCAGATTATTCGCTGTATGGGCCACTTTACGAGGAATTACATTGCCAGACTGGAAACAAATTGAACCTACTCCAAGCAGGAGAATAAAAGGGAAATTTGATGAACTGAGCAAAATAAGAAAATACAGGGAATCTATTCCAGACTGGATGGATGAAATTGGAGTTAAAGAATTGGGTGAAAAAATCTGGGAAAAGGAAATTCATGCTTTAAATGAGCAGGCCCCGGTTGTATTAAGGGTAAATACCTTAAATATCTCCAGGGATAATTTAAGAAGTATTTTAAAAGAAGAACAGATTATAGCTGAACCTATCAAGGGTTACCCGGATGCGCTGCAATTGGAAGAACGCGCGAATGTATTTAAAACCGAAGCCTTTAAAAAAGGATATTTTGAAGTTCAGGATGCGAACTCACAACTGGTAGCCAAATTTCTTGAGGTAGAGCCAGGGATGAGGGTTGTGGATACCTGTGCCGGTGCCGGTGGAAAAACACTGCACATCGCCGCGATTATGGAAAATAAGGGTCAAATAATTGCCACCGATATTTACGAAAACAAACTGAAAGAATTAAAACGTCGGGCAAAACGTGCCGGAGTTCATAATATTGACCCTCGGGCAATTGATACCACCAAGGTTGTAAAAAAACTTTATGGTACGGCAGACAGGGTTCTTATTGATGCGCCTTGCAGCGGATTGGGAGTTCTAAGTCGGAATCCCGATGCCAAATGGAAATTACAGCCGGAATTTATTGAAAATATCAAAAAAACTCAGGCAGAGATTTTGGATACCTATTCCAGAATTCTTAAACCAGGCGGAAAAATGGTGTATGCCACGTGTTCTGTATTGCCTTCTGAAAATCAGGAGCAGGTTGAGAAATTCCTGTCAAGAGAAGCCGGTAAAAATTTCAAACTGGTAAAAGATAAGAAACTTCTTTCTTCAGTAACAGGCTATGATGGATTCTATATGGCACTGCTGGAGAATACAGAAAAATAGTTTCAATACATAAAATTCATACGTAACACTGCCCGGATTTAAATCCGGGCAGTGTTTTTTTTTCACATTATAGGATAAATCATTAATTAGGAGTAACTTAATTATTAATCTCTTATTTATGGAACCAACTAAAATTTTAAAAACCTTGCTAATCCTATTAGTTATTGGATGCTCTTCAGATAATACTGAACCAATTCCTGTCAACGTTGAAACCTTTTCTGAAGAACTCTTTTTCTCAGAATATATTGAAGGAAGTTCTTTTAATAAAGCGTTGGAAATTGTGAATCTTACAGGAGCAAGCATCAATCTTGAAATCGAAGGATATTCAATCAAAAAACAAACCAATGGCACTGGCAATTGGATTAGCGATCTGCCTTTATCCGGCTCGATTCCCCATAATGATGTGTATGTGATAGCCAATGAAAATTCTGATATTTCCGAAATTATTCAGCAATCAGATCTTCTAAAAACAGGAGCTCCCATGGATTTTAACGGCAATGATCCTATTGGACTATTTAAAAATGGGATTTTAATAGATATTATTGGAACCATCAATAATTCTGAAGATTTCGCCAAAGATAAAACGCTCCTTCGGAAAAAATCAATTCATGAACCTTCTCCGCTTTTTGATATCAACAATTGGGAGGTTTTGGAAATGGATACAGTTGATGATTTGGGAAAGTACTAAAAATGTCATTCCTTTTGATTTATCTCTTAGATCGGTTATAATTTCATCCCTTCTGAAGATTTTAATTGGAAACAGTTTGCCTCGAAATCCTAAAATTTTTTTTCCCAATTCATATTTCAATACCGCCCACAAGGTTCTGATTTTTTAAAATCTGAAAAAATGTAACTTTTCCACTAAATTTTCAGATTGGATTCCGCCATTATTCTTACAAAAAAATCTTAAATTTGAGCTTTATCAAATAACACAAAACCAAGCAGAATGATCCTATTCTTCGGAACCCAAACCACCAAGGTTTACGCAGTGCTAACGCATTCCTCACTTTCAGCCCAGGATATTTCAAAATTAGACTGGCTTTTTGGAGACGCCCAACACCTCAATAAATCTGCACTGGCAGATTTTTTTATTGGCCCCCGTGCCGCAATGGTTTCTCCCTGGAGTACCAATGCCGTGGAAATCACACAAACCATGGGAATAAAGGGAATTATTCGAATAGAAGAATTCATGAAGGTGGATTCAAATTTTAAAGATTATGATCCCATGATCTCTCAGAAATATGAAGGTCTGGATCAGGAGATATTCTCGGAAAACATAGAACCTGCCCCGGTACTGGAAATAAAGGATATCGCGGCATTTAATAAGCAGGAAGGACTGTCTTTAAATTCAGAGGAAGTTCAATATCTTGAAGGTCTTGCCAAAAAGCTGGAAAGAAAACTTACCGATTCTGAAGTATTTGGATTTTCACAGGTAAATTCTGAACATTGCCGCCATAAGATCTTCAACGGATCTTTTGTAATAGATGGAAAGGAAAAACCTTCTACCCTATTCAAACTCATCAGAAAAACTTCCGAAGAAAACCCAAATGAAATCGTTTCAGCATATAAGGATAATGTTGCTTTTATAAAAGGACCACGAATAGAGCAGTTTGCGCCAAAATCTGCCGATGTTCCGGATTTTTATCAAATAAAGGATTTTGATTCGGTAATATCCATAAAGGCTGAAACCCATAATTTCCCAACAACCGTAGAGCCCTTTAACGGCGCTGCAACTGGAAGTGGTGGTGAGATTAGGGATAGGCTGGCCGGGGGAAAAGGTTCCCTGCCATTAGCCGGGACCGCAGTTTACATGACTTCTTACTCCAGGCTTAAAAAAGACCGATCCTGGGAAGATAAGGTGAAGGAACGAAACTGGCTCTATCAAACCCCGATGGATATTTTGATAAAAGCCTCGAACGGAGCTTCCGATTTCGGAAATAAATTTGGCCAACCTTTAATTACAGGTTCTGTACTTACGTTCGAACATTCTGAACACGAGCGAATCATGGCGTATGATAAAGTCATTATGCTTGCAGGTGGAATTGGATATGGAAAAGCTGACCAGGCTATAAAAGAAGTCCCCAAAAAAGGCGATAAAATTGTGGTACTTGGAGGAGACAATTACAGGATTGGTATGGGTGGAGCTGCGGTTTCTTCTGCAGATACAGGAGAATTTAGCAGTGGTATTGAGCTAAATGCAGTACAACGCGCCAATCCCGAAATGCAAAAACGAGCTGCAAATGCAATTCGTGGCATGGTAGAGCGCGATCATAATCCAATAATTTCAATTCACGATCACGGCGCCGGAGGGCATTTGAATTGTCTTAGTGAACTTGTAGAAGAAACTGGCGGAAACATTGATCTGGATAAGTTGCCTGTAGGAGATCCTACCCTTTCCGCCAAGGAGATTATTGGGAATGAATCTCAGGAAAGAATGGGGCTTATTATTGCTGAAAAAGATATGGACATCCTGAAAAGGATCTCGGAACGGGAACGAACTCCTATGTATGATGTAGGAGAGGTAACTGAAGACCATAATTTTGTATTCCAGCGAAAAAGTAACGGTGAAAAACCTATGGATCTCTCCCTGGCCGATATGTTTGGGAGCTCTCCAAAAACGGTCATGACCGATAAAAACATTCAAAGAAACTATGAAGAAGTTCAATATTCTTCAGATAAAATACATGAATACCTGGAACAGGTTCTTAAACTGGAGTCTGTTGGCTGTAAGGACTGGCTCACCAATAAGGTAGACCGTTGTGTGACCGGAAAGGTCGCAAAACAACAAACTGCCGGTTCCTTGCAATTACCTTTAAACAATTGCGGAGTGATGGCTTTGGATTACAATGGAAAAGAAGGTGTGGCAACTTCCATTGGCCACTCCCCTATTTCTGCTTTGGTAGATCCGGTGGCAGGATCAAAAAATTCAATTGGAGAAGCACTTTCCAATATAATCTGGGCTCCGCTGGAAAAAGGATTAAAATCGGTTTCACTTTCTGCAAACTGGATGTGGCCCTGCAATAACGAAGGCGAAGATGCCAGGTTATATGATGCCGTAAAGGGAGTTTCGGATTTCGCAATTGCTCTGGGTATAAATGTTCCAACAGGAAAGGATTCGCTTTCCATGAAGCAGAAGTATAAGGATGGAGAGGTTTTATCCCCCGGAACTGTGATCATCTCTGCAGCCGGACATTGTGATGATATCACTAAGGTGGTAGAGCCTGTACTTCAAAAGAACGGAGGTTCAATCTATTATATTAATTTATCTCAGGACTCTTTTAAACTTGGAGGATCTTCTTTTGCACAAATTTTAAATAAAGTTGGCAACGAAGTACCAACGATTAAGGATGATGCCCAATTTGCCAATATTTTTAATACGATGCAAGGTTTGATTAAGAGTGATCTTATTCTTGCCGGCCATGATGTTGCTTCCGGAGGATTGATCACTACCCTTCTTGAAATGTGTTTTGCTGAAGTAAACCTTGGAGCTCATCTGGATCTTTCAGCCTTAAATGAAGAAGATTCAATAAAGTTGCTTTTCAATGAGAACTGCGGAATTGTTTTCCAGGCCAAAGATGATTCTGTAGAAAAACTATTAAAGGATGAAAAAATAGACTTTTTTAAGATAGGTGCTCCTGCCGAAGGAAATTTGGTAACTATTAAAAACGGAAATCAAAACTTTGAATTCAACATTCCTGCCCTTCGTGATACTTGGTATGAAACTTCGTTTTTGTTGGATCAAAAACAAAGTGGGATCGATATGGCAACCCAACGTTTCAACAATTACAAGGACCAACCGCTGAAGTTTGTTTTTCCTGAAAATTTTGATGGAAAACTCCCTGTAATTGATGAAAATAAACCAAGAATTAAAGCAGCTATCATCCGGGAAAAAGGTTCCAATAGTGAACGTGAAATGGCCCGTGCAATGTATCTCGCCGGATTTGATGTGAAAGATGTTCATATGACCGATTTAATAAGCGGAAGGGAAACTTTGGAGGATATTAAATTTATTGCAGCCGTAGGTGGCTTTTCAAATTCAGATGTACTGGGAAGTGCAAAAGGATGGGCCGGCGGCTTTTTATACAATGAAAAGGCCGGTAAGGCGCTCGAAAACTTCTTCAAGCGTGAAGACACACTTTCTATAGGAGTATGTAACGGCTGCCAGTTATTTATAGAATTAGGCCTTATCAATCCTGAAGATTTCCAAAAACCAAAGATGCTTTACAACAAATCTCATAAATTTGAATGTAATTTTACTTCGGTAGAAATTCAGGAAAACAATTCTGTGATGCTTTCAAGTCTTGCCGGAAGTAAACTTGGTATTTGGGCAGCACACGGGGAAGGAAGGTTTAGCTTGCCTTATGAAGAAAGCAAATATAACATCGTTGGAAAATATGGCTACACTGGCTATCCTGCAAATCCTAACGGATCGCATTACAATATAGCGATGATGACCGATACTACCGGGAGACACCTGGTGACGATGCCGCATTTGGAACGCTCTACATTTCAGTGGAACTGGGCATATTATCCAAAGGGACGAAAAGATGAGGTATCTCCATGGATGGAAGCATTTGTAAATGCCAGAAACTGGTTACAAAAGAAATAGACGCTGAGATTTTTTCAGGTTTAATTAAGGGGATATGAAAATATCCCCTCTTTTTTTAAAAATAGATTTGAAATAGACCTTTAATTTCCTATTTTGCAGGGAATATCCCATAAAATACACTCACACAAATGATCGAAATAAAAAGACTGTTTGATTTTCCCTATTATCAGTTAGAAAATCATCCCCTGGAAAAGGCATTAGGAACTAAGTATAATGGCACCTGGGAAACCCTATCAACACAACAATACATAGACAAGGCAAATGCTATTAGCCGTGGATTGCTTCGGCTGGGAGTAAAACCCAATGACAAAATAGCCCTCATCTCCTCTTCAAACCGGACAGAATGGAATATTATGGACATTGGGATCCTTCAGTTAGGCGCTCAGGATGTTCCAATATATCCTACAATTTCAGAAGAAGATTATGAGTACGTATTAAATCATAGTGAAGCAATCTATTGTTTTGTTTCAGATTTGGAAGTTCTGGAAAAAGTAAACGCAATTAAGGATCGCACCCACCTGAAGGAAGTTTATTGTTTTGATGAAATTGAAGGTTGTAAAAACTGGAAAGAAATACTTGAATTAGGGGAAGACAAAAGCAATCAGGATGAAGTGGAAACGCTTAAAAAGGCTGTTCAACCCGATGATCTGGCTACTTTAATATACACTTCCGGTACTACCGGGAGACCAAAAGGCGTAATGTTATCGCATAACAATATTGTGAGCAATGTTTTAGGAAGCGCTACAAGGGTCCCATTTCCGTTTGGGACTTATACGGCTTTAAGTTTTTTACCGGTGTGCCATATTTTTGAACGCATGATCCTATATTTATATCAGTATTACAGCGTTTCTATCTATTTTGCTGAATCTATTGAAAAGATAAGTGATAATCTTAAGGAAGTTAAACCGCACGTTATAACCGCAGTGCCAAGACTTTTAGAGAAAGTTTATGATAAGATTATCGCCAAAGGTTCTTCTCTGGGAGGGATTAAGGAAAAATTATTTTATTGGGCTGTAGAACTCGGTTTGGAATTTGAACCATATGGTGCAAATGGCTGGTGGTATGAAACAAGATTAAACATTGCCAGAAAGCTCATTTTTTCCAAATGGAAAGAAGGGCTAGGTGGAAACATAGAATTAATAGTTTCCGGAAGTGCTGCGTTACAACCAAGATTGGCAAGGGTTTTTGCCGCTGCCGAAATCCCGGTTATGGAAGGCTACGGGCTAACAGAAACTTCACCGGTAATTGCAGTTAATGATCAAAGAAACCATGGGTTCAAAATAGGAACCGTTGGAAAAGTGATCGAAAAAGTAGAAGTGAAAATTGCCGAGGATGGCGAGATACTTACCAAAGGGCCTAATTTAATGTTGGGTTACTATAAGGAACCAGATAAAACCAATGAAGCTATTGATGAAGACGGATGGTTCCATACCGGTGATATTGGAGAATTTGACAGTGAAGGTTTTTTAAAGATTACCGACAGGAAGAAGGAAATGTTTAAAACTTCCGGAGGAAAATATGTAGCTCCGCAGCTAATTGAAAATATCATGAAACAATCCCGTTTCATAGAGCAAATTATGGTTATTGGCGAAGGAGAAAAAATGCCTGCAGCATTTATTCAACCAAATTTTGAATTTGTGGAAGAATGGGCAAAACGAAAAAATATCGATATTGGAACCACCAATGAAGAAATGATAAAAAATCCTGAAGTAATATCTAGAATCCAGGATGAAGTAGCTTTTTATAATCAAAAATTCGGACATTGGGAAAAAGTGAAGAAATTTGAACTAACTGCAGACGTATGGAGCATTGAAGGTGAACATCTTACTCCTACCATGAAGTTAAAACGTAGAAATATAAAAGAACTTTATAAGAATCTTTATAATACTATTTACGAGCGTTAAGAATTCGCATTAAATACCTTCAATATTTGTTAAACTCCTCACATTTTGAGGAGTTTTTTTATGGCTTTAATGTATTTTTAGAAGTATTTATCCTCAATTACAAAAAAATGATGTCATTTTATTATGCGCGCATAGTATTTTTTTCTTAACTTTGAAATTAATCATTATAAGTAATGAAGGAAAAAACCATCGATTATGTTCTTCGAGCTACCTGGATGGCGGTATCCAAAATGTATAATGAGGAGGCCGGTAAAGCTGGAAGTACGATGGCAACCGGTTTCGCACTTTTAAGCATTGATCCCGAAAAAGGTACTCCCTCCACTTCTTTAGGTCCAAAAATGGGAATGGAAGCAACAAGCTTATCCCGTATTCTAAAATCTATGGAAGAAAAAGGACTCATTGTTCGCAGGAAAAACCCAAAGGATGGCAGAAGTGTATTGCTTCACTTAACACCTTTCGGAAAAGAGATGAGGGAATATTCCAAAGGCGTGGTTCTCAGGTTTGACGAGGCAGTTAAGAGTTCGGTGCCAGAGCAGGATCTTAAAACTTTTATAAACGTAGCCAATACCATCACAGATTTGATTACTGAAAAAAAAATCTATGATCAGAATTTAAAATAAATTTCAAAAACATCCTCCAGATCAAATGGCGGAAAGAAATTAATATTAAAATTTATAATAAAAACTTAGTCTATGAAATGAGCATAACGGAAACACAATATAAACACCGTTAAACCCGCCTGTTATCGGGCAGGGATTTGCGAATTACATATGACCAATTAAAAACAATAAATATCTACATATGAAACGAAGAATCAAAAAAGTTGCAATCATTGGTTCCGGGATCATGGGAAGCGGAATAGCCTGCCATTTTGCCAATATTGGCGTGAAGGTACTGCTTCTTGATATCACCCCAAGGGAACTCAATGATCAGGAAAAGAAAAAAGGATTAACCCTGGAAGATAAACAGGTAAGAAACAGGCTGGTAAATGAGTCTTTACAGGCTTCTTTAAAATCCAAGCCCTCTCCTATTTATCATCAGGATTTTGCCAAGAGGATTGAAACCGGGAATCTCACGGATGATATTTCAAAAGTTTCAGAAGCAGATTGGATCATTGAAGTAGTGGTTGAACGCTTGGACATCAAAAAGAAAGTTTTTGATGATTTGGAAAAATATCGAAAAGAAGGAACTCTTATTTCCTCCAACACTTCCGGAATTCCAATTCAGCAAATGAATGAAGGACGAAGTGAAGATTTCAAAAAACATTTCTGTGGAACTCACTTTTTTAATCCGCCGCGATATTTAAGATTATTTGAAATAATCCCGGGACCTGACACCTCAGAAGAAGTCTTGGATTTCCTCAATGAATATGGCGAGAAATTCCTTGGAAAAACCTCTGTGGTAGCAAAAGACACTCCTGCCTTTATTGGAAACAGGGTTGGTATTTTCAGCATAATGAGCCTTTTTCATATGGTGAAAGAAATGGATCTTAGCATTGAGGAAGTGGACAAGCTTACCGGGCCAGTAATTGGAAGGCCAAAATCTGCCACTTTCCGTACAGTAGATGTTGTAGGTCTGGATACATTGGTGCACGTTGCCAATGGGCTTCATAAGGGTGTCCCTTCAGATGAGCAACATGATTTATTTGCACTGCCAGACTTTATAGGTACAATGGTAGAGAATGAATGGTTCGGAAGTAAAAGCGGACAAGGTTTTTATAAAAAAATAAAGAATGAGGATGGTTCCAGCGAAATTCAGTCTCTGGATTTAAATACGATGGAATACCGTCCTGGGAAAAAAGCGAATTTCGCTACGCTTGAACAAACTAAAACCATCGATAAAGTTGAAGATCGTTTTAAAGTACTTATAAATGGCAAGGATAAGGCCGGAGAGTTTTACAGAAAAAATTTATCGGCACTATTTGCATACGTTTCCAATAGAATTCCGGAAATAACCGATGAGCTTTATAAGATCGATGATGCGATGAAAGCCGGTTTTGGCTGGGAACATGGGCCTTTTCAAATATGGGATGCCATAGGAGTTGAAAATGGTGTTGAAATGATGAAGAAGGAAGGCTTTGAGCCTGCAGCCTGGGTAAATGAAATGCTTGAAAAAGGTGAGAAAAGTTTCTATACGGTAAAAAACGCAAATACTTTTTATTATGATATTCCTAAAAAGGAACAGGTAAAAGTACCCGGACAGGATGCGTTTATAATCCTTGATAACATTCGGGAATCAAAACAAGTCTTTAAAAACAGCGGTGTAGTTGTGGAAGACCTTGGCGACGGGATCTTAAATGTGGAATTTCGAAGTAAAATGAACTCCATTGGAGGTGATGTTCTCGATGGGTTAAACAAAGCACTGGACATTGCCGAAAGAGATTATCAGGGACTTGTAGTTGCCAATAACGGACAGAACTTCTCTGTAGGGGCCAATATAGGGATGATCTTTATGATGGCTGTAGAACAGGAATATGACGAGCTCAATGCAGCTATTAAATATTTTCAGGATACGATGATGCGAATGCGTTATTCATCAATTCCAACTGTAGCGGCTCCACATGCGATGACCCTAGGTGGAGGTTGTGAACTTTCCCTGCACGCAGATATGGTAGTAGCCGCGGCTGAAACCTATATAGGCCTAGTGGAATTTGGTGTTGGTGTTATTCCAGGTGGAGGTGGCTCCAAGGAAATGACACTTAGAGCTGCAGATACTTTTCATAAAGATGATGTGGAATTAAATCGTTTAAGAGAGCATTTCCTCACTATAGGGATGGCAAAGGTATCAACCTCAGCATATGAAGCTTATGACCTGAATATCCTTCAAAAAGGAAAAGATATTGTAGTTGTGAATCCAGACAGACAATTGGGAATCGCTAAAAGTCATGCATTATTAATGGCTGAAAACGGATATACCCAACCTATCATGCGAACAGATATTAAAGTTCTTGGAAAACAAGCCCTGGGTACCTTTTTAGTAGGTACGGATCAAATGTACGCCGGGAAATATATAAGTGAGCACGATAAGAAAATCGCCAACAAACTGGCTTATGTAATGGCCGGAGGGGATCTTTCTGAAGCTTCTTACGTAAGCGAACAATACTTGCTGGATCTTGAAAGAGAAGCTTTCCTTTCCCTAACTGGGGAACGAAAAACCCTTGAAAGACTTGAGCATATGATCAAGAAAGGGAAACCGCTTAGAAACTAGTAGTATAGGGTTAATGTAGATTGTATCCTAAAATTATAATCAACATAAAACCTATAAAAAATTCAATATTCATCATACAAAATACCATATAAAATGAATAAAACAGCATACATCGTAAAAGCATACAGAACAGCTGTGGGAAAAGCTCCCCGCGGAGTGTTCAGATTTAAGAGACCCGATGAAATGGCGGCTGAAACCATCAATTATATGATGGAGCAATTGCCGGATTTTGATAAAAAACGCATAGATGACGTAATTGTTGGAAATGCCATGCCAGAAGCAGAGCAAGGCCTTAATGTAGGTAGGTTCATCTCTCTTATGGGATTGAAAATTGAAGATGTTCCGGGAATGACCGTTAACAGATATTGTGCTTCGGGATTGGAAACCATCGCGATTGCAACAGCCAAGATCCAAAGCGGAATGGCAAATTGTATAATCGCCGGAGGGGCAGAAAGCATGAGTTATATTCCAATGGGAGGGTATAAACCTGTACCGGATTATAAACTGGCCAAAGAAGGAAAAGAAGATTATTACTGGGGAATGGGACTCACTGCAGAGGCTGTTGCCAATAAATACAAAATCAACAGGGAAGATCAGGATGAATTTGCTTTTAACTCCCATCAAAAGGCATTAAAAGCACAGGAAACAAACCGTTTTAAGGAACAGATAGTTCCTATTAATATCGATCAGACTTACGTTGATGAAAACGGTAAAAAACAAACAAGATCTTATACCATAGATAAAGATGAAGGACCCCGTGCCGATACTTCTAAAGAAGTTCTGGGCAAACTTCGTCCTGTATTTGCTGAAGGTGGAAGTGTAACCGCTGGAAACTCATCACAAATGAGTGACGGTGCTGCATTTGTTATGGTGATGAGCGAAGAAATGGTAAAAGAACTAAATCTTGAACCAATTGCAAGACTGGTAAGTTATGCACCTGTTGGAGTTGAACCAAGGATTATGGGAATAGGACCGGTTTATGCCATTCCGAAGGCATTGAAACAAGCAGGCTTAAAACAGGATGATATTTCACTTATAGAATTAAATGAAGCATTTGCATCTCAGTCCCTTGCTGTGATAAGGGAACTAGGTTTGGATCAAAATCTGGTAAATGTGAACGGTGGTGCTATTGCAATGGGGCATCCACTTGGGTGTACCGGTGCAAAACTTTCAGTTCAGATCTTTGATGAAATGCGCAAACGTGACCTTAAAGATAAATATGGTATGGTTACTATGTGCGTAGGAACAGGACAGGGAGCTGCAGGAGTTTATGAGTTTCTTTCTTAAAATGTGAGAAATGAGATATTAGACTTGAGATTTCAGAATTTTGTCCTTTGAAAATGATGTTCTTCTAATATTTTACTTTTTGAAAATAAATGAATATAATATTAATATAATGAGATTTTGATTTCTTAAATCAACATCTCAAATCTAATATCTAAATGAAAATGAGCACAGAAACACAAAAAACAGAACTAATCCGCGGTGGACAGTTCCTCGTAAAAGAAACCAAAGCCGAAGATATTTTTACTCCTGAAGATTTTAATGAGGAGCAAAACATGATGAAAGATTCGGTGAAAGAATTTATAGACCGGGAAGTCTGGCCAAAGAAAGAAGAGTTTGAGAAGAAAAATTATGCGCTTACCGAAGAGATCATGGAAAAAGCAGGAGAACTTGGTTTTCTTGGAGTTTCAGTACCCGAAGAATATGACGGACTGGGAATGGGATTTGTTTCCACCATGTTGGTTTGCGACTATATTTCCGGAGCAACAGGCTCTGTTGCTACTGCATTTGGGGCACATACAGGAATTGGCACAATGCCTATTACCCTTTATGGAACCGAAGAGCAAAAGAAAAAATATGTTCCAAAATTGGCAGCCGGGGAAGTTTTTGGCGCTTACTGCCTCACTGAGCCCGGAGCAGGAAGTGATGCGAATTCCGGGAAGACAAAAGCGGTACTATCTGAAGATGGAAAATATTACAGCATAACCGGACAAAAAATGTGGATCTCCAATGCAGGATTTGCAAGTACGTTCATAGTTTTTGCCAGAATTGAAGACGATAAGTATATCACAGGATTTATAGTTGAGTACGACAAAGAGGATCCTAACGGAATAAGCATGGGCGAAGAAGAAAAGAAACTGGGGATACATTCTTCATCTACACGTCAGGTGTTTTTTAATGAAACAAAAGTTCCTGTAGAAAACCTGCTTGCTGAAAGAGGTGATGGCTTCAAGATCGCTATGAATGTTTTGAATATAGGACGAATTAAACTTGCAGGAGCTTGTTTAGATGCACAAAGAAGGGTTATAGATGGATCTGTAAAATATGCCAATGAGCGTGTGCAGTTCAATACACCTATCGCTAAATTTGGAGCTATCAAATTAAAATTAGCCGAAATGGCAACTGCTGCATATGCGGGAGAATCTGCCGTTTATCGTGCTTCAAAAAACATTGAAGACCGGATAGCTTTAAGAATTGAAGAAGGAAATTCCCATTCTGAAGCCGAGCTTAAAAGTGTGGAAGAGTATGCTATTGAGTGTTCTATCTTGAAAGTTGCCTGTTCAGAGGATATTCAGAATTGCAGTGATGAAGGAATACAAATTTTTGGGGGAATGGGCTTTTCTGCAGATGCTCCTATGGAATCTGCCTGGAGAGATGCCAGGATACCACGAATTTACGAAGGTACCAATGAAATAAACAGAATGCTGGCTGTTGGCATGCTCGTTAAAAAAGCGATGAAAGGACATGTAGACCTTTTGGGTCCTGCCACAGCAGTAGGTCAGGAACTAACAGGGATTCCGTCTATGGATAAACCGGATTATTCTGAACTGTTTGCTGAAGAAAAAGAGATCCTTCAAAATTCGAAAAAAATATTCCTGATGGTTGCCGGAAGTGCAGTTCAAAAATTTGGAGCTGAACTTGAAGAACATCAACAGTTGTTATTAGCCTCGGCAGATATTTTAATTGAGATCTACATGGCAGAAAGTGCAATTTTACGTACGGAAAAGAATGCCAAACGATTTGGGGAGGATACTCAAAAAGAGCAAATAGCAATGTCTAAACTTTATTTGTATAATGCAGTAGATAAAATCGCCCAGAAAGCTAAAGAAGGAATAGTTTCTTTTGCTGAAGGTGATGAACAACGAATGATGCTAATGGGTCTAAAACGATTTACCAAATATCAAAATCAACCCAATGTAGTAATATTAAGAAATACTATTGCCGAAAAACTGACTTCAGAAAACAAATACTGTTTTTAAACTTTTCTTTTTCTTGAGACTTTAATCGCTCATGAAGGGCTTAATTCTCCGAGGCTTGCCCGAATCATTTAGCCGAACCTGACTCGAATTTTTAAAAGTATTTTTCAAATCATACCTCGTGGCCTTGCCCCGAGGTATTTGATTTATGGGATTTCTAAAAAAAATTAATTCCCCAGATTACTTCGATTTCGGAGTATCTGCGGAATAAGGATTTTTTAGAGATCCCTCTTTTTTTGATAATACTATCTTGCTTTTTTTAAAATTCTTCGTAAAACCACACGAATTTTTAATAGCTTTAAATGTTTTATCAAAAAATATTCAGAAACATGAATGCATTAAATCTTGAAGTTCTTCAATATGTTCTGGGTGGAATTGTAATCCTGCTGGTGATCTTTTTAATTATCTACCAAATTCTAAAGAAATTAGGTAAAGATCCCAGAAATATTCTTCCGGCTAATTTCGCCAATCGTATTGGAGTCCCAATGCTGGTATTTCTTGCTTCACTTTTAATTAAAATTGCAGCTTTAGCAAGATTATTCACCTACGAGTACACTTATGAAGTTTTAGGAAGCTTAAGTTCACTTGGATTTATTTTTAGTATTACTTGGTTTTGTATCATTGCTGTGAAAATTGCAAAATCACGAATTTTGTTAAACTACGATGTAACAAGTAAAGATAATTTAAGTGCCAGGAAAATATATACTCAATTAATGATCCTGGAACGAATCATTATTTTTTTAATAGTTATACTGGCCGTTGGAATTGCACTTATGAGCTTTGAGAATATTCGTTCAATAGGAATAAGTGTATTAACGTCGGCAGGAATTGCCGGAATAATCATTGGTTTTTCTGCACAAAAAGCAATAGGAACCCTTCTGGCAGGAATTCAAATCGCTATAACACAACCCATAAGAATGGATGATGTTGTAATTGTAGATGGGGAATGGGGACGGATAGAAGAGATCAACCTCACCTATGTGGTGGTGAAAATATGGGATCATCGTCGCCTTATAGTTCCTTCTACCTATTTCATTGAAAACACCTTCCAGAACTGGACCCGCCAGTCGGCTGATATTCTTGGAACGGTTTTTATATATACAGATTATGAAGTCTCTTTTGAAGCAATAAGGGGAGAACTCACAAGATTACTTGAAAGTTCTCCCCTATGGGATAAAAAAGTAAATGTGCTTCAGGTAACCAATGCCACTGAAAAAGCAGTGGAAATACGTGCCCTTATGAGTGCAATAGATTCCGGTACTGCCTGGAATTTGCGCGTATTTATTCGCGAAAAACTCCTGGTCTTTTTAAAAGAAAACTATCCTGAAAGCTTGCCGAAAACCCGAATTGCTATAACCGATCCTTCAAAAGAAAATTCTTAAATATCTGTCCACAATTCTTCTTCAGGCAATAAACCACGGGAAAAATTAGCAGCAGTTTCGATCAATGCCAAATGTGAATAGGCTTGCGGAAAATTACCCAGCAAACGTTTGGTCTCGAAATCTATATCTTCACTAAAAAGCCCAAGGTGATTGCTGTACGATAAAAGCTGATCAAACATTTCCTTTGCCCTTTTATGCTCCCCTATTTTAAACAAGCTGTCTATAAACCAGAAAGTGCATATTGTAAATGAAGATGTTGGTTTTCCAAAATCATCCTGATTTTTATACCGGTACATTAATCCATCTCTGCATAATTCTTTTTCTGTAGCCAGAACAGTACTTACAAATCTGGGATCCCGGGCGTTTATAAAACCATACTGCTCCATTAACAAGGTTGAAGCATCAAGGTCCCTGGAGCCATAAGACTGGGTGTAAGCACCAATCTCATCATTCCATCCATTCTTATAAATATCATCATGAATTTCTGTGCGAAGCGCAATCCAGTTTTCATCATTAATTCCTTTTCTAAGGATCTCCCCTATCTTAATGGCCCGATCTACTGCCGCCCAGCACAAAACCTTAGAAAAAACGAAGTGCCTGTCTTCTGTTCGAAGTTCCCAAATTCCTTTATCCGGTTCCATCCAGTGTTCTTCTACTATTTTCACAATTCCACGAACGATGGTCCATAATTCCTCACTGTTCTCCAAGGAAGTTTCAAACTGAATAAATTGTTGATAGATCACCTCCATCAAAATACCATAAATATCATTCTGCTTTTGAATATAAGCAGCATTTCCAGTCCTAACAGGCTTGGATCCCTGATAGCCATCCAAATGTGTCAGAATATGTTCCGTAAGATCCTTTTCCCCATTGATACCGTACATGATCTGTATTTTTTCATCTTTATGAGGAATTAAGTTGATGATAAACTGAAGAAAATCGCTTGCCGATTTTGTATGTCCCAATCCCGCCATCACTTTTATAACCATAGAAGCATCTCTAATCCAGCAAAATCTATAATCCCAGTTTCTCTCTTCTCCTATAGTTTCAGGAAGGGAAGTCGTTACAGCTGCTAAAACAGCTCCGGATTTTTCAAAACTTAATGCTTTTAAAACTAAAGCACTTCTTAAGATTTCATTATTGTATTGACTGTATTTAGTGGTTTTTTCACTCCAGTTCATCCAATACATTTTGGTCCTCTGAAATTTCAAATAAGAACGATCCAGATTTTGTGTGATCAATTTTTCGTGATAACCCAGCAGCATATATGCATTTTCTTCAAGGGTAATTTCTGAGTAATTCAAAACTTTATCAAGATCGAAACTACCGTAGAGAAAAAGCGAATCATACTTTCCATCCTGAGTATAGCTCTTGATATAATCCCCTTTATTATCAGAATATGTTTTTTCCAGAGAAAATTCAAGCCTGGGATCATATTTTACCTTTAAAACAGGTTTTCCTTTAAGGAGGCGAAAAAACCGGATAATATCCGGGGGAGAATAGTATGTTCCATCTTCCCTCATATAACGCGGCATAAAATCTATAAGTTGAAAAGCATGCTCCCCGTTATCATAAACGGTGCTGACTATGTTGGTTTGCCATAAATATTCCTGGGTTATGTTATAATCATCAGTTACATCCACTGAGAAACTACCTCCTATTTTCTCATCCAGCAACTTGGAAAATATTCCAGCAGAATTAAAATGAGGTAAACAACACCAATCTATAGAGCCGGTTTTTGATACAAGTGCGGCACTTTTACAATTTCCAATAATTCCGTAATCTAAATTCTTCATTTATTCTTAAAGTTCTTTTAAAAGGGTGGCAAAGTAAATACAATTTCCGAAATTTAAGAAAAATGATTTACCCTAATATTTAGAATAAAAAATAGTTATGAGCAAAACTATCATCTTATCCAATAGATTACCTCTTCAAATAAATATTACAAAAGGAAAACTCCAGGTTACCCCAAGTGTGGGAGGACTTGCCACAGGGTTAAAATCATTTCACAGAGAAGGCGATAGTATTTGGATAGGATGGAGTGGCTTAACCGAAGAGGAGGTTCCCGAAAATTTAAAGGCGGAAATTAAAACCAAAGCAAGGGAAGATGCCTGTATCACAGTAAATTTTACAGCTGAAGAAATGGATGGTTTTTATTATGGCTTCAGCAACCGAAGCATTTGGCCTCTGTTTCATTATTTTACCGAATATACCGAATGGGAATCCTGGCAATGGGATATGTATAAAAAAGTAAATCAAAAATATGCCGATTCTGTAATTGCACATTACACCGAAGGAGATAAAATCTGGGTTCATGATTACCAATTGTTATTAGTTCCAAATATGATTCGGGAGCAACGCCCTCATGCTACTATAGGATTTTTTAATCATATCCCCTTTCCTTCCTATGAGGTTTTCAGAACCATGCCGTGGAGGGAAGAGATACTAAACGGGATGCTTGGCGCAGATCTTATCGGGTTTCATACCTATGATTATGAAAGGCATTTTTTAAGTTCTGTAAGACGTATCCTTAGACGTCAGGTAGAATTTAATGAGGTAACACTATCTAATAGAATAGTAAAAGTGGATTCCTTTCCCATGGGCATTGATTATGAAAAATTTGAACAGGCAGCCTTACAACATAATGAAATTAGTGAGGATCAGGAGACGGAACTTCAGCAAAGATTAAATTTTCACAGAAAAAGATCACCAGATTCTCAACTAATTTTAAGCATAGACCGTTTGGATTATACCAAGGGAATTGCAAACAGGATTCGGGCTTTTGAATATTTTCTGGAGAAATATCCGGAATATGTAGGGAAGGTAAGACTAGTAATGCTTGCGGTCCCTTCCCGGTCAGACGTTCCTCAATACCAACTTTTAAAAAAAGAAATCGATGAACTGGTAGGAAGAATCAATGGAAAGTTCGCGACCGTGAGTTGGATCCCGATATGGTATTTTTTTCGGTCCATGCCTTTTGAAAATTTGATCGATCTCTATACTTCTTGCAATATCGCGCTTTTAACTCCAATAAGGGATGGAATGAATTTGGTTGCTAAAGAATATATCGCAACAAGAACAGATCAAACAGGTGTATTGATTTTAAGTGAAATGGCAGGTGCTTCAGAAGAAATGAATGAAGCTCTTATCATAAATCCAAACAATTTTGAACAAATCGCAGATTCAATTTTACAGGCCATTCAAATGCCTAAAGAGAAACAAATAAGAAGAAATACATTGCTTCAAAAACGATTAAAGCGCTATAATGTAGTTCGATGGGCGAACGATTTTATGAAAGCTCTGGATAGAACCAAAGAAAATCAACCTGCCTTTAAAGCCATGCATATTTCCCAGGAAATCCAGGAGAAAATCTTAACAAGCTATAAAAATGCGAAAAACAGGATCCTTTTTTTGGATTATGATGGCACACTCGTGGGTTTCGAGGACAAACCCAATTTGGCAAAACCAGATGAACAATTACTGGATATAATAAACACAGTTTCTAAAATAAAAAACACCAAAGTAGTTCTTATAAGTGGCCGGGATAAAGAAACCCTTGGGACATGGTGGAAAGGCCTGCCGGTAGAACTCATCGCTGAACATGGAGTTTGGGTTCGCAAAACGGGCAAGAGTTGGCATTTGAATGAAAAAGTGCACAACAATTGGATGAATAATGTGAGGCCTGTTATGGAAACTTTTTGCGATAGAACACCAGGAACCTTTCTGGAAGAAAAAAATTATTCCCTTGCATGGCATTATAGAAAAGCAGATCCCGAGCTGGGAGAAATGAGAGCAAATGAACTTTCCAATGTTTTAAAAGAACTCATTTCAAATCACGGATTAAGTGTTCTGGAAGGCAATAAAGTCCTTGAGATTAAAAGCAGTGGAGTTAATAAAGGAAAGGCTGCAGGAAAAATTCTGTTGAATAAAAGTTATGATTTTATTTTCGCTATCGGGGATGACTGGACAGATGAGTTTTTATTTCAGGAGTTACCGGAAAATGCAATAACGGTAAAGGTTGGAATAAAAAAAACAGCGGCAACCTTTTATGTTGAAGATACAAATAGAGTTCGGGATTTACTTTTACAATTCTCAAAAGTAAAGTAGGTAAAATTCAAAGAGGAATTTATATTCTTCAGGAAAGAAATTGTTAAAAACATTAATAAAACTGCTATAAAATTATACCAAACTTAACTAACCAAAATATGCTGATAAGGTAATTTAAAGTAATTTTACGTTCAGTTTTTAATCGAACCAAATAAATAGAAAAATAATTATGAAAGTAGGAAAATTGTTAACAGGTTTAGTATCAGGTGCGGCTATAGGAGCAGCCTTAGGGTTATTATTTGCCCCAAAGAAAGGTGCTGATACCCGTAAAAAAATCACTGAAACCGGTGATAGTTATTTAAAAGATGCTAAAGGAAAAATGAATGAATTCACCGATAGCATCAATGAAAAAGCAGAAGCTTTAAAATCAAAAGGAAAAGAAAATTTCAGCAAAGCTGAGGAAAAAATAAATCAGGCTAAATCCGAAATAAATGAGATGAGATCTCGTTAATTTCATTCTCATATTTTTTAAAACCCCGAAATTTTCGGGGTTTTTTTATTTTTATGATTTTGTTTTCTTCATATTTTCGGGTTTAATAAAACTTTCATTAAATTACAAGCTTCTAACATGAAATTTTTGAAAATGAATTTAAAATTATCTGCTTTAAGCACCCTATTCCTAATATTATTTTTTCTTCCCCAAACAGGGAATTCACAGCAAACCGACCCCCGCATTTATGAAATAATTGAAAATGTTTCTGCCGAAAGATTGGAAAATGACATTCGTACACTTGCAGGTTTTGGAACAAGAAACACTTTTAGCGATACCGTATCTAATACCCGTGGAATTGGCGCTGCCAGAAGATGGATCAAATCTGAATTTGACCAGGTTTCCACTAAATGCAATAACTGTCTGGATGTCTTCTACCAAAAGGATTTTGTCACGCCCGAAGATGGAAATAGAATTCCCAAAGAAGCCTGGATTGTAAATGTTGTCGCGATTCAAAAGGGAACAAAATATCCAAACCGCTATATTATTATGAGCGGAGATATTGATTCCCGAAATTCAGATACTATGAATTTTACCGATGATGCTCCCGGAGCAAATGACAATGCCAGTGGAATGGTTGGAACAATAGAGGCAGCAAGAGTTTTATCGAATTATAAGTTTGAAAATAGTATTATTTATGTAGGCCTTTCGGGAGAAGAACAAGGATTATTTGGCGGAAAAGGACTTGCGGAATATGCCAAAAAGAATAATTGGGAGATCATAGGAATTTTAAATAATGATATGATTGGAAATATTGAAGGTTTGGATGGTGTTATCGATAATCGATCTTTCAGAATATTTTCTGAACCGGTTCCACCTACTGAAACTGAGCAGGAACGAAATATGCGCAGATTTTATGGTGGTGAAGTAGATGGAATTTCCAGACAACTGGCCAGATATGTTCTTAAAACCACAGAAACTTATATGCCGGAGATGAATCCTATGATGATTTACAGACTGGATCGTTTTGGACGTGGAGGCCATCATCGTCCTTTTAATGATTTAGGATTTCCTGGGATCAGGATCATGGAGGCTCATGAGAATTACAACAGGCAGCATCAGGATTTAAGAACAGAAGATGGAATAGAATACGGGGATGTGGTAGAAGGCGTAAACTTTGATTACGCAGCAAAGCTAACTGCCGTAAATGCTATTAACCTGGCAAGTCTTGCCTGGGCGCCTCCGGCTCCAAAAAATGTAAAAATTGGTGGAATTGTGGAACCTTCCACAAAATTGCAATGGGATAAAATTGATGGAGATATATCCGGATATAAAATTTACTGGAGAGATACTACCGCGCCTCAATGGCAGTATTCAAGATTCGTGGGAGATGTAAACGAATTTACTCTTGAAGGGATTGTTATAGACAATTTTTATTTTGGAGTTGCCTCAGTTGGAAAAAACGGTCACGAAAGTGTAGTGGTTTTTCCTTCAGGAACCTTTAGATAATACTGTTGATATGATGTATTTTTTTCAAAAACCTAAAATATAACACATATGAAAAATTCATTAAAAGCATTCGTTTACATCCTTTTGAGTATGATAATGCTCTCTTGTGGAGACAAAAACAAGAAAGAACAGGCTGAAACAGCAGAAGTTACAGACAGTGCTATAGATACAGATCAGCAAAAAACTGAAATTCAGGAACTGTCAGATTCTCCAAGACATCACGAATGGGTGACGCTTTCTCATGGAAACAGGGAATTTCAGGCATTTGTAGTATATCCTGAAACAGATGAAAAGACAAAATCGGTCATCGTTATTCATGAAAATCGTGGACTTAATGATTGGGCCAGATTGTTTGCCGATAAACTGGCAGAAAAAGGCTATCTGGTAATTGCTCCAGATCTTATATCCAATACACAGGAAGGAAAAAGACGCACAACAGATTTTGAAAATCCCGATGCTGCCAGAGATGCTATTTATGCGCTGGATCCAGATCAGGTAACCGCAGATCTTGATGCCGCCTTTAAATATATAAAAAATGATGCTTCTTCTACCGGAGAAGTTGCGGTCATAGGGTTTTGCTGGGGAGGCTCTCAAACTTTCAGATATGCCACTAACAATCAGGATATTACATCGGCACATGTATTTTACGGAACCGCTCCGAATGATGCAGATGCCCTGGCAAAAATTGAATCACCGGTTTATGGATATTATGGTGGTGATGATAACAGAGTAAATTCAACCATCGAGCAAACCGAAAAATATATGGAGGCCGCCAATAATCCCTTTGATTATGAGATCTATGAAGGAGCTGGCCATGCATTTATGAGAAGTGGACATCAACCCGATGGAGATGAAGCCAATAAAAAAGCTCACGATGCAGCCTGGGAACGTTTGCTGAAACTTTTATAGAACCCAAGTCTTCATCCAAACAATTAGCCCCATGAAAAAAATTATTATTCTTCTGCTTTTATTGGTAAGTCAAAGTTTTGTGGCCCAAAATAAGTCGAATCTGGAATTAATAGATATCTATGATTTGGAATACGTTTCAGATCCTCAAATTTCGCCTGATGGAAAACAAGTAATCTATGTTCGAAACTTCAAAGATATTATGACAGATAAAAACCTGTCTAACCTTTGGATTGCCGATTTTGACGGATCAAGAAACAGGCCTTTGACAACTGGAAACAGCCGGGACTTTAATCCAATTTGGTCTCCGGACGGAAATAAAGTTCTTTTTAAATCAAACATGGATGGAGAAATGAAACTCTATTTAATGTGGATGGATACAAAACAAAAGATGGTTCTTAGTGATGCAAAGGAATCTCCCGGAGATATTTCCTGGAGTCCTGATGGAGAACGAATTGTGTTCACCAAATTTGTTCCTTCAGAAAAAGCTTCTATAATAAAACTTCCGAAGAAACCCGAAGGAGCAAAATGGAACGAAGAACCTAAATACATTACCGAAATGAATTATCGTGGTGATGGTGCAGGATATCTGAAACCCGGTAATTCCCAAATTTTTGTACTCTCAACAGATGGAGGTACTCCGAGACAACTTACCAATTCAGAATTTGATCATGAAAGCCCTGTTTGGGGAAAGGATGGAAAAACTATATACTTTTCAGCAAATATGCAGGAAGACAGGGAACTTGATCCTCTGAATTCTGAAATATACAAGATGGATATTTTATCGGGGAATCTTAAAGCACTTACAGAAAGACAGGGTCCCGATGCTAATCCTATAGTTTCTCCTGATGGAAATAAGTTAGCTTACGTAGGATTTGATGATAAATTACAAGGTTACCAGTTAAGCAATCTTTATGTAATGAATACGGATGGCTCAGAAAAACAATTGATCTCTTCAGAATTTGACAGAGATATCAATGGGATTCAATGGGGAAAGAACGGTAGGGAGATCTATTTTTACTATGACGATGAAGGCAGCACAAAACTGGCGAAAATTGATCTTTCCGGTAATGTATCTGATTTAACCGCAGATTTAGGGGGGCTATCCCAGGGAAGACCTTATAATGCAGCTTCTTTCAGCGTAGCCGCAAATGGTAATTACGCTTTTACATCAGGCCAAAAAGCAATGCCTTCAGATCTGGCTGTGGGAAATAAGGAAAACACAAAGGTACTTACCAACGTAAATGAAGATCTATTTTCATTTAAAAATTTAGGAAATGTAGAAGAGATCAGGTGGAAATCATCTTTTGATCAAAGAGAGATACAAGGATGGATCGTGACTCCTCCCAATTTCGACCCTTCCAAAAAATATCCGATGATCCTTGAGATCCATGGTGGCCCTTTTGCCAGTTATGGAAATGTTTTTTCTACTGAAATCCAGTTAATGGCAGCTGCGGGTTATGTTGTATTATATACCAATCCAAGAGGAAGTTCAGGGTATGGTGCAGAATTTGGGAATTTGATACATCACGATTATCCTAATAATGATTATGATGATTTGATGTCTGGAGTGGACGCTCTTATTGCAAAAGGATATATAAACCCCGAAAATCTTTTTGTAACTGGTGGTAGCGGTGGCGGAGTTTTGACAGCCTGGATAGTTGGAAAAACAGATCGTTTCAGAGCAGCTGTTGTAGCCAAACCAGTTATCAACTGGTACAGTTTTGTTTTGTATGCTGATAATCCGGGATATTTTTATAAGTATTGGTTCGGCAAAAAGCCATGGGAAGATCCTGAGAGTTATTTGAAAAGATCCCCATTAACTTATGTTGCCAATGTAACCACTCCCACAATGCTATTAACTGGAGAAGAGGATTATCGTACACCTATTGCTGAATCTGAGCAGTTTTACGCAGCATTAAAAATTGAAGGTGTAGAGACCGCTATGGTAAGAATTCCCGGAGCATCGCACGGTATAGCTAGTACTCCCAGCAATTTAATGGCTAAGGTTGCGGCCATCCTTGCCTGGTTTGAAAAATATAAAGAAGAATAAAACCTTAAGGTGCAAAACAAAAAATCCGGAAACCAAAAGGTTCCCGGATTTTTTGCTTTTTCATAGTAAGATCTTATTAGGAATTCCTTTATTTATTTTGTTCTTAATTATATAAAACTTCTTTAAAAGCAGCCTAATCTTCTAATAAATCGTTCGACAATAAAAATCCATCTAACATAATTTTAAAAGTTCCTTGTCAATTTACCAATATTATCTGAAAAAAATAATTGAATTACTACTTTTTCATCCTTAAAAATATTTAATTATAAATTAACAACAATTTAGCCAAACCTTAATAGAGATGATTTAGCATTTTTTGTAATTTAATTTGAAAGATTACTAATCAAAAACCAAAGATAATGGCAGAAATTAATATTGAAAAGAAAAAACCCGTTTGGCCCTGGATTCTTTTAGGATTAGTTATCCTAGCGGTAATATTATATTTTGTATTCGCCGATGACGATAATGATGATCTTCTTGAAGAGGAAAATACCGAACAGGTTATAACTCCTATGGAAACTGAAGACGATCTTGAAACTGAAACTTGGGAAGATGATAACCTTTCTGGTGATGAAAGCGTTTCAAATTATTTGGACCATATTGGTGACACAGAAAGAATGGGAATAGATCACGAATATAGTAGTGAAGCTCTTATTTCTCTTATCAATGCTCTTGAGAACAGAGCAGAAGAAGCTAACATTAATACAGATGTTGAAATTGAGGAATTAAAAAATGATGTAAGAGGTATAAAAGAGGATCCTCAAAATTTAAGCCATGCTAATACAATTAAAAATGTGGGAACAAAAATAGTAAACCTGATGGAAAGAATGCAAAGGGAAAAATTTCCGGATATCTCACAGGATGTTCAGGAAGTAAGAACATCATTACAAAATATACAGCCATCAATTCCTACGCTTGATCAAAAAGACGCAGTAAATTCTTTCTATAAAGAAGCTGGTGATGTCCTGCAGAAAATGAAACTGAACTAATAATAAAATACGGTAATTATGTCAAATAATAATGATAACAAGGACAGAGACAAAAAATTGTTTTATTTAAATGAACTTTCAGATTATAAAGTGGCAAGTGATGATCCGGATATTCGCGGCTGGAAAGTAAAAGATGTTGATAACCGGATTATAGGAGAAGTAGACAATCTTCTTGTAAATAAAGATACAGAGCGCGTTGTTTATCTGGATGTAGAAGTGGACAAAAGTATAATTGAAGGAGAGCACAATCCTTACAGATTCTCTGCAAGCGAGGGAGTTCATGAATTTATTAATAAAGAAGGTGAAAATCATATCATAATTCCTATTGGTTTGGTGAAGTTAAACGAAGATGAAAACTTTGTTTATACAGACAAAATCAATCACAAAACCTTTGCTGAGACCAAAAGAATAAAAAAAGGTTCTAACGTAAACAGGGAGTACGAGGAAGTTGTTTTAGAATCTTATAATAGGGATACTAATTTTTCCAGTGACACAGGAGACAAGAATACAACTACTGCTGATAGCAACAGAGACTCCAGAAGGGACAGAGAGGATGAAGACTTCTATAAAAAAAGGGAATTTGATAATAGTGATTTTCGAGAAAAAAAGTAAAGTTTCTACGGGGCAAGACCACAAGGTATTTTACTGAGACACATTTTTTAACTTTTCCACATTTACTAGCAAGACAAGCCCGCCTGAATCATTCTGGCGGGCCTCGGAGAATCTACCCGTCCATCAGGCGGGTTAAACCCCCAATGATGGGTTAGGCTCCTTCCCTTTTTATGTGCCTGAAAAAAAGCTGAGATATCGGGATAAGCATTAATCCTGAAAATAATAACAAAATAAACGATATCCTTAAATTGAATAAATGTGCGAGATATCCAATAAGTGGCGGCCCTAATAACATACCAACTATACCGTAAGTGGCAATTATAGAAATAGCCATTCCGGCAGAATATTTTTTAGAAGTTCCCGCAAGGGAGAATGTCATAGGAATAATAGCCGCTACCCCTATCCCTGTGAGGCTAAAGCCTATGATTGCCGGCCAGAAATAAGGAAAAAGAATCATTAGCAATATTCCTGCAGAAATAAATGAGGAACTTATTACATACATTTTTTTCATCCCTGTTCTTTCAATGATCTTGTCGGAAAAAAATCTTGAAAGCGCCATAAACACCATAAAAATGAAGTAGCCCAAAGTAAATAAATCCTCTTTTATCACTTCCTTAAAATAAACACCGCTCCAATCGAACATTCCTCCCTCACAAACGGCGGCAAAGAAAACCAGGATTCCCAAGTAGAGTATGAATTTATCAGGTTTCCCCAGGATCAATTTATTACCTTCTACAGCTCTGTCTTTTTTTAGTAAAAAACTGTAAACAAATAAAGAGGTTAACAAAGAAAAAACAGCGACCACAATTAAATGGGTATCCATCAATACATTAAGTTTGATCATTAAAGTAGAAAACCCTACACCCGCCAATCCTCCCGTACTCCATAGACCATGAAAAGACCCGATGATTTTTTTATCAAAAGATTTTTGAAGGCTTAGCGACTGGGTATTCATAGCTATATTCAGAATTCTCATGCAAAAGGAAAACAGGCAAATCCCGAAAATTACTCCCAGCATACTATCTGCTATTCCAATAAGTGCCAGGGATATAACAAATAAAATAAAGGAGATTTGTAATGGAAAACGGCTATCAAATTTGGAAACAAGCCAACCGGAAATAGGAAGTCCCAGCAAAGAGCTAATTGGCATTGCAAGAAGAAGGTTCCCCAGCTGTGCCTCATTAAGATCGAAATCCATTTTTATCGTGGGAATACGCGATGCCCAGGTTGCAAAACCAAAGCCTGCCATAAAAAAATAAAGGCTTAAAGAAATTCGCTGATTTTTTATCGATTCCATAAGAATTCATTCAAAATACAAATATCACAGCAAATTTTGAAAGAACACGATTTAGAGACCGGATTTTCAGGAAATAAATTCTTTAATCAATCCACCAGAGATAACTGAATACGTTTTCTTACTTCATCCACTTCAACAACAGTAACTGTTAATTCCTGTCCTAATTTTACAACCGAATTCACATCACTTATAAAACCTTTTGCAAGTTTTGAAATATGTATCAGGCCGCTTTCTTTAATCCCTATATCAACAAAACATCCAAAATTGGTGATGTTATTTACAATTCCCGGTAATTTCATCCCGTGATTTAAATCGGTTATATTTTTTACCGAAGGATCAAATTTGAATTCTGTTTTTAATTTTCGGGGATCAACTCCGGGTTTTTCCAACTCCTGAATAATATCGGTCAAGGTTGGCAAACCAAGATCAGATTTTGTATATTCCAGCAAAGGTATTTTTTTAAGAACTTCCTTATTTCCAATAAGTTCAGAAATTTTAAGACGTTGATCCCGTGCGATTTTTTCTACTATATGATAACTTTCTGGATGAACGGCAGAATCATCCAAAACGTTTCTGGGGTTTTTGATCCTTAAAAATCCTGCAGATTGCTCATAGGCCTTGGCTCCCAAGCGAGGGATTTTAAGCAATTCCTTTCTGGATTTAAGATTTCCATTTTCTTTTCTATATGATATAATATTACCGGCTAATCCGGGTCCTATTCCAGAAACATAAGAAAGCAGTTCTTTGCTGGCCGTATTTACATTTATACCTATTCTATTTACACAGCTCATTACAACATTATCGAGCTTATCTTTAAGTTTAGACTGATCTACCTCGTGCTGATACTGCCCTACTCCTATCGACTTCGGGTCTATCTTCACCAATTCTGCCAGCGGATCACTTAATCTTCGGCCGATAGAAACAGCACCACGAACAGTAATATCGAATGAAGGGAATTCTTCTCTTGCTATTTTTGAAGCGGAATAGATGGAAGCCCCGGCTTCATTCACCACATAAACAGAAAGATTCTTCAGGCCTGGAAGTTCCCTTATAAAATCCTCGGTTTCCCTGGAAGCAGTCCCATTTCCAATGGAAATTGCTTCAATATTATAAACTTTTACCAGAGTGCTAATCCTTTTCCCTGCCTTCTCTAATTCCTTTTGTGGCGGATGCGGATAAATGTTTTCATTATGCAATAGTTGCCCGTTTTCGTCCAGACAGACAATCTTACAGCCAGATCTAAACCCGGGATCTATGGCAAGTATACGCTTGCCTCCCAATGGCGGTGAAAGCAGTAATTGCTGCAGGTTGTTGGCGAACACAAGAATAGCATCTTTATCTGCTTTGGCTTTTGCTTCCGATAAAAATTCGGTGGAAAAGGATGGCTTTAATAAACGTTTATAGGAATCTTCAGTAGCTTCAATAATATATTTCCGACTTGAATTTGTGACACTTTTAAGAATGATCTGTGAAATTAAATCTGTTGCCTTACTTGTTTCAACCTCGATTTTCAATCTCAATATCCCTTCGTTATAGGCACGAAACATCGCAAGAAATCTATGTGAGGGTATTTTTTTTAAAGATTCCTCCCAGTCAAAATATTGTTGAAATTTCTGGGCTTTTTCGGTTTTCTCTTCTGCTTTTACAACTTTTGTCTTAATAATTGCCTGACGCTGAAAAAGTTGCCGGATGGTATCCCTTACGATTTGATTTTCATTAACCCATTCAGCAATGATGTTTTTAGCACCATCAATAACTTCGTCAACAGATTTAACCTTAGTGGTTATGAACCGCTTTGCAATAAGCTCAATATTTTCTTCTTTTTGAGACATCAGCATTTTCGCAAAAGGTTCAAGACCTAGTTCCCTGGAAGCATCTGCTTTTGTTTTTCGGGTCTTTTTATACGGAAGATAAAGATCTTCTAAAACACTTAGTGTACCCGCTTTTTCAATTGCAAATTTTAACTCATTTGTCAATGCATTTTGATCTTCAATGGCCTTTAAAATCGTTGTTTTCCGTTTCTCCAGTTCTTTAAAATTCCGAAGTAAATCTGAAATTTTCTCTATTTCAACTTCATCAAGGTTTCCTGTTAACTCTTTTCTATAACGTGCTATAAATGGAATTGTAGCATCATTGGAAAGAAGGTTTAATGTATTTTGAATTGATTTCTCAGGAAATTCAACCTGAGATTTAATGAAATCTAATAACTTCAATGGAATCGGTTTTAAAAAAATTAGGTTCGGGAAAAAAAACAAATATAATGCTTAGGATGACTTATATCGCCTTTCAAATGAATATACCTTAGGTAATTCCTATTTCTATAGAATGTGAGATCGCCTTTTCACTATGTTTAAAATAGCAGGTTTCCACGTTTAAAGTCTGTATGTTTTCAAGTATTTTATGAATATTGGTTTTCTTTTTTTTACCTGTTTGGCGAAGATAAACGGCTTTTATATTTTTGGGGAAAATTTTACAGATGCGCTCATAGATAAAGGCATCCCGCTGGGAATCATCCCCTAAAAGAACATATTGCAGGTTTGGGTAAAAGGAAATAATATCCTTGATCTTTTCAAATTTATGATCATGGTTACCTCTGCCTGTAAAAAGAAAATCTGAAATTCCTGTTTTAATTTTTTTAAGTTTCACAACTGCCTTAGGGAGTTCGTGAATTTCAACAAAATCATTGATAAAACCATATAGATTCCATTCGCTGCTGGAAACATAGAAAAAAGAATTACAAGCGGTTTCCTTTTCCTGCCCTGCAGAACTCAAATGCTTATAATGATTTACTACATCATCAAATATCTTCCTGTTCTCAATATTTTTTAAAAGCATCACATACAATTTTTTAAAAAAACTGTTGCTGTGGGAAATAAGAAAGGTATCATCAATATCTGAAATTATACCAAGTTTACTTTCAAAAGGCTTCAGAATTTCTCCTTGCTGAATGATGCCTATGTTGTCGACCTCATAAGAAACATAGTAGTTGTGCCATCCACTTTCCAACGGCTCAAAAAAGGGAATATCAAATCGAAAATAACCATCGTCGAGGGTTTTGGTGGTAACCTCAAGGTTTTTAAACTGTAGTGTTATCGCAATATTTTTAATAGGCTTTATTCTAAACATGTGTATAATTGAAAAAGCATGTCGAAGTCCTTTTCGATCTGACCTATATTTATCCGGAGCCCAAGATTCAAAAGCATGACCAAAAACCACCAGTTGATTTCCGTTTACGTATCCTCTGTATAATTTTAGATCAAATTTCACCTATTTACGTTTTATTAACTCTTAAGATGATCTAATTTAATTAATTTTAAAATCAAATTAAAACTATGTCGGGTATTAAAAAAGTTTTATTAGTGGTTAACCCAATTTCGGGGGCTTTGGACAAATTTGAACTCATCAAGAAAATAGAATTAGAAGTCAAAGGAATAGATGCGGACTTAAAAATTTTTCAAACAACAGGAGAAGATGATCTACTTAATCTTGAAAAGCGTATTCAGGAATTGAAGCCTTGCCGAATTATAATTGCCGGTGGAGATGGGACTATAAAATTAACCGCCGAAGCATTAAAAGAAAGAGATATTGCAGTTGGAATTATTCCTGCAGGATCTGCAAATGGTTTAGCTACTAATTTACATTTACCTGTAAATATAGAGAAGCAAATTAAGATCGCTTTGAGCGATACATTTAAGAAGATAGATATAATTTTAATCGATGATGAATACTGTTTGCATATGGCTGATTTTGGAATTAATGCAGAACTTATTGGCAAATATTCCGAATCCAATATAAGGGGGAAACTTGGATACATATTAAATTCTATTCCTACGTTACTAGAAAGCGAATACCCATTTGAGTTTGAAATTGAAGTCAACAACCAGACCTTTAAAAAAGAAGGTATTCTTTTAGCTATTGCAAATGCCAATTCTTATGGAACTGGTGCTAATGTAAATCCTAAAGGGAAAATTGATGATGGATACTTTGAGATTTTAATCTTTAAACATTTTGATATTTTTAAAATATTAAAAACTCTAAGAAATGAAGTAGACTATGATCCGGAATTCATGGAAACAATAAGTACAAAAGAGGCAATAATAAGCTGTACAAGTCCTGTTGCCTTCCAAATAGATGGGGAATATTTAGGAAGAAAAGAATCCATTCGCGCAAAAATGCTCTCCACTAAATTATCCGTTGCTGTTCCATCGAAAATTGATTGAGTGCTGTCTTATTTTTTTAGCGGCATAAAAACAGCTGCTTTCCATTCTATAGCATCTCCGCCCAACCTTGGATTACTATAAAATATTTCAGGCTCATATTTGGGCTTTCTCCAGTTCATTTTTCTCCATAAATCATCCAAAAAGGATGCTATTTATCTTGATTTCTTTATAAAAAAAAGGAAGTACAATAGAATGCCCTCAAAATATTGGACACTTAATGGGGTGTTTTTTTATATTTAAATAGAGAAACTATAAAGACATCGCCTTGCCATTTCCAAGTTCAGAAACAGGACCACATGCAATATATTGTCCTGGAACTGGATCATACCACAGCACATTTTCTCCAATTTCTTCACTGGTTTTCCATGCCCATATAGCCATTGTCCTAACTTCGCTTAAATACGAATAAGCTCCGGGACCAAAATCCAAATTCTCTGCAAGATCTTTATCTAAAGGATCCTGTGTTTCAGTTTGCCTTTTTAAATAAATCTCCTGTTGTTCAGGAGTAGCTTTCAGGTATTTCCTGACTATTTGTTCATATTCTTCTGCACTTCCCTTTTCTGGTTCTTTATCAAATTCAGATTTAAATGCAGCTGCAAAAGCATTTGCGCTGCTGTTAAATTTATCCTGTCTTTCAATCGGCGCAACCTGATCCATATAGGAATCAATAAATTCAGCTATATTCAAATCATTTGCTCCGGGAGTATCCGTCTCCGGAATCATTACGTCCAATATTTGCTTGAGTATAAAACCGTTGCCTATCGTTAAAAAAGCAGGTTCCCAATCGGTTTTGGGTTCGCTTTTACAGCTTTGTAACAGGCTTAGTGTACTTGGCCCAACGATAAGTATTCCTGCACCCAGTCCGAAGTTTTTTAATGCTTGTCTTCTATTCATAATTTATAAAAATTAAGCTTTGGATTTTTTGAAATTCTTTGCAGCGTGATCTGCAGCTCTTGCCGTCATTGCCATATAAGTAAGCGATGGGTTTTGACAGGCAGCAGAGGTCATAAATGACCCATCAGTAACATATACATTTGGTACATCATGCACCTGATTGTTTCCATTTAAAACAGAGGTTTTGGGATCTCTCCCCATTCTGGCTGTTCCCATCTCATGGATTCCCAGACCTGGTGCTCCAATATCATCATATCCCCGCACATCTGTAAAACCGGCCTTTTCTAACATTGCAACGGCCTGATCTACCATATCTTTTCGCATTTTCAATTCGTTCTCCTTGAATTCCGCATCAAAAGTTACTGTTGGCAATCCCCATTCATCCAGTTTATCATAGTCCAGGGTCATTTTGTTTTCATGGTAGGGTAAAGTTTCTCCAAAGCCCATCAATCCCATTGTCCAGCCACCCGGTTTAACAATGGCTTCTTTTAATTCCTTCCCGTATCCGGCTTCAGCTATATCATCCGCCCAGTCTCCACGACTTGCGCCACCCTGATATCCATATCCGCGTATAAAGTCAAGGTTTTCATTTTCTGACAGGTTTCGGAAACGTGGCAGGTAAATTCCATTCGGTTTTCTTCCTTTATAGTACTTGTCTTCAAAACCATCATATTTACCGGAAGCTCCGGCCTTAAAGTGATGATCCATTACATTGTGTCCCAATTCTCCGCTATCATTCCCCATTCCATTAGGAAATCTGTCTGATTTGGATTGCATTAAGATACTGGCAGATGCAATGGCAGAAGCACATAAGAATATAACATTTGCTTTATATTCAATAACTTCCTTAGAGTCCACATCTATAACTTTTACACCTGTTGCTTTCTTGGTTTCAGGATCATAGATTACCTCACTAACAATTGAATTTGGGCGTAAAGTCATATTTCCCGTGCGTTCTGCAGCAGGTAAAGTGGAAGAGTTACTGCTAAAATATGCTCCGTAAGGACAACCTCGTATACAACGATTCCTGTACTGGCAAGGAGCCCGTCCTTCAAATTTGTCGTTATTTGTAATATGTGCCACACGTCCTGCAGTAAGAACCCTGTCGGTGAAATTCTGAGCCATACTCTTTTTGAGATGATCCTCCACACAATTCAATTCCATTGGAGGAAGGAATTTCCCATCGGGTAATTGAGAAAGTCCTAAATTTTCACCACTAATCCCAACAAAGGATTCAACATAATCATACCAAGGGGCAACGTCTTTATATCGCACCGGCCAGTCTACTGCGATACCATCTTTTTTATTTGCTTCAAAATCCAGGTCGCTTAATCTGTAGCTATGCCTCCCCCACATTATAGATCTTCCTCCAACGTGATATCCACGCATCCAGTCAAATCTTTTGGTTTCATTATAAGGATGTTTTAAATCATCTACGAACCAATGCTTGCTTGCTTCGTTAACCGTATATCCGGTTCTGGCTTGTTTTAACTGATTTTTAGCCTCTTCTCTGGGAACCTGACCTTTAAATTTATAATCCCAGGGATCATCATTCATCGTTGGATAATCTTCAACATGTTTTACCATACGCCCTCTTTCTAAAACAAGGGTTTTAAATCCTTTTTCACAAAGTTCTTTAGCGGCCCAACCGCCACTAATTCCTGTACCTACTACAATTGCATCATAGGTTTCATTTTCATAAATATTACTCACAGTTCTGGGATTAATTAATTTTTCATTTAAGGTATATTGCCAAATATATCATAATTATGTTTATTTTTTTACATCTTTGAAAAAAAGTATACTTTTAAGATTCTTAAAGTTACAACCAAAATAATAATTTTTTAAACAAAAATTCATGACACGAAAATCCCCTAAGATTACTCAATTATTCTTACTTGCTTTATTTATTATGGCCGGCATGGTCTCTTGTAAAAACAATCAGGAAGCAAAGGAAACCAACGAAAATTTCGGCAGCCAAACTGAAGATCAGGAATTGTTTTTCGAAATTTCTCTGGCACAATGGTCCCTGAGCAAACCAATTATTGAAGGTGAAATGGATCCTATGGATTTTGCTCAAAAAGCACAAGAGATGGGTTTTTCAGGAATAGAATACGTGAGCGGCCTTTACAATGCAGAAGTTGAAAAAACAGGACTTGCAACCGTTTTGAAAACCTTAAAAGCCAGAAGCGAGCGATATAATGTTGAAAATGTTTTGATAATGATAGATGGTGAGGGAGATCTTGCCATTTCAGATGAAGCAGAGCGAAACAATGCTGTAGAAAATCATAAAAAATGGGTGGATGCTGCAAAATTTTTGGGAGCTCATTCAATACGGGTGAATTTATTTGGGAGTGATGATGCTGAAGAATGGAAAGCCAACTCAATAGACGGACTTAAAAAATTAGGAGAATATGGCTCTTCAAAAGGAATCAATGTATTAGTGGAAAACCACGGATATTTATCCTCAAATGCAAAACTTTTGGTAGAAGTGATAGAAGGCGTGAACCTCCCTAATGTTGGAACCCTTCCAGATTTTGGGAACTTCTGTCTTAAACGTGAAGGAGGAGAACGATGGCAAGCAGCTTGTATCGAAGAATATCCTAAATATCAGGGAGTAGAAGAAATGATGCCGCACGCTAAAGCAGTAAGTGCAAAATCCTATGCTTTTGATGAATCCGGACAGGAAACAACGATAGATTATGGTAGAATGCTTAAAATCGTAAAAGATGCCGGCTATACCAATTTTATTGGAATTGAATATGAAGGCACAGAACTTTCCCCCGAAGAAGGTATCAAGGCTACTAAAGAATTATTAATTGCTGAAGGAAGTAAACTTTAATCGTAAATGAAAAATTTAGTCCGTTTTCAGCTTTCAGCAATGATGTTCCTTGAATTTTTTATTTGGGGAGGTTGGTTTGTTACATTAGGAACTTTTTTAGGCAATAACCTTGAAGCTACCGGAACACAAACCGCCATGGCTTTTTCTACACAATCCTGGGGAGCGATTATAGCTCCCTTTATTATTGGCCTTATTGCCGATAAATTCTTTAATGCAGAACGTATTCTAGGATTCCTCCATTTAGCCGGTGCCGTCTTGTTATATATGATGTACACCTCTGAAGACTTTGGCACCTTCTATCCTTATGTTTTAGGGTATATGATCCTTTATATGCCAACTTTGGCATTGGTGAACTCTATTTCTTTCTATCAAATGAATGATCCTGAAAAACAATTTTCCGGAATTCGGGTGTTTGGAACCCTGGGCTGGATTATAGCCGGTTTGGTGATAAGCCTCGTATTTGCGTGGGATGCACCGGCAGCCAGAGCAGAAGGAATGTTAAGAAATACCTTTTTAATGGTAGCAATAGCATCTGCCGTTTTGGGATTATTTAGCTTCACATTACCAAAAACTCCTCCCAGCAGCAAAGGAGAAAAAGTTACATTATCAGACATTCTTGGTTTGGAAGCACTTGCTTTATTAAAAGGAAGAAATTTCCTGATGTTCTTTATATCTTCCGTTCTAATTTGTATTCCACTGGCCTTTTATTATCAGAATGCAAACCCATTTTTATCGGAAGTTGGAATGGAAGACCCAACTGCAATGATGACTATTGGTCAAATTTCTGAAGTTCTATTCCTTCTTTTATTACCGTTTTTCTTTAAGAAATTCGGATTTAAAATTACCCTGCTTGCAGGGATGCTGGCTTGGGCTGTAAGATATTTGCTTTTTGCTTACGGAAATGCAGGGGAACTGGTCTACATGCTCATTATTGGAATCGCATTACATGGGATTTGTTACGACTTTTTCTTTGTAGCCGGCCAGATCTACACCGATTCAAAAGCGGGGCCGAAAATTAAAAGCGCAGCACAGGGATTGATAACCTTAGCCACCTATGGTGTTGGTATGCTGATTGGTTTTTATGTTGCAGGGTTGATAAGCGATCTGTATTTAAACGCAGACGGTACCCACGATTGGGAACAAATATGGATAGTTCCTGCAGGATTTGCATTTGTAGTGATGATATTATTTGCTATTTTCTTTAAAAATGAAAAGCTTGACAAAAAAGCAATAGATAAAATTTAATTTATAAAAATTTATTTAATGAGTACAAAAATAAAATTAGGCATACTTGGAGGCGGCGGCGATTCCCTTATAGGAATTTTACACAGGGTTGCCTCTTCTATGTATGACCAGTATGAACTTGTAGGAGGGGTTTTTAATCCTGAAATTAGCGAGAGCATTGCTTTTGCGGAGAAAATTGGCATTAGAACAGATAGAATTTACAAAGATCTCGATGCTCTTATAGAAGCTGAATCTGCTTTACCAAAGGAAGAAAGAATGCAGGTGGTTTCTATTTTAACCCCGAACTTTCTTCATTTTCCAATGGCAAAAAAACTTCTGGAAAACGGCTATAACATCATTTGCGAAAAGCCCTTAACTACAACTCTTGAAGAAGCCAAAATATTGGAAAATCTTCTTGAAAAATCCAAAACGGTATTTGCTGTCACCTATACCTATACCGGGTATCCTATGATCCGCCAAATGAGGGAAATGATCACCAACGGAACCATAGGTAAAGTACAAAAAATCGATGTACAATACTATCAGGGATGGATTAACCCAATAATTCATGATGCCGAAAAACGCGCTAATACCTGGCGCTTAAATCCGGAAAAATCAGGAATTAGTTGCTGTGTTGGAGATATAGGAACGCATGCATTCGATATGATTGAATATGTAAGTGGTCTTGAAATAAAAGAAGTCCTGGCAGATCTTAATTACCTTTATAAGGACAATGTAATGGATATTGACGGAACTATTTTACTGAGATTTTCAGAATTTGTAAAAGGTGTTATAAGGACCAGCCAGATCGCAACCGGAGAAGAAAATAATTTCATCGTAAGTATTTATGGGGATAAAGCGGGACTGAAATGGGAGCAGGAAAACCCAAATTACCTGTATTTACTTCAGGATGGTGAACCTTTACGTGTATTAAAACCAGGGCATGCTTACAACAGCGAATTATCGCTGGACGGAACCAAATTACCACCAGGACATCCCGAAGGAATTTTTGATTCTATGGGTAATATCTATAAAGGAGTTGCCAGAGCTATAAAAAAAGAATACTATCACCCTGGTGAATTTCCAACTATGAAAGATGGGATTAGGGGTGTGAATTTCATAGAAAAGGCGGTAGCTTCTCACCAAAAAGGAAATGTTTGGGTGAAAATTGACGAATAAAATTTAAAGTAGATATATTATGAAAACTATTAAAGGACCTGCAGTTTTTTTAGCGCAGTTTATGGACAGCAACCCACCTTTCAATTCTTTGGAAGGATTATGTCAATGGGCGGCCGATCTTGGCTATAAAGGAATTCAGATCCCAACCTGGGAAACTTCCCTAATAGATCTAACCAAGGCCGGACAAAGCAAGGATTATTGTTATGAACTAAAAGGAAAAATTCAGTCGTACGGTTTAGAGATAACCGAACTTAGTACTCATTTGCAGGGTCAATTGGTTGCAGTACATCCTGCATATGATATAATGTTTGATAATTTTGCTCCTGAAGCTTATAAAAATAATCCTAAAAAAAGAACCGAATGGGCCATTGCCCAATTAAAGAGCGCTGCCAAAGCCAGCAGGCATTTGGATTTAGATGTTCATGGAACATTTAGCGGTTCCCTGTTGTGGCACACAGCACATCCATGGCCTCAGCGCCCTGAAGGTTTGGTAGAAATGGGTTTTCAGGAATTAGCAAAGCGCTGGATGCCAATTTTAAATGAATTTGATGAGCAGGGAGTAGATGTATGTTATGAAGTACATCCTGGAGAAGATCTTCATGACGGTGTTACTTTTGAACGTTTTTTAGATGCGACCAACAATCATAAACGGGTGAATATATTATATGACCCCAGCCATTTTGTGCTTCAGCAACTGGACTATATCGAATATATAGATCATTACCACGATTATATAAAAATGTTCCACGTAAAAGATGCCGAATTTAATCCTACCGGAAAAAAGGGATCTTTTGGAGGTTATGGAGACTGGATAGACCGTGCGGGACGTTATAGAAGTCCGGGAGATGGCCAGGTGGATTTTAAAACTATTTTCTCCAAATTAACGCAGTATGGATGTGATGTCTGGGCTGTTATGGAATGGGAATGTTGTATAAAATCTCCTGAACAGGGAGCCAGAGAAGGTGCTTCATTTATCAAATCCCATATCATTGAAGCCACGCAAAAGAAATTTGATGATTTTGCTGGAACTGAAATTGATGAAGAAAAATTAAAAAAAATCTTAGGAATTAACTAAACCGATAAATACATACTTATGAAAAAAACAAGTTTATTATTAATACTGGGTGTTGCTTTGATTAGCATCAACTGTAAAGACGAAACTAAAGACAAGGTAGAAATTGTGGAAACAGAAAATATGAACGATCAGGAAGACCAGGAAGTCACCAAGCTTTTTAATGGCGAAAACCTTGATGGCTGGAAAGCATATAATTCAGATGAAATAACTCAATGGACAGTTGAAGATGGTGCTATAGCTTTTTCGCCTGCTGAAGGAGAACGCTCAGGATCTGAAAACCTTATTACAGAAGAAGAATTCACCGATTTTGAACTTTCTTTAGAATGGAAAATTTCTGAAGGTGGGAATAGTGGAATAATGTGGGGGGTTCAGGAAGATGAAAAATTTAATGAGCCTTATGTTACAGGGCCGGAAATACAAATTTTGGATAACAAAAGACATCCAGATGCCGAAAATGGACCAATACGCCAGGCCGGAGCTCTTTATGATATGGTTCCTGCTTCCAAAGATGTTACAAAACCTGTAGGAGAATGGAACAAGGTCATCTTGCGAATAGACCATGAAACAAATTTAGGATCGGTTACCCTAAATGGTGAAAAAATCACTGAATTTCCGGTTCACGGAGAAGAATGGGATAAAATGGTGGAAGGTTCAAAATTTGAAGACTGGGAAGATTTCGGAAAACATCGAACCGGGCATATAGCTCTTCAAGATCATGATGACAAGGTATGGTTCAGGAACATACAAATACGGGAGCTTAAATAGGTCATTTTCATAATTATTAAAAGCTGTAAAAGGAAATCCTATTACAGCTTTTTTTATTTTTAGAAGAAATTTATCCCGTCCTTTTTCTTAATTTGAACAAAATTGAATTCTATAAAATAAAAATATAATAATGAGCTCAGAAAAAGTTACATTCAAAAATAAAGAAGGGTTTGAACTCCATGGCAAACTGGAATTACCCATCGATCAGGCACCTCATAATTTTGTTATTTTCGCACACTGTTTTACCTGTAACAAGAATTTTTTTGCAGTTAAGAATATTTGTGATGCCTTAACCGATAAAGGATTTGGTGTTTTGCGCTTTGACTTTACAGGCCTGGGAGAAAGCGAAGGAGAATTTTCAGATTCCAATTTTTCAGGAAATGTTGAAGATCTTCTTTCTGCAGAAGAATTTCTAAAAACCAAATACCAGGCTCCTACACTTTTAATTGGACATTCCCTTGGCGGCGCAGCAGTTTACTTTGCTGCACAACATCTTCCAAAGGTAAAGGCTATTGCCACATTGGGAGCCCCCTCCTCTATAAACCATGTGAGGCACCTAATAAAGGATAATCTTGAAGAAATAAATAAAAAAGGTAAAGCCGAAGTAAATATAGGTGGAAGATCATTCAGTATAAAAAAACAATTCATTGAAGACCTGGAAAATAAGGAATTAACAGATATTCTTCCCAAACTGGAAAAATCGATTCTGATTCTTCATTCTCCACAGGATAACATAGTAGCGATTAAAAATGCTGAAGAATTATACAAGGCCGCCAAACATCCAAAAAGCTTTGTGTCTTTGGATGGAGCAGATCATTTGCTCTCAGATAAAACAGATTCACAATATGCCGGTAATATAATTGGGAGTTGGGCAACCAGGTACTTGGAAATTCCTGTACTAAAAGACCTGGCATCTAGACACGAAGTGGTTGCAAATCTTGGGAAATCAGGATTTACTACCAGAATTAAGGCTGGAAATCATCATTTAGTTGCCGATGAGCCTGTTGTTGCCGGAGGTAATGATTTTGGTCCGGATCCTTACCAATTAATTGCCGCCGGACTGGCCGCCTGTACTTCTATGACCATTCAAATGTATGTTAGAAGAAAAAAATGGAATCTTGAAACCGTGGAGACCCATATCAATCATTCTAAATCCTATATTGAAGATTGTGTAAATTGTGAAAGTGCATCAGCTAAAATAGATACATTCGAAAGAGAAATAGTGCTAACAGGCGAATTGGATGAAAAACAAAAACAGCGGATCCTGCAAATAGCAGATAAATGCCCTGTCCATAAAACCTTGCATACTAAGGTTCAGGTTATTACAACCTTAAGAAAAGGCTAATTAAATTCATCCGCTAATAGAAATTAATCAATACGCGGAAAAGAAAATTTGAAACCAAACATTTCAGTAAAGAGTCCTTCTTCTTCCCAATGTTAAGCAAACCTTAATTTTTTGGAGAATCCTATTATTCACTTTACTTTAGAGCAGTTAATTTTGAAAACAAATCAGAAAAATTATGAAACGAATCAGTGTAACATTTTTATTATGTGCATCACTAGCTATTGTTGGATGTAAAAACGACAATAAGGAAAATGATGTGGAAAAAAGTACTTCTGAAGAAGAAATGACTCAGGAAACAAGTAAAGAAGAGGTTAAAAAAGTAACCTTAAACATAGAACCTAAAAGTGGCAGTAATCTTTCAGGAAATGCTGTCTTTACAGAAGAAGACGGTGAGGTTACAATGACGGCTGTAATTGATGGTTTGGCAGAAGGAATGCACGCAATCCATATTCATGAAAATGCAGATTGCTCTGCCGAAGATGGTTCCTCTGCAGGTGGACATTGGAATCCCACATTTGAAAAACATGGAAAATGGGGAGATCCTGAAGGTTATCATAAAGGTGATATTGGTAATTTTAAGGTAGATGCAAATGGAAATGGAACTATAACTATGACAACAGATGAGTGGTGTATAGGATGTGACGATGAAACCAAAAATATTTTAGGGAAATCAGTAGTTATTCATGATGGTGTAGATGATTTTACCTCCCAACCTTCAGGTGCCGCCGGAACAAGAGTAGGATGTGGAACCATTAAATAATTTTATTTTTACTTAAGGACCTAAATAAT
>JBNJKO010000017.1:0-74928 GCA_051751125.1 Bacteroidota bacterium
CACTCGGGCGCAAGTGGCGCTTTTTTTGGTGAATTTGGATGTTCTGGCTTGTGAATAAGCAGACTTTTGACCGCAGCTGATTTTCGGGAAAAGTATTCAAATTGGCCTTTTTAAGGCTTCTTTGCAGCGGACAAATAAAACAACAACTCACAACAGCATATAAAAACAATGCTATCTTTAAAGTCTAATCGAAAAACCTGGCTGGTTTGCAGCGTCTGATTTTCCTGCGGAAAATCATTCTGGCTGGCTCGCACTGTTTTTATACGAGACGTTGGCAAAAACACCGCTGACAAACAAAACGTAAATATTCAATTCTAAATAGTTATGAGATTTTTGCCTTACTTAAAGTATTTATTTTTAATAGTGAGTATTATTATTTTCACCTTATACATATTGGACAATAATAATATAAATAAATACACGCTTGTTTTTGGTTTTATTTTGATTTTCAGTGTGCCTATTTTAAACAGATATGAAAAGCAGCGGATTTCTCACTTAAACGGAGAAAAAAAGAAGCACTAAAAATATCATTTTTGAGAGGTAAGAAAATTAGCGTTTTAAAATTAAATTCAGCGGACTTTCTCACTCAAACGGAGAAAAATAATTGGATATAAAAATGCCTTTTTGAGAGATAGGAAAATTTAAACTTTAAAAGCTAAACGCAGCGGATTGAAAAGCGAAGCGGCTCACTCGGACGGGCGGTGCATTTGCCAACAACATATAAAAACAATGCTTAATCTGGTCTTGAATCGAAAGTCTGTGTTCGCTTGCTTAGCGGATTGTCCTGCGGACAATCACGCCCGCCAGCTCGCACAGTTTTTATACGAGACGTTACCCACAATTGCTCCGACTGAAATACTATGAAAAGTTCAAAATATCAATTAGAGTGTAACTTTTTGATTAAAAGTGTACTTATAGTGCATTAAACACAATTAATCTTAGATAATTTTTTAAAAAATGAATCATTTCTTCTGGGGTTTTGCAGAACGGAAGTGAAATTTAAGACTACTTAGGTAAGGCTTTACATCTTTTGCTAAAGCAGTTACGGATAACTAAATTCCAAACAATTAAAAATGATATTTGTGAAAAGAATTAAATCTAAACAAATCTTTGAAATGATTATTATTGTTTCTCTATGGCTATTTTTAGTTAATTATGATAAAATTTCAATATTTATAAAATCTCTTTTTTAAGCTTGAAAATTAATTTATTCATTATCACAACCTGAAAAAAGGATAATCTGACGTATAAGCAGAACGGATAAAGCGGATCTGATTTCGGAATTGGGATGGGATTTGCCAACTCAGCGGACTTTTACTCGGGAGATAAAACATCGGACAAGAATTCGTGCTCACTCGAATGTGTCGCAAAAGTGGGTAACAACATATAAAAACAATGCTCAAACCAGTCTCAATTCGAAATGAATTGCTCACTTGCTCAGCGGATTGTCCTGCGGACAATCTCGCTCGCCAGCTCGCACAGTTTTTATACGAGACGTTAGCCACAAATTAAAATGACCTGTCTGACCCTCAATTAAAATCATTTTCTTCCAATTCGAAGAGTTCTTCAACATTCTTACCGAGGTATTTAGCAATTTTCAATGATAATACTGTTGACGGAACATAGCGGCCGGATTCAATGGAAATTATTGTTTGCCGGGATACACTGAGTAATTGAGCAAGTTCTTCTTGAGTTAAGTTTTTAGTTCCTCTTGTAAGTTTTACATTATTCTTCATATTTTAAAATTCCGCGGTGAATAATATAATTGAAACGAGTAATGTAAGTAATCCAAAAAATGAATATCGTTATGATAAAAAATAACATCAAACCAGCATCCTTTGGCGGATTTTCCATAAAACCTATCCAGATTAAACCGACAATAATAAATACAATTTGTAAAAAAGCAGCAAACTGAAATGATTCTAATCGAACAGTTTTTATCAATTCATCTTCAATTTTTTCTTTAGAAAATGCCAGGGCATATGTTCCAAATAGAAATGAAAAAAAGCCCAGTATGGCAAATGACACATTAAGGGGAGTAGAATTTGAAAGTCCTATCAAATTGGACAATTCTGATATCCATCCGATTTGCATTGCAATCCAGAGAAAAAAACCAGTAGGAGCAATAATTAATCCTATTTTTTTAAAACGATGTGGTAATAATTTGAACATAATCTTCAATTTTGTTAAGTTTACTTTACGTAAAGCTAACTTAACATTTTGAATAAAACAAGTGTAAAAGGAATTTAAATAAAATCTGTGGCTAACAACATATAAAAACAATGCTTAATTTGTTCTCGAATCGAAACTCACTGCTCGCTTGCTTAGCGGATTGTCCTGCGGACAATCATGTTCGCCAGCTCGCAAAGTTTTTATACGAGACGTTGGCAGTAATGCAAACAAAACGAACCAAATTAAAATTTAAAGACCATTATAAAGAGTGAAAAACGAATGAATTACATTGTCGAAAAGGAAAAATTAACGCTTCAATATATTCCAGGAAATGGAGCTTGGACTTATCAATTGATAATCCCAAACACTAAAGATATTAAAGGAAAATGGGGTGATTTAAAAGTATCTGGGACAATAGATGGTTATGAAATAAAGAATAAGAATTTAGGACCAGTAAAAAATTCGGACAAAAAAATGTACATAAATTCAGAAATTAGAAATGCAATAAAAAAAAAGATGGCGGAGATACTGTAATTGTAACTTTATATCTCGAAAATCAAACCGAAACGACTGACAGTTCTGAAATTTTGGAGTGTTTTAAAGATGCACAAGTTTTGCGGATTTTTGAACGATTGGACAAAATAGAACAGACTGAAATTCTAAACGAAATCTGGACTGTTGCAACGGACGACCAAAAAGCGGAAAAGATAATCAAGGCAATTGAAAATCTTGAGAGTAAACAAAGATAAGCTAGCGGAAAACACTACTGCCAACATTATATAAAAACAATGCTTAATTTGTTCTTGAATCGAAACTTCCTGCTCGCTTGCAACGCCTGATTGTCCTGCGGACAATCAAGCTTGCCAGCTCGCACTGTTTTTATACGGGACGTTGTGTGCAAGCTAAAAAAAAATGTACCTAGATTAAATTTATGATAAGAACTAAAACTTTGAAATTATCTAAAGAAAATCTCTTTTGGCATTACAGCGTCGTCCCCTTTGTTCTAATTGTGCCTATCCTTAGTGTTTGGAGTTTGGTGGAATTTTACATTTTTAAAACATATGACGGAGTTCGAAAACCGGAGTTTGGCACTTTTGAGTTTATTTGTGTAATTGCTGCAATCTTTTTCTTTTTTATTCAATCAAGACGCCTCCGATTTAAAGAAATTGATATTTCGACCGACAATGACGGATTTAATCTTGCACTTGAAAAAACTGCAAAAGAATTAGAATGGAAAATAGATTCCTACTCCGACAATTTTGTGAGAGCTCATAGAGATTGGAATTGGACTGGAAGTTGGGGAGAAATGATAACCATTATCAGAGAAAAAGACAGATTATTAATAAATAGTATATGTGAGCCGAGTTCATTTTCATCGGTTTCTTCCTGGGGATGGAATAGAAAGAATGTTCAAACCTTTGTAAGCAATCTAAAAAAGCCAGCACACAACAATATATAAAAACAATGCTAAAATCAGTCTCAAATCGAAACTCCGTGCTCGCTTGCTCAGCGGATTGTCCTGTGGACAATCAAGCTCACAAGCTCGCACAGTTTTTATACGGGACGTTGTAGCACATTTGAAAACCAATTTATGAGAATCTTATTTTTTACATTTTTACTACTCAGTTTTTCTATTAAACTCGGTGCTCAGGAAAAGGAAGTTCTATTAATTGGAACGATGCATACTGTTCCAAAAATTGTAAAAAAAAGCTATAAACCTCTCTTACGAAGAGCTATTAAATATAATCCTGATGCTATTTATGTAGAAAGTCCTCGCTCAAATGATGATAAAAGTTGGGAGTATCTTAAGGATGGTTGGTCAAAAAATTATGCTGATTTTTATTCATTGTCGGATTCGCTAAAACGCAATTTTGATTTTGATCAAATGCAATTTGAAAATCAATTAAGTAAAAAATTCGACAACCTTTCAAATGAAGATCTAGACTACATTATCAATTCCTTCGGTTATTTGCGCGATAATGCTAACTATGAATTCTACAAGTACATTAAAAAGTATGGAGTTGATGGATCTAAAAAAGCTACGAGACACGAAGATGGGGATTTAACTGCCAAACTTGCCCTTGAATTAAGAATAAAGATGCTCAAATCGATGGATGACCAGCAAACAAACCAACAATACCACGATGCCTGGAAAAAGTGCGCTCAGGAGGGACGGACAAACGGAGATAATGCAATTAATAAAAAATTGAACAAAAAAGATTACAATAGCGCAATCATTCCTGCTCTTTTTAGAGGATTAGGGATGCACGTCAATAAAAGAAAATCATTAGAAAGATTGCACCAATTAGCATCCTTCACCTATGTTCAGAATCAAACGGAGGGTTGTTCCTTAGGAGAACGATTTTGGGACGAAAGAAACGAAAGAATGGCCAAAAACATAGGAGAACAAATAATGAATGGCTCAAACAAAAAAAATGTGGTAATAGTTGGTGCTTCTCACATACATGGATTAGAAAAGGAGCTAAAAGAAAACTATCCTGACCTAAAAGTAAAGCTTATCAACGAGTAAAAAACGTGCTACAACAGTAGTAACCGTTGCACAAGCCTCTAATTTTCATTCTTAACTCATTTCTCAGCTTCATTTGAAGCTTTCTATAGATGTCTTGAAAGGAAAATAAAATCTTTAGTATGGAAAATACGAACCCTCTGAATAGCTTGAAAAGTCAATAAATCTGTGTGTATAAATGAAAAAGAGGAAGTGAAGCCTTTTTGAGCTGCGTTTGCCCCGGCTTTCACTCGTTTAGTTGTGCATTTAAGGTATTTCTTCAGGTTATAGGCAATGGCGGCCAAGTGCATACATTTATTTGCCTGCCGGATTCCAATGGTATTTACTTTTCGCAATCCCATAAACTCTTTGAGAGTGCCAAAAACCGGTTCCACTGTACTTTGACGTTTGCCTTTCATATACCGTCCACGCTGGCTATTAACCCGTTCAATATTTCTATTGTATTCCTCGCGGTACGCGGTGATGTTGATCCTTTTTTCGTGGCTTTTACCAATACACTGGGTTTTTAAGGGGCAGCCTTTACAATCACCCCTCGTGGTAAAATAGTTATCCTTTAGGTTTCCGTTTTCCATTTTCTGATTGCGGAAGGTGACTTTCTTTCCCTGGGGGCACAGCCAGTAATTACCATCTTTGATGTATTGAAAACCTTCCGGGCCACCTTTATAGGTTCCGTGTGGAGGAATGAAAGTTGTAAGACCTTTATTTTCGAAATAAGCATAATTTTCTCCGCTACTGTAACCAGCATCTGCCAGAACATTTTCCCAGATCAGGCCTTCCCTGCGTAAGCGCCTATTCAACCTTGCGGTAGTGTCCTGTAAGTATTTAGTGTCTTTCTTGTCTGCGTGGTAGGCCTGCACATCGGTGATCACGTGGGCTTCTATATCTACAGCAAGGTTGCACAGGTAATTTAATTTTCTGGCTTTACCGGGTTTAACACTAATACGGGCATCGGGATCTGTAGGGCTATAATGGGTTTTATTACTGGTATATCTGCTGCCTTTGTTTTTAGCACCCGGGCGCATATCCTGATCCTTGCTCCATTTCTTGTTTCGGCTTTTAATTTCCTGAAGTTCACTCTTAGTTGCTGTAATCTTCTGTTGCTCTTTTGGTGCTTTGTTATCCTTGGATTTTCGGTCTCTGCTGCTTTGCACCCGCAACCGGGAGAGATGCTCCTCGAGCTCTTCTGCCGGGACTTTGATCTCCAGGCTATCCATAGAAGCATTGGCCTTTACAGGAGCTGAATCAATTGCCTGGGTATGGCCGCTTACCAAGCCCGCTTCAATGCATAATTTTAAAACACTGGTGAACACCTGCTCAAAAACATCTTCCGGAAAAAGCTGGCGTGTACGGCTTATGGTACTGTGCCAGGGAAGAGGTTCGTCTATATCGTGATCCAGAAAATAAAGTATATCCAGGCGCATTGCACAATGGTTCATCACTCCGCGATCGGTTATGATGTTTTCAAGATACCCGACCAGGCAGATCTTGAAAAATACCACCGGATCAATGCTTTTCTGCCCGCTCTGGCCATAGAATTTCTGAGTGAGCGGATAGAGATAATCCAGATTAAGAACTTCCTTTAAACGACGATAAAAATTTTCTTTTGGAATTCGGTCACTCAACCTAAAAGAAGTGAAGAGTTTTTCCTGATAGTCTTTTTTGCCCTGCATATCATGAAATTAACTAATTTCGGTAACTTGTGCAACAGGCACAGTATATAAAAACAATGCTTAGACCAGTCTTAAATCGAAATTCCGTGCTCGCTTGCTTAGCGGATTGTCCTGCGGACAATCACGCTCGCCAGCTCGCACAGTTTTTATACGAGACGTTACCTGCAAGTTTAAAAAATGAAAATTTATGAAGATATATCTTATTTCAATATTCTTACTGATTTCCTCTCAGGCCATCGGACAGAATCTTAGTTTCTGTGGTCTTGACAACAATCCGGAACTGACTAAATCGGAATCAGATTATCTCAATGCCTATTTGTTTGACAAACGAAATGGATTTGATTTTGAAAATAAGAAGGTGATTTTTATAACTGGAAATAGCGGTTATCGAACTGGAACGAAAAAGGAATATTTTGATTTCATAAAAGAATGGAATAAAAGAAATTCTCAGGTTGCTACGGGAATTAATGTGCTGACAGATGAACAAAAAGCTAAGACTCGAGGATATGATATAATTATTACTTACTGGGTCAAACAATTCACGAAGAGACGAAAAAATAAAATAATAAACGCAATACAAGCAGGTAACAACATATAAAAACAATGCTTATATCAGTCCTTAATCGTAAGTCTGTGCTTGCTTGCTCTGCGGATTGTCCTGCGGACAATTCCGCACGCCAGCTCGCACAGTTTTTATACGAGACGTTGTGGTGCATTTAAAACAAATTAATGGCATTAAAACCAAATGACCGATTTAATCTGATTACTTCAATTGCACTTAAACTTCAGGCTGAGTACAATACTTCTGGGATAAACATCCTTTTATCCGGATATGGAATTGAGACAGAATCTGTAGATATTGTTCCAAGTAAAAGATTATATGTTCTAGACCTTCTTAAATCCCAATCTGAGAAACTAATTGTTCAAATCGCTTCAGACTTAGAAATTGAAATTCCTAAAAAGATTATTCAATCAAATGATCATTTTAAGGAAGTTTTAGAATCGAAGCAATTGCATAGTGTAATAGACGACTTCAATCGTGCTTTTGAAAATTTAGAAACGGATCCAGAACAAGCAATTGCAAGTGCTTCTTCTACTTTAGAAAGTATATGTAAAGCAATATGTGACTTTTTTAATGAAGATTATCCTAAAGCACAACATATGCAGCCTTTAATTGGGAAGGCTTATAAATTACTCAATCTTTCCCCCGACCAACACGCTGACGAACAGATTAAAAAGATTCTTGGCGGATTAAATAGTGTTGCAACAGGAATAGGAACCTTAAGATCTAAGAATAGTTCTGCTCACGGTCACGGAACGAAAAAGGTGAAATTGAGTGTACGTCATTCCCGTTTAGTGGTGAATAGTTGTATGACTATCGGACTATTTTTATTAGAGACTTATTATGACAATCATTTAGTTAAATAAAACGCACCACAACAACATATAAAAACAATGCTCAAACTTGTCTCAAATCGAAAGTCCGTGCTCGCCTGCAACGCCTGATTGTCCTGCGGACAATCAAGCTCGCCAGCTCGCACTATTTTTATACGGGACGTTAGCCACAATATGAGAAAGCTTCAACTAAAAAAATCCATAACTAAGGCTCATTTTGGTCTATTAGCACTTGGAATCTTAAATTTCCTGATAAAAGAAACAATAGAAATTAGTTTGAATTATCAGCTTGCATACATTATTACAATTCTGATCTACATTAGCGGATTTCTATTGTTCTTCTGGAACCTCGGACCTTTCAGAAAATCAGCGATCTATTTTTCTATTTATATTATCACCCCTATTCTGACCTTCATTTTCTGGTTGTTTGGAGGCATTTTTTTCGGGATTCTTGCTTCAATCATCCTTTATCCTATAAAACCAAACAATTTAAAATTTGCAGAAGAAAACTTTAAGATTTATGAGAATCAAAGTGGATACTTCGGCAATTGCTGTCCTTATATTGTCACTGAAAATCACTGGATAATATTTGAGAGAAAAATAAAGGAGTTTAATATAAATGATGAAGTAAATCCCAACAATAGTTCTATTCGGACAAGAAACGGACGGAGTGAATTGAAAATAAATTATGATGAGTACGAGTTTCTTGAGCCCAGTTCTAAAAATAAAGACACAATTATTTTCCTTGAAAGGGAATAAAATACTGTGGCTAATAACTAAGCGTTCGTGTGGCCGGTACGGCCTAACATGAACGCCATGTTGACTGAACCGGTTCGTTGCCGGTTGCCTATTATGGGGATTAGTTTGTTTTGAGGTTGTATTTGGGATGTGCAAAAGAGGTCGTAGTTTGCTATTGGTCTTGCCAGATCTTATTTTTTAAGTGAGAACATTGATTTTTTAATGGTTATACATTTGGTTGTTCTTGATTATCGGTGATTTTCTTAATTCTGGGCAATAGATATTCTGTTGCCTTCTGAAGAGGCGTTTTTCATCATCTTTTATTTTTCTGGTTTTTCACTATTTCAAGCCAATAATTTGGCGGTCCACGTGCTGTAAAAGTGGTGAGGGTAATTAGGTTTCCTTTTTTACAATCAGGACACTTTCGGTGTTGTAAAGGTGCTTTTTTCTTTAACCGGACAGCACCTAAAATTTGCTGAAGATTGGGTAGACTAATTCTTTTGTGGTAAGAGCTTAATATTCCGTAATGTCGGATGCGAACAAAGCCTTTGGGGAGTATATGTAATGCAAATCTCCTAATGAATTCTGTGTCTGGTAATCGTATGAAAGATTTCCTTCCTCCGTGCCGATAGTCCTTTACAGAAAAAGTAACGTTTTCATTATCCAGGTTCTTTAAACGATGATTGCTGATAGCGATTTTATGGGTATAACGGCTAAGATATTCTACCACTTGTGCGGGACCTAAGAATGGACGTTTGCAATAGACTACCCAATTTTGTTTAAACAAACTTTTATAGAAATTGGCAGGTGTCTTTGTCAATTTTTTGCGCAGTCCTGCCACGAACCGGGCTCTGAATACATTGCTCATTGCTTTGACTGGAAACAGGTATTTCCCTTTGTTCCTGGCGAGTTTCCATTTTCCTGATTTTGTGATTCCTCCTCCGGGAACAATACAGTGCAGGTGTGGATGTAAAGATAGGTTTTGGCCCCAGGTGTGTAGGATAGCGATCATTCCCGGGTTGGCACCCAAAAATTTGTGGTTGGATGAAAAACCCTGGATTACCTGCCAGGCAGTTTTGAACAATAGCCTGTAGATCAGCTCTGGCTGGTAAAGGCACAGGCGGTTAAGTTCCTGTGGAAGGGTAAAAACCACGTGGAAGTAGGGAACATTCAGAAGTTCCTCTTCCCGCGCACGGATCCATTCTTCCTTTTTGTGTCCCTGGCACTTGGGACAATGACGGTTCCGGCAACTGTTGTAGCTAAGGTGCAGTTTGTGGCAGGAAGGATTGTTACAGCGGTCGATGTGACCTCCCAGTGCCGCGCTGCGGCATTTTCGCAAAGCGTGCAGGGTTCTTGCCTGCCAGCTGTTGTAACAATATTTGGAAAGAGATTCATTGTTTCTTTCCAACACCTGGGCCACCTCGTAAGCAGCACGTTTCATCGTTACTCTTGGTAAAGCCGCTCCAGCGGACTAAACGGCTTTTGCCTACCCAGTTGTGCCACGTGAAGGTAGGTCAGCGTAGTTTGTATATCTGAGTGTCCCAGGAGCTCCTTAACACTGATGATATCCAATCCCATTTCAAGAAGATGGGTGGCGTAGCTGTGTCGTAGGCTATGGGTGGTGATCTCTTTTTTGATTCCACTGTGTTTGCGCGCTTCTCGAACGATCCATTGTACTCCAGTGGTGGATAATGCAACGGGATTGCCTTTTCTGTCATTACCTGTAAAACACCAAGAAGATGGATTCTCTGCTGCAATGTATTTCTTCAGGCCACGGATCTGCATTTGTGATAATGGAACATAGCGATCCTTACGACCTTTCCCCTGGCGAATGTGGAGCATCTTACGATCAAAATCAAGGTCTTTGAGCTGAAGGTTACGTAATTCAAAACAGCGAAGACCACAGCCATAAAGCATTGCCAGGACTAACCGATGTTTGAGCAGTTTAGGGGTTTTAAGCAGTTGCTTTATCTCACTATGGCTTAGTACCACTGGAAGTTTATTCGGTCGTTCAATGGAAGGAAGTATCACCCGCATTTCTTTCATTCCGTAGATACGGTAGGCATACCGTAGACCATAGATCGTATGTTTAAAGAAACTATCCGAGGGTGTTTTGTGCTGGGATTTTAATACGTGCAGGTAATCGAGAACCTGTTCTTCATCAAGATCCAGCGGACTACATTTGAAATGGAGGGATATATGCGCCAGGCAGCGGGCGTAATTGGTCAGGGTGCTCTGGCTTTTACCGGAGAGTTCTACAGAACGCTTTAACTTTCGGTACAGTTCATTAAATTCTGGTACAGAAATACAGGCCCTCTCAATGAGGGTACTACTTTTTTTTCATAACTTTCAATCTTATGTTAATACCTACTTAAAGGTAGTGAATAGTGATCAAATGATTGCTTGAAGCTACCTTTAGGTTTAGTTCAACATTATATAAAAACAATGCTAAAACCTGTCTCAAATCGAAAGTCCGTTCTCGCTTGCAACGCCTGATTGTCCTGCGGACAATCACGCTCGCCAGCTCGCACAGTTTTTATACGAGACGTTGTAAAACATTTCACTAAAATCCAATGACAAAAAAATCACTGACTTTTCAGAAAAGGTACTTCTATGTATCCACATTAATCATTTTGTTTATAACCAATCATTCATTCAGCCAGAATCTTTTTGATGAAAAATTCGAAGGTTGTAACACTTCTCATTTTGTAGTTGAAAGTGATAGTATCTCAGTTAAAACATTAGATCAGGATATACTCACCATTCTTGCTGGAAATTTCGAGAAAGAAGTGATTACTGACATTAGAGGCGTCGTCTCTATCCAAATTGTAGTTGATCAAGAAGGGAATTCCTGTGTTTTAAGTTTGGAGAACGACACTAATATAGAAACTACAGACCTTAATATTAAAAGTATATTAGATGATAAATTGCGATGGACAAAACCTGATAAAAATAAATCAGTTATAGTTTCAATAAAGTTTTATGGTGATTCTGTAGAATTGAAAAGAATTGGTCTCAATGCTGAGAAAGGATATCACGAACTGCTTAAATAAGAAGAAGGTTGAATGAGTGTTGTAAGATGGATCTTTGGATCGATTTTTCGGACTTTATTCAAGAAGCCAAAATTTAGTTTCAAGGAGTATTTAAGCGGACCTAAAAAATCTGGATGGTTCGATGAACACGCACACGGTACAAATAATGTAATTGTTGGCGTATTGTTCACAATTGCAGCTATATTTTTAATCGTAATTCTGATATAAACGTTTTACAACAACGTATAAAAACAATGCTAAAACCTGTCTCGAATCGAAATTCCGTGTTCGCTTGCTTAGCGGATTGTCCTGCGGACAATCACGCTCGCCCGCGCGCACAGTTTTTATACGAGACGTTGTGCACTATTGAAAAAAATGAAAGATTATTTAACATTTGAACTGAAATCTAGAAAAGGAATTAATAATCTTCCGTCTAGTGTTTCAAAAAACGAGCGTAATTATCTTGACTTTATAATCTCAGGAAAATCCCTTGGTGAAACTTTAAGGGTGGAAAAATTGGATTTGATTGGCAACTTTGGATGGACTGACAACTTTGAATATGAGAATGAACAAGTAAGGGAATTTCTTAAGGAAAAAAGACCGACTCTCGACACGGGCAGAAATATGTTTTATGTGTGTGCAGAATGTGGAGATATCGGTTGCGGAGCAATAACTGGAAAGATTAGCGAGACAGAAAATGAAATCATCTGGAGCGATTTTGCCTTTGAAAATAATTATGAAGATTTCGATTTATCGGAATATGAAAATGTTGGACCAATCATCTTTAAAAAGGAAATTTATCGTGAAGTAATGAAAGAATTGTTAAAATAAACCGCAAAAGCAACAGTGCACAACAACATATAAAAACAATGCTTAAACCTGGCTCAAATCGAAAGTCTGTGCTCGCTTGCTTTGTGGATTGTCCTGCGAACAATCACGCTCGCCAGCTCACACTGTTTTTATACGAAACGTTATGTGCAATATGAATTTCATATCCTACTAAAATGAGAATATTTAGAATAATTATTTGGGTGATTGGGATTGTAATTATCGGATATGTTTTATTCGTGGCTACAATGGTTTTTTCCCCTACCGTTAATGATTATTTAAATCGGACAGAATTTAATTCGGATAAATGGAAAAATTGGGAAGAGAGTGAGAGTGAACTGACCCTACGTTGGGATATGGTTTCCGATCTGACTTCTGATTACGAGCTTGTTGGAATGACTGTGCAAGAGGTTGAAAGTCTGTTAGGGGAACCGAATCAATTGTCTAAAGACAGTTTATATTATTATTTAGGTTCGTTGGGAATCGACACAGGTACCTTACATCTGACTATAGAAAACGGAGTGGTCACGGACTATGAAGTTTATCTCGGATAAATAAAGCACATAACAACATATAAAAACAATGCTTAACTCGGTCTCAAATCGAAACTTCCTGCTCGCTTGCTTAGCGGATTGTCCTGCGGACAATCACGCGCGCCAGCTCGCACAGGTTTTATACGAGACGTTGTGCATAATGCCAAAAGAAATATGATTAGACCTAACAAAATTCTACTAATAAAAAAGAATTTTATAGAATTCTCTTTTGATGAAGATGATGATTCTGACGAAGATATCATTCCGGATTTTAAGAAGTTTAAATCTCTTAATTCTGCTGAGCAGTATTACCTGGCGGACTTATACAACTGGGATGACGGACCAGTCGTTTTGCACTGGATAGTAGATAGCCCAAAATGTGATAAAGGGACTGCTTGTATAATTTTCTGGCGAGCAGAACCGGATTATTATTTTGATTATACAGCAGATACAATAGACGAGTATGAAAAAGGGATTTGGGACTTGCTTCAAAAAATAATCATCAGATTTAAAGCCGACAATTTTGCGCAAAGCAAGTATGAGTTTATACCTGTCAAGGAGGGTTATAAAACAAACTGGCCGACAGCAGTGGATATTTGGGAAATTCCATCCGATTTAAAAAATGGAATTAAAGGAAAAAAACCTTTTAGTTTCGGACTTTAAATTAAAGTTATAGGGAAAGCACTATGCACAACAACATATAAAAACAATGCTTAATTTGTTCTCGATTCGAAACATCGTGCTCGCTTGCTCAGCGGATTGTCCTGCGGACAATCACGCGCGCCAGCTCACACTGTTTTTATACGAGACGTTGGCAAACATTCCCCACATAAAGAAACTCCATTAAATTATGAAATTGAATATTATAAAAACCATCTTTTCTCTTTTGATTTTGACTTCTTATAGTGCAAGTGCCTGTGAATGCCTTAAAATCAAATCGATTGAAAAAGAATTTAATAACGCCGACTATGTGGCTTCAGGAAAAGTTGTTCAAATAGATTATGTTCAAATACAGCAGGAGCAGGATGGCAAATCAAAAGTATTGACATCCAAATCTAAAGATGAATTTAATATTTTTAAAGGTCTTGTATTAGCAAAAATCACTTTAAATTCTGACGAAGTATTTAAAGGAAATAAAAGAAAAAAAGAAGTTATTATATATACAAGCAGCAGTGGCGGCGGAGATTGTGGCTTTTATTTTGAATTGAACAAACAATACCTAATTTATGCTTTTAAAGATAGTTGGGGGACGAAGGAACTACGTGATAATAACAAAAAATACAGACGAACCCTTTACACGGATACGTGCACTCGGACAAAAATTATTGACCCCCAGGAAATCGAAAAAGTTAGATTATTAAAAAAATAAAAACGTTTGCCAACAACAGTAACCGTTGCACAAGCCTCTAATTTTCATTCTTAACTCATTTCTCAGCTTCATTTGAAGCTTTCTATAGATGTCTTGAAAGGAAAATAAAATCTTTAGTATGGAAAATACGAACCCTCTGAATAGCTTGAAAAGTCAATAAATCTGTGTGTATAAATGAAAAAGAGGAAGTGAAGCCTTTTTGAGCTGCGTTTGCCCCGGCTTTCACTCGTTTAGTTGTGCATTTAAGGTATTTCTTCAGGTTATAGGCAATGGCGGCCAAGTGCATACATTTATTTGCCTGCCGGATTCCAATGGTATTTACTTTTCGCAATCCCATAAACTCTTTGAGAGTGCCAAAAACCGGTTCCACTGTACTTTGACGTTTGCCTTTCATATACCGTCCACGCTGGCTATTAACCCGTTCAATATTTCTATTGTATTCCTCGCGGTACGCGGTGATGTTGATCCTTTTTTCGTGGCTTTTACCAATACACTGGGTTTTTAAGGGGCAGCCTTTACAATCACCCCTCGTGGTAAAATAGTTATCCTTTAGGTTTCCGTTTTCCATTTTCTGATTGCGGAAGGTGACTTTCTTTCCCTGGGGGCACAGCCAGTAATTACCATCTTTGATGTATTGAAAACCTTCCGGGCCACCTTTATAGGTTCCGTGTGGAGGAATGAAAGTTGTAAGACCTTTATTTTCGAAATAAGCATAATTTTCTCCGCTACTGTAACCAGCATCTGCCAGAACATTTTCCCAGATCAGGCCTTCCCTGCGTAAGCGCCTATTCAACCTTGCGGTAGTGTCCTGTAAGTATTTAGTGTCTTTCTTGTCTGCGTGGTAGGCCTGCACATCGGTGATCACGTGGGCTTCTATATCTACAGCAAGGTTGCACAGGTAATTTAATTTTCTGGCTTTACCGGGTTTAACACTAATACGGGCATCGGGATCTGTAGGGCTATAATGGGTTTTATTACTGGTATATCTGCTGCCTTTGTTTTTAGCACCCGGGCGCATATCCTGATCCTTGCTCCATTTCTTGTTTCGGCTTTTAATTTCCTGAAGTTCACTCTTAGTTGCTGTAATCTTCTGTTGCTCTTTTGGTGCTTTGTTATCCTTGGATTTTCGGTCTCTGCTGCTTTGCACCCGCAACCGGGAGAGATGCTCCTCGAGCTCTTCTGCCGGGACTTTGATCTCCAGGCTATCCATAGAAGCATTGGCCTTTACAGGAGCTGAATCAATTGCCTGGGTATGGCCGCTTACCAAGCCCGCTTCAATGCATAATTTTAAAACACTGGTGAACACCTGCTCAAAAACATCTTCCGGAAAAAGCTGGCGTGTACGGCTTATGGTACTGTGCCAGGGAAGAGGTTCGTCTATATCGTGATCCAGAAAATAAAGTATATCCAGGCGCATTGCACAATGGTTCATCACTCCGCGATCGGTTATGATGTTTTCAAGATACCCGACCAGGCAGATCTTGAAAAATACCACCGGATCAATGCTTTTCTGCCCGCTCTGGCCATAGAATTTCTGAGTGAGCGGATAGAGATAATCCAGATTAAGAACTTCCTTTAAACGACGATAAAAATTTTCTTTTGGAATTCGGTCACTCAACCTAAAAGAAGTGAAGAGTTTTTCCTGATAGTCTTTTTTGCCCTGCATATCATGAAATTAACTAATTTCGGTAACTTGTGCAACAGGCACAACATATAAAAACAATGCTCAAACCAGTCTCAAATCCAAACTCCGTGCTCATTTGCTTAGTGTGATTGTCCTGCGGACAATCACACTCGCCAGCTCACACTGTTTTTATACGAGACGTTGGCGGTAATTTGGATGAAACTATATATAGAAATTAAAAATGTACCTAATAGACAAACCATATATTTCAGATTTTCTTATCGATACGATAAAAGAAAATCACTATCAGGTTGTTGCAACAAAAGTGGCTAAAGAATTAGTGACCGACGCTTCCATCAATTGGATTAGCGAAGAAGAGGCTATAGCGACTCTAAAAAATAACCCTTCTCAGCGGATATATTCCAATTCGGAAAATGTTCTCAGTTGGATAGATAAACACTTTGGGGAAAGTGAATTGTCAAAACAAATAAATATCCTCAAAGACAAGGTTAAATTCAGAGAGCAAATTAAATCCCTGTTTCCAGCATTTAAATTCCAGAAAATCAAGTTAGAAGACATTCAGAATATTACTGCCGGGGAATTGTCATTTCCATTTGTCATAAAACCATCCATCGGGTTTTTAAGTATTGGCGTTTATATTATAAATGATGAAAACGACTGGATTAAGGCAAAAGAGGAAATAACGCCGCACAATCTTAAAAGTATTTTCCCAAAAAATGTACTCGATACTTCGCACTTTATTCTTGAGGATTTTATTCAAGGTGAAGAATACGCTGTAGATTATTATCATAACGATAAGGGTGAGGTGGTTCTGTTAAATGTTTTACACCACGTTTTTTCATCGGGAACAGATACAAGCGACAGAGTATATTCGACTTCTAAAGCAATTATCGAGCAATATAAATCTGAATTGGAGCAGTTTTTAAGCACAATTGGCAATAAACTTCATTTAAAGAATTTTCCGGCTCATGCAGAAGTAAGAATAGATAAGAACGGCAAAATAATTCCTATCGAAATCAACCCACTTCGTTTTGGAGGTTGGTGTACTACGGCTGATTTATCGGGAATTACAGTGGGGCTTAATTCCTACAAATACTATTTTGAAAACACCTACCCCAATTGGGATAGGATTTACGAAGGCAACGAAAACAAAATATTTAGCATCATCGTTTTAGATAATAATTCAGGTATTAAGCCTGCTGATATTGCAGCGTTTGATTATAAAGCACTTGCTGATGATTTTGAAAACCCTGTTTTGATAAGAGCCTTAGATATTAACACATATCCTCTTTTTGGTTTTGTTTTCACAAAAACTGACAAAAAAAATAAAAAGGAATTATACGATATTCTCAGTTCGGATTTGAGAAAATATATCGTTGTCAGAGAATAAAAACTACCAACAAGCGGTATAAAATATTGGTGTTTTAGTGGTTATGCAAGCATTCTGCCCCGCATCAAGGTCGGTGTAACTTGACAGGATAGTCGCCCGCAATCCCCAACGATTTCATACCGCCGACGGTTGGAAGTAATCAAATGAAAAAGTATAATTTACTTATCCTATATTTTCTGATTTCGACAATAACCTCGGACGCACAGACTATTGAAGAAATCCTAATATATCTTCCAGCAGAATTCACCCCCGAGTTGACTGAAACAGCTAAGGACTCATTACTTCAATTTAATTCTTATACCATTCCAGGTGACGATACCTTGGAGATTATGGAAGTAGCTATTACTGAAAAAAGTGAGGAATTTATGCAATTAACCTACTCTTTCACTACTGGACAAAGAGCCTTTGTAATAATTCAAATACGGGTATTTCAGAAACGGGATGGCAAACCTTTAATTGTTTATGCGAAGTTTGGTGGTTTACCAAGAGCTTTTGACCAGCATATTCTTAAAATCTTTGATTTTTCCGCCGGATCTTTAATTGAAACCCAAAAGAAATTGTTGCCAGAGACTATCGGCGTAAAAGAGTTTTTAGAGCCAAAAGATGTAGATAATTTTGCATCCGACTTGGAAGTAATGAGCACGAGTTATGAGTTAAATCCTGAAGAAAAAAATTCCCTTATATATAAATTAGAACCTCAAATATATGGAAAAGGCGAAATTGAAAATTTAATCAAGACATATGACTTTGTCTATAAGTGGAATGGAGAAGTATTTATAAAAAAACAAAAATAACTACCGCCAACATTATATAAAAACATGCTTAAATCAGTCTTAAATCGAAACTCCCTGCCCTCTTGCTCAGCTGATTGTCCTGCGGACAAGCACGCTCGCCAGCTCGCACAGTTTTTATACGGGACGTTGCCAGTAATATAAATAAAAGTGAAAGTTCGGTTAATTTCCGAACTTTGGTTTTATATTTGCACTTATTCCATGAGACTAACTAATAAAAAAGCATTAGAAAAATTAAAAAGAAAAAATAGAGGAAATATTCCTTTATCTAACGCTATTGATAAACTCATTAAAGATTTTGAAGACAATGAGTGGAGTACACCAGCCGAACTTAATCAGACAAGACCTGATACGGATTGCGTGCATAGTGATGGGTTTTACTTTTTTAATATCAGCATTCACCGAACAATGATTTTAATAGAATTTGATGATGATGAAGCTTCAGTTGTTTGGGTCGGAACGCATCAAGATTATGAAATAACCTTCAAGAACAATAAAAGTACAATTAGAAAATGGTTGAACTCAAACGATTGGATTTAGATAAAATGGAGACACAACTTGATATATCAAACCTATTAAAAATCGGAAAAATTCAAAATGAATTGGATTTTGAAAGAGCTTTAATTGCTGATAGAAAATTAAGAGTTCTTTCTAAAGAAGATGAGAAATATAAAGTTATTCGAAAAAAGTTAAGAGATTTAATTGAGGTTTATGAGAATAAAAATTGGTCTTCTAACTCGAGAATAACAGATAAAAAAATTAAAGAAAGCAATTTAGCTGAGTTAATTGCTGAAAAGGAAAGACAGTTTCTACAAAACAGAAAACTATTGATTAGGAAGAAATTGAAAAATTTAAATCTTACTCAACAAGATTTGGGAGCTATTCTTGGACACAAGAGTAAATCACATATGTCTGAACTTATGAATGGCGTAAGTCCTTTTTCTTTAAAAGATTTAATTATTATTAATCGCTTATTAAAAATTGATTTATCTCATCTAGTACCGACATTTTTACCTCAATCTGAGAGAGTAAAAATAAAAACATCAATACAAAAACTTGATAATCCCAATCTTAAATTGAGCAAGAATGATTTTGCACTTGTCTAAGTAAAAACTACTGGCAAGATTATATAAAAACAATGCTTCAATCAGACCTGATTCGAAGCTTACTGCTAACTTGCTACGCTAGATTATTCTCCAAACTATCGCGCTCACCAGCACTGTTTTTATACGAGACGTTGTACCGCCAGAACGGCAGCTGCCTATAAGGTGGGCTTCAGGGGGGCAGCATGCTCCAGTGTATCCACTTAGCGGATTGTCCTGCGGACAATCACGATCGCCCGATCACTCTGTTTTTATACGCAACATTGGCAAAAATTCCCTGCATGAAGAAACTCCATTAATTTCTTCGGCTAACGGCAAGGGAAAGAATTTTCAAGAAGAGAGAAATCGGGGGGAATTAGCCTAATAATTAATGATATCAACAATAAAAATTTGACTTTAGGCAGAATTATAAGCCAATTATTTTAAATTACTAAAATATTGTTATATCTTATTATTGATCCTTTTGACATTAACCAGATTGTACCATTCAAACAAATCTTAAATAAACTGATATGAAGATTCTAAATAAAATGTCATTATTAATGATTGCGATAATTACTTTTGGGTTTACTTCTTGTAGTTCTAATAACTCAGAGAATAGCAATGAATCTCAAGTTGAAGATTTAGAAGTCAAATCCGATGTAAAAAAAGAAGTTGAAGGAAACTGGCTTGAAGTTGGTGTTATTCGTGATGGACAACCAGTGATTATAGGGGATAAAAAAGCATTATTAGAATCTTGGAATTCGAATTTATTAAAATTATCAGGAATTAAAGGTAATTTTACTGATGTATATATTTATGGCACTGATGGAGATTATCAATTAATTTTTCGAGGTTCTGAATTTCAATCTTCATTTTACGTAAAAAGAAATGATTCTGCCTCACTTTTTGCATCAGGAGATACATCTTGTACTACTTCTGATTGCCCACAAGAACCAGAGGGTTGTGTTGTGAAATACGAATTAAGTAAGCCTGGAGCACCTGGTTATTGTAGTCCTTGTGCTAATGGTGGAAAGTGTACTAAAACGACGAGCAATTTTTCAATGATATCATTTTAATTTCAAGAGAGTTAAATCAGTAAAGAATAATATTTTTTTAATTATAATTTGGGCAAATAGTCATCTGCTGTACTAATTGCCCTTTTTTAATTTATTGTGTTTGCTTTTATGGCCTTGATATTAAATACTGATGTATAAAAACGTTTGCCAACAGCATATAAAAACAATACTCAAACCTGTCTCAAAACGAAACTTCCGGCTCGCTTGCGCGCGTGATTGTGCTGACACTGTTCCCTTCGGTCGGAACCTGCGGATAATCAGGCTCGCCAGCTCCGCACAGTTTTTATACGGGACGTTGCCCAAAAATTATGAAAAGACCTATAACTATATTATTTACCCTTTTTTTGTTAAACGTCTCGTTTGGGCAAAATAATGAGGATTCCCATCAATTATGTGTCATAAATATGTTAGGAGCTAAAGTTTATGAGAAACCAACTTTTGATTCCAAAACACTTGCCCATATACCAGTAGGAAAAACCGTGGTAATTGAAAAGTCATTTGATTCCCAAGAAAGATTAAAAATCGGGGATAGTTTCTATTTAAAAGGAAACTGGATAAAACCAGAAGGAATAAATGGATATGTTTTTAGTACCGACTTGACGGACAAAAAAGCCGAAATTGGAAGAAACGAATTCGGACATACATTCATTGACTTACTTGGAAGCTTGATTGAAAAAAAAGATGATAAAAAGACGATTAAAACTGACCAGGGAGAATTTCCAAAGTATTTTGAATATAAATTTTATGAGAACGGAATCTATACCCATACTTCCTGGGATGGATGTTTTGACCACAATACGGAGTATAAAAATCTTTCTTTAAGTGAAGTTTATCATCAAATGGTAAGTGACTATGGGATAATGATGAATGGAAATGAATTTCAGGTTCCAATGTTTAAAGAGAAGTCGGGAAAAATATTAAAATTTGAAGGAGAAGGTGCTACGGAGGACTTGCAAATAGAAATAAAAGACAACGGAACTATCGTAGTTTCATCTTACGACTGTACTTAAAAAAAACTTTGGGCAACAGCATATAAAAATAATGCTTGAACTGTCTCAATTCGAAAACCCCTGCTCGCTTGCTTAGCGGATTGTGCTGCCGCTGTTCCCTTCGGTCGGAACCTGCGGATAATCAAGCTCGCCAGCTCCGCACAGTTTTTATACTGGACCCTGTACTTTTTTAAAAATAACCATATCATCCTATAAATTTTATATTTGTAATTCATCTAAACGAATTCCTTATGCGATTATTCCTTGTATTCCTTGCTCTGTTATTTACAACTGGTGTTTATGCCCAAAACACTCAAGAGATTTTTGATGATGCTGTTAACGATTGGAATGAGGGTGATTATATTGAGGCACTTACATCATTTAAAACTCTTCTTAATGGAACTGATGGCGACGCATACTTTGAACGCATCGCACTTCAAACTGGTGAACTATTCCATGTAATAGAAATAGCCGAGGATGGACAGAATCTAAAATTTTCGAAAGATGGAAAATATGTCATCTTTACACAGAAAAATGATTTGGGAACAATTTCCAAAGTTATTGAAGTAGCCACGAATAAAGAAGTCTATAGTATTGAGGGAGAATCCCTTGAACTGGCAAATGACCTCAAAATATTCAAAAAAACGGATAGAAATAAAGATGTACTGAAAGCAGAAAATGTCAGGGACGAAGGAATGAAAACCGTATCCTCCTGGGCAGAGTATTACACCCTTATGGATCCATACAATGCAGTAGTTGATGAAAACACCGATATCTATAGTACAACCGGCAACAAATCTCTTAAAAAATTAAAATTAGAAGGAGTCAAGCCAAGTCAATTTGTTGTTTCTGCCGATAACAAATCCTTATACATTTTGGGCTCAAAATCAGAAGAGGAATATGCTTCTATTTATAGATATAGTCTAGAGGATAGTAAGATAAAAGAGATTTCTATTACCAAAAATAAAAAATCCAATTTAGCAATAAATGGAAAACACCTACTCTTTAAATATGGGACAGAAGGCAGTAGTATAGCCATATATAATATTCAAACGGAGCAAGTCGTAATGGTAGAAGGGGAACTACTAGATTACAATAATACTCACTTATTGGTGCAGACTGAAGAAGGAGAAGAAAAGATAATCAGTGCAGTAGCGTTTAGCGATACCACTAACATCTATGAGATTATTAAAACTACGAATAAAATAACCGATGCAACACTCTCCCCATCCGGTGCCAATGTAGCATTTAGTATGATAGAACAAAATGATTATGAAATTTATGTATCTGATTTAGATGGAAATATCACTAGAGTATCACAGGAAATTCAACATGACAGGTTTCCTAAATTTCTTGATGAAAATCGGCTTATAGCTGCTAAAGGAGAAGGAAGACACAGAAGGTCATATATGTATAATTATAAAACTGGAGAAGTCACCAAACTATTTCACAATAATACAGTCCGAACTTTCGCTCCAGAATATCAGTGGGAAATTGATCCTACAGGGAGCAAAATTCTAATCGTATCTGAAAGGGACGGAAACACCATATCTCCAGAGCGAGGTATTTACTTGCTGGATTTAAATCAAAAAATTACAAAGAAGGCGTTACTTGATAGAATTGATGCGAACATTAGAAGCGAACAATACCTCAGGGAAAAAGGAGAAAGGCTTTACGCCAATATTAAGGTAGAAGTGGAAAAAGTAGTCGATAATGCTTCTGAACATCGTGTATTTAGCTACGAGAATGATTTGTACAAATTTGGATCAAAGTATATTTCTAAACCTGGAAACGATATGGCGAGCCAGTATATCTTTGAGAAGTTCAAGTCCTTTGGATACGAACCAGAATTTCAATGGTTCACCCCAAAAAAGGAAGCTTATAATGGAAAGACGGCAAATGTAATTGCCACATTAAAGGGAACAACAAATCCAGAACTGGTTTATGTTATTAGTAGTCATTATGATTCAGTTGAAGATGGCCCAGGAGCTGATGATAATACTTCTGGAACAGCTGCCCTACTCGAAACAGCAAGAATACTCGCTAAAAATCCCATGCCATGCACCATTATGTTTCTGGCCTTTACAGGAGAAGAAGCTGGTTTGCTAGGAAGCCGGGAATTTGTTCGTCAAGCCATGGAGAACAACATAAAAATTGTAGGTGCACTAAATAATGATATGGTAGGCTGGACTAATAATAGCAGGCTGGATAATACCATTAGGTATTCCAATGAAGGTATTCGTGATATTCAACATGCTGCGGCCTCAATTTTCACCGACATGATTACATATGATGCCTTTTACTACAAAAATACAGATGCGCATGCCTATTATGAAGCTTATGGCGATATCGTAGGTGGAATAGGCTCTTATCCTGTATTAGGCAACCCGTACTATCATCAATGGAACGATAATCTCGAAACGATTAATCATCAATTGGTGACAGAAGTAGCAAAAACCACAACAGCTACACTAATGCTTCTCGCTTCTAGTCCTTCCAGGCTTGCAGGATTGATTGTAACTCCTGAGAAAAAGGGCGCCTATACAGTGAAGTGGACGGCCTCTCCTGAAGTTTCGATTTCACATTATATAATTCGATACCAAGATTTTGATGGCCAATGGAAATCTTCTGAAACTAAAGAGACAACTACCAAGCTTAGTGGTTTAAAAGCAGGCAGTAATGTTCAAGTGAAAGCTGTTAATGTTGCTGGCCTTGAAGGCTGGGATTGGGCTAAAGTGACAATAGATTAAAAGTATTTTCAAATGGGAAAATGACAATGCTTTTGAAGTTCAAATATTTGATTACCATTGAAGCAAAAAACTAAAAATTAGTAAACATACATCCTGGAGAAATACTAAAAGAGGAATTCTCGTTAGAAAATAATGCAGCCTAGCATCGATTACCAGCAAATAGTATTACGTTGCTGCTCTATTTCTGAATTCTTTAAAGGAGATAAAAATAAGAAGCATTATTAGATTCCTGGAATCAACTAGTTCAAAAAATGGATAAGTGGTAAACAAGTTGTAAACAAGTGGTAAACAAGTTGTGAACAAGCTCTGATGCGATTGGCTTCGAAAAATAAACAAACGCGCTATCGCGCCTAAACATGATTAAACATTGGCTAAATTTTTTTTATTTTATTTCTTCCTATAAACCTTTCTTTTATGTTTTCAGTTTTTTCCGCTTTTTAAAAAGAAAAAGAGGTAAAATAGTATCAATTAACTGGAATCGGTAATTTCCCTGGTAAAAGACAATATTGTTCCGCTTATCATTGTATTCTAAACATAGCTCCATAGCTTTTTTATTGGGTACTATATCCCCGTAATTCTTTTTAACCTCAAGCAATTTTTGCTTTTCGGCGGAATTTTTAAGCCTGGAAGCGGTGGACGGTGAAATTTCAAATATGCTACAGGTCCCTAAGACAGAAACTGGAGCAGGTGCTTCTTTATAATTAAAGTGAGTAGAGAGAAAATGATAGGTACTGCCTTTTATCTGTACGCTTTTCTTTCTCCTCACTTTTCTCCAGAAATCTTTATGAAGGTATCCATAAAGAATTGCTCCTGTAATTGCCTTAATGTTCCTATATGAATAAAAATCCACCGGGAAGGAAAGTCTTACCTCCCAATTATACTCTTCTCGTATCCTGTCAAAGGATTTAATGATATAATATCCTGTTCTTACATTGTATTGCAGCCATCCTTTTTTTACCAGAAAGCCTATATACTTCAAGGTAGTTTTTCGGGAGCGGATCTCTTCGGTGAGTTCTATAAATAAGAGCTCTCCATCATCCAATTTCACCTTTCCGCATCTATAAATAAGTTTTAAGGATAAAAAGAATTGAAGTTTTCTAGCATAGCCTTTTTGCTGTGCATTAATAAATAACTGAATGGGCACTGAGATTTCCGGAGTCATTTTATTAATGATTAGAATACTTCGTGCTTTTTCGGTGACGGTTTATAAATGACTTTATATCCTTGAGACTGTAGTAGATCTTTCCTTTCACCTGAGCGTATTCAATAAGACCTTCTTCCCTCCAGTTTTGAGCTGTTTTAGCACTTACCTTGAACATCTGAATAAAGTCAGCATTATCCAGAAGGATGAGACAGGGATCCTTGATCTGCCTGATCCTGAATTCCCTTGTTAGCTGATCTATTTTGGACTCCAGGGAATGCATGCTTACCATAAATGGATGGGTGCTTTCTTTCATATTTCTATCGGTTTAGTTTTATCGATGATATTTTAAATATTACCAGTACTTAATTAGATTTAATTTCAAAAGTCTCGAATTTCTCATTTATATACTCTTCAATCATTTTTTAGTAAAATTTTGCTGCCTTTTCAAGGGCTTCGGAAGGATTTTAGTAAAAAAAAGTTCTCCCTCTTTATTTATAAATTCAGCACTTTATATTAAAACGCTGATTTGCAGGGCTTTAATATGTGGAAGCAAATCTGTAACGTGGCTCTGCCCGTTGCCCTCTTGCTATTCAGCTTTTGCCCCCAGGGGCAAAAAAATCATACAATCTTACCTTTACCAAAAAGTGTTTTACAAGGCAAAAAAACCAATAAGGTTTTTATTATTTATGTACTTATGTCGGCGAAGTAAAATCAAAAAATTTGAACAATTAAGCATTTCAAAAACTACTGTAATCCATCTATTTAAAAGTAATTAAATAATTGTTTTTAAAGTAGTTAGGGGGTTTTTTTTAAATAAAATTAAATTTGATGCTGATTGTATTGATATGATATTTCTAAAACTAAAAAATAATTTTCAGAAGCATAAACAGCATCAAAAGACACTGTTTAAAATTAAGGTTTTTCAGAAACTCACTTTTATATTTGGAGCATTTTCCTTTTTGACGTCGAAAAGGAGCAAAAAGTAGCTATGGATGATAATTTTCAGGTCCTTATTTTATTTACTTCTTTCAGCGAGTCTAAATGTCATGTATTTTGCAAAAGATACTTAACAAATAAAATTCCTGAATTTTATCTTTAGTGTCCCACTTGGCCACCAATTTTGGGATTGTGGGATTGTACAGTCCCAAAAATGAACCTTTACCGTCCCACTAGGCCAAAAATTGGACAAGTACCTATAAAGGTTAATGAACAAGTTTTAATCTTTATGAGCTAAAAAATAATTTTTATAGCTCAATTATTTGGTTTGTATTGAACTATAAATTTTAATTAATAGCTCATGTCGTGGAACTGGCAACTTAAAAACTGGCCTGATTTTGAATTCACATCGGAAGTTTTGCTTCCCTATGAAAAAGCATTTTTACAAAAACCGGGGATCTTGTATGGTAGTATGAAGCATATTAGTAATGAGAATCAGGATGAGTTAAAAGTAATGCTGCTTAATGATGAAGCGTTTCAGACATCTAAATTTGAAAGTGAGTTCCTGGATAGGAATTCATTGCAATCCTCAATTCGTAAACATTTTGGATTTTATATTGATAAAAATAGAGTATCACCTGCAGAACACGGAGTTTCAGAAATGATGGTTGATCTATACAAGAATTATTCATCTCCTTTAACTCATGAGCAATTATTTTTATGGCACGAAATGTTGATGAATGGTCGTCGGGATCTTCAGAATATAGGTGGTTATAGAACGCATCCAGACCCCATGCAAATAATCTCAGGGACGATGGGCGGCCGATAGTTCATTTTGAAGCTCCTCCATTGGAATAAACCGAATAAGTCACTTTATCTTTCTTAGATGTTAAATTTTATTAAAGGTGCCGAATTCGGTGAGTGCGAAAACGGGTGCTTTGGAAAGCCTTGTAAAATAAGGGTTTTTTGAAATAGTTCGAGTCTCGTCCAGATCTCATTCCGAAGTATCGGAAGCAAAAGCCTTTCAGAAATGAGAGGCTTTTTTTTTGCTCCCGACTGTTCGGGAATAATGAAGTTGTGTTGTGTCCCAATTTGTTGGGATGTGTGGTTGAGGTATTGAAAAACATCTCTTAAAACACCTCACTATAATTGAGAATATGGCAGGGCTTTTAAAAATATCCTGGTTATGTCAGATACCGTATTGGTATATTCTTTCAAGTTTGAAATGCGCTGCCAATCTGAATGTTCACCAAACTTTGACCAGGCCTCCTGATGTTTCTCTTTATCTTTAAAGGCCAGCAAATAAGTTAATGAAGGCATTTGATCGCCGGAGATATTTTTTCCGAAGAAAACGGTACGCAGTCCTGCATCCTCAAAAATTTCAAATTCATCCTCATTGAACATTTTTAATTTTCGGCGCAGTGCATCTTCATTATAACTTTTATAGATCCTCAATTCAAATTGATTCAAATCATCGGCAGGTTTCACGAGATTTGGAAAACCCCAGGAGGATCTTATAAACCTACTTTCAAATCTTTCGAATGGGATTTTATCAGGTGGAGTGTTTCGGTAAGTTTCCGCGGCTGATTTAAATTGATAGTCATCTTCAAGCGCATCGGAAACGTCCAAATATGCCTGCATGTTTTTATACGGAATTAGGAGATAGATTTTCTTTGGTAAGGCTTCTCCACTTTCTTCGAAAGCTCCCACATTCTCTATTCCCTGCCGATTCAATGCCGGGATAAGAGCATCCTTAAAATAATCGTGAAGAAGGTTTGCTGATGTACTGAATTTCATGTCATATACCCTTAGCTCATAGACTTCAGACTGCGAATAAGAATAGGTGGAAAAGAAAAAGCTTGCAATAACAATAAGCCGTAAGATCATAATTTATCTAATTAAAATGCTAAAGGTAATATATTAATCACGTTTTATCTTTTCCTTCGTCGTTAGTTCCCTTGCCGACATTCCGGAAGATGACAAAGGCAGAGGAGGTATACCGGGAATTATGTAACAGGCTAAACCTGTAAGCAAATAATCAATCCCGCTTCTTGTAGACGGGTTTTTTTTTGTCTAATAGAAAAAAGGAGCTTTCCACCTGGCTGCGGTAAAAAGCCCCTTGAATAATCAAAAATCTCGGGGCAAGCCCACAAGGTATAAATTCGAAAACACTTTTAAAAATGCGAGGCAAGCCTCGGGGAATTAATCCCTCAATGAGGTATTAAAACTAAAAAACCAAAGTTCAAAGATGTCAACAAAAAACTCAGAAAATAACCTGCTCCTGTTTTAGAAGAGCTTCCAGTATATTGGCTGTATTTAGACATTTGCTCACCTTAGGCACATCACTGCAATCCCGGGTATTTAAATTATGGGATCTACACTGAAGCTCACTTAAATCCAGCTGCGCAAAGTTCTTATTAATGTTTAAACATTTCTCATACAGGTGATCCAGGGTTTCATCACCAACCACATCAACCTTGTGTTGCAGAAGATAACCCTTTAGAAAGTTCTCAATGGAGAATTGTGCATTCTTACAAACCGAATAGGTTACAAGATCCTCCTCTGGCCTGAAAAATTCGTCGTTAGCCTGATTTAATTTTTTCAGAGCCTCATCAAAAAATTTGTTATTGGCTTTCATTTTTATGATTTTAAAATATTCGTTCTTTCTAAAGGGTCATTTTGCAATTTCTATTACATATCTCTAAAGAGTTCAAGTTTTTCCCATTTGGTTTCCACTTCTTCCTGGGCACGCTTTAAAAGTTCAGCACCCAATTCGGCATTCTCCTTGACTACCCGTGTAAATCTGGTTTCCTTGTACATAAAGTCGCTTAACGGAGCTGCCGGGGCTTTAGAATCCAGTTTAAAGCGTTTACCCTTTGGCTGCGCCGGATTATACCTGAACAACGGCCAGTAACCGGTTTCAACTGCTTTTTCCTGTTGAGTAACCCCGTGTTTTAATTCATAACCGTGCTCTCCACAATGTGAGTACGCGATAATGATAGAAGGACCGGGATAAGCTGCTGCTTCTTCAATGGCTTTAAGAGTCTGAAGGTCTTTTGCTCCAATAGCAACTTGTGCTACATACACATTTTGATAGGATATCGCTTGCAAGGCCAAATTTTTCTTAGAAGATTTTTTACCTGACACAGCAAACTTGGCGCTTGCTCCCAGAGGAGTAGCTTTAGACATTTGTCCTCCGGTGTTTGAATATACTTCAGTATCCATAACCAGGATATTGATATCTTCACCTGAAGCCAGTACATGGTCTACACCACCGTATCCAATATCATAGGCCCAGCCATCGCCACCTAATATCCATACCGCTTTTTTACGCAGGTATTGGGTAAGCTGGTTCAGTTTTCGGGCTTCATCGGTATTGATAGTTTCCAGAATAGATTTAAGTTCTGCTATATGAGCGTGTTTCTGTTTCTTCTGTTTTTCATCTTCTTCAGAGTTATTCAGAATAGAAGTTACAAGCTCTTTTCCTATTACCGGTTCCAGGTCTTTAAGCAGATCTACGGCAATTTCCTGTTTCTTAGTCAGAGCCAGTTTCATGCCTAAACCAAATTCGGCATTGTCTTCAAAGAGAGAGTTAGCCCAGGCCGGCCCCCTTCCAAACTCGTTGGTTTTATAAGGAGTGGTAGGCAGGTTACCTCCATAAATTGAAGAACATCCTGTAGCATTTGCGATTAAAATACTATCCCCATATAATTGGCTAAGCATTTTAATATAGGGTGTTTCCCCACATCCGGAACAGGCTCCTGAGAACTCAAACAGTGGCTCAAGGAATTGTGATCCTTTAAGGTTTGTGATTTGTAGTTCTGAACGATCGTAGTAAGGTAATTCTGTGAAGTAATCCCAGTTCTGGTTCTGTTCAGCAGCAACATCGAGTTTACTATGCATATTGATAGCCTTGAAGTTCTCAATTTCTTTGCTTTCAGCAGGACAAACTGCGACACAAAGATCACATCCGGTACAATCTTCAGGAGAGACCTGAAGAATATAGGATTCAGCATTGCTGTCAAAAGGACGACCTTTGGCAGGAACTGCTTTAAAGGTGCCCGGAGCATCGGCCAGTTGCTCATTAAGAACAACTTTGGACCTTATAGCGGCATGCGGACAGATAGCCACACATTTGTTACATTGGGTACAAAGATCTTCACCATCCCAAACCGGAACGAAATCGGCTATCCCACGTTTTTCAAATTGAGTGGTACCGGTTGGGAAGGTTCCGTCTACAGGGAAGGCACTCACCGGCAATCCATCTCCCTCACCTGCCAGGATCTTACCAAGAACCTCTTTCACAAAAGGATCGGCATCTCCTGTCATCATTGGTTTTAGGCCACGAGTACTGGTAATTTGTTTCGGATAATCTACTTTTTGAAGATTTTCGAGAGAACTGTCTACCGCGTCAAAATTCATCTTGACGATCTTATCTCCTTTATGAGAGTAGGATTTTATGATTGCATCTTTGATCTTCTGAATAGCTTCCTCTTTAGGCAGTACCCCTGAAATGGCGAAGAAACAGGTTTGAAGCACCGTATTGGTCCTTTTACCCAGGTTAGCTTCCTGAGCTACTTTTGTGGCATCTATTACGTAGAATTTAAGTTCATTTTCCACGATCTCCTCCTGCATTTTCTGCGGAAGTTTATCCCAAATCTCTTCTTTGGAGAAGGGAGCGTTCAGAAGAAAAGTTCCGCCTTTTTTAACTTTTTTCAGAATATCATATTTTTCAATGAAATTAAACTGATGACAGGCAATGAAATCGGCGGTATTTATAAGGTAACTGGAAAAGATAGGTTCCGGGCCAAAACGAAGATGGGAAACTGTTTGGGCTCCAGCTTTTTTGGAGTCGTAAACAAAGTATCCCTGTACGTAGTGATCTGTAGTTTCTCCAATGATCTTAATGGAGTTTTTGTTGGCGCCTACAGTACCATCAGATCCCAAACCATAGAACATACAGTTGATGGTCGTTTTTTTGGTTTTGAAGACGGGGTTATAAAGTAAACTCTTAAAAGTAAGGTCATCATTAATACCGATGGTAAAGTGGTTCTTGGGTTCGGCTTTAAACATTTCATCAAAAACACCTTTCACCATTGCAGGATTAAATTCTTTGGAAGATAATCCGTAACGACCACCAATAATCTGGGGCATTGCCCTATCGCTTTCAACAAAAGCAGTGATCACATCAAGATATAACGGTTCCCCGGTGCTTCCAGGTTCTTTGGTCCTGTCTAAAACAGCAATCTTTTTAACACTGGATGGAATCTTATCCATAAAATCCTTAATAGAGAAAGGCCTGTAAAGCCGGATGAACAAAGCTCCAACTTTTTCATCATCATTGAGCAGGGTTTCCACGGTTTCCTTTACCGCACCTTCCCCGGAACCCATAATAATAATGAGCCTTTCCGCTTCGGGATGCCCTACATAGTCATAAAGGTTATATCTACGACCGGTATGAGCGTAAAATTCGTCCATTACTTCCTGAACGATGCCCGGTACTTTTTCATAATGTAAATTGGAGGCCTCTCTGGCCTGGAAGAAAACATCTGGGTTTTGAGAAGTACCTCTAATCACTGGGCTATCGGGATCAAGAGACCTGTTTTTATGGTCCATGATCTTGTCTTCCGGCATCATTTTTTTAATGATATCATCGGTGATACCATCGATCTTTGATATTTCGTGGGAAGTTCTAAACCCATCAAAGATATTCATAAACGGAACCCGGGACCGCAAAGTTGCTACCTGGGAAATAAGCGCAAAATCCATCGCTTCCTGTACAGAACCACCAAAGAGCATAGAAAAGCCCGTTTGCCGGGCTGCCATAACATCAGAATGATCTCCAAAAATGGAAAGTGCGTGGGTAGCTATAGTCCTGGCTGCCACGTGAATTACCGTGGGCAGTAATTCCCCGGCTATCTTATACATATTAGGGATCATCAGCAACAGCCCTTGCGAAGCAGTAAAGGTGGTAGTAAGAGCACCAGCCTGTAAGGAACCATGCACAGCACCTGCGGCACCTCCTTCACTTTGCATCTCCACAATACGCGGGACGTTGTTCCAGATATTTTTTTTGCCTTTTGAACTGAAAACATCAACGTGCTCCCCCATAGGCGAAGCGGGGGTAATAGGATAAATAGCACAGATTTCATTTGTTTTATGTGCCACCCTTGCAACCGCCTCATTGGCATCACAAATGAGTTTGGGAAATTTTTTGATCATTTTACATCTTTTTTAAAAAATTTATGCTCCGTGTAACCATTCTTTTTTCTCTAGTAACTGCACTTCAGTTTCTTCGTGCTCAGGATCTGGCAAACAAGCGTCTACAGGACAAACCGAAGCGCACTGAGGTTTATCGTGGAAGCCTTTACACTCGGTACATTTATCTGGAACGATAAAGTAGAATTCATCAGAGATCGGTTCTTTTTCTTCATCGGCGTCTACCTCTGCTCCATTAGGCAAGGTTACGGTTCCGCTTAAAGAAGTTTCATCGGAATAAGACCATTCCTGATCGGGTTCATAAATTGCGTTGTTTGGACATTCTGAAATGCAGGCATCACAGTTGATACAATCTTCGGTTATAAAAAGTGCCATAAATATTTATATTTTGTTAAACAATGTTCTAAAGTTAGAGAGCATCATCTTCTCAAATTATGACAATCATCATATTTCTTAAATAATTGAAAACCAGAAACGAAATGCCGGTTTTATGACATCAATCATATTTAAAAGGCAATGGTAAATTTAAATTTGATACAGATCATCTTCCATCAGTAAGTAAACTGATGTTAAAAAAATACTAAAGTTTATGATTACACTTGAAAAGAATCCCAATGCTGAAACCCTGGATGCTGTTGTTATTCGTTTTGTAGGCGATTCAGGTGACGGGATGCAGTTAACCGGCACCCAGTTTTCTGACACTTCGGCCATGTTCGGTAATGATGTGGCTACTTTTCCTAATTATCCTTCTGAAATAAGGGCTCCCCAGGGGAGTTTATACGGAGTTTCAGGTTTCCAGGTACATATTGGGAGTGTAGAGGTTAGTACCCCTGGTGATAATTTAGATCTGCTGGTGGCGATGAACCCCGCAGGTTTAAAGACGAATTTGTACGCGGTAAAACCGGGTAATACTATAATAATAGACAGTGATTCCTTTACCAAGAAAAACCTTGAAAAGGCACAATATAAAACCAATCCTCTTGAAGATGGAAGTCTGGAGAATTACAGGGTGATTCAAGTGCCAATGACCTCTTTAACCAAAGAGGCTTTAAAGGATGTTGAAGGTTTGGATAACAAAAGCATCACCCGAAGCAAGAATATGTTTGCCCTTGGGATGGTATATTGGTTGTATGACAGGAATCCGGCTCATACTATTGAATTTTTTCAGAAAAAATTCAAAACCAAACCTCACCTGATAGAAGCCAACACCAAAGTATTAAATGCCGGCTTCTTTTATGCTGAAACCATTGAGTTAATTCCTAATTCCTATAGTATTTCTCCTGCGAAAATGAAGGCGGGAACCTACAGGATCATTATGGGGAATACGGCTACCGCCTGGGGTTTCCTGGCCGCGGCCGAAAAATCGGGCAGGGAATTATTTTTAGGATCCTATCCCATCACTCCGGCTACAGATATTTTACACGAGCTGGTAAAACACAAGCATTTTGGTGTAAAAGCTTTTCAGGCCGAAGATGAGATCGCAGGAATAAGCTCGGCTATAGGCGCTTCCTTTGCTGGCGATCTTGCCATCACCACAACATCAGGACCCGGACTCGCCTTGAAAGGAGAAGCCTTAGGACTTGCAGTAATGATAGAATTACCCCTTGTTGTGGTGAATGTTCAGCGAGGCGGACCCTCTACAGGACTACCTACCAAAACCGAACAATCTGATCTTATGCAGGCAATGTATGGTCGAAACGGAGAAAGTCCGGTGATTGTAATCGCCGCGAGTACCCCGGCCAACTGCTTTAATTACGCTTACCAGGCTTCAAAACTTGCCCTTGAACATATGACCCCGGTGGTATTGCTCACCGATGGATATATCGCCAACGGTTCTGCACCCTGGAAAATAAAAAGTCTTGAGGAAATGCCGGAGATCAAAAATAACCTGGTTAATGAGGTTAAGGAAAACTGGCATCCCTACGATCGTGATGAAGCTACGCTGGCAAGAAACTGGGCCATTCCGGGAACTCCAGGACTGGAACACCGCGTTGGCGGACTTGAAAAAGACCGCATTACAGGCGATGTATCCCACGTTCCGGAGAACCATGAAATAATGACTCATACCAGGGCCGAGAAAGTAAAAAGAGTGCAGAATTATATTCCCGAGATTCAGCCAGAGTTTGCCCAGGAGGGCGACCTGCTGGTAATTGGTTGGGGAGGAACTTACGGCTCGCTGCATTCGGCAGTTAAACAAATCGTGGAAAAAGAAGGTTACACGAATATAGGTTTGGCTCATTTCAATTATATCAATCCGCTTCCAAAAAATACGGGAGAACTTTTAAGCAGGTTTAAAAAAATACTTGTTTGTGAATTGAACAACGGGCAATTTGTAAATGTGCTTAGAATGAACTTTGAAGAGCAGAAATTCCTTCAGTATAATAAAATTCAGGGCTTGCCTTTCGCCAACAGCGATCTCATCGAAAAATTCAAACAATTAGCATAGAAATCATGGAAACAACTGTAAAAAAGTATACTTACAAAGATTTTGCAAATGACCAGGAAGTAAGATGGTGTCCAGGCTGTGATGACTATGTTATTTTACGCGCTGTACAAAAAGCACTGCCGGAGACTGGAGTTAAAAAAGAAGATGTAGTATTCATCTCAGGGATTGGCTGTTCCTCCCGTTTCCCTTACTATATGGGAACTTATGGAATGCACGGTATTCACGGTAGAGCTCCCGCCATCGCCTCGGGTGTAAAACTGGCAAATCCAAATCTAAGCGTTTGGGTAATTACCGGAGACGGAGACAGTATGGCCATTGGAGGAAACCATTTTATACACGTTTTAAGACGAAATATTGATCTAAATATTATTCTGTTTAACAACGAGATCTACGGACTTACTAAAGGACAGTTCTCGCCAACTTCGCTGGTAGGACAAAAAACCAAATCCTCACCTTATGGGAACACCCAGCCACCGTTTCAGCCAGGGGAATTAGCTATTGGTGCAAAGGCCAGGTTTTTCGCAAGAATAGGAGGAAATGTTCCTAAGGATATGACCGATATTTTTATTGAAGCTCAAAAATTTAAAGGTACCTCATTGGTTGAAGTGCTTCAGAACTGTGTGATCTTCAATGATGGTTGTTTTGTAAAGTATACGGACAAGGATGTTAGGGAAGACCAACAACTTTTTGTAGAGCATGGAAAACCAATGCTCTTCGGAAAGAACAAGGATAAAGGACTGGTATTAAACGGACTGAAACTGGAAACAGTTACAATTGGCGAAAATGGTATAACCAAGGAGGACATCCTTATCCACGACGCCAAAATAGAAGATCCTACTATGCACCAGATGCTGGTAAGGCTGGAGAACCCATTAGTAACAGGAATTATTAGAAGTTTTCAGGATTTTACTCTGGAAGAGAGAGAAGACGCATTAACCGCACAGATAAAAGCAAAATCTGTATTCAGCAAAACCAATGATCTTTTCTTTTCAGGAGAAACCTACCAGGTAAATTAACAGATACCTGGTAGCCATCAGTTTTGAATGTTTTGAAAACTGTTAATTTTATTAACATATTAAAAACTACAATATGGGTTCAGAAGCATTGATAGTATTCTTTCTCGCCGGCGTTATCCTGGTCGCCGGTGCGAATTTTATCTCAAATTTAATATCACACAAATCAGATAACCCACAAAAACGGGAGCCTTATGAAAGTGGGATGCCAACCATAGGGCCTACCTGGGTTCAGTTTAAAGTCGGGTTTTATCTATTCGCAATCCTATTTTTAATCTTCGATGTGGAAATAGCATTTTTGGTTCCCTGGGCCGTAGTGTATCAGGAAGTAGGAACTGTTGCTTTGGTGGAGATCATCATCTTCCTGTTTATTCTGGGATTAGGTTTGGCGTATGCGTGGAAAAAAGGAGCATTAAAATGGAAATAGAAACTCAAAAAGTACCAAAAGATTTTCCCGGACAGGTTTTACCGGGAGGGAACGGAGCGAATATCATTATAACTTCATTGGATAAGGTCATTAATTGGGGGCGATCCAATTCGTTATGGTCGCTTTACTTCGGAACAAGTTGTTGCGCCATAGAAATGATGCAAACCGGAGCGGCCCGTCACGATTATTCAAGATTTGGTTTTGAGGTAGCCAGACCTTCCCCAAGGCAGGCCGACCTGATTATCATTGCAGGAACTATCGTAAATAAGATGGCTCCTGTACTACGCCGGCTTTACGACCAGATGGCCGAACCCAAATACGTGATTGCCATGGGTGCATGCGCTATTTCAGGTGGTCCATTTTTTTACAATTCCTATTCGGTAGTAAAAGGTGCGGATCACGTGATTCCTGTAGATGTCTATGTTCCCGGATGCCCTCCAAGGCCTGAAGCACTGCTGGACGGGATGTTAAAACTTCAGGAAAAAATCCGCACAGAAAGTATAAAAAACAGGAAAAATCCTATTGAAGGTTTTGATGAAGGACTTTAAAAGAGGCTATTATGACAAATCAAGAATTAAAGGAATTGATCATCACCTGGTTTTCTGGCCCTGAAAGCGCGCATCTGGAATTTACCGAAGAAGGTTCACAGTTTTTGAATCTAAGCATAGATCCCGAATATCTGCATGAACTAATGTCCTGGTTGAAGGCAAATAATCAAACCAGTTTTGATTACTTGTTTTGCCTTACCGGAGTTGATTGGGGAAAAGAACTTGGGGTGGTCTACCATCTGGAGTCTACTACTCATAGACATATTATGGTGGTAAAAGTCCAATCTTCAGACAGAGCAAATCCGGTTTTTGATTCAGTTCAGGATATATGGCCAACCGCCAACTTTCACGAAAGAGAAGTTTTTGATCTCTTCGGAATAAAATTTAAAGGGCATCCCAATTTAAAACGTCTGTTTATGCCTGAAGACTGGAAAGGTTTTCCGCTTCGCAAAGATTATGAAGATGAGGTAAATATGGTTGTTAAATAAAGAAATATGGAAACTGCTACTATAAATAACAACTTTAAATCTGAAGAATACTTTATCAATATGGGACCTCAGCATCCTGCAACTCACGGGGTTTTGCGGCTTCTGCTCACCATAGATGGAGAAATTATAAAAAAGGTAGAACCAGATCTGGGTTATATTCATCGTTCTATAGAAAAAATGTGTGAACGCGACAGCTACCAGCAGATCGTACATCTTACAGACAGGATGGATTATTTATCCTCCCACATTAATAATGAAGCCGTTTGTCTTGCCGTTGAAAATGCTCTGGAACTTGAAGTGCCAGAGCGGGTAAAAGTAATAAGGACTATTATAGACGAATTAACCCGTATTTCTTCCCACACTCTTTGGTGGGGCGTTATGGGAATGGATGTGGGGGCACTTACCTCATATTTCTACGGATTCCGTGACCGGGAATTGATCAACGATATTTTTGAAGAAACCTGCGGTGCCAGGTTAACTATGAATTATAATATTCCGGGAGGGCTGATGCAGGACATCCATCCTAATTTTGTTAAAAGGGTAAAAGAATTCATAGCTCATTTCAAGACCAAATTGCCTGAATACGATAAGTTGTTAACTGGAAACATCATTTTTCAGAAGAGAACTAGGGGGGTAGGCGTTTTAAGCAAAGAAGATGCTATCGCTTTTGGAGCTTCCGGCCCTGTGGCCAGAGGTTCGGGTTATTCCTGCGATGTGAGAAAATATCACCCCTACAGTGCTCTGGATAAAGTGACTTTCAACGAAGCCCTGCGTACCGAAGGGGATTCTTATGCCCGGTATCTTGTAAGAATTCAGGAGATGTGGGAATCAATTTCAATTATCGAACAGCTCATTGATATTATTCCCGAAGGAGATTTCAAGGTAGCTACAGATGCGGTGATCAAACTTCCGAAGGGAGAATATTATCAAAAAGTGGAAACTGCAAGAGGTGAACTGGGAGTTTACATAATAAGTACCGGTGCAAAGAATCCGCACAGGATGAAGTTTCGTTCTCCCGGTCTTTCAAATCTTTCCCTGTTAAATCATATAACTGTAGGCGGTAAAATTGGAGATCTGGTAGCTACCATGGCCACCATAGATATTGTTGTACCGGATATAGATCGTTAAAACTGAAACAATGGATAGTTCCCTTATCATAACAAACAATATTTACAGCTGGGTTTTAAGCTGGATGCCGGCAGCGATTACAAGTATCCCTGAAATGATAATGATCGCACTGGCCTATCTTACACTTTTTGCTGTTTTGGGTTTATTTCTGGTTTTAATGGAAAGAAAGGTAGCCGCCTGGTTCCAATTAAGGATTGGCCCAAACAGGGTTGGTTTCTTCGGAATGTTCCAAACCGTTGCCGATGCTCTTAAACTTTTATCCAAAGAGCTAACCGGCACAGATAAAGCCGATAAATTTCTATATAATTTAGCTCCTTATTTCCTTATCATTTCTTCTCTGATGGCCCTGGCTGTTTTTCCATTTTCCCAAGATTTACAGGCCTTCGATATAAACATAGGTCTCTTCTTTTTAATCGCTATTTCCTCAATTGGAGTAATAGGAGTATTACTGGGCGGATGGAGCAGTAACAACAAATTTGCCTTAATTGGTGCAATGCGTAGCGGAGTCCAGACCATTAGTTATGAGCTTTCTGTAGGACTTTCTTTACTTACCATGGTCTTGCTTACCGGGAGCCTACAACTTTCAGAAATAATAGAAGTACAAAAAAGCGGCTGGTTGATCATACAGGGTCATATTCCGGCAGTTATAGCTTTTATGATCTATATGATTTCGGGAACTGCAGAGACCAACCGGGCACCATTTGATATGGTAGAAGCTGAATCGGAACTGGGAGCCGGTTTCCACACCGAGTACTCCGGGATGAAATTCGCTTATTTCTTTTTAGCTGAATTTATCAATATGTTCATAATAGCAGCTATTGGGGCCACAGTATTCTTCGGGGGCTGGTTGTCACCATTTGGAATAACAGAATCTATTCCCTGGCTTGGGGTGTTCTGGTTCTTGCTCAAAACTTTTGCCCTGGTATTTTTAATGATGTGGTTCAGGTGGACCTTTCCAAGGCTTAGAGTTGACCAATTGCTCACGCTGGAGTGGAAATATCTATTGCCCATCAACCTTGTTAATATCGTGCTAATGGCAATAATAATATGGCTTAATTTCACAATTCAATTTTAGAAATTATGGGTTATTTTTCAGACATATACCACGGCATACGAACCCTGCTTACCGGTATGGGCGTAACAGGAAAGTATTTCCTGAACTCCAGGAAAGGAGCCATCACTCAACAATATCCAGATAATCGTGACACGCTGAAAATGTTTGAGCGTTTTCGGGGAGAGGTTATAATGCCTCACGATGAAAATAATGAACACAGCTGCACCGGTTGCCAGAAGTGTGAGATCGCCTGTCCTAACGGCAGTATAGAAATCATTTGGGACCGCCAGGTAGATCCCGAAACGGGAAAAAAGAAAAAATTGATTGATAAGCATATTTATCATTTGGGAATGTGCACCCAGTGTGGCTTATGTGTGGATGCCTGCCCTTCCGATGCAATAAAATGGGGCCAAAATTTTGAAAATGCGGTTTACGAGAGGAGTCAGCTTACCAGAGTTTTAAACAGACCCGGATCTAAATTAAGACCCGGTGTAGAAGAATAAAGATATGGAAAAATATATTTTTTATGTTTTAGCCTTAATAATGATAATATCTGCTATAGCATCCGTGAGCAGCCGGAAAATGTTGCGCTCGGTGGTCTATCTGCTTTTTGTCTTAATAGGAATAGCCGGAATTTATTTTATGGCAGACTATAACTTTTTAGCTGCCATACAACTTACTGTTTATGCCGGAGGGATCATTGTATTGATCATTTTTTCGGTTTTGCTGGTACACCATATTGATATGGAACTGGAAGTTGCTAAAAAATCAAAGCGAATCATCACGGCGATTACCTGTTTAATTGGTTTAGGCATTTTTCTTACCACAATTTATTCACATCCATTTGTTGAAACCACTACTGCTGTAACCACTACCACTGCAGATATTGGATTCGCTCTATTGAGCACGGAAGCAGGTGGGTTTATTCTGCCATTTGAAGTGATAAGCATTCTCCTGCTGGCTGTAATGATAGGAGCAATAATAATAGCCAAGGGAGAAGACGGCGCAGAAGATCAACCAAAGGAAACTCCTTTAGGAAAACAAGAAAAACCGGTTGAAAAGAAGGAAGAACTTCTGGAAAACGAGATAACTGTTTAATCGATTTAAAAAATAAAAACCAATGATACCCGGCATAAGCATAACAGAAATCCTCACTCTCACGTCTATCTTATTCTTCATTGGAATCTACGGATTCATTACCCGAACCAATCTAATTTCAATGTTGATCTCGGTAGAGATCATCCTGAATTCAACGGTGATAAATTTTGTAATTATCAACAAATACCTCTATCCCGAGCTTTTACAAGGGGTGGTCTATGGAATATTTATAATTGCTGTGGCGGCAGCAGAAACTGCTCTGGCCGTGGCAATAATCATTAACCTCTACAAGCAAATAAGCTCTGTGGATGTGAAAGAAACTGAAACTCTGAAGTATTAAAAGACGGAAGCTATGAACATAAGTTATCTCTTTTTAATCCCATTAATTCCTCTGGCCGTCTTTCTGGTTTTGGGAATCTTCAACCAAAAAATCAAACCGGCAGTTTCGGGCTGGATAGGTGTTGCTGGACTGGCCACTTCCACCATACTTTCATTTTATGCCGCGTTTCAGTATTTCTTTATCACAGGAAAATTAAACGGTGCCTTCCAGACCTTCACTGAAAAAATGGTTTGGATGAACTTTACGGATACCTTGCATATTGATCTGGGGATCCTTATTGACCCTATTTCGATAATGATGCTCATCGTGGTTTCTACCATCTCGCTGATGGTACATATCTACAGTCTCGGATATATGAAAGGAGACCCGGGATACACCAAATTCTTTGCTTTTCTTTCACTTTTCACCTTTTCTATGTACGGTTTGGTGTTGGCTACCAATCTCTTCCAGATCTACATTTTCTGGGAATTGGTAGGGGTGTCCTCTTTTCTTTTGATCGGCTTTTATTATACGAAGAATTCGGCAGTTGCCGCGGCAAAAAAAGCCTTTATCGTTACCAGGTTTGCCGATTTTGGTTTCTTAATAGGGATTCTGATAATAGGTTTCTACACCGGGACCTGGGATTTTGAAACTCTAAACAATCCTGAAGGCGCTGCAATAGCTAATTGGGCCTCTACTTCATTTATGGGCTTATCGGTATTAACCTGGGCCTTGATCCTCATCTTTATGGGAGGCGCTGGAAAATCGGCTATGTTCCCTTTACACATCTGGCTTCCAGATGCGATGGAAGGACCAACCCCGGTTTCGGCCTTGATTCACGCGGCCACCATGGTGGTAGCAGGTGTTTATCTTGTAGCCAGGCTTTTCCCGATGTATTATTTCGTCGAAGAAGGTTTCGTCTTAAATATTGTGGCTTATGTGGGCGCATTTTCCTCCCTTTTTGCCGCGATCATAGCGATTACACAAACCGATATCAAAAGGGTTCTGGCTTTTTCTACCATGTCGCAAACCGGCTATATGATGATGTCCCTTGGGGTTTCAGGCTTTGATGGTCTTGAGGGAGTTGGTTATATGGCCTCCATGTTCCACCTGTTTACACACGCAATGTTCAAGGCGCTTTTATTCCTTGGTGCCGGTTCGGTGATTCACGCTGTGCACAGCAATTATTTAAAAGATATGGGTGGTTTGAGAAAGCATATGCCTGTTACCAACATCACCTTCCTCATCGCTGCACTGGCTATAGCAGGGGTTCCTCCTCTGGCAGGTTTCTGGAGTAAAGATGAAATACTGGTAGCAGCTTTTGAAAACAACCAGTTTCTCTATTCAATTGGAATTCTGGTAGCAGGATTAACCGCATTTTATATGTTCAGACTTTACTTCAGAATATTCTGGGGGAAAGAAACTACTTACGCTCATAAACCGAAGGAATCTCCCCGTTCTATGACTATTCCGTTGATCATCCTGGCGATTTTCAGTGTTATGGTCGGATTTATTCCTTTCAGTGAATATGTTACCGCCGACAAGTTGGGATTTGTTGCACATCTTAACTATCCGCTAGCTGCTACAGCAGTACTTATAGGATTGGTAGGTATTATTTTCGCCTGGATCTTCTATAAAAAAGAAAACGACCTGGCCGAAAGATTCGCCAATGCCTTTGGGTTCTTCTACAAATGGGCCAGCAATAAATTTTATTTCGACGAACTCTATCTTTTCATAACCCGTAAACTGATTTTTAAAAGAATTTCGGCACCAATTGCCTATTTCGATAAGAAATTTGTAGACGGAACAATGGAAGGAATCGGTAACAAAACTTTGGTTATTGCCAATAAAATTAAAGGAATACAGTCTGGAAAAGTTCAGGATTATGCCTTCGGATTTATAAGCGGAGTGGTGGTTCTTGCAATCGTTTTCATTTACCTATGGACTAATTAATTGATCATTATGGATATTTTATCACTCTTTGTTGTTCTTCCGGTACTCGTAATTATCGCGCTGGTTTTTACGAATGGATTAAAGCAGGCCCGGCAAATAGCTATGGCAGGCAGTATTATTCAGCTGGGAATGGCAATTAACCTGCTTTTTGCCTACCTGAAGGAACAAAGTATAAACGACAGCATATTCGTGTTCACCAGGGATATTGTCTGGTTTGAAGAATTCAACATCCATTATAATATTGGGGTGGACGGGATCTCAGTCGCACTAATCCTTTTAACCTCTATAATCCTACTGGCCGGGGTTTTTATCTCCTGGAAAACTTACGATCTGCCTAAGGAATTTTTTGTTTCACTACTGGTATTGGCAACAGGGGTTTACGGATTCTTTATTTCCATAGATCTGTTCACTATGTTCCTCTTTTATGAGATCGCGGTGATCCCAATGTATCTCCTGATTGGAATCTGGGGTTCGGGTCCTAAAGAATATGCAGCAATGAAATTGACCTTGATGTTAATGGGAGCTTCTGCATTGTTACTGGTAGGAATCCTTGGCATCTATTTAAATTCGAATGCTGATGGCGGACAACTAACTTTCAGCATTCTAGAGATTGCACAGGTGAATATTCCTTTTGAAGCTCAAAAAATATTTTTCCCATTAACCTTTATAGGGTTTGCCGTGCTGGGAGCCTTATTCCCTTTTCACACCTGGTCTCCCGATGGGCACGCTTCGGCCCCTACCGCAGTTTCTATGCTGCACGCAGGGGTTTTAATGAAGCTTGGAGGATACGGAGTATTCAGGGTGGCGATGTTCCTGCTTCCGGAAGGAGCTATGGAGTGGTCCTGGTTCTTCATTATCTTATCGGCCACTGGGGTGATCTACGGAGCTTTTGCCGCCATAAGACAAACCGACCTAAAATATATCAACGCCTACTCTTCGGTTAGTCACTTGGGGCTCGTGTTATTTGCCCTTTTAATGCTGAATAAAACCGCCTGGAACGGCGCCATATTACAATCCTTATCCCACGGCTTTATGACGGCGCTTTTCTTCGCCTTGATTGGGATGATTTATACCAGAACCCATACCCGGGATATTACCAAGCTGGGCGGACTTTTAAAAGTGATCCCTTTTATTTCGGTAATATATGTTATTGCGGGACTGGCTTCCCTTGGTTTGCCTGGCTTCAGTGGATTTGTAGCCGAAATGAACATTTTTGTGGGGGCATTTCAGAATGAAGATATGTTCCACAGGGTGGTCACCATAATTTCGGTTTCAGCAATTGTAGTTACCGCAGTATACATCTTACGGGTAGTAGGAATAATGCTGATGGGACCTGTGAAGAATGAAAGCTACTTAAGCCTTCCACAAACTACCTGGTATGAGACAACGGGGGTGCTGTTATTGCTTTTTCCTATAGTGGGTATTGGTTTAGCTCCCTTATGGCTAAGCGATATGATATTAAAAAGTTTACAGCCCTTTTTACAGGGAGTATTATAATTTAAACAAAGAACGAAAATGGAACTAAGTAGTTTTTTCCTGATGCGGCACGAGATAGTCCTCCTGGCAATAGCCCTGATCCTGATTATTGCTGAAATCTTTATTCCGAAGCAAAAAAAATCCAGTGCTGTTCACCTTGCTATATTTCTCTTCGGAATCCATACTGCGCTCGGTTTTTTCCCACTGGAAGAGAGCAGCCTGTTCGGCGGGATGTTTAGAACCAACAGCCTGATTCATTTCTTTAAAAATGTACTGAATATTGGGGTATTTATCATCCTGCTGCAGTCGGCTGACTGGATTCAGGAAAAGATCGTACAACTTAACCGGAGTACTGAATTTTTTATCCTGCTCTTCTTTTCTCTATTGGGGATGTATTTTATGATCTCTGCGGGCGACTTCCTGATGTTTTATATTGGTCTTGAACTTTCCATCATTCCGGTTGCTGCTCTAGCAGCTTTTGAACTGGTAAAAAGGAGTTCAAGTGAAGCGGGCATAAAACTTATACTTTCTGCGGCCTTAGCATCGGGGGTTTCATTATTTGGAATCTCTTTGCTTTATGCGACCTCAGGCTCCATTTATTTTCATGATATCATAGAAGTAATAAGCCCTAACAACTTAACAATTTTGGGACTCGTTCTCTTCTTTGGGGGACTAGCCTTCAAGATTTCACTGGTTCCATTCCATTTCTGGACCGCCGATGTTTATGAAGGAACTCCAATAAGCATAGCCTCTTATCTTTCGGTCATATCTAAAGGAGCGGCGGTTTTCATCTTAATGATCCTTTTGTTTACTGTGCTAAGACCTCTAATGGAGATCTGGGAAAATATGATCTACGCAGTAGCTTTGGTAACGATGTTTGTGGGTAACCTCTTTGCCCTTCGCCAGCAGAATATGAAACGTTTTCTGGCTTTTTCCTCTATCGCTCAGGCCGGTTTTATATTACTTGGTCTAATTACAGGAACTCAGCTTGGTACAGCTTCAGTTGTATATTTTGTATTGATCTATATTTTTTCCAACCTTGCAGCTTTTGGAGTTGTTCAGGCAATTTCCTTAAAAACAGGGAAGGAGAACATAGATGACTATAACGGTTTGTACCGAACCAATCCTAAGTTGAGTCTTATCATGCTACTGGCTTTATTCTCCCTGGCGGGAATTCCACCGGTAGCCGGATTCTTCGGAAAATTTTTCCTGTATACCGCGGCGGCAAGTGAAGGCTATTACTTCCTGGTATTCTTAGCTGTGGTGAACGTAACCATCTCCCTTTATTACTACCTGATGGTGGTAAGAGCGATGTTCATACGCACGAGCGAAAATCCAATCCCATTTTTCAATAACAAACTTTATATGCGCTTAGGCCTGGGAATTACAGTTGTTGGTATTCTGGTAATGGGGCTTTACAGTCCGTTATACGATTACATTTTTGAACTAAGCGCTGTTTTTAATAAATAAGTTATGGCACTAGAAGGAAAACATACATTTGGCAGTATTGGGGAAACCCGGGTTAGCTTCGTAGAGAAAAAAATTAACGAAGAAAGAAAAGATTTCCTTAAAAAACTACTTGAACATAATGACTTTGAAGTTATTGTTGAAGAAGAAAAACGGAAATCGGAAGAAGAACCGCAGCTCTACACCGTAGCCGTAACAGATATGGTATTTAATCCCACTACTTATGTCTTTGAGCGTCGCTTAAAAACCTTTGATGGACATAAGGTCACACAGGATTATTGGAACCAGAAATCGGAAGACACCAATCCTATGTATTGGAAATAAACTGATTGAAGTGATGCATCAAATAACAAGGAATTCTTAAATAACTTTTTTATCCCTGGTACTATCATTAAAGAGGGTAAATGCACAAAACTTTCCGCAGTTTTACCAAAATAATATCTATAGATATTATTTTGCGTTTAGGTAGCCTTTTTTGTAAGGTATTGGATGAAATAAAACAATAAAAAAAACTGAACCGGCTAAAAAGAAATACTCATAAAAATTGATAGGACTTCAAGATAACGAAAGGATAAAAAGGTTATAAAATAGCACCCAATAGGAAGGCCTAAAAAAAGAACCTAAAATTTATTGAAAGATGGTATCATCATAACTGCTAATTGATATTCAGGTAAAGTAGAACTTAAATTATAACATTAACTAATAATTAGTGTTTAAGTTAATAGCTATCAGTTATTTAGGATTACCTTTGGAAAATGAAGTTTGAGATTCCGATTAAGCATGGGGGTGTTTAATTTGGGTTTTTTTTGTTAATTGAGAAAGGCTAATTAGGCAGGGGACCTAATTAGTTCTTTTTTTTTAAAAAAATTAAATGGTGTGATTCCATCCTGAAAATTATAATTTCAAAAAAGCTTTGCCTGCATTATAAATTCACCTTTTTTCCGTTTTATTTTCTATTAATCTGACCTGAAAATCTACCTTACTACTTGGTAGGGCAGATCCATAATTGTGAAAGCTAGTTCCATTTTTGACTATAGTAAATGTTTTTGAAAGAGACTCATCACGGTTATGTCACCGTTGCTTCACCTGGGGATTTGCGATTACACCAACGGTTAGTAATTTGAAACCAACGGCGGTTACTGTTATAGTTATTTGCTGTTGCAGCCGTTTCGAAAGCTGTTTTCTTTTTTCTTTTAATTGGTGTTTGCATCGAGTTTCCGTTATGCTCATTTCATATAACTTTTTACCAAATCCATTAAAGCGCTTCCGTGAATATTTTTAGCAATAACTACCCCCTTATCATCAAGAATAAAGTTGGCCGGAATGGTCCGAACACGGATTTTTTTTAAAAAGGCTGCATCATCCCCTTGCAAATCTGATGATTGAAGCCAGCGATTTGCCCCATCGCGCTCCACAGCTGCTTTCCAGGCAGACTCATCACTCTCCAGACCATAAGCAACAATTTGTAAGCCCTGGTCATGATATTCATCCCAAATAGGTACTAAAACCTCACGGTTTTCCTTTCGGCAAGGAGCGCACCAGGATGCCCACAAGTCTATAATAGTGAGCTTGTTGCCTAATTGGTCTTTAAGAGAAAGTGTATCCTTTGTTATCATGGGGAACTTGAGATTTGGAAATACATCTCCTACTAAAACAGGTAAATTAGAGGGATCACTTTCTTTACAAAGCTGTTTTACCCATGGATGATCTGGTTTTTTATTCTTCCATTTATTACATTGATCCACCAAAAATTCAGGCACCCGCTCATAATAATTCTCTGGACTTACCCATCTTAACGCTACCATTGCCGGAATAAGATGTTTTGTGCTATTTGCAAAATTTATTAGCTTCGTCTGATATTGTAAGATAGCGTGTTCCTTTTCCAACAATTGACTGCCATCTTCTATTTCCCAATCCTTTCCTTCAAGATAGGTTTGGTAAGCTTTCTCTTTAAGATCTCTTAGGTCTAACAAAGCTTTATTAATTTCTGAAGGGTTTTTAATTGAAAAACTTTTTTGAAATTCATCTAATTTGGCAGTGATTTGCAGAGGCTCTCCAAATTGCCATACAATCGGTATATAGTTAGACCTAATTGGATTATCAGTTTGTAAATAATTAGGAGCTTTTCCGGATAGTTGTATGGTTAATTCCATCAAAACAGGTTCTTTAGTTTTTGGCAAGTTGTGGAACTCAAAGCTGCCATCAGAATTTACTACAGCAGAATCTATGACTTTTCCAAAATATGAAGCAGCTACCTCTCGTAAGGTTTCAGGTTCTATTAGATAAATCTTTATGTCTTTCTTTTCTATGCCTTCTAATCTTCCTGAAATATCTGCTGGAGAATGACAAGCTATTAGAGTTAAGGTAATTAAAAAAATACTAATAGTATTTTTTACAGGGTTAGTTCTCATTTTTGTGAAATTAATACCAACTGGTTATATAGCATCTAATGTAAAGATTTCTATCGTATATTTTCTGGACAAAACGTTTTCATCACCATGTTGAGGATAAAGGTGTGGGTTTGTTTATGTTGAAAGCCCAAGTTGAAATGCTTGGCGGAAAAATCACCTTGTCCAGTAAGGTGAATTGTGGAACTACATTTATTATAGAATTCGGATACAAAACTTTAAATCAATGATAGGCAACCTTTGTTTCTGGATGTAAATATGCCTAGCATGACAGGTTTTGAATTTTTGGATGAATTTAAAAAATTTGACGAAGAAGTATAGAATCAGTTTAGCATATATCCTTTCCTCATCGATTGAAGATTTTAATATTCAGGCAACGCAATATCCAATTGTGAAAGGTTTTTTATCCAAGCCCTTGAAGGTCTCTTACCTGGAAGAAATTCACCAGGAGATTAAAGAGGATATTTTATCTCCAATATAATTTGGGAAAAAGACGGAGCAGTGGAATGGGAACGAGGATAGCGAGAGTTTTTAAATGTTCTCTTTCCAGAAACAACTACTAATACCAATTACTGATTTTTCTTTTCACTTTGTTCTTTTTTCTAATATTAGGGGGGGATAGTTTTGAGTTTCCACTTATCGAAGATACATTTAAGTCTTATTTACAGGTAGATCCCTAACCCTTCTTCCGGTGGCATTATATATGGCATTGGCAATGGCTGCCGCTGTGGGACCCTGTGCTGCCTCCCCGGAACCCAAAGGAGCTTCCTCTATCATATCTATCACTTCCACTTCAACCTCGGGAATTTCCTCAAACTTATAGATGGGATAGCTGTTCCAGTCTCTGCTGGTTACGTGTTCTCTGTTAAACTTAACTTCCTCATACAGAGTCCAGCTAGCCGACTGGATCATCCCGCCTTCAGTCTGGTTCTTTAATCCGTCCGGGTTAATAGTTTCTCCCGCATCTATGACTCCCCACATTTTTTTCACCTGCACCAGATCATTCTCTTCCACTTTTACCAGCGCCGCCACAGCAAAATAAGCAGCGGTATTTTTATACCGGGCAAAAGCATAACCTAAGCCTTCCCGGGAAGCAGGTACCACATTCGCAGTATTTTGTTTGATCTTTTCTACACAAGTCCTTGCCCGTGGATCTTCAAGATGTTGCAATCTAAAGCTGACAGGATCTATATCTGCTTTATGCGCCAGTTCATCCAGGAATGATTCTATGGTAAAAATATTTGCATAGGCTCCCAGTCCTCTTAAAGCAGATTTTCTCAAAGGGCCTTTAAAAATGTGTGATATGGTGTTAAGATTTTGAATTTTATAATAAGGCTTCGAGTTTCTAGTGGCCCCTCCTCTAAAGCCACTGCCGGGAGCTTCGTAACCCCGGCCAAGGAATCTGGCGGGGAGCAGGGAAGAAGGGTTTCCTCCCGGTCTTGTGCTGTGTCCGTCACTCCACAGATCGTATTTCCAGCCCGTAATATTTCCCCCGGAATCTACTCCCGCCTGCACTTCCATAAGCATGGCAGTTCCGTATGGTTCCCAGAGGTTTTCCTCGTCTCTCATCCATTGCAACCTTACGTGCCGCCCGGGAAATTCTACTGCCAGCAAAGCAGCTTCGGCAGCAACATCATCTGCACCATTATGCCCGTAACAACCGGAACCCGGAATGCCTTTGACATGTATGTCCTCTTTATCCATTTCCAGCAGGTTGGCAAGTGTGTCTCTTAAGGGATAAACGCCCTGACTGTGGGTATATACATCAAGTTTATTTTCATTATAATAAGCCACTGCACAAGAAGGACCATTAGCACCGTGCATAATATAAGGTTTAAAGTAGGAGGCTTTGTGCTGCACAATCGCTTCATTTACAGATTGTTCCCAATCTCCAAGATCTTCATTGGTTTGGGTATCTGAAGGTAGTTTTTTAAGATAATCCTTGAGTGGAGTTTCTGCAGGTAATTCTTCTCCCTTTTTCCATTTTACACGGCCATTTACTTCCCGGCTTATTTGAAGCGACTCATATTCTCCCCCGGCAATTACTCCTACAAAACTTCCAATCCTGATCAGTTTCAAAAACCCCGGCATTTCTTCCAGTCCCTCTTCATCTAAAGAGATTAGGGTGGAGGTATAAGATGGAGGCCTTACGATACGTGCGTGCACCATATTTGGAAATTTCAGATCCTGTACATACACCAACTCTCCCCTAACCATGGCATCAATATCTTTTCTGGCTATAGGTTTTCCAACAAAGCGGCGCCGGGTCTTCCCATAAAACTCCTTTGGTTCCCTCAAAGTTTTTTCCAACTGTTGTCCTTCTAGTAATTCGTAGAAATTTAAACTCTTTTTGTCACTACTTATAAGCCCATTTTCCAACTTAAGAGTGGAAGTCTCTGTATTCATTTTTTTTGCCGCCATTTCCAGCAAAATTTCGCGGGCTGTTGCAGCGGCTTTTCTTATGGACATCGCACTGGATTCTATGGAACGACTTCCTGCCGTATAGCCTTCATTTACTGTAACTCCGGTTTCTGCGAGGTTAACTTCTACCAGATGAGGATGCATATTTAATTCTTCTGCAGCTACCTGTGCAACCGCAATCCTTATTCCCTGCCCCAGTTCCATTTTACCGGTAAGTATCCTTACCCGGCCATCTTCCAGTACCTGTAACCATGCATTAACACTATTCTCCAGGAATGGATTCATCTCACAATCTGTTTCAGGCTCTCTTCCCATTAAAGCCTGCGGTCCCAGAAGTGAAAACCCAATGGTTACACATCCCATTTGTTTTATAAAGTCTCTCCGGCTGGTTTTCATTGCTTAAGATTTTGATGCTTTTTTTACTGCTCTTATCACCCTTGCATGAACTCCGCACCTGCATATATTTCTATTTAAACCGGCCTGTATCTCGGCATCTGTAGGCGAAGGATTTTTCTCCAGCAGAGCTACCGAGGCTATAACCAGTCCATTTAGACAATAGCCACATTGAGCTGCCTGTTCATCTATAAAAGCCTGTTGTAACTTATGAAGGTTTCCATCCTCTTCGGCCAGACCCTCAAGGGTAGTGATCTTCATTTTTGCTGCCTGTTCAACGGGAATAAGACAGGATGGATTTGCCACCCCATCAAACAACACCATACAGGTGCCACACTGGGAGAGGCCACAACCAAACTTTGGAGCTTTCAGGTTGAGTTCGTTTCGCAATACATATAAAAGCGGAGTCTGTGGATCCAACTCAACTTCATGGTCCCTGCCGTTGACTGAAAGCGTGATTTTTTTTTTCATATGTAGATCCTTATTGTTTTAAATCAAGTTCCCATTATGCCCATTTTATAAACTGAAAATTCCAAAATTGGAAATGATCTTGTTTTGCATAACCAATGAAATAGCTCCAAAATCCTTCCGCCGTCAAAAGGCTATAGTCTATAGAATCCAAAAGTTACGATTCCTTTATCAGGTATTTTCTGAAAAAAATGCTAAAATCTGCAACAATGCTTAAGTAGGATCAAAAAGCCTGAAAAAGCTATAGTTTCATTAATTCTTCCTTTCTTTCCTCCCGTTATTATAAAAAAAACATAAACAATCGTTTTAATTATGGGTTGATGTACTTTATAATTAACTTAAATAATTGAAAACAAAAATGAATGATTATGGATGTCACTAAAGAAGAAATGATTGAAAATCAGCTGATAAGGAGAGGGATTAAAGATCCTGATGTTTTACAGGCTATGCGGGAAATAGATCGGGAGCTTTTTATTCCTGAAGAGATGAGGGATAAGGCATATTATGACGGTCCACTTCCTATAGGAAAAGGCCAGACCATAAGTCAACCATACATAGTTGCCTATATGGCACAGGAACTTAAATTAAAACCTGATGACATTGTCCTGGAAATAGGCACCGGCTGTGGATATAATGCAGCTGTAATGTCAAAACTCGTAAGTCATGTCTATAGTATAGAGGTAATAGAATGGCTGGCAGAATATGCAAAAGAAAACCTGGAAACTGCCGGTATAGAAAATATTAGTACCCGCTGGGGAGATGGATATAAAGGATGGCCGGAAGAAGCGCCTTTTGATGCTATCATCCTAACAGCAGCTCCTGCTGCTATACCCGAACCCCTGAAAGAACAACTTAAAATTGGTGGCCGCTTGCTTGCACCCGTAGGAGTTACCCGCCAAAGCCTTAATCTTCTTACAAGAACCGGACAGGATACATTTATAGAAAAAGAACTGATTTTGGTGAGTTTTGTTCCTATGACCGGCAGGGCCCAGCAATAATCCTAAAGGAGCGATAATGGTGGAAAATGAAATAAATGAACGGCCTGTTGAAGCAAAAATTCTTATGGATGCCTTTGCCCTAAGAACAGGCCTGCAAGAAAACGGAGGAAATAGTGAGGAACGCTATTTATGGACAGATGCTTTTGCAGTACAGACTTTCTTCGGTCTTTACCATACTTTTGGCGAAGTAACCTATAAAGATTATGCCATTAAGCTTATTGATAGGGTTCATGAAACCCTTGGAAGCTATCACCCTGATGACACCAGAACCGGAAAATTAAGCGGATTATCGGGGGACGAAGCAAGAAAACATCCCACCGCAGGAGGTTTACGAATAGGAAAAAAATTACCCGAACGTCTGGAAGAACAGTCTTTTAATGAGCGGCTGGAATGGGAGAGGGACGGGCAGTATTTTCATTATATCACCCGCTGGATTCATGCGCTTTTACAGGCCGGAATTGAGAGCGGTGAAAAGAAATATACATTTTGGGCTGCGGAACTCTTGCTGGCAGCAGACAAGTTCATATATTCCTCGGGAACAGGCTTAAGGATGTACTGGAAAATGAGCACAGATCTTTCCCGTCCCCTGGTTACAGGAATGGGCGGCCACGATCCTTTGGAAGGGCTCGTTTGCGCGGTGGCGGTAAATGAAGCAATCCCTGAAAAAGCAGCTGAATTGGAACCCATTACCTTAAAATTCTATTCGATGTGCAAAAATCAGTACTGGGCCACTTCCGATTCCTTGGGGATAGGGGGTTTATTGCTTAATACTGTTAAAGCAGCAAGCCTTGAGGAAACCGGTGATTTGCCGCCTTCTTCCAAACCTAAAAGACTGCTGGAAGAATCTATAGAGAGTCTGGAAGATTATCAGAATTTAAAGGAATTTGATTATGACGCTTCCAGGCGACTTGCATTTCGTGAATGTGGACTTTCTCTGGGATTGCGTTCTCTTCATGGAGCAAAGGAAGATCTCCTGGAAAAAGGAATGGCAGTGGAGAAAATTGAGGACTATCTTTATTTGGCAGAGGAAATAGAGGAATTCTGGAAAGAACCTTCCAACCAGCAAGTTTCTACCTGGATAGATCACCTTAATATCAATGCCGTTTCGTTGGCTGCAAGTCTTGTTGCACGAACGTATCCGGAAGTTTTTTCAGGAAAAAAACGGGATTAGTTTGAAAAATAGCAAGAATTAAGTAAAAGACATAGACAGGTTTTAAAATCTAATAGTGAAATCCTCTATTCCTTTTTAGAGGTTAAAAATGTTGAAGTAAGCGGATGTCTTCCATTTTATTCTTGGTAGTACTTAAAAAAATGTGCTTTTAACTAAAACTTGATGAGAAGTAAAAAAGTAAAGAAAAAATTATATACTGTTGGTAGATATATCATCATTATTTTGAGCATCATTCTTATCATTTTGAGCTTAATGTCCTTGTTATATGATTTTCCATACTGGTTCATCAAAATCATAGATTTTCCCAGGATTCAATACTTTGTTATTGCAGTGTTACTTTTAGTTTTGTACATCATTTTAAATAGAAAATGGAATTTTGCTTCCTTTTTACTTGTGGCCGGAATTATTTCCTCCTTAACCATCCATGGCACTAAGCTGATGCCTTATATTGTAGGAGAAAAAACCGTTCCCGATAGTAAATCACCCAACCTACTTCAGGAGGATAGCATAGGAATTCTTTTGGCAAATGTTCTTATTGATAATAAAAAAACTTTTAAATTTCTGCAAATAATAAAGAATGTCGATCCAGATCTTATCCTTGTAATGGAGGTTAATCAATTGTGGATTTCAGAATTGCAAGAGTTAAAAAAGGATTATTCCTATTATGTTGAATACCCGTTAAATAACGCCTATGGGATGGCCATTTATTCCAAATTTGAATTAATGGAGTACGATATAAATTTTCTTCATGGTGATGAAGTACCCTCAATTCATACTAAAATCTTAATGCCTTCAGGAAGAAAGATACGATTTCATGGAATGCATCCCGTTCCTCCTGTTCCAAGTGATAAATATCCAGATAATGTTGGTGAAGATGAGCTAGCCCTGGTTAAAGTGGGCAAAATTGTGGCCATGGACTCTTTGCCTTCTATAGTTGCGGGTGACTTTAATGATGTATCCTGGTCTAAAACTTCACGCATGTTTGAACGTGAGGGGAATTTAAATAATATACGTATTGGAAGAGGTTTTTATAATTCCTTTAATGCGAAATCCCTTTTTTTAAGATGGCCATTAGATCACTTTTTTGTAACAGATGATTTTTCTTTGATGACACTTGAACGCCTGGGAAAGTTTAATTCAGATCATTTTCCTATATATGCAAAACTTACTTTAAATGAAAAAAGAAGTCAGGAATATAATTAATTTTTAAAGTTATGTAAATAACCTCAGGATCTAATATTTTATTCGGTAACGGGTTATTTTAAACGGAATTATTTCAATGCTTATTTAAAGGAAATCGCAGTCCTGTGTGAGTTTAAAATTGATTTTTCCTCACCAATGTAGGCAATCGATCAAAGGGAAAAGAGTTAAAAGATGCCGATGCCAGGATCCGGGAATGGTTGCAGGAAATCAAAATTATAGAAGAATATTTTTAATGACGATTCAGTAGAAACTGTATTTTAGGTGTTTAGTTGCTTTTTTCATGGCTTGTAAATTCAAGCCGATTTATAGCTTCAGAAATATTAAAGAACTTCAAATTTGCAGTATGAACCTGATCTATTTTTTTATTCTTGGTTCTTTATCTTTTTTGGCTTAATTTAATGGCTTCATTATTTTTAAGCAAAATCTTTTATTATGGCAGAATTCAATGTTACCATCAATGGAGAGAAACACAGGCTGGAGGTAGATCCTAATACTCCATTGCTCTGGGTTTTAAGAGACCATCTAAATTTACCAGGAACAAAATATGGGTGTGGAGTGGCACAATGCGGCTCCTGCACGGTCCATTTCAACGGTAATGCTGTTAGATCCTGCCAGCTTCCGATATCATCGGTGGCAGATAACGAAATAACAACCATTGAAGGTCTTTCCGAAAACGGAGATCATCCTGTCCAGAAAGCATGGCTTAAGCATGATGTGCCCCAGTGTGGTTATTGCCAGGCAGGCCAGATTATGTCGGCCGCTGCCTTGCTGAAAAATAATCCCAGTCCAAGCGATGAAGAGATCGAAAATGGAATGAACGGCAATATTTGCCGCTGCGGAACATATACCAGAATAAAAGCTGCTATTAAAACAGCTTCAGATTCCAAATTAGTTTAATTAAATCCGGAAAAAATGAGTACAGTAAAAACAGGAATGGGCAGAAGATCTTTCATCAGGAATATGTCGCTTGCCGGAGGTGGATTGTTGATTGGTTTCAGTTGGTTGGGTTGTAAACGTGCGGCTGAGACAGGCGGTGAAGAAATGGCTCTGGAAATGCCGGATGAATGGTTTGAAATAAACGGATACCTTAAAATAGGGGACAACGGAATTGTTACAATTTATTCTCCAAACCCGGAAATTGGTCAAAACGTAAAAACTTCGATGCCCATGCTCGTAGCGGAGGAACTGGATGTGGATTGGAACAATGTGATCGTAGAACAGGCTCCTTTAAATACAGATGTTTTTACAAGACAACTGGCAGGAGGAAGTCAGTCCATTCGTCAGGGTTGGGAACCGTTAAGAATGGCAGGAGCCACAGCAAGACAAATGTTGCTTACCGCTGCAGCAAATCAATGGGAAGTTCCGGTTTCTGAACTTTCAGTAGACAAAGGTATTATTAGCCATAGTGCTAGCGATAGGACTATAGGTTACGGTGAAATTGCCAAAGCTGCCGCAAAGGTTGAAGTTCCCGAAGAAGTCGAACTTAAAGAGAACAGTGAATTTAAAATAATAGGTACTTCGCGCAAAAATGTAGATGCCAAAGAAATAGTTATAGGTCAGCCGTTATATGGACTTGATGTTCAGCGTGATGGGATGCTTATCGCAATGATCGTTCAACCCCCTGCTTTTGGGATGGAATTGAAGTCCATGGACGCGGATAAGGTAAAGGGGATGCCCGGTATAAAAGATGTTTTCACAATAAATACCTATCCGGATGACATGGAAAAGGAATGGAGTGATACGACTTCTTTCCCCAAATTGATAGTAGTAGTGGGTGATTCTACCTGGCAGGTGATGCAGGCTAAAAAAGCTTTGGAAGTAGAATGGGACCTAAATCCCGAACTGACAAAACAAATTGAAATCCTTGAAAAATCGGCTGGTCTTGCGGGATCAGGCGGACTTGAAAACACCGATACCCATTATTCCTTAATGGCCGAAATTGGTCCAAATAAATCTGAAATGGTAAGAAGGGATGGGGATCCCGAGTCTGCTTTTAAAAATGCGACACGTGTTATTGAACGCTCTTACAGCTGCCCGTTTCTTGCGCATAATTGCATGGAGCCAATGAACTTTTTCGCCAATGTTACCAATGGTAAAGCAGAATTGTTGGGGCCTATTCAAACTCCGGAGTATGCTGAAAAGAGCGTAAGCAAACGCCTGGGAATGGACCTTGAAGACATAGATATACAAATGACCCGCATGGGAGGTGGATTTGGCCGCAGGCTTTATGGACATTTCCTTGTAGAAGCTGCCGTTATTTCTCAAAAAATGGGAACGCCAATAAAACTTGTTTATACACGTGAGGATGATATGACCAACGGCGTTTATCGCCCGGCTTATTATGTTACTTACCGTGCGGCACTGGATGGGAATAATAAGCTTACAGCATTTCATGTGAATGCAGGCGGTATTTCTGAAAGTCCTCTTTTCGCCAATCGTTTTCCTGCGGGGGCAATCGATAATTACCTTGCCGAGAGCTGGGCGCTCGAATCGAATATTTCGATTGGAGCCTTCAGGGCACCAAGATCAAATTTCATTGCGGGAGCAGAACAATCCTTTTTAGATGAACTCGCAGAAGAAATGGGACAAGATCCAATTCAGTTTCGCCTGGATATGCTGAAACGTGCAGAAAATAATCCTGTAGGAGAGGAAAACGATTATGATCCGGCCCGTTATGCAGGTGTTTTAAAATTGGTAAGGGATAAAGCTGGCTGGGATACCGGCAGTTCTGCTTTAAATAGAGGAGTTGCTGCGTATTACTGCCATGATTCCTATGTGGCGCAGGTCCTGGATATAACCTTAAAAAATAATGAACCCGTCATCGACAAAGTTATTTGTGCGGTAGACTGCGGAATTGTGGTAAATCCTGATGCAGCCTTAAATATGGTAGAAGGTGGAACTATCGATGGTATTGGGCATGCACTTTATAGCGAGATAACATTTAAAGATGGTGCTACCCAACAAAGCAATTTCGATACCTACAGGCTTATTCGTCATCAGGAAGCTCCAAAGAAAATTGAAGCACATTTTGTCAACAACGGCATAGATCCTACAGGACTTGGAGAGCCTCCATTTCCACCGGTACAAGGGGCGTTGGCAAATGCACTTTACAAAGCAACTGGGGAAAGATTTTATAAGCAACCATTCATAACCCAATTAAGAAATGGAAGTCGAGATTTGAAAACCTAACAGGATCGCTTTTAACTATGAAATGAGCATAAAGGAAACTCGATGCAAACACCAATGAGGATATGCTAATTACTCCCGATAGCTCGGGAGCCCAATAAAAAACGCTTGTATTGAGCGAAGTCGAAATAATAAGAATCTACCTTTGAAAAAGATCAAATTTAAATGTTGGGTAGAAGAGGATGGCGAAAAATTTTATGGTCCCGGGCCTCATCAATTGATCAAAAGCATTCAGAAGGAAGGATCACTTTCAAAGGCTGCGGGGCAGATGCAGATGTCCTATAAAAAAGCCTGGGATCTTATTCAGCGGTTGAATAATAATTCAGAAGAGCCCATGGGTAATACTTAAAAAAGGTGGACAGCATGGTGGTGGTGCTGAAATTACCCCACACGCTATAAAAGCCATTCAGGAATATGAAAAACTTCAGCAGAAAGAATTGATTAAAGTTTTATCGTCAAGCTGAACTTGTTTCAGCTTCTAACTTGATTGAAAAGTGTTTATAATGTTAGATCCCGAAACAAGTTCGGGATGACGTGGGGAAAATAATTAAAAACGAAGTTTCAGGATGTTGCTTTTAGTTTAGTCAAGCTGTCCCGATAGCAATCGGGATCTTTCAGCTTCTAACTTATTTTAAATTACAATTATATTTGATTCTGAAATAAATTCAGAATGACGTTTTTTAAAGCCTTTTGAGACAGTTTAAATATCGATATATACACAAATACATAACGAAATGGCATTAAAAAAGCAGCTATATCTGGACTATAATGCAACCACACCGGTTGATGTTAGCGTAGTGGATGCCATGTTGCCATATTTTACTGAAAAATTTGGGAATGCAAGCAGTGACCATGTATTTGGTTGGGACGCCGGGGAAGCGGTTGAAAACGCCCGGGAGCAAATTGCAGGTTTGGTAAATTGCAAACCCACGGGGATCAGCTTCACTTCCGGAGCTACCGAAGCCGCCAATCTTGCCCTTTTTGGGTTCTGCAAAAGAAACAAACACAAAGGTAATCATATTATTACCTGTAAATCCGAGCATAAAGCCATACTGGATTCTATAAAAGCCTTGGAAAGTAAAGGTTTTGAGGTTACCTATCTGAATGTGGATCCTGAAGGAAATATCAACCTCCAGGAATTAGAGCAGGCTATTACCTCCAGGACAATTCTTGTTTGTCTTATGCTGGCAAATAATGAAACCGGCTTGATCCACCCAATGAGAACTATTGAAAAGATAGTTCATTCAAAAAATGTGAAATTGATGAGTGATATCACTCAGGCTGTGGGCAAGATTCCTGTAGACTTAAAAAAGCTGAATTTAGACCTGGCGATCTTCTCTTCCCATAAAATTTACGGGGCTAAAGGTGTTGGTGCTTTATATATCAATAAGAGAAACAAGGTGGAAATTGATCCTTATGTTTTTGGTGGCGGTCAGGAAAAAGGAATGCGTCCAGGCACTATGAATGTCCCCGGAATCGTTGGCTTTGGAAAAGCTGCTGAAATTGCCATTTCTGAAATGGAAGGAGAATCTGCAAGAATCCTTAAATTGAAAAATAAACTGGAAAGCGATCTGAAAAATATCGATGGGGCAATAATTAATTCTGACACTTGTGACCGACTTCCAAATACAACCAATATTTCATTTGAAAATATTGATGGCAACTTACTTCTAAGAAAATTGAATAATCTTGCAATTTCGCGTGGTTCAGCCTGTACTTCAAATACAATCCAAGCCTCCCATGTTTTAACCGCGATGGGATTAAGCGATGAACTGGCGCTGGCCTCTTTTCGTATTAGTTTAGGGAGGGATACCAGTATTGAGGATATTGAAATTGCGGTAAAGGAGATAACCAAATCTGTAAATCAGCTAAAGAAGGCAATGGTATGAGAGAACTGGATACCATTATATCAAAATATGAACATCTTAAGGAGCAGGATTTGCAATGTGTTCTGGCGACGGTGGTTCATGTAGGGGGTTCTTCATATCGAAGAGCAGGGGCGAGAATGCTGGTTGATGAATTTGGTAATATTACCGGGGCGATAAGCGGAGGCTGCCTGGAGGGAGATGCCATGCGAAAAGCACTTCATGCCCTACATCAGCAAAAGAATAAACTGGTTACCTATGATACCAGCGATGAAGACGATGCAGTAATTGGCGCACAGTTGGGTTGCAATGGGATCATCCAGGTTTTGTTTGAACCCCTAACTTATGAGGATGAATTCAATCCCTGTGAGTTGTTGAAAAAGGCAATTAATCAGAAAAAATCTTTAGCATTCGTGGTTCAGTTTAATCTGAATAAATCAAAAGATCAGCCGGGAACAAAATTGGTGATTCCTGAAACTTCAGAAGTTTTTGGAGGTAAGCCGGAAGAGGAACTATTCAATCCTATTCTGGAACAGGCCCGGCTAACCATGAAAAATAATAGACCTCATTTTGCTGAATATTTAATCGGAGAAGAAACACAGCATATTTTCATTCAGAATTATCACCCACCGGTTAAACTGATCCTAGTTGGTGCCGGAAATGACGCCCAGATCCTGGCGCAACAGGCCGATTTGCTGGGTTGGGATGTGGTAGTGACCGACGGCCGGCCCACCCACGCCAATAAAGGCCGTTTTACCTCTTCCTGCCAGATTATCGTATCAAAACCTGAACAAACCCTTGAAAATATTGAAATTGACCATCGCAGCTGTTTTGTATTGATGAGCCATAATTACGACTATGATCTGGCAGTTTTAAAGTTGCTTTTAGCAGAAAAGATGATTCCTTATATCGGAATTCTTGGTCCGTTGAAAAAATACCAAAGGATGCTTACCGATTTGGAGGAAGAAGGGTTTTATCTGAAAAAAAAGGATATGTACAATATATATGCCCCGGTAGGGCTGGAAATTGGGGCGGAGACTCCGGCAGAGATAGGGCTTTCAATTTTAGCCGAGATACAATCGGTTTTAACAGGCAAAAATGCCCGATCCTTAAGGGAAAAATCCTCTCCAATTCATGAGAAAAATGAGAGTCAATTTAAGCAGATTCACATTTGAAGACAAATACTAAAATAGGAGTTATAATTCTGGCAGCAGGATCTTCCAGCCGACTTGGATATCCGAAACAGCTGGTGGAATTTAAGGGAGTCCCTTTACTTCAGCAAAGCATTGATGTAGCGGAATCGCTGAAATTTGATACCAAAATCCTTGTTTTAGGCGCAAAGGAAGAGGAGATCAATAAGAAAATCAATAGCAGGAGTTTTGAATTGGTGATCAATGAAAACTGGGAAGAAGGAATGAGCACAAGTATCAGGAAAGGTCTTTCTGAAGCTTTAAAACTTGAAAAGGAGCTGGAACATATTCTTATACTGCTTTCTGATCAGCCTTTGATTACAAAGGAAAAGATTAAGGAGCTAATAGAAGTTCAGCTGAAGAGCAAGCAGCAGGGGACATTTTCAGAATATGCAGGTGATGTTGGAGTTCCCGCCATCTTTTCAAGGGAAATTTTTTCAGAGTTAAAAAAACTGAAAGGAGATCAGGGAGCTAAAAAACTGATAAATAATACAGGTTTTCAATTTGGGACAGTTCAATTTGAAAATGGAAATTTTGATGTGGATACCACTGCAGATGTGGAATTGCTAAAACGAATGGAAGAAGAATGAAGCTGACTAAAATTTATTTTGGAATAACTGCTGAAATCCCCGTAAAAAAAGGGGATACAGTAAAATGTTTTTTAATTTCCTGATATGCCTATAGAGTATCTCCCGTTCATCTTTTTCTTTATCGCTTTATTTTACAGTTCCGTTGGCTTTGGTGGCGGATCCAGTTACCTGGCTATCCTGAGCCTTTTTCTTACCGATTTTTATGAAATCCGCTCTACGGCCCTTGTGCTGAATATTTGCGTGGTGAGCATTGGCACTATTATGTTTATAAGGCACCGGGTATTTAATTTTAAGTTGTTCTGGCCATTTATGGTTTTTAGCATACCGCTGGCATTCCTGGGAGCACAGCTCAGGCTTTCACAGACAATCTTTTTCCTTATCCTGGGTTCTGCCCTGATCCTTTCCGGATTATTCCTGATCCTGAAATATCTGCAGAAAAAAATCGAATCCAGGGAGTTCTCCAATTCCAAAAAAATTATGCTGGGAGGTTTTGTAGGCTTGCTTTCCGGGATTTCCGGAATAGGGGGTGGTATCTTTTTATCCCCGGTGCTTAACATCCTGAAATGGGCAAATCCAAGAATTATCGCATCCCTGGCTTCGGTATTTATTTTGGTGAATTCAGTGGCGGGCCTGGTAGGTTTGAACGTGGCAGGGACTTTTCAAATAAATTATGACCTCATCTTTCAACTTATTATTGCTGTTGTTCTGGGAGGAAGTATTGGATCCTATCTTTCCAGTAAAAGATTCAATCTTAAATTTCTTGGGATCCTTACTGCCATTCTTGTATTCTATGTGGGTTTACGGCTGATATTATTGCACGGGTTTGGGATTAGGATTTAGTGGATTAAGGTGAAAAGGATTTCGAACAGCCATCTTACAGTCCGTTTAGCCATTCGAGATTTCGTTTGTCCATAGCTTCTTGAGAAATCAATCATCCATTTTTAATGTCCGTTTCACTCATTTCGAGCATTTTTTTTTTGTTCAGCAGTTAATTCCAAAATTTCGGTATCCGCTGAGCTTGAGGAAATCAAATTATCAAGTGCTATTAGGAAATCCTTGTTTCTTATTGTTAGGATTTTATCAATCAACCCGCTTCGTATTTTATCAACTGTTGCCATAAATGTGTTCAATTTGTTTTACAATTTCGGAAATTTTCGCTGCAAACGAGCACGGATATTTGATTTGAGACTGGTTTAAGCAGTGTTTTTAAACTGTTGGCAAAAGTTTTTTTTAGATATTAATTCACTCGGGTCAGCTTAATATATAAATCTAATTTTATTCAAGTCCTTTTTATATCGATAATTCTCAACAGTCCGAATCCGATTTTTTATGGTTTTATTTATCAGTTGGATTTAGAATCCGTGCTAGTCTTAAAAATCAGCGATCTCAGAATGTACTAAAACCCCAAAACGTTCGACCATTTTAAAAGGTACATGATTAAAAATGTACCTCCTGTACTAACAAATATTGAACTCTGCCAGAAATAAACTTTATTTCCCCAAACCTTTAACCATTTTTTTACCGAATGTTTTTTTAACATAACCATTCAGGCTTAAGTAATGAATCAAATTTATTATTAGAAAAATTGCTATTGCTAATGATATAATCCAAATTTTTTCCATTTATAGAATCTTTAGTGTTTATATATTCAATTTTTGCCAACTCGTTATATCCTCAATTTTTTAAACCATACTTTGGTATTCATCCAGGATAAAATCAGGTTTATTCAATCTCCAGTAAAACTATTAAAATTTTCTTAAAACCGCTTACGGGAAACCTTACCTAATATTCCTGAATTAAAACTTCGGTAGGAATATGAAGTGTAGTGTTCAGTTTTCTAATCATATCCAAATTCAGTTTGCGTTTTTTGTTCAGTATTTCGCTCACTCTGCTTTTAAAACCCATCACTTCCGCTAAATCCTTTTGTTTCATCCCCATTTGCTCCATTCGGAATTTAATTGCCTCAATAGGGTCTGGCATTCCGATAGGGGAATTTTCGTTTTCGAATCGGTCGATCAGGATAGAAAGTATTTCGAGTTCGTCTCCTTCTTCCATTCCCTTTTTTGCATCAAAAATCATCTCAAGTCGGTCGAGCGCTTTTTGATAGTCTTTTTCATTTCTAATTGGTGCTATATTCATAATCAGATGTTATTTGCGTCTATTTTGTCGTATTCTGCGTGAGTTCCAAATATAGAAAAGTTACCAATATGGGAAATAATTTTATTTTTCAGCTTGATGGGAAGTAATTGTTGAAATTTTCAAACTCGAAGAGTTATGCATCTTTATTCTTTAGACACTTTCCTCTGGGCTCATCAGCCTCATGGAGCACAATTTCGGAGTGCAGGAACTTTGCAGCCTCTGCTGAATCTTTCACTTTGGAAGCACTGCGTTCAAACATTTCCGATTCAAACCCGGTTAAAACACTTTCCCTCACTCCGGCTTCCCTCCATTGGGATAAAGGTCTGCAACCCCTTGATATCCCCCGGGCCAGCGCAAGTGCATCGAGCAGAGCTTGATTCGCCCCCTGTCCTTTGAATGGACTCATTGGGTGAGCCGCATCTCCCATCAGAGTCACTTGCCCCCATTTCTCCAACAATTCTGACTCGGGTAATTCCCGGTCATACACGGGATAGCCAGAAACCTGAGCTGCCAGGGTCGCCGCCAAAATCTGAGGAATGGGATCGTGCCATTGAGTTCTGCGACATGCTTCTTCCTTGAGTGCCTTAGCTCCTTTCGCACTTAACGCCTTAGCCTCTTTTTCCGGCATAGGGAAGCTAAGTTGCCACATCACCGAGTCTGAAGTATAAGGCATCATATAGATCCGCTCATTGCCATTGGCGGTCTGAAATACAGTGGCCGAGTCCAGCAAAGAACTATCAAGACCTTTGAGAGCCCCCAAAGGACAAATACCCAAAATCACAATACAACCGAGGTAACGCAAACGGGTACTATCCTCACCAATCAGCAACCTACGCACCGAACTACGAATACCATCGGCTCCAACCACAAGATCCGCCCTGGAGCTTTTCATTTTACCGTCCACCTGAAAGCTTAAAGCAACACCTTCACCCTCACATTCCTTAAAATCTACTAACTGGTGCCCCCACTGTACTGCATCATGTCCGCCGAGTTGCTCAAGTAGTGCTAGGCGCAAAGACTGCCGTGAGATATGCACATTTGTGCGTTTCGGAGATGTTTTCGCATCAGACTCTATCCACTTTCTATTCCCCCATTCCCCGATCACTTTTCCATCTGTAGTATGAACCACATGTCTCGTTGAAATCACCCCCTCTTCTAACGAAAAAACACCCAATCCCTGGATCGCTTTACTGGCTTGTTGCAAAGTGAGTCCATATCCCTGAGATCGGGCGTCGAAGCCACTATCGCGCTCATAAAGGGTAAATGGGATTCTACGGTGCAAACAAGCCACAGCTAAAGCCACTCCTCCTATACCGCCACCAACAATAGCAACATGTGGAAAGTTTTCTTTATCCGCTATAGGATGGCTGGCAGAAGGAAGCAACCCAGATCCACTACAGTTCACGCACGAGTATAGATGACCCTTAGGACGAACCGGAGCCGTCCCTTCACCATTCGTTTTTTCGAATTGATTGAATTCCTTCTGGTATTGGAGTCGAACTTTCTTGCGGAGCCTTTGACTTTTTTTGCCTCGCCCCTGACATTCCGCACAAATAGTCCAGCTTGCGCCTGAGTTTTCCTTCTTTTTCAATTCCTCATTATTTAACGTGATCCTGACTCCCATCTACAAGCATAAACATGGCCGACGGGTTTGACCAGGTTTTGTGTATTGCGGATAACAGACAGATTTTTAGAAAAGCATAAAGTTGAAGTCTTTTTTCCCTCATTGAGGGTTTAACCCGAGGTTTTTGATTTTTTTATCAAAAGCTAAATCAAAAAGGATTTAGCTATCCGGCAAAGATAGAATAAACATTGGAGTTAGAAATGCAGCGCAGATTAGCTATCAGCATTTTCTATTATGCCTGTAAGATGATTTCCTCCCCATCCACGGGAATAATAAGTTTATCTTTTTCTATATTTGAAAGACTGGCTTTTTGTTGCAAAGAAGTTCTGGTTGTAACACAATGATCCAGGGCATCCATGTGTACGGCAATAACTTTAGCCTTTCCACTGGCCTTGATAAGAGAAATTGTTTGCTCCTCATCCATAAGGATGGGTGTATCTTCAAATCCAGGAAATTGAGCCCCACCTGTATTGGCAACTATTACATCTGGCTTATACTTTTCCAGCGCCTGCTCCACATCCTCGTTCCAAATACTGTCGCCCACAATATAAACCGTAGGCTGACCTTTAGCTTTTAATACAAATCCTGAAACGGTACCCATACTTTTTAAAATCTCTCCGCTACCGTGTTTTCCACCAGTTCTGAAAATGCTTATATCATTCCAGGTTGTATGATCATGGAGGATTTCAGTATTGGTGAACTCGGTATTCTTAAAGTATTCCTCATTTGCAGGTTGATGTATAAGCTTTACAGCTTTGGGCAAGTCTTCCTTCGCCACGGCATCAAAATGATCTGAATGGGTATGGGTTACCAACACTAAATCTATGTCACTAATAATATCATTTAAGGGCAGGGGTAAATCCACCGTAGGATTTCGTTCCCCTCCTGCAAAAGGATTATATGCTCCCTTTGCTGCCAGAAGAGGATCAACCAGAATTTTTTTCCCTGCGTATTGTATGATCAAAGTTGCATTCCTTATAAGCCGAATACTGCATTTTACAGTGCCTAAAGAAACCGCTGTTTTGGAGAACAGGGCATTTGGAGTGGCTACTGAAAGTACGCCAAAGCAGGATATATTTGAGATGAATTTGCTTCTTTTCATTTCTTGTACAATGTAAAAAATTAATTAAATCCCGGGATTGGCTGTTTTTGTATCTTCTGATTTCCAAAAGGGGCTAGCTTTGTTACCTGTTTCCTTTTATTTATCGAAAATACAAAATTAATCCAGGATCTTATCCAGCGTTTTTTTTGCAGAAATAACTGCACCTTCCATATATCCCGGAAATTCAGGTGAAGTTTCTGTTCCTGAAAAAAACAATTTTCCATTCAGGTAACTTTCCTGCAATAAGGGGTGTCCGTTGTTTTGATGCGGTTTTTGGATAATTTGGTTGCCCCCGGAAATAAATTCATCTGTCCAGACTTTATCAAAATAGGAGGTAGGTTTTAATGCTTTTTCTCCCAACAGTTCTTTCAGGTGATTTAGAACGAACTCTTTTCTTTCTTCTTCAGAATAAGAAGCAGCACCTCCATTCAGAAAGCCGGTAAAGCCAAATTTATTTTCTTCAAAATTAGTGTGGTCATACATCTCTGTTACGATGCCCGAGTGACTGAACAACATTCCTGAGTAATCTTTCTTTCTCCAAAAAGCCTCCGGATATTCCAGCACAAATTTAATAGAACCTGCCATCCACGTTTGAACATTTGGTAATATGCGGGAAATAGTATTTGGCAATTGAGGTGAAAATTTTATTTGCGAACCTGCTAATTGCGGCGGAATGCAAAGAATAACCTTATCTGCATACAGTTTTTGTCCGTTGGAGGTTTCTATAATCAGTTCGCTATCAACTTCTTTTATGTTAGTGACTTTTGTGTTGAGGTGTATATTTTTTGAAGCTATTTTCTGGCTTAAGGCATCAATGATAACCTGAGTGCCACCAACGATTCTATAGGAAGGTGCTTCAGATTCAGGCACAAAAAATTTTTGAGGTGGTTCAAAGGATTTGGTCTGAAAAATCGAGATGCCTTTTGAGAATTGCGGGTATTTCTTTAATTCCAATTCTTCAATTAAGGACAATAAATTAATGTGCATTTCGGAAAACCAGGTTGCACCAAGTTCTAACGGGGTCTCCAAAACACCTTTTATAGTTTGGATTCTTCCTCCTATTCTTGAGGAAGCTTCTAAAATTGTTGTTTCTATATTTTTTTGTGCCAGGAAATAAGCTAAAGTAAGTCCGCTTAAACCGCTGCCAACAATGATGATTCTTTCGTTTTCTTTCATTCAAATATATTCTAAACTCTAAATGCGTGCTAAGTTAGTAACTTCAAAACTATGCAATTTATTTACATTTCTTAAATCGGGAAATGTCTTCAACATTTATGGCTTTTCTGAAACGCTAAATAATTCGGCAAAACAAATGGTTCCAGAGTTCTTAATGTCAAAAAAAGTTACCGATTTGATTCGGTAACTTTTTTTGACATTAAGAAGAAAAACTTCAGGAATAAGGGCTATAAATATATAGTTCCAATTTATTTTTTCTCGGGTAAACCACGGGTTAGCCAGCCTCTTCTACTTGCGGTGGCCATTGCATACGGAGTGATCCAAAACAAGCTGAAAGTATAGAAAATACTATAGGAATAGATCCAAAATGCTTCAGCTATATTGTATTTTTTAGCGTAAAAGAATGCCGGTAGACTTGAGAATATTAAGATACTTAATAGTGTTGAACTGATAAATAAAACAGGATGTGTAACCAGTAAAAAGATCATAATCAGGATAAGCGGATATGCTGTTATCATACCCATCCATTGGTTTAACAGCAAAATACGGGGACCCGATTTTGATCCAATTCTGAAGGTTTTAAAAGCAAATCTGGACATCATAAGATTTTCACGCACATTACTTCGTTCCCAACGGGTAAACATTTTGTGTAAACTGCTGTATTTTTCAGGGATATTTGTAAGAACATAGGCATTTCGCTGAAATAAAATATGATAGCCTTGTTTCAGGATCATATTGGTCATGGCGCGATCTTCACCAATATCTGTAGGTTTTCCCATAAAGGTTTGATTGATCCACTCGGGCAGGCAGTTCATAACCGCAGTCCTGCGATAGCCGGCCAAAGCGCCAGGCGTGCACAATACAGAACCCAGTACACTTTGGGCAGAGCGTATAAACTCAAAACTAAATACAAAACTTACGTTCAGCATACGCGGAATGATCGCCTTTTCATTATTTAAAACCCGAACATTTCCTGCCACTGCACCACAATCCTTATCGGTTACAAATGGGGAAACCAGATTGCGTAAAGTATCTTCTTCAACGATGGAATCACTGTCTACCGTTACAAAAACCTCACCTGTAGCCAGGTTAAATCCGCGGTAAAGAGCGTGTCTCTTTCCCTGGTTTGTGGGCTGCTGATAAATGGAAACGCGATCCCCAAGTTGCTCTTTGGCTTTTTTCATCCAGTCCCAGGTGTCATCTACACTCCCGTCGTCTATGGCGATCAGCTGTAATTTTTCTGCCGGGTAACTGCTGTTCACTAAACTCAACAAAGTAGCATATACGAGTTTACCTTCGTTATAAGCAGGTACAATAACCGTACAGGTTGGTAATTTTTCATCTGTAACAGAATTTACAGGCTTATAGCGAAAGAACAATCTTGCAATGTATGCCAGAAAGCTCAGCCTGAATATCAATAGGAAACTAGTGAGAATTAGCAGGATCATGCCTCCCAGGGTGTCCATTCGGCTTAAATTTAACTCCTGAAATTCTGACTGCAACAGGTAAAAGGAAAAAGCAGCGCCAATAAATAGTAAAAAAGTACTAATTAAAATGAAAAGATGTCTCTTTGTAAAGATTGCTTTTTTGTAATTATCTGAAGTGTGTTTTTTATCGGTTTTACCTGATGAACTGTCTTCCCGTTGTGTAAAAATGTCAATTTTCAAGTTTTTATCTGAAGCTGCAGCGGGAAATTTAATATCTGTTGTTATCATCTTATTTTTTAAAATATTTCAAAACTATCAAGGCGCTTGTTATTGAAAAACCTTCGATAGTTGAACTAATTTGCAGAGTAGGATAACCAAGTATTATACCCCATGCCATTCGCATTGAAAATCAGGTCATTTGGTTTAAAAGATGTAGAGTAAACCGGGATATAGCTGAAAAAACTGGGGATTAAATCCACAATAATTTCAATCCCTCATCGGGTTTAATGCGCCCTAAGGACGGGCAGATTCTCCGAGGCCTGCCCGAATCATTCAGGCGGGCCTGTCCGAATTTTTAAAAGTATTTTCCTCCCGAAAATTATCGGGGATTTTCATTAAGCATGATTTATTTTAAGGAGGAAGCCGGTAGGGAAATCTAAAGAATAAGCTTATTGATCCTCGGCTTCTCCCTAATTTTTTTTAGTGTTTCTTGAATTCTCCATCAACTAAATTAGGACAATGCAGCCCAGTACGGTCTCAGGAAAATTTGAATGTATTTTTTTGTAATTGATCTTGTTTAATTGCAGGTACCGTCTGTAGAACAGGAATCTCCCTCAGAGATCTCGAGTTTCGGATTTTTCCGAAGGTGTTCTTCCCAGGACTTTTCAAGGTTCTGTAAAAACACTTCTGATGACTGTGCTCCCGAGATAGCATATTTGTCTTCAAAAACAAAAAAGGGAACTCCTCGTACTCCAATATTGCGTGCCTCCATTTCATCCTGCTTTACGTCGTAGGCAAAAGCGTCAGTTTTCAGGACATTCTCAACCTCTCCAGAATTCATACCGATGGATCTGGCCACTTGTATTAAAACGTTGGTATCATCTATATTTTTAGCCTCCTCAAAATGAGCTTTGAACAAAGCTTCTTCGATCTCATTCCCGAGATCCTTCGATTTTGCAAATTGGATAAGACGATGTGCCATAAATGAATTCGCGGGGACAGATTCTTCAAGATTAAATGCGATCCCTGCTTCGCGTGCCATTTGAGTGGCACCGCTAAACATTTGTCTTGCCTGTTCTATACTCACTCCTTTTGTTTGCACAAAATAATCAAGGGTACTCAAACTGGTATCGGTTTTTAGGGATGGATCAAGCTGATAACTCTTCCATTCCACTTCAACCTGGTCCTTCTGCGGAAATTTTTCAAGGGCTTCCTCAAATTTTTTCTTTCCTATATAACAGAAAGGACATCTAACATCTGACCATATTTTTACTTGCATTTCTTTATGTTTTTTAGTCCCTCGTTGAGGGTTCAACTCACCTGCCCGAATCATTCAGGCGGACTTGCCCCGAGGTTCTTGTTTATTAATAACCGGCTGCCTGGCCATCTTTTCTCGATTCGGATGCACCAAAATATACTTTTTTTTCTGAGTCATATAGAATGGCCTGGTAGCCTCCGTAATACCCTCCAAAACCTACTTTGTGTCCCATGGCCATTAATTTCAGAATTTCTTCAAAATCAAAGCCACTTTCAATAAGAATTTCACCTTTGCCTTGCATCAGTTCTCCTGTTAACGCAGTTGAGCCTACATGCTCATACCTGGGAGCATCCCCTGCTTCCTGCAAGCCCATTCCAAAATCTATAAGGTTCATGATGATTTGTACATGGCCCTGAGGTTGGAAATCTCCACCCATAACCCCAAAACTTAAATAGGGAACATTGTCTTTAGTAACAAAAGCCGGTATAATGGTGTGAAATGGTCGTTTTCCGGGAGCATAGGAATTGGCTTTCCCTTCTTCTAAATTGAAGAGCTCCCCTCGGTTTTGTAACATGAAACCCATTTTAGGTGGTACCATTCCTGAACCCATACCACGATAATTGCTTTGAATGAGAGAGATCATATTCCCATCCTTATCGGCAACTGTAAGATACACCGTTCCGGAATGATCTACGTTCCCTGCTTTAAATTCTCCTGCTCTTTCCGGGTTGATCAATTCCCTTCTTTTAGCAGCATAATCTTTTGATAAAAGCTGGTTTACCGGCACCTCGACAAATGCAGGATCTGCGTAATATTCTGCCCGGTCCTCATAAACTAATTTTTTAGCCTCATTCACGATGTGCAAATGCTTTGCACTTCCAAAGGTAATTTCTTCAAAATCGAAGCCTTCTATAATGTTAAGCATTTGAAGGGCTGCTAAACCCTGTCCGTTTGGTGGTAATTCCCAAATGTCATACCCCCTGTAATTTGTAGAAATAGGGTCAACCCAAGTAGAGGTATGACTTTCCAAATCTTCCATCGATAAAAAACCTCCCTGCTCCTCAATGAAATTAGTAATTGTGGTTGCAATTTCACCTTTATAAAAAGCATCCCTGCCTTGTTGGCCTATTTTTCTATAAGTATCTGCTAAAAATGGGTTCCTGAAAAGATCTCCTTTTTCTGGAACTTTTCCATTGTTGGTATAGGTTTCCTTAACGTTTGGAAACTGACTCATATACCTGTTTACGGATGCTTTTAGATAATATGCAATAAGCTCTGTAACCGGAAATCCTTCTTCAGCATATTTTATGCTGGGAGCAAGGATCTCTGTCATAGGCATTTTGCCGAATTTGCTGTGAAGTTCAAACCATCCATCCACACAACCTGGAACAGAAACCGGAAGTGGCCCTGATGCAGGTATAATTTCTATGTTTTTTTCCTTAAAGTGTTCCAGGGTTAAGGATTTAGGGGACCTTCCACTGGCGTTAAGACCATGAAGTTTTTTGGTTTTTGCATCCCATACAATAGCAAAAAGATCACCGCCTATACCGCTCCCGGTTGGTTCCATCAGACCTAAAGCAGCATTTACTCCTATTGCCGCATCTACCGCTGTTCCTCCATTTTTTAAAATATCCAATCCTATTTGTGTTGCCAGAGGATGGCTGGACGCGACCATTCCGTTACTCGCAATTACTTCAGATCGGGTGGCAAAATTCCTGCCTGTCAACCGATCCTGGGCAAAGGAGTTGAATTGAATAAACAGAAACAGTATTAAAAAAGACTTTTTCATATGTAGTTACTTATTGTTTTTTATTGGTCTCCCCATAGCTCGGGAATAATTCGAATATCTTCATTAGTATTTGAATCGTGTTTCCGTTATGCTCATTTCATATGAAATAGTTAAAAATGGTGGGTAATTCATTATTAAAACACAATCCAGAACAATTTGGTTCCTGTTTCATATCCCGGGATATTGGAAGATGCTGTGCTGTAATTTCATTATTCAATTGTTGCTCATTTCCAGGGTATCTCAATCGATTCGGGAATATAAAACGGCATTTTCAGCCAAAGGTAAATCAGGGTTATCCAATCTCCTCATTTCAGAACAGGCTTAAAAAAAACCGGTGGTATAATATGTTCCAATTCTGTAAATCTGTTTTCTAATTAAAGAAGAAAAGTATAAAATGTCAAAGTTAAGGTATCCCTGTACAACATAAGTTTTTAGTTTGCATTAAGCTATATACCTTTTTTACTATTGAAATCATTTGCCGTAAGATATAACCTATCTCCCGTTTCTTGAAGGCTCCCTTAATTCTTTGAACGCTTTTTTAAATATTCAAAATCTGTAAGATCCAGGATCATTGGAGTAATACTTGTTTTTCCTTGTTTTACTGCCCAGCGATCAGTTCCTTCACCTTCTGGTTCAATTGGGGTAACCGTGAACCAGTAGTGTTGCCTTCCCATAGGATCTTTATTGGCCACAACTTTCCCGTCATAATGCCTCACAGATTGTGCGGTCCACGCAACTTCACCGGCAGGGAATCTTGGGAAATTGATATTTAATAATTTCCGGTCGTTTTCATGTACTACTTCTTTTAAAGCCTCCATCACAAAGGGTTCCAACACATCAAAATCGGTTTCTTCTTCTCCTATTGAAACGGATAGGGCGATACCACGTATATCAAAAAGCACAGCCTGTCTTGCGGCCGATAATGTGCCCGAATGCCAGGCTGAATTCCCCAGATTTGAACCTATATTGATTCCCGATAATACCAGGTCTATGTCCTGAAAAAGATGAGTTCCCAAGGCAACACAATCGGCAGGGGTGCCATTTACCCTATATGCTTTAATGTTTTCGAAATGGATGGGAGATTTTTTATAGGTAATAGGTTTTCCTGAAGTTATCGCCTGTCCCATGGAGGATTGTTCCACATCGGGCGCCATAACTATTACTTCCCCAAAAGCAGAAGCTACCCGTGCAAGACAGGAAAGTCCCGGGCTGTATATTCCATCATCATTAGTTACGAGAATTTTCATTTTTCCATTATTTTATTTAACAATATGATATAAAAAGCAATTAAAGATGAATTTAATAAAATCCCTGCTTTTAAAATCCATTCGTTTTTAAATTGTGTTTAATTTACACATACTTTAATAAATAGGGTACAGTTTAGCGAATAAATCATAACATATAGTTAATCCAAATTTCTCCGGGGCAGGCAATTCTTATATTTGAGTTAAAGCAATTTTGGTCACAATGGAGAATATTTTGATTGTACATAATCCTACTGCAGGCTATGCCGAACATTCCAAAAAATACCTGGTAGATTTTTTTCTGGGCACCGGAATAATTGTCACTTATGTTTCCTCTGATGAGGAAGGATGGGAGCAAAGTCTTCGAAATAAACCAGATGCCATCTATTTGGCCGGAGGGGACGGCACAGTGCATTCCCTTGCTTTGGAGCTTCTCAAAATAAACCCCGAAGATAGGCCGCCGGTTCTCTTACTGCCTTTAGGTACCGCCAATAATATTGCCAGCACTCTTTCCATTAAAAGAAAGGATGTTTTTCAGGCTATAGATCCCAGGACTGAAAAAAAGAAATTTGATTGTGGTGAGGTCAGGGGAATTGAAGGGGATGAGATCTTTCTGGAAGGAGTTGGTATGGGAATATTTCCTGAATTAATTGCAGAAATGAAAAAGCAGGAGGTTAGTCCCGAAGAAAAACTGGATCGAACCCTGCAGGTTTTGTTGAAGATCATAAAAAAATACAAGGCCCAAAAAGCTAAGATCGAACTGGACGACATAACGATTAAAGGATCATTTTTAATGATTGAAGTTATGAACACCTGCTATATAGGTCCTAAACTTCAACTCGCCCCGGAAGCAGATCCCGGGGATGGATATTTAAATCTTGTATTGATCCCGGAAAATAAAAAGGACGAATTGGAAGCCTATGTTAAATCATTAATAGCTGGTGAAACCTCATATGATCTTAGGAAACTGGCCATTTCTATAAGGGTTCAAAAATTAAAGATTAAGTGGAAAGGTTCAAAAGTCCATGTGGATGATGCTTTGGATGAAAATTATTCTGGGGGAAAAATAAAAATGAAGATCCTGCCCGGTGTAATGACATTTTTAAAATAAAAAATATTTAGGATGTATATTTTAAGCTGTGATTTCTATAGCTTAAAATTCTATTCCCGTTAAACTTCTTTTCTAAAGTTCAATAAAACCTATTTTCCCATTCCCTAATTTCCCATTTTGCAACTCCCAACATCCATTCTTTTTTCGCTTTCCGGGCATATCTACAAAACCCTGAAACAATATTATAATTTAAAAACCTTTAAAATGATTTGTTTTTTCTCTGCGGAATATAGTTGTGCA
>JBNJKO010000018.1:0-74645 GCA_051751125.1 Bacteroidota bacterium
GGGTCTTTTTTGTTTTATACCCTGCACGGATTGCAAATCCGCGCTAATCAAGGCTTGTATTTGAAAAGCACTTATCGAAAGATAGGTGCTTTTTTTGTTTACAAAAATTGTAATGGCTCACCCCGCCCTTACCGAACCGTACATTCGGACTGGCCAGCCCGTACCGTTCGGGTCTTCCCATTCCGAACAGAGAAGTTAAGCCCGTTAGCGCAGATGGTACTTCTGTATTGTGGGAGAGTATGTCGCCGCCCGCCCGCACTGAAACGTACGTTCGGGCGGGCCAGCCCGTGCCGTTCGGGCGGACTTGTTTTTAAAAACCCTTCATCGTAATGATGAAGGTTTTTTTTTGTTTTATACTTTTTTAAAATCTGCGGCAAGGGCACGGACAAGGATTTCAAATCTGCGCCATTGTTTGCAGGTGAATATATTCCATAAAAAATCCCTTCTTCTAATTGGAATAGAGGGGTTTTTCGGATGGATTTTTTATCGGGAGTGATGTTAGGTTCTTCAAAGAAAAGATGAAGAGTTTTTTTTACTATTTACTAAATCAAAATAATCAAAAAAAACTGTGACAATACAAGATTTATTACACCCAAGTAATTATCAAAGACTTTTGGCTTAATTTCTAGAACAACGAACTGGTTGGCTGTAATTGGTCAAGAACAACGAGCCAATTTGAACGGCATTTATAGAGGGTTTCATTGAAGGTCTTTCAAAAGTTAGTCAAACAGGGCCTTCATCAGGGTTCCAATTCCTTTAAACATTAGAAAAATTGCCCCTGCACAGGCCAGCAGCCCAAAAATAAGCACAGCGATGTATAACGGATGCTCCTTGTTGTTAAATGCTGTATATAATATTGAAGGCCCTATCAATGTTAAGGGGAGGGCTCCGGCAAGGTATCTTAATCCTTTTCCCAACATTTCTTTATTAGTATGTTTCATTTTTTTTATTTCAGAAAAATCAAAGTTAGGATAAAATGCTTGAAAAGTTCCTTTACTGAATGGTGTATTCAAGTAAATCGGTTTCTGATAACCTGTAATATCCGAATGCAAAATTCTCGGGAGTGGTGGTATTTATAATGTTCCCCCTAACAGTTGTAGGTTGGGTTTGAAATGGGCCTCCGCCATTTGTTCCTGCCTGTGACCGCAAAATAAACATATATTCATAGAATCTTTTTGAGATTCCCTGAATTTCAAACTTGACTTCCTGTCCCGGAACCAGATCTTCATTTGAGAAATATGCGAATGTTAAATTTCCATCGGTAAATTCATCTTCCGAAATTTGAATCGAAAGATCCTCAGTGAAAAATCTAAAGAAGTAATAATTCTCAACATCCGGAGGGTCAAAATAATAAGCTCTCAATTCTATATCTTCTCCTCCAAATCCACCACCTGTTGACTGTTCCACAAATTCAAGGGGACTTACAGGTATCAAAGACTCCGTGGCTATATAAACTTCTTCTTTATAAATTATTTCCAAATCATAGGACATGTTCATTTCAGGTTCAAAAAAATCATTAATATAAAAGCCTGGTTCCAGTTCTTCAAAAACATAAAGAGTTCCGTTTTCAGATTTTACGGAAACTTCTGCTCCTTCTGCCGGTGGAGTAGATTCAGCAAAAAATGGAGCGGTTGTAGTTAACCGTATTATTTGAAAATGTCCTGTAGTCCCTTTTTCCCAAAGGATAGAAGCTTCCACTACCAACCTTGGTTCAGATTCTTCCAGCTCCACATCTACCACTTCTTCACATGCATAGGTGCCAAGGAGAAATAACAGGAGCATTGCGATTTTTAAATTTTTCATTTTTTTAAAATTTAAAATTATAAGTGACCGAGGGGATTATTCCGAACAATGATAATCTTACGGCCTCATTATTTCCTGAATCTTCATTTTTTCTGAAGCTTAATGAAACAGCATTCATCCTGTTGTACACATTGTAGATTCCAAAATTCCACGAAGATTCGAAATTTTCGGATTTTCTTTTAGGGATATAGGTCGCTGAAATATCCAGCCTATGGTATGCCGGCAACCGCTTGCTGTTCCTTGGAGAATAGACAGGAATGTTTAAGTTTTCAAACCGGTACTGGCCTGTGGGATAGGTGGTAGGCAGCCCTGTTTGATATACGAAATTGGTGTTTAATTGCCATTTTTCAGAGATCTCATAACTTCCCGTAAATGAAATATCATGGGGTTTGTCATATCCTGTACTATACCAGTTTCCGTTATTTAATCCAGATTCCTCCGGAGTTCTTCCAGGGGTTCTTTGTTCAGATCTGGACAGGGTATAAGCCAGCCATCCTGTAAACTGGCCTGTATTTTTCCGAAGCAATAATTCCAAACCAAAGGCTCGTGCAGTACCGGGAAGAATAACCTGTTCAATGGCATTATTGGCAACTAAATTCGCGCCGTCTACATAATCCAATCGGTTTTTAATGAACTTATAAAATCCTTCCAGCTCTAAGGAATATGTTTCATTATTGAAATTTTTAAAATAACCCAAAGCAACCTGATCCAATAACTGGGGTTCAATATATTTCCCGCTGGGAGCCCAAATATCCAAAGGAGTTGGAGAGCTGGTATTGGTTATTAGATGTAAATACTGGCTCATTCTGTTATAACTGGCTTTTACCGACTGGAAATCATTAAAACTATATGCCAGTGCCAATCTTGGTTCCAGGTTCCCAAAGGAACGTTCTATAATGGATTTGGAAAGCTCCTTGCTGCCAATAGGATCTGCTTCTTCATAAATGCCAAAATCCTCATTAAAAATAACAGCCTGGTCATTTTGATATAAATTGAGTTCCTTTTGTCCCAATCTGAGAAACGTGCTGTACCGGAGGCCATATTCAGCCGAGAAGCCTTCTGATATTTTATGTTCCGCAGAGAAATAAACCGCATTTTCAAACGCATATTTCTTGGTGAGATTAAAACTATTTATCCCTGAACTCTCTGTACTTGGTTCAATTTCTCCCGGATTAAACTCATAGTAGGTAGAATGAACTCCGTAATCAAAATTTATATTTTCATTTAAATAGTGACTGAAATCGTATTTTAGGTTCAGGTTTTTTATTCCGCTGTTCCAGTTGAATTCTACAAAATCAAGGGTTAATCCGTAATAATAATCGCTGTAGATAACAGATAGATTAGTGAAAATATTATCGGTTAAAACGTGATTCCAGCGCAAATTAAAAACAGCATTCCCATAGGTGTTTTTAAAACTTTCGTTAATATTAAAGACGTCCCTTCCGAAGTAACCCGAAAATAAAATACTGTTATTTTTATCGATCTTATAGCTTAATTTAGTATTCAAATCATAGAAATAGGCAACATTTGGATTGTCGGTAAGTTTAAGAAACAGGTGTGCATAGGAGCTTCTTCCACCAACAAGAAAAGAGCCTTTATCTTTAATAATAGGACCCTGAGCCAGTAAGCGGCTTGAAATTACACCAATACCGCCATTGGCTTCAAACTTTTTGCTGTTTCCGTCTTTTTGATAGATTTCTAAAACAGAGGATACCCTTCCCCCATACTTGGCAGGAATTCCTCCTTTATACAACTTCAGATTCTTGATAGCATCTGGGTTAAAAACCGAAAATAATCCGAATAAATGGGATGCGTTATAAATGGTTGCTTCATCAAGTAATATCAAATTTTGATCTACGGCTCCACCCCGAACGTTAAATCCGGAAGATCCTTCCCCAGCATTGGAAACCCCTGGCAGTAATAATAAGGATTTTACCACGTCTACTTCTCCAAAAACTACGGGCAGCTTTTGAATTGTATTAATATCGAGTTTGTTCACACTCATTTCCGGTTTTTTGATATTTAAACGCTCAATATCCTCCGTCAATATGACTTCATCCAGATATTCAGAGGTTGGAGTTAAATCAAAATTCAACGTTTTGTTTTTTTCAATAGTCACTTCTGTGACCAGTTCCTGATACCCCAGATATGAAATTTTAATTTGATGTGTACCATCGGGCAGTTTTATGGAATAGAACCCATATTCATTTGTTACCGTCCCGGTATTTAAAGTTGGCAGTAATATATTTACACCGTACAGGGTTTCATTGCTGGATGCATCTTTTACCACACCATTTAGAACCAGTTTATCCTGAGCATTTGTTACTAAAAAAAACAATAGGAACACTAGGGAAAGAAATTTATTCAAGCTTGAATTTTTGTTTAAATATACGGCAGATGGGGGTTTATAAAAAACCTAAATTCAATTTTAAGAATAGTTCATTCTAAGATTTTCACTATTTATAAACAACTAAAAGAGAATATATGGTTATGCCAAAGCCCAATTGATAAGATCTGGATTTATAATTTTACTGCTTTGACCTTCAAAACAAAAAAGGTTCAACAAAATTAAATCCACCTCCGGCATTTTGCTGAAAAAACAAAAGGCCGGAATCATGGAAGATCCGGCCTTAAATTCATTTATATAAAGGTGGTTTAGTACCCTAAAATTTCATTTAATGTTGTGCTTGGTCTCATCGCTTTACTGGTAAGATCTTCTTTAGGATAATAATATCCATCAATGTCTACCGGTTGCCCCTGAGCATCTATGAGATCCTTTAATATTTTATCTTCATTTGAAGATAATTTTTCAGCGATTTCCGTAAAGCGTTTTTTTAATTCGATATCTTTATCCTGTTTGGCGAGACCCTGGGCCCAATAAAGTGCCAGGTAAAAATGACTTCCTCTGTTGTCCAGTTCATTTACCTTACGCGAGGGTGATTTATCGTTTCTGAGGAATTCTTCTGTTGCCTGGTCTAAGGTTTCAGAAAGGATTGAGGCTTTTTTATTGTTGAATTTTTCACTTAAATGCTCTAAAGAAACAGCAAGGGCTAGAAATTCACCTAAAGAATCCCATCTTAAGTGACCTTCCTGAAGAAACTGCTGAATGTGTTTTGGAGCAGATCCACCGGCACCCGTTTCAAATAAACCCCCACCGGCCATAAGTGGCACTATGGAAAGCATTTTTGCACTGGTTCCCAGTTCCAGGATAGGGAATAAGTCGGTTAAATAATCGCGCAGTACATTTCCTGTTACCGAAATGGTATCTTTTCCTTCTTTTACACGCTTTAAAGTGTATTCAGTAGCATTTTCTGGATTCATTATCTGTATGTCCAATCCTGAAGTGTCAAGCGGGCTCAAATACGTGTTTACTTTTTTAATGATCTCGGCATCATGGCTGCGTTTTTCATCGAGCCAAAATATCGTTGGCATTCCTGATGCCTTTGCCCTGGTTACCGCCAGGTTTACCCAGTTCTGAACAGGTGCATCCTTTGTTTGGCACATTCTCCAGATATCCCCTTTTTCAACTTTATGTTCGATTAGGCTTTTTCCGTTTGAATTTATAACGCGAACAACCCCGTCTTCCTGGATTTCGAATGTTTTATCGTGAGATCCGTATTCTTCAGCCTTTTGAGCCATCAAGCCTACATTTGGAACGGTTCCCATAGTGGTTGGATCGAAAGCTCCATTCTTTTTGCAAAACTCTATTGTTTTTTGGTAAATCCCGGCATAACTTCTATCCGGAATTACCGCTTTCGTGTCCTGTTGCTTTCCTTTAGCGTTCCACATTTTTCCTGAAGTTCTTATCATGGCAGGCATAGAAGCATCAATAATCACATCACTGGGAACATGTAAATTGGTTATTCCTTTGTCAGAATCTACCATGGCAAGATCCGGTCCTTTCTCGAAGCCGTTTTTTAAATCGGTTTCAATTTCCGTTCTTTTCTCTGAAGGTAAATTGGGCAAAACATTCAATAGATCTCCCAGGCCACTGTTTACATTTACACCGGCCTTTTCTAAGGTTTCTCCGTGTTTTTCAAAAAGATCTTTAAAATAAACCTTCACAGCATGTCCAAAAATGATGGGATCTGAAACCTTCATCATCGTTGCTTTCATATGTAACGAGAAAAGAACATCTTTTTCTTTGGCATCTTTTATTTGAGCTTCAAGGAATTTAATCAGTGCTTTTTTGCTCATCACAGTGGCATCGATAACCTCTCCTTTTAGCAAATTCAGATTTTCCTTTAGTAAAGTCTTGTTTCCTGAAGTACTCTCAAGTTCAATTTTGATGCTATCTGTGGCTTCCAATGTGAGTGACTTTTCATTTGCGTAAAAATCCCCTTCGGTCATTGTGGAAACATGGGTTTTGGAATTAGGATCCCAGGCGCCCATAGAATGCGGATTTTCTTTTGCGTAATTCTTTACGGCTTTTGGTGCTCTTCTATCAGAATTACCTTCTCTCAAAACCGGGTTTACAGCGCTTCCCTTTACTTTATCGTACTTTTTTTTAATTTCTTTTTCTTTTTCATTTTTAGGCTCCCCAGGATAATTTGGTAAATCGAATCCTTTTTCCTGAAGTTCTTTTATGGCAGCCTCCAATTGAGGCTCGGAAGCACTTATATTGGGTAATTTAATGATGTTTGCTTCGGGCTTTTTAACAAGTTCTCCCAACATCTTCAAAGCATCAGGAACTTGTTGTTCTTTAGGAAGGTAATCGGTAAAATTAGCCAGAATTCTTGCAGCTAAAGAAATATCAGTGGGTTCGACATCAATATTTGAGGTGTCGGTAAAGCTTCTTACTATTGGTAAAAAAGAAAAAGTAGCCAACATTGGCGCTTCATCAGTTTTGGTATAATAAATTTTAGATCGCTGTGTCATATTCTGTATTTTGTTTTACATTGTTAGAGACAAAATTTTTAAAAATTCTGCAATTTTAAAAATAAGTCTTGAAAATTGATGAAAGGATAAAAAAATATGAAGAATGTCTTAATATCCTGCGTTGCGAAGATAAGATTTTTCAATCTTTTATCATAGTTTGGAAACCTGGAACTGGAATGGTTTAGGAAATATTTAAATAAAAAGCCATTTCAACATACTTTGTACATTGAAATGGCTTCTGATGAACTAAGCTTTACCGCCAGATCTTTTAACATCTATGTAAGTTTATTAATAGAACTTACTACGTGCATTAGTTCGCATGATATAATTTGTTCACAAACGCGCCCAGATTATATCAAAAAGGCTTTTATCGTTCTACCTGATTTTTGCGATGCAAAAGATTCAATCTAAAAAGATAAAAACCCTGGTAAAGAAATACTTTACATTCATTAAAATTCCGGAAATCCTCGTGTCATTCCGTAAAAGTTTTAAGAACACTTTAATTTACAACAAGAAAATTAATTCATCATTGACTTTAACTTTTTAATAACCAGTTAATTGAAATTTTATTTCTTGTTGAATTCTAACTGAGTGTATCCATAGGAATTTGAAAAGGGTAGTTTTCACCTGATTTTATCCATGAAAAAAGCCCCAAAAAGGGGCTTTAAGTTTTTAATGAAAGAAGTATTATCTTCTTCTTTCTTCTTTGATACGGGCTTTTTTACCTGTAAGTCCTCTGAAGTAATAAATACGTGCTCTTCTTACAGCACCACGCTTATTGATTTCAACTTTTTGCAAAGCTGGCAGGTTTACAGGGAATATACGTTCCACTCCAACAGTACCACTCATTTTTCTAATGGTAAATGTTTTTGAGTTTCCGGTTCCTTTAACCTGAATAACTACCCCTCTAAAAAACTGAGTACGGGTTTTTGCTCCCTCCTTAATTTCATAATAAACAGTGATGGTATCACCGGCAGAAAATTCAGGAAAATCTTTTTTAGCAACGAACTCGTCTTGAACGAATTTAATTAACGCTTCCATAATTTGATATTTTAAATAGCTGGTCCAAAGCAACATTCACGGATTTCGCCAGAGGTTGGTTCAGAAACGAGCGCAAAATTATGAAATTTAATGGTATAAACAAGCAATAAAATTATTTAATCCCTCATTGAGGGTTTAATATTCACCAAGAAGATCCGGGCGCAGCTTTTTTGTCCTTAAATAAGATTGCTCCTCTCTCCAGGTTTCTATTTTCGGAAAATTTCCGGAGGTTAAAATCTCGGGAACCTTCCATCCCTTATAGTCAGCAGGCCTTGTGTATACTGGCGGTGCCAGTAAATCATCCTGAAAGGAATCAGTTAAAGCTGAAGTCTCATTTCCCAATACGCCGGGAATTAATCGTATTATGGAATCACAAACCACCGCCGCGGCAAGTTCCCCGCCGGATAATACATAGTCTCCAATAGAAATTTCCCTGGTTATAAAATGATCCCGAACCCTTTGGTCTACACCTTTGTAGTGCCCGCAAAGTATAATGATATTCTCCTTAAGGGAGAGTGAATTGGCCATTCTTTGATTAAAACGTTCTCCATCTGGTGTCATATATATAATCTCATCATAATTCCGTTCTGCCTTCAGGCCGGAGATGCACTTATCAATAGGCTCTATCATCATCACCATTCCCGCGCCGCCGCCAAATTGATAATCATCAATTTGCTTATAATTGTCGGTTACATAATCCCTAAGATTGTGCAGGTGAATCTCAACCAAGCCTTTTTCAATTGCTCTTTTTAATATAGAGACTTCAAATGGACTGGTTAATATATCAGGAACCACTGTAATAATATCTATTCGCATTTTTCTGTAAAAATTTATTTTGCAAAGATGCGAATATCTTTACAATAACAGCTTCGCAATAATACCTGGATGTTTATTTATCGCTGGCTTTATTTCGCTCATCCTGAAGAAGTCTGCCTAAACGTTGTTCCTTTTCAAGTGCTTTTGTGCGATAAACTTCAAATTCTTTTTCGGTAGCCGATAGATTTCGTCGTGCTTCTGAAGTTTGCGCATGTCCTTTTTTAAATCTGAAGATAAAAAACACCAAAGCGATAATTAGTACTGTTATTATTCCCCACATTAGTGACATATATCCACTTTTGCTGAAAGGGACTCCTAAAAACGTAATTGCATCTTTCTCGGCAGTTACTTTTTCAAGATTTTGTCGAGTAATTTCCAATTCCGATTTTAATTCTGAAATTTCCTGTTGATGTTGATCTATGGTATTTTGTTGTGTTGTTATCTCGTTATTTAATTTGGAGATAAACTCGGAGGTGTTTTTCTTTAAGGTGATTAGTTCATTATAATCCACCACTTTAAAACCCTGATAGTCATTTGACTTTTCGATTAGGTTGGTGAATTCCTCTTCAATCGGGCTTTCACCACTGTTAAAGTCCTGGGCATTAAGACTGAAGTTAAACGCAAGTAATAAAATACTTAAAATTAATAGTTTGTTCATTGGTATGCTTTTGGGTTAAATTAACTTAAAAACGCAAAGGAAAAAAACTTATTGTCGAAAAATGGTTTTTATGCTAAGAATCTAAATTATATTTCAAAAATAGTTTATTAATGGAAAGTAGGATACATAGAAATCCCCCTTCATTTTATGAACCCTGAATTTCGATTTTTCATTATTCAGATAAAAAACGATAAAAAAATAGCCCGTCAAATGACGGACTATTTAAAATCTTCGATTTGATCGATCTAATAATAGGTGTAACGTCTTACTTTGGAGATGTATTTTGCCAATCTTATAACTTGCTGGCTGTACCCATATTCATTATCATACCACACATATAAAATAATATTTTTGCCATTATTTGATACAATGGTTGCTTTGCTATCAAAAATGGAAGGTTGGGCAGATCCTACAATATCTGTAGAGACCAGTTCATTATCAATGGAATATTTAATTTGTTCTACCAAATCACCCTCCAGCGCATATTTTTTCAAAATATCATTTACAGCGTTAAGAGATGTTGGGTTCTCTACCTGTAAATTCAATATTGCGAGGGATCCGTTGGGAACAGGAACCCGGATGGCATTGGAGGTGAGTTTTCCTTCAAAAACAGGCAAGGTTTTCGCAACCGCTTTTCCTGCCCCTGTTTCTGTAATAACCATATTTAGTCCTGCGGCACGACCTCTTCGGTATTTGCTGTGCATATTATCTACAAGGTTTTGATCATTGGTGTAGGCGTGGATAGTTTCCAGATGCCCATGAACTACGCCAAGAGCTTCTTCTATAACTTTAAGAACAGGTGCTATGGCATTTGTGGTGCATGATGCTGCAGAGAAAATATCTTCGGTATCCGGGTTATACTCCTTGTGATTTACTCCATGAACTATATTTGGAACTCCTTTTCCTGGTGCTGTTAATAAAACTTTGGAAGCACCATTGCTTTTAAGATGTCTGCTTAATTCTTCCTTATCTCTAAACGCACCTGTATTGTCTATAACAAGGGCATCGTTGATGCCGTATTTTGTATAATCTATTTCTTCCGGATTGTTGGCGGAGATCATATGAACGGTAGTGCCATTAATAATCAATGCTGAATTTTCTTCGTCTATGGAAACCGTGCCGGAGAAATCTCCATGTACCGAATCATTTTTTAGAAGGGAAGCTCTTTTTTCCAGAACATCAGCATTTATTGAGCCTCTTGTAACGATGGCTCTCAATCTCATTTGACTTCCTTTTCCCGTGCGGGTCATCAATTCCCGCGCAAGCAATCTGCCAATTCTACCAAAGCCGTAAAGCACCACATCTTTGGGGGTCACTTCCTTGTATTTCTTTGCATCCTTTAGCTTCTTGGAAATAAAAGCGGTTGCATTGTTGTAATCTACATCCTCCAGGTGATATTCGTAGGTTAATTTTCCTATATCTAATTTGGCAGGAGGAAGATCAAGGTTTTTTATAGCCTGTGCAATCTCAACAGAATCAAAAATGGAAATAGGTTTTTGTACAAATTCACCTGCATATTCATGAAGGTTTAGAATGTCACTTACATTAAGGTTGATTAATTGATTCCTGAAAAGGACCAATTCAATTGACTTATCGTACCATAAATCACTTACAATTTTAATAAATTCAACCGATGCACGTCTGCGATCAGCTTGAAAGGAAAGTTCCTTTTCGTAAACTTCGTTAAATCCCATTTTTATATTTTAGGTTCATTTTTTAAAACGCGGCAAAAGTATAGAATTCAAACGTTTTCGTAAAGTGTTTTATCAAAAAAAAACCCATTGTTTATTAAGCAACGGGGGTTCTTATAATTTTCAAAAAGATTACCTCCAGATATAGGTTTGCTCTTGGCCCTTTGTATTTACAAATGTTACACTTATAGGGTCTGATGGATCTCTTTGGTTTAAGATCTCTTCAACATCGGAAACATTTGAAACTCTTTGATCATCAATTTTAGTTATAATAATTCCTACCAAAGCCTGGGATTGTTTATCCCTGGAAAGAGATCTTATTATTTTAACGGCATTTTTTGTGTTGAAATTTTCAAGTTCGGTCTTAGAGGTATTTGCAACTTCAAGTCCTATAGGCCCTATAACATAGGTTTCGTATTTGGTCAAGGGAACTTTCAATGTGCGTTCTTTTCCGTTTCTTATGACTTTTACATCAACCACATCATCGGGTCTTTTAGTATTGATATATCCGGTTAGATCTGACATTTTTCTTACTTCGATATTGTCAATTTGTCTTATTACATCTCCTTCTTTAATTCCGGAAATCGCAGCACCACTTCCAGAATCTACATCAGACACATAAACGCCTTGAGAAACATCGAGCCCAAATTGTTTTGAGATTGGCGGACTTACATCGGCTCCCCGAATCCCTAAAATTCCTTGTTGTACATTTCCAAACTCGATAAGATCTTCCACAATTTTCCGGGCATTGTTGGAAGGCACAGCAAAACCATATCCTATATAACTTCCGGTTTGTGAGGTTATAGCGGTATTTATACCGATTAATTCGCCATTGATATTTACCAAAGCGCCACCGCTATTTCCCGGATTAATAGCAGCATCGGTTTGAATAAAAGATTGGGGTGATCCATCTCCGGCGTTTAAATCCCGGGCTTTTGCACTTACAATCCCGGCTGTAACAGTAGAAGTTAAATTAAAAGGATTTCCCACAGCCAATACCCATTCACCGATTTTCATGTCATTTGAATTTCCAAACGGGATATAAGCCAAATTGGTTGCTTCTATTTTAATCAGGGAAATATCGGCTTTGGAGTCGGTTCCAATAACTGAGGCTTTATATGTTTTATTATTGTTAAGGGTAACCTCAATTTCATTGGCATCCTTAATCACGTGATTATTGGTGACTATATAACCATCGGGTGTTATAATCACGCCGGAGCCGGCACCCTGAATTGCTTTTCCCGAAGTTCCACCCCGGTAATATTGTTCCCAGATACTTCTGGGTTGATCAAAGATGGCTACATTTTTTACGTGAACAACAGCATTTACGGTTTTTTCAGCAGCTTCAGTGAAATCGGCATTGGTGCCATAAATAGCAGTATTGTTTGAAACCGGAAAGACCCGGTTGCTGTCAGCTTCTATGCGTTGTTCTTCAGGATCAAAAAAATGTCCTTCTTCAACAAATAATTTATAAGAACCCAATGTCATGATCCCCCCTAGCACAGAAACACTTAGTAAAGTCGCGAATTTTTTCATTTTAATAGGATGTGTTTAATTTGTATATCCCTGCTTCGGAACATAGAACCTCTGCTTTGCAAGAGATAAATTCTTCATATTATTGTATCTTTGCGAGCATTAATTTTAAATTTATGAAGGTTAATTTTCACAAATTCCACGGAACAGGAAACGATTTTATAATGATAGATAACCGGGAAAAGACATTCCCCAAAAATGATACCAATCTTATACATCATTTGTGTCACCGAAGGTTTGGAATTGGGGCAGATGGCTTGATTTTACTGGAGTTGTCAGGCATTGAAAATGAGGATTTTAACATGGTTTATTTTAATGCAGACGGGAATCAAAGCAGCATGTGCGGTAATGGTGGCAGATGTATTGTCGCATTTGCAAATCATCTCGGGATAATAGGCTCAAAAACAACATTTAATGCCATTGACGGGCAACACCAGGCGTTTATAAAAGATGGGAAGGTCAGTTTGAAGATGATGGATGTTAATGCCGAGGATCTAAATGAAAATGAGCTCTTTCTGGATACGGGTTCCCCTCACAAGATCATTTTTTCTGATAATGTTGGCGATATTGATGTGAAAAAAGCGGGCTCGAAAATCCGCTATTCTGATAAATATGAAAACGAGGGCGGAACAAATGTGAATTTTGTTCAGCAAACAGGTGAGGAATCATTTTTGGTAAGAACCTATGAGCGGGGAGTAGAGGATGAAACTTTTTCCTGCGGAACAGGGGTAACAGCAGTTGCTCTGGCCGTAAATGCCATTGGAAAAACAAAATCCAGTACCATCTACCTGGAAACTCCGGGAGGGAAACTGGAAGTTTCATTTGAAAAGTCTGAAAGTGGCTATAAAAATATCTGGCTTACGGGGCCAACAGAGAATGTTTTTAAAGGCAAAATAAAATGCTAACCTTAAAAGGAGAAAAAATTTATCTAAGGGCGCTGGAGCCCGAAGACCTCGATTTTATTTTCGAAGTAGAAAATACAGAGGAATTTTGGGAGATAAGTGCTACTAAAGTCCCTTATTCCCGATATATAATAAAAAAATATCTTCAGAATTCTCACAGGGATATTTACGAAGTGAAACAATTACGGCTTATGATTTGCAGTAATGCTCATGAACCGATTGGTTTAATCGATGTTTTTGATCTCGAACCAAAAGACAGAAGAGCAGCCCTTGGAATTCTTATTGTTGATGAATCAAACAAGGGTAAAGGCTATGGAGCTGAAGCGCTCTCCTTGATCGCCGATTATTGCTTTAGTCATTTGGGGTTACATCAGTTGCACGCAGGTGTAACATCAGACAATCAACCGAGTATCAATTTATTCGAAAAAAATAATTTCCGAAAAGTAGGAGTCAAAAAGGACTGGATCCTAGTGAACGGAAAATTTAAAGATGAGATTTTATACCAATTAATAAATAATGTACATTAAAAAAATTCTTATTGTTATTGCCCTTCTTGGGCTTGTTGTGTTAGGTGTTTTTAGTTACCATATCTACAACTACATTTTCTCCCCTAATACCAGTTTTAAAAATGATACCAGCACGGTTTATATTCCTACAGGAGCTAGCTATGATGCGGTTATAGATAGTTTAAAGCCGCTTTTAAAAGATATTTCTGCATTTGATGTAGTTGCTCAAAAAAAGGATTATTCTCAAAATGTGCGCGCGGGGAGGTATATTATTGAAAAGAACATGAACAACAATCAAATTGTAAATGTTTTAAGAAGTGGCAATAAACCAGTTCGGGTTGTTTACAATAATCAGGAACGCCTGGAAAATCTTGCAGGTAGGGTATCCACCCAGATTGAAGCAGATAGCAGTTCGATTTTGAAGCTTATGAAAGATGAAGCCTTTTTGAAGCAGAATAATTTCAATGCTGAAACCGCTTTGGCGATGTATATTCCAAATCAATATGAATTTTTCTGGAATACTTCAGCTGAAGGATTTCGGGACAGAATGTTGAAGGAATACAACAGATTCTGGACTCCGGAGCGATTGAGTAAAGCAGCTGAAATTAACCTCACTCCAAATGAAGTTACCGTAATTGCTTCCATAGTTCAAAAAGAAACGGCTAAAGTAGACGAACGGGCCAAAGTTGCCGGTGTTTATATGAACCGGTATAAAAATGGTTGGAAACTCGATGCAGACCCTACAGTGATTTTTGCCATTAAGAAAAAATCACAGAATTTTGACACCGTAATAAAAAGGGTTTTATATAAAGATCTTACTATAGATTCCCCTTACAATACCTATTTGTATAAAGAATTACCTCCAGGACCTATTGCGATGCCAGATATTTCTTCTATCGATGCAGTTTTAAATTATGAAAACCACAAATACTTCTTTTTTGTGGCAGATGTTGAAAATTTTGGATACCATAAATTCGCTGAAAACCTTGCTCAGCATAACAGGAATAAACAGGCTTATGTAAGATGGATCAATAAGCAGGGAGTGAGAAGGTAAGGTCTATCGTTGAGGGTTTAATCCGTGTGATGGATGGGCAGGTTCCACGTGTGTTATCCGAATCATTCAGCCAGGCTTATCTCTAATTTTTAAAAGTATTTTCCTCCCGATAATTCGGGACATACCTTGTGGGCTAGCTCCGGGATTTTTGATTTAGAATTCAGAATTTGTAACCTATTCCTCCATAAACAGATCCTTTGGTAAGATGTTCCAGATCGGTTCGAAGTTTCCCCTGACCTTTTAGAAAAACAAAGAATCTGGAGAAATTATAATCCAATTGTGCAATAAGAGCCAAAGAGGGATGGAGATGTTTAGGTCTCCTTATAAATCCCAGCTCCAGCCCTGCCATTGGAACCCATCTTCTTTCCGGTTTAAAAACATAATTAAGGTTTATGCCATAGGCCTCGTATTGAATTCTTGTAAAGGACTCATACCAGCCTTCAGCCTGAAAATTTCCCGCTCTGGCGCCTATTCCAAATACTATATCCAAGGCCTGGGAATTTACAGTGCCTCCGTAAACAGCATTCCGTAGATCAATTCCGGTGCTAACAAAAAAATAGTTCTCTTTTTCAAATTCATAAAATTGCGCGTTACAGCACAATGAAATCAAAAGCATTATCGGGAACCAGGTTTTCAATTTTAATTATTGGATTAGCATGATATATAAGTTAATTCATTTATTTCTAAAGCTGTGGAAAATTTAAAAAGTAATTTTCATTTAAGGTCTTTAGCAAATTTTCTTCGCATTTTTCTTTGGCCTGAAAATTGTTAAACCTGCCCAAAAGGGTTTAAAAACAAAGTTAGGAAATCATTAACAGCCTGTAAATCAAATTAATAAAAATTATTGTATCTTTGCACGGCGAAATTGAGAAGGGTCATTTTGACGGTTTGCTTCTCAGAATCAAAATTTTATGAAAAAGAAAGTTGCAAAATTTTCAATATTACCTGTTGTAGCCGGGTGTTTGTTTTTTAGTTTCTCAACTAAAAAGGCTGCAAATTTAGAATTAGAGATGTATAAAACATCTTCTTTAGATAGTATAGAATATACTGTAAGTGCTTTTAATGAAGATCCTTTGTTGGAAAAGACTTTAAAAGCTGTTCCCCAATTGGGAAAATCTTATATCGGGTTCAAGGAAGCAGTGGCCTTTAAGGAGTCCCGGGGTGATTATAAGGTTGTAAATGAATTTGGTTATATGGGGAAGTATCAGTTTGGAAAAGGTACCCTGGAATTAATAGGCATTTATAACACCGAAAGTTTCCTGAATTCCCCTGAACTTCAGGAATCTGCTTTTTATGCCAATGCATCCAGAAATAAATGGATCCTGATAAGGGATATAAAACGCTTTTCCGGTGAAAAGATCAATGGGATCACCATTACCGAATCCGGAATCCTGGCAGCAGCTCATTTGGCCGGCCCTGGAAGTGTGAAAAAATATTTAAGAAGTTGGGGAGCCAATGCCTTTAGTGATGCCTTTGGTACCACTATTGGCTATTATATGAAGCGATTTGAAGGTTACGATACGTCATTTGTAAAACCTGAACGAAAAGCCAAAGCTATCCTTAAGGCTTAAATATCTTTTTGAATGATAAAAATAGTAGGCCTTTTATGAAGGTCTACTTTTGTTTTATCCCATTCCATAATGCTTTTGGTCAAAATAAATTCTGAAGGAAGTGTTAAGTCACAGGCGATGCAAAGCCTCGTGGCTGGATTTAGGATTTGCTTCATGTCCTCCAGTAAATTATTATTTCTGTAGGGTGTTTCAATAAAAAGCTGCGCCTGATTTCTTTCAGAAGAGATTCGCTCCAGGGTTTTGAGTTCCTGCTTTCGCTCTTTCTTATCTATGGGAAGGTACCCGTTAAATGTAAAACTTTGCCCGTTCATTCCGCTTCCCATCATAGCCAGTAAAATTGAAGAAGGCCCTACCAAAGGAACTACCTGTATTCCTATTTGATGGGCGAGTTTCACGATTTCGGCTCCGGGATCTGCTACTCCAGGGCATCCTGCTTCGCTAAGCAAGCCTACATTAATGCCCTCTTTACAAGGATTTAAAAAGTTGCTTAACTCTGCCGGATCGGTAAATTTATTAAGAAGACTAAGCTTTAATGAAGATTGATTTTTTTCCTGATCGACTTGCTTTATTGATCTTCTGGCGGTTTTTTCATTTTCAACTATATAATAATCTGTCTTTTCAATAATTCCCTTAATGCTCGCCGGAAGGACCTCTTCCGGATTTGAGGTTCCCAAAGTAGTTGGGATCAAATATAGTTTACCGGTATATTGAAAAGGATTTTGAGACATTTTTTTTTGAGTTGAATTAACTTAAAGAGATCGTGAACCCGATAAGTTTTTGATGAAAATACTTGGTGTTTTTCTTTTGAAATATCTCGTGAGTTTTCCTCCAGGGCAACTGATTTATTTCTCTTCTAATTTTTTTGCGATAATTTCACAGGCTTCATTCAGCATTTGGTAAACATTTTCAAAGCCTTGTTGTCCTCCCTGATAAGGATCTGGAACATCCACATTTTCTCCCGGGAAAACCTCGTTTAGAATAAGTTTCACTTTCTTTTTTTGTTCCTCATTTTTTGCCAAGGAAATCACATCCGTGAAATTGAAATTATCCATCACATAGATGTGGTCAAAACGGTCAAAATCTGCAGGGTCAAATTGTCTTCCAAGCTGATTGGTAATATCTAAACCATATTTTTTGCCTATAGCAATGGATCTTGGGTCGGGCGGATCGCCTATATGATAATCTCCGGTACCGGCAGAATCGACATGAACACGCTCTGTATCAAGTTTGGCTTTCAGAATTCCTTCGGCTAGTGGTGATCTGCAAATATTTCCCAGGCACACCATCAAAACTTTGGTTTTCATAAGAAGTAGCTATTTATTGTTTTAAGTAGTTATGGCTTATCTGTAGAATTTAATATTACAGGGTAAGTTTTTTATTGAGATCCTCAACAAATTTCTTAAATTGTTTATCTGTCGCAGCGAGATTATCAACGGTTTTACAGGCATGAAGTACAGTCGCATGGTCTCTTTTTCCTATCTGGCTTCCAATACTTGCCAGGGATGCCTTTGTGAACTTTTTGGCAAAGAACATCGCCAGTTGTCGGGCTTGTACGATATGTCGCTTCCGCGTTTTGGATTGAAGTGTTTCTACGTCCATCTGGAAATAATCGCTTACAATTTTCTGAATGAAATCAATCGAAACTTCGCGCTTGGTATTTTTTACGTAATTATCAACGATTCGTTTAGCCAGCTCCAGGGTGATATCTTTTTTGTTAAAAGAAGAATGTGCAATAAGCGAGATTATGGCTCCTTCCAGTTCCCTGATATTTGTTTTTATGTTATTGGCTAAAAATTCGATAATATCTATCGGCATCTCAACACCGTCCCGATATAATTTACTCTGTATTATGGATACCCGGGTTTCGAAGTCGGGATGAAGCAATTCTGCTGAAAGTCCCCATTTAAATCGGGATAGTAATCTTTGTTCGATATCCTGCATATCTACAGGAGCCTTGTCACTTGTTAAAATAACCTGTTTTCCGTTTTGGTGCAAGTGGTTAAAAATGTGGAAAAACACATCCTGGGTTCCAGCTTTTCCAGATAAAAGTTGAATGTCATCTACGATAAGAACATCGATGATCTGGTAGAAATGGATAAAATCATTTCGGTTGTTCTTCTTTACAGATTCAATGTATTGTTGGGTAAATTTTTCCGCAGAAATATATAAAACCGTTTTTTCAGGATATTTGTCTTTAATATCAACCCCAATGGCGTGGCCTAAATGGGTTTTTCCTAAACCTACTCCGCCAAAAATGAGCAGGGGATTAAATGAAGTTCCTCCGGGTTTATTGGAAACCGCCAGTCCTGCAGATCTTGCAAGCCTGTTTGAATCTCCTTCAAGGAAATTCTCGAAATTATAATTCGGGTTTAATTGTGACTCGATCTTTACATTTCGTATTCCGGGAATTATAAAGGGATTTCGTAATTCAGGATTTTTATTTTTAACAGGTACATCCACTTCCTGGGAAGCCATATGGCTTCGCTGGGTGCTCGGGATTTTTTCAGTAAAAGGGAGTTTATTTCCGTAGGTATTCTCCATCTTGATAACATATACCAATTTCGCTTTTTCACCCAACTCTTTTGTTAGGGAAACCTTCAGCAGTTTTACATAGTGCTCCTCCAGCCATTCATAAAAAAATTTAGAGGGAACTTGTATGCTCAACGCACAATCGGTAAGTTTTACTGCTTGTATCGGCTCAAACCACGTTTTGTAGGCTTGTGGGGTTATGTTATCTTTGATAAAAGCTAGACAGCTATTCCAAACTGATTGCGCAGTTTTTGACATGCTTTATATTTGGTTATTGGTTGGTTAGTAGATTCCTTGGATTTAGAAAAAAAAATGCTTTCTCTCTAAGTTTTCTGTGGAACAAATATGTGAACAAAATATCTAATAAAAAAACGGTTTAGGTCTTGAATTTTAATAAAATTTTGTGCATACTTCCTTCCAGGTATGAAAGTACAAAACCTGATTAAATAATACCCGAATTATTCCATGAAAAGACATCATACGTTTGTTAAAGTTAGATATGCCGAAACCGATCAAATGGGCGTAGTGCACCATGGGAATTATGCAGCATACCTTGAGATTGCCCGTTTAGAATGGCTTGATCAATTAGGGGTCTCCTATAAATTGCTTGAAAAAGAGGGAATAATGTTACCGGTTTATGAGTTGAATACAAAATTTATTAAACCCGCCTACTTTGATGATGTACTGAGAATTGAAACACAACTCAAGGAACTACCTCGTGTTAAAATTGAATTTTCCTATCAGGTTTTTAATCAACACGATGAACTTATAACTACCGCTTATACTATTTTGGTTTTTATGGATTCTGAAACAAAAAGACCTATTCGATGTCCGGAATATATTCTGAATAAAATAAAAATTTAGTCCTCAATTTTTTTTATTTCCACCTTATAAACAGCCTGAAATTTCTCAAAAATATTCTCAGCATCTTTTTTCCTTACCGTAATATAAATTTTGCAGTCCAATCCCAAATTTTGCTCAATTATAGAAAGATCATATTCTTTAATGATCCTCATTACGATATTCATCTCGGGATAATCAAAATGGATCTCAAAAATTTCGTCTATGGTTCTTTCTATAATTTTGCTGTTTTCCAACGCCATTTGAGCAGCCGTTTTATACGCTCTAATCAATCCACCAACACCCAATTTTACCCCTCCAAAATATCGCACAACCACAATCAGAACATCTGTGACATCAAAGGACTGTATCTGGCCATAAATTGGCATTCCTGCAGAATTTGAGGGTTCTCCGTCATCATTTGCCCTAAATTGCCTGTTTTCTTCTTCCTTTCCTATTTGCCAGGCATAACACCAGTGTCTCGCTTGATGATGTTTCTTTTTTAAATCCTCCAGATGTACTTTGACATCTTCTTCGGAAATTACAGGAAATGCATACCCGAAAAATTTAGAATTTTTATCCTTAAAAAGAACCTCTTCACTTGGTTTAATAATGGTTTTATAGGTGTCCTTCAAAATTAAAAGTTTAAACTGTTTGCTACCAGTAAAATACTAATAATCGCCAGGATAATTCCTATCCAGTTTTTTCGGAGTAAATGTTCCTTGAATAAAACTATCCCCAGAAGTGTAGAAACAAGGACAATTGCCACATTGTTGATGGTGAAAACAGTGGAGCTTTCAAAGCCTTCGCTTCTTAGGGCCAGGACAAGGAAATAAATGGAAAAATAATTTGGAACTCCAAGTATAATTCCGCCCAAAATGTTCTTACCGGTAATTCTAAGTTTGCCCAGTGCGGCCTGTCCTACTAAAATAGAAATTCCTATGATGCCGGCAATTGCAAAAATGGTAGTTGAAAACAGTGCCACATCATCTTTTGCAACATACGTGGTCTCCAGATATTTTATCATCGTATCTATAATTCCACTTCCCAGGAAAACCAGGAGGGGAAATATCAGGTTTTTTGTTTTAATGGCGATGCCTTCCCGGGTTTTTATAGAACTTAGATATACCGCGATTAAGGCAAGAATGATCCCTGTAACTTTTAAAATCCCGGTACTTTCCTCATAAAGAATCACTCCGAAAATTACCGGAATGGCCACAGACATTTTTGTTGCTACAGCTACCACGGAAAGGCCGCTGCGTTGGGTGGTGATTGCTGCCAGATTAAAAACTATGATAAACAGCGCTCCAAGGATTAAAGTGCCAGGGAACCATAATTTTGTCGGGATAAGGGAAATTTCAGTTTCCTGCATAAAACCGAAAAATCCAACCAGACAGGCAAAAAAATAATTTATCACGATTGCCTGCATCGTGTTTATTTCAAACCTTTGGAAAAGTTTGAAGATTACAAAAATTACACTTGAAGCAAGTACACTAAGCAGAAGATAGATCAAAATAAATCTTTTTTAATTGTGAAGAGGTTTACAATATCTTCCCTGGAAGGGTTGAGGTTCCATGTGTGAATTCCCATTGCTGAAGCGGCTTCCGTATTTTCTTTTGTATCATCGATAAACAAACAATTTTCAGGACTGAGATTATGCTTTTTCAGTACAAATTCATAGATATTGGAATCCGGTTTTCTTAAGTTTATCTCGTGTGAAAGGTAAAATGCATCAAAACAATTCTTGAATTTATCAAAAAAGGGAACATTTTTTATAATCCAATCAATATGGATCTCATTGGTATTGCTCAGCAAAATAAGCTGGTACTTCTTTTCTTCGGAAAGTTTCCTGATGAAGTTGAGCCGGTATTCAGGAAAATCAATCAGGATTGCATTCCAGGAATTTCTGACGCTATCTGGTTCCAGGTCAAATTCTTTTTTATAGGAATTGAGGAACTCTTCTGAAGAGATCAGTCCTTTTTCATATTCCATATTTTTATCCCTGATTACTTCAGGCAAATCCTGGATGCCATATTTTTCCAATTCCCTGTAGGTAGCCGGTTTGTCCAAATTGACAAAAATATCTCCAAAGTCGAATATAAGCGTTTTAATCATTGATGTAAATCTTTAATTTATCCGATCCAAGATTTTGTTCCCTTGCTAATTTTCCCTTAAAATCTGGAGCTTTTACTCCTTCCGGAAACAGGGCTTCTCCCGTAAATATCCTGGCTTCATCCCAAAGTCCGGCATTAATAAATGTTTGAAGGGTTTTGCCACCACCCTCAATTATTACAGATTGAAGATCATGAGTGTATAGCACGTCAGCTATTTGAGAGGCTATTTCCTTATTAAAATCGATGGCCTCTAGGATCAGTTCATTTTTTCCGATTTCAGGAGGTGTAAAGGAATTTTTAGAAGCCTGAGAGGTGATAACAATGGTTTTTACCGAGCGATCCAGCAAAGCAGAGCCTATTGGGGTTCTAAGGTTTTGGTCAATTAAAATCCTTACGGGATTAGATCCTTCCCATAATCGGGTATTAAGTTTGGGGTTATCGGCAATAGCAGTATTTGTACCCACTAAAATAGCCTGTTCCTCGCTGCGCCATTTGTGCACTATTTGCCTGGAATATTTATTTGTGATCCAAACCGGTACTCGCTCCTCCTTTGAACTGGGGGCAATAAAATTATTTTCGGTCAAGGCCCATTTCAAAATAATATAAGGGCGTTTTTTTTCGTGAAATGTAAAAAAACGTTTATTCAGTTCCCTGCACTCATCCTCTAAAATTCCAACACTGACTTCACATCCAGCATCCAGCAATTTTTTTATACCTCTTCCCCTAACCTTTGCAAAGGGATCCACAATTCCTATAACCACTTTCTTTATCCCCGATGCGATGATTAAATCGCTGCAGGGTGGGGTTTTTCCATAATGGCTGCAAGGTTCCAGGCTCACATAGATCGTTGATTTTTTTAAAAGAGATGGATCTTTTACAGCTCCTATTGCATTTACCTCGGCGTGAGGTTCTCCTGCCTTTCGATGCCAGCCTTCCCCAATAATTTTATTTTGGTAGGTCAAAACACTCCCTACCAACGGATTTGGATAGGTGGTTCCAAGCCCGTTTTGAGCCAGTTGAATGCATCTTTTTATATATTTTTCGTGTATCTTCACATCACAAAAATAGGATTTATTAGTAAGAAATGAGCAGTTATAAAATACGTGAAATTCAACCAAAAGACAATCAGCAGGTTGCAGAGGTTGTAAGAAAAGTTTTAGTAGAAATGGGTGTGCCAAAAGTTGGAACCGCATACGAGGATAAATCTCTGGACGACATGTTCAGCACCTATGATCATCCCGGGATGAGCTATTTTGTTGTTGAGGAAAACGGGAAACTTATTGGAGGTTGCGGAATAGCACCTTTATTAAATGCAGACACAGGCATTTGCGAATTGCAAAAAATGTACTTTATTCCCGAAGCAAGGGGAAGAGGTATAGGGGCAGAAATGATGAAAACCTGCATTGATTATGCAAAATCTGAAGGCTACAAACAGTGTTATTTGGAAACGCTTCCGTATATGGAACACGCCAGGAAATTATATGGCCGCACAGGATTTCGATCTCTCGAAAAACCGATGGGAGATACCGGACATTATAATTGTACTATGTGGATGATAAAGGATTTATAAGTTTCCTCGTAAATAAACTTTGAATTCAATTTCTTAAAACCTGAAATGTGTTAGTTTCCCAAATAAAAATAAAATTTATCGACCGGCTTGAAAAGGAATATCCATCCGGGGAAATACAGTCTTTTTTCAATCTCTTGACAGAGGCTTATCTTAAAATGAGCAGACTTGATCTCGCACTGGATCATGGGATAAAACTTTCACCTTCTGAAGAAAAAAAGTTTGAAGATGCACTTCTCCGATTGCTGAAACACGAACCAATTCAATATATTATAGGGGAAACGGAATTCTTCGACTTAAAATTTAAAGTAGATAAAAATGTTTTGATCCCCAGGCCTGAAACAGAAGAACTTGTAGATTGGATTCTGAAGGATCTCAAAAGTTCAGGAAAAAAGGAACTTTCAATTCTGGATATTGGAACCGGAAGCGGATGTATTGCTATAAGCCTGGCAAAGAAGCTGCCTAACGCCAGGGTTTCGGCAATTGATATTTCTGAGAGCGCTTTGGAAATTGCCCGCTCTAATGCTAAAATGAATGATGTGGAAATAGATTTTATTTTGCAGGATATTCTGAAATCAGCTGAATTGCCTGAAAAATATGACCTTATAGTTTCAAATCCACCTTATGTCCGGGAATTTGAAAAAAAGGAAATGCACCGTAATGTGCTGGAAAATGAGCCTGAAATGGCCTTGTATGTAAAAGATCTGGAACCTTTAATTTTTTACCAAAAAATAACGAAATTAGCAGAGACCGGTTTAAAGCAGGGCGGAAGTTTGTATTTTGAAATTAATCAGTATTTGGGAGAAGAAACTGCTGAGGTTTTAAATAGCTCTGGTTTTAAATCCTTTTCCGGAAAGGATATTTTCGGAAATGACAGAATGCTGAAAGGAGTCAAGGGTTAAATTATTAAAATGATTGCTATGGAGGAACCACAAAATAATATTTTTAGTCTGGCAGTTTTTTGTGCAAGCAGTGATGGCCTGGACACAAAGATTTATGAGGATGCCTATGAGGTTGGAGCTTTTTTGGCCAAAAAAGAAATAGAACTTATTTACGGCGGAAGTAAACTTGGTCTTATGGGGCAGGTTGCGAAAGGCGCATTATTCAATAATGGAAAGGTGACTGGTGTGATCCCGGATTTCCTGAAAACCAAAGAAGTTGTGCATACGGGATTAACAAGTTTAATCACCACAAAGGATATGCATGAAAGAAAGCTTAAAATGCATGATCTTAGCGATGGTTTTATCGCATTACCGGGTGGTTTTGGAACGCTGGAAGAATTGTTTGAGATCTTAACCTGGGGACAACTTGGGCTCCACAAAAAGCCAATTGGAATTTTGAATATAAATGGGTATTACGATGATTTGATTGAATTGCTGCATAATATGGTTCGAAAAGGTTTGTTGAAAGAAGAGAATATGAACCTGGTTTTGGTTTCGGAAACTATGGAAATGCTGTTTGAAAAAATGCTTTATTTTAAACCTATGCCTGTTCCAAAATGGATGAATAAAAATCAAACTTAAATTTTACCCTCATTACGGGTTTAATTTCCCAGCAGTAGGTTTACTATTTCCATAGTACCCAAAATCAATTAATTCTTAAAATCCTTTATGAAAATTATAGAACTTGAAATATCGACTACCCGCTTGCTGAAACAACTTCGTTTTTTCAGAGATACTTTGGGCCTGGAAATCATTAAGGAAGATGAGGATTCATTTGTGGTAAGCCTGGGAGATTCAGTTTTAAAATTTCAGCAAAGTGAAGATGCCACCCCATATCATATCGCTTTTCATATTCCCGACAAGCAGGAGGATCAGGCTCTAAAATGGCTAAAATCCCGTGTGGAAATATTAAAGAATGATAAGGAGGAGATCATTGATTTTAGTGGGTGGAATGCTAAATCCATTTATTTTTATGATGAAGATTTCAACATTCTTGAATTGATCTCAAGAAGGGATTTTAATAAACCGGAATCTTCGGATTTTTCAGAAAAAAGCTTTTTGGGTATTGCTGAAGTTGGTTTGGCTACTGCTTTTATTGAAGAGAAATACCAGTTTTTACATCAAAAATGCGGTTTGGAAGTCTTTGACGGAAATTTTGAGAATTTTTGTGCAATTGGCGATGATAAAGGACTATTGATCACCATAGATAAAAATCTTAAGGATTGGTTTCCGACAGGGGATGAGGCTTTTGGATCAGATTTCAGAATAAAATTTGAACATCAGGGTAAAAACTGCGAGCTGGCTTTTAATCATGATCGGTTGGAAATGGTAAAAAAATAACTCCTCTCCGTGAAAAATAATCCTGGAAAGGAGTTGGTTCTATTCTGAAAGCCTTTTAGTCGCTTTTGAAACGGCTTTTCTATTTCAGATTTGGCTGCGGAGTCACTCTTAAGTATGGTTTAACCTCCTTAAAACCTTTTGGGAAAAGCTTTTTAGCGTCTTCATTTGAAATCGAAGGACTAATTACCACATCCTCTCCTTCTTTCCAGTTTGCTGGAGTAGCTACTTTATGGTTTGCCGTGAGTTGCAAAGAATCTATAACTCTTAATAATTCGGCGAAATTTCTTCCTGTACTTGCAGGATAGGTGATCATCAACTTGATGGTTTTATCCGGAGCTATTATGAAAACAGATCTTACCGTCAATGTATCATCCGCATTAGGATGTATCATATCATATAAATCCGATACTTTTTTATCCTCGTCGGCAATGATAGGGAAATTCACAGTGGTGTTTTGAGTTTCGTTGATGTCTTTGATCCATTCTTTGTGGGATTCTACACCATCTACACTAAGGGCAAGAACTTTTACATTCCGTTTTTCGAACTCCTCCTTATATTTTGCGGCAGCCCCTAACTCTGTGGTGCAGACAGGTGTGTAATCGGCAGGATGAGAGAATAAGATTCCCCAGCTGTCCCCTAAATAATCATAAAAATTTATTTTTCCTTCTGAAGTTTCAGCATCAAAATTTGGTGCTTTATCTCCTAATCTAAGTGTGCTCATAGTATCTTTCTTTTTTAAATTTCAGTCTAAAATTAACCAATCTAAAATTGAATAGCTGTTAATTATATATCAAATAAATCAATGGGGCCATAGCAAATCACTGATTGTTTTTCCACTTTATGTTACAGCCTATACTAGGTTTTTGAGGCTCATAAACTTTTCTGTTATTTAAAACAGCATCCAGTGCTTCCCTAAGGTCCCTTCCGTTTACCGGGATGCCATTTCCGGGTCTGGAATCATCTAGTTGACCGCGGTAGATAAGTTTCATTTCGGCATCAAATAAATAAAAATCGGGAGTGCAGGCCGCATCATAGGCTTTGGCTATTTCCTGGGTCTGGTCATAGAGATAGGGGAAAGGATAATGATGTTTTCTTGCCGATTTCCACATCAAATCCGGATGATCCTCTGGAAACGCCTCGATGTCATTGCTCATGATCGCTATAAAGCTGAAGCCGGATACCCTGTAATCATTTGCAATTCGTACGATTTCATCATTTACATGTTTTACAAAAGGGCAATGATTGCAAATAAACATAACTACAGTTCCTTTTTCCCCTTTAAGGTCTTCTAGGGACATCATCCTGTTTGAAACTGCATCTACCAGCCTGAAGTCTGGTGCTTTAGTCCCAAGGGGCAGCATGTTTGAAGCTGTTCTTGACATAACTTTTTGAGCTAAATTTACAATACAATCAGGAGTTTGCACAGTTTTTTTATCTTTAATCCCTCATTGAGGGTTTAATTCTGCAAGGCATGTCTTGAATTTTTAAAAGCATACCTTTTGGGCTTACGCTGAGGTTTTTGATTTAAATATAGATATCCTATGGAAATAAGCTGGAGTGATTTTGAAAAAGTAGAAATGAGGGTGGGAACCATTGTTGAGGTGAAAGATTTCCCTAAAGCAAGAGTTCCGGCTTATCAGCTAAAAATAGATTTTGGAGCCGAAATAGGATTGAAAAAATCATCGGCACAAATCACCACCCGGTATTCAAAAGAAGATCTTCTTGGAAAACAAATTGTAGCAGTTGTTAATTTTCCTAAGAAACAAATTGCGGATTTCATGAGTGAATGTTTGGTTTTGGGCTCAGTGGTTGGGGGCGGAGATATAGTGCTTCTTCATCCGGGATTTAAAGTCGAAAATGGATCCAGAATAGCATAAAATTTGTAATTTCGAATCATGAAAATTGGTGGACTTCTTTTAGCCCTTCTTGTGATTTTACTAAGCAGCATTCCCTGTTGTAGTTTTGATGAATGTGAAGAGGAAGCACTGGACAAACATTCCCAGCAAGAAATCCCGGGAAATTGCGAGAATTTCTGCTCTCCTTTTTTAAATTGTAATGGCTGTGCAGGTTTTACTGTACAGGATTCTCCCCAGGAAAACAACTCAATATTTAAGACGCCTTCCCATAAGGTTTTCTCTCATCAACGGCAGTCCATTCCAAGAGGGATTATACAAGCTATATGGCAACCGCCACAAGTAGGTTAACAGCATTTCATTGTTATTTTTTACTTCCCTTTTAAATAGTTAACTTAAGAAAACACCATATATGTATCATAAAATATTGCTTCTGGTAGCATTGCTATTTGGTATAATAGCGCAAAGCCAAAACACTTTTAATGCCCGGATTACAGATGCTGAAACAGGCAATCCTTTAATGGGTGCAAATGTTATAATTAAGGGCCTCAATATTGGCGCTATGGCCAATGAAGAAGGACTTGTGAAGATCCCAAAAATTCCGGATGGGAAGCAAACCATCGTGATCAGCTTCCTGGGATATGAACCCAAAGAAATCCCATTTACTTTTCCTTTAGAAAAACAGGAGTTGATCGAAATCAAGCTGGAGCCTTCCGGAGAAGAAATGGAAGAAGTTATAATTTCCTCAACCAGATCCAGAAGTACAATCATTGATCTTCCCACCCGCGTAGAGGTGATTAGCGGAGAAGAACTGGAAGAGAAAGGCAATATGAAGCCTGGAGATATCAGGATGCTCCTAAACGAAACCACGGGGATACAAACTCAGCAAACATCTGCTACATCCTACAACTCCAGTATCAGGATACAGGGACTTGATGGGAAATACACCCAGCTTTTAAAGGATGGCTACCCGTTATATTCCGGTTTTTCGGGAGGATTAAGTCTCCTGCAAATCGTTCCGTTAGATCTAAAGCAGGTTGAGGTTATAAAAGGAGCCTCTTCTACTTTATATGGAGGTGGTGCGATTGCGGGCCTGGTGAACCTTGTTTCTAAAACTCCCGGAGAGGAGCAGGAAATAAACTTATTGCTTAACGAAACTTCTGCTTTAGGAATGGATGTAAGTGGCTTCTATTCCAATACCTTCGGAAAAGTGGGGACAACTGTTTTTGCTTCCTATAACATAGGAACTCCTTATGACCCTGCAGATATTGGCCTTACTGCAATTCCTGAATTCCGAAGATATACTGTAAACCCCAGACTGTTCTACTATTTTAATGATAGAACCACACTTGATGTTGGTGTAAGTACAGTCGTGGAAGAACGAACCGGTGGAAACATGAAATTCATTAAAGGGGAAGATGTTGAAGATCCTTATTTTGAAAGAAATAATACCGACAGGATTACCACCCGTGCAGGTTTTAGTACCTTATTTGAAGATAATTCCTTCTTAAATTTAAAAAACAGTTTTAGTTTTTTTGAACGAACAATTGAAATTCCAGACTACAGATTCTCAGGAAAGCAGTTTGCTTCTTTTAATGAAGCCTCTTATAACTTTGGGGACAGCAACCTGGAATGGGTTGCAGGATTGAATCTATGGGTAGATAAATTTGACGAGCAAGCCCGACAGGGATTCCCCGCAGTGGATTATAATCATCTTACCTATGGTGCATTCCTTCAAAACAACTGGAAGGTAAGTGATCTTTTCAGCCTGGAGACAGGGTTGAGGACAGATTATCAAAATGAATATGGCTGGTTTGTACTTCCCAGGATTTCTGCGATGTTTAATTTCAGCAATAGCTGGACTGCACGAATAGGAGGAGGCCTGGGTTATAAAACCCCAACTGTTTTTACGGAAGATGCGGAAAGAATTCAGTTCCAGAATGTTTTGCCAATTGACGTGGAAAATACCGAGGCCGAAGAATCCATAGGTGGGAACCTTGATGTGAATTACAGGAATGAACTTTTCAAAACCATCGATTTCACTGCCAATGTTCTTTTGTTTTACACCAAAGTGGAAAAGCCTTTAATTTTGACCAACACTGCGATAAACACTTTTGAATATCTTCAGCCGGATGGTTTTATTGATACCAAAGGGGTTGAAGCGAATTTCACCTTTGGATATAAAGATTTTAAGCTATTTACCGGGTATACCCTTGCCGATGTGGATCAGCATTACAACGGAGTAACTACAAAAATGCCTTTAGTTGCTACCCATCGTCTAAACAATGTGCTGATGTATGAGGTTGAGGAAACCTGGAAAATAGGACTGGAAGCTTATTATTTTAGTCCACAAAAACTGAATGACGGTCTTACCGGACAGGAATATTGGATCTTCGGGTTGATGATGGAAAGGCTTTGGGAGGATTTCTCCATCTTTTTGAATTTCGAAAATTTCACGGATACCCGACAAACCAGGTTTGATTCTATTTTCACAGGTTCGGTCTCAAACCCGCAATTTCGGGACATTTATGCACCTGTTGATGGCTTTGTGATCAATGGCGGAATCAAGATCAAGTTGTAATTTCTGCTTTTTTGAATTAGGTGAGAAACATCAGAAGTTGACTTTTTAAACCAAATAAAAAAGGGATTTAGTTTTAAAAACTAAATCCCTTTCATTTTATAAAATATTGCTTTCTACATTTCGTCTCCGAAGAAGATAGCATTCATCAAAAGCTTGTTGGTTCCATACCAGAATGCCCTGAAGTTTGTATTATCTGTAAACAGGATCACATTTCCTCTTCCCATACCTACCTTTTTAAAAGGAACGGTGTTCGCAATTAGCTTTAGATTTGGATCGCTTATATATCCACTTATCAATGGGTTTGCGGTATATTGAATTGGATTATTATAGCTCGTAGAATCTGCTTTAATAAAAATAGTGGTATCCCGAAATAATGAAATTTCATCATTCATATATCCAAAATTGACGGGATGTGAACGATCCTGCTTAGCGCGAAAGATAGCACCTCCTATTCCTTGAGCTCCGCGGAAATCACGACGTTCTTCAAAGGTCACATCTTTTGCTTTCACCTCATTTTCTAAAAGCTCCATTTTCATGAAATCATTTCGCTTAAAAAAGTTTGCTGCATTTTTATATCCTATAAGTGTTCCGCCGTTTCTAACCCAATCTTTTAAATTATCAATCTCGGCCTTGCCCAGGGCGCTGCCCCAGCTGTTTGGCAAAATAATATCGGTGTATTTGCTTAGATTTGCCCTTCCTAAATTACGCGTGTCCAGTTTTGTTAGCAGCATTTCATACCGCTGATCAAACAAATGCCAGATTTCCCCTGCATCGTATGGAGTGATTCCTTCACCAACTATCATTGCGACCTTTTGGGGTTTTAAGGCTCTAAATTCGTTGCTTCCTAAAGAAATTCCTTTGGTTAGGCCTGTTGCTACGGGATTAAATTCAATATTGGCTTCCTTAGAGATTTTAGTAACCAGTTCGAAAAGTTCGGTGGAATTTAATTTCTGATTTTGGATAGGGATCAAAATGGTTCCATAATCGTACATTTTTCCTGCAGCTTCAAAAGTCTGCATTGAAACCGATGCGCGCAAATCATTTTTAAGGATCATATTCAGGGCTTTTGGAGCATAGTAATTATGCCATTCCATCAAATAGCCATATTCGCTTTTGGTCACCGGAGGTATTTCTGGTTTTTGAAGACTGTCAATTTTAGTTCCTGCAGCTTTTATGGCAACATTGTCATTGAAATCCAGATTAAAGGCATAGGGAAAAGACCAGGCAGAAATGTCGTAAAATAAACTATCTGCAAATTTGGTTCGTTTTTCAAACATAGCCTCTACAAGACGATGTTGACGCTGATTCTTTGGAATTACATAAGCTGTTCCTTTTTTATAGGATTTCCCATCGCTTTGCACGTCTTCTGCAAGTTCATGAACTTCTACCTGCTGGCGTTTTAATATTTCGGCAAGGTGATATGCAGAATTTGGATCTTTTGAATTTCCGAAGATATAAGCTCCTTTTCCTGCAGTATTTCTTGCGTTGTTATAGAACTCTCTCTGGAAATCCAGAATTTTTGATCTCATATTTTGTGCTGCTTCCAGGGTAGAAAGCGCAGCGGTAAATTGATTGCGGATTGTAAAAGGAAATGTAAGAAGGCCATTATCGGTTTCCTGAACGTGCCCTCTGGAACTTCCCTGTTCAAAAAGAATTCCTATCCCTCCATTAATATCCGGGAAGGTCGAGCCTTTTCCGTAATAAAAATCATCATAATTCTCTTCTGTATAATAAAACGAACCAATTTTGTCGAATGCAGCCGCATGGTAAGTCCCGATCTCTTTTGTTAAATCCTGATTTTTTTGTGGCGTTAAAGGATGCGTTCTCTCCGGAATTCCGGGTTGAAAGAAAAAAGTGGAATTGGATCCCATCTCGTGATGATCTGTAAGTATATTGGGTTGCCACTTGTGAAATGTGGCTATTCTTGCTCTGGATTCCGGCAATTGAACTGGCAGCCAGTCCCTGTTCATATCAAACCAGTAGTGATTTGTTCTTCCTCCTGGCCATACCTCGTCAAATTCCCTGTCTTGGGGATCTGGGTTAAGGTTTTCGCTTTTATGAATATTGGCCCAATAAGCAAAGCGCTGCAATCCGTCTGGATTTAAAGATGGATCAAACAAGATCACGGTATTCTCAAGCAAATTTTCAATTTCTGAACCTTGTCCAGCGGCAAGATGATAGGCAGCTAATAGAGCCGCATTAGATCCGCTGGCTTCATTACCATGAATAGAAAATCCCTGATAAACCACAATAGGCATTTCCGCAGTGTTAAGTTGACCGCTACCCGGAAGGGTTAATTCCAGATGACTTTTTCTGATTTGTTCTAATTTTTTCTGATTTTCTTCAGAAGTAATGGTAAGAAGGAGCAGAGGTCGCCCTTCATAGGTGGTTCCCCTGTTTTCGATGGAGATCCTCGGGGATTCATCTGCCAGGGTACGCATGTAATTTATGAGGAGGTCATGGGTTACATGCCACTTTCCTGGAACATAACCCAAAATTTCCTGTGGGGTGGAAATATCCTGGTTGTAAGTTACATTTTCCGGAAGATAATAGGAAAGATCGAGATCCTCCTGGGCGCTAACCTGAAAACTAAACAGGAACGCTGTGAAGTAAATAAAATTTTTCATGAATTTTAGGGGTTTTTATTGCAAGCCCCTAATATAAAAAAACCGTCCCAATTTCTTAGGACGGTCTTGTAATAATAATTTACTGAATCAAAAACCTCGGGGTAAGACCAGGAGGTTTGTCCCGAATTATCGGGAGGAAAATACTTTTGAAAATTCGAGGCAAGTCTCGGGGTATTAAACCCTCAATCAGGGTTAAATATCATCAAAACTGATGTCTGTAAATTTTTTGGCAGATGGGGTTTCAGAAGTTTCTGCAGTTTCTTCATCATCCTCATATTCTTTCTTGAAATCCTTTTGGTGCCTGTCGCTAATCACTTCTTCCCCTTTTTCAGAAACGATATAATCGGTCATTTCGTTTAGAATTTCAGAAAATCCTTCAAAATCCTCTTTGTACAAATAAATTTTATGTTTCTTATAATGAAAAGAACCATCGGCATTGGTGAACTTTTTACTCTCTGTAATTGTAAGGTAATAATCTTCAGCTTTGGTGGCTCTTACATCAAAAAAATAAGTGCGTCTTCCCGCTCGTAATACTTTAGAGAAGATTTCATCTTTCTCCATCATTCCATTTTCACTCATAAAATTAAATCTTTAGTGTTTGTTTTAACTCCTGTTCAAAAATCTAAAAATTTTTAACATATACCAACAAATTTTCACATTTCTTTTTCACTTAATTGTTTTGCGTAAAGTTCTTTATAGTATCCTCCCGCATTAATTAGTTCCTGATGTGTTCCGTGTTGCACGATAGCCCCGTCTTCCAGAATTATTATCTTATCGGCATTTTTTGCTGAAGAGATCCTGTGGCTTACAATTATGGTAGTTTTATCTTTTGAAATTTTGAAGAGGTTATTAAGGATCTCTTCTTCGGTTTCGGTATCCACAGCAGAAAGACAATCATCAAACAGCAGGATTTGTGGATCATGTATAATTGCCCGGGCGATTGAAACCCGTTGTTTTTGTCCGCCAGAGAGCGTTATTCCCCGTTCTCCTAAAACGGTGTCATATCCTTTGCTGAAGCCAATAATGTTATTGTGCACCGAAGCATTTCTCGCAGCTTCAATTACCTCTTCATCTGTAGCATTGGTTTTTCCGAAGCGTATATTATTTCTGATGGAATCGCTGAATAAAAAAGCGTCCTGAGGTACATATCCAATGCTGTCGCGTAAATCATACAGGTTTAGGTTGCGTATGTTTTTCCCGTCTATTTCAATTATTCCGGTTTGTACATCGTACAACCTTCCAATAAGTTCAAGGATCGTAGATTTTCCGGAACCGGTTTTTCCTATGATCGCCAAAGTTTCTCCGCGCTTTACCGTAAAGGAGACATTTCTAAGCGCTGTAATATTGGTGTCTTCATAGGTGAAGCTGACATTTTTAAATTCGATATCACCCTGAATAGGAGTGCTTTCCGGGTTTAGGTTTTTTATTTGAGGCTCTTCTTTCAGAAATTCATTAATTCGTTTTTGGGAAGCTTCTGCCTGTTGGACGATCGAGGTTACCCATCCCACGGTGGCTACCGGCCAGGTAAGCATATTTACGTATAAAAGAAATTCAACAATAACCCCTATGTTTTCGATCTCTCCTGAAATCACCTGTCTTCCACCTATAAAAATTACAAGGGTATTACTAATCCCAATTAGAAGAACCATTAGTGGGAAGAAAAAGGCCTGAACTTTTACAAGATCTAGATTTTTCTGTTTGCTGCCATTGGAAAGTTCTACAAAATTTTTATTGGTTTGAGGTTCGAGTCCGTAAGATTTGATTACGGAAATTCCGCTGAAGCTTTCCTGGGTAAAGGTGTTCAGTTTAGATAAATATTGCTGAACCACTGTGCTTCGTTTATGAATAGCAACGCTTAGTTTATAGATGGCATAGGATAGAAAAGGAAGGGGAGCTAGTGTGTAAAGCGTGAGCATTGGAGCGGTATTCACCATATACCAAATAACAATTACGAATAATGTTAGCGTTGTTACACTATACATAATAGCAGGGCCAAGATACATTCGCACTTTTGAAACATCTTCACTTATTCGGTTCATCAAATCTCCGGTGCGGTTCTTTTTGTAAAAACTAAGAGAGAGTTTTTGATATTGCTCATAAACCTCATTTTTTAGATCAAACTCCATGTACCGTGAAACTACGATAAAGGTTTGTCTCATTAAAAAAGTCAAAAAAGCTGAAATTAGCTGAGCTCCAATTATGAGGAAGATATAATAGAAAAGTTCCTGTCGCAGGGTAGCGGCACTTCCAATTTCCCCACTCACATAACTTTCAATAACGTTGGTGGAATCTCCAATGAATTGCACTGGATAAATAGCAAAGATGCGTGCTGCAATGGTAATAAGGAAACCAAGTATAAGCCTCCATTTGTATTTGTAAAAATATTTATTGAGATGCTGTAATTCTTTCATATACTCAGGATCCTTCAATTATTGGGAAATTCGCAATTTAACACCCCAATTCATTCTGTAAATTAAAATAATACCTAATTTTGCATATTGATTTTGATAAATCAGAAAAATCTAATTTTAAAAATTACATTATGCAAGTTGAGGTTTTAACCGCTAGTGATCTTATTAAAACAGCCCCTGTCTTTGGACAATTGTCTTTTGACAATCACGAACAGGTCGTTTTTTGCAACGACAAAGATACAGGTTTAAAGGCAATAATAGGTATTCATAATACTGTTTTAGGACCTGCTTTGGGAGGTACCAGAATGTGGAATTATGCTTCAGAATGGGAGGCTTTAAACGATGCTTTGAGACTTTCAAGAGGGATGACCTATAAAAGCGCAATTACCGGATTAAACCTTGGCGGTGGGAAAGCTGTTATTATTGGGGATGCAAAAACTCAAAAAACACCGGAACTTATGCGAAGGTTTGGACAGTTTGTTCATACTCTGAGCGGGAAATATATCACCGCAGAGGATATAGGGATGGATACAGAGGATATGGATATTGTCCGGGAGGTTACTCCTTTTGTAACCGGTATTTCGAAATCTAAAGGCGGTGCAGGAAATCCTTCTCCAATTACTGCTTATGGGGTGTTTATGGGAATGAAGGCTGCTGCGAAATATAAGTACGGAAGCGAAGATCTTGAAGGAAAAAAAGTGATGGTTCAGGGAATTGGCCACGTAGGAGAATCCCTTGTAGAACATTTAACCAATGAAGGTGCACAGGTGTTTATTGCAGATATCAACCAGGAGCGACTGGATGAAGTAAGCAGGAAATACAATGCTACCATTTATGTTGGCGATATTTATAGTGCCGATGTAGATATTTATGCCCCGTGTGCGCTTGGTGCTTCGGTGAATGATGAAACCATTAACAGGATTAAAGCATCTATAATTGCAGGTGCTGCAAACAATCAACTTGCAGATGAGCGGATTCACGGAAAGATCCTAAAAGATAAAGGGATTGTATATGCTCCCGACTTCCTTATAAATGCAGGAGGAATAATAAATGTGTATGCTGAATTGGAAGGATATGACCGAAAAGAGATTATGCGAAAAACAGAAAACATCTATAATACAACGCTGGAAATTTTAAAATCGGCGGAAACAAAAAATATCACAACCCACAATGCTGCCCTTCAAATAGCACAACAGCGAATTGATGACAGAAAAAGGGAGAATTTGAACTAAGTAGTTTGAAATAAATACTATTTTTGCAGGGCGGAAGAATTTTCTTTCGCCTTGCTAATTTTATAAACGTTCTTTTACACCTATGTTAACCAGAAGACATATTCGAGTTAAGGTAATGCAATCCCTCTATGCATTCCACCAAAGCAAAAATCAAAATTTTAATGCTGAAGAGAAATTCCTTCTGAAAAGCATGAAAGAAATGTATGATCTTTTTCTGCTTATTTTGAAATTGATGATCGAGATCAAGTCCTATTCAGAAAAATACCTGGATAAATCCCAGAAAAAATTTCTTGCCACTCAGGAAGAGATGGATCCCAATATGAAGTTTGTAAATAATATGGTTCTCAAAATACTCGAAGACAATATTGAATTGCAAAACGCACTTGAAGAAAGAGCGATTTCCCACTGGAACCGGGATGGCGAATATGTTGCGATTTTATGGGAAGAGATAAGGAATAGTGCAGCCTTTCATGAGTATATGGCTACACGAACCCCTAGCTTTAAGGAGGATAAGAATTTTATTATAAATCTTCTTAAAGAAGTGATCGCTCCCAACGAGAAATTGTATGATTACTTAGAGGACACAAAATTAACCTGGCTGGATGATTTACCATTGGTAAATACGGCAATAATGAAGTATTTAAATAAGTTAAAAGAAAATACTCCACAGGATGCCAAATTGCCAAAACTATATAAAAGTCCGGATGATGAGCAGTTTGCTATAGATTTATTTAGGAAAGTTTATTTAAACGATGAAGAACTCGCAAATGAAATGCTAGGGAAAACCCCCAATTGGGATAAGGAAAGAATTGCCGAAATTGACACCATACTTATAAAAATGGCACTTTGTGAATTTCTTCAGTTTTCCTCTATTCCGGTGAAAGTTACCATCAATGAATATTTGGAAATTGCCAAAGAATACAGCACTCCCAAAAGCAGCATTTTTATAAATGGAGTACTTGATAAGATATCTAAAGAATATCAGGAAGAGAAACGATTAAATAAAATAGGGCGGGGCCTTATGTAATAAAGAAAATTTAGTATTTTTAACCTTTAATTTAAACCATATAATTATGAAAAAAGGAATTTTAATGATAGCGGCTTTGGGGACTATGATCTTCACTTCCTGTAAGGATGATGCCTCCAGCAAGGTAAAGGCCGAAAATGTAGAAACCGCTGCAGAGCGTGATGCACAAGATGTTTATTATCCTGAATTAACCTTTGAAGAATCAGAATTTGATTTTGGAAACATCGCCCAAAATGCTCCGCAGGAACATGTTTTTAAATTTACAAATACAGGAAAAGCACCGCTTGTAATTACAAATGCTACCAGTACTTGTGGTTGTACAGTGCCTACTTATCCTAAGAATGAATCAATTGCTCCCGGAGAAGGTGGAGAAATGTTGGTGAAATTTAACGGTGCCGGCCAAGGTCAGGTAACCAAAACTGTGACTGTAACTGCTAATACAGAAAAAGGTACAGAATTATTAAGAATCAAAGCTTTTGTTGAAACTCCGGCAACTCCTGCAGGATAAAACATGCTTTTAAATTAGTTTATGGATCAAATAACACAGTTTGCACCAATTATTTTAATGTTTGTGGTAGTGTATTTTTTTATGATACGCCCACAGATGAAAAGAGCTAAAAAGGAAAAAACCTTTGCATCCGAGTTGAAAAAAGGGGACAGAATTGTCACCAAAAGTGGAATGCACGGGAAAATTATCGATTTTAGCGAAAAAAATAATGCAGTCATCATTGAAACCGGTGCAGGTAAAATCACCTTCGATCGATCTTCCATCTCTATGGAAATGAGCTCAAAGCTAAATGAACCTGTATCAGAAAAGAAGGATGACCAAAAGAAGATTGCCGAAAAAAAGTAGCAATCTTTAAATTATAATATTAAAAAAGGCTGTTCGATTAAATCGAGCAGCCTTTTTTAATGACCGGATAAATTTGCCGAATTCTGCAAATTTTTATCCCTTGATAGGTCGCTTAAACCTGAAAATAGATAGATTATAAATTTTCAAACATCACCATTATTTAATTCCTCCTTGAAGGTTTAATTCTCGAATTTTAAAAAGTTTTTCTCCGGATAATTATCAGGAAATCCATAGGGTGGTTGCCCCGAGGTTTTTGATTTGAGCAAAGCTATCCTGGAAGGATTTATGAAACCAAAAGATCCCAGCAGACTTCAGTATTAAAAATTACTGTTCAATTAATTCCTTTGCTCTTTCTATGCTACTATTGATTTGATCCCGAAGTTTGTTAACACTGATGACTTCTTCCTCGAGAGCTTCTATTTTCGCCTTTCTTTCTTCAGGTGAAAGCTCTTCAAAGGGAGTTTGATCTTTCACAAATTCTTCAGAAAAATCACGCATCCATTCCATCATAAAATCATAAGAATTTTCAAGATCTTCAATGCTTTTTTCATAAATAACAGTAGATGTCTGGGTGCTGTCTATCTGCTGTTTTAATTTCTTGGATAAACCGCTTAATTCCCCCATTTTAGGCATAACCTCATCATGAGCCGAGATGACTTCCTTATATAAGGCATCGTATTGGTTTTTTTCTTCTGAGGTGCTGTCACAGGAGATCGCTCCAAAAAGGGCAATTCCCAGTAAAATTAATGTTAGTGTTCTAAGTTTCATAATTTAAATTTTTGGTTTTTAAAGATCTTCTTTAGTTAAAGGATTTTCCTCTTTTTGTTCTTTAGCTCTATCCTGAATAGCTTTTATTTTGGCTTTATGCACTTCTTTCTCCAGGCGCAATTTCTCTTTTTTCTTTTTTATTAGTTTGGTATGTTTGGCTTTATTCCGTGTATTTTTTTCAACTCCTTTTTTTGCCATATTTTCCGGTATTTTATTCTTTTTTCTGAATCCTTGTCAAATTTAAAACATTAATTCCAACTTACAGTTGCTTTAATCTCTCATTGAGGGTTTAATTCCCCGAGCCCTGCCCGAATCATTCCGGCGGGCTTGCCTTGATTTTTTAAAAGTATTTCCCTCCCGATAATTCGGGACAAACCTCCTGGTCTTGACCGAGGTTTTTGATTTCAACAGGAAAATCGAAATTATAGATGTTTTATGTTTTAAAATGTCAAAAGGATAAGCCTGAGCAAATTGATAGTCACTTGCTAATGCTTTACCATATTATGGAATAATTCCCACTAAACAGGAAATAGTTCATTGTTAAAGTTGGAAATATTCCGAAATAATTTATATTTGTGTATGGGAACAGATAACACTACCGAGATTAAACGATTTAAAGAGATTCGTGACGATCATAATTTCACACAATCTGAGTTTGCCGCCTTGCTTGGAATCAAGAATTCTACTGCAGATATTGAGCGGGGGCGTACAAAATTATCCGGGAAGATCGTAGCAGAATTACTGCGTCAGTTCGAAGTAAATCCTCTTTGGCTTTTTGGAGAGAGCAGTCAAAAATATTTAGCTGTAAACAAGGGGGATGTGAGCCCCAAAGTAATAACTGTAAATAGCAGTGAAGAAGAAAATATTATATTGGTAAACCAAAAGGCTGCTGCCGGTTATCCTCACAATGTGCAGGATATTTCATGGTATCAGCAATTGCCTGCTTTTGATATCCCCTTGCCGGAATACAGGAATGCCACCTATAGAGGTTTCCAGGTGGAAGGCGATAGTATGATGCCTAATTTAAGACCGGGGGAATGGGTGCTTGGAAAAGCGGTGCCCAGTATTAAAGAAGTGAGTTTTAGTAAGATTTATGTGGTGGTATTGTATGATTCCGTCCTTGTTAAAAAAATCCAGAAAATGGAGGATCCCTATAAAATCTTACTGGTTTCCATCAATGAGGAATATCCGCCTGTACAGGTTTTGGTAAGTGATATTCAGGAACTTTGGCAGGTGAACAGTAAGCTTACTTTTAGTATTGATGCTACTTCCGAAAGTGGGTTGCTAAGGCAGCTTCAACAATCCATGGATGATTTAAAAAGCGAATTCAAAACTTTTAAACAATAAAAAAATCCATCCCGTTTATATGGATGGATTTTAAGGTTTAATTGATTAACTAATTAATCTATATCATCTGCAACATCTTCAACTGCATCTCCTACATCATCTGCTGCTTTTTCAATACCTGATTTTTCTTCCCTGCAGGAAGTAAACAGTGCGCTTGTAGAAAAGGTAAGCATCATTAAAAACAATAATTTTTTCATAATTTTGGTTTTAGGTTACTTTTTGTTAAAAATTAATATTGGAATCCGTGTGTAACAATATTACTGGTCATGCCTTCCACTGGTTCCGGTGTTTTCTTTAACTTCGTCCACATCTTCATCTCTGTTCATCACCCATATCATCTATGGCATCCTCAATAGTATCTCCTGCATCATCATCACTAATTATTTCTACCTCGGTTTTTCTTCTCATTTACTTCCCTGCAACTAGTAAAAAATGCGCTAAAAGTAAATACTTATCAAAATCGATTTTTTCATAAATTAGTTTTTTGGTGAATCTGGTTTATATTGATAAATGTAAAAAAAATATTCAGAAAAGCTAAAATTTTTAAAACAGACTAATTATCATCTCCAATTTTATCTATTTCTTTGTCAATTTCTTTATTCACTTTTTTATCAACCTTTTCAGCGGTTCGTTCTAAAATTCCTTTTTTCTCTTCAACAGGTTCCGTTTTTTCAACTCGTTCAACTTCTACCTCTCTAATAACGGTTTCTTTTTCATTGGTCTCTCTACAGGAAACTAGCGATATTGCTGAAGTTAAAACTAGGGCAAGCATTAAAAATACTTTTTTCATAATTAATTTTGTTTTGTTTCTAACTTTCGAAATTACTGTAAAATAAAATGAAAGGCTGTAATTTTGGTAATTTTTTATCAAAACTCTTAAATTTTGTTTAATTTTTCTCCCGGATCATAAGTCAATTATAGTCTTTTTTTTCTAGATAACGACTGAAAATTCGCGTTGCTCCTGTATTGCTGTTTATGAAATGAGCACCGATCATACCCGTTTTTTTTCTGAAGCTCTCATCGGTAATCAATTTGGTGAAAACTTCATTTAATTCATCCTTGTCCTTTACCGTGAACAATCCAGCCAATTGCTGAAGTTGTTTGGCTTCAGGGAATTTATCGAAATTTTTTCCGATAACCACCGGAACTCCGAAGGTAGCAGGCTCAAGGATGTTGTGTAAACCGGTTGTTCCTGCTGCACCACCTACATATGCTATGTCTGCATAACTATAAATTTTGGTAAGCAGACCGATGGTATCTATTATAAGAATGTTGTAATCTGCCAGATTTTTATTTTGCCTTTCTGAGTAAAGCAGGGTTTTTTTATTCAGTTTTTCTTTGAATCGTTTTATTTGATCTGGTTTGATCTGGTGTGGAGCAAGAATGAATTTCACATCGCCCGCAGACTGATTGATAAAATCTTCGAAAAGGGATTCATCCTCCGGCCAGGTGCTTCCGGCTACAATACAGAGCTTTCCGTTTTTAAATTCTTCTGCAAAATCGAGCGTATTATCTTGTTCTATTTGATGGGAAACACGGTCGAATCTAGTATCTCCGCTTAAAGTTACGTTTTTAAAACCTATGGAATAGAGAAGTTCTTTTGAAGTAGCATTTTGTACAAAAAAATGTTCAAAGGTTTCCAGGGATTTCCTCATCCAGCTCCCAAACGGTTTAAAAAACAACTGATCCTTTCTGAACCCTCCCGATACCAAAAGGGTTCGTATGTTTCTGGATTTTAATTCCTTTAAGTAATTAGGCCAGAATTCATATTTGATGAAAATGGCAATTTCAGGATGAACAAGATTTAAAAATTTTGACACATTTTTCCTGGTATCTAAAGGTAAATATACCGCAGCATCTGCCAGCGGAGTATTTTTTTTGATCTCATATCCCGAAGGAGAAAAGAAACTCACCACTATTTTATGATTCGGATATTGATTTTTTACTACCTCTATAATTGGAACCCCTTGTTCAAATTCTCCTAAAGATGCCATGTGGAACCAGATGGTTCGATCCTGTTCATTTAATTTTGATTTCAATGTTGGAAAAGTTTCTTTTCTTCCGTTCACAAAAAGTTTCATTTTTTCACTTAGAAACCTTGTTGCCGGGATCAGGAAATTCACCAATTCTACAGTAATGTTATATAATGTTCGCAAGCTGGATTATTTTAGATGCTAAAATACCTCTTTCCTAAAAATTGCATTGGCGATAGAGTCTATATTTTGTATTTTCGTGGTATTACACGGGAAATCAAATGAAACGTCCATATCTGATATCGATGCACAGGGAATAGTCCTACGGAAGTTTTATATGATCCAAGAAACAATTCTATAAAATATGAAAAAGATACAAATGGTTGACCTTAAAGGTCAATATGCTCCTATAAAAGATCAGGTTCAAAAATCAATAAACGAAATTATGGAGACTTCAGCTTTTATTAATGGGCCTGAAGTTCATAAATTTCAGAAGGAATTAGAGGAATACTTAGATGTCAAACATGTAATTCCTTGTGCCAACGGAACTGATGCGCTGCAAATTGCTATGATGGGGCTTGGTTTGGAACCGGGTGATGAAGTTATTACAGCAGATTTCACTTTTGCTGCGACAGTAGAAGTTATAGCTTTATTACAACTTACCCCGGTTTTGGTAGATGTATATCCAAATACATTCAATATTGATACCGATGCCATTAAAAAAGCCATAACCCCAAAAACCAAAGCAATTGTACCAGTACATCTTTTTGGGCAATGCGCAAATATGGATGAGATACTCGAAATAGCGAGTGAACACAATTTATATGTGATCGAAGATAATGCCCAGGCAATAGGTGCAAACTATACTTTTAAAAATGGATCAAAGAAAAAAGCGGGAACTATAGGTCACGTTGGGGCCACTTCTTTTTTTCCATCAAAAAACTTAGGAGGTTTTGGTGATGGTGGTGCAATTTTTACAAACGATGATGACCTGGCACATACACTTCGGGGTATTGTGAATCACGGGATGTATGAGCGTTACTATCATGATGTGGTTGGAGTGAATTCCAGATTGGATTCTATGCAAGCCGCAGTTTTAAGGGCGAAATTGCCAAATTTGAATTCATATAATAAAGCAAGGCAGGAAGCTGCACGAAAATACACTAAAGTTTTTCAGGATTGTGAACACATTGAAATTCCTCAAGTGGAAACCAACCAAAATTGCAACAAAGACCTGGGTATTTGTGCTACCTGCGATTGTCATGTTTTTCACCAATACACTTTGAAAATAACAAACGGAAAACGGGACGCCCTGGCGAAACATTTGGCGGAACTTCAGATTCCACACGGTATTTATTATCCAATTCCGCTTCATAGTCAGAAAGCGTACAAGGATTCCCGATATAATGAAGCCGATTTTCCGGTGACCAATGAATTGGTTAAGGAAGTGATCTCTCTGCCTATGCATACGGAACTTACCGATGATCAAATCGAGTTGATTACTACTACTATAATCGATTTTTTAAATAACTAATACTCCCTGTAATAATGAAATGAGCATAACGGAAATAAGATACAAACACCGATGTAAATATGCGAATTACTCCCGATTGCTATCGGGAGACCGATAAAAAACAATAAAAAAAAACACATATGAAAAGAATAGGATTAATCTTCTGCGGAATAATTTTCGCTGCAAATGTAAATGCCCAGGATCTCTATATTCAAAGCGGAAAACTTGTAGATACCAAAAACGGAAAAGTTCTTACTGAAAAGACTATTGTAGTTTCTGGAAATAAGATAAAAAGTATTGAAAATGGCTATGTGCAACCGAAGAATTCAGGAGATTCTTTAATCGATCTTAGAAATATGACCGTGCTTCCAGGATTTACAGATATGCACGTACACCTGGAAAGTGAGACCAATCCGCAAAAATATCTTGAAACCTTTACTTTCAATGAAGCCGATTTTGCCTTCAATTCGGTAGGATTTGCAAAAACAACGCTGCTGGCAGGTTTTACCACAGTGCGGGAGTTGGGAGGCAGCGGGGTGAACATAGCGCTGCGGAATGCTATTAATTCCGGAAAAATAGCAGGCCCAAGAATTTTTACGGCTGGGAAATCCCTTGCAACAACAGGAGGCCATGCCGATCCTACAAATGGTTTTAACCGTAATCTTACTGGAGATCCCGGACCAAAAGAGGGAGTGGTAAATAGTGTGGATGATGCAGCCAAAGCAGTGAGACAGAATTATAAAAATGGAAGTGATCTTATCAAGCTCACCGCTACCGGTGGTGTACTAAGTGTAGCTAAAAGCAGTTCCAATCCGCAGTTTACAGAGGAGGAGATCAAGGCTATAACAACTACAGCCAAAGATTATGGATTTCACGTAGCGGCTCACGCCCACGGTGATGAAGGAATGCAGCGTGCCATAAGGGGAGGGGTTTTAACCATTGAACATGGAACCCTTATGAGTGAGGAAACGATGGATCTTATGATAAAACATAAGGCTTATTTGGTTCCAACTATTACTGCCGGAAAAGAAGTAAGTGAAAAGGCAGAAATAGAAAATTACTATCCCGCCCTGGTGGTTCCAAAAGCGAAGGAAATTGGACCTAAGATCCAGAATACTTTTGGAAAAGCCTATAAGCGTGGAGTAATGATAGCATTTGGAACAGATGCAGGAGTTTTTGAGCACGGTAAGAATGCAAGGGAATTTGGTTATATGGTAGAGGCGGGGATGCCTGCAATGGAAGCGATTCAAAGTGCAACCATTATTCCTGCAAAAATTTTAAATATGGAATCCCAAATTGGCCAAGTAGCACCGGGATTTTTTGCTGATATTATCGCGGTGAACCAAGATCCTATTCAAAATATAAAAACCCTTGAGGATGTTAGATTTGTGATGAAGGAAGGTAAAATTTATAAGAATTAATAGTCCAATTTTGAACCAAAAAAAATCCTGATCGTTCGATCAGGATTTTTTTGGTTCAATTTTTATTCTGAAGGCAGGCTCAGAAAATATCTTCTTGAATATTTAAACTACTGCTGAACCTACCTCTGCGGAACGGTCTATCTTTTTAACCAGTCCCTGTAAAACTTTTCCGGGACCAACTTCAGTGAAATGTGTCGCTCCATCCTTGATCATATTTTGAACAGATTGCGTCCATTTTACCGGAGCGGTAAGCTGAAACATTAGATTTTTCTTTATTTCTTCAGGATCTGTAACTCCAAAGGTGCTTACATTTTGATAGACCGGACAAATGGGAATGTTAAAAGTAGTGGCTTCAATTGCCTCTGCCAGTTGTTTTCTTGCTGGTTCCATAAGTGGAGAGTGAAAAGCTCCTCCAACGGGCAAGATCATCGCACGTTTGGCGCCTCGTTCCTTCAGCATTTCACAGGCTTTTTCTACAGCATCCACAGTACCGGAGATTACTAATTGGCCCGGGCAATTGTAATTGGCAGCAACCACTGTTCCATCAACTTCAGCGCAAATAGCCTCTACCATTTCATCTTCCATTCCCAGTACTGCTGCCATAGTAGAAGATTGCATCTCACAAGCCTGTTGCATTGCGTCCGCTCTTCGGGCTACCAGTTTTAAAGCTGGTTCAAATTCGAGGGTTTTATTTGCTACCAATGCCGATATTTCCCCCAGGGAATGGCCTGCAACCATATCCGGCTTAAAAGCATCACCCATAATTTTACTTAGGATTACCGAATGCAGGAAAATAGCGGGTTGTGTAACTTTTGTCTGTTTCAGGTCTTCAGCAGATCCTTCAAACATAATATCGGTAATGGAAAACCCCAGGATCTCATTCGCTCTTTCAAATAATTTTTGAGCTTCTGGATACCTTTCATACAAGTCTAATCCCATTCCTGTAAACTGTGCCCCTTGTCCAGGGAATATGTATGCATTCATGTGTTTCGTTTAGGTCAGCTAAAGTATAAATAAAAAAAAGACCTCATAACATAAATCTGTTATAAGGCCTTTTTAGCGTAGATTCTTCTTTTACAAATTTAATTTTCCTTTTTCGCCTACGTCGGCTTTATTTCCACTGGCAGCGGCAAGTCCCATTTTGAAGAGGCTTACATATTTATTTTGTTTGGTGTCCCAATAATAGGCTTCCTTAGGAGTGATTTTAAGTGCGGATAGATTAGGATCATCCTCTCCATCAAACCAGGCGTCATCTATATTGGTGTAAAGCTTTTTTAGTTTCTCTTTATCGGTTATAACCGAAGCCATTCCGTAAATACTTATAAATTCCATTGCTGAGGGATTGCTATAAAGGAGTTGTACCTGAGGATTTTTAACAATATTTGAATTATGCCCACTATTCATTCCACTTAAGAACCAAATATCTCCTTCTTCATCGACATCCTTGGTTGTCATAGGAATTGCACTAATAGGTTGTTTCTTTAAATCGGTTAGTAGCATGCCAGTTTTAATGGATTTAACTAAAGCGGTCATCTTTTCAAGTGCTTCTTGGCTGGTCAAATTTTTTGTGCTCATCTTGGGTTTTCTTTACAAGTTAATATCTCTTTAGCGAGATGTGCGCTAAATATTTCTTAAAAATTATTGACTCACTGTTAAGTAATGTGAAATTAACCAAATCGCTTTATAATTCCCATTACTTTGCTCTTATAGCTGGTGCCAAATAAATTTAAATGTACTAGTAAATAATATAATTGCCAGAGGGGAATCCTTTCCTCAAAACCCGTTGAAAGAGGGAATTCATTATGGTAAGACTCAAAAACCTGTTGATTAAAACCTCCAAAAAGCTTCATCATTGCCAAATCCATCTCTCTGGGAGCATAAGCTATGGCAGGATCTATTAGGCAGGGATTGCCGTAAGAATTGACTAAATAATTACCGTTCCAGAGATCCCCATGAATTAACGATGGTGATTCCCGGGGTATTATTTCTGAAATGTTTCTGAAGAAATTTTCGGATATTGGAAGATCGTAATGTTTATCTTTTGCTAGTTTTAGCTGAGGTTCGAGGCGCTGACTTATATAAAATTCTGCAGGAGTAGTACAGAAATTGTTTTGTTGAGGAAGGCTTCCTATATAATTATCGTTTTCAAGTCCAAATTTTGAAGCGGTGTTTTTATGTAGCCCGGCCAGTTGTTTTCCAAAGAGATTCCAAAAATTTTCAGTCGGTTTTGCGGAAGCTTTATATTCCAGTAAGAGGTAGGCTTTGCTCTTAAATTCTCCAATTTCAAAAACTTTTGGAACATCTATATTTCCAGCTTTTTTAAGGATTTCCAGTCCCGTTTTTTCTGCGGTAAACATTCCTGAAAATTTGTTGGATGAATTTAGTTTGATTACAAATTTTTCAGAAGAAAGGGTAGTGATCAAAAACACATCGTTAATAGATCCTCCGGTCAGGCGGGTAATATTATCTGTCTGAAAATTATTTTTTTCGGATACATGATCAAAAATTGGCTTAAGATCTTCATTTGCGTTCATAAGTGAGATAAGTAAAAGCATATTGATGCTTTTCGTCCTTTTCATGAAATTTTTCGGAAACCAATTTCCATTGGTATTTATCAATTTCAGGGAAAAAAGTATCAGCTTCAAATTCCCCATGAACCCGGGTGAGTTCTATTTTATCTGCAACATCCATTGCCATTTTGTAAATTTCACCACCTCCAATTACAAAAGGTTGGGGGTCATCTTTCGTTAGTTCTATCGCCCGTTCCAGGGAATGAACTACAATTATGCCGGGTTTTTTGAAATTCTCCTGCCGTGTAATTACCACATGTGTCCTGTTTGGCAAGGGTTGCGGAAAGGAGTCGAAGGTTTTACGCCCCATGATTATATGATGGCCTGAGGTGAGTTTTTTGAAACGTTTGAAATCATCCGGCAAATGCCAAACCAAATCGTTGTTTTTTCCAAGTTCATTGTTATCTCCTGCAGCTGCAATTAATGTAAGCATTCCAATTTAGTGATTTAAAGGTTTATCTGGATTTCGTGGATCATTTTCCTGAATTCTTATAGGGGCGGGATCTTCATATATTTTAGATGGAGCCTCCTCCTTTTTTTTAGGCGCGGGATGCTCTTTTTCTACCTTCTTTTGCATTTCCTCAATCCGGTCTCTTTGTTTCCTAACCAACCTTTCCAGTTGTTGCTGCTCCCATTGCTTGCCCATAAAACTATCGATAACCAGTACATTTAGAAGATGGATAAGGAAGAAAAAAGTCCATATTAAAACTGCCCATACAAACCAGTCATACCCCAAAGGTTTAAAGTCTTCACGATATCCTATTACCACATTTATAACTATCAGTAAAACAGCACCTACAAGAAAAACTACGAAATGCTGAAATAACCTTCTTTTTTGAAGTGCTCTTTTTCTGGCATATTCGTACATTTCACGTTGTTCAGTATCGAGTTTTGAAGTGTCTTTCTTTTTGGAAAACATAATAAGAGGTACTTTAGTATTTAATCAAATTTAAATATTTTTTCGCTTAAATGTTAAAGCTCTATGAAAAATTTAAGAAAACCTTTTCCGGTTTTACAGCAATATACTTATTTAAATACTGCAGCCTCTGGACTTTTACCAGAAAAAGTTCTGGAATTTCGGCAGGATCATGACCTGGATTTTTTGATTTCCGGCAGTATCCTAAAAGATAAACAAGGAGAGATCTTAACCGGAGTAAGGGAAACGGTGGGGGAGTTCTTTAAATGTGCCCCAAACCGTGTTGCACTGGTGCCCAACTTCTCCTATGGATTTAATACATTTTTGGAAGGACTGGATAAATCTAAAAAAGTGTTGTTGCTTGAGGGGGATTATCCTTCCATAACCTGGGCGGTTAGTTCCCGTGATTTTGAAATTTGTTATGCTGAAATAGATGAAAATCTGGAACGGCATATAGAAGATTCAATGGAAAAACATCATCCGGATGTATTTGCTTTTAGCATTGTGCAATATATCAATGGAATAAAGCTTTCTATAGATTTTTTAAAAAATTTGAAACAGAAATATCCGGAAACTTTGTTTGTGGCCGATGGAACCCAATATTGCGGTACCGAAATTTTTGATTTTGACGATTCCCGCCTGGATGTGCTTATTTGCAGCAACTACAAATGGCTGAATGCCGGTTACGGGAACGCATTTATTCTTTTTAATGAAAGTGTACAGGGAAAAATTACTCCCAAGGCTGTGGGCTTTAATTCCCTGCAGGGAAAATATAAGGCACATGAGGGTAATTTTATCGGAAAATTTGAACCCGGCCATCAGGATACCCTTAATTTTGGCAGTTTGAAAACCGCGCTTGAGTTGTTGAAAGATGTTGGAATGGAACTGGTTCAGGAACGGGTAACGACCTTGAGTAAACTGGCTAAGCAGGAATTTTCAGCGATGGGATTGTTAGAGGAAATGGTCGTGAAACGGGAACAACACTCCTCTATTTTTAATATTAAAGGAGATACTGGCTTATATAATTTCCTTAAAAGCAAAGATATTATTTGTTCTCAAAGAGGGAATGGAATCCGCATTTCCTTTCATTATTTTAATACCGAAGAGGAATTGGAATATCTTCTAAAAACCCTTCGCGAATATTCCAAGGCTTAATTTTTATTCTTCAGTTACTTTAATCCCTTTCCAAAATGCCACATAATTTTCAATTGGCTTGGCTGCGTGGCTTGCCTGTGGATAATACCAGGCCGCATCCTTGTTAAGCTGTCCATCCACTTCTACGGTATAATAAGAAGCTTTTCCTTTCCAAGGGCAGCGCGTGGAAGTGGCGGTTGTTTTGAAAAATTCCTTTTTTATGGATTCCATTGGGAAATAGTGATTGTTTTCAACAATTTTCGTGTCTTTACTTTCTGCTATTACCGTATTGTTCCAGATTGCCTTCATATTTTTTGATTATTTACTTAATACCTAATAGCGCTATTTTTTTCTGAAGATATAATTTTTGTAATAATTATTTTCATCCATAAAATAGTCGGCAACTGTTAGTCCTGCTTTTTCAGCCAGCCATTCTACCACAGCATCATCGTATTTCTGCGAAATTTCAGTATGAATGGTTTGCCAGGGATCAAAATGAATTTCCAGATCCAGCCCTTCAATACAAACATCCTGATCTATTTTACTAACCAGAAAGCTTTTTGCAGTTCCTGTTTCAGGATTATAGGTTTCCCAATGCAGAAATTGATCCGGGTTAAAATCCCCTCCAAGCTCTGTATTTATCCTGAAAAGCAGGTTTTTATTAAAAGCTTCTGTCACGCCGGAAGCATCGTTATAAGCATCAAGGATCTTTTGAGGATGTTTTTTTTGATCAAACCCAATAAATAACATGTCTTCCATGCTCATCGCTTCCTGAATATGTTTAAGAAAGTCTATAGCATTTTCATGCAGGAGATTACCGATATTGGATCCCAGGACCAAGATCACTTTTTTTCTATTATTGAAGGCTGACAGCTTTTCCAAGGTTTCAAAATAAGTCCCCTGCTGAATTTTTATCGGTACTTCGGGGATCTCGTTTTTAAGCGATTTTTCCAGTTCTTCCAGTACATTCTGACTAATATCGACAGGAAGATAATTGAAATCCAAATTATGATCTACCAGGTGTTTTAGTAGCAGTTTGGTTTTTTTACCGTCTCCCGCTCCTAGTTCTATAAGATCAAAGCCTTTGGGACCGGTAAATTTTTCTGCAATTTCAGCAGTATGTTTTCTTAAAATATCAAATTCGCAGTTGGTGAGATAATATTCAGGCAGGTTCATAATATTCTGAAACAGCTTATCTCCCTTTTTATCGTAGATATATTTTGACAAAAGATATCGGGGATTACTGGTTAAACCTTTATAAACATCTTCTTCAAACGCAGAAGAAAAGCGGGTTTTTATGTTGTTTTTCATTTTCTAAATATCGTGTTATTTAACCAGTCTCAGGCCTGTAAATTGCCATCGAAGATGTGGATGGAAAAAATTGCGGTAAGTTGGTCTTGAATGGTTGGGGGATGTGGCTACAGAACTTCCACGAAGCACTTTTTGATTCACCATGAATTTCCCGTTGTATTCCCCAAGGGCGCCATCGGCTTTTTGATAGTTTGGGTACGGAGTATAAGCGCTTTCTGTCCATTCCCAGCGGCTTCCCCATTCAAAATTTTCCTGTGCGATCTCCCATTCAAATTCTGTAGGTAAACGCATTTCTTTCCATTGTGCAAATGCAAAAGCTTCGTAATAAGAAATATGGGCCAGGGGGGCATCGGGATTTAATTTTTGAAGACCCAGCAACGTATATTGATGAAAGTCTCCATCTATTTTATGCCAGTAAAAAGGTGCTTTTATGTCATTGGTATTTATCCAGTCCCATCCCTCAGCGTGCCATAATAAAACATCTTCGTAACCGCCGGCTCCCATAAATTCCAGAAATTCTGAATTGGTCACGAGTTTATTGGAAATTTTAAAATCGTTGAGATAGGTTTTATGTCTTCCAAATTCATTGTCGTAGGCAAAAGATCCTCCTTTATGGCCAACCTCATAAATCCCTTCTGAAACTTTTATCCATTTTTGTGGGAAATCCTGAATGATATTTTCCTCAAATTGCTGATTGTATTCCGGCAGAAGTGGATTGTTTCCTAAAATATATTTAATATCTGTAAGAAGTAATTCCTGATGTTGTTTTTCATGATGACACCCAATTTCTATCACGTTAAGAATCTTTTCAGAAAGATCATCAGAGGTGCTTAAAAACTCAGAAAGTGCATTAGTGACATAATCCCTGTATTTGTAAACCCAGACAACGGTAGGCCTTGAAAGGTTCCCACGATCTGTCCGTACTACTTTGTCGCCTACGCTCTCGTAATAACTGTTGAAAACATAAGCTGAATTTGCATCAAAAAGTTTGTAGTCCTTTTGGTATTTCTTCAAAACAAACTCTTCAAAAAACCAGGTGGTGTGTCCTAAATGCCACTTGGGAGGGGAAACATCCACAACCGGCTGCACTACATAGTCCTCTGTTTCCAGATAGGAACAGATTTTTTCAGAATCTGCCCGTGTTTCTAAAAATAATTTAAATAGTTCTTCTGAAGAGGTCATAAATCCGGTGGTATCTTAAGTGCTTACCAAAGTTACAAATTTTTAGGAATGTTGAAGATACACCGTCGTTAACGCGAAGTTAAAGTATAACGGCACAGAATTTGGAAAAATGCGACCTAAATGGAATGTTCGGGCATTGTGGTAAAAAAAAAGGTATTAGGATTAAAAAGTAAAAGGCATTTTATATTTCACGGAAATAGGTTTTCCTCCGCTTTTGCCAGAAGTCATTTTTGGAAATAGTTTTACAATTCGCATCGCCTCCTGGTTGATCTCCTTTTTGGAACCTTCTGCACTAACTTTGCTCACTTCTCCGTTTTCATCTATAAAGAAACTTATTGTGGTTTTACCTCTTATAAATTGTCCATCTTTATCGCGCGGAAACTTATAATTTTCCTTTATATGCTGTGCGACCATCTGGTTAAAACAGTCTTCTGAAGATGCTTTGCTTTTTTCACAGCCAGGCCATACCGGTGCGATTTCCTTAACTGTAATTGTATTTCCTGAAACTTTTACACCCTCCTGGGCAAAGCTCATACCTGTGAAAAATAAAACTGCAACAACCAAAATTAATTTTTTCATTTTTTAGCGTATAAGATTTAATGGGAATCCGATCAGTAAAATATAGTTTTCTGTTAAACAGCCACTTTGCCTTTTATGTGTGGATGCGGATCATAATTCTCCAGGCTGAAGTCTTCAAATTTGAAGCCAAAAATATCTTTCACTTCCGGATTGATCTTTATAGTAGGTAATTTTCTGGGTTCTCTGGAAAGTTGAAGCTCCACCTGTTCAATATGATTGTTGTAAATATGTGCATCGCCAAAAGTGTGAATAAAATCTCCGGGTTCATAGTCGCAAACCTGTGCAATCATCATGTTTAAAAGGGCATAGGAGGCGATATTAAAGGGAACTCCCAGGAAAATGTCGGCGCTGCGCTGGTATAACTGAAGCGATAATCGTGGTTTTGCATCTTCTCCTGCATCTTCCTGAGGTGGACTTACATAGAATTGAAAGAAGGCATGACAGGGTGGTAACGCCGCTTTTCCTTCAGCTACATTTTCTGAAAATGATTTTGAAGTATCGGGCAAAACAGTAGGATTCCATGCAGAAACCAACATTCTGCGGCTGTTGGGATTGGTCTTCAGGGTTTTTATAAGGTCTCTTATCTGGTCGATTTCCTCATTGTTCCAATTCCTCCATTGACGGCCATAAACAGGCCCCAGGTCTCCCTGTTCATCTGCCCAGCTGTTCCATATTTTTACCCCGTTCTTTTGTAGGTATTCAATATTGGTATCCCCGTTTAAGAACCAAAGCAGTTCATGTATTATGGATTTTAAGTGAAGTTTTTTGGTGGTGACCATCGGGAAACCCTCGCTTAAATCAAAACGCATCTGATAACCAAAAACGCTTTTGGTTCCTGTTCCGGTGCGGTCTCCTTTTTGAACTCCGTTTTCCAGAACGTGTTTTATTAAATCGTGATATTGTTTCATAGGTGTTTTCTGATTTAAATCGGGTCAGTGAATTTTATTAGCTGATGCAATCTTGCTTCTGCAAAATAGATTCCGAAGATAGACTTTCAAATATAAAAGATCTGAAAGAATTTCAAAAGCTAAAATATAGCATCGGGAGATGGATTGAAACTTTTGCCCCAAAATTCTTGATATTTCTGCCTTCAGCACAGCTGGTAAAATAATTATAGGGTAATCGATTTAGCCAATGAGCATTCCTGCGATGGTCGCAGACAATAGAGAGGCAATTGTTCCTCCTATCAATGCTTTCATCCCAAATTCCGACAAGGTTTTGCGTTTTCCGGGAGCGAGCGATCCTATTCCGCCAATTTGTATCCCAATGGAGGCAAAGTTGGCAAAACCGCAAAGCATATACGTAGCCATGATCACCGATTTTTCGTAATTGAGGCTTAGTGCGTTCAGCGGGTTTTTCAGTTCGGCAAGTTGTATGTAGCCTACAAATTCACTTGCGGCAAGTTTTATTCCCAGCAACTGTCCCATCAACATCATATCTTCTTTTGCAACCCCAATTAACCACATAAGCGGGGCGAAGATTGTCCCTAAAATAGATTCCAGTGAGAATTTGGAGTAGGGGGTATATTCTGCCATAACCGTGTTTAGGGATGTAATTCCCCCCAGGTATCCCAGGATATAATTGATCATTGCTATAAAGGAAATAAATACCAGCAGCATCGCAGCAACATTCGCTGCAAGTTTTAATCCTTCAGTAGTTCCGTTTGCAATGGCATCAAGGATATTGGATCCAATTTTTTCAGAAGAAACTTCCACATTGGTATTGATGGCTTCTTGCTGCGGATACAATATTTTAGAGATAACGATCGCTCCCGGAGCGGCCATTACAGATGCTGCCAATAGATGTTTTGCAAACTGCAGGCGCAATACAGGATCTGTTCCGCCTAGAAAACCGATATATGCGGCCAGAACACCCCCGGCTACCGTAGCCATTCCACCAATCATCACCAGTAAAATTTCAGAGCGTGTCATTCGTTCCAAATAGGCTTTAATCATCAATGGAGCTTCGGTTTGTCCTAAAAATATATTTCCCGCAACACTCAAACTTTCTGCTCCGGAAATTCCCATCACTTTGGTCATAATCTTCGCCAGACCTTTTACTATTATTTGTATTACTCCAAGGTAAAATAATACGGAAGTTAAGGCAGAGAAGAAGATAATTGTAGGCAGTACCTGGAATAGAAATATAAACCCAAAACTGTCCACATCCATCATTCCCCCAAGTAGAAATTCACTTCCTGCCCTTGTGAAATCAAGGATGAGCACGAATATTTTCCCTACGAATTCAAATATATTTTTGATAAAAGTTACCTTAAGGACACCTATAGCTAAAAGCATTTGTGCGGTAAGTCCTATTAAAACTGTTTTCCAATTGATAGCTTTTTTATTGCTGCTGAAGAAAAATGCTATAAGAAGAAGGACGATCATTCCTAAAATACCTCTCCAAACGCTATCTATTGAAAGACCAGCGCTGGGAATCATTTCTTTGGAAGCTTCTGCAGGGATAATCTCTTCAATGGACTGAGGTGTCTCCTTAAAAGTATAAGTGTTGGTGTTATCTGAAATTTTAAGCGATGTGTCACTCAACTCAGAAACACGAAAATTAATGATCGTGTCATTGGGAGGATTATAGAAAAATACAAGTAAATTATTTTGGTAGAGATAGTCTCCCTGGGCTTTTATAGAATCTCCTTCTGCAGTTTTAATCTCAAACCGGCCGTCGTTAAGAATAAGTTGATCCTGATTTGAAAAATGCTTTTGAATTTGTGCGCTGTCTTCATTCTCCTGAAAACTCCAGTTTTTTGAGAGGGTTTGCGACTGAACTATAAAAATACCAAATAATAAAAAAAACAGGGTAAACCAATGTTTCTTCATGAACAAATTCTATTTGCGTTTGGAAATTTCATCTCTTAGTCGGGCAGCTTTCTCGTAATCCTCATTTTTTACTGCCTGAGAGAGTAAGGTTTCCAGTTCGTCCAGGGACATTTTTTTATAATTTGCATCCGGTTTTTCTTCTTTTTCGGGTAGGATATCATCGACATCCATATTTTCTATAGTTGTAGATGAGGGTTTTGGAGTCCCAGATTCCTGTTCTCCTTTTAAATAGATTCCGGCTTTGTCTAGAATATTTTTGTAAGTAAAGATAGGAGCGTTAAACCTAAGTGCCAGTGCAATTGCATCACTTGTTCGCGCATCTATGATCTCTTCTATTTTATCGCGCTCACAAATAAGGCTTGAATAAAATACTCCATCCACGAGTTTGTGGATGATCACTTGTTTTACCACAATTTCAAACCTGTCGGAAAAATTCTTAAACAGGTCGTGGGTTAACGGTCTTGGCGGTTTGATCTCTTTTTCAAGCGCAATCGCGATAGACTGGGCTTCAAAAGCACCAATCACAATAGGGAGTTTCCTATCGCCATCCACTTCACTTAAAATAAGTGCATAGGCGCCATTTTGGGTTTGACTATAAGATATTCCTTTTATGTTAAGGCGTACTAAACTCATTTATCGAAAATTAAAAAGGGCTGTCTAAATAAGGACAAGATACCAAATTCAGACAGCCCTTTAAAGGCTTGCAAGTTATAAAAATTATGCGTTTTTAGCTTTAAATTCTTTTAGTTTTTCATTTAGTTTCGGGACTATTTCAAAGGCATCACCCACAACTCCGTAATCTGCAGCTTTAAAAAAGGGTGCTTCAGGATCATTATTGATAACAACTTTTACTTTAGAGGCGTTTATTCCCGCCAAATGCTGAATAGCTCCGGAAATACCAATAGCTATGTAAAGATTGGCTGCAACCGGCTTTCCGGTTTGGCCCACGTGTTCTCCGTGAGGTCTCCATCCCATATCACTTACGGGCTTTGAACAGGCAGTTGCCGCTCCAAGGATATCTGCAAGTTCTTCCAGCATTTCCCAATTTTCTGGTCCTTTAAGACCACGTCCACCAGAAACCACTATTTCTGCATCAGCAATTGTCACTTTATCTTTAGCCTTATCCACATTGGTAACCTGGACAGAAAAATCTTCATCGTTTAGACTTGGTGAAAAATCTTCAGCAGCAGCGTCGCCTTTGTTTTCTTTTAATCCGAAAGCATTTTTAGATAATCCCAAAAGTTTTACATCGGTTTCAATATTGGTGAAACTGAAGGCTTTATTGGTAAAAGCGGTTCTTTTTACTGTAAATGGACTGGTGCTTTCCGGCAATGCAACTACGTTTGAAGCATAACCAGCATTTAGATGAACGGCAAGAAGCGGAGCGAGATATTTGCTGTTTGCGCTCTGGCTTACAACCAATACTTTTGATTCTTCCTTTGCTGCAGCTTGTTGCAATACATCGGCATAGGCTTCAGCATTGAAATTCTTCAGTTTATCGTTGTTTACTTTTAATACTTTATCTATTCCGTAATTCCCTAATTCTGAAGGATCTTCAATATTGAAGGTTACTGCGGTAACTTCTGTTTCAAGCATTTGGGCAATTTCCTTGGCATACGAAGCTACCTCAAAGGAAGCTGTTTTGAATTTCCCATCTTCGGATTCTATATATACTAAAACTGACATATTTTATTTTTTTATTTTGGTTTTGAAAACCTGTGATGTATTTTTTTTTAGAACTTTAGTAGGCTAATTTTAAATTTATTAGATAACTTTTGCTTCGTTGTGCAGCAAATTGATAAGTTCATCTAAGTTATCCGGATCCACCAGTTTAACAGCACCTTTTGGTTCTGGTTTTTCAAATTTGGCAATCGTTGTTTGAACTGCTACTTCTTCAGGTTCTAAAACATTCATCGGTTTTTTTCTTGCCTGCATAATCCCGCGCATATTTGGTATCCTAAGGTCGCTTTCTTCAACAAGTCCTTTTTGAGCACCAATTACCAATGGAAGGGAAGTGGTAACACTTTCTTTACCACCATCAATTTCCCGAATGGCTTTTGCTTCGGTTCCTTCAACTTCCAGGCTAATACAGGTATTTACAAAGTTTGCCTTTAGCAGTGCAGCAAGCATTCCCGGCACCATTCCACCATTATAATCTATTGATTCTCTCCCTGCAATAACGAGGTCATAACCGCCATCTGTTACAACTTTAGCAAGTTGTTTGGCTACCTGGAAGCCATCGGTTGCGGGAGTATTAACGCGAATTGCGCTATCTGCTCCAATAGCAAGGGCTTTACGAAGTGTTGGCTCGGTTTCCGGTCCTCCTACATTTACAACATCTACCGTCGCTCCCTGTTTTTCCTTGAACCACATAGCCCTGGTAAGGCCAAATTCATCATTGGGGTTTATTACAAACTGAACCCCGTTGGTATCAAATTGGGTATTATCATCGGTAAAATTGATTTTTGAGGTAGTGTCCGGAACATGGCTTATACACACTAATATTTTCATTTATAGAGTATTTTTAAGAGTTTAAAATTTATGGATTACGAAGATAAGGAAATTAAATCAAAATTTACTATGCGTGCATAGCAAATATTTTATCCTGAAGTAGGAGTTTAAACTTTTTTGAATCCCTCACTAAGGGTTTTAATTCCCCTAGGCTGATTCAAATTTTTAAAAGTATTTTTCAATTCACAACTTATTGCTTGCCCCGAGGTTTTTGATTTACTATTTTTGCTTTTTAATAGAGACCTTAACTATTTTACGACATAATGAAGACAATTCAGTTTAGAGAAGCCATACAACAAGCCATGAGTGAGGAAATGCGATTAGATGACAGCATTTACTTAATGGGAGAAGAAGTAGCAGAATATAACGGCGCCTATAAAGCCTCCAAAGGAATGTTGGACGAATTTGGTCCTGAAAGAGTAATAGATACACCAATTGCAGAACTTGGTTTTTCCGGGATTGCCATCGGTAGCGCAATGAACGGCAACAGACCAATTGTTGAATATATGACTTTCAACTTCTCGCTGGTAGGAATTGATCAAATTATAAACAATGCTGCGAAATTAAGACAAATGAGCGGTGGGCAATTCAATATCCCAATCGTATTTCGTGGGCCTACAGCTTCTGCAGGTCAGTTAGGAGCAACACATTCCCAGGCATTTGAAAGTTGGTTTGCCAACTGTCCGGGTCTAAAAGTAGTGGTGCCTTCCAATCCTTATGATGCAAAAGGACTTCTAAAATCGGCTATTCGTGATAACGATCCTGTTATTTTTATGGAAAGTGAACAAATGTATGGTGATAAGGGAGAAGTTCCTGAAGAGGAATACACCATTCCACTGGGTATAGCTGATGTGAAAAGAGAAGGAACCGATGTTACTATTGTTTCTTTCGGAAAAATAATCAAGGAAGCTTATAAAGCTGCAGATGAATTGGAGAAAGAAGGTATTTCGTGTGAGATCATCGATTTACGTACAATTCGTCCAATGGATAGTGAAACTATTCTTAAATCGGTTAAAAAAACAAACCGTCTTGTGATTTTGGAAGAAGCATGGCCTTTTGGGAACATCGCTACAGAAATTACCTACCAGGTCCAAATGCACGCCTTCGATTACCTTGATGCGCCAATAATCAAGATCAATACTGCCGATACTCCGGCGCCATATTCTCCGGTTCTTTTAAAAGAATGGATACCAAATAGCACCGATGTTGTTAAAGCGGTAAAAAAGGTGCTTTACAAATAGGCATATAAACTAACATTGAAAACTTCATCTCTTGCAGGTGAAGTTTTTTTTTGCCCTTTTATGAAAAAAATCTTCCTTTTTATTGTTGTTCTGGCTACCTTTTTTGGCTCTTATGCACAAACCCGGATTAGTGGAGTTGTGGAGGACGGGATGGGAACCCCGGTGCCTTTTGCCAATGTTGTTTTTCTGAATTCTTCTGAAGGAACCACCACCAATGAGCAGGGAAAGTTTTATCTAACATCCGGGAAAGATCAGGATTCAGCTGAATTTTCCTATGTAGGTTATGAAACCCTGAAAATTCCCTTAAAGAAGGGTGATAACCTGAACATGAAGGTGGTTTTAACCGAAGCTTCAGAGCGTTTATCGGAAGTGATGATCTATCAGGGAAAAACTTCAAAAACCAATAATCCGGCCCTGGATATTCTTCGGAAGATATGGGAAAACAAACGGGAGAACGGGGTTAATAAATTTGCGCAGTACCAGTTCCGGAAATATGAAAAGTTGGAATTTGATCTTAATTCCATCGACAGTTCTGTAATCAAAAACCCCCTCTTCAATGGGATGGAATTCATCTTCGATAATCTCGACACCAATAAAATTACAGGAAAAGCTTATTTGCCCATCTTCATAAATGAATCGGCTCTTAAAGTATATGGGGATAACAAGACCGGAAAAAAACGCGTGGATCTTTTGGGAAACAAGAACTCCGGTTTCAATGAAAACCAGAACCTGATCGCCATGATAAAGGATGTATATGACGAATATGACATCTACGAGAACTATTTGCAGTTTTTCGATAAAACTTTTATCAGCCCGCTTTCCACAACAGGGATCAACAATTACAACTATATCCTTAAAGACAGTGCTTATATAGGCGATAAATGGTGTTACAATATACAATATTATCCCCGCCGGAAAAATGAACTCACTTTTAAAGGGAACTTTTGGGTGAATGATACTACCTGGGCTATTTTTAACATCAATCTTGAAATGACCGAAAGTGCCAATTTGAACTGGATTAACGGGGTTTATATAGAGCAGGAATTTGAGGTCCTGAACGATTCTTTTTTTCTAATAACAAAGGATGTTTTTCAGGCCGAGTTTTCTTTTCAGGAAAAAGAGGGTTCCCGTGGGATCTCAGGAAAAAAGACGATTTTATATGATGATTATGAATTTAATATAAAAAAACCTTCAGAATTTTACCGCAGGGAAGTGATCGAATTTCAGAAAGAAGTGTATACCAGGGATGATGATTTTTGGGCAGAAAACAGGATGGAACCCTTGAGCGGGCAGGAGCGGGCGGTTTATAAAATGATAGATACCCTGCAAACAGTTAAAGTTTTTAACAGGCTGTATAATATCGCAACGATTGCGGAATCTGGTTTCATAGAATTTAATGGCTGGGATTTTGGGCCTGTTTATTCCATTTTTGGATACAATGAGGTAGAAGGTTTTAGGGTAAGAGCGGGAGGAAGGACTTATTTTGGGCAAAATGATCCCTGGAGAATTCAGGGCTATGGGGCCTATGGTTTCAGGGATCAGAAATTTAAATATGGAATTTTAGGAAGCTGGTTATTGGATAAAAGATCCAGATTGATAGTTTCTGCCGGAACCCGCAGGGACGTTGAGCAGTTGGGAACCAGTCTCACCAATTCTACCGATGTTCTGGGAAGAAGCCTGGCGTCATCTTCTCTTATCAACCTTGGGGATAATGACAAATTAAGCTCGATAAATCTTTCGGTTGTTTCTGTTGAAATGGAAGCCCTTCAAAATTTCACAGTCCGGGTTTCTGGATCTTTCAGAAATTTAAAGCCGGCATCACCAGGTTTCAGCCTTGATTATTATACAGATGAAGCCCGCACTCAAACTGCTGCAGAAATTGATCAGGTGGAAATATCGACGATTATAAATTATTCCCCGGGTCGAAAAACTTCCAGTTACGGCGTAGAAAAAACCGTGGTTAATGGCGGTGATTTCCCAACCCTCTTTTTAAGTTACAGCCTGGGCGTAAAGGACATTTTGAACAGCGATTTCGATTATAAGCGACTTCAGTTTTTCTATGATCAGCCAATTTTTATTGGAGGCTTTGGTAAATCTAATGTAAGCATGGAAGCCGGGAAAACTTTTGGGGCTGTTCCCCTTGGTTTATTAAGTGTTGTGCCTGGAAACCAGACTTATTTTGCATTTTATAATTCATTTTCCCTGTTGAATTTCTATGAATTTGTAACCGACACCTATTTGGCGGTGCATTTGGAACACAACTTTAACGGGAGATTATTTGCGAGAATTCCCGGTTTACGGAATTTAAATCTCCGGGAAATAGTTGGAATAAAAGGGGTTTTGGGATCAATTTCTGAAGAAAATAAAAACCTGAACGCATCAGGAATTCCTTTGATAGCGCCAAATGATGAGCCTTACTGGCAGTATAGTTTGGGGGTTGGGAATATCTTTAAGTTCCTGAGACTCGATGCCCATTTCCGGGGAAATTACTTTGATATTCCGGATGCCCGAAAATTTGGGGTTACAGCCACTTTCGGTTTTCACTTTTAATTAATAGTAATAAGGTTGTAAATAACTATATTTGCCGCCTTGAAAAAAGAATAAAAAATAAGAAAATGAACGATACTTTTGATGTGTTGATAGAGATCCCAAAGGGAAGTAGAAACAAATATGAATATGATTTTGAATTGAAGAAAGTCCGGTATGACAGGATGATCTTTTCTTCTATGATGTATCCTGCAGATTATGGGTTTATTCCTAATACACTGGCTTTGGATAGCGATCCTCTGGATGTATTGGTTTTGGTCGCAGAGCCTACCTTTCCGGGAATAGTGATGGAAGTTAAGCCAATTGGTGTTTTCCATATGGCAGATGAAAAAGGACCGGATGAAAAAATCATTTGTGTTCCCATTTCAGATCCTATCTGGAACCGCATTAACGATTTGGATGAACTCAACGGACATTTATTAAAAGAGATCGAACATTTCTTCAGAGTTTATAAGGATCTTGAGAAAAAGAAAGTCGATGTTGGAGGATTTGGAGATGCTGCAGAAGCAAAAAAGATCATTAAGCAGTGTAAAGAGCGATATGAAAATTACGATGGGGATAAAAGCAGATTTGGAATATAATCCCATAATTTTTTAAAAGCAAAGAATTTAAATCAAAGACCTCGGGGTATTAAACCCTCAATGAGGGATTAAAGCAATAACCTAATAGTTATTGCTTTTTTAATTATCCCTGTTTTACTACATTAGCCGTATTAACTAACAATTAACAACTAATATGGATTCAGTGATTATTTATTTGCCGGTGGTACTGGCAATTTTAGGTCTTCTTTTTATGTGGATAAAAAGATCTTGGGTGATGAAGCAAGATGCCGGAGATGGAAAAATGAAGGATATTGCATCTCACATTTATGAAGGGGCCCTTGCATTTTTAAATGCAGAATACAAATTGTTAACCTTTTTTGTAATAGGCGCCAGTATTGTTTTGGCTGGAGTTTCTGTTATTGTTCCTACCACACACTGGCTAATTGTAGTCGCCTTTATATTTGGTGCATTTTTTTCCGCCCTTGCCGGAAATATGGGGATGAAGATCGCTACCCAAACCAATGTTAGAACTACGCAGGCCGCACGTACCAGTTTACCGCAGGCACTTAAGGTCTCTTTTGGTGGTGGTACCGTGATGGGATTGGGAGTTGCAGGTCTTGCAGTTCTTGGACTTACCGCATTTTTCATATTTTTCTTTCACTATTTTATGGGAGGAGAATGGACCAGTACTGCTCAAATGACTATTGTGTTGGAAACCCTGGCTGGTTTTTCTCTGGGAGCCGAATCTATTGCGCTTTTTGCAAGAGTGGGTGGTGGTATTTATACCAAAGCAGCCGATGTAGGGGCCGATCTTGTTGGGAAAGTAGAAGCTGGAATTCCAGAAGATGATCCTCGTAACCCTGCAACTATTGCAGATAATGTTGGGGATAATGTTGGCGATGTAGCGGGAATGGGTGCCGATCTCTTCGGAAGTTATGTTGCTACGGTTTTAGCGGCTATGGTTCTGGGTAATTATGTTATTCAGGATATGGGTGGAAATATCGTAAATGAAGGTTTTGGTGGAATTGGACCTATTTTACTTCCCATGTCTATAGCCGGGGTAGGGATTATTATTTCTATCATTGGAACCTTACTGGTAAAAATTTCCAATAACAATGCTAAGGAGGCTGAAGTACAACGCGCCCTGAACATCGGGAACTGGGTATCTATAGCTTTGGTGGCGGTTTCCTGCTTTTTTCTTGTGCGATGGATGTTACCAACAAATACAATGACCATGGGCTTCTTCATTGGAGGCGAAGAAGGATTTGAATATAAAACGATCTCTTCAATGCGGGTATTCTATGCCACTTTGGTAGGACTTGGAGTTGGTGGATTTATCTCTGCCGTGACCGAATACTATACAGGTCTTGGTAAAAAACCAGTTTTATCGATCGTGCAAAAATCGAGTACCGGCGCCGGAACAAATATTATTGCAGGACTTGCAACTGGTATGATCTCAACCTTTTCTTCTATTTTGCTATTCGCTGCAGCGATCTGGGCATCCTACGCACTTGCAGGATTCTATGGAGTTGCTCTGGCCGCATCTGCAATGATGGCTACTACCGCTATGCAACTTGCTATTGATGCCTTTGGACCTATTTCTGATAATGCCGGTGGAATTGCTGAAATGAGTGAACTCCCTGCAGAAGTTCGGGAACGTACAGATATTCTTGATTCTGTAGGAAATACTACAGCCGCAACCGGAAAAGGATTTGCGATAGCTTCAGCGGCGCTTACTTCTTTGGCTTTATTTGCAGCCTACGTGACCTTTACCGGAATAGATGGGATCAATATTTTTAAAGCTCCTGTACTTGCCATGTTATTCGTAGGAGGAATGGTGCCTGTGGTATTTTCAGCATTGGCAATGAATTCTGTAGGAAAAGCAGCGATGCAAATGGTGAATGAAGTTCGAAGACAATTCAGGGAAATTCCTGGAATTATGGAGGGAACCGGAAAACCGGAATACGATAAATGTGTTGCAATTTCTACCAAGGCAGCCTTAAGGGAGATGTTATTACCGGGTGTTTTAACCATTGGATTCCCAATAGCTATTGTGGTTATTCCAATGCTTTTTGGATTTGAAAATTTAATGATCGCCGAGATCTTAGGAGGATATATGGCCGGGGTAACTGTAAGTGGGGTACTTTGGGCAATTTTTCAGAACAATGCAGGTGGAGCCTGGGACAATGCCAAAAAATCTTTTGAGGCAGGTGTGTTGATCGATGGTGAAATGACCTACAAAGGCTCTGAAGCTCATAAGGCGGCTATTACCGGAGACACTGTAGGGGATCCTTTTAAAGATACCTCAGGACCCTCTATGAACATACTAATCAAGCTAACCTGTTTGATAGGTTTAGTGATCGCACCAATTTTAGGAGAACATTCTGTAGATGCTATTCCATATCTTCCCGAAGAATCCGGAATGGTCCAAACCAGTGAGTTCAATTCGCTATCAAATGGCGAACAAACCAGTTCCAAAGAAGTTCAGGTTAAAATGACTACGGAAGGTGAGCAAACTGTTGCCAGTGTGAGGGTTACAACTATGGAAAATGGAAAATCTGATGTTAAGGTGAAAACTTTCAGGGGAACAGAAGCAGAAGTGAAAGCTCAAATTGATAATTTGTAAAAGAAATTCCTTTCATAAACCGGAAAAGAGCCTTAATCGGGCTCTTTTTTGGTTAATGATGCTATCTCTTAAAACGCTTTTTTATTCAGCCGTTCTTACGCAATCTTATTTCGTTTTTGATTTGCAATGTAAGGCATATCTCAACGCAGTATCATAGACGGAAACTTCTTAATGCTTTACACACAGAGCTTCTACGATAAGACCTTCATCTTTCATTGCTTTCTCAGCATCTTCAATCTCCTTAATTCTTAAAGTACCCCTAAATTATGAGGTGTTATGTAAGTTATCTTTAGTTTAAAGGTATTTTAGAGCCATGAAAAATGATAAGAGATGCGTAAACGCCTGAAAAAATCCCTGGGTTTCTATAAAAACATTGACAATGTGCTAATTACTCCATACAGGAGTTATGGTACGCGGAATCACCTGTATTTATTAGGCAGGGCCCTTGATGATATCCCTTTGAAAATCGTGGAAGATCAGTCGTTTTTTAAAACCATTAAAAATACTATTCGCCAGTTTGATACCTTCGAAATTGCAGGTGCCCAAATTGAACTTGAAATCCCCGATTTTATCAAATTAAACACCAAAGCAGATGATGAAGGATATTTTCTCTTTGAAAAAACTGTCCTCCAGGATCTTAGTTTGCGCGCAGACGCCGAGGGTTGGGTAAAAGTGGATATTCGATATATGGATGAACGAAATCCTGAATCTAAATTGGAAAAAGATCATTTCCAGGGAGAACTTTTGATTCCTGAAACTGACGCTGAATATGGGGTGATAAGCGATATTGATGATACAATTTTGCATACGGGAGTGACTTCTTTTTTCAAGCTTAGGTTGCTTAAAAACTCATTGCTAACCAATACCTACGAAAGAATTCCCTTAAAAGGAGCTCCGGAACTCTATCAAAAACTGCATTTAGGGAAAAGCGGAAAGAACAAAAATCCAATGTTTTACCTGAGCAATAGTCCCTGGAATTTGTACCAGTACTTAAAACTATTCCTGGATTTCAATAAATTTCCCAAAGGACCAATTTTGCTTCGGAATTTCAGGACTCCATTTGACAGGAGTCTTAAACCCGAAAAGCCTCACAAGCAAAAAGAGATCAAGAATATCCTAAAAACATATCCCGATTTAAAATTTATTCTGATAGGGGACAGTGGGGAACATGATGCCAGCATTTATACGGATATAGCAGTGCAATATCCGGAAAGGATCCTCGCAATTTATTTACGAAGCGTAAATCATAAAAGACAAATGCAGCGCGTGCAAAGTATCGTAGATGGTTTTGAGATCACTCCGGTTTTAATGACCGATTCTTCTAAAGAGGCGGAGGAACACGCCAGGGAAAGCGGATTTATCCTTTAATTCCCGGATATCTTTTTTTTAAGAATCCTTCGCGATTCCTTGAGTTTTATTCAATTTTATTTTCCTGTTGCGCAACGGGAGATTTCCTTGGCATGGTACGAAAAATAAAATCCCATAAGGGAGATGAAACGCCAAAGGCACGATCAGGTTCCCTATAGTGATGTATGCTGTGGTGATGCCAAAGTATTTTAAGAAAATTCCGGGGAACCCTGAAGGCATGTACCGAGTAATGAACTCCCAAATAAGCGGTATAGCCCATTAAAAACCCGGCTAAAAATCCGAAGGCATAATCTCCCATAATACTGCGATAGAATATGAAAAATATCGTGGCCAGAATAAGACTTAATACCGGCGGCATGGCTAGCCTGAATTTATCTTTGGGAAATTCATGGTGTACCCCATGAATGGTATAAACCAATTTTTCGCGATTTGGGTTGGTAACAGGTAAATGGAATAAGTACCTGTGCATTAAATACTCAATAAGGGTAAAAAAAAGGAATCCGGATAAAAAAAGCAGTACCATCCCGGGCACCTGAAACCCTTTTTCTACTAATCCATAATAGATTAAAAAGGCAGAGATCACTGTAAAAATAAAAAGAGGAACCAGGATATGAGTCCTGGTTAATTTTTCTAAATATGGATTCTTCATCAAAACCGCAGAACCCTTATGTTTTGGACGGTTTTTTTTAGCATTCATTTTACATGGAGTTTAGAACAATCCGTGCAATTCAGCGTCAATTCTAGTGATTATTTGCCCTAAATGTTCCGGATTATCAACAAAATTTATATTATCAACATCAATGATAAGCAAATTCCCTTTGTCATAAAGATGCACCCAGGCTTCATAACGTTCATTGAGTCTACTAAGATAATCGATAGAAATTGAATTTTCATATTCACGACCTCGTTTATGAATCTGCGAAACCAGGTTTGGGATGCTGCTTCGTAAATAAATTAGAAGGTCAGGACCTTTTACCACACTTTCCATCAAGTCGAAAAGGGATTTGTAATTTTCAAAATCGCGGTTGGGCATAAGCCCCATAGAATGCAGGTTAGGCGCGAAAATATGGGCATCTTCGTAAATAGTCCTATCCTGTATGATCTTCTTTCCACTTTCCCGAATCTCCAGAATCTGCCGAAATCTACTGTTTAAAAAATAGATTTGAAGGTTGAAAGACCAGCGTTCCATCTTGTTATAAAAATCTTCTAAATACGGGTTTTCCAGTACATCCTCATATTGAGGTTCCCATTTGTAATGTTTTGCTAATAATTTTGTGAGGGTGGTTTTTCCCGCCCCAATATTTCCTGCAATGGCTACATGCATATTAATGAGTTTTCGGCTGGTTAAGTTTGAAGACAGTGAAAATTAATTCAACGAGGGTAAAGATACAAGTTTTAGGCTAAAAAACGCAGTTGGGTTTAGGTTGAATAGATTCGTTTTTCTGAAATGAAAATCAACAGTTTCTTAAGATCTTCGGTTAAAGATTCATTAAAAAATTGCCGAACTTTAAGGGAGGCCTTAACTTTCAGCTTTATAATTATATAACTATGTATAAGATGATTTCTCTGCTGACTTTTTTATGGATTTTTTTAGCCTGTGCAAATGATGAACCCGGGGATGTGATCCTTCCCGCGGAAACCCTTGAAATTCCGGGTACTTTATATTCCCCCAGCACCAATAATTTCGCAGATACCTACACTAATTTTATAGCAGCCCTAAATGCAAATGAGGCGATAAGCATTATTGCAGAAGTAGATCATACTGCCAATTCAATTTCGGTAGGGCGGGTGCTTAATCCAACCAAAATTGTATTTTTTGGAAATCCTGTTTTGGGAACTCCTTTAATGCAGAAAAATCAACTTGTTGGTTTGGATTTACCTCAAAAAGTCTTGTTTTTTGAGAATGAAGAAGATGTGGTTTATGCCGTATATAACAGTGTTAAATTTTTGGAATCCAGGTATGAGTTGGTTGAAGTTAGTACTTTGGGACAATTATCGAATGCGCTTTCAAATTTGGTAAAGGGGGCAACAAATGCGCAAATTAAAAGCGCCACAAATCTTGTTGCAGATCCGGAAGCAGGAGTTATAACAAAAACCAGCAATGAGGATTTTGAATCAACCTATTCAAATTTGCGAAATGCAATTGTAGGCAATGAAAATTTACAGATTGTAGCCGAACTTGATCACCGTGAAAATGCGGCGAGTGTGGACCTGGAACTAAGACCTACCAAAGTGATCATCTTTGGAAATCCAAATTTAGGAACGCCATTGATGCAATCTTCCCAATCTACGGGCTTGGATCTTCCTCAAAAAATGCTGGTTTGGGAAGATGAAGATGAAATGGTGAATGTATCCTATAATGATCCGGAATATTTACAGGAGCGTCATTCAATTTCTGGAAATGAAACCTTAGTATCCCAAATCAAAGCGGCGTTAAATGCCCTTGCTGAAACTGCAGCAGGAAATTAAACCACTTATATAGTTCTGAGGAAGTATAACATTCTTCACAATAGGAAAACATCCATAGACAATCAATAAAGTCCGTGACCATATGGAAAAGCAGTCCAATAAAGATCAGCCTTATAATGTTGTTTTTTATAAAGACGGCTCCCAGGAAATAAATTAGGATCGGGATTCCGGAATGTAGGGGGTGATATCCAATTCCGCAGCGGTTTGGATCGAATAAAGGATTGGCAAAAACGTGATCTACGTCTACCAACATTGTGGAAAGTAAGATAATCCAGTTACGTTTCCAGTTTTTTTTATCGTAGAAGTACGCGATGGCCCCGATGACCACAAGGTGAAGGGAATAATGAACAATTGTTTGGAGCACAGTATCTAAATTCTACCCGGGTTTTTTCCCGGTTGTTTCTTCTTTTTCCTTGTTGTCCCTGCTTTTATCAGGCCGTAGTAATTTTTTCATTTTCCGGCTAAGGGCGAGGTATCGCCAAATTCCAATTGTAAGGAACAAGCCTGAAAAAATAAGGGCGAGGTATCCAATATACTTTAAATCCTCATATTCCTTTAATTGTAATAAAGCCAGTCCACCCAGCAAAAAATAGAGCGAGGCCTGGGTATAAGAAAGAAGGGTACGCTCATTTGCCAATTTTGTACGTTCAAGTGCCAAATGTTCCCGGATAAGGGATTCATCTATTATTCTTTTGGAGCTAAAAGGGTTTCTAATATTTACTGGTCTCATCGTTTTGGAAACTAATTAGTCTCAAAGGTATAAATTAAAAAGCATTGATTGAAACCGTTTATTCTTTAGAACAAAGGGTTTTCAATCAATGCTGATATTTTTTAATTATGTGTTGCCTGGCAGGTACATCCCGGAGTTGTAAAACTCTGGGTACTTTCGTGCCATGGGAACGCCTCATTGAATTTGTTGTTTTCCCAGTAAAAATCCGTTCTTTCTTTAGGATGATTTCCTACCTCGTTCATGGTTTCAGATTCATAAAGCCTCCCGTTGATCATGGTGTAAATAACACTTTCAGAATTTCTGATGTCCTCCAGAGGATTTTTATCCAGCACGATCAAATCTGCTAATTTCCCTTCGATTAAAGAACCAATTTCCTTCTGCATTCCAAGATATTCTGCGCCATTGATTGTGGCAGCCTGAAGCGCTTCCATATTGCTCATTCCGCCCATTTGAAGCAGCCATAATTCCCAGTGTGCACCAAGACCCTGAAGTTGCCCATGTGCACCAAGATTGACTTTTACGCCGATATCGGAAAGGGCTTTTGCGGTTTCAGAAACCAAAACCGGACCATGTTGATATTCTTCTTCCGGAAGCATAGTACGGTGTCTTGAACGGGAATCTACTATATATCGCGGAGTGAAATTAAGCAGTTTCTCATTCTCCCAAACATTGCTTTTTTCATAGAAATAATATTCTCCGTTAATTCCGCCATAATTTACGATAAGCGTGGGAGTATAAGCGGTTTTACTGTTTCCCCAAAGTGTATAAATATCGTTATAGACCGGCGCAACAGGGATATTATGTTCAATTCCCGTGTGTCCGTCCACGATCATACTCATATTATGAAAAAAGGTGCTTCCACCTTCGGGAACCACATTCATTTTTAACTCCTTTGCAGCCTGCATTACCTGCTGGCGCTGCTCGCGTCTAGGCTGATTGTAACTTTTTACCGAATTCGCACCAAAGGCTTTTGTTCTTCTCAAAGCCGATCTGGCATCTTCCAGACTGTTGATCTCCGCTTTAAAATCCCCTTCGGCTCCATAAAGGATGATTCCTGTGGAAAATAAACGTGGTCCAACCATTTCTCCGGTTTTGATCATTTCTGAAATTCCGAAGATGGTTTCCGATAAAGCGGAAGGATCATGTGCCGTGGTTACTCCATAAGCCAGATTTGCATAAGCCGGCCAGTGTTTCTTTGGGGTAAGGCCTTCACGAAAAGCGCCTACATGTGCATGCACATCCACGATTCCCGGCATAATGGTTTTGCCTGCCATATCGTACACTTTTGCATTGTTAGGAACCTGCACTTCCTGCGAAGTTCCTAAAGCTGCAATCTTATTCTCTTTTATAAGGATAGTTCCATTCTCAATAACACGATCGCCATCCATTGTAATAATCCTGGCATTCGTAAAAGCAATGGATCCGGAAGGAACATCTGTTTTGGTTTCCAGGCCTATTTTCAGGCCGGTTTCTGTGATTTCCGGAATAGAATCCGATGAGTTTTCAAGGTAGGTAAATCTTTTGGCAACCTCGTTTGTGAAATATTCCTCTCCTAAAGTCCAGTGGATATTTTTGCTGTTGCTGGACCAGTGCAAATTCATCCCCGCATCTTTTGCTATCTGGGTAACCGGAAAAGTTTTGGTCTTGGCATCCAGATCTACCGGTTGTCCTGTTATTACAAAAGGAGCTACGTATGCCTTGTGCAAATTGGTGAAAACGATCCATTTATTATCGGGACTTGGTACCATTCTATTGGCATATTTCGAGTTGAAATGGGTGCGTTCATCATTCCCGCTTAAATCGATGCTTTTTAAGCTCTTTATAAGACTCCCAAAAAATGTTCCTCCGGTTTGAAAGATAATTCTGGAATCATCTTTATTAAAAACCGGGAAATCTCCCTGTTTGTTGATTTTCCGAAGATCTTTCCCATCTGCCTTCATCACGTAAATCCCAGGTTCTTTGGTATATGTCTGACCAAGATCCCCGTTTCCAGATTCCTTGGTAAATACGATCAAACTTCCGTTATTGGAGAAGGAAGGGCTTCTGTAAATCCCTTTTTCAGTGATAAGATCTGTAGGATTTCCACCGGAAACGGCTGTTTTTTTGATGCTTCCTTTATTTTTATCATCCCAGGTTACATATACAACATCTTTTCCATTTGCAGAAAAAGCAGGTTCATACTCAAAATCGGTTCCTTTTGTAAGGCGCTGAGGTTTTCCGTTGGGAAGGTTCTTTTTCCACAGATATCCAATCGCGTGAAAAACAAGGGTTTTTCCATCAGGAGAAGTTACTGCCTGCCGAATTACTTTAGGATTGAAAGTTTCAGAAAACACTTCCTGCTCGGCATGATGCGCTTCTGCAATTTTGATGGTATTGCTAACGCTAAAAGGAATTTCAGTTACTTCAAGGTCCTCTGTATTTATCTTTTTGATCTTTCCTCCAGTCCATATAACCAGTTCTTTATTTCCGGGCATCCAGGAAAATCCGGGATATACACCAAAGATCGCCCAGGCTTCCTGCTGATCTTTACTTAAAGCATCATACACTGGCCATTCTTCGCCGGTTGCGAGGTCATGAATGTAAAGCACCGTTTTGGTACGTACCCTTTTGATAAATGCCAGTTTTTTACCATCCCTGGAAACCTGTGGTCTTGCAGCTCCACCAGGTCCTCCGGTTATCGTATTGGTTTCACCGGTTTCAAAATCGTATTGTTTAATCACATAGATCTGTTTGTTGGGATCTTTGTTATACTGAAAATTCCCGCCGGGATACATATCCTCACTATAATAAAGGTATTTTCCATCAGGCGAAACAGATGGTTCATTCACATCCTGCTGGTCGTTTTTGCGTTCTGTAAGCTGAATTCCTGCACTTCCGGCAATATGATACTGCCATAGTTCCCCTGCGCCTAAAGACCGGCCGGAGGTAAAGTGTTTTCGGGCGATGATGGAATTTCCATCGGCTGTCCAAACTGCATTGTTCAGCAATCTAAAATCTTCTTTGGTGATTTGTTTTGCATCAGAGCCATCAGGATTCATAACCCAAATATTGTCTCCTCCACCGGCATCGCTGGTAAATGATATTTTTGAGCCCTCCGGGTTAAACCGCGGTTGTACTTCATAAGGCATTCCGCTTCTAAGCGCAGTGGCTTTTCCTCCGGAAACCGGCATAGTGTAAATATCGCCTAAAAGGTCAAAGACGATTGTTTTGCCATCAGGACTCACATCCAGGTTCATCCAGGTCCCTTCATCGGTATTTAAGGGAACTTCGTTTATTTTCCAGTCGGCGGTGTAGGGATTGGAAACATCCCACTTTTTATCTTTTTTTAAGCTGTCTGTTTTGGTAATAGTTTCCTGAGCAAGCAGGGTTGCGGAAGACATTACAAGTAGTAATGTCATCAAAATTCTGTGAAGCATATAATATTTATTTTAAGAAGGCTAAAGATAGGGAATGTTTAGGATTATGAGATTGAATTTCCAAATGACCTCGTCAATATTTTCACATAACCTGCCCCATTGATGACACAAAAATCTGAAAAATAAAAATGATTATTTTGTATCTTTGGTAAAAGCTGAAAAAATGGTAATTGAATGAAAGTTATTTAAACCGATTTTGCTGTTGATACTTTAAAAAATATTGTTGAATATCATAAAAATGTTGCAAATCATAAAGTTGTTGCAAAAATTCGAAAAGAAATATTTTCTTCCACAAGACAACTATTAAAAAGTCCTGAATCCGGACAAGCAGAATTATTGCTTGAAGATTTAAAAGAAAATTACCGTTATGTTTTGAGTGGGAATTACAAGGTCATAGAAAAGGAAATTGTAATAACCGATATATTCGACACCCGACAGAATCCTATTAAGCTTAACAATCCAGAGAAAAGACCAGCAGGTAACATTGGGACCGTTACACCAACTTCTTATTTACGATCTTTCCCCTTTTTCTGGTGTAGTTTCGTCCTGTCATCATTTTTATTATTTTTTTTTTAAAAAATCCCCGGCGGCTGTTCAAAAACGATCGTTTTTCCGTCGGGAACTCACATCCAGTTTCATCCAGGTACTTTCATCGATATATAGGGGGTTTCGTATATTTTACAGTCGGTGGTGTAGGGGTTGGAAGCATCGTATTTTTTATTTCTTAGCTATCTGTTTGCATGGATTAATTATTACATAAAATAAATGCCATTCCCATAAACTGCTTTTTCTATGGCCATTCTTTTCAGAAATTTCCCTAGTTCTCTACAAACGGATTCTCACCTTCACTAATCCTCCGTTCCTTACTTCAAATTTTGCGTTTTTCCACTTAGGTGGCCCAAATGTTCCTTTTGCATTATTTGAAGCTCCATATGATTCTTTTGGTATTCCTAAAAAGTTGGTGGTGAGTTTTCCGTTGCCATCTTCATCGTGAAATACAGAAACTGCATAGATGCCGTCTGGAATATCCTTAAAAACCAAAACAGCTTTTTTGTTTTTAATCTCCACAACTTCCCCCTTGTATTCATTTTCCAAAAATGAATTTTCAGCGTTATAAAGGCCAATATAAGCTGCGCCTTTGTTAGAATCGAAATTAATGACTTCCACTTCGATGGTGTTTTGAGCATTCAGGATAAAGATTCCGTTGAGGAAAACAATTAATATCAGGATTGAATTTTTCATACGCTGTTTTTTAATACTCTTAAATATATCAATCCT
>JBNJKO010000019.1:0-67641 GCA_051751125.1 Bacteroidota bacterium
TTGGGAAGTTATGACAATCGCTTTGGCGCCGGTGGAGGACTTTCAGCCAGGTTTTAATAACTAAATAAACACTAATTTAAAATTAATTATTATGAAAAACATTCTAAAATTTTCGATGACAGCAACACTATTATTGTTAATAGTAAGTTGCAAACCAACCTTTGATGCCGCACAAGTATTACAAAGCGATGAAAACAGGAAGGAACTTTATAAAAACATAGTTTCAGATCCCGATAAATTTTCTGAATTTTTGGAAATTGCGAATAGCGATAAAAATGCCCGTATGTTGATGATGAAAGATTATATGAAAATGATGGAAGACGGTAGTATGATGAGGATGATGGAGCAAAATCCAGAGATGAAGGAGAGAATGGAGAAAATGATGCAGGAAAAAATGGAAAATAATCCTGAGATGCAAAAAAAGATGCAGGAGAAAATGAGAAAAAAAATGATGGATGATCCTGCAGAAATGGGAGTTATGATGGATAAAATGCATACCAAAATGAAGGAGAATCCTGAAATGATGAAAAAGATGATGGGTAATATGATGATCATGATGAAGGAGAATCCTAAAATGATGGAGGAGATGATGGATAAGATGATAACGATGATGCATGAGAATCCTGAGATGATGGAAATGATGAAGAAAAAAATGAAGGACCATCAATTAAAGATGGAGAAATAGTAGAGATTAAAATAAAGAAGCCGTCTCATTTACCAAAACGAGGCGGTTTTTTTGACACTATCCCGTAAAGTGTGAAAGTGACAAATACAGGGATTTGACTTCTATTTAAAGTGGGACAATTTATTCGTTTAAGGTTTAAGAGCTGATTGAGGACTATCCCCCAATTTCTAATTGGCATAGACCATTTTTTGGCAGCTTCACGTACCGCTTTTGAAAGATTTTTTTATGAATTTAAGGCAGGGATATAATGAAAGTTTAAATTGTCGTACTGGATCAGAAATCAGGTTGAAAAGTTTATAACTATTTAAAATTAAAAAATGAAAACACTATTTAAAACAACTATTACAGCCCTGGCACTAATAGTATTCATTGGTTGTAAGGAAAAGCAATCGGTAGAAATAAATACTCCGGAAGAAGTTAAGCAGGAAACAGAAAGGACTCCTGATATTGTAAACGCAGAATTTATTGATGGAATGACGGGGAAAGTATGGCACAATTACCTGGAGATAAAAATGGCTTTAACTGAATCTGATGCAGATCAAGTGCAGGACGTAGCAAATTCTATGGCTGAATCTTTTTCTGAAGAAAGGGCGGTAATGAAGGCCCTTGCACAGCAAATGTCCGAGACCGATGATATTGAAGCTCAAAGGGAATTGTTTGCCCAATTCACGGAAAATGCCGGGCCAATGTTTGAAGATGCCCTCTCCGGGGGTACGATCTACAAAAAATTCTGTCCAATGGCTTTTGATAACAAAGGGGCTTATTGGTATGCCAGTATAGAAGAAATTTCCAATCCATATTTTGGTGAAAAAATGCCTAATTGCGGATCAGTTGAAAAAACCATTTCAAAATAAGCAAAGTAAAAATAAGTATAAAGTGACAGAACATTTATGCAAGGAAAGCTAAGTTCAATTTGCTTTTACTAAAAAAGAGGCAATACCAATAAATAATCAACCAACACTAAATTTTCAAAACAATGAATTCACAAGAAAAAAAAGATGGCGGAATGAAAAAGGGAATGTATAGCAAATTCATAATTATGCTCGTTCTCTCATTTATTGCAATGTATGTAACCATGTACCTGAACACCTATGATTGGGACCACGTTTGGTTTAGTCTGACAAGATTCTATATGGCAATTTTAGGAATTTGTGCAATGGCGGTGATTATGCTAACTGTGATGCTGGGGATGTATAAAAACCGAAAAAAGAATATTGCTATTTATGCAGGTAGTCTTTTAATCTTTGTTAGTGCTTTAGGTTTAGTAAGGGCGCAAATTCCAATTGGTGATGTATTGTGGATGAAGGCCATGATACCACATCACTCAATTGCAATCTTAGTCAGTAAAAGAGCCGATATTCAGGATCCCGAAGCACAAAAACTTGCAAAGGAAATTATCGAAGCACAAGAACGCGAAATTGCACAAATGAAAAAAATAATTTACAGGCTTCAAAACCAGGAATAATAAATAATTCTCTTTTTTAATAAAATTTTAAAATGGAAGGAACTTTATTCTTAATTGCGGGAATCATTTTACTGCTGGTAGTTTTTTACGATTTTTTTTACACTACTCTTTCGGCTAGTGGCGCGGCTAATATGACAAAATATTTTTCCATTTTTCTGCATCGGGTTCTTTTGGCTGCTGCAAAACTATTTGGTAGAAAAGTTTTTAACCTGAGTGGTGTTTGGATTAATTTGCCCGTGCTAATTCTATGGCTCTTACTTTTTTGGACTGGTTTGTTCCTCATTTTCTCTTACAACCCGGAGGGAGTTGTAAGTAGCAATGGAAAGATAGCTTCCACCATAGAACGATTTTACTTTACAGGATATGTTATTTCCACCCTCGGCCTGGGAGATTTTAAACCAATTACTCCACTATTCGAAATCCTAACCAGTAGCTTTTCTTTACTTGGATTTGTTATTATAACTACCTCCATGACATATTTCATCTCAGTTTCATCTGCGGTCATAGAAAAACGATCTGTTAGTCTTTTAATCCGTCATCTTGGTGAAAGTCCCCAGGAGGTGCTTAAAAACCTTTTGAAAATGAAAGCTTCTTTACGAGGACAACAGTTTATTTCCCTTCAACAAATGATCGATAAACATTCAAACAGCCATCAGTCCTACCCTGTTATCCACTTCTATAACACACTAGAAAAAAACAGTTCCTTTGGGGTGAACTTGGCGGTAATGGATGAAGCTATCAGTATAATTCTTCAGAGTGATCAACTAAAGGATATTCACATCGAAGTGGATTCTTTAAGAAAGTCTATCACAAATTTTTTAGACCATGTTCAGAAAAAGTACAAAATAAAGACAGAATCTGCTCCGGAATTTCGCTGGCAAGACCTAGAACTACCAAGTAAGGTCTTGCAAGATGGGGAATTCACTCAAGAAGAATTTGCTTCGCGGCGAAAGATTCTTGGTGGATTGCTAAAGGGGGAAAATTGGGGATGGAAAGAAGTTTATCCGGAGTCAGCCATTGAGGAGAAAAAATATTGAGAAGTACAAGGATTACGGTGTAAATATATACTTCTAAAAAATCGAGGAAATCAATGGATTTTTTCTTTTTTAAATTGATTTCATTTAATAAAATCCTGATGAAATATGATATAAAGTCCCATTCCAAAAACAAGGTCTATTGGCTCGCGGCTCACTTAGGAACAGCGAAAGGATAAAGAAAATTCTGATACCATGAGATTCCGGCAAGCATATCGAGTAACCAAAATATACCTGCAATTGCGAACCTAGGACAGGAGCATGTGATCACGGTTGATGTGACCTCCCAGTGCAACGCTGCAATATTTGTGTAAAGTGCGCAAGATTCTTGACTGCCAGTTGGTATAGCATTCGGATAAAGGTTTTAACATCTGGGAGCCTTGTAGGGAGCACATGTGCCCTTTGTACAGCCGCTCCATCAAATTGAAAGGCTTTGGCCCATCCAATTGTGCAAATGAAAGTAGGTGATTCTCTAACAATTTTTCACAGAGATTTAAAAATAAAATTTGTAACTTAAAACTACTAATACATTATTCTTCAGGCTACAAGCTGAGGAAACCTAGGCAGGAACCTACTTTAAATATTGAGAATTATGATGTATGGATCATCGGAGCAATACTTGTAACTGTTTTAATAATAGCTTTAGGCAGGGACAACCTTTTTTCAAAGGAATAACCGAACGGCTTCCAGAAGCAACAACCAGGTGTCACCATTGGAAACTCTAAAAAACCGCTATGCCAAAGGGGAAATTGACGAAGCGGAATTCAAAAAGAAAAGAGCTGAACTGGACTAATTAGGTAGCGAGCCACTGTAAAAAAGCCGGTTAAGGTTTAACAGCTACGGTAATTGGTTTTAGCGTGCACGATGGAGGTTGCTGATCACTATACTTGTGCTATTGCTCATAAAGCTGATTCGAAAATAAATCACACTAAAAATGAAAAAACAAATAAAGATTGACCGAAGGAATTTTATTTTCAAGGCTGGATTGGGAACTGCTTTTGCCTTAACCTGGCCTCTCTCAAATGGTTGTGAGAATAACTATAGTAAGGCGACTAGACCTGAGTTATCGAAAGACTTTCTACCGGATATCGACATTGAACTGAGTGCAGTCCAAAGCGAAAAAAGCATATTTCCCGGTACCACAACCAGAGTTTGGACCTTCGAAAGTAAATTGATCGAAGGCGACCAACAAGCTCTTCAGCGGTTGCCTGATAGTTTTTTGGGGCCTATCATTAGAGTGAGAAAAGGTCAAAAGATACGTATTCGCTTTAAAAATGAGTTGCCCGAAGAAAGCATTATTCACTGGCACGGTATGCACGTGCCTGAGCAGTATGACGGCCATCCCAAAGATGTCATTGAAAACGGTGAAACTTACATATATGAATATGAAGTTATGAACCGGGCCGGTACCTACTGGTATCACCCGCATCCACATGGCCGCACCGGTCCGCAGGTGTATAATGGGCTGGCCGGTCTTTTGATTGTGACCGATGAGGAAGAACAAAAACTCAACTTACCAGAAGGTGAGTTTGATTTGCCAGTCGTTATTCAGGATCGCACTTTTGATAAAAACAACCAACTGGTTTATCTGAAATCCAGGATGGACCGGATGAACGGTTTTTTAGGCGACCAGATATTGATCAATGGGAATCCTGAAAAAATGCTCAAACTCAAGGCCGGATGTAACTACCGGCTGAGATTGCTCAATGGTTCCAATTCAAGGATTTATAAGCTTGCATGGGATGATGGTAGTCCCATCACTGTTTTCGGCATAGACGGAAGCTTGTTAAGTGCACCTAAAGGGTTGCCCTACCTTATGCTGGGCCCTGCAAAAAGGGCTGATGTATGGCTGGATCTATCCAACAAGACGGTGGGTGCTGAAATTACCTTGAAAAATGCGTCATTTCCTCTTGAGGTAATGTCTGGCGGGATGATGGGCCAGGGAGGTATGATGATGGAGAGTGGTGAAAGCTCACTGCCTCAGGGGAGCGAATATCCTGTTTTCACCGTTCAGACAGTTAGTTCAGGAAATAATGATTATGCCTTACCCCGGCAATTGGTAATGCCGGATTACATTGATCCCTCGACTGCCGAAAATTTAAACAACCCAAGGCAATTTGTCTTCGCCATGGACCATATGCAGTGGACTATCAATGGACGAATATGGGAAACCACGGGTGTAGCTGAAGAAGAAACCGTAAAGCTGGGAAGCACTGAAGTGTGGGAATTAATCAATGCCGGCGGGATGAATGGGCGTGACGATAGTGGAGGTATGATGGGCGGTCGAGGGATGATGGGGAATATGATGCAAATGCCCCATCCGGTACATATTCATCAGCTACAGTTCAATATTTTGGAAAGAAATGTTAGCGATGTAGATCCACAATTGTGGAATGCCATAAAAGATGGCTTTATAAATGAAGGCTGGCAGGATACCGTTTTGCTGATGCCCGGGATGAAAACCAGGGTTGTCATGCAGTTTAAAGATTTTAAGGGCTTGTTTGTATACCACTGCCATAACCTGGAACATGAGGATATGGGCATGATGCGAAATTTCAAAATCACTTAAGCAGGGATTAGGGGAATTGAGATGAGCGGTTTCTTTTTTGGTTCGGCCTCTTCAAAAAGAGATTGCATCCTGGCAACCGTTGGCTTGGTTTGGCTTTTCTCGATATCTTTCAGAATTGCAATAACCCCATTGATTCTTTTTTTTGATAAGGCTCTCCAATGTTTTCATTTTCGGGCCCATCACTTCGTTTGGAGAAATACCTTTCATTTCAAAAAATTCAATCATTGACAACAAAGTCATCGACTGTAATTTAGAAATAGATCGGCTGAACCGTCTAAATTTTTTGACAACGGAAGACTTAATCTTTAAAGTCTAGAACTTTTCATTTTTATACTCTTCATCCATTTTTTAGTAAATTTTTGCTGCCTTTTCAAGGGCTTCGGAAGGATTTTAGTAAAAAAAAGATCTTCCTCTTAATTTACGATCTCAATATGATAGCTTAAAACACAGAATTTCAGGGTTTTAAAGTAAAAAAGGAAATCTATAACGCGGCTCTGCCCGTTATCCTCTTGCTATTCCTTTTTTGTCCCCCAAGGGACAAAATTTCACACAATGTGGCGAATAGCCAATTGCATAAACCTGGAACTAAAAAACCGATCTCTGTACTATTTTGAATACTCCGGTTATCACTAAAAAGTAAAAATCAGGATCATTACAGGTTTCAATATTTCCTGAATTCCAGTTGTTAAAAGGTGCGTTTTAATTCAGATCAATAAGGGAAAGAGTTGAAATAAGATTTACCGTTTTTTCATATATAATAGGGTCTGCGGGGAGGTTTTGAGCTTTTGTAAATGTCAAAAACCATCAAACAACAACAACAAATGAAATTTTGATCATTTTGAACAAAATCCACAGATTTACTTTTTATATCCGGAGCGTTTTCCATTTTTGATTTTCAGGATGAAAAAACGGGATATAAAATGAACTGAAAAAAGCTCTGCCGGGTTTTGATTTACTTCCTATAGAGCCGGCAGCTGTTACCATTTTTTGATCTGCTTTTAACCGGGAATTTAGAATTAGGATAGGCCGCAGGAAAATTTCGAACAGAAGATGGTTCAGCTTCAAGGCCGGCTAATTTCTAAATTCCGGACCTTTGCTTTTTCAAAAAATGGTAAACAGTAAAATGGTTCGGAAGGTGGATCAGTAAACAGGAGAAGTTTTATTTGGTTTAATATAAAACAAGAAAGAAGTTCAGGTCTGGCGGACTCTGAAAAAAAAGTGCTTCGTGGAGTGGAGCGATTCAGCTTTCTCTGCGGTTTAGCGCAACGAAGGGATTCGCTTTTTTGCCTGTGTCCAAGATCTTTTTTTACGAAGCGCTTTCCCCGGAATGGAGAGTAACGGAATGGAGGGGATGTGCTGAGGGGGTAGGTAGTTCTAAATTTAATAACATCAGTAACACATATAGGAAAGAACCTTTATAAGTCCTGTTAAGGTGGATTTGAAAATTTAAATAAAGGACCATCACTTCCGAATCGATCTGGTAAAATGTGCGAAGGTTAAATTAAAATTATAGTTAGTTATATTCATTTGTTATTAAATGAAACAATTAAAAATGAATACATGAATTTAAGTAAATGTTTTACCTATGTTGTACCTAAAATAAAAAAGCCGGGAACTGAATCCCGGCTTTGCCTTGTTTTACTAGTAGCGAGAAGGGGGCACGATCCCCTGACCTCCGGGTTATGAATCCGACGCTCTAACCAACTGAGCTACCTCGCCATTTTAAAATGATTTTGCTAGCAGGAAAAGCTTAATTATACAAGGCCTTCCTCCTTAGCGGCTGCAAATATAGAAACTATTTCAGTTGAGGCAAACATTATTTTCTGAAATATTTATTTTGTTTATTTTTTATGTTAGCAATTAATATTTATATTGCCCAAAACTAACAAATAAAGCATGGAAGATAAAGTTAAGTACGAGATGGAATTTCCTATTCAGGCATCCCCTTCGTTATTATATCAATATATTTCAACACCTTCTGGATTAAGCGAATGGTATGCAGATAATGTAAATTCCCGGGGTGAACTTTTTACCTTTATTTGGGATGGATCTGAGGAGAAGGCCAATTTGGTGAGTAAAAAGAACGGGGAACGTATCAAATTTCGATGGGAAGACGATGCAGATACCCAATATTATTTTGAAATAAGGATTCAAGTGGATGAAATCACCAAGGATGTTTCCATTATGATAACAGATTTTGCTGAAGAAGATGAAATTGATGAGGGAAAAATGCTTTGGGAGAATATGATCTCAGAGCTGAAACAGATATTGGGATCCTCTTAGATTTCTTTATTTTTAATACTACATTTGCCCCGTTTATTAAACGGGGCTTTTTTATGGTAAATTTAAATGGAAATATAGTAGAGAACGAGCAGGCAACAATTACTGTTTATAATAGGGGATTGGCCTATGGGGATTCGGTTTTTGAAACGATTCGGGTTATAAACGGAAAAATAATGTTCTGGGAAGATCATTATTTCAGGCTGATGGCATCCATGAGAATTATGAGAATGGAAATTCCTGAAAATTTTTCTCCAGAATTCCTGGAAGAGGAAATCCTGCATTTGATCAAGGAAAATTTCCTTGAAAATTCTCCGGTAAGAATTAAGTTTACGGTATTCAGAAAACAGGGAGGTTATTATCAGCCTGAAACCCTGGATATCGATTATTTTATAATAGCCGAAGAATTAAAAGATCCATTTTACCTGCTAAATTCTGATGCATATGAAATAGAACTTTTTAAAGACCATTACATCACGAGCGGATTATTATCTTCCATCAAATCGAATAACCGCGCTGTAAATGTATTGGGAAGCATCTACGCTAAGGAAAACCAATATAACAACTGTTTATTGCTAAATGAAAATAAAGCCGTTGTAGAAGCTTTAAACGGAAATATTTTTCTGGTAAAGGATAACAAGGTTAAAACTCCATCGCTAACCGAAGGTGCCTTGAATGGGATTATAAGAAAGCAGGTAATTTCGATAATCAAAAAAATGATGGATCTCGAAATAGAGGAAGCTCCAATTTCTCCTTTTGAACTTCAAAAAGCGGATGAATTGTTTATTACCAACGTGATTGTTGGGATACAGCCGGTAACAAAATATAGGAAAAAGGAATTTGGTGCAAAAGTGGCAAAAGAAATTCTTTCAAAACTGAACGTAAAAGCAAGGCTTACTTAATTGTAACTTGGATTTTCGGGGGCATTGGACCATAACATATAATCTCCACCCAATTCGATCATTTTATCTTTCCAAAAGGAACGGTACGGACGTTCTATAATGTCTTTTGGATCCTGGTGCGTGCTTATAATCCATGCATTGGAGTCCAGTTCATCTTTTAACTGTTGCGCATCCCACCCTGAGTATCCCAGGAAAAATCTAATTTGTTTTTCAGTAATCAAATCGTTTAAGATCAATTCTTTTACAACTTCAAAGTTGCCGCCCCAATAAATGCCATTGGCAATCTCTATACTTTCAGGGATAAGCTCCGGAACCTTATGAATGAAATATAAGTTGTCCTGTTCTACAGGGCCTCCATTATAAACTTTATACCCTTTATCGAGTTCAGGAATCAGATCATTCAAGGTGAAGTCAAGAACTTTATTAAGTATAAAACCAATTGAGCCGCTTTCGGAATGTTCTGCAAGCAAAATCACCGATCGGTTAAAAGATGCATCCCCAATGATTGAAGGCTCAGCCACTAAAAGAAGACCTTTGGCTGGTTTTAAAGCTATCATAATTACTATCTTTAATTAAATCTAAAGATTTAATTATTAAATTCAAATGTTTTTTATTGTTTTTTATGGTTTTTTTATAAAAAAAAACTCTCCCGAAGGAGAGTTGATTTTATTTTACTAATTATTAAAATTAGTTTACAGCTTTTTGCAAGTCTGCTCCTGCCTTAAATTTCACTACATTTTTTGCAGCAATTTTAATAGTTTTTCCAGTTTGTGGGTTTCTTCCCTCACGTGCAGCTCTTTTAGAAACTGACCAGGAACCAAATCCAACTAAAGAAACACGATCACCTTTTTTAAGGGAGTTTTCTACGTTCTCTAAAAATGATTCCAATGCTTTTTTTGCTGCTGCTTTTGAGATACCAGCATTTTCAGCCATTGCATCGATTAAATCCGTTTTGTTCATAATTTGAATTTTAAATTAAGTGTTGGTTAAACATTCTGTTAATTTGCTTTACAAATTTATGTGGATTTCTAAGCCGTGCAAGTAATAACAAGGGAAATACGAATTTTTGTTGATAACTTTAACATTTTGTTAATAAAATAAGATTGATTTTTACGAAAATCTATAGTTTCAGCAATCACAAGGCCTTAGAGAACTTTGGCGTCAGTTTCAAAATTGTAACCATTTAAAAGTTCTTTGGTGAGCATTTTTCGTTTTCCTGGTAACTGAATTTCCTTTAAAATTAAGAAACCGTCCTTAACAGCGACCTTTAGCTGTTTCTCTACCAAAAGCAATTCCCCAACTAAAAATTTATGTGATTCCTTTGAGATTTCAGCCTGGTAAATCTTCATTTGGATTTGTTCCGAACCATTTTTTAAGGTGGTCCAGGCGGCTGGGTATGGATTTAGTCCCCTAATAAAATTATAAATTTGCACTATGGGAGCATCCCAGTCTATCCGGGTATTTTCCTTGGTGAGCTTAGGGGCATCTTTTAAGACGCTTTCAGAATTTTGTTTCCTGGGAATAACTTCTTCATTTTGGATTAACTCAAGAGTCTCCACAACGAGATCTGCGCCTGTTTGCATCAGCTTATCATGTAATTCGCCTACGTTTTCATCTGCTTTAATTTCTACCTCCCTTTGAAGGATCATCGCACCCGTATCTATCTTTTCATCTATAAAAAATGTGGATACTCCTGTAACGGTTTCTCCATTGATAATAGCCCAGTTTATTGGAGCCGCTCCACGATATTGCGGCAGGAGGGATGCATGAAGGTTAAAAGTCCCATATTCGGGCAACTGCCACAAAACTTTGGGTAGCATTCTAAATGCCACTACGACCTGAATTGTTGGATTCAGGGATTTTAATTCTTCAATAAATTCAGGAGATTTTAGATTTAAAGGTTGCAATATTGGAAGGCCCTGTGCTGATGCGTACTGTTTAACTGCGCTTTCCTGAAGTTTTCTTCCACGCCCTGAAGGTTTGTCCGGAGCGGTAACAACGCCAACCACATTAAAACCGGCTTTAATGATTTCTTTTAATGTAGAAACCGCAAACTCCGGGGTGCCCATAAAAATTATTCGTAAATTTTTCATATGTAGCTATTTATTGTTTTTTTTTTTGGTGATATGAAATTCGCACATCTTCATTTGTATTTATATCGTGTTCTGTTATGCTCATTTCATAAATGTTTTAACTTATATTGATTGCTTGCATTTAAGTTAATAATATCTTTTTCCATCATCAAATGCAAAACCTTGAGTATTCCGGCTTCAGGATAGGGGAGTGCTGCTACAAGTTCTCTTGAGTTTTTCTCTCCAGATTCCAGCAATTCTATAATCCCAAGATACATCTGTTTAATTAATTCCTTTTTAAACTTTTTTTCCGGTGGCAGACAAACCGAACAAATCCCGCATTTTTCGGTATTTTTTTCTCCAAAGTAATTTAGAAGTTGCTGGCTTCTGCAGGTTTTGTCATTTTCCACATAGGCGAGAATGGCCTCTATTTTAGCTGTTTTGTTTTTTAACTGATTTTTTATGTATTTTGAAAATGGATAGATCCCGGTTTCATCTTCCCTTGGAACCAAAAATATGATAGAAGCATCATTTTGCTGATGTTCAAACTCAACAATCTTATCTTTATGTAGCTGATTCAAAACCTTGATAACTTCAGCTTCCGAAGTAGCTGCTTTTTTTCCTACTGAATTAAGATTTACAGGCATTTTATTTTCAAATATCCCACCATAAGTTCGTAAGATCGATTTCACGATTGGATCAAATTTTGAATTCTCTTCCAGGTAATGAAAAAGTTGTTTGTTTGAAATGATGAACTGTAAGAGTGCCGCCTTTTGATATTGTTGTGAAAGTTTCAGAATACTTATCCTGTCCAGTAATTGCAGTGCATTATAGGCCTTGATTGAATTAAACTGATACCGGTTACAAAATTCGGCGAAATTAAAATCGTGTGTGGTATCCATTCCTTCCCCATAAGCGATTTGAAAATAGGTTACCAGTTTTTTATAGATAAGGATCACAAACTCCATATCCGGAAGACTTTTTACAAACTGATTTTTAAGGAGCGGAATATCGCTTTTGTTCGTAATGATTGTTGCCGATGCCGCTTGATCGTCCCTTCCCGCGCGTCCGGCTTCCTGAAAGTAACTTTCGATACTTTCAGGAAGATTAAGATGTACCACATTTCGAACATTTGGTTTGTCTATACCCATTCCAAAAGCATTTGTGGCCACCATAATTTTCACATCTTGCTTAAGCCAGGCGCTAAGTTTTTTAGATTTCTCTTTTGCGGTCAGTCCGCCATGATAGGCTGCAACCTTATATCCATAATATTCAAGTTCCCTCGAGATTTCCTGAGTTGCATTCCGGCTACGCACATAAATAATTGCCGATTTGGATTTATCCTCCAGTAATTCCCGAAGCCGGTACATCTTATCTTCAGCAAAAAGAACATTAAATGCAATATTTTTTCGTTCAAGGGACTTTTTATAGATCTTTGGGTTGGGAAGTAATAATTGCTCCTTGATATCTACGACAACTTCCTTTGTAGCAGAAGCGGTTAAAGCCATTACAGGGATACCCGGATGTAATTCTCTTAAAATTGAAATATTGAGATAGGCTGGGCGGAAATCATGGCCCCATTGGGAAATACAATGGGCCTCATCTACCCCAATTAGATTTACATTCATTTGTTTGATGCGCTGTTGCACCAGTTCCTGTTGTAATCGCTCGGGAGAAAGGTATAGGAATTTGTAATTTCCGTGGATGCAATTGTCGAGAAGGGCATCCAACTCTGAAAAGGAAATTCCGGAAGTGATCGCCAGGGCTTTAATCCCTTTTTGTTGAAGAGTACTTACCTGATCTTGTATAAGCGCCACCAAAGGCGAAATAATAATACAAATTCCATCTTTTAGCAATGCCGGAATTTGAAAACACAGGGATTTTCCACCTCCGGTAGGTAATAAGGCGATAATATCTTCTCCCTTATATGCTTCGGAAATAATTTCTTCCTGTAAAGACCTGAATGATTCGTGTCCCCAGTACTTTTGAAGTATGTGCTTTGCTTCCTGCAAATTTAGACATCAAGATTGTTCAATATGAAATCACAGCGGTTTTCTATACTGTTTTTTGGCACCTCTACAGGCTCATATCCAAAGCCAAGATAGGTTTTTTGAAGGTAGGAATGTATGATTTTTGCCTGTTCAAAGGTTTCGTAACGCTCATTATCGGTTATATAAATTTCTTCCCAGGGTGGTAATAAAAACACCTTTTCGTATTTATATTTTGTACAGGCTTCCTCAAAATCAGTGGGATACCTTGTACCGAAATAGTCCATGTATGCGATCACATCCGGGATACCACGGTCTATGAAAATGTGGTTCTTCGGAGAGATTCCTGACTCATGATGTTGATTTACTCTGGCTTCAAGTAGTTTTAAGCTGAATAAAACAGGATCTTCCAGAAAAAGCTGATCGATGCCTTGCTTTTGAGCTTCCGCGGTAACCTCCCTGGAAACCTCATGCAGGCAATAGTGGCCATCTGTCTCCAGTTTTTTGATGACAGAAGATTTTCCCGAACCGGGGCCTCCGGTAATAAGTATTCTTTTATTTTTCACTTTGCAAATTTCGTTATTTGTATGCTATAAAAAAAATGAACTATAGATTGTATATTTGCACTTTATTGAAAGAACAATTATTATGGACTCAGCTCAAAACCCGGAAGAATTTTACGAAAGTTTAAAAGCCAAATTGCAGGATACAGCCCTGTGGCCCACGGAATATTTATATAAATTTATTGTGGTTACAAAAGAATCAAAAGTGGAGATCATTGAGCAGGTATTTGACAATATGGGTGCAGTGATACAGACTACGAGATCTAAAAAAGGAAAATATACCAGTGTTTCGGTAAATGTAAGGATGAAAAATCCGGATGCCGTAATTGAAAAATACATAGAGATTGGTGAAAAAGTGGATGGAGTGATCTCCTTGTAGTTTGGAGCTTTTTTTTGCCATTTTGCCAACTATCTGAAGGTTCCTTGAGGTACTTTGTTTTCATCCTTTAAGAATGCTTTGATGCCCTAGAGTTTCTATTCTTTAAAATGTTTAAAGAATAGGGGATTTGAATAATATTTAGTATTTTGCACCCGATATAATTTCTACCTATAGTTATTACCTTTAAATTTCAATTTTGACATACGAATTAGAATATAACTCTGAAAGGAGTAAGCTTATCATTCCCGAGTATGGGCGGCATTTGCAGAAAATGGTTGAATATACTGTTGCCATCGAGGACGATAAAGAACGAAACAAAGTAGCAAAATCTATTATTGCCATAATGGGAAACATGAATCCTCATTTGAGGGATGTTCCCGATTTTCAGCATAAATTGTGGGATCAATTATTTATCATCAGTGACTTTAAACTTGATGTAGATTCTCCGTTTCCAAAACCTACCAGAGAGTTGCTTGAAGCACATCCAACTCCAATGGGCTATCCTCAGAATTTTCCCAAATATCGTTTTTACGGAAACAATATTAAAAGAATGATCGATGAGGCTGTAAAAATGGAAGAAGGACAATTAAAAGAAGCTCTTGTACTTGCCATCGCCAACCACATGAAGAAATCCTATCTCAACTGGAACCGGGAGACGGTAGATGATGATGTGATCTTTGATCATCTTAAGGAATTAAGCGGGGGAACTATAAATCTTAAAAACAGTGAAGAGGATCTTAGTGAAGCTTCAAACCTGTTAAAAGGCAATAAAAAATTCAAAAACACACCAAAAAAGGCAGTTCGACCAGCACGTGGACGTAAACGCTTTTAAAATATACTTACCAAATGGGAACTTTCCAAATTGAAGGAGGTCATTCCTTAAGAGGGGAAATACAGCCTCAGGGGGCGAAGAATGAAACGCTGCAAATACTTTGTGCAGTGCTGTTAACCTCCGAAAAAGTCACTATCAACAACATTCCAGACATCATTGATGTCAATAAGCTCATAAGTCTGCTTCGAAATTTAGGAGTAAAGATTGAAAAGTTAGGAAGGTCAAGTTACAGTTTTCAAAGTGATGATTTAAATTTTGATTATCTGGAAAGTGAAGCCTTCAAAAAAGATGGAAGCGGATTAAGAGGATCTATAATGATCGTTGGGCCACTCTTGGGTAGATTTGGGAAAGGATTTATTCCTAAGCCCGGTGGAGATAAAATAGGCCGCCGTCGTCTGGATACTCATTTTGAAGGTTTTATAAAACTGGGAGCCGAATTTCGTTATAACAAGGAAGACCGGTTTTACGGGGTGGAAGCACCTAATGGGCTAACAGGGAACGATATGTTGCTGGAGGAAGCTTCTGTAACAGGTACTGCAAATATTGTGATGGCTGCAGTTTGTGCAAAGGGGATTACTACTATATATAACGCTGCGTGCGAACCTTATTTGCAACAGCTGTGTAAAATGTTGAATTCCATGGGTGCAAAAATCCAGGGAATCGGGTCCAATTTATTGCATATTGAGGGTGTTGAAATCTTTAAAGGTTGCGAACATACCATACTTCCCGATATGATCGAGATTGGTTCTTATATTGGACTTGCTGCGATGACCAAGAGTGAGATCACCATTAAAAATGTAGGATGGGAACATTTAGGTATTATCCCGAATACTTTCAGAAAACTGGGAATAACTATTGAAAAAAGAGGTGATGATATTTTTATACCTGCACATTCTGAAGGATATGAAATTCAAAGTTTTATCGATGGTTCCATAATGAATATAAGTGATTCTCCATGGCCTGGTTTTACTCCGGATTTACTCAGTATTATACTCGTAGTTGCGACCCAGGCGAGAGGAAGTGTTCTTATACATCAGAAAATGTTTGAAAGCAGATTGTTCTTCGTAGATAAGCTTATCGATATGGGGGCTAAGATCATTTTATGTGATCCGCACAGGGCTACGGTGATAGGACACGATTTTCAATCTAATTTAAGATCCACCACGATGACTTCCCCTGACATTAGAGCTGGTGTAGCTCTTTTAATAGCCGCCTTGTCTGCAAAAGGAACGTCAACTATCCACAATATCGAACAAATAGATCGGGGTTATGAAAATATTGATGAAAGGCTCCGCGCGATTGGAGCTAAAATTAAGAGAATAACATAAAAAAAACGTATAAAAAAAAGTCGGTTTAATTTTAATTAAACCGACTTTTTTTTATACGTTCAAATTTATACGTTTTTCTCGATCTTCTTCTCAAGATATCCAAATAAATTCTGATTTTTGATCATTGCAGAGGTTCGCTCCGGCAGCATGTTTTCCCATCCGTTTTTTCCGTCACTTATCATTTGGAGAACTTCACGGGAGAAAATATCCAGAATTTCCGGATCGTAATCTTCTATATCCACCACTTTACCGTTGTATTTAAAGAATTTGTACAGCTCTTTCATTCTTGGATGAACCTTAAGGGTTTCACTGTTAACAATCTCTCCTGTTTCCGGATCTTTTAGAGGGTATAAATAAACTTTCAGATCTTTAAAAAATAATTTCCCAAATGCTTCCAGAATCCCTCCACTTAAGTGGCGATAGTATTTTTCGTCAAAAATATCCACCAGGTTATTCACCCCCATTGCAAGGCCCATTCTTTCCTTTGTGAATCTTGAAAAATATTCAACTACTTTGTAATATTCCTGAAAATTGGAGATCATTACCGTCTGGCCTAAAGAGCATAATAATTCTGCTCTATCCATAAAATCCCGTTCATCAATCTCTCCTTCAGCTCTTAAATTGGAAAGGGTGATTTCAAAGATCACTTCGGTGTTTTCTTCTGAAACTTTCTTTTCTTTAATAAAAAGATCCAGAGACTGTTTATACATGTCCATATTCACTTTGGTAACCGGCCTGAAACTTCCACGTAAAGCGAGAATATTCTTCTTGTATAGTATTTTTGCGGGTAAAATGTTGTTACCATCCGGGGCGAACATTACCGCATCGGTCATTCCGTTTTTAACCAGCTGTAAACTCATCAGCCTGTTATCAACCTGTTCGAATCTTGGTCCGGAAAAGTTTATCGTGTCAATTTCAAGCTGATCTTTATCTATATGATCGTATAAATACCGAAGTAATTTTTTAGGATTATCATATTTATAATAAGCTCCATAAATAAGGTTTACACCAAGGATACCTAATGTGATTTGTTGTAAACGTGCGTCATTTTCATGAAAACGGATATGCAGGCTTATTTCGTTATAATCCTCGCTGGGATCTACTTGATAGCGCACACCTACCCATCCGTGGCCTTTATATTGTTTTGCGAAATCAATTGTTGCCACCGTATTGGCGTAGCTGAAAAATAATTTATTGGGATGTTTTTCACGGCTTATTCTTTCTTCGATTAAATTGATTTCGTGAGATAACATTTTTTTCAGTCGAACCTCCGTGACATAGCGTTTGTCCTCTTCAATTCCGTAGATAGCATCACTAAAATCTTTGTCATAAGCACTCATGGCTTTGGCGATAGTTCCTGAAGCGCCGCCTGATCTAAAGAAATTTCTAACGGTTTCCTGTCCAGCACCTATTTCGGCAAAGGTTCCATAGATATTTTCGTTAAGATTGATCCGTAAAGCTTTACTCTTAATTGAAGGGACATTTTCAAATTCTCTGTCCCCCATAATGGTGATGGGCATATTCTTTTCTTTTGATACAATATTAGGAATACAAAGGTACTAAAACCCTTTCCTATAGAAAAAAAATATACTTACTTTTGCATTAAAACAACAATCTTTGAAAGTAACATTTTTAGGCACAGGAACATCGCAGGGAGTACCTATCATAGGGAGTACACATCCGGTTTGTTTAAGTGAAAATCCAAAAGATAAACGCTTAAGAGTGTCGGTTTTAATAGAGTGGGATTCCCACAACATCTTAATAGATTGTGGCCCGGATTTTCGTACGCAAATGCTTACCAATAAGGTTTCCCATATAGATGCTATTCTTTATACGCACGAACATAACGACCATACTATTGGAATGGATGATATCCGGCCCTATTTCTTCCGGCAGGGGGATATTCCAATTTATGCTCATAAAAGAGTGCTGGATTCGCTTAAAAAGAGATTTGATTATATTTTCGAATCTGAAAATAAATATCCCGGTTCTCCCGGAGTTCAGGTAAATGAAATTCAAAACGAACCTTTTAAATTTAAAGATTTTGACATTATGCCTGTAAACGTGATGCATAACAGATTGCAGGTTTTTGGATTTAGATTAAAGGATTTTGTTTATTTAACCGATGTGAAAACTATAGAAAAGGAAGAGATTGAAAAATTGAGAGGTGTAAAGGTTTTGGTTATCAATGCTCTTAGAAGAGAACCTCATCATTCCCATTTCAATCTTGAAGAAGCCCTGGAATTTATTAAGGTGGTGAATCCGGAAAGGGCTTATTTAACCCATATAAGTCACCAGCTAGGGTTTCATGAAGAAGTGCAGGCAGAATTGCCGGAAAATATTTTTCTGGCTTATGATAATTTAAAAATTGAACTATAATGCGCAGTAAAATATTTTTGTATCTATTTATTTTTATGTTTTTGTTTACTGTTTTCATTTATGTAAACGATAAAAAGATACTGGATGCCAAGGAGGCGCAAATCGAAAATTTAAAGGGGAGATTGTCTGAGGCTGATATTCAGAATGAAGTGCTTTCCAATAAAAATGCCGGGCTCAATTATTTCTCGATGAACCAAAATGAAGCAGCGATTTCCTATTTTGAAGATCAGGGAATAAATGCGGAAGAATTCACTCGTAAGGTTGAAGATGAAATAATTAGCAGAAACAGGGCAGATGAGGATAATGAACTTGTTCCTTTTGAAGGTATGGAAGGTGCAATGCGTATCAATAAAGTGAAGGTCCTAAACCATAAATGGATCATTGCCGATTTTACCGATGGGAAGTTTTGGGGTGAACTTTTAATCTCTTATGATGTAGATGAAAATAATAATCTACAACTCACCACAGAAAAATCATTTTTATATCCAGCAGATTAAATCCGTTTTTTCAGCCAGCCTTTCAATTCCATAAAATTTTGGGGAGCTACACCATGGCCAACAGGAAATTCTGAATATTGGTGAGAAATTCCCAATTCTTTTAATTTTTCGGGTGCTTTTCTTGCCCAGGTGACAGGAATAACCTGATCCTGACTTCCATGGGAAGCATATATATCCAGGCCGGAAAAATTGTTTTTAGAAAAATCTTCCTCCATAATATCGAGGTTAATATATCCGCTTAACGCGATAAGGTTTTTAACCATTTCAGGATGGCTTAAAGCAACCGCATAACTAAGAATAGTACCCTGGCTGAATCCCAGTAATGTGATATTGTCCGGATCTACAGGGTAATGCGTAATTGCCTCTTTTATAAATTTAACGATCTTATCCCTGGATTCCCTGGCCTGAACATTATCGCTGAATTTCCCCTGAACAGAATCAAAATTAATAGCATACCACGCATTTCCATAAGGTTCCATGGCATAGGGTGCCCGAACGGAGATAATCATCAACTCCTCCGGAAGTTCATTTGCAAACGAAAAAAGATCATTTTCATCGCTGCCATACCCGTGGAACATGAACAGAGTAGGAACTTTTTGGTCTTTTAGGGAAGATTCCCTAATTATATGATGTAAAGATAAATTTTGAGTTTTCATTAAGTGATAGTGCTAAACCATTTTTGATATTGTGCTCCAAGAATTGGAACTTCTCTTTGTTCACCCTGAATTGCTGTTACCATTCCGTACCCCCAAAGTACCGCTATAAAGATCCAAAAGGAGTATGAAATCATCCAACTGTCAAAAATACTTATTAGCGCTCCAAGTACGTAAAAGGTAATATGGATACCTAAAGCCTGGCGGATGTGAAAGCTGGCAAAGGTGTTTTTGGTATCATTATTCATGAAATAAGCGATAATAGTCCCGATTATTGTCAGGTAGGAAATTATTGCTGCAGTTTTTCCGGATTCAGCGGTGGTATTCATAGAAATTTATTTTTAAATCGTGCCTTTAAACAAAAGTATCATTTTTTGATGCTTATTCAGAAAGAATAAGGTTTTTTCCTGAGATGATCCCGTAAACTTTTCCGCTAAGCTTCGAATCCAGGAAGATGCTGTTTTTAGAAGCGGAATAAATATGTTGCTGGGTGAACGTATAAGTTCCTTCCGGGCTGAACAGACTTAAATTCGCTCTTTTTCCTTCTTTTATAACCGGCATTTTCAGTCCGTAACGTTTTCGGCTTCCGGTTAAAAATCCGATGGTTTCATCCAGGGTGAATATTTGTAATAATGCCCCAAATGCCGATTCTAAACCTATGCTGCCAAATAAGGCATATTCAAATTCCACCTTTTTATGTTCTATATCAATAGGGGAATGGTCACAGGTAACCATATCTATGGTTCCTTCTTTCAATCCTTTTATAAGTGCCTTTATGTCTTTTTTGGTACGTAAGGGAGGTAGAACTTTTGTGTTCGTATCAAATTCCTTCAGTAGCTCATCTGTAAACAACAGGTTATGAATTGCTACACTGCAACTTACATTCAGGCCTTTCTTTTTTGCTTCTTTTATCAGTCTAACCGATTTTTCTGTAGAAATAGTTGGGATGTGCAATTTTCCGCCTGTGTATTCCAGAATATAAAGATCACGAATAATCTGAAGTTCTTCTGCAAGAGCAGGAATTCCCTTCAAACCAAGAAATGTGCTGCTAACTTCCTCATTTACCAATCCTTTTCCTGCAATCTTATTATCCTGAGGAAAGGAAAGCACCAATCCATCAAAATTTTGGGCATATTGAAGGGCGAGTTTTAATAAATTGGGATGTGCTATTGATTTTTTATGATCTCCAAAAGCGATGGCCCCTCCCTGGTGCATATCATAGAGTTCTGCCAGATCTACACCTTCGCTTCCTTTAGTTAAGGAGCCAATAGGTACCAGTTTTACCGCATTATTTTTGGCTTTGGAAAGTATGGAGGTGATCGCACCGTTATCATCGGAAACGGGATTTGTGTTCGGGTTGAGTGCAATATGCGTGAAGCCGCTTTTTGCCGCAGCTTTAAGCCCGTTTGAGATGGTTTCACGCTCTTCATAACCAGGTTCACCAAAACTCACGCTACTGTCAAACCAGCCAGGGGAAACGTGAAGGTTCTTTAATTTTATTTCTTTATCCACTTCCGCAATATTAAGAGAAGTCCCAATTTTTTCAATTCTTCCATCCTTAATAAAAAGATCCACCCTTTTATGATGGTAGGCTGAATTGGGATCTATTATTTTGGCCGATCTAAGAAGTAGCTTCATTTAAAATATTTTAAGAGTAAGGTTTCCATAATTAAAAATAACAAAGCAAAAGTAACAAACCATTTCCAAAGCGAATCCACATCTTTCTTATATCCGCCGGATGAAATAAATTCAGGAATGTCATTTAAAATTTCCACGTTTTGAATGTTTTCAATATCCTGGTAGATCAATTTGCTTTCCTTTCTGTTCACATTATAACTTATGCCCATAACAGTTTGTTCATTTTGTGAAATATTGAAATTCCCCGGTTTTTGTGGAAATTCATCGGTAATCATTTCTACCTTATTTGAGAATCGCTGTTGTTGCGGAATGAAATTGGCGGTTTTGGAAGTTAATTGTAAAATCTCATCATTTCCAGTTCTTACCGGTACTTCTATAAGGTTGGTTTCTCCTAAAATGTAATAAAGCGGAGTGGGCTGAAGTGCTGAAATCCCCATTTTATAGAATGTAGGAACCACTAAAGGGGAACGTATAAAATTGCTGTTTTTGGAATTTAAGGCTGCACTAAAAAAATAATTATCTCCAATCCCAATTAAAAATGGTTCCTTATCCTGAAATGATAGAATAGAAGGTCCTGAACCTGATATTTTATATGAAACCTGGGTTTTCGGATATTCAAAATTAGCGATCTCATCCTCAAAAACTCCCTGGTATATGGGATGTTGAAATGATATTCCGGTAATTCGTTTTTCCTGCTCTTGTTTGTTCTGAAATCCTGTCACGCCAAGCTCACGAATAAACAACCTGTAATTGCTGCCTGTTTCAGCCACAGAAGGAATGAAGATGAATACAGTATTTTCCAGCTTTTTTTGCTGAAGCGTGTTTAACAAAGAATTCGAAATTTCAGAAACCTCATTTAAGATGATCACTTTTGCTGAAGCAAGCGCATTATAATTTATTTCTGTATTTGCAAAAGATGTAAAATTGAATTCCGGGGTGGTAAAAATCCTTTTAAGAAATGCATCATCTGCGTTATTAATACTGCTGATGTTTATAGGTTCTGTTTTATTAATGCTGAAGAATAAGCTGTTGTCAAATGCCAAACCATTGTCTTCAATTTGAATACTTCCTGAAAGTATTTCTTCTTCAGAAATAGGAAAATTAAGTTGTTGCTGTATGTTTTCAGAAAAATCCACACCGGTTTTTCCTATTAACTTATCGCCGTTATAAAGTGAAACCGCGGTATTACCCGTGAAATCCTGCGAAGCGCTTATTTCTATATTTAAAATTTGATCTCCAGCGCCTTCAAGGGAAATAAATGCTGAATCCAGGCGAATATTTTCAAACCGTTCCGGTTTTAATGGAAGTGCATATAGCTTGGTGTTCTTTACTTCCAAATCTTCCGGCAGTGCAAAGCTCTTTTGAAAATCTGAAATAAGCAGCAATTTTTTCTGGGTTGTAGGATCGCGGGAAAAGAAACTCTCCGCTTTTAATACAATGGTTTTATAATCAAGTTGTGTTGAAGCGTATTCGAGGTCCTGAAGATCCTGCCTAGTAACATTCGGAAATTCTTCGGTATTGGTGAAAAGAGTAAATTCTTGATCTTTCGGCAAGTTTACAAGCAATTCCTGAATGCTGCGGTCAAAAAGCCGTCCCTGTTGACCATTTGCTTGCATACTGTAGGAATTATCCAGATAAATGACGGTTTCAATTGCACCAGGTTCTATAGTTTCTTCAGGAAAAAAGGGTTGTGCAAAAGCTAAAATTATACTGGCGAGCAATAATAACCGTGTGGCAAGTACCAGCCATTTTTTGAGTTTTGAACTTTTTCTGGTTTGTTGGGTAATTCGTTTTAGAAATTTGACATTGGTAAAATCCTCACGACGAAATTTTCTAAGTTGGAAAAGATGAACAATTACAGGGATTATCAACAGGAAGAGGGCGTAGAGAACTTCGGGATGATGAAACTGCATTGTGCTTTGAATATTTATCAAATATATAAAAAGCCCTTAAAAATGGAAGCTTGTTAAACTATTAATGTCTTCTAATACTAAAAGAAAATTTACTGCCCAAACCGGGTGTTGAATCTACGCTAATCTCACCTCCAAGGCTATTTACCAACTTCTTTACGGTTGCAAGTCCAATACCGCTTCCTGGGTTACCCTCCCGGTCATTCGTGTCCAGGGTATGAAACAATTCAAATATTTTGTCTGAATTCTCTGTAGAAAATCCAACTCCATTATCTATGACTTCAAAATGGTAAAAATCATGGGTTTCATGAAAGTTTATTTTAATTTTACGAAGTTCCTTGTCATTGTATTTTAAAGCATTGCTAATAAGATTCAAAAGTATTTGAGTCAGGGCGGCTTTATTGATTTTTTTTAGACTGGCGGTCTCTGGATATTTAATTTCAACATCATTTGAAACATCATACAAATGTGCTATTCCTTTAAGGATTTGATGGAGGTCAACATTTTCAGCAGCCTTTTCCAGGATATTTTCACTACGATAAAAATTAAGGATCCCATCTACATAATTTCTTAGAGAATATGAGGACTCTACTAGGTAATTGAGATACTGAAGGGTTTCTTCATTTAATTTATCTTTATTCTCTTCCCTTAAAAGTTCTGTTAAAGAGATAATATTTGCAAGTGGAGATTTGATGTCATGCGAAACCAGGCTGGCGAATTTTTCCAATTCCTGATATTTCTGTTTCAGTTTATTCTGGATCTGGAGGAATTTATTATTTTGATTTCTAAACTCAAGCAACTTCATAATTTGGTTGCCAAGAACCTTAAGCGATTTCTTCTGAAAATCTTTTAGTTCCCGTTCCTTGACATCAAGAATATTTAATGCTCCAATAGGCAAACCTTTCGCATTAATGATTGGAACGCCACAATAAAATTTATAATCCTTTTTGAAATAAGGCAGAGCCTTTTGAAAAAGTTCTGGGTCTTCGGAAAAATTTACTGAAAAATATTCCATTTCGCTTTCCAAAGTTGCCTGTGAAAAGGAATTTTCAAGATCTATTTCATCTAACCTTATTCCAGTTTTAGATTTAAATAAAACCTTTTCATCAGCTACAATCCCCAGGTATGCAACGGGTACATTACAAATAGAGGAAGCCAGAAAAATTAAGTCATCGTAATCTTTATCATTGGATAAACTTAAAATTTGGTAATCCTGAATTACTGTATTTTTGGAATTTTGGGTTAATTTGGAATTATACTCCATATAGAAGATCTAGCCGGTTCTTTAAATCATATCAATAATAAGGATTTTTTTACTAATAGTTAACTGTAATCTAAATATTTGTAAGCTTATATGAGGAAAGAAAACGGAAAAGTGAAAAAGAGTTTGGGAAAACCAATTTAAGATTATCAGGTTTTTAACTGAAATGGGATTTAAATAGTATACAAATTACAGGGATTAATTGTCATCACAAATAGTATGATTTATTGAAAAGTGAAATGAGGTACCTTTATTAACTTCAGAATCCACAGAGATTTCTCCACCCAGAGAATTCACTAATTTTTTGACTGTAGAAAGCCCAATTCCATTCCCTCTATTTCCGCTTCTATCGGTTTCTTCTATAATTGTAAAGAGCTCAAAAATATCCTCTTGTTTGTCCTTTGGAATACCAATTCCATTGTCTTTTACTGTGAAATGATAAAATTCACTCCCTTTTCTGCAATCTATATCAATAACAATTTCCTCTTTCTTATTATATTTTAAACTATTGCTAACCAAATTGAGTATAATTTGTTCCAGGGCAATCCTATTGCAGTTCATCATCAAATTCTCCTCTGGCAAATTGATTACGCAATTATAGTTTATGTTCAATAAATCTATAATTTCTTCCAGAAGATCATGAATATCGAATTCTTCCTCAATTATAGATTCTGTAAGACTATCACTTTCATAATGCTGAAGAATTCCGGTAATGTAATTGCTTAATTTATAGGAAGACTGTTTTAAATAGTTCAGGTAATTAATTCCATCTTCGTCAAATCTTTCTGCATATTTAGCCTTTAACATATCTGCCGTTAAGATCATATTTGCCAGGGGCATTTTCATATCGTGAGAAACAATTGCTGCAAAATCTTTAAGCTGGCTGTTTTTTTCGATTAGTATTTTGTTAACCTTGTCAAGTTTTAAATTATGCCTTCTTAATTCAAAAAGGTTTTCAACCTGTTTGGCAAGAGCTTTTAATCCACTTTTTTGATCCTCGTTAAGAGAATTAGGCTTGGTGTCTAAAACACATAAAGTTCCCAAAGCATTTCCGTTAAAGGATTTTAATGGCATTCCCGCATAAAACAGGATCTTGGGATCTTCGATTGTATAAGGATTATTCTTAAATCTTAAATCTTCGCGGGTATCTTTAATTTCCATCAATTCCTTTGGATCTAGAATTGCGTGAGAACAATGAGAAATTGCTCTGGGAGCACTACTTAAATCCGTTCCTACCTTGGATTTGAACCATTGTTGATCTTCACCAATAAGGGTTATTAAAGAAACCGGAACATTACAAATGTAAGAAGCAAGTTTTGTAATATCATCGTAGTTTTCCTCAGGATCTGTATGTAGAAGTTGTAATTCTTCCAGTGCTGCTAATCTTTTTTTTTCACTGGGCGGAAGTGCTGCTTCTATCATATGCATTATTTTTTTGTTCTTTTGAGCTAGAATTAGATCAAAGTTACTCATTTAATTTTGAAAAGTTAAGGTGATGTTAATATTTTTCAAACACCCCTAAACCAAAGAGCGCATAGTCATATTTTACAGGGTCTTTTGGGTCTAGTTTGCGCAAATTTTTATCGAGTTCGGCGAGGGCTTTTGCATCGTTTTGTTTTCTTTTTAACAATCCAAGCTTTCTGGCTGTATTTCCTGAATGTACATCTAAAGGACAGGATAATTGGGCAGCATTAAGCTGGTTCCAGATTCCAAAATCAACGTTCGTTGCATCGCTTCTAATCATCCAGCGTAAATACATATTAATTCGTTTTGCAGCCGAATTTTTCATTGGATCACTCACATGTTTTTCGGTTCTTGAAAGATGGGGTAATTCAAAAAACACCTTTTTAAACTGATGTATGCTTCCCTGAAGAGAATCCTTTTCAGCATATTTGGTAAAAACCCCTTCCAGCCCCTGGTGCCTGGAGTAAATGTTCTTTAAGGACTTCACAAAATATTGGAGATCTCCACCATTAAAAGTTCGGTGGACAAAATTTTCAAGGAAATCCAAATCCTCATCCTGATGATTCATCACAAAATCATAAGGTGAATTTTCCATAAGCTCCATGAGGGAGTTGGCATTTTTAAGAATGCTTTTCCTATTTCCCCAGGCAATGGTTGCCGTTAAAAAACCAGCAATTTCAATATCTTCTTTTTTCCTGAAAAGATGCGGAATTTGAACCGGATCAGATTCTATGAATTGCGGGGTATTGTATTGTTCAACCTTAAAATCTAAAAATGATTTTAATTCAGATTTTTTGAGCATTTATTGTTTTTTTCTAAAGAATAATTTCTCCATCTACCATGGTGAGTTTCCTGTCTGCCATATTTGCCAGTTCTTCATTGTGCGTAACAATTACAAAAGTTTGATGAAACTCTTCCCTAAGTTGAAAAAACAGTTTGTGCAGTCTTTCAGCTGATTCTGAATCGAGATTTCCTGAAGGTTCATCGGCAAAGATCACTGCAGGATTGTTGATCAAAGAACGGGCCACCGCAATTCGCTGTTGTTCTCCACCGCTCAATTCTGCAGGTTTATGGGATGCCCGATCTTTTAAGCCAAGAAAATCAAGCAATTCCATGGCTCTTTTTTCAGCTTCAGCTTTTGGTGTGTTTTTTATAAAGGCGGGAATACAAATATTTTCCAATGCGGTGAACTCCGGTAACAACTGGTGAAACTGAAATATAAATCCAACCTGTTCATTTCTAAATTTGGAAAGCTTTTTAGAACTAAGGGAATAAATGTCAATTTCATTTATCTTTAGAACGCTGCCTGTTTGTTTATCCGGGTTGTCAAGGGTTCCCAGGATTTGAAGCAATGTGGTTTTTCCGGCTCCTGAAGCTCCAACGATAGAAACAATCTCGCTTTTTTCAATGTGAAGATTCACACCTTTTAAAACGTGTAAATTTCCGTAATATTTATGAATGTTCTGGGCGTATATCATTGGTTTAGCTTGTAAGGTGAAAGTACTTATTTTCTAAAAGTCCTCATGCTAACTTTTAAAAATATTCTTAATATTATTATAGTCAATAAAGTAAACCACCCGTAAAGAGAGGTTTTGCCTAAGGGATTGCTCAAATAATCTTTCAAGACTTTCTTCATATCCCAGTTCGCTTTGGTCACTAAGATTGAATATAGAATTCCTGTAAAGAAGGATGGCTTCGCTTCCTGGAGCAAACTGCCAACGATAACTAAGATCAAGGTTCCAGATATTGAAATTCACATTGGGGTCATTATTGGAAGGCACTGGATAATCGGTGGCCGTTAACTCTCCGTTTTCCTGCAGGTTTTTAAACTGATCCTTGGGAAAATCCGCTACGGACCAAAAATTTCGAAAACTTAAACTTAGTGCCTGTTTGGTATTAAAATTATAGCTTCCCTGTAGTGAATTTTCTACACTTTCTGTATCCCTGTTTCCAAATATGATATCTTTTGGCCTTAGTGCCACAAAACTATTTCGGTTATTAACAACCGAATAATTAAGAGAGTAAATAAAACTTAGTTTATCATTAAACCTAAACCTTGGACTTAGTCTTAATCTATAAGTTTCCTGATCGCTTTCAAAATAATCTCTGTAACTAATACGTGCATCAAGCGCAAATTTCTTTCTGTAGTCTGATGAGATCCAGGTTTCCCCGCCAAGACTCTGTTTATAGGTTATATAGTATCCATCCCGGCGAGGTTCAAAAAAGTCTTTAAAATCTGATTCCATCACTAATGAACCTCCAAAAGCAAAACGATTTTTCAGCACAGCAAAAAAGCTCCCTCCAACATCGGTTCCGGTGGCAACATCTGGCTTATAACGGCGGGTATGGTTTCCAAATATTTGAACACTAAATCGATTAAATTTCCCAGTTGGTTCAAAGATTTGATAGGATGTACGCCAGAAAAAATTATTGTAATTATTTCTAAAGTTCAAACCCAGGTCATTGATGTCGTAGGTTTCATTTGCGAAATCATGTTCCACCCCATATCTAATGTTTCCTTTTGTCCGGTTAATTTCAATGTTAGAGGCAAATCCGGTTATGTTTTGCCCGGGTTTATTCACATTGCTCATTTTTGCTTCTCCCTGAAAATTAAAGGAATTTGAGTTGTTGAAAACATCAAATAAAAATCCGGTAACATTACCGTCCCTGAAATTTCCTTCCCGGACTACATTTGTATTAATAAGACTAATAGAAGAATTTTGGTTGAATTGCTGATCCAGCACTATGATGTTATAATTAGCCAGTGGTTCGGTGACTCTATATCTTAAATCCCCGGAAACTGTGTCTTGAAAAATGGCGTTGGTTTCTTTTGTAATGGCATTAAAAAAGCCAATTCCAAGGTCGTTTTCTGTTCTTCCTGAAATTTTTACAGCATTTAATAAATCTGCATTTTCTGGATTTTCAATTAAGACCTCATCGTTAAGAGATTCCCGCTGAGCCCGATTAAATCCTATAGGGGTATCACCAATTCTTCTGGAATAAAACAAGTTTCCTTTTGTGAATAATTCGGTTCCTTCGGTAAAGAATGCGCGGTTTTCACCAAAAGCCTGCTCAAAAGGTCCAAGGTTCAATTCTACGTTATCAAATGCGGTTTGACCAAAATCAGGAATCAATGTTGCATCCAGGGTAAAGGCATCTGTAATTCCATATTTGATATCCAAACCGGCACTGAAATTTATTTGATTGTTTCCTTTAAATTGATCGGTTTCAATAGAAGAATACGGATAAAAACTCAATCGAACCGGAGGGTCAATGTTTTTTATTCCCCGAAGCAACCCATTATATTGGGTGGTTTTTCCAACAGATTTATCGATATAATTCCAGGAATAAGTTTCGTTTAAATGGGTGATCTTTCTAATCATTTGTACACCCCAGAGCTGTTCTTCTTTTTTTGGAAACCTAAGGGCTGCATAGGGGATTTTTAATTCTGCATACCAGCCTTTTTCGTCATAGGAAATTTCTCCTTCCCAAACCACATTATAGCTATAGTCTTCACTTTCTCCACTCATCTTGGCATCTGCCAAAGTTCCTGCTGAAGTAATTATAAATCGGGTTTGGTTTTCACCATCATTATAAGTGTTGATATCCACCAGAAAAAAATCTGCCTGTCCAATGTTATCCCGTTGCGTGAATTGTCTTAAAATCCTGTCTGGCTCATTGTCCATCATATAGGCCGCGATGTAGATGGCTTCGTCATCATAGACGATTTTTACTTCGGTAGTATGGGTTTCCCTGCTTGGGTTTCCATCTCCAGGCTCAACCATAAGAAAATTAGTGGCAATTGGTTTACCTTTCCATACTGAATCATTCAAGAAACCATCAATTTTTGGTGCTTCCGTAATGCGTTGTGCAGAATATTCCTTTTGAGAATATTTTTGGGTATCTATTTTTTGAGCCTGTAAATTTGTAAAAAATAGAATGAAGGCTATAAAAACAAGGTTTCTAAAAATCATTGATTAAATTAAACGTGACTTAGGAAATGAGTGAATTATATTATTGCTACAAATTTAATAATTGCAATTGTAGAATAAAGGAAAATAATGGAAAAATGATTTTCTTGTTTATTTATTGATTACTTTTGTTAAACAAAATAAATGTGTAAAATGAAAAATCAAGCAATAGAGATAGCAACTTTGGCTGGAGGATGTTTTTGGTGCACCGAAGCTGTTTTTGAACGGATTAAGGGAGTGACTAAAGTTATCCCAGGTTTTACAGGTGGCAACATTAAAAATCCTGCATACAGGGAGATTATAACCGGACGAACCGGGCATGCGGAAGCTATTGAAATCCACTTTGACCCTCAAATAATTTCTTTTGAAGAACTGCTTTATATTTTCTTTAGTACCCACGATCCAACAACCCTTAATAAACAGCAATATGATGTTGGAACCCAATACCGTAGTGCCATTTTTTATCATTCAGAAGAACAAAAGCAAAAGGCTCTGGCAGTCATTCAACGTCTTGAAGATGAGAATATTTTTTCAAATAAGATTGTGACTGAAGTGTCGGAAGCTTCTGCATTTTATGAAGCTGAACCGGAACATAAAGAATATTACAGCAAACACAGGCAGCAGCAATACTGCCAGGTAATAATAGATCCTAAAATCAAAAAATTGAAAGAACTTTTTTCAGAAAAATTAAAAAAAGAAAATGTATAAATATTTCGAAGAGTACAACGAAGAAGTTACCGGTGAGCTGCAGGATAACTTTAAAAACATTATAGGACATCTTGGTGAAAACATTTCCCGGGAAGGTATTTTAAAAACACCGGAGAGAGCTGCTAAAGCTATGCAGTTTTTAATGCAGGGCTATTCTGCAGATCCAAAAAAAATATTGGAAGAAGCTATGTTTAAGGAAAGCTATGATGAAATGGTGGTTGTAAAAGATATCGAGTTATATTCTCTATGTGAACATCATATGTTGCCTTTCTTTGGTAAAGCCCATATTGCCTATATTCCAAATGGACATATTGTTGGTTTAAGCAAGTTGCCAAGAATTGTGGATGTTTTTGCAAGAAGGATGCAGGTTCAGGAACGCCTTACTCATGATATCCTGGAATGTATAAATACAGTTGTAAAACCAAAAGGGGTAGCAGTAGTTATTGAAGCACAGCATATGTGTATGATGATGCGGGGTGTTCAAAAACAAAATAGTGTTACAACTACCTCCGGATTTAGAGGACAGTTTAAGGAAATTGAAACACGGAATGAATTTTTGAAACTTATAACTTCAGATTTAAAATAAATGGCATTTTTTTTGTATTATTAGATAGGTAAAAAACTATAAAAAGATGAAGAACCTGAAAAAAAAGTTATTGATACGCGGAATCGTTTACGATGCCATAGGGATGGCCACCTACGCTATTCCGGTTGCAGGACCATTTCTTGATTTAATATGGGCACCATACGCCGCAAAACAGATGAGCGAAATGTATCCCGGAAAAAAAGGAAAAATAGCTTCTGTCATTGTATTTATTGAAGAGATACTTCCGGGCACAGATATCATTCCTACTTTTACGCTTATGTGGTTATATACCTTTGTTTGGAATAAAGAAAAAGCCCCAAAAGAAATTATTATAGAGGCAGAGGTTATATAGATACGAAATACATCTTTTACAAATAGAAACAGGTTGCCATTACGGCAACCTGTTTTGTTTGAATCAATGACCCCAGATCAAGCTCTTGAGGTATCTTCAAATTCAGCCCAAACGGTTGAGGATTAAAAGAATGTTTGAAGGCTCAGGCTTATATTTCTTCCACGATCTGGAATTCCATCTGGCTTCAGCCTTGATAAATGAGAAATATAGGTTTCATTAAGCAAATTATTTCCGCTAATTCTCAGGTTTATCATAGTTTTATTTAGGTTGAAAGAACCTCCAATTCCTGCGCTCAACAGGTTGTAACCGGGAGTATTTGTTTCAAATGCACTCACATTTTCCTGATCCAGTACACTTTTTACGGTTAAAAAACTATAACTGTTTTTAAACCAGGCTGCTTTTTCAAATTCAACCCGAAGGGTGTTTGTGATAGAAGTCGCTGGAATTAATGGAAGATCTTCTCCATTTTCTTTTTCTCCCTTTACAATGGCTACACTGCTTTCCAGGTGAAGCCAGTCAATAGGATGGGGGTGAAGGTGAAGACCTGCTTCGCCACCATAAAGTTTTGCATCATTTTGAAGATATTCAAAAACCGGATCTCCGGCAATAAACCTATTGGTAGGATTAAGGAATATATAATCGTTTATATTGTTGTAAAATACATTGGTAAAAATTTCGAAATGCTCATTTCTATATTCCAATGCAAGATCCAGTTGAAGATTTTGTTCATTAGTAAGATCCGGATTTCCAAGTTCGAACCGATTGGTTCCTTCATGAGATCCGTTTGAAGTTAATTCAGCAAGATTAGGAGCCCTAAATCCGGTTGCAACATTAAACCTGCTAATGAATTGAGAAAAAAGGTCGTATTTAATTCCGAAGGAACCATTATAACTATTGAAGTTTCTGTCTATTGGAGCAAAATATTCATCTTCTCCAAAAACTCCCATTTCCCGACTTTCGATGGATCGATTATCAAATCGTATTCCCGCCTGAATATCCAATTTATCTAAATGATAATGCGTTACGGCTAAAACACCTATATCGCTCACATTAGCATCGGGAATAAGTATTTCTTCCCCAAAATTCTCATTGGTTTGAAACATTCCCTGTACTCCAAAAATTGTTTCAAAATTTCCCCATTTAGCAGAATTGTATTTCACATCGTAATTTAAAGTTTCAAGGTGCATTTCAAGTGCAGGGCCTTCTTCCTCTTCTTCGCCATGTTCCTCTTCTTCATTTTCCTCATGATCGTGATGATCTTCAAATTCTTTTCTGTTATTAAAAAGATATCCAACTTTTATATCCAGACTGGATTTGTTAAAGAATAATTTATTGTCGAAGCTCAGAATATGATTATCTATTTGCTGATAGGGTAATAATTCCTGTTTTGAAGTGGATTGCTCACCAATTTCTTCCGGAATCCCAATGGTGGAATTATTATAATTGTACCTTAAATCACCACGATATTTCTCATCCTGATATCCAATTCCGGTTTTGATATCTTTTTCATCAAATCTTGAATTTGTTACCCTCATTCCATTCCCGGTTTCATAATCGCTATGAGTGGTGTAATTTCCCCGAACCAGAAATTTTAACCGTTCTCCTGAGGTTTTAAATCCGGCATTGGTTTCGGTTCCAAGGGAATTAGAGTGATACGTGATGCCTGCATCAACTTCGGTATCAGCCGAAAGCGCGTATTTCTCTGGATTCAAATAAAGAACTCCACCCAAAGCATCGCTGCCATAAAGCAGGGATGCGGGACCTTTTATAACCTCAACACTTTCTACTCCGCTGGAACTAAGACCAAGTCCGTGCTCATCTCCATATTGTTGGTTTTCTAATCGTATTCCCTGCGTATATACCAAGACCCTGTTCGAGCTTAACCCCCGTATTACAGGTTTTCCTATTCCTGCTCCGGTTGTTACAGTTTCTACCCCTGGCAGGAGCGCTATTCCCTCTGCAAGGTTTACAGCCCCGGATTTATTCAGATTATCTATCGTTTCCCTTTCAACTCTTACAACATTCTCACTTTGTAGTTTATGAAATGGGGTTGAAACGATCACCGCTTCCATTTCTATAGCTGAAGGCTGAAGCTCAATAATTAATTCTTCACTGGATGGAAAACTAATGTTAACTGTACGTGTAGAATAACCCATGGAAGAAATAACAAGGTTGTAATTCCCTGCGGAAATATTATCAATTTGAAATATTCCTTCAAAATTTGTGAGTGCTCCCTTTTCTAATTTTGAGATATAAATGCTTGCCGAGATAACCGGGTCGCTAGTTTCGGCGTCAATGACTTTTCCGGTTACAGAATTTTGGGCAAATGTTATGGAAGATACCGCTAAGGCGAGTACCATATAAATTAATTTATACATTGTTTTTGTTTAAAAAGTTAATTACCTCAGATCCTTCAGGATCTGAATATGAAAAAATAAATTTGATCTATGCAGAAACCGGGGGGCCTCTTAGCTCAAATGATAATTTCTGGTAATCACTTAAAAACAGGTAAGAATTAAAAAACTTCTTGTTTATTACAAGAGGTTGAAGAAGATTGAAATTTTGAATTTCAAAAGAAAGGAATGGAGTGGATTGTAATTTACAGAGTTCACAATCAATGTTTTTTTTATGAAGGTGCGTATCCGAATAATTATCGCATACCACAATTTCATCGTGAGCAAACATATGACTAATGCTTATAACCGTAGGCAACAGCAAAGTCACCGACATAAAGATTAATACATATTTCTGAAAGAAACTCACCTTTTTTTTAATTTAAGAATCTTGATAAACCTAGTCTGGACAACATTTTTTTTTCAAATTTCCAGAAAAAATCGAACTGCCCAAAAATCCAACCAAATAAAACCAATAAAATTTGATAAATAGGGAAAATTAAAAGAATTCTAACCGCCCAATATAAATACCAGGGAGATGTATCCCTGTAAATTCCGAAAAAATCACAAACTGGTCCGGCAATTTTTACAGCAGAAGAACCAGTAAGCGCAAAAACAATAAGAATAACGATAATCTGAAAATTAGAATCGATACCCCAACGCTGCTTTAATTTATTCATGATGCAAATATACCATATAGGGATTTATAAACAAACTGGTTATTAAATTCTTGTTGGAACCGAAAATCGCTGGCCGTATTCACGGGAAAGGAAAACAAAATAATTATATAGTAAATAATTAACATCATAACCATAATCAATGTTGGGATCATAATTGATTTCCTGAACATATAAATTAGGATTATAGCGAAAAGGTTGATTTACGCGCGCATTATATTCTGAAACTAAAAACTGGTTTTTGTTTTCAAGGTAGGACTTAGAATAATAACCTTTAGGCCTGGCAATGGAATTAATAAATAAATTAAATCCAGGTTCTATAATTATAACTTCATATTCCAGACTGTCATTGGCAATCCTCACGGTGTCATTGGCCATGGCATTTCCTGTGTTTTTTAAATCCCGATCCTTGCCTGCGCCGCAACTATAGATAAACAGTCCCAATATCAGTATGTAGATTAAATTTTTCATAGATTTAGTTAATTTATATTCACGGAAAATGTTTGGTAATAATAGTTATTTTCCACCCAACATTCCACCAAGGATTCCGCCTTTTCCTTTTTTAGATTTATTATTTCCTCCAAAGATCATCCCGTTTATGTCATCGATCACGCTTCCATCCTTATTTTTATCTAAAAATGTTGAAATTAGGGAAGAATCAAATTTTCCTGAAGAGCCCATCACTGATTCAATTAAATTGTCTAAACCAGAGGTTTCTATCTTTTCCTCTTTTTTCTGACTTGCAAGTACACTCATCAATAATGGAGCTGCCATTTTTATGATATCTGAAATAGATGATTCCTTTATACCAAGCGTGGTTGCAAGTGTTTTATTGATGTTTTCCTGATTTGAACCAAGCACATGCTGAAGGATCTTGCCTCCTTCTGAAGTCAAGGCGGATGGGTTTTTGTGATTTATATCTTCCAGAAATTCCTCCCCGTGTTTAGGGTCATCCAATGCGGAATTCAAATCCCGGGCACCTTTTTCATCCTGGATATTTTTTTTCATCGCTCCAAGTAAAATGGGGAGTACCAGGCCTAAGGTTGTTGTAATAGTATCTTTGCTTTCTCCTGTCTTATCCATCGCTTTGGATATAAATTCAGAGCCTTTATAAGTATTTAAGAGATCTAGTATTGATGCCATATCATTGTTATTAAGTTTTAATCCTATCGGAGATAAATTACCTGCTGCTTTTTATCTGAATTCTGTTATTTCTAACTTCAATTCACCTCCTGAGCTTCTTCCCGGATAATTCTTCAACCATTAATTTACAAAATTAATGACAGCCTTCATCTTAACAAATGTAAAAAAGAGAATTTTTAATCCCTCATTGAGAATTTAATTTTTCAAGTTATGCCTTAATCATTCAGGCAGGCTTGCCCAAAATTTTTAAATCCTAATAAGGCACGTTTGCAGTAAAAATCAAAATCCCATTCGAATCTTTTTTTAAAGATATTTATGGGATATTGATTTTATAAATGGAGTGTAATTAGGTTTTAGACCTTTTCTTCCTTGAAGATTGAAATGATCTGTTCGGCAAGTTCGGTTCCTATCCTATCCTGTGCTTCAGTTGTTGCAGCACCAATATGTGGACTAAGGGATATCCTGTGGTCCATCAATACTGTTATTGCGGGACTCGGTTCATTTTCAAAAACATCAAGGCCTGCAAAAGCTACTTTTCCATTTTCCAGGGCTTCTATCAATGCTACCTCATCTACGATTCCACCGCGTGAAGTATTGATAATACCTACACCATTTTTCATCTTTTCAAATTCCTTTTTTCCTAATACCGGCTTGTTCTGTTCAGGTACGTGAACAGTAATAAAATCTGAATGCTGGATAAGATCTTGAACAGGTGCTGTCTTGATGGGCACTTTTACCACCTGATCATTATAAAAATGGAGCGTAATGTCTGTCTCTCCAACATGATCATCACTTGCAATTACTTTCATTCCAATTCCAAGGGCGATTCTGGCAACGGCTTTTCCAATTCTTCCCAATCCAATTATCCCCAGGGTTTTCCCACGAAGTTCTGTTCCGCCAGAATAATTCTTCTTTAAATTCTTGAACTGAGTATCTCCGCTAAGCGGCATGTTTCGGTTAGAATCATATAAATAGCGAACTCCACCAAAAAGATGGGCGAAAACCAGCTCGGCTACAGAGGAGGAGCTTGCCGCCGGAGTATTGATCACGTGGATTCCTTTTTTTCGTGCATAGGGAACATCTATATTATCCAATCCAACTCCGCCACGTCCTATAATTTTTAGGGATGGACAGGAATCTATAAGATCTTTTCTAACCTCGGTAGCGCTTCGCACCAAAAGTACTTGTATCTTTTCCTTATTGATAAAATTGATAAGTTGTTCCTGAGCAACTTTAGTGATAATCACTTCAAAACCTGCTTCTTCCAGTTTTTTAATTCCACTTTGAGAAATTCCGTCGTTTGCTAGTATTTTCATTTTCTTTTTTTCCTAAAAATTATTTTTACGAATTAGGTTATAGGGATTTAAGGTTTAATTGCTTATAAAACTTATGCCTTTCTCTCCATATCGCTCATCACATCCACTAAAACCTGTACACTTTCAAGAGGAAGGGCATTATACATAGAGGCCCTGTACCCACCAACACTTCGGTGACCGGTAAGGCCATTGATTCCTGCATCTTTCCACGATTTGTCAAAACGCTCCTTTAGAGAGTCTTTAACCAGGTTAAAAGTAACGTTCATTTTTGAACGGTCTTCTTCCGCAGCAAATCCTTTAAAAAGCGGATTGATGTCTATTTCAGAATAAATCAATTGTGCTTTCTTTTTGTTTTGTTCTTCAATTCCAGAAATTCCGCCTTGAGCTTTTAACCACCTTAGGTTAAGAAGGGAAACATACACCGCATAAACAGCAGGAGTATTGTACATGCTATCCTTATCTATGTGTGATTTATAATTAAGCATCGCAGGAATTTTTCTGCTTACTTTCCCCAAAATATCTTCTTTAATAATCACCAGGGTTGTTCCGGCGGGGCCCATGTTTTTTTGAGCACCGGCATAGATCAGGTCGAATTTTGAAAAATCCATTTCTCTCGAGAAAATATCACTGCTCATATCACAAACCATAGGAACAGAAGTTTTAGGAAATCTCTTCATTTGGGTTCCAAAAATTGTATTATTACTGGTACAGTGAAAATAATCTGCGTCTTCAGGAACCATATATTTTTTAGGGATATAATTGAAATTTCTGTTTTCTGAAGAGGCAACTACGTCCACTTCTCCAAACAGCTTTGCTTCCTTGATCGCTTTATCTGCCCATGTACCTGTATTGAGATAGGCTGCTTTTTTCTCGAGTAAATTATAAGCAACCATCAAAAATTCCATGCTTGCACCACCCTGAAGGAATAAGGCCTTATAGCCTTTATTCTCCAGCCCTAAAAGTTCCAGAGACAGGCTCCTTGCTTCTTCCATAACATCCACAAAATCCTTGCTTCGGTGTGAAATTTCTAAAATTGATAATCCGGAATTATTATAATCGAGTATTGCCTGCGAAGCTTCCTGAAATACCGTTTCCGGTAAAATACAAGGGCCTGCGCTAAAATTGTGTTTTTTCATAGTAATAGATGTTTAAAAACAAAGATGCTAAATCAAAGCTTATTTTGTGTTATTTATATGCTAATTAGTCCATCGGCAAGGTACAAAACAGTGGTTTAAATCTCTCATTGAGGGTTTAAATTTCGTTGAAATTCCGACTTTGTATAATGTGTAAGCCTACTTGAACACGAAGCCATTTATCCAGGAATTATACCTTGGGAAGCATTAAAGCTTGTTTAAAAATGAAAGCGTATCAATATTATCTGCATAATCCCAAAGTTGTGGATGTTGTGTTTGGCCAAAGGGCACTTCGCTTTCCATCAAATCTTGTGAAACCACACACTGCAGGTTTTCCCTGTTTGCTTCAAGGGTTTTCATCAAAGCATCTTTATTTGTGTAGCGTTCATAAAATAAAGTTGCAATAGGGGAACCAAAACCGGGGTCTTCTTTCAGGATTAAAAATCCGTTATCCAGCAGCTTGAAGTTGCTCATTAAATAGACTGCTTTATTATAATCGTAGTTATTGGCGTATTTGGCATGATCCATTAAATGTGCCCATGGAAGCGCTGCCTTAAAAAACGAATCAAAATTATAATCTGAGGGAACGTATAATTTAGAAACATTGCGGCATCCCAATCCAAAATATCTGAAAATATCTTCTCCAAGTAATTTCAGTTCTTCCTGAGTTTCATTTCCAGTAAGAATTGCTACAGAATTTCTATTTTTTCTAATAATAGAAGGTTTATTTCTGAAATAGTATTCAAAGTATCTGGCAGTATTATTACTTCCGGTAGCGATTATAGCATCAAAATTATTCATTCTGCCATCTGTAAATTCAATTTTATCATGAAAGGCAGGATCGATGGCGATTAAATAATCAGAAAGAATCGGCAATAATTTTTTATCATTGGAAGATAGTTTGACTAAAACTTTATGTCCGGTTATTAAAACCGAAATAAAATCATGGAATCCAACCAGGGGTACATTCCCGGCCATAACAAGGCCAACAGTTTTTGGTTCTCCCTGAAAATCATAAGGTTTTAGCCATTTCTCCAGATTTTCTTCTGAAAGGGCCTTACTCCATTCTTCAAGAGAAAAAAGAACATTCTCTCTTGTGAACCATCCGTTATAATGCACAGCCATATCAATTTGTTCCAACATCCTACCAAAAAAAGGATCGTTATTGGGCAGATCTGCTCGTTTTTCTATCCCAGAATTTTTAAACTGACTTAAAAAAACTCCGAGTTGAATTAAATAAGATTTTCGCTGCTGGATTGTCATAGTGCTTATTTGGTTATGAACTGTTTTGGCTTTAAATTTGTGACGACAAAATTAAAAGTTATCAATTAGAATACGTCTATATTTTCCTGAAAAGAAACAGAATTTGATTTTGAAGGTTCAGGAACTATCATTTAGACTTAATAAAAACAATTATGGCAATTATAATAACAGATGAATGCATAAACTGTGGAGCTTGTGAACCAGAGTGTCCTAATACAGCTATTTATGAAGGTGCGGATGATTGGCGTTATGCCGATGGAACTGATCTTAAAGGTAAAGTGGTTTTAACCAATGGTAAAAGCGTTGATGCGGAAGAGTCTCAGGAGCCTGTAAGTGACGAGATTTATTATATAGTTCCAGATAAATGTACAGAATGTAAGGGATTCCATGATGAGCCTCAATGTGCAGCTGTTTGTCCTGTGGACTGTTGTGTTCCGGATGATTCCAATGTAGAGTCTGAAGAAGAGTTATTGGCGAAACAGAAATTCCTGCATCACGATTCATAAATTTGTTGGAATTAAACATAAAAAATCCCGCTTTTTGCGGGATTTTTTATGTTTAAAAGTATTTATTTATACTTCTCAGGAAGGTTCTATTTTTAAGTAAATCACTGCCATAGGAGGAAGCGTTAAAGAAACCGAATAAGGCTTGTCATGGGTAGGCGTAGCTTCTGAATTCACAAATTCCATATTTCCTACATTACTGCCTCCAAAATCATTAGCATCACTGTTAAAGATTTCCTGCCATTTTCCGGCGTCCGGAACACCAATCCTGTAATTTTCTCTTGGAATTGGAGTCAGATTACACACTACCAAAACATTATCCTTGTTATCCTGACCTTTTCTCAGGAAACTGATTACGCTGCTGTCCGCATCCTTAAAATCGATCCATTCAAAACCTTCCGGACTAAAACTTTTCTCATAAAGTGCGGGTTCGGTTTTGTAAAGGTGATTTAAAGCAGATAAAGTTCGCTGGATTCCTTTATGCAAATCTTCATTGGTTAAATGCCATTCCAGGCTGGAATCATGATCCCACTCTGAATTTTGTCCAAACTCACCTCCCATAAATATCAGTTTGGTTCCAGGATGTGCAAACATATAGGAATAAAGTGTTCTTAAGTTTGCAAATTGATTCCAGCGGTCCCCGGGCATTTTACTTAACAAAGCCTTTTTTCCATAAACTACTTCATCATGGGAAAGCGGAAGCATGAAATTTTCGGTGAACGCATAATTTGTACTGAAAGTGATCGTGTTTTGATGATGTTTTCTATGGACTGGATCTTTCTGAAAATATTCAAGCGTGTCGTGCATCCAGCCCATCATCCATTTCATACCAAATCCTAAACCACCCATATAGGTTGGTTTGGAAACCATAGGCCAGGCAGTGGATTCTTCAGCGATTGTAATGGTATCCGGAAACTCATCGTAAACTACTTCATTGAATTCCTTCAAAAAACTTATCGCTTCCAGATCTTCATTTCCGCCAAATTCATTGGGCTGCCATTCCCCATCTTTGCGGGAATAATCCAGATATAGCATGGAGGCTACCGCATCTACCCTTAAGCCGTCGGCATGGAATTTATCAAGCCAGAATAGGGCATTACTAATAAGAAATGCCCGAACTTCATTTCTTCCATAATTGAAGATATAACTCTTCCAGTCCGGATGAAATCCCTTTTGCGGATCTTCGTGTTCAAAGAGGAAGGTTCCATCAAAATAATGCAGTCCGTGAAGATCTGAAGGAAAATGGGATGGAACCCAATCCAGGATCACTCCGATACCTGCCTGGTGCAATGCATCTACGAGATGCATAAAATCCTGCGGTGTTCCAAAACGGCTGGATGGAGCAAAATACCCTGTTACCTGGTATCCCCATGATCCGAAAAACGGATGTTCCATAACCGGCATAAATTCTACGTGGGTAAAGCCCAATTCATTAAGATAAACTGGAAGCTCTTGAGACATTTCTTTATAAGAGAGTGACCTGTTACCATCTTCCGGAACCCTTTTCCAGGAACCAACATGCAATTCGTATGCAGAAACCGGTTTTTCTTTTTCGGCATTCTTTTTCCGGTTTTCCATCCATTTTCCATCGCTCCAGGTATTTTCAAGATCCCATACCACAGAAGCAGTATTGGGCGGTATTTCCCACATGAATGCAAAGGGATCCCCTTTTTCAGCTTCATATCCGGAATTGGATCGGATAAAATATTTATAGATACTACCCTTTTTGGCTTCCGGTATAAATAATTCCCAAATACCAGATTCATCCTTTCGCGGAATCATTTCATTCGCATTTTTGAACCAATTATTAAAATCCGCTATTACAGAAACTTCTCTGGCATTGGGTGCCCATAATGCAAAGTAAACGCCCTTAAATCCTCCAGAATCAATAATATGAGAGCCCAGTTTTTTATAAAGATGAAAATGTTTTCCCTCCTTAAAAAGATGAACATCATACTCTGAAATTAAAGAAATTTTATTCAAAGTTTCCAGGGCCTTTTTATCATGTCCTTTTAATTTAACATCTTTCTCAGCATTCACTGATTTTTTATCTGAGGTTTTTTTTGCGCTGACAGCTTTTTTTGCCGGGGATGTTTCCTTACCGGCAGTTTTTCCTTTGGCAGGTGCTTTTTTCTTTGCTTTCACCGGTTTTTTCTCCGTTTCTTTGGTTTCAGATATTTTTTTCTTCCTGCTTCCACTAACTTTTAATTCTTCAGAAGCGGTTCCTTTTTTAAGATCTTTATCGGAGATCTTATTTTTCTTAGCTGGTTTTTTTTCTTCTTTTTTAGCCATTTCTATACCTCCCTATTATTGATTTTATGCCCCGCAATGGTATTAATAACCAATCGGGTCTGTTATTAAGTTCGTAATTAAGTTCATAAACCGCTTTTTCAAGCAGGAAGGTTTCCATTAAAATATCAAAATCTTCCTGCTCTTTTGGGATAAAATTGCTTTCTCCCACGGTGTCCAAATACCCCTGAAGGTACATTCTGGTTACATGATAATACCAGGATTCTGCCCACTTTTCGAGATCCTTTTCTTTTTTCTGTTGGTTGAATTCAGGCTCCATTATACTGCTATAGGCGGCATAATGAAAAGATCTCACCATCCCCGCAATATCCCGAAGGGGGGAGCGCTTTAATCTTCTTTCACTAAATGCCCTCGCAGGTTCTCCTTCAAAATCAATGATAATGAAATCTTTTCCGGTCCAAAGTACCTGTCCTAAATGATAATCACCATGAGTTCTTATTTTCATAATGGGTATTTTGTGCTTGTATACCCGCTTAAAACATTTGAGAACATCACTCTTCATTTCCAGAACTTCCTTAGCCTCATCCCGGAATTCTTCGGGTAAATTTTTAAGATTTTTCTGTAAGTTCTGGAAGGCATTTCTGGTTAAGGATTGCAAAGAGGAAAATAAAGATCGCTGATAATGAAGAGAAAAAGGTTCAGGCTCAAAATCTTTTTCTTCCGGTTGTGAAGCCAGTGCCTGGTGCATCTCTGCAGTTCGTTGTCCAAGCAGGTAAACGCGTTCAGGAAATATAACCCCTATTAAATCTTTATAAGATTGCGGTAAATCCTGATAGGGAAGAGAAAGAGTGAGAGGCCCTGCCGCAAGTTCTATATCTATGTCTTTTTTAGTCAACACCCTTTCAAAAAACCGTTCCAAAGAGTCTTTGGTGTAATCCCATGCATCTCCCTGGTTGGGGATTAGATCCTGCATCATCCCTAAAATAATCGTGTTTTTTTCAGAGGGATTGTATTCTATTGCTCCAACAAATTTAGGTGCATTTTTATAATCGGTTTTTTCAGATAAATACCGCGTGATTTCAAGATCGGGATTAACAGTATTGTCCAGTTTTCTGTATAATTTCAGAAAAAATTTATCGTCATAAATAAGGGAGGTGTTGCTTTGTTCGGCATTGAGTACTTTTGAATGAATTTCACCTTTACCCATAAATGGGCTCGTTGAACTGTGGTAAAAATTCAAACTACCGGATCCACTTTGTAATTTTCGTCCTTTTCGTATATTCTGAAAAAGAGCGTTCCTGAAACCTTCATTATAGACGGAATCAAATAAAATGCCTTCCTCATTTTTAAGTTTAAGATGGCAGATAATCCCTTTTTTTGGAATTTCTTTAATCACTTCTTCTTTTGATCCAAAGGAAATAGGTAACTGATAAACTTCTGGCAATCCATCGTTGTAATTTACTTCAATGGTTAGAAGTGTTGCATTTAAATCTGTCACAGGAATATTGAAGTGACCCAGAATCGAAATATTTTGAATAACCCTTGACTTTCCACCAAACCATCGGCAGGAATTAAGATATAAAGGAAGAATATTGTTTTCTAGTTTTGGCAGAATCTTATTTTTAAACAACTCTTCCCAATCTTCAATTTGCAGGGAAGGCAATATAGAATCATTTTCAACATATCCTTTTTGTTTTTCCAGTAAAAACCAATAATACCCGTGCGGAGCCATTGTAAATAAATAGGGTTGTTCCGTTATTTTCGGAAATTTATTGTGGCTGAATACTTCTACCGGAGTATAACCCACATAGGATGCAAGATCCAGTTCTGCAGGTTGTGAAAACCTGGATAGATTTACAAGAATCAATAGTTCCTCTTCCTGATAGGTCCTGGTGAAAGCTAAAATTTTTGCATTTGAAGGCGATAGGAATTTAATATCACCACGGCCAAACGCCTTGAATTTTTTTCTCATTCCTATTACCCGTTTCATCCACCAGAGTAGGGAGGATGAGTTCATCAACTCAGATTCCACATTTATGGATTCATATTTATATTCCGGGTCAATAATCACGGGAAGATATAGTTTATGAGGATTTGCCGAAGAAAATCCAGCATTCCTATCAGCGGTCCATTGCATTGGAGTTCTTACACCGTCCCGGTCACCCAGATAAAAGTTATCCCCCATCCCAATTTCATCCCCATAATAAATTACAGGGGTTCCTGGGAGTGAAAATAAAAGCATATTCATCAATTCAATCTTGTTCCGGTTATTTTCCAGTAAAGGAGCTAACCGGTGTCTTATCCCAACATTTATTTTTGCCTGAGGATCTTTGGTATATACCTTATACATATAATCCCGTTCTTCATCTGTGACCATTTCCAGTGTCAATTCATCATGATTTCTCAGGAATATTGCCCATTGGCAGGATTCCGGAATTTCAGGAGTTTGATCTATAATGTCTATGATAGGGTAGCGGTCTTCCATTTTAACCGCCATAAACATTCTGGGCATTATTGGGAAATGATAATTCATATGGCATTCGTCCCCATCGCCAAAATAGGCGGCAGAATCTTCAGGCCACATATTTGCTTCAGCAAGTAAAAGTTTGTTGTCAAAATGTTTATCCACATGAGCTCTTAATTTCTTCAGGAATTCATGCGTTGGCGGTAAATTTTCACAATTAGTGTCTTCTCTTTCATAGAGATAAGGAACGGCATCAAGACGAAACCCATCAACTCCCATTTTACACCAGAAATCCATGATCTTAAAAATTTCTGCCTGTACATTTGGGTTGTCAAAGTTTAAATCCGGTTGGTGTGAAAAGAAGCGATGCCAGAAATAGGCTTTCGCTTCAGGATCCCATGTCCAATTGGATGGTTCGGTATCGGTGAAAATGATCCTTGCATCTTTGAATTTATTAGGATCTTCGCTCCACACGTAATAATCCCTGTAATTGGAATCTTTAGGTGCCTTTCTAGCCCTTTGAAACCAGGGATGTTGATCTGAAGTATGATTTATTACCAACTCGGTAATTATTTTTAATCCGCGTTTATGAGCTTCTTTTATAAGTTTTTTAAATATTTTAATATCACCATAAGAAGGGTTAATCGTATAATAATCAGCAATGTCGTACCCATCATCTTTTAAAGGAGAAGGATAGAAAGGAAGCAGCCAGATTGCGGTTACTCCAAGACCTTCCAGATAATCCAGTTTTTCCATTAAGCCGACAAAATCTCCAATTCCATCCCCATTACTGTCATAAAATGCTTTTATGTGTAATTCGTAGATTATGGCATCTTTATACCAATATAATTCCTCTTCTGTATTTGATTGGTTTGACATAGTTGATTATTTTTTCTTTCCTTTTTGCTGATTTTCTATTCTGAAAATATGTCCCGGAATTCCCTGCGGATGCAAGGCAACATAGTTCCATTCATTTTCCCAGACATATTTGGATTCGGTTAATAGGTCTACAATGGTAAAAGGGGAATTTTCCTGAAGGTTGAATTGTTTTAAAGGAACCTTTATCCATCCTGTCTGACTGAATTTTGGATCAAGGCTAATAACAACCAGAAGTTTATTTTCCAAATCCTGACTAATTTTGGAATAACAAATCAACATATCATTATCGGTGTCACAAAACTCAATATTCCACGTGGTTTGTAAGGCCTCATTTTCTTTTCGTATCCAGTTTAATAAGGTTATAACCTCCTTTATTTTTGTAGATTTTTCCCAATCCCAATGCTTGATTTCATATTTTTCAGAGTGTGTGTACTCTTCTTTTCCCGGATATGCCTCGTTTAATCCAAATTCAAACAATGGGCCGTACATTCCCCAATTGGAGGAAAGTGTTCCAGCCAGCAAGAGTCTTATAAGGAAGGATGGCTCTTTTTTATTTTCAAGGGAAATAGGCAGGATATCCGGAGTATTAGGCCAAAAATTGGGTCTGAAATATTCCCGCATTTGTGTTTTTGTAAGTTCGGTGAGGTATTCCTGGAATTCTTCTTTGCTATTCCTCCAGGTAAAATACGTATAGGATTGTGTGAATCCAACTTTTGCGAGTTTCTCCATTACTCTAGGTCTTGTAAAGGCTTCTGCAAGGAATAATATCCCCTCATGTTGTAGATTGATCTCCTTGATAAGCCATTCCCAAAAAATAAAGGATTTGGTATGCGGATTGTCCACCCTAAAGATCTTAACACCTTTATCTATCCAAAATTCAACAATACTTTTAAGTTCTTTCCAAAGGTTTTCCCAATCTTCTGTTTCAAAGTTAACCGGAAGCACATCCTGATATTTTTTAGGAGGGTTTTCGGCATATTGAACGGTGCCATCCGGACGCCATTTAAACCATTGCGGATGTTCCTTTACATATGGATGATCCTGGGAACATTGTATTGCAAAATCCAATGCGATCTCCATGCCTAGTTCATTCGTCCTGGAGACCAGACTTTTAAAATCGTCCATGGTTCCCAGTTCCGGGTGTATTGCTTTGTGTCCGCCTTCCTCTGAACCAATTGCCCAGGGAGATCCCGGATCATTTGGGCCGGCTTCGGTGGCATTATTCATTCCTTTTCTAAAACTGCGGCCAATAGGATGTATAGGCGGCAGATAGATAACATCAAATCCCATTTTTGCTATTTCGGGAAGTATTCTTTCACTGGTTTTAAATGTTCCATGCACTCCTTCCTCCAGAGAAGTAGAACGAGGGAAAAATTCATACCACGCACTAAATAAAGCTCTTTTGCGCTCTACCTGAACTTCAAGAACCTTGTTGTAGCGGCTGGCCCTGGTTTGATCCCGGAGTCGAAACATCAGGTTGGTTACTTCCGGACTTAATGCAACAGCTACAGATTCAGCCTCAATTTTGTCTCTTCGTAATTCTTCAATCCAGGAAGTAAGCTTCTTTTTTTCTGAAGCATTAGCTCTTGCCATTGCCTCCTCCATCATTTCAACTCCAATAAGCAGTTCCGTGTCCATGGGCTGTCCGGCTTCAAATTTCTTTTTTAGCCCGTATTGCCAGGTAGAAAAATGATCTATCCAGGCTTCAATAGTATATTCATACCTACCTGTATTATCAATTTTAAATCTGAAATTCCATCGGTCGTTTTCTTCTGATTCCGGTAATTGTTCCTGCCATTTTTTTTCTTTTCCGGCACCCTTTTTCTTCTCCCGGAATAACAAAAGAGCTTTCACTTTATCATGGCCATCTCCAAAGATGTCGGCTGTGACTTTTATTTCTTCATTTATTACTCTTTTAATTGGATATCTTCCACAATCAATTTCCGGAGTTACATTTTCTATATTTACTCTTTTATGGCCTTCTAAACTCATGAGCACAATTTATTTTTTTTAAAATTTATATATGATCCTGTTAAATTAAAAAAATTAAAGGAGAATGAATATTAAACTCTTTATTTTTATAGTAGTATCTTGAGATGTATCGTTAAAATAATATTAAATCTTAAAATTTTCTTAATATCGTTATTAGATTTGTTTGGGTAAAAAAATAAAGGAATATGAGAAGAAAGATAGGCGCTGCGTATAATAGCAATGATAAAATAACATTTACAGTATGGGCTCCACTTAGAAATAAGGTAAAGGTTATATTTAAAGACAGGCCTTCTGTTGCTCTCACAAAAGACCATTTGGGGTATTGGGAAAAGGAAGTCTCTGGAATACCAATAGGAAGTTATTATAAATTCAGGCTGGATGAAAAAGAGGATTTTCCAGATCCGGCATCGCGTTACCAGCCCTTGGGAGTTCATTCCTGGTCTGCAATTGTCAATCAAAATTCATTTTCATGGAATGATAGCTCCTGGAAGGGAATCTCACTTGATCAAATGGTTATTTATGAGCTTCATATAGGAACTTTTACCAGGAAAGGAACTTTTGAGGCTGTTATCAGTAAATTAGACCATCTTCTTGAACTTGGAATTAACTGTATTGAAATTTTGCCGATTTCACAATTCCCGGGAGATAGAAACTGGGGATATGACGGTGTTTATCCATTTGCTGCACAGGAAAGTTATGGAGGGCCGGAAGGCTTAAAAAAGATGATTGATGCTTGTCATCAAAAAGGAGTGGCTGTAATTCTTGATGCAGTTTATAACCATATGGGGCCTGAAGGAAATTATCTTTCTCAGTTTGGACCTTATTTTACTGAAAAATATCAAACTCCCTGGGGAGCCGCCCTGAATTTTGATGATAAATATTCAGATGAGGTTAGGAACTTCTTTCTTGAGAACGGACGTATGTGGCTGGAAGAGTTTCATTTTGACGGATTACGACTCGATGCAATTCACGAAATAATAGATCGTGGAGCTAAACATTTATTGAAAGAATTAAGTTTGGAAGTTGATAAACTTCAGGAAAGAACAGGGAAGGAATATGTTTTAATTGCAGAAAGTGATTTAAATGACACAAAAGTTATAAATCCTTACGAAAAAGGTGGCTTTGGATTGGAAGGACAATGGGTAGATGATTTTCATCATTCCCTTCACACTGTCCTTACCGGAGAGCAAGAAGGCTATTATATGGATTACGGCACCATGGAGCAACTAGCCAAAGCTTTTAAACAGGCCTTTGTATATGATGGCCAATATTCACATTTTAGAAAAAGAACGGTAGGGAACAGTCCGGCTGGATTGGAATTTTCCAAATTTGTTGTTAGTATTCAAAACCATGATCAAATTGGAAACCGGCTACTGGGAGAAAGGCTGTCTGACTTGGTTTCTTTTGAAGGTTTGAAGCTTGCTGCAGGTGTATTATTCACTTCACCTTATATTCCAATGCTATTTATGGGTGAAGAATTTGCAGAAAAGAATCCATTCCACTATTTTATAAGTCATGGAGATGCGGATTTGGTAAAAGCTGTACAGCAGGGGAGGAAAAGGGAATTCGAATATTTTAATTCAGAAACAAAAGGAGATTTTTCAGATCCGCAGGGAACAGAAACTTTTAATGATTCTAAATTGAACTGGAATTTTAAAGAAGAACCTGCAAAAAAATACCTTTTTGAATATTATAAATATCTAATTCATCTAAAAAAAGAAGGTGCTTTTAATGCTTTCAGAAATAATGAAATCACAACTGAAGTAGATGAAGAAAGAAAAATACTTCAGGTATTAAGTTCCGCAGACAATAAACTGATGGCTTTATTTAATTTCAATAATGAAAATGAAGAAGTGCTTTTACCAGAGGTCGTTAAAAGTTGGAAACTCATTCTGGCTTCAGCAGATAAAAAATGGAAGGGAACCCATAATTTTCCTTCTGATTTTGCAGGAGGAGAAAAAATTAATCTGCCGGCTAACTCTTTGATCATCCTTAAAAAGTAGTATTTAAATTTAATGAGATTGAGATTGATCAACATCTTTAAAAGCCTAAAATATTAATGACTTCTAAACTAAAAGGTGGAGTGATTAAAAATATATTAAATTAGTATCTAATAAATGAGCATACCGGAAATTTGATGGAAACACCAATTAAATTAAGCGAATTACAACCGAACGGGAGACTAAAATAAATATCTACCTATGAAAGAGAAATATGTATGTGTACATGGACATTTTTACCAGCCACCAAGGGAAAACCCCTGGTTGAATAAAGTTGAGATTCAGGATTCTGCTTATCCATATCACGACTGGAACCACAGGATTAATGCAGAGTGTTATATAAGAAATGCCTCTTCCCGTATTTGGAATGATGAAGGAAAGATTGAATCTATAATGAATAATTATGGCTGGATGAGTTTCAATATAGGCCCCACTTTGTTAGCCTGGATGGAAAGTGAAGCCCCAGGAACATATAAAAGTATTCTTCAGGCCGATAAAGAAAGTCAGGAACGTTTTTCAGGTCATGGGTCGGCACTTGCGCAAGCCTACAATCATTTAATAATGCCATTAGCCAATGAAAAAGACAAGGAAACCCAGGTAATTTGGGGGATTGAAGATTTTAAATCCAGATTTCAAAGATATCCCGAGGGAATGTGGCTTGGAGAAACTGCGGTGGATATTGCTACCCTGGAAATGTTGGCCAAATACGATATTAAATTCACCGTACTTTCACCTTATCAGGCAAAAAACGTTCGCAGGATTGGGAATGAAGAATGGGAAGATGCAACAAATGCCAGGGTTAACACCAAACGTGCATATAAATGTAATTTACCTTCGGGGAAAAGTATAAGTTTATTTTTTTATGATGGACCAGCTTCTCAGGCTGTAGCTTTTGAAGGTTTGCTTAATGATGGTGTTCGTTTTGCGGATAAGCTTCAAAGTAGATTTTCAGATAAGAAAGAAGTACAATTAGTTCATATTGCTACAGATGGGGAAAGTTACGGGCATCATCACAACCTTGGTGAAATGGCCCTTTCCTATTGCCTTAATTATATTGAGGAGCGTGAAGATGCGCACTTGACTATTTACGGAGAATTCCTGGAGAAATTCCCGCCAGAACATGAGGCCCAAATTATAGAAAACACATCCTGGAGTTGTTATCATGGTGTTGAAAGATGGAGAAGCGATTGCGGTTGTAATACTGGAGGAAATGATAACTGGAACCAGAAATGGAGAAAACCGCTACGGGAAACTTTTGATTGGATACGGGAAAATCTCATCGAATTATACGAAAAGGAGCTAAAGGAATACACTTCTGAACCCTGGAAAGTAAGAAACCGATATATCAAGGTTATCCTGAATAGAAATACAGATAATGTTCAGGAATTTTTCAATGAAAATTTCGGAGACGATTTATCCGAAGATGAAAAAGTGAAATTGCTTAAGCTCATGGAAATGCAATACCACGCGATGTTAATGTATACAAGCTGCGGATGGTTTTTTGATGAGGTTACGGGAATTGAATCCATGCAGGATATCTTTTATGCTACACGGGCAATTCAGCTGGCAGAAGAGATTAGTGGAAAAAATTTCGAGGATGAATTTGTTGAAAGGCTAAAAAATATACCAAGCAATATTCCTGAATTCGAAAACGCGCTCACTGCCTATAATAAATTTGTGAAACCAATGGCGCTGGATATGATTCGCATAGGAGCCCATTATGCTATTTCTTCTTTATTTGAGGAATTTCCTGAGGAAGTCACACTTTACAACTTTAGTGCAAGTGTAAAATCAAGACATTATTATGAGGCGGGCAAACAAAAACTAATCATAGGGCGAACAGAATTCCGATCGGATATTACCTGGGAAACAATCGATATCTCCTATGCCGTTTTACATATGGGCGATCACCATTTATTTGGAGGCGTTCGGGAATATCTGGGTCCGGATGCACTGGAAGAAATACATTCCAGCGTTGTTAAATTCTTTAAAAAGGGTAATGTCTATGAGATTTTTAATTTGATGGATACCTATTTTGGGAATCATAATTATTCATTCTGGCATTTATTCCGCGACGAGCAGCGAGGTATCATGGAGCTTATTATAGAAAATACTTTAAAAAATGTAGACAATAGTATGCAGCAAATCTATGAAAACAGTTATCCCTTGCTGCAAACATTTAACGAGATCAATATGGCCGTGCCGGAACGTTTGAAATTACCTGTGGAGATGGCCGTTAATAGCAAATTGATCACCAGTTTAAAGAGTAAAACTTTCAGTATTGAAAAATTTAGAAAACAGATAGATTCAGCAGGACAAATCAATGTAAACCTGGATATAGTAACGCTTGAATTTTTAATGGATAAAAAATTGAATTCGCTTATGCGAAAATTCAGAAAACATCCGGAGAATTTAAAGTTACTTGATAAAATCAGTAAATTAATCGACTTCATCAAGGAGGGGCCGTTAAACCCAAATGAATGGGAAGCTCAAAACATCGCTTTTGGAATAAAAAATGAACATTATGATCATTTTATTAAAGAAAGTGAAGCAGGAGACGAAATGGCTTCTGTCTGGGTGGAATCTTTCAGAAATATGGCAGAGAAATTAAATTTAGTGATCTAATGCAAAGAGTAGATTCAACCTATCGTTTACAGCTTTCGCCACAATTTACTTTTAAGGACCTCACAAAGATCCTGGAGTATCTTGATAAACTTGGGGTTGCCACAATCTACTCAGCTCCTTTTTTTCAGGCCAGGGAGGGAAGCACCCATGGATATGATGTCCTGCATCCTTTTGGGATTAATACTGAAATTGGTGACCTGAAACAGTTCAGAGAAATTAGGGCCAGGTTAAAGGATAAGCAAATACCCTGGCTTCAGGATATTGTTCCAAATCATATGGCCTTTGATCCGAAAAATCCCTGGATCAGGGATATCTTCGAGCTTGGACCAAAATCCAGATATTATAATTATTTTGACATTGACTGGGAATATAAAGATCTTAAAAAAGTCATGCTGCCGTTTTTTGGAAATACTTTGGAAGAGCTTCTTGAAAAAAGGGAGTTAAAGTTAAAGTTTGACAGAGATGGCCTTTCCCTGAATTATTATGAAAGCAAATACCCGCTTAGTACAAGGTCTTATGTTGAGGTTCTCTCATGGATTCAGGAAGAAACTTTTTCGGCTAAATTTGACGGTTTCTCCGGAAATACTTCGGACTGGAATGATTTAAAAAAATCATTTTATCAGGAAATTGGAAAAGACGCTCAACTGGAAAAGGAGCTTTCAGCAGCTATTGAAAAAATCAATCATTCACTTGAAGAGATTCAAAAAATACTGGATTTACAGTATTTTTTACCTACTCATTGGAAACATACCGAACAGGAAATCAATTACAGAAGGTTTTTTACCATCAATGGCCTTATTTGCATTCGAATGGAAGATCCGGAGGTTTTTGAAGCCTATCACACATTTATAAAGGAATTGTGTGATGAAGGTTTGATCAATGGATTACGAATAGATCATATAGACGGGCTATTTGACCCTGAAGGCTATTTGAATCAACTCAGGCAGATATTGGGAAATGATTTTTATATAATCATAGAGAAGATTCTTGAAGCAGATGAAAAACTTCCTTCACATTGGCCTGTGGAGGGAACCAGCGGGTATGAGTTCCTGGCAAAAGTGAATCATTTGTTTACAGATACGGACAATGAAAAAACCTTTACAGAAGCCTACACAAAAATATCCCCGGAAAATGCAAATTACGAAGCCCTTGTATACCGTAAAAAGTTATTTATTCTGAAGGAAAGAATGGGAGGGGAGCTTCATAATTTATGTTCATTATTATATCAAAACCTGCCTTCCCAATCTGTGAATATTGGCAAAGATGAAACCTGGAAGGAAGCCTTAAGTGTTTATCTGGCTGCTTTTCCCGTTTACCGAATCTATCCGCAGAAATTTCCATTAAAACCAACTGAGAAACTTATTTTAAAACAGGCTTATGAAAAGGCCTTGGAAGAATTCCCGGAGTTCAGGGAAGAACTCAAGTATCTCAATCTTCTATTTATGGGAGAAGCCGGAAAAGATCCTGTAAAGACTTTATATTTTCTTCAACGTTGCCAGCAGTTCAGTGGACCTTTAGCAGCAAAAGGTTTAGAGGACACCTCTTTTTATATCTATAACCGACTGGTGGCACACAATGAAGTTGGAGATTCTCCGGAAAATTTCGGTATAACAGGAGCGAATTTTCATCAAAATATGGTGGATCGAAAAAAAGAATTTCCCTTATCTCTAAATGCTACTGCCACTCACGACACTAAACGTGGTGAAGATTCCCGGATGCGGTTAAATGTATTAAGTGAACTTCCGCAGCAATGGTTTTCAAACTTTAATGCCTGGAAAGCGATCAATGCTGAAATTAGGGAGAATAAAGAAATTCCTGATGTTAATGAAGAATATTTCATTTATCAAACCTTGGTTGCCGGAATGCCTTTCCAGGAGGAAAGCGATTTTTTATCGCGTATCTGTGATTTTTTGCAGAAGGTACTTCGGGAAGCAAAAGTTCATTCCAATTGGGCACAGCCAGATGAAGTATATGAAAAGTCTGTATTTAAATTTGTAAAAGATATTCTTGCTCATAAAAAATTCAGAAATTCCCTGGATCCATTTATTGGAAAAATCTCAGGTTTAGGCGTTATTAAATCTCTTGGGCAAATACTTATAAAAATTACCGCCCCTGGAATTCCGGATATTTATCAGGGAACAGAATTATGGGATTTAAGTTTTGTAGATCCAGACAACCGCAGGCCGGTAGATTATAACTTAAGAATGAAATACCTGGAAGATTTTAAAGGCTTTGCCAGGAATGCACTTCCTCAAAATCTGGAATTCCTGAAATCAAATTACAGTACAGGACAAATAAAGATGTTTGTAATGCATACATCCCTTTTGCAGCGAAGGAAAGATCAAGATTTATTTCAAAAAGGGGAATACATCCCCCTTTTAGTTTCAGGTAAAAATTCTGAAAAATTCATTTCCTATGCCCGGGTTTTAAATGGGGAATGGAGAATAATTATAGTGCCGCTTTTAATTGCTGAACTATTTAACCATAAAAACCTTCGTCCGATTAATGAACAATTTAAAGATGTTTTTATAGTTTTGCCTGAAAATGCTCCTTCGGAATGGGATTTCATTTTTAAAGATGAAACCATAATCACTGATGGAAGTTTAGCATTAAAAGATCTTTTTGATGATTTTCCGGTAGTATTTTTAAAAAACAGAAACTGAATATGGAGTTAAAAAGGAGTAGTGGTATTTTAATTCATATTACCTCATTGCCGTCCCCTTTTGGTATTGGAGATATGGGTCCGGAAGCTTATGAATTTATAGATTTTCTGGAGGCATCCGGCCATAAGTACTGGCAAATTTTACCATTAAATCCTACAGATGCGGTTTTTAATCATTCACCGTACAGCAGTGATTCTGCCTTTGCAGGGAATACGCTGCTTATCAGTCCCGAACTTCTGGAACGGGAGGGAAAGATTGATTTACAAAATTTTGAACTTCCTATAGACACCAATCCTTCTAAAGTAGATTTTGAAACGGTAGTTAAATTTAAGAAATGCATACTTGATGAAGCTTTTGTTAACTTCAAAAAGAAAAAAAATTCAACTGCTTTTAAAGATTTTTGTAAAAAGCATGCATCCTGGCTGGATGATTACAGCCTTTATAAAGCTTTGCGTAAACATTTTGGAGTTTCCTGGGATTTATGGCCGGAAACTTTACGGGACCGGAAAGCTGCAGCATTAAACAAAGCAAGGAAAGAGCACGTTGAAGAAATTGAAAAAACAAAGTATTTTCAGTTCCTGTTCTTTTCTCAGTGGAATCTGCTCTCTGATTATGCGCATCTAAACAAGGTTAATTTTATTGGAGATATCCCCTTTTATATCAACCACGACAGTGCAGATTGCTGGGCAAATACAAGTTATTTTAAGCTGGATAAAAATAAAAAGCCTGCTAAAATCTCCGGAGTTCCACCCGATTATTTCAGTGAAACAGGGCAGTTATGGGGAACTCCTGTTTACAATTGGAAAGTTTTGCAACATCATAAATATGATTGGTGGCTTGAAAGGATACGGCAGAACTTGCTTTTGTTTGATCTGGTTCGACTGGATCATTTCAGGGCCTTTTCAGCTTATTGGGAAGTTGATGCTGGTGATAAGACTGCAGAAAATGGGAAATGGGTAAAATCCCCAGGAAATGAATTTTTCGAGATAGTTCAGAAAAAATTCCCCGAAATGCCTTTAATAGCTGAGGATCTTGGTTCTCTGGATGAATCTGTTTATAAACTTATTAAAGATTTTAATTTCCCGGGCATGAAAGTGCTGCAATTTGCATTTGGTGAAGAACGTGTGGAAAACACTTATTTGCCATTTAATCACTTACCTAATAATTTTGTGTATACCGGAACTCATGACAATAACACATCCAGAGGCTGGTTTGAAAAGGCAGATAGGGTAGTAAAACGCCATTTTAGGGATTATGTTGGTTCCAGGGTTACTTCAAAGAATATTCATTTGCACATGCACAGAATGGCACTTAACTCTGTTGCAAGGGTTGCAATTATCCCAATGCAGGATATAATTGGTTTGGGAGGGGAAGCACTCATGAATATTCCAGGAAGCACAAAGGGAAACTGGACCTGGCGGGTAGATTATGAAGATATTCCTCTGCTCTATTCTGATGAACTCAAAGCGATGAATGAGTTGTACGGAAGGTCTGAAATTCCTGCATATGAAAAACCCCTTAAAAGCTAATGTATAAGCCTTAAGGGGTTTTTCTATTCTTACTTTCTCCAACAGGAATGTTTGAAAAATCAGGTTAGAAAATTAATTTTAGTCCTGTAACTGGCGCTTGATTTTTTCAATTGCATTTTGGATTGATTTTTCGGGTTCAATAATATTATTATTTCCCCAGAAATCCACATCGGTAAACCCTGAAACATCATCGGACATTACTACTGAAGGATTTATAAAGGTGTCATCCTTTTTTATTTTAAAGTCCGGAAGAGTTTCCCAATTGGTTACAGCCATTTCACCGTTTACTGTATAACGGGAATTGAACAGCTTATTTTTCCAGTTCACTACAAATACAAGGTTGGCAGTCCCATATCCATATTGCCATTTCCCATTGTTTTGGCGATAATCCACCTGATAGGATACATCTATTGGATAAACAGTTGCTCTTCGTGGTTTCTTTCTCACAAACATTTGGCTTGCCATGTTCCGGTTATCCACATTTAAATTATAGGTAGCTTTTACCAGACTTAAAGTCTCTGTATCAATAAATAATTTACCATAATACCAGGGAATTGATTTATTATTGCTTTCAAAATTTACCACGTACAAATTACGATCATCAAACCTTACGGGCGCATCAAAATTAAACTTAAAATTTTGGAGCATATCAGAATCAATAAGATATTGTGGATACTTTATAACGTCCACATATAAGGTGTTATAAGGCCCACCTCTTAATTTAAGTGCAAGTGTATCAAGTTTCTCATAATCGGCGGTTTTACGAGTCTTAAACAAAGAGATTTCATCTTTTGCAAAAGAATCGTACGGAGCTTTGTATATTTTTACAACAGCTTCTGAAAGAGAAACATTTCTTCTTCCTTTTTTAATGGTTTCCCGATAGAAAGCAGTCATAAGAATTGGTTCATCTGTATAATTTGCTTCTTTTTTCTCAAACATCTTTTTTACGAGAGACTGGGCATCACCACCGTCATAAATGCTGATTTCAGATAATTGTTCTGCAATCTCATCCAGTTCAACTTTGGTATTTTCAGCTTTAAAAAAAGATAATGGAAGGGTTTTGCTCTGATATCCAAGGTGAGAAATGGTAATCGTGCCCTCACTCAATGTAACGGGTACTTTAATAGAGAATTCTCCATCGGCATTGGTGATGGTTGAGATATTGGTTTCAACCACTGTAAGATATGCAGATGCTATTTCATCTCCGGATCGACTATCAACAACAACACCTTTAAATTCCTTGGTTTGTTGAAAAATTTCAGCAGGCTCAGCTGCGAAAATGTTTCCGGAGAGGATTACAGACAGCAAAAACATAACGGGATATGCGAAAAATAGGGATTTTTTAATTTTCATTTTTATTTATTTTTTTTTAATAATCAATTTTCTTTAAACCAAAATGATGTTTAATTATCAGTTATTTTTTAATTTTAACAATTGTTCTTAATTTAAGTCGGATCTTTTGGTTAATCCGAAATTATTCCCTCTAAGATACTGAAAATCTATTATTTATTAACATATTAATAGAAAAAATTACCAAATTTGGGGAGCTGACAGACATCGTTCTTCATCCGATTTTAAAATTATCCAAGGCTGTTCAGTAAAGAAAATAGCTTCGTTTTTATTTACAGAATTGGTTATTCTTTAGCTTGTTGGTAGTAGTTTCAATTTATTTTACAGATGATCCTGAAGAAATCATTCACGGTTTTTTGAAATTGGATTATAGGAATGAATTTTTCAATTTTTTTTCGATTGTTGCCCGGTAAACATTTTTGTTATGGCTGAAACCACAACTCCAGTAGGCATTTCAATGAGATTTTTTTATTGTTTATTAGTTATTTAAATTAAGTTCTGGATCTTGATGGTAACAGTTACGCCAAAGGCTGTATGATCTTGATTCTACCTCGACATTACTGATTTTTTTGTTTTTTTACTCTCTCATCGAGGTTTTAATTCCCGAGGCTTGCCTCGAATTTTTAAATGTATTTTTTAATCCATACCTCGTGGGCTTGCCCCGAGGTTTTTGATTGTAAAAAGAAAGTTGTCAACATTTTAAAATTGAAATAAATACCGGCATAAAATATGATTAGCCGTATTCCGTTATCAACTAGAGGATTAAAATAATTAAGGATGAAGAAATCAATTTGCGGAATTTTAATAGTACTTGTTTTATCTCAAATTTCGGGGTATTCACAAATAACCGATGACAATAAAAGTGTAACAGCCCTTGTACTTACAGAGCTAAACCGGGAGCGCTCCCTTCAAAAGGAAAATCTGGATTTTCGAATAAAACAAATCGATGCCAAGCTCACCAATCTTGATGAAAGTATTAAAAACACGAGTTCTTCTGCAGAGAAAATTGATAAACTGTTAGAACGGGTTCAAATACTGGAAGAAAAACAGTCGGAACTGGATAAAAATGCCATTTCTGTGTACAAATATAATTATAGCTCTGCAGTGCTTAACCTTGCTTCTATGGAGCGGGAAATAAAGCCTTTAAATCTTTTTAACAGTTCACGGGAATTCTATACTACCCTGGATAAAGTGAGTAATCCCATGACGTATCCCGGATATGAGGCCCGGTTTAAGGAATTTGAAAAATATATAGAAGACAATAAAAAAGATGAAGCCCGCCTTGCAGCGCTTAGCCATATTTTGCAGGTTACCGGAAATCTTGCTGAAGGCACCCCGTTTACAGGAATGTTTGCAGGAAGCCTTTTTGATGGAATTGGAACTTTTATAAACTCTCTGGGAAGGCGTGACAAAGATCTTAGGGAAAAAAGTGTGAGTATGTTTAAACTCACTACCTCCGTATCTCAATTCACGCATGATAAAGACCTGATTGAAACCGAATGGAAAGCGATTACCAAAAGTCTTGATGAACTTAAAGAACTTCAGAATAGGGCGATGGAGGAAAATTTTGTAGCCATATTGGGAATTAACCGAACCGATTTTAAGAAAAGTTTCACCGACGAGACCGATGCCAAAAAACGGACGCAATATATAATCGATATCTCTAAAATAGCAGAAGATAAAATTTCTGAAGTGAAGAATAAGAATCCTGAGAACTGGAAGCAGGAATATTATAACCAGATGGTTACTGTTCAAAATTTAAAAATTAGGTTTGGTACTCTTACCTTCAGGATTCTTGAAAATCTTGATAAATATAAAGTGCTCATAGATAAATACAAGCAGGATGAATTTCTGAAGGATAGGGTAGCTCAACTCGAACTAAAACTCGATCTTGTACGAAACAGTTTTGAAACCACTTTTAATCCCCAGGATTATATACGGGCATCTAATGAGATGTACATTGTAGAATAAAACACCAGAGCAAAGACTTTTGGCTAAGACGTATCAGTTTAAAAAATAAATGATCCGGTATATTTATACAACATAATAGCCCTGGCCATGGAATCCAGAACTTTAAATTTTAAACAATCTATCTTCTAAAAAAAATCTTACTTTTGTTTATATAAGCACAGCAAAAAAAGATATGAGCCAAAAAGTGTTGTTAAACGCAAAGGAAATCAACATTATTCTACATCGTTTGGCTTGCCAGTTAATCGAAGATCATCCTGGTTTTGAAAACACAGTCATCATTGGAATTCAGCCAAGGGGAGTCTTTTTGGCGGACAGGATCATTAAACTGCTCCAGGACGAATTCAATATAAAAAATATTCCTTACGGACATCTGGACATTACTTTTTATCGGGATGATTTCAGAAGAAGTGATAAACCTCTGGAGGCAAATAAAACTAAAATAGATTTTATAGTTGAAGATAAGCAGGTGATCTTTATAGATGACGTCCTTTACACAGGCCGAAGTATTCGTGCTGCTCTTACCGCGATCCAGTCTTTTGGAAGGCCAAAGGAAATAGAATTACTTACCTTAATAGACCGAAGATTCAGCCGACATTTACCTATTCAGCCAGATTATAACGGAAGGCAGGTAGATGCGATTAACGATGAACAGGTTAAAGTGCACTGGAAGGAACTTCACGGAGAAGACGCAGTGTATTTATTGCCAAAGGAAAACAACTCCCAGGTGCCGGGAAAACAAAAAAAGAGTAAAATATGAGCGAATTAAGTGTTAGCCACTTATTAGGTATTAAATATCTCACTCCGCAGGATATTGATTTAATATTTAAAACCGCCGATCATTTTAAAGAGGTTATCAACCGTCCTATTAAAAAAGTACCCTCTTTAAGGGATATTACTATTGCTAATTTGTTTTTTGAAAACAGCACCAGAACGCGGCTTTCCTTTGAACTGGCAGAAAAAAGACTTAGTGCAGATATTATTAATTTTTCTGCAGGATCCTCTTCTGTTAGCAAAGGAGAAACCCTTATAGACACCGTAAATAATATTCTTGCAATGAAAGTGGATATGGTAGTGATGCGTCATCCAAATCCCGGAGCAGGAATATTTCTTTCAAAAAACGTAAGTGCCAGTATTATAAATGCAGGAGATGGAACTCATGAGCATCCCACACAGGCCTTGCTGGATTCCTATTCCATAAGGGAGAAATTAGGAGAAGTGAAAGGTAAAAAAGTGGTTATTGTGGGAGATATACTGCACAGCCGTGTGGCGCTTTCAAACATTTTTGCGCTGAAGCTTCAGGGAGCTGAAGTGAAAGTTTGCGGGCCAAAAACCCTTATTCCGAAGTATATCCAGTCATTGGGAGTCGGTGTGGAAACAAACCTTATAAAAGCTCTGGAATGGTGTGATGTGGCAAATATGCTGCGTGTTCAAAACGAACGGATGGAGATTAGCTATTTTCCAAGTACGCGGGAATATACACAGCAATTTGGCCTGAATAAAGAAATTTTAAATTCTTTAAATAAAGAGATCATTGTAATGCACCCCGGGCCAATCAATAGGGGAGTGGAGATAACCAGCGATGTAGCCGATTCAAAACAGGCCATCATTCTGGATCAGGTACAAAATGGCGTTGCGATTAGAATGGCTGTAATTTACCTTTTAGCTTCTAAAATTAAGCCTTAGCGAATACATCTTAAAATATAGTATCATGCAAATTACTGAAAAAGAGAATTATAAGATCCTCAAAGATGAAAAGGGTGATCTGGCACAGTTTGCTGATGAACTGACCAAAGAACATTCAAATTTAAAAGAATATAACTTAGTGATCGATTTGTTAGAGCATAAAAACATTAACGCTGAGCAATTGTTGATGTTTCTGGAAATTTCAGCTGTTCAATTAAGTCATAAAAGATCCTTTGTTATTGTTAAAGACAATATTGAAATAGATAAAGTTCCTGAGGACTTAATAATAGCCCCAACACTTAGAGAGGCAGAGGATGTTATAAATATGGATGAACTGCAACGGGAACTGGGTCTTTAATCCATCAAAGGTTAAAGAATTCTAAATGATCTTTGGTGAAAATCGAATTCAAGGGTTTTCCAGAAAAATTTAAGTAATTAATGAAACTTACAATATTAGGCTGTTACGCTGCTACCCCAAGAACTTTTACCAACCCTACTTCCCAGGTTCTGGAAATAAACAATCATCTTTTTTTAATCGATTGCGGAGAAGGCACCCAGGTGGAATTAAGAAGAAATAAGGTGAAATTCTCGAATATCAGGCATATATTCATCTCTCATTTACATGGGGACCATTCCTATGGATTGGTTGGGTTGGTCTCGACTTTCCGATTGTTAAATAGAGAAGCCGAACTTCATGTTTACGGCCCAAAAGGGATAAAGGAAATTATAACCCTGCAGTTAAAGCTTTCAAATTCCTGGACCAATTACCCGTTGTACTTTCATGAACTGGAAGGAAAAGAGTCTAAATTGCTGTATGAAGATGATAAGGTAACGGTGGAAACGATTCCGTTAAGGCATCGTATTTACACCAATGGATTTTTATTCAAGGAAAAGATAGGCCCCAGAAAGTTACTCATCAATAAGGCCGTGGAATACAATATAGATGTTTCCCTCTATAAAAGTCTGAAAATGGGGAAAGACGTGGTATCCAATGATGGCAAAACCATTCCAAATAATTTGGTTACAGCAGATCCTGAGCCACCCAAAAGTTATGCTTATTGCAGTGATACAGTTTATTATCCTGAAATCGTTCCACAAATAAAAGAAGCGACTGTGCTTTATCATGAATCTACCTTTTTAGAGGTAAACCAGGAACTGGCAGAGCCAACAAGACATTCCACCGCAAAACAAGCTGCAATGATTGCAAAACAAGCCAGGGTTAAAACCTTAATTTTGGGACATTATTCTACACGGTATGGAAATATAAATCTTTTTAAAGAGGAAGCCTTAACAGTTTTTGATTCGGTTGAACTTGCCGAAGATGGAAAAACCTTTAAATTTTAAATTCTTCAGAATATTTTAATCAGATAACAGTTTATACATTTCTTAGCTCATCCAGGTTTTTATTGTTTGCGATTTCCCTGCACTTTAAAGACCTTTTTGGGTGTAATTTGTTTTCATCGAAACGATCTGTTTCTTCCTATTCCTTTCTCCCGTAGCCCGCTCAGGATAAGAAAATCATCTCTGTAGATTTGTAGGAATAAGAGTACAAAGATGATTTTTATTAAAAGGGCTGCTACTTCAATGCTTTTTATTCACTATTCCTTTTTCAATATTCGTGGATTCCGGCTAATAAAATGAAATTCATCTACATGATTCTGTAGGAATAAAATTACAATTTTAGTTAAAATTAACGTAAAACGGATTAATAATTTATTTCGAGGTGCTTTTAGTCGATATTTTATGTATTTTGGCTATCCCAAACCTATTAACCTACTTGCTTATGTATAACAATACAAAACTGTTGTGTGTGATTTTTTTATGCGTTTTTTCATTTAGTTCATGCACAAAAGACAGTATTTCACCGGAGAAAAACGCCGATTTAAAGACAGCTAACCTTGTTGATGCGTTTGCATACAGCCAGATTGAAGTAGATATATTAACGGCGGTCAATGAATACAGAGAAAGCAAAGGGCTCAGTACTCTTAAAAGAGTTGATGAAATTACCCTTCAGGCCGAAAGTCATACGGTTTATATGGTTGAAAAAAATGTAGTTAATCACGATAACTTCAATGTGAGATTTGCAAATCTTGTTGATGAAATAGGAGCCAAGTCGGTAAGTGAAAATGTTGGTTTTGGTTATAGTACAGCAAATGCGGTTGTGCGGGCATGGTTAGAAAGCGAGGGGCATTTGGCGAATATAGAAGGGGACTTCACCCATTTTGGAATATCTGTTGAACAGGATAAAAATGAGAAGAATTATTTTACCAATATATTTGTACGAAGATAACAGGGAAGAAAGTACTCATAAATATCAGAGTTTAAAAATTTTGAAGAATTGAGCTTTTGAGTTTGTAGACGGTAAATACTAAAAAAGCTACCCTTGCATTTGCAGAGGTAGCTTTTTTATATAATTATTACCGTTGTTAATTAATTCATCTTCACAACGCTAAATATAGATCTTCTGTTAAGTTGATGTTGCTGCGTGGTACATCTTTCGCAGTTTATTGCAGGTTGTGATTCCCCATAGCCTTTATAATCATTTATTCGCTCAGGCTCGATTCCCTGAGAGATCAAATAATCATAAGTAGCTTGTGCGCGACGTTTTGCCAATGCTTCATTATATTGATTTGATCCTCTAAAATCCGTATGCGATCCTATTTCAATGACGAGTTCCGGATATTTGTTTTTCATAAGGTCCACAAGTTTATCAAGTTCCTTTGCTGCATCAGCACGGATGTTGGACTTGTCAAAATCAAAATAAATATTGTTTATTTCAGCAAGATAATCCACATCCTGAATAGGATCTAATTGAATATTGTAAATCAATTCTTCCATGTCTAAAGTATTAAACGAATTTACGGTCCCGGTGCTAACTTCATATTCTATTTTCCTTGCTTCAATTGGGTATTTAGAATCCCGGTTAATTTCAATTTCAAAATTTCCATCTTCATCGGTTTCTAAAAAGGCAATTTGTTCATTATTTTCATTAAGAAGACTTATAGTTGTTTGTGGGATTGGCTTCAGGTTTACCTTATCGGTTACCTGTCCTTTCAGTATTAATGGTTTTAATAAATTGAACCCATAAATATCGTCACTTGTGCCATTTCGGTTGGAAGCAAAATATCCGGTATTAGTTCCATTTTTCAGAAAGAATGCAAAATCATCCAAATTACTGTTTACAGGAGCGCCAAGATTCTCAACTTCAATATTCATTTTGGCCATATCTGCCTTAAAAATATCCATTAATCCAAGGCCTAAATGTCCGTTTGAAGAGAAATACAACACGTTATACTCTGTAACAAAAGGAAAAGATTCATCTAAACTGGTGTTTATTACAGAACCTAAGTTATTTGGGACTCCGTACGAATTATCCCCAAGGATCTCCACTTTATAAATATCGGTTCCTCCAAGCCCTCCAGGCATATCGGAAGCAAAATACAAAGTTTTTTCATCTGGAGACAAGGCAGGATGACCAACCGAAAATGAATCACTGTTAAATGGAAGTTCTATTACATTTGTCCAGGTTCCATTTGAATTTGTGGCGCGATAGATTTTAAGATTGTTGGTTTTCTCACTGTCCCTTTTTCCTTTTTTATTATTGAGGATATTATTTCGGGTGAAGAACATATGATTTCCGTCTTTTGTTATGCTGATAGGTCCATCGTGTAAAATTGTATTGATGTCTCCAGGCACCGGACTGATATTTCCCCCTTCCATTTGGTATAAATCTAAAAAAGGCTCTCCGTTCCAGGAATAAATTTTACTTTTTTTGGACATTCCCTCATCGCGGGCGGAAACAAAATATATGATATCATCTTTTTCGAAAGCTCCAAAATCACTGTATCCGGAATTGAAGTCTACCGTTTGCAGGGTATAATCATCGGTGATTTTAAAATCCTCAATATTTTTGGAAAGCATGGCATCCACATCTTCTGAAGCCATTCCGGAGTCGCGGTATTTCTTTAACCATTCCCGGGATTCTTCATAGCGTTTAACCCCTCTTAAGGCCTGTGCGTATTTGAAATAATATTCAGATGGAGTATCTTCGGCATTAATAGCATCTCCATAGTAGAAAACGGCGTTCTCAGGACTGCGCAATTTCATATAACTATCACCCAGTTTAAGGCTGTTATAATTGGTATTATACTCATTCTCAATGAGATCCTTATAAACATCAACAGCTTCAATATAAGCCAGGTCATTGTACAATCTATCGGCTTTTTTCTGTTTTCCGGTTTGTGCTGAGACCGCGAAACTGTTTCCGATAAAAAGCAGAAGTATTAAATAGTAGAATTTCTTCATAATAGCTTATTTTACGTTAGAAAAATCTTGGAGATTTATATTTAGTGTTTTGAAAGCGCAGCTCATAGATCAGGATGATCTCGTGTGAACCGGTTGTATAGGGTCTAAGATCAGAAACTGAATATTCATACCCATATCCTATGCGCAGGGGTTCGAAGATTTGAAAATCTATAAAAGCTCCTATCGCATCATCGATTCTGTAAGTTGCACCTAAATACAATTTTTCGTCATATATAAAAGTGCTTGACATATCAAAGGATAAAGGAGCTCCGTTCGTAACCTTCGCAAGTGCGGTTGGTCTTAATTTCCAGGTATCACTAAGGTCAAATACATACCCCCCGGTCATATAATAATGTACCTGCTCCAGGGCTACATATTCGCTGAATTCATTATTGTCATTATTTATAATCTTGGGAGCAGATAATCCTAGATACCATTTTTGAGAAGAAAGGAAAAGTCCGGCTCCAAAGTTTGGAGTCCATTTATTGAATTGTTCTCTGAAAAATGGATCCTGTAGGACAGAAGGTTCGCTAAAAAGATCCTCATCAAGATCGTAATAACTCATTCCGGCCTTTAATCCAAAGGATAAGGTAACATCCTGACTTACATTGATGGTATATGAAAAATCACCATATAAATAGGTGTAGTTTTCATAACCGGTTTTATCGTTGATTACAGATAAACCTAAACCAATTTTCTCATTCCTTAAAGGGGAGTGGATCGATAACGTCTGAGTGCGGGGTGCACCGCTAATTCCAGCCCATTGATTCCTGTTGAGTGCCGTTAAAGAGAAGGCATCCCTGTTCCCTGCATAAGCGGGGTTTATAGAAATGGTATTGTACATATATTGTGTGAACTGTGGAAGCTGCTGAGCCTGGGTGGTCCACAATCCCACAAAAAGTACCGATATTAGGAGATAGTTTTTTTTCATGGTTTTAGATTTATTTTGTTCCTAAGTAGATATAACCTTGGATTGGTTCAAAACCGCTTCCAATTATTTCTATTATATAATAGTATGTTCCGGATGATAACTGATTAGAAGAGGTAAAGGATTTATTAGACTGACCATCCCAATTATTTTGATAATTATTTGCTACAAATACCTCATTACCCCACCTGTTAAAGATCTTCAGATTATAAGAAAATCCACAAACTCTGTCTTCATCCACGATAAAGAAGTCATTGAACCCATCTGATCCTGGTGTTACTACTTTGGAAATTCCATTTTTAATGTCGTCGAAATTACAGTCTAATACAACACATAGATCATTGATACTAACCTGTACACTTGTTGTTGAAGGACAATTTCCACCTAATACATAATTGAAAGTGTAGTTTCCAACAGTCATTAATTGTGGATCTATAATGCTTCCGGAAAGAGCAGCGGTTTGATCGGTATCTTCCCAGGTTCCATTTTCATTATAATCTCCAAGTAACAAGCTGAATAAGTCTATAGGGTCATCTTCTATACAAAGATCAACGGAGGTTGTCTGTATTGCTTCTGCTGTAGGCTCGGCTAAAGTAACCTGAACAGCATCAGATATTTGTCCGCTGCTATTTTGAGCAGTTACACTATAGGTTCCTGGTTCAAGATCGATGAAAACTCCACTTTCCTGATAATCGGTTCCGTTGATACTATATGTTAAACCGGCTATAGTTTCAATTGTTATACTTCCGGTTGGAACCTCACAGGTAGGTTGAATAACTTCTGTTACGACCGGTGGTTGTGGTTTTTCTTCCGGTAATTCTTCCACGATGATATCAAAACTACAGCTTGTTGTATTTCCTGCAGCATCTGTTACTATAAAGGTATTGGTTGTAGTTCCAATTGGGAAACTACTTCCTGAAGCAAGACCTGCCGTTTGTTCTGTAGTTGCTTCAGAACAATTATCGGTAGCTGTAACCGACTGGTAATTTACAACCAGGCTTGTTACTCCGAATTCAACTGTTAAGCTGATGTTTTCCGGACAGGCGATCACCGGAGCG
>JBNJKO010000020.1:0-66496 GCA_051751125.1 Bacteroidota bacterium
AAAAAAATTAAAGGTTTTTAGCTTTAATTTTAATCCAACTGAAAATCAATTATTTAAGTTTTGTTGAAAAAAAAATAAGTCCTTCAAAAAAAGTGTAGTTTTTTCATTTCGGGTTTATAAATCGTCCAATATTTTTGAGGGTTTTACTAAAATTAGTATGTTTATTTAAAAATTACTTCGGAAGAATAAAAAATCTTCAGAACAAAATTCAGACTAAAAAGAATAGCTATCAAATAAAAATAATTCTATGCAAAAGCGAATCGCAGCAGTTCACGAATTTCACTCGGCGTTTGGATTGGGAATCAAAAACAGCCCGGAAGCCCATCTTGGTGAGGCCAGAAATTTACTCAGGTTTAACCTTATGAAGGAGGAAAACGAAGAATATCTTGAAGCTGCCAATAATAATGATCTTACGGAGGTGGCAGATGCGCTGGGAGATATGCTTTATATTTTATGCGGAACTATTATTGAACATGGGATGCAGCACAAAATTGAAGAGGTTTTTGAGGAAATTCAGCGCAGTAATATGAGCAAGCTTGGGGAAGATGGAAACCCTGTTTTTCGGGAAGATGGCAAGGTACTCAAAGGGCCAAATTATTTCCCACCGGATATAACTTCAATTCTGAAAAAATAAATTCAGGAATCCATAGGTAGTAATCCCGAAATTTCTAACAATAAAAAAGACCTCCAATTCGGAGGCCTTTTTTATTGTTAAAAGATCAAAATAACCTGATCTATTGTTTTACTTCATATCTCCATCCAAATTTGTCTTCTTCCAGGTTATACTGAATTTTCATCAGTTTGTCTTTAAGGAAGCTTGCATACGAATCGGTGATTTTTGGTAATTCATATTTTTCACCTTTGTAACCAAATCCATTGATAGGATTGATTACCGCCGCAGTTCCGGCACCAAAGATTTCTTTAAGCGAACCATCTTTTGCAGCTTCCACAATTTCTTTCACAGAGATTTTTCTAACCTCCACCGGGATGTTATAAACTTCTGCAAGTGCGATTAAACTTTTTCTGGTAATTCCATCTAAAATCCTGTCGCTTACAGGCGCGGTTAGCAAAGTATCGTTTACCCTGAAAAAGATATTCATAGTTCCTGCTTCCTCAAGGAATTCATGAGAATTAGCATCGGTCCATATAATTTGCTGAAAACCTTCTTCTTTCGCGAGATTGGTAGGATAGAATTGGGCTCCGTAATTTCCGGCAGCTTTTGCAAAACCTACTCCGCCATCGGCAGCACGGCTAAATTCTTCAGAGAATTTCACCCTCACTTCTCCTGTATAATAAGATTGCGCAGGAGAACAAATGATCATGAATTTATAGTTTTTCCCGGGAGATGCGGAAACTCCAGGTTCTGTAGCGATTACAAAAGGTCGTATGTATAATGAATTTCCAAAGCCTTTTTTGATCCAGTCTTTGTCAATATTTAGCAAAGCCTCCAAACCTTTGAAAAAATATTCTTTAGGAAATTCCGGAATCGCCAATCTTTTAGAAGATTTATTGATACGGTTAAAATTTTCCTCCGGACGAAACATCCATATCTTATCATTATCATCCCTAAAGGCTTTCATGCCTTCAAACACGGCTTGTCCATAATGAAACACTTTAGCTGAAGGTTCAAGTTCAATAGGACCATAAGGTCTTATTTTAGGTTGTTGCCATTCGCCGTTCTCATAATCACAAACCATCATATGATCTGTAAATGTGTTTCCGAAGACTAGATTTTCAAAATCCACGGATTTTATTTTAGAACTGGGGGCTTTTACAATATCTATACTGGTGTTACCGTCGTTTTTCATTAGGTCAATTTTAGAATAGCAAATTTACCGAAATATAAGTAGAATCAAAATCGAAACTTTTGGTAAATTTGACAGGTTATTATATTTTAACCTTAAAAACGCAATAATTATGAGAAATATTTGGCTTTTTGCTTTAATCAGTACATTGTTGTTTAGTTCCTGTAAGAATGAAAATCAGCATATGCCTTCTGCTGAAAATGGACAGGAATTGACATATACCTCTTATGGGGAGCAAATATCAGCTCAAAATGCCCTTGCTTCTGAAGAAATGATGGCTAAGTATAAAAATTTAAAACAAGGAGACACCCTTGAGTTGAGTTTTAAAGGAAAAGTTAATTCAGTATGCAAGAGCAAAGGCTGCTGGATGAAGTTGGATCTTTCTGAAGAAGAAAATGTTATGGTAAAATTTAAAGACTATGGATTTTTTGTTCCGAAGGATATTGAAGAAAAAGAAGTTTTGATTCACGGAAAAGCTTATGTGGCTGAAATTTCTGTGGAAGAACAGCGTCATTATGCAGAAGACAATGGGAAATCTGAAGTTGAAATAGCCGAAATTACCAGGTCTAAACGAACCTTGTCGTTTCTTGCAGATGGCGTACTTATTAAAAAAAAATAAATAATTGAAAAGAGAAATTATTGAGACAGCAGATGGTTCGAGCACCATTTATCTCCCGGAGCTGAATGAGCATTATCATTCTAAACATGGTGCTATTCAGGAGGCGCAACACGTTTTTATTAAAATGGGGCTTTTCGAGGTTATATCCCGTAAAAATCCTTCTGAAATTGCCATACTTGAAATAGGCTTTGGAACTGGCTTGAATGCCCTGGTTACCTGGCAGCAAATCCTAAATAAAAATATCTCTTTAAATTATACAGGAGTGGAAGCCTATCCAGTTTTAGAGGATGAGGTTATAAGCCTTAATTTTCCTGAAGAACTAAATGAAATAAACGGGCGTTCATTCTTTGAAAAATTGCACGGGGGAAGCTGGGAAGAAACTCATAAACTTTCGGAGAATTTCACCCTCACCAAACAAAAGAAATTTTTCCACGAGATCGATGATAAATTACTGTATGATTTAATTTATTTTGATGCTTTTGGGGCCAGGGTTCAGCCCGATTTATGGACGGTGGATATATTTAAAAAAATGTACGATTCCCTTATTCCGGAAGGAATATTGGTTACCTATGCTGCTAAAGGTTCCGTGCGAAGGGCTATGCTGGAAGTTGGGTTCCTTGTGGAGAGACTGCCCGGACCTCCGGGAAAACGAGAAATGTTAAGAGCTACCAAAAAATAGAAGATTAGCCTGTTAAATCAGTAATAAAATTTAGCCTGACCTTAGGCTGATTGACTATATTGTAAGAAAAAAAATGCGTATATTAATTTCAGGAGCTACAGGCCTTGTTGGATCCCATATCACTCAACTTTGCAAGGAAAAAGGAATTTCGGTTAATTATCTCACTACGAGTAAAGAAAAGATTAAGGACCAGCCGGAAAACCAGGGTTTTTTTTGGAATCCTGCATCAGAAGAGATCGATGAGGCTTGCTTCAAAGATGTAGATGCCATCATTCATTTGGCAGGTGCAAGCGTAGCCAAGCGCTGGACAAGCACTTATAAAAAAGAAATTATAGAAAGCAGGGTGAAGTCTGCAGCCTTGCTTCACAAATCTATCCAGAATTTAAATTTTAAAATACCGCACTTCATATCTGCCAGTGCTATAGGAGTTTATGCAAGTTCCTATGAAAAATTATATTTTGAGGAAGATAAAGCTGTAGATGATTCCTTTTTAGGAGAAGTTGTGGTTCGTTGGGAAAAAGCTGCGGATGAGTTTGAACAACTTGGAATGGAAGTTTCCAAAATACGAATTGGACTGGTGCTTGCGGAAGAAGGTGGGGCATTACCAAAAATGAAAGAACCTGTTTCCCTCAATTTGGGGGCTGCCTTTGGAAGTGGCAGGCAATGGCAATCATGGATCCACGTGGATGACCTCGCAGGAATTTTTCTTCATGTGCTGGAAAATAAGCTGGCAGGAGTATATAATGGGGTTGCGCCAAATCCTGTAACCAATAAGGAATTAATGAACGAAATAGCAGGTCGGCTAAATAAATCTATATGGCTGCCAAATATTCCGGCATTCATTTTAAAGGTGTCTTTGGGAGAAATGTCCAGAGTCTTACTGGCTAGTCAGCGGGTGAGTTCAGATAAAATTGAAGAGGCAGGATATGAATTTAAATATAAAAATTTACCCAAAGCGCTCGAGGATCTTCTCTAAAAAAATAAAGAGGCTGCAATTTTCTTGCAGCCTCTTTCAATAATACAGTCTAATTCGATTAAGCTTTTTTCGCTTTCAAATTAAGTGTGAGTATGATATCATCATTGATGAATTTATCCCCAAGTCCGTCAAATACAGATTTAGACCCGTAATTCACTTTCCATTGGGTGCGATCAATTGTGAAAGGCTCACTTGTTAATTCAATAGCATCTTCAGTTTGGTTGATGGTAACAGGAAATTCAATGTTTTTGGTATCTTCCTTCATCGTAAGATTTCCCTGTAACACAGTTTGTCCGTTCACTTGATTTACACCAGTAACTACAAAAGTTGCTTCAGGAAATTGGTTTACGTTAAAAAAGTCTCCTTCTTTTCCTTCAACTGTTCCTTTCAAATGGCTTTCCAGGTTGTTTTTCTCATCACCTTCAAGATCTGTAACATTGATTGAAGTCATAGAGATCACAAAAGTTCCGCTTTCAATAATGCTGTCATTTGCTTTGAAGGTTCCGTTTTTCAATTGAATAGTGCCTGTGTGAGTTCCGGTTGGTTTGTTCCCTTCCCATTCAATTACAGAAGTAGAAATGTCTACAGCATACTCCATAGCTTCTGCATTTGCAGTTGCTACTTCTTTAGCATCTTCTGAAGTTGTATCATTTTTACAACCTACTGTTGCCATTGCAATACCTGCAATCATAAAAACGTTTAAAAATGTTTTTTTCATCTTAATTTAATTTTAAATTTTAAACAAGCGGCAAAATTACCATATCTGCTTATAGAAAACCCTTAAACATATATTAATTATTCTTTGGTGACATTTTGACATTTTTATATAATTGGCAGTAATTTTGACCTGTGTGAATCAAATCAAATCTTGAAAAGAAATGAATAAAAATAAAGACAATAATCCTACTGAAAATAATAACGAACCAAATCAGGATCCTTCAATAAAAGATCAGGTGGAGGAACTTTTGGATGATGCTATTGAGGAAGTAGAGGAGCAGGATGAGGAAGGAAACCTTTCAGAAGCAGAGCAATTGAAAAATGACCTTGTGAAGGAAAAGGATAAATTCCTGAGGTTATTTGCAGAATTTGAAAATTATAAGAGACGTACTTCCAAGGAAAGACTGGAGTTGTTTAAAACAGCCAATCAGGAGGTAATGACAGCGATGTTACCTGTATTGGATGATTTTGACAGAGCGCTTGTTGAAATAAATAAGGCCAAGGATAAAAACCTGTTGAAAGGGGTGGAGCTTATTCACAATAAATTTAGGGAAACCTTGAAAAATAAAGGATTGGAAGCTATGAATACTGAAAAGGGTGAAACCTTTGATGCTGATATTCACGAGGCTATAACTCAAATCCCTGCGCCTTCCGAGAAACTTAAAGGCAAGATAGTTGATGTCGTTGAGCGTGGTTATAAACTTGGCGAGAGAATTATTCGCTTTCCTAAAGTGGTGATTGGGCAGTAAGCCTGAGGGAAAACACTTAGAACATACAAAACAAAGAAATGAAACAGGATTATTACGAAATATTAGGCATAAGCAAAGGTGCAACAACAGCCGAAATCAAAAAAGCATATCGCAAGAAAGCTATTGAGTTTCACCCCGATAAGAATGAAGGAGATGCTCACGCTGAAGAAATGTTTAAGAAAGCGGCCGAGGCTTATGAAATCTTGGGTAATGAAGAAAAGCGTGCCAAATATGATCGTTTTGGTCATCAGGCCTTTGAAGGTGGTGGCTTTGGCGGTGGCGGAATGAATATGGATGATATCTTCAGTCAATTTGGGGATATCTTTGGTGGTGGCTTTGGTGGTGGTGGCGGAGGATTCTCTGGTTTTGGCGGCGGCTTTGGTGGCGGTCAACGCAGGGTTAAGGGAAGCAATTTAAGGATCAGGGTTAGTTTAACCCTGGAAGAAATTGCCAATGGAACCGAAAAGAAAATCAAGGTCAAAAGAAAGATAAGGGCAGAAGGTACAACCTATAAAACCTGTACTACCTGTAATGGTAGTGGCCAGGTTACAAGGATTACAAACACAATCTTGGGAAGAATGCAAACAGCTTCTCCCTGTACTGCCTGTGGAGGTGCCGGTCAAATCATAGATAAAAAACCAGCCGATGCCGATGCTCAGGGACTAAAAGTTCAGGAAGAAACCGTTTCAATTAAAATACCTGCGGGCGTAGAAGACGGAATGCAGTTAAAAGTTACCGGAAAAGGAAATGATGCTCCCGGAAATGGAGTTCCTGGAGATTTACTGGTAGCTATTGAAGAAAAAGCACATCCAAGCCTGCAAAGAGAAGGAGATAACCTTCATTATGATCTTTATATCAGTTATTCTGAAGCCGCTCTTGGCGCTTCCAGGGAAATTGATACCGTTACGGGAAAAGTTAGGATTAAAGTTGATGAAGGTGTGCAATCAGGTAAAATACTGCGCTTACGCGGAAAAGGTATTAGCAACCTGAATGGATATGGAAAAGGAGATCTTTTGGTGCATGTGAATGTATGGACACCAAAAACCCTGAATAAAGAACAACGCGATTTCTTTGAAAGAATGGCAACCGATGAGAATTTTGTTCCGAATCCTGAAAAAGGTGACAAATCATTTTTTGAAAAAGTAAAAGATATGTTTTCTTAAATAAGAGAAGCATGTTATATAATTTTTATATATTTGGGTATCACTAAAAGCTTTAGTGATAATTTTTCTTTTTCATAGCAATTTTTTTCCCATCCTCGATTTATTTCGGGGATGGGTTTTTGTTTTAAAATCCATCATTGAGGGGCTTGTCTGGAATTTTTAAAGTATTTTCCTCCCGATAATTCGGGACAATATATTGCGAACTTGCCCCGAGGTTTTGATTAAAATAATTTGAAAACGGGTGAGGTTAAAATTATAAAAAACCACTAAAAAAAAGTGGTTTTAGGCCTATTTCAATATATTTACGAAATAATTTTATTTTATGGACAACCTTCTGGTGACAGAAAATATTTCGAAACAATTCGGCGATTTCACCGCCCTCAATAATGTTTCCATCACAATTCCAAAAGGCAGTATTTTTGGGCTGTTAGGTCCTAATGGTGCCGGGAAAACAACTTTTATCCGGATTATAAATCAAATTACCATGCCCGACAGTGGTCGGGTGATTTTAGACGGAAGTCCCCTTCATCCTGATGATGTTAGAAAAATTGGTTATTTACCAGAGGAACGCGGATTGTACAAATCCATGAGAGTTGGGGAGCAGGCATTATACCTTGCAAGGCTTAAAGGCTTAAGCAAGGCAGAAGCTAAAGAGCAATTAAATTATTGGTTTAACAAGCTTGGAATGACAGGGTGGTGGGACAAGAAAATTCAGGAACTTTCCAAAGGAATGGCCCAAAAGGTCCAGTTTGTAATTACCGTATTGCATAGGCCAAAATTGCTCATTTTTGATGAACCCTTCAGCGGATTTGATCCTGTAAATGCAGATATTATTAAAAATGAAATCCTTCAGCTTAGAGATGAAGGTGCTACAATCCTGTTTTCTACGCACCGCATGGAAAGTGTGGAACAACTTTGTGATTATATGGCCTTAATCCATCAATCGAATAAATTACTTGATGGGAAAGTAGACGATATTAAGCGGAATTATAAATCCAATACCTTTGAAGTTGGTTTAACTGCGGTTGATGAAAATCTGCTTTTAAACGAATTAAAAGGGAAATTCAAAATAGGAAAAGCGAATTTTAAAAGTATCACCGATGATTTAAAAGTTAGTATTCAGCTAAAACCGGAGGAATCTGCAAATGACCTGTTGCAATATTTAATTTCAAAAGCACAGGTGAATCACTTTGTGGAAGTGATTCCTTCAGTAAATGATATCTTCATTAAAACAGTTACCAAAAATGCGTAATCTTAAATTGATTATCCACAGGGAATATCTTGCCAGGGTGCGAAATAAAACCTTCGTGGTGATGACTTTTCTAAGTCCGTTAATCCTTGTAGGAATGATCTTTTTGGTGGCTTACCTAAGTAGCCTTAACACCAGTGCAATTCATACAATTGCCGTTAATGACCAGAGCAAATTATTTGAAAATGAATTTGAGAACACCGAAACACTTCGGTTTATTAATCTTTCGGGAATTCCACTGGAAGATGCGAAGCTGTTAGTAGAGGAAAAGGAATATTCCGGTTTATTGTTTATTCCGGAAAAGGAAACCAATGTTGAAATGGCCAAATCTGTCATGTTTTACGGAAAGGAATCTCCAGCTTTGGGGATTTTACAGGAAATAGAACGTGTTATTACAGATAAACTTACCAGGAGAGAACTCATTTCTCGTGGCGTCGATCTTTCAAAAATAGAATCGGCAGAGACAAGGGTGAGCATACAAATCCAAAATTTTGAAGGACAACGTACTTCCAAAATGTCCAATTACATCAAGATGTTTTTTGGAGGTGCTGCAGGCTACCTTTTAATGATGTTTATAATCATATATGGAAATATGGTGATGCGCAGCGTTATTGAGGAAAAAACGAACCGGATTATAGAAATTATCATTTCCTCGGTAAAACCCATGCAGTTAATGCTGGGGAAGATTCTGGGAACTTCCCTGGCTGGACTTACTCAGTTTGCGATTTGGGTAGTGCTTGGAGGAATCCTGTTAACTGTTGCCGCATCTTTTTCTGGTTTAGATGTGGCCGCTCCGCCACCAATTGCCCAGGAAGGCATGGATCAAATGTTAAACAATGAAATCCAGCAGCTTATCGTTGATGTCACCAATTTACCATTAGGCACTTTATTGATCTCGTTTCTTATTTATTTTATAGGAGGGTATTTTCTATACAGTGCCATATATGCGGCTATAGGTGCAGCGGTAGATTCTGAAACAGATACCCAGCAATTTATGATCCCTATCCTACTACCATTAATGCTGGGAATTTATGTGGGTTTTTTCTCGGTGATAGAAAACCCTCACGGTTCGGTTTCTACTATATTTTCTATGGTCCCGTTAACTTCGCCAATCGTTATGCTTATGCGGATTCCTTTTGGAGTACCCTGGTGGGAACTGACGGTTTCCATTATTCTGTTAATTATTACCAATGCAGGGGTTTTATGGCTGGCAGCAAAAATATACAGGGTTGGTATTTTGATGTATGGAAAAAAACCTACTTACAGGGAACTATATAAATGGCTTAAATATTAAGAGATGCAAAGCGGTGTAGAACAGGTGAAAGAAATTATTGAAGAGAATATTTGGGGAAATATTCTAGAATTTTTCAGGATTACTCTTTTAAGTTTTGAAAGCGGTGATAATGTTATAAGAATTACGGTGGGCCTTGTACTTCTTGCAATAGCGGTATTTTTTATAACGAGTGCTGTTTTGCGGGGGACACGAGTGCTTCTCACCCGAAAAATGGAACAGGCAGATAAAAATAAATTTATCAGCATCTTTAGGTTTATAAAATACCTTGCTTATCTTATTGTGGTTATTATCATCCTAAGTTCTGCAGGTATTGATATTACAATACTTTTAACAGCCTCGGCAGCGTTATTTGTTGGTTTAGGTTTAGCTTTGCAAGATCTTTTTAAGGATATTATTGGAGGATTATATATAATAATTGATAAAACCTTATTGATTGGTGATATTATAGAAATAAATGGAAAGGTAGGCAGAGTGATTGAAATAAAATTAAGAACTGCCAGGGTTTTAACCAGGGATGACAAAGTGATGGTTGTTCCCAATCATAAATTTATTACAGACATTGTTCTTAATTATACCCAAAATCATGAATCTACCAGGGAATTTGTAAAAGTAGGCGTGGCATACGGAAGCGATACATTGAAGGTGAAAACTATCTTGCTGGAATGTGCAATGGAACAAACGGGAATTGTGAAAAAACCTGATCCATTTGTGCTTTTTGAAGACTTTGGGGATTCGGCTTTGGTCTTTGCGCTTCATTTTTTCGTAACTGATAGTTTTGTGGATCCTAAAATAAAAAGTCAGCTTCGGTTTAAGATCGATGAAAAATTCAGATTGAATAATATCATTATTCCATTTCCACAAAGAGATGTTCATATGTTTTACCCCAACAACTCTAATAAAATTAAATCGGCGGATGAATAAATTGTTTCCCCTGTATTTTGTGTTTCTTTATTTGAATACCGGTTTGGCCACGTATGGTCAAAGCACAGACCTGGCGAGAATTGAATATACCTACTTCCCGCAGTCTGATTCAGATAATTCCTTCAGAAGGTTCCGAAGTTTTGTGAATTTTCCTATAAAGTTAAACCATAAGGAAGCCTATTTGGTTCCGGGGATTGACTATGAAAATGTCAATTTAAAATACGAAGATCCGGCTCTGTTTGCAAGAAAGGAGCTGGAACGTTTCCAGTCCTTTACGTTTAGCCTGGGATATACATTTAAAATAAATGAAGAATGGCGTTTTGGAACAAATGCAGGTGTGAAAGTGGCCTCGAATTTTGAAAGCAACGCTGTTAATTCAGATGATTTGATTTATACAGGGGGAATTTATTTCATAAATATTAAGGAAGACGAGCGGTATATGGAACCTGTGCGCCTTATTCTTGGGTTGCACTATTCTACCACTTCCGGGATTCCTTTTCCTTTACCTGTTATAAACTATTATAAAAGATTTCAGCCAAATTGGGCTTATGAGCTAGGGGTGCCAAAGACCAGTTTAAAATATTTTATCAATGAAAAAAACACCATTCAGGGATTTACCAGTTTGGATGGGTTTTTTGCAAATGTTCAAAATAATTTTGACGTAAATCCTACCAATACTTCCGTAAAAGATATTGCTAAAAATATTTCAATGACTATATTGCTTGCCGGAATTGGGTATGAACATAAATTCACAGATCATCTGTCATTTTATGTGTATACAGGACATACTTTAATCAATAATATCAGGTTAAGGGACGATAAGATGGAAAAGGTTTACGTTATTAATGAAGCAAATTCATTTTATTGCCGTGGAGGTTTAAAATATAACATATTATAATGGCGAAAATATTAGTTATAGAAGATGAGGCATCAATACGCCGCGTACTTATAAAAATTCTTTCTGAAGAGAACAGTTCTTACTATGTTGATGAAGCAGAAGATGGATTGGCAGGAATTGAAAAATTAAAAGATGAGGATTTTGATCTTATTCTTTGTGATATAAAAATGCCGAAAATGGATGGTATTGAAGTATTGGAAGCGATCAAAAAGATCAAACCCGAAATTCCCGTGGTGATGATTTCAGGTCATGGAGATCTTGATACAGCGGTAAATACCATGAAGTTGGGTGCTTTTGATTATATCTCAAAACCACCGGATTTAAACAGGTTGTTGAATACTGTGCGGAATGCCCTGGATAGAAAAGAGCTTGTGGTAGAAAATACCCGGCTTAAAAAGAAGGTGAGCAAGAATTATGAGATGATAGGTAATTCCCCCGAAATTACCAGGATCAAGGAAATCATTGAAAAGGTTGCACCTACAGATGCCCGTGTACTAATCATGGGGCCAAATGGAACAGGAAAAGAGTTAGTTGCACATTGGATACATCAAAAAAGCCAGCGGTCTAATGGGCCAATGATAGAGGTGAACTGTGCAGCAATCCCCTCAGAATTGATAGAAAGTGAATTGTTCGGACACGTGAAAGGGGCATTTACCTCTGCGGTGAAAGACCGTGCAGGGAAATTTGAAGCCGCAAACGGAGGAACGATTTTCCTGGATGAAATTGGGGATATGAGCCTTTCTGCACAGGCAAAAGTTTTACGTGCCTTGCAGGAGAATAAGGTTTCCAGAGTAGGAAGCGATAAAGATATTAAAGTGGATGTTCGCGTGATTGCGGCTACCAATAAAGATCTTAAAAAAGAAATTGAGGATAAGAAGTTCAGGGAAGATCTCTTTCACAGGCTCGCGGTAATTTTAATTCAGGTGCCGGCTTTAAATGAACGCCGGGAAGATATTCCTCTGCTTGTTGAGTTTTTTGCACAAAAGATCGCAGAAGAGCAGGGCACCAATAAAAAAGAGTTCACCCAGAATGCCATCAATCTTTTAAAAGAATATGACTGGACCGGAAATATCCGCGAACTTCGGAACGTGGTAGAACGTCTTATTATTTTGGGCGGAAATAAAGTTACCGAAGAGGATGTGAAACTCTTTGCGAGCAAAGCCTAGTTAACTGTTTTTTTTGGTAGATATATCCAGCGGCACGAAGTGTTTTTCTTACTTTTTAAGTGCTGGCGGGACATATCTCAGGAAATACATAGTATCTCCACTGGGATGTTGCCATTTATTGAAAAGTTCAAATCCAAATCTTTGATATACAAGGGCATTTTGTCGCATACGTGTCTCAGCATATAATGGAAGGTTGTATTCCACTGCCTGACGGTAAAATTCATCTTTCATCTCTTTTCCCGTCTGGGTATCTGCTCCACGCGCATCTGCCAGAATCCCCCAGAACCAGCAATATAAATACTCTCCTTCTTTAGGGCGTTGATCTTTAATGTACTTCTGGCTTTTTAAAATATTCATAGCCTTTCTAAAGCCCGTAACATTAATTAAAAGCCCGAGTTGTTCGGGAATCTCTGCCCAAAAATTATCATCCTTAGTGCTTGTTTTGAACAAGATGGCGATTCCTTTTTGGTTTTCAGAAATTATAAGTGCGTCTTTTTTTATGGCCTTTTCTACCATATGAGTGGCCAGGTAATGAAAACGTTTGTCTTTTTTAGAGTCGTCTTTAACGATTTCCATGGAAGTAGGGATTTCTTTCAATAAAAGCGCAACCTTCTCTATAACTTCTTCTTTTTTCAAGCTGATTTGATTTAACTGCGAATATAAAAAAAATTATATCTTTTTAAGTTGTGTATCTTTAGGATCAAAAGGTTTTATCAGAAATAACCAAACCCGCAAATGACTCAACTTCAATAAAATTAATTTAATTTCTTCAGATAAGACTTAGAAAACATTAAAAATTAAATCTTGTTCTCCAATGAAAAAACCGAATTCAAAGCAATTTTTAGCTTCTGGAAAAATAGACCTGAAGGATTTTCCAACTTCATTTTCCCTTGGGGTAAAGGAAAAAACAATCGAGAAAAAACTTGAAAAAATTCGGGTGAAACTCGCAGATTGGCAGGATGTGCTCTATGCTCATGGTAAGTATTCTGTTTTGATATGTTTACAGGGCATGGATACCTCTGGTAAAGATAGCCTGATACGAGAGGTTTTTAAGGATTTAAATGCGCGTGGAGTTGTGGTACATAGTTTTAAGGTTCCGTCTTCCCTGGAATTGAAACACGACTTCTTATGGAGACATTACATCGCCTTGCCTGCCAAGGGGAAATTTGGTGTTTTTAACCGGACACATTATGAAAATGTGCTCGTTACACGGGTACGTCCGGAATATATTCTGAATGAAAACCTGCCTGGCATTAATGAAGTGGAAGATATAACCGAAGATTTTTGGGAAAAACGATTTGAGGACATCAGGAATTTTGAAAAGCATATCTCCCGGAATGGAACTATTATTTTTAAGTTCTTTTTAAATATTTCAAAAGAAGAACAACGTCAACGCTTGTTACGAAGGCTTGATAAAGCCGATAAAAACTGGAAATTTTCCCCAGGCGACCTTAAAGAACGGAAATTATGGGATGATTACCAGGGCTATTATGAGGATGCTATTTCCCTGACATCCTTTTCTCATGCTCCCTGGTATATTATCCCTTCTAACGATAAGGCGACTGCCAGATATCTTACTGCAAAGATCATTCTGGAAGAACTGGTTAAATATACAGACGTTCAGGAACCGGAATTGTCTCCCGATATTTTAAAAAACCTTTCGGAATACAGAGAGCAACTTCAAAAGGAATATATACCCTAATAGATTGCTTTAATCGCTCATTGAAGATCTTACCCGCCTGACGGATGGGCAGGTTTCCTGAAGCCTACCTCGGAATTTTATAAGTGTTTTTCTCCCGATAATTCGGGACATGCATTTTGGGCTTGCGCAAAGGTTCTTGATTCCTGTTAAATTTGTAATTTAGCTTTTATACTTTAATTCCCCATTTACCATGAAAACAGTATCATTTCTTTTTTTATTTATTAGTTGTTCCTTTTTTTCAGTCGCTCAGTCTACGCAAAGTGTTGAAGATTCCCTAAACATACGAACCGTATATGATATGGCTTTGCTCAATGGGCAGGCTTATAGCTGGCTGGATCATTTGTCAAATAATATAGGACACAGGCTTTCAGGTTCATCAAACGCTCAGCGGGCTGTGGAATACACCAAAATGGAATTGGAAAAACTTGGGCTGGATAGCGTTTGGCTTCAACCTGTGATGGTTCCAAAATGGGTTAGGGGAGCTAAGGAAACTGCTTATGTGGAATCAACTCCGGGCAGCACAAGAGATGTCAATATTACTGCCCTGGGAGGATCGGTGGCAACTCCTAATGGAGGTACAAAAGCAGAGGTGCTGGAAGTGCAGGGTATTGAAAATCTTGCAAGGTACGGAGAGGAACAGATAAAAGGGAAGATCGTTTTTTATAACCGCCCAATGAGAGCAGATATAATCAACACTTTTGAAGCCTACGGAGGTTGTGTGGATCAACGCTATTCCGGAGCTGCGGAAGCTGCAAAATATGGTGCGGTAGGCGTGATTGTACGTTCCGTAAACCTGAGGCTGGATGATTTTCCACATACTGGTACTATGAGTTATGGGAACCTTCCTGTTTCTCAAAGGATTCCTGCTGCTGCAATAAGCACCAATGATGCTGAATATTTAAGCGGACTTTTAAAGCTCCAAAAAGATACAAAATTATATTTTAAACTGAATTCTGAGCAATTTCCGGATGTTGAGTCTTACAATGTGATTGGCGAAATTACCGGAAGTGAATTTCCGGAAGAGATTATTGTGGTGGGGGGACATCTTGATTCCTGGGATTTGGGAGATGGTTCCCATGATGATGGGGCCGGAGTGGTGCAATCCATGGAGGTACTACGTCTCTTGAAAGAAATGGGAATTAAGCCAAAACGCAGCATTCGGGTGGTATTATTTATGAATGAGGAAAACGGTCTTCGCGGTGGAAATAAATATGCTGAGGTGGCAAAAGAAAAGAATGAAAATCACATTTTTGCTTTGGAAAGCGATTCCGGCGGATTCACTCCCAGGGGGTTTTCCTTTGAAGCCGATGACGCACAATATGCACAAATAACAAGCTGGACCGAGTTGTTTAAACCCTATCTTATTCATCAGTTTGACAGGGGCGGAAGCGGTGCAGATATTGGTCCATTGCGTGGGGGTACAACAGTTTTGGCAGGACTGCGTCCAGATTCGCAACGTTATTTTGATCATCATCACTCAGATAATGACATTTTCGAACATATTAACAAACGAGAATTGGAGCTTGGGGCTGCTACCATGACTTCGCTTATTTACCTGGTAGATAAATACGGAATAAAAGGAATTTCTGTAGATCAGGAACCAAAATTTTAATCTCTAATTTACCAGAATTCTTCTGCCGATTAAGGCGGAGGGGTTAGGTATTAAATTTTAACCGGAACCACCCGACCTTCGGCCACCCAAATAATAAGGAAAAAACAAATGGCACCTTCCCTTTTTAAAAGGGAAGGTGGATTAATCGGAACCGGGATATTTCTAATTTACCAGAATACTTCAGACGATAAGACGGAAGGGTTAAGGGATTATGTTAGAACTCGAACCGCCGCTATTTGGGAAGTAAGAAGGCTTATGTTTTTTATAGTTCAGCTTTTTTAAAAACGGCTTTCTTTTTCCAGCTAAAATTGTTTCGGCTTCTTTTGGATTTTGATATTCAGGAAAGGTTCTTTAGCAATAAATTTTAGGGTATGTGAAGTCACTTATCAGAAAGCTCTTTTTGCATTTTAGAACCTTAAAAATTTAAATAGAATTTCAATTTCCTGCCTGTCAAATCCTCTTATCTTTGCAGCTTAAAAATTAAGAATTGCAATTAGCAGCCTATACCAGAGAATTTCAGAAAAACCTTCATATAGCCTTCCCCGTCATGATGGGGCAACTGGGCCATGTACTCGTTAGTCTGGTAGATAATTTGATGATAGGTCAATTGGGAGCTGCACCTTTGGCTGCGGTATCCCTGGGAAACAGCTTGGTTTTTATTGCGCTTTCCCTTGGAATAGGGTTTTCCTTTGCAATTACCCCGCTAATTGCCGAGGCGGATGGTGCCGGGGATATCGAAAAGGGAAGAAGCTATTTTCACCACAGTATTATGATGTGTGCTGTAAGCGGAGTATTTTTATTTTTGGTACTGTTGCTGGCAAAACCCGTTTTATATCATTTGAACCAGCCACCGGAAGTGGTAGATCTTGCAATTCCATATCTTGAAATAGTGGCTTTTTCAATGATCCCGCTTATGATTTTTCAGGCATATAAGCAATTTGCCGACGGACTTTCACAAACCAAATATTCCATGTACGCCATCCTGATCTCCAATGTGGTGAATGTGATTTTTAACTATCTGCTTATCTATGGAATCTGGATTTTTCCGAGGCTGGAACTTCGGGGAGCGGCAATAGGGACATTAATTTCAAGATTTTTTATGTTGTGGTTCATCTGGGAGATCCTTCGCCGAAAGAAAAAATTCAGAAGTTATTTCATCTGGAGTAAAAAAGAACTGCTCAAAATATCGATTTTTAAGCGCCTGCTCGCTCTTGGGTTTCCCACCGCTTTACAAATGTTTTTCGAGGTAGCAATCTTTGCCGGAACTATCCTTCTGGCAGGAACCCTGGGCACCAATCCGCAGGCCGCAAATCAAATAGCCCTTAACCTTGCTTCTATGACCTACATGATCGCGGTTGGACTGGGGGTTACAGCAACGATAAGGGTTGGAAATCAGAAGGGCTTGAAAAATTATAAGGATTTAAGGCGAATCGCACTTTCTACTTTCTTATTGGTGTTTTTGATTGAGGCCGTATTTGCACTTGGATTTATTTTATTGAAGGACTGGTTGCCCACCCTATATATTGATAATAGCGAAGTGATCATTCTGGCGGCTCAATTATTGATTATCGCAGCATTATTTCAGTTAAGCGATGGTTTACAGGTGGTGATCCTTGGAGCATTAAGAGGCTTACAGGATGTTAAGATCCCAACACTTATCTGTTTTATCGCCTACTGGATCATAGGGTTTCCGGTTTCAATTTATTTTGGAAAGGCAGATAAGCTCGGGAGCATGGGAATCTGGCTGGGATTACTGGTAGGATTATCTGCTTCGGCGATATTATTGTATTTTAGGTTTAATTATTTAAGCAGAAAATTAATTCTGAAGGAAGATCTGGTTTTATCAACATCTACTTCAGTACCTGAAAATTAAAGCATAGTATGCTGCAAACGCATTTCCGGACATTCAAAAAAAATGTCGGGAACTAGTATAATAAATAAGATTACTATTAGATTTACTAAATAATAAATAAAAAACTATGGATTTCCCAAAATTCCTTTTAGGTGATAACACCGATTATCCCGATGCCATTTTTGTAATTCACACAGAATATCCCCGCTTTATAATTAATCTTGAAAACGATGATGTAGAGTGGCTGGAAGATTTTGATCAAAGCGATGAAAAAGAATTGGCAACACTTGCCGAAGATTTGATCACCGAAGCCAGCGAATTCTATGACAGGGAAGTTTCCCGTTATGAAGATTAAAGTATGATTGAAAAAATTCTAGAATTAGACGAGAAGTTATTCCTGTATTTAAATAATCTTGGAAATCCCGCATGGGACTGGTTCTGGTTATTGATCACGGATAAATGGACGGCAATTCCCCTTTATGCCCTCTTATTGTATCTTATTTTTAGAAGATACGGAGTGAAAGGAACCATAATTTCCCTGGTTATGGTCGCTTTACTAATAACCTGTACCGACCAACTTGCCAATGTTTTTAAACATGGCTTTGAGCGCCCAAGACCTTGCAGGCAGGAAGGCGTAATGGAGTATGCAAGATATATTGCGGTACGCTGCGGGCGGTATGGATATTTTTCGGCCCACGCCTCCAGCACTTTTGCATTAGCAATCTTTGTGGGGCTAATCTTGAAAAAAGTCTACCCTAAATTGATCTATATGATGCTTTTCTGGGCGCTGGTAGTAAGTTACAGTCGGATCTATGTTGGGGTTCATTACCCATTAGATGTTATTACCGGGATGCTAATTGGTGCTTTATTAGGATATCTTTTTTACTTGTTACAGGTCTATTTAATAAAAAGATTTAAAGTTACTTTCTCCTAGCGATATAAATATCCCTCATCAATCTGGAATTGCTTCCTTTGGAAATGGTTGGATTGAGATCCAGGGTTCCACGGAACTCCAAGATGTACTTTTTAAATGCTTCTTTTTTGCTTTTATCATCAGGAGCAATCAATACACCGAATTTTTCATCTGCCACGGGTATGTCTTCCTGATCGACTATTAAAGGGATTGGTTTTCCATATTCCCAAATCAACTCGGGTAGCATTCCGGTGGCATCATATAATTCTATGTTTTCTTCAGCCTGTATCTCTTTTAGATCGGAGATGTTAGGGGTATTTCTGTCCGGGTCTATGAGTTTTGTCAAGGGAAATCCAAGGAGAATAATGAGAAATATCATCGTTGCCTGCAAACTGAAAAGCAGCCGTATCCTGGATTTTATCATTCCGAAGATAAAAAGGGTGCCAAGAGTGATCATGACAATGCTGAAACCGACATAAATAAAGCTTTTTTCCAAAACCACCGATCCCAATGTATAGTAAAGAATTGCCGGAGCAGCAAAAGCGATGAGTGTAAGCAGGATGAAATTTAAATAGACAGGAAAGCGTTCTGTTTTACTGAAATTATGCTTGAAATTCTTAATAACAACTTCCACGTAAAAAGCAGTAGTGACCGCCAGCGGAATTAATACCGGCAATAAATACCGGCTTTTCTTTTCAGGAATAATGGATAATAGAACCACAGAGATAAGGGTCCATAAAAGATAAAATCTATAGGCTTTTAAATTGGACACTTTTCCTTTTAAATACCAGTAAAATAAACCCAGCAATGCCGGAATTGTCCAGATGCCGCTTTGGGTGAAAAAACTCCAGTAATACCATATTGGCCGAACATTGTAATTAAACCAGCGGGAACTTTCCTGGGTTGCAATTTCAGCAAAGGCGGCAGGGTCATAATAATGAACATAAACCGTCCACCAGGAGCCTGAAATAATGCCGGTAAGAATAAAGATCAGGTATAATTTCCAATTTTTTCCGGGTTGTTTAAATTTATAAATAACCCCATAACTTATAAGAAAAGGAAGAAATAGAGCATAGAGCGAAACCGGCCCTTTGCTCATAAGAGAGGCGCCGAAGAATAAACCTGCAATAGCTGCATAGAGGATGTTCTTTTTTTCTGAAGTAAGCATAAGGACAAAAAAGTAGCAACAAGCTACCATAAAGCTGTGGGTGAAAATATCCCATTGTCCGTCCCTTCCGGAAAATAAAATATAAAAGGAAGTCATCAATATCACACTCGCTCCAAAGGCAAATGATTTTTTAATATTAAGACTTAACTGAAGTTTATAAAAAATGAATACCAGGAATATCGAGGTCAAAGCGGCTGGTAACCTGTAAGCAAACAGATTTTCCAATCCGAATAATCCTGCTGAAATTGCCGTTAACCAGGTGGGAAGCGGTGGTTTTTCATAACGTGGCAGCTCATTCATCGTGGTGAAGATCCAGTTTCCATGTGTAAGCATTTCCCGCGCCGCAATAAAATTACGGGCTTCCATGATATTTACGAACAAAGCATCGAGATTTACTAAAAACAGCAATAACCCCAATAGGACGAGCACGGGTAAATAGGGTAAACCTGTGGAATTATATTTCGGCATATTTTCGGCTTATAATAATATTTCTGATATAGATAAAACTTCCCATAATATGACCTATAAATAAAACCGGATCTCTTCGGAAAATGGCATATATAAGAATAAGCAAGGATCCTATAATGCTTAGAATCCAAAAACCCATTGGAAGGACAGATTCCTTAATTTTTTCTGAATAGATCCATTGATAAACAAAACGAAAATTGAAAATTATCTGTGCTGTTATACCCAGAATCAATAACCAAAATGGAATCATTTCATTAAAAAAAAGATTTTCCAGGTCGTAGGTGTTGTTATTGTATGAATATATGACGATTAGAATCGGGAACAGATATAAAAATATTCGAAATATTTTAGGAAGCCTTTTCCATTCTCCCTGCAATTGCAGATTCCGAATATAGATAAAGTAGGTGAGTGCCTGGCCAAGCATAATAGAAAAATCATCCCTTAAATAGCCGTAAACAAAAAGAAGGAACGAAGCGATTAAACTAAGTTTCCAAAACATGGATGGGGTTAATACTTTCTTTTGTTTTTCAGAAATAAACCATTGTAGGATTAGCCTGCTGGAAAACAATAGTTGTGCTGCAAATCCTATGCTGTAAATTTGCCAGCTACTCATCTTTTTGTATCACTTTATAGTTAAGACGACTTCTCAATACCCTCAAAGTCGGAAAACAAATTCCGAATGGATTTTTAAAATGGACAGACTTCGGGGTACTTGGTTGCAGCAACTTTAATAGAGTTTTTTTTCTTTGATGTTATAGCTGATATAGGTTTTTTTCATCCAGATATATCCGAAGCAATCTATAAGTGGACCCAGGAACCTGTTTTTAAAGGAGTACTTGGAAACGCCTTCCAATCTTGGATAGTGGGGTATGGGTACTTCCTTGATCTTTCCTTGCTGTAAAAGTATCATGGCAGGAATAAATCGTTGAAGTCCTGAAAACATTGGGATTTGTTTTGCGTAATGACTGTCCATGACCTTTAACGGGCACCCGGAATCGTGAATTTGATCCTGGATCAAAAGTCCGCGGATCCCATTTCCTATCAGGGAAGAGATCTTCTTTATCCCTGTATCTTTCCGGTCTTTGCGCCATCCGGTTACGAGTTGATAATCCTTTGTAAACGGGAGCAATTTTTCAAAATCTTCAGGATGGGTTTGTAAATCGGCATCCATATAACCAACGAGTGGAGATTTTACGGCTTCAAAACCTGCCTTTAGGGCAGCGCCTTTTCCGGAGTTTTCAGAAAAAATAATCGAATAGATATGTTCATTTCGGTTGGAGATTTCCCGGATTAGCTCTGTGCTTCCATCGGAAGATCCGTCATCGACTAAAATAGCGCAGGTTTTAAGGGATGCCTCTTGAAAATAAGCGTTCAAAAGTTGCTCCAACCTGTTCAAATTGCCCAGTTCGTTGTAAACCGGGACAATTATGGTAAAATCATAATTCATTATGCAAGTTTAGTAAAAGTTTGGCGGCTGCAAAGGGAGTGGTTTCATTATTTTCAATCGCAGTTAATTGGTCTTTCAGCGTCTTTTTTATTTGTGGATCCTGGTAAAACCTATTCTTCAAATGTTCATTGATCGTTTGCAAGAGCCAGAATTTATTTTGTTCCTGCCTGTTCTTTTCAAAAAACCTATTCTTCTTTGTGAGTTTCTGATATTCACCTATCATTTCCCAGACTTCGCTTATACCCTTATTGTTTAAGGCACTGCAAAGGGAAACTTTGGGTTGCCAGGTGCTTTCCTTAGGCGGATATAAATGCAGTGCCCTTTTAAATTCTAGCCTGGCTTCCCGGGCAGCTTTCAGGTTATCTCCATCGGCTTTGTTGATCACGATGGCATCGGCCATTTCAATAATTCCACGTTTTATTCCCTGCAATTCATCTCCGGCTCCGGCTAATTTCAGAAGAAGGAAAAAATCGGTCATACTATGGACGGTGGTTTCGCTTTGTCCAACACCAACGGTTTCTATCAAAATCACATCAAAGCCTGCTGCTTCACATAGGATTATGCTTTCCCTTGTTTTTCTCGCAACTCCGCCCAGGGAATCTCCGGATGGGGAGGGCCTTATAAATGCATTTTTTTCGGTAACCAGGTTTTCCATACGGGTTTTATCTCCCATAATGCTTCCATGAGAAACCGAGCTGCTTGGGTCTACGGCTAAAACAGCCACTTTCTTCCCCAATTTTACCAGCAAGCTGCCAAAGGCTTCAATGAAAGTACTTTTTCCAACTCCCGGAACTCCCGTTATACCAATCCTAATGGATTTGTGTGCATAAGGAAGGCAGGATTCTATGAGTTTTTCTGCCCTTTGCTGATGTGTCGGTTGGTTGCTTTCCACAAGTGTGATCCCTCTTCCCAGCGCGGTTTTATTTCCGGAAACCAGCAAATCCTTCAGCTCTTCATCTGAAAATTGTCTTTTTCGGGAAGCTTTGATCTTCTGAATAGAATCTGCGTTTACATGAGGGAAAGCAGGAGTGCTTTCTGATTTATTTAGGGCAGATTTGCTGGAGGATTTGGTCAAAAGTGATACGTTATTTAGGACAAATTTATGAATAGTTGTGCTGAATGCCTCTTCGTAAGATAGTATATTTCAAAATTATATAAAGTTAAACAAAAATTAATAAGATGAAGACATTGTACAAAGCTAAGGTTACCACACATGGAGGCCGCGAAGGTCATTTTAAAAGTGATGATGGCGTCCTTGATATGAAACTAAGTATGCCTAAAGGTTTGGGTGGAAAAGGAGAAAAACTCACCAATCCCGAACAACTTTTTGCAGCAGGATATTCGGCCTGTTACGGAAGTGCTTTACAGGTAGTGGCTAAAAATCATAAAGTAGAACTTGGAGATTTTAATGTAACCGCAACCGTTGGGATTGGAAAAACAGAAGAAGATGACCTGCAATTATCAGTAATTTTAGATACCTATATCCCGAATATAGATATTGAAACCGGAGAAAAACTGGTAAATGAGGCCCATGAGATTTGCCCTTATTCAAGAGCTACCAGGGATAATATAGATGTTACCCTTAACCTTATGTTAGACGAGGAGTAGCAATAAATTAAAGGAATTAATTTGATAAAAGAAGCGCGCTTTGTGCTTCTTTTTTTGCTTTAATAGGTACTTCAATTTTGGTGGTGTCCCAGGCCATTTTTAAAAAAACAAGTTCATTGTATTTTTCGAAATAGATACTAAACTGCTCCAGTGTGTCTTTAAGCTTTAAGGTTGGAGCCTCCAGGATTAAAACATCGAATTGAGGATCCCGGTACGCCTTTCCATCCAGGTCGATCCCCCAGGGATACATTTGTGAATTGAAGATCACTTTCCATGAATCTTCCATAGGGATGGTCCATAAAGTATATTTTCCCGCCTTTAAAACAGAGCCGTCCACCAAAAGTTCTTCATTGGTTAAAAATGTTGTGGCCTCATTGGCACCCGTTCTCCAAACTTCTCCATAAGGAACCAATCCTCCAAAAATTTCGCGTTCTTTCTTGGATGGTCTGTTGTAAAAAACCTCCAGTTCCAGGGATTCGTCCTGATAAACGACCGTTTCTTCCGGACTATGCGCTTTAACAGCATATTCCTTAAAAAATAAAGCACCCAGAATTATTATCAGGATAATCCCGGCAATCTTTAATATCAATTTATATTTTTTATTCATTTTTTGTTGGGCTTACTTCTGTGATTATTTAATTTCCAAAAGTATGCCAAATCTTTTAGGATCAAAAGATATCGTATCTGACCATTTCTTTAAACTTCTTATGGACTGATTTTAAATAACCGATATCGTATAGTATGTAGAGAATCCCCCGGTACTCAGAAGGCTGTTTATATTAAACCTTCATTGATGGTTTAATTCACAGGGAAATCAACCAAATTTTTGACCAGCAAATGTTGAATGGTTTTTATAAATCTACTAACGGAAAAAGAAGTATTTCCATTAACGAAAGTTTTAGTAAAATTGAAATAAAATAAGTTATTTTTGAAAAAAAGAACTTATGCCTAATACCAGATTTGCCGATTTTATTAAAGAATGTACCACAGACTTCACCCCTGTATTAGATACTAAATTTAAACAGGAGGATTATGCCCATATCGACTTATCCGAAGTTAGCGAGGAATTAAAGAACATTGAAATTCCTTCCTCTGGTGCAATTAAAAAAGGCATTGATACCTTTTTATCCAAAGAGAAGGCGAAAGTTGCCTATGGTGGATATAATGAAAAAAGAAATTTTTACGATCGGAGTGTTATTTTTAACGATGATAAAACAGAGTCGCCTAGAAATATCCATATTGGTTTAGACCTTTGGAGCGAAGCCGGGACGGTTGTTTTAGCGCCCCTGGACGGAACAGTTCATAGTTTTCAGGATAATGAGGGTTCGGGAAATTACGGACCTACTCTTATTTTAGAACATATTAGGGGGGAAAGAATTTTTTATACACTATATGGGCACTTAAGCCGGAAATGTATCAGGAATTTGTGTTTTGGGCAAATTGTGGAAGCTGGAGATAAAATAGGGGAACTGGGTTCTACTAAAGTGAACGGAGATTATGCACCGCATCTTCATTTTCAAATAATTCACGATTTACAGGGTTTTCATGGAGATTATCCCGGAGTGGCAGCGAAAGAAGATCTTGATCTGTACCTTGAAAATTGTCCAGACCCAAATTTATTATTAAAGATTAATGCCTCATAAAAAACCTAATTTTTAAAAACATCTTCCAAGTTTTGCATTTGGACCTGCCCCTAGATTTTTAATAGAGAATTTACAATGTTCAGTTTTCGGTTGAAAATACAAAAAAGTGGAATGCAAATTAAACAGTTCGCTATCCATATTACAACATTTAGCTAATACTATTCCTTTTTAGTGCGTATTATCCATGCTACAATGGCTGAGGTTACTACCCCCATTACCAGCGCCCAGGAAGTTCCCTGAATAATGTAGGACGTTAAACTAAATAGGGCTTCTGCATCATTGCGGTTCATCCTGTTATTTTCAACACTATACTCGATGATATTGCTGAAATATTCCGGACTTATAACTTCGTGGGTTATATAAAGCGAAAGTGGCGTAAGCAAAGTTATGATGACAGTAACCAGTATTCCCGAAACAAATCCCTGGCGCCAGGTGATCAATCCATCATAGAAATTTTTCCGCTTATCCCTCAATGCCAGAAAATAGATCAGGATAGCCAAAATTCCGAAGAGATTGGTGTAAAGCGGATGTTTGCCTATATTTTCTGAATGCCATCCCATTGCTTTTTCAAAAACCATCCATAATAAGCCAACGACTGTAAAAATTATGGCCCATTTAATTTCGATTCGGTAATTCTTCATGGATGATGCTATTTGTTTAGTAGCTAAAATAAGTTAAAATTTAACAATTCCTATAACCAAAATAAAATCCCGAAGGTTTGCTTCGGGATTCTAATTAAAAATGTTTTTAAACTATTACTCGGTTCCTGTTAAAACCCAGTCTCCTTTTTCAATGAGAGGAATTGCCTGTTTGTATTTCATGGATTTGTTTTCTCCTGACATTACATTTTTCAGGGTAACCCTATCATTTCTGCCAATTTTAGCGTGTTCCCGTACGATGGTCTCTGTTACCTGCGGACGTTGCTGCTGGCGTTGTCCTGCAGCACGGCTTTGAGCAGCTCGTTCATCTAAATTCGGGATTTCTTCTTTATTGGTTTCTACTTTCTCCCTTTGTTTAGGCTGACGTGCTTCCTGGATATTTGGAGTGGTTCCTTCAGGGATTTCTCCTTTGAATAAAAAGGAGATCACATCTTTATTCACCTTATCCAGCATTACTTTGAATAATTCAAAAGCTTCAAATTTATAGATCAGTAAAGGATCTTTTTGCTCGTGAACTGCCAGCTGTACACTTTGTTTTAATTCATCCATCTTACGCAAATGCGTTTTCCAGGATTCATCAATGATTGCAAGGGTTATGTTTTTCTCAAAATCTTTTGTGAGCTGTTTTCCTTCCGTTTCATATGCCTTTTCAAGATTTGTAACTACCTGAAGGCTCTTGCTACCATCGGTAAAAGGAACTGCGATCCTTTCAAAGTTATTGGAAGGATCTTCATAAACCTGCTTGATAATAGGGAAGGCAAGTTTGGCAGTACGCTCCATTTTTTGCTGATAATGCTCGTAAGCTGCCTTATAAACTTTTCCGGCGATAGCCTGAACACCCATTTTTTCGAATTCCTCTTCGGAAACAGGGGAACTCATAGAAAAATAACGGATGAGTTCAAATTCAAAGTTCTTATAATCTGTACCAACTTTGTTGTTTTCTGTGATCACTTCAGAAGTGTCATAGATCATATTGGCGATATCCACTTTCAATCGGTCTCCAAATAATGCGTGGTAACGACGTTTGTAGATCACCTCTCTCTGGGCGTTCATCACATCATCATATTCCAGCAAACGCTTACGAACTCCAAAGTTGTTTTCCTCCACTTTTTTCTGAGCCCGCTCAATAGACTTGGAGATCATGGAATGTTGAATCACTTCCCCTTCTTCAAGACCCATACGGTCCATGAGTTTAGCGATCCTTTCCGATCCGAATAAACGCATCAGGTTATCTTCCAGCGAGACAAAGAATTGCGAGCTTCCCGGATCTCCCTGACGACCAGCTCTACCACGTAACTGCCTGTCCACACGTCTGGAATCATGACGTTCTGTACCTACAATGGCCAAACCGCCTGCTTCCTTAACTTCTTTGCTTAATTTAATATCCGTACCCCGACCTGCCATGTTGGTGGCGATGGTAACGATTCCCGATTGTCCTGCCTGGGCAACGATATCGGCTTCTTTTTTATGCAGTTTCGCGTTCAATACGTTGTGAGGAACATTCCGAAGCTTAAGCATTCTGCTCAACAATTCTGAAATTTCTACGGAAGTAGTACCAATAAGGACAGGTCTTCCGGCATTAGAAAGTTCCGTAACCTGTTCGATTACCGCGTTGAATTTTTCCCGTTTCGTTTTATAAACCAAATCTTCCTTGTCCTGTCTTGCGATAGGGCGGTTGGTAGGAATTTCTACCACATCCAGTTTATAGATCTCCCAAAGTTCACCTGCTTCAGTTACCGCAGTACCCGTCATCCCTGAAAGTTTTCGGTACATTCTGAAATAATTCTGAAGGGTTACAGTGGCAAAAGTTTGAGTGGCATCCTCGATCTTTACATTTTCCTTCGCCTCGATAGCCTGGTGCAATCCGTCGCTGTAACGACGACCTTCCATAATACGTCCGGTTTGCTCATCTACGATCTTTACCTTGTTCTCTATGACAACATATTCGGTATCCTTTTCAAAAAGCGTATAGGCTTTTAGAAGTTGTCTCATGGTATGAATACGTTCGCTTTTTACGCTGTATTCACGAAATAACTCTTCTTTTTCCTCGGCTTCTTCTTCTTTGCTAAGGCCCTTTTTCTCAATTTTGGCAATTTCCATCCCAATTTCCGGCATCACAAAGAAATCCGGGTCTTCTTTTCCGGAAAGGAATTCAATTCCCTTATCGGTTAGATCTATTTGATTGTTCTTTTCTTCAATTACAAAATACAATTCCTCATCAACCGTAGGCATTTCCCGGTTGTTGTCTGCCATATAATGATTTTCAGTTTTTTGAAGCAGTTGTTTTATTCCTTCTTCACTCAGGAACTTTATAAGTGCTTTGTTTTTTGGCAAACCTCTGAATACTCTCAACAACTGTAATCCACCTTCCTTGGTGTTCCCGGCTGCGATGAGTTTCTTGGCTTCTGCTAAGATTTTTGTAAGATGCTGGCGCTGAACTTCAACAATATTCGCAATTGCAGGTTTCAGGACTTCAAACTCGTGAATATCTCCTTTTGGAATTGGTCCGGAAATAATCAACGGAGTTCGTGCATCATCGACCAAAACCGAATCCACCTCATCTACAATAGCGTAATTGTGCGGCCGTTGTACAAGATCATCTGGTGCATGAGACATATTATCCCTCAAATAATCAAATCCAAATTCGTTATTTGTACCATAGGTGATATCTGCATTATACGCTTTTCTTCGGGCAGCAGAGTTTGGTCTGTGGTAATCGATACAATCTACGGTTAGTCCGTGAAATTGAAAAATAGGCGCCATCCAGGCACTATCCCTTTTTGCAAGGTAATCGTTCACAGTTACAAGGTGTACACCTTTCCCGGTCAATGCGTTAAGATACATTGGTAAGGTTGCAACCAGGGTTTTACCTTCCCCTGTTTGCATCTCTGCGATCTTTCCCTGGTGCATTGCCACACCACCAATAAGCTGAACATCGTAATGTACCATATCCCAGGTGATTGGTTTTCCCGCCGCATCCCAGGAATTATTCCAGATTGCGTGATCTCCGTCAAGGTTAACATAATCTTTCTCTGCAGAAAGTTCGCGGTCAAAAGTACTTGCTGTTACCTTTAGCTGGGGATTATGAAAGAACCGTTTCGCGGTTTCTTTAACCGTTGCAAAGGCAGCTGGGAGAATCTCATTTAGAATAGCTTCTGAAATGCCATACATTTTATCTTTTAAAGAATCAATTTCAGCATAAATATCCTCATTCCGGGTGATATCATTAGAAGCATCGGCCTCTTTGGTAAGGCTTTCAATCTGCTCTTTTATTTCCCGTGTAGCTTCCGTGATCTTATTCTTAAAAAAAGCTGTTTTTTCGCGGAGTTCGTCAAGGCTAAGCGCTTCATATTCCTTTTCAAGTGCTTTGATCTTTTCAACGATAGGTTGTAATTCACTGACGTCTTTTTTGGACTTATCGCCAACAAATACTTTTAATACAGAATCTAAAAAACTCATAGTTTTTTGTGTTTTATAAAGTTCAAATGTAAGCAAAAAAAAGGCCTCAATTTTGAGACCTTTTAATATTTGCTTTATGCTTTTTTAATATTCATCCTCGTTCCAAAGATAGTCTTCATCGGTAGGATAATCGGGCCAAATTTCTTCGATTGAATCATATGAATCACCTTCATCTTCAATAGACTGAAGGTTTTCCACTACTTCCAGCGGAGCACCTGTCCGGATGGCATAGTCAATCAATTCATCTTTTGTTGCCGGCCAGGGGGCATCACTAAGATAGGATGCAAGTTCTAAAGTCCAATACATTGATTAATCAGGTTTTAATTTTTGCAAAAATAATTTTTTTATGCTAATAAGCAAGTAAAAAATCTATTATTTCACTAATAATTTTAAGAACATAATCTGAATTGTTAAAATCTTATTAAATAAAGACAATCCAGAGTCTGCAAATAGGTTTTTATAATCCTTTTTCCGGAATCCATTCTACCTCATTTGCGTTTAAATCTTTGGACAATTTCCGTGCCAGCACAAACAGGTAATCGCTTAAGCGATTCAGATATTTTAATACCAGTTCGCTGAAAGGGCTTATTTCATAAAGTGCTGTAGCCATACGTTCTGCGCGTCGGCAGACTGTGCGGGCTATGTGACATATTGACACTGCCTGATGTCCACCCGGCAATACAAAATGAGTCATTTCGGGTAATACTTCGTTCATTTTATCCATTTCATTTTCTAATAAAAGGATGTCCTCTTCGGAAATTCCAGGGATGTTAAGACGTGGTTTTCCGCTTTTTAAAGTGGCTTTTTCGGGTTCGGTAGCCATTGTAGATCCAATGGTGAATAAACGATCCTGGATCCTGTTCAGGATTTCCCGGGTTTCAGGTTGTATTTCCTGGTCTTTCACCAATCCTATATGGGAGTTGAGCTCATCTACGGTTCCATAACTCTCAATCCTTATATGATGTTTCGGAACACGGGTTCCACCGAAAAGGGATGTTGTGCCTTTGTCACCGGTTTTTGTATATATTTTCATATTTGTTGTTATTTTTTTAGAGGCCATATGCAAAATGCATATAAATATTATTCTGTGCATAGATAGCACGTTATAGATGTTTTATCTGTTTATACTGATTTTTCTGCTTCTTTTGCTCAAAGATAGAAAATAGCAGGCAGATAGAAAATTTCATAAAATATGCTTTTTCATTCAGGAAATCATGGTATTGCCTGCCTGAAATAATAGTATCGGCACGGAGAACATTAATGTTGCCTTTATCCGAAAAAAAAATAATTTCCGACATGAGTCTAATTAACTTGCTACTAAGCAATTGACCTTCACATTTTAAACAGAAAATTTAATTAAGGTGTTTATTGATTAAACTGAAGAAGTCATTTGAATATAAGGTGACTGCTCAGGAATTGTTACTCGTCCTTTTGACCTCGGTTTTGGTTTGAAACCTTAGTTTGCTTCCGCTCCAGGTATCGTTTTCTGAAATTCTGATTTTTGCGGTCTTTTCTATTTTGTTTTAATCGGCTGCTGTTCCAAATAAAATAAATAACAGCTATGACGATAAGGGCTAAATAGATCCAGGTTTCCTGATCAAAATCTATCATTGTGAGATGAATTTTATCCAAGATAAGAAAAGTTTACCGAATTCCCGTAAATGGTGTTCAGGGAAGATTGATTTGTTATTGATGAAAAATGTTCGGTAAATTGCTATCAGCGATTTATGACTTCCTTTTTTTCGTCACTTTCAATAACTCCATCCCTTAATCGAATGATGCGATGTGCATGCCTCGCAACCTCTTCCTCGTGAGTTACCAGGATCACAGTATTACCAGCTGCGTGGATCTCATCGAACAAATGCATTATTTCCAAAGACGTTATGGAATCCAGGTTTCCGGTAGGTTCATCGGCAAGAATGATGGATGGTTTGTTAACCAGAGCTCGACCAACAGCAACCCTTTGTCGCTGACCTCCGGAAAGTTGATTGGGCTTATGATCCATTCTGTCGGCCAGGCCAACGTTTGTCAATACTTCTTTGGCACGTTCTGTTCGGGCAGATTTTGATGCTCCGGCATACACCATTGGCAAAGCCACATTTTCCAGTGCGGTGGTTCTGGGCAGGAGGTTAAAAGTTTGAAATACAAAACCAATCTCTTTATTCCTGATCTCGGCTAGTTCATCATCACTCATTTTACTAACATCATTTCCATTCAGAATATAGCTTCCTGAAGTTGGGGTATCAAGGCAACCTAGTAAATTCATCAGTGTAGATTTTCCTGAACCCGAAGGTCCCATAAAAGCTACATATTCCCCACGTTCAATATCCAAATTAATTCCCTTTAAAACTTTGATGATCTCGTGGCCAAGAGGAAAATCCCTGGTGATATTTCGTAATTCAATAACCTTGCTCATATCCTGATTCTGATTTTTTATGATGTTTATATGACGTGGTTTTAGATCATTTGTTACAACCTTAATGTAAAATGCTCTTTTTCCTGTTCTTGCCTGAAGAAAATCAGTCCCCAGAAAAATGAATCTATACTAACACTTACCTCGGGATGTGCTTTAATTTCTTCCCAGGCTTCTTCCATTCCTTTAGACCAGTGAATATCATCAAATATAAAAACCGAATCGTTGTGGGCGAATGGTAGTAACTGGTCGAAATAATTTAAAGTGGCCTCTTTTTGATGATTTCCGTCAAAATAAATGAGATCCTGAAAATGTTCCTTTTTCTGGTTTTCCAACCCAGGGGGTGCGACGTCTATTACTTTGCTAAAATTTTCTGCGGAAAGGAGTTTGTCAAAATTTCCCACTTTTAAGGAAATACTATTCAATCCAAACTTTTTAAAGTACTCCCGGGCAATATTGGCTGTTTCGGGACAGCCTTCCAGGGTGGTGAGGTTTACCTTATTTCCCGCCGTAATTGCGGTAGAGGAAATCCCTAACGAAGTTCCCAGTTCCAAAGCGGTTTTAATGTTCAGGTAAGAAGTAAGCCTATTTAGTAAAAGCGCCCTTTTTGTTGAGATCGCTGCGTTTTTGGCGATGTCAGAAACTTTTCGCTCATTCGATTTAAACACCCTGCTCCCGGCTCCAAAATCCTTTACAGAAATAATCCTGTTATCCAATTGAAGCGCCTTTCTATAAGAGCGGATCGTTTTAAAGGCTGATTTTTCCTCTGTTTTATAGAGGCATTTAGTAAGCAGGTTATATACAAATGGGGAGTGTACTCCATGCTGATTGGTGGATTTCAGGAGGAATTTTATGTAAGCGATTATTTGATACATCGTTTTTTAAAAGGAATCCTGCTAAGGCATCTTTATTAAACTTTCCTGTTGAGCTTCTACCTAATCATCCTATTGTCTTAACCCACTTTTGCTCCCAATTCAAACCAGCGTTCTGTTTTTGTTTCGATCTCATCTATCACTTTCTGAAGTTCCAGGGAAGCTTCATCAATTTGTTTTCCGCTCAGGTTCTCCAGGAATTTCTGTTGTAGTTTTTCCTTTCTCTTTTCAAGGTTCAGGATCTCTTTTTCCAGTTTTCCAAATTCCTTCTGCTCATTGTAAGTAAGTCCAGAGGAAGCGTCGGTTGATTTTTTTGTTTTCTCTACGGGAACTTCAGCTTTTGGGGCAGCATTAATCTCAGCCGTTTGACTGGCTTCATATTCCCTGTAATCGGAATAATTTCCCGGGAAATCCTGAACTTCAGCATTGCCTTTAAAAACAAAGAGGTGATCCACGATCTTATCCATAAAATACCTGTCGTGAGAAACCACTACCAGGCAACCAGGGAAGTCTAAAAGGAAATTCTCCAGAACGTTCAGAGTTACAATATCAAGATCGTTGGTGGGTTCATCGAGGATCAGGAAATTGGGGTTCTGGATAAGAACGGTACACAAATACAAGCGTTTGCGTTCTCCACCGCTTAATTTCTCTACAAAGTCATATTGCTTCTTACGATCGAATAAAAAGCGTTCCAGAAGTTGCCCCGCTGAAATTTGTCTTCCTTTTGTAAGCGGAATATATTCACCAAATTCCTTGATGACATCAATCACTTTCTGCCCAGGCTTTGCCTGGATTCCTCCCTGGGTATAGTATCCAAACTTAATGGTATCCCCAATGATAACTTTTCCGGAATCGGGTTTTATCTTTCCGGTTAATATATTTAAAAAAGTGGATTTTCCTGTTCCGTTCTTGCCTATAATCCCAATTCGTTCTCCTTTTTGGAAGTTGTATTCAAAACCATCCAGCAATTGTTTGTCCTCATAGCTCTTGGAGATCTTATGGAGTTCCACGATCTTGCTTCCAAGACGCTCCATATTTATTTCCAGTTGCACCTGGTGGTCATTCCGGCGTTTGGAGGCCCGGTCCTTGATCTCGTGAAAATCATCGATCCGGGATTTAGACTTGGTTGTCCTTGCTTTTGGCTGGCGCCGCATCCAGTCCAGTTCTTTTTTAAACAGTTGCTTCGCTTTATCGGTATTGGTTTGATCCAGTTCTATGCGTGCATCTTTTTTATCTAGGTAGTAGGAGTAATTTCCTTTATAGGTGTAAAGTTGTCCGTCTTCCAGTTCTACGATCTCATTACAAACACGCTCCAGGAAGTACCTGTCGTGCGTGACCATGAAAATCGTGAAATTTTCTTTTCTGAAATATTCCTCCAGCCACTCGATCATATCCAAATCCAGGTGGTTGGTAGGTTCATCCATGATTATAAAATCGGGTTTGTGCAGCAACATATTGGCAAGGGCCAAACGTTTCTTTTGTCCGCCGGAAAGTTCTCCAACCAATTTATCAAGTTCCTCCAGTTTTAGTTTGAAAAGGATCTGTTTATACTGGGTTTCAAAATCCCAGGCCTGTAACATATCCATTTCCTCGAATGCTCTTTGATAAGCATCTGCATTATCCGGATTTTCCAGCGCTTTTTCATAACGGGCAATCACTTTCAGGGTTTCATTCTCTCCAGCAAAAATTGTTTCTTCAACGGTGAGTTTTGGATCCAGATCCGGTTCCTGGGCCAGAAAGGCAGAGGTGATGTCTTTTCGGTAAACCACCCGGCCATCATCGGGGGCTTCAGTGCCGGCAAGGATATGTAATAAAGTGGTTTTTCCAGTACCGTTTTTGGCAACGAAACCAACTTTTTGACCTTCATTTATTCCGAAGGAGATATTTGAGAACAACTGAAGTTCTCCAAAAGATTTAGCAATATTTTCAACCGATAGGTAATTCACAGAATAATTTTTTGCAAAAATAGACAGATTTTTCCGGGATAAAAGTAGAATAGTTTTATTATTAGCATACAACACTTATATTTGTTTTGCTTAGAGTACTTTTATGGCGAAATAAAGCGCCGCCTTATCTCTGTAAATCAACCGGAAACCGGGATTTTGATCGCAGTAGCGCAGGCTTTGAAACAGGAAGTTTTAATTGTATTGCGCAAATATTTGTAAGCTTAATAGTGAGCCCCCTTTATGAAATATAAATCCATAGTTTGCGTTTTACTGGTAATACTTAGTTTTACCTCTTGTATTCCTACTAAAAAAATCACTTATTTACAGGCGAATGAAGCTGCTGTGGACAGTATTATTACCATTCAGCGCCTTCAAAAACCCTATCGCATCCAGGTAAACGATCTTTTGAGCATTCGTGTAAAAGCCCTGGATCAGGAGTTGGTTGGAATGTTCAATCCCATCAATGATGCCAATGCCAATGCTACCGGCGAAGAACGAATGTATTACGATGGGTTCACAGTAGATCTCCACGGGAATATCCGTGTTCCAACTTTGGGAGAAATTAATGTACTGGGATTTACCGTGCAGGAAGTTAGGGAAAAGGTAGAGCAGGAATTGCTGGATCAGTATTTTAAAGATGAAGCAAATATTTTTGTAACCGTAAAATTGGCTGGGATACGATATACTACCTTAGGAGAAATAGGTTCCGGAAGCCAGGTAATCTATAAGGAACAGGTAAGTATTATGGAAGCGGTAGCAAATGCCGGGGGAATTACGGAATTTGGCGATATGACCGATGTTAAGATAATCCGACAATATCCCGGTGCCAGAGAGGAGATCCATAATATAGACTTAACCAATATCGATGCGACCAAAAGTCCGTATTATTATATTCAACCCAATGACCTTATCCTGGTGAATCCATTACCTCAAAAATCATTAGGTCTGGGCACAACGGGCATTGAATCTTTTAGAACAATAGTTTCTATTGTAACATTATTGACAACAAGCATTCTAATATTTACGCGCTAAAATGGCACATGAAGATGATCATATATCCGATGTAGGTTCCACTTTCGACTTTAAGGGCTTTGTGCTCAAAGTCATTAGTTACTGGCAGCTTATCCTGGTTTCTGTAGGAATAAGTCTGGCAGTTGCCTATTATAACAACGTGCGCAAACTGCCAGTTTACCAGCTTGGGAATTCCATTTCCATCAAGGACGATCAAAATCCGTTTTTCACATCTAATACCAGCCTTACCTTTAACTGGGGAGGAACTTCCGATAAAGTGAATACCGCGATAACGATTTTGCGTTCCCGATCTCATAATGAAGAGGTGGTAGAACGTTTGCAATACTATATTAGTTATATGCAGGACGGGGAGTACCAGCGCGTGAATGCCTATGGGTTCACCCCCTTTGTTGTGGAAGCAGATACTGCAAGTGCCCAGGCTCAAGGCCTGTCAATCACCATCACTTTTAAAGACGAGGACACATTTAACCTTAAAGCTTCTGTTCCGGCCACAATAAACACCTTCAACTACGGCACTAAAGAGCGGGGGAGTATGAGTCTTGAGCCACAGGATTTCAACAGGGATTTTAAAGTTGGGGAACCAATAAGTCTTCCTTTTTTCAAGGGAGTGGTTAATAGAACCAACCAGGCGCTGCAGCCCGGAAAATCTTTTTATATAACTTTTCAAAATTTTGACGGAATTGCAGCACGTTACAAGGGAATTGCTGTATCTCCGGAATCTCAGAATTCATCAGTTTTAAAACTGAGTTTAACAGGGGATAACAAAGCTCAAATCGTAGATTATTTAAACGGAACGGTTGCGGTATTAAGTCAGAATATGCTGAAGCGAAAAAACCTGTTTGCCACCAAAACTATTCGGTTTATAGACAGCAGTCTTAATGTTAAATCCCGCGAATTACAACAGGTGGAGGACGAATTAAATCTCTTCAGAAATAAAAATTCCATCCTTGATATCTCTGCGGAAAGTTCTGAAATTTCAGGGAAACTTTCCACCCTGGATGTAAGAAAAGAGGATATCCGAAGGCAACTCGCGTATTACAGCACCCTGGAAGCTTACCTGCAAACCCGAAATGATTATAGCAGCGTGCCAGCGCCTTCTGTAGCTGGAATTGCTGAGGGGAGTATCGTTAGCGGAGTTGGACGTATCCTGGCTTTAGCTGAAGAGCGCAGTAAATATCAATATTCTTTAAAAGAAAATTCCCCTGTTTTTGCAGATATCGACCGGCAAATCAATTCGGTTAAATCTGTTTTGCTTGAAAACATAACTTCTTCCACAGGATTATTAAGGCGTGAATTGGGAGATATTAACAGCCAGATAGCGCAGGCGGAAATTGAAATCAGGAAACTTCCGCAGGAGGAGCAGGATTTATTAAAGATTCAGCGTAAATATAGCATTAGTGAGAAAACCTATAACATGTTCCTGGAGAAACGCAGTGAGGCAGGACTGGTGAAAGCAGCGAATGTGAGTGATGTAATGGTTATCGATAATGCCAAAGATACCGGTGGGGGACAAATTGGACCCAATACGCAACTTAATTACGTCATGGCATTGATGGTGGGTGGAGTGATTCCGCTTACTTTTGTATTTCTGCTTGTATTTTTAAATACCAATATTCACAATGCCCAGGAAGTTACGAGGTTATCGCCTATTCCAATTCTGGGACTTATAGGAAAGAATAAATCGGAGAACAACCTGGTGGTTTTCACCAAGCAAAAGTCGGCAATCGCCGAGAGTTTCCGGGGGCTGCGGAGTAGTTTGCAGTTCATGTATAAAAAACAGGGAGTTACAGGATCTAAAACCGTGTTGATTACCTCCTCGGTTTCGGGAGAGGGAAAAACCTTTTGCGCGATGAACCTGGCAACAGTATTTGCCCTGAGTGAACGCAAAACCGTTCTGGTAGGTCTGGATTTACGTAAACCCAAGATATTTGATGATTTCGAACTTGAAAATGAAGCCGGAGTCGTGAATTACCTGATAGGAAACAATACTTTGGATGAGATCATCCAGAAGAGTAAAATCCCGCATCTTGATGTGATCACGGCGGGACCTATTCCTCCAAATCCTTCCGAACTGCTTATGACAGATCAAATGGAAGTGTTGATGGAAGAACTGAAACAAAAATACGATTATATCATTCTGGATACCCCACCAATTGGAATTGTAGCCGATGCTATGAACCTTGTGAAATATGCCGATGCCACTCTATACCTTGTCCGTCAGGATTACACCAAACGCGGAATGCTGGAAAGTATCAACGAGAAATATGATAAAGGCGAGATAAAGAATATCAGCTTTGTGCTTAACTACTTTGTTCACCGTGCCAAATACGGTTATGGCTATGGTTATGGCTACGGCTATGGCTACGGTTATGGCTATGCCTACAACCGCTACACCAAAGGGTATAATGATAATGTAAGCCCGCTTTATAAATTGAAGGATTGGTGGAAGAAAGCGATGAGGAATTTTGAATAGATTGACCAATAAAATCCTGATTTTCAAAAGTAAGCACTAAAAAAAATTAATGCCTAATTGCCCCTTTTTACTAAAATGAACGAAGCAAATAATTCCGACTGGCTATATGAAATAACACCTAAGCGGAAGCTTATTGACCTTAATTTCAAGGAAATTTGGCGCTATAAGGATTTATTGATCCTCTTCGTAAAACGAAATATAGTTACGGTTTACAAGCAAACCATTCTTGGGCCGCTGTGGTATTTTATCCAGCCTATGTTTACAGCGATAACCTTTACGCTTGTATTTAACAATATTGCAAATATCCCAACAGGAGATGTTCCTCCTTTTTTATTTAACCTGGCAGGAATCACGGCCTGGAATTATTTCAGTCAATGTCTAACCGGGACTTCAGATACCTTCCGGGCAAATGCTGGATTATTCGGGAAGGTATATTTCCCCCGGGTAATTATGCCGCTCTCCAATGTGATCACTAATTTGTTTAAATTCGGAATACAGTTTGGAGTTTTGGTAGTTACTTATTTATATGTAGTATGGAGCGGAGTGGACATAAGTCCGAATCTTAATTTGCTGCTTCTGCCGGTATATGTGCTTATGATGGCCTTAATAGGACTGGGACTTGGAATGATCATTTCTGCTTTTACCACCAAATACCGGGATCTTACCGTGCTGGTAGGTTTTGCCACTTCTTTGCTCCTGTATTTTTCTGCAGTACCATATCCTTTAAAAGAGGTGAAAAACAAAATGCCTGATTATGCCTGGATCGTAGAGTATAATCCCCTGACACACATAATTGAAGGTTTCAGATATATGATACTCGATACAGGGACATTTACCTGGTTTGGATTTTCATATACATTGGTTATCGCAATTCTTTTATTTCTGATAGGCCTGATCGTTTTTAACAGGACCGAGAAGAATTTTATTGATACGGTTTAGTCAGTTGATGTATATAAAAATTAATCCCTGAAAACCAGTGCAGCATTTATCAATTGCCAGATGTGAAAGCTGGATTCATTATCCCCGTTTTTATAGGCTTTCCATTCTTTTACAATTTCAGAAAAATTAAACCAGGCAGCAGCGGGGGAGAGTTTTAACTTATTTAAATTTTCTTCGGTAAACACTGTGAGTTCATTTGCCAGCCATTCCCGCTGGGGAGTTTGGAGCGCGCGTTTGGGGGCATAAGAAATATAATCCGGCACCAGGGGTTTTAGAATTTCCCTCAACATATATTTTCCAACACCGTTATGGATTTTAAATTCCGCAGGCATTGCAAAGGCAAATTCCACCAGTTTATGATCGAGGAAAGGCTCACGTAATTCTATTCCATAAGCCATGGATACTCTGTCGTTAAAACGAAGCGCACGTGGGATCTTGGTAAAGAAAAGATCCCGGTACTGCATGTTTTGTAATTTATTGTCAAAGGGTTGAGGATAGGAAGGTTTTTCTGCCAGGGCTGCAAAATCAGTTGCAAGCACATTCTTTCTGAAAGGGTTTCCGAAACCTGTTCCCTGAATAGTTGCATTGGTATCCATATTCTCTGAATAGTAATCATATCCGGCCCACTGTTCATCCATTCCCTGCCCATCGAGAAGGACTCTTATTCCATCTTTTTGAGCCTGCTTGAAAATCCCTGAGTACGCCAGAGTTGGGATGCCTCCAAAAGGTTCATCCTGAGATTTACTTATAAATTTTGAGCTTTCTTCAACATCTTCTGAATTAAACTTTATTCTTGTTAAAGGATTATCTGTGGTGGCGATCATTTTCTCAACCCAGGGCAGTTCGTCATAGCGATCATCTCCGGTATAAAAAGTATAAGCCTTTATGTTTTTTTTATCCCCGAACAGGTTTACCAAGGCCAGAAGTAGTGAACTGTCAACACCTCCGCTGATATTAAATCCAAGAGGAACATCAGCTCTGAACCTTAATAAGATGCTTTCTTTTAGAAGGTTATAATATTTTTTTTTGGCATCTTCAAAGCTATATCCCGAAGGGATCTTAGCCACTTCAGTTTCAAAATGATACCATTTTTCAATCTTCAATTCCCTATTGGAGAATTTCAGCGAATGTCCGCCCGGAAGCTGACTGATATTTTCATAAAAAGTTTCTTCCGGCATTCCATAGGAACCATAAGTAAAGTAATTTGCCCAGACTTTCTCGTTTGGCCGACTTGTTCCCGGAACAATTTGTAAGGCTTTGATCTCACTGCTGAAGTAAAAGGAACCATTCTGAACAGTATAATAAAAAGGTTTAACGCCAAAGCGGTCCCTGGCCGCAAAAAGTTCTTTTTTTTCAGTATCCCAAATTCCGAAAGCAAACATTCCTCGGAATTTATCCAGACAGTTCGTTCCCCAATGAATATAGGACGCCAACAGAACTTCTGTGTCTGATGCCGTGCGGAAATCATAGAAATTTTTTAATTCTTTCTTTAATTCTAAGTAGTTATAGAGCTCCCCGTTAAAAGTTAAATGATATCTGCCGGAATTATCGCTAAATGGTTCATTAGCATCCGAGGAAAGGTCGATTATTGATAATCTGTTATGCCCAATTGCGACGTAGCCTTCATCTATAAAGAATCCGGTATGGTCTGGGCCGCGGTGGACCTGATTATCCAGCATTCTAAGAAGTTCTTCTTCTGACGGATTTGAAGAAATTATTCCTGCTACTCCACACATTCTGAATTGTTTTTTAGGATCAAATTTTTATATCGGGAAAAAAATCATTGCTTCACGAATATCAAAAGTAATGGAGATTGTGAGATAAACCTATCAGTAATGGTTTCAGATTCTTTTTCATCGATTATTATTTGAAAATTAAAAAAAAATCAAACATATTGCTGGAATGTATCTTTTTGAAATCCATAGTTTTCGAAGCACTGTAGGTGTGGGACTATGATGGAATTATTTTCCCTATTTTTACCAAAACATTTTTCATGAGCATAAAGCGACAAGTCCCTAACCTTATTACGATTCTTAACCTTCTTTGTGGTGCAATAGCCACTATTTTTGCGGTACAGGGCAATTTAATAATGGCAGCTTTGTTCGTTGCACTGGGAATATTCTTTGATTTTTTTGACGGGCTTGCCGCCAGGGTGTTAAACGTAAAAAGCGAATTAGGCTTACAATTGGATTCCCTGGCCGATGTGATCACAAGCGGACTCGTTCCGGGTATCGTGATGTATCAGTTATTGGTTCGGGCTTTGCCGGGAACAGCAAAGCCTGTTTCAAATTGGACCGATTCAGGAAGCTGGTGGGAGTGGGATTTCCCCACACTGGCCTTAATCGGTTTGTTGATCGCCGCCGCATCCGGGTACCGACTCGCAAAATTCAATATAGACGACCGCCAAACCGATTCCTTCATTGGCCTTCCAACTCCGGCAAATGCCTTGCTTATCCTTAGTCTGCCATTGATACTGGCCTTTCAGCCAAATCCCTGGGCGGTGGAACTCATTTTAAATGAATGGTTCCTTATCGGGTTAACCCTGGTTAGTTGCTATATGCTGAATGCTGAAATACCGCTTTTTGCCTTAAAATTTTCAGACTTGTCCTTTAAGGCGAATAAGCTCCGGTATTTATTTATAGGCTTCTGTTTGCTGATGCTTATTTTGCTTCAGTTTATAGCGATCCCACTTATAATTATAAGTTACGTAATCCTTTCTATTATTTTTCCGGGGAAGAAAGAGGATATAAAACCTACCGGATCTTAGGTCAAAAAAAACCTCACAGATCCAGTGGATTTGTGAGGTTAAGTCTTGAAAATCTTATAGGTTTCAGGTATGTTTAATCGAAAATCTTTTTCTTTCTCAGCTCAAAATTCTGACCCAGATAGACTTTACGTACCATTTCATCGGCAGCGAGGTCTTCTGGTTCCCCGTGTTTCAGAATACTTCCTTCAAACATAAGGTAAGTACGGTCCGTAATAGCAAGGGTTTCCTGCACATTATGATCGGTGATAAGAATCCCGATATTTTTATTTTTTAGCTGGGCAACGATTCGCTGAATGTCTTCAACGGCTACGGGATCTACTCCTGCAAAAGGCTCATCCAGCAAAATAAAGGCAGGATCGGTTGCAAGGGCACGGGCGATCTCTGTCCGCCTGCGTTCTCCACCACTTAAAAGATCTCCGCGGTTTTTCCGGATATGACCTAATCCGAATTCTTCAATCAGGGATTCCATCTTATCTACACGTTCTTTTTTGGTCATTTTGGTAAGTTCCAGAACGCTCATGATATTATCCTCAATGCTCAGTTTTCTGAATACCGAGGCTTCCTGAGCCAGATAACCAATTCCGTATTGTGCGCGTTTGTACATTGGGAATTTAGTGATCTCCATATTGTCCAGAAATATTTTTCCTCCGTTGGGTTTTATTAGGCCAACGATCATATAAAAAGATGTTGTTTTCCCGGCACCATTAGGCCCCAGCAAACCTACTATCTCTCCCTGATTCACTTCAATGGAAATTCCTTTTACAACTTCCTTCCCTTTATATGCTTTGACTAAATTTTCCGCAGATAACTTCATTTTCGTAAGTTCAATAATATTTGAGGAGCTATTTTTTTAATATTCCAGAGGCCATATAATTTCATATAAGGCTTAATCATCCTTTTCTGAAGCTGTTTCGGCAAAATACAAAATAATAATCAGATTAAAACCAGCCCAAAAACAACTTAAATCTGAGTACTATTTTCCTCGAGCGCTTCCCAGAATTCATAAGCGCGTCTTAAATGCGGGATGACAATAGTTCCCCCGATAAGGGTTGCGATTCCAAGGGTTTCCACAACTTCTTCTTTGCTAATCCCCTCCTTATAACAGGTTTCAAGATGATATTTCACACAATCATCACAACGCAAAACGGTAGATGCCACCAGTCCTAATAATTCCTTGGTCTTTATATCCAGTGCTCCCGCCGCAAAAGCGTTGGTGTCCAGGTTAAAAATGCGTTTTATAATTTTATTGTTGTCTTTCAAAATCTTATCATTCATCCGCTCCCGGTATGAATTGAATTCTTCAACCTGATTTGTCATAAATTTATCGTCGTTTTTTTAATTTTTTTTCTTCTCTTCTAAATACAATGCCCGAGATCAAAATACTTATTTCATACAATATCAATACCGGAATAGCCACAATTATTTGGGAAACGATATCCGGAGGGGTTATAATTGCTGAAAATATTAGTACACCTACAAGAGAATATTTTCTGTAGGTCCTTAGAATGTGAGGGGTTACAATCCCAACCTTGGTAAGGAAAAAGATGATTATAGGCAATTCAAATATCAATCCACTGGCAAGAACAGAAGCCCTTACAAGGCTGATATAACTACCGATATCAAATTCATTAAGAACAAGTTCACTTACCTGATATTTTCCCAGAAAGTTTATCGATAAAGGTGTGATCACGTAATAGCCAAATAAAACTCCTAAAAAGAAGAGGAGCGAGGAGATAAAAATGAATCCCCTGGCACTGCTTTTTTCATTGGTTTTCATTGCTGGAGCTACGAATTTCCAGAATTCATAGATCACATATGGAAATGCTATAATAAAACCTGCGGTAATGGAAACCCAGATGTGTGCTGCAAATTGCCCACCCATAGTACGGCTTTGAATGGTAAATGGCAGTTCCTGAAAACAAAATCCGCCGTCTACTCCCACAAAGGTTGTGATCCGGCATAAAATATCATAGGTCCAGAAATCCCCTTTGCTGGGGCCGAATAAAAGAACATCAAAAATAAATCCTTTCGCCAGAAATGCAACCGTTGCTGCGATAACAATGGCTAAAGTAGCTCTTATTAAATGCCAACGAAGGTCTTCAAGATGATCTAAAAACGACATCTCGTCGTTGGGGGTTTTTACTTTTGCCATTATATAATTCCTTCTCGTATTAGGTTATGAATATGCACTACACCGGCATATTTTTCGCCATCCTGTGCTATTAATTGAGAGATTTTAAATTTTTCGAGCATATCCAGTGCGTCCACTGCCATCGCCTCTTGATTAATTGTTTTAGGATCTTTGCTCATAATATCTCTCGCGGTGAGGTTGATAAAAGAATCATTGTTCCTAAGCATACGTCTTATATCTCCATCGGTAATAATTCCGATTATTTTTTCATTTTCAATTACAGCAGTTACACCCAGCATTTTTTCAGATATTTCAATAATCACATCCCTTACATTTGTTTCCGGGCTTACCCTGGGTTTTAAATTCTGGGAGGTAATATCGCTAACCCTTAAATATAATTTTTTACCAAGTGCTCCTCCTGGATGATATCTTGCAAAATCATTACTGGAAAAGCCACGTAAATCCAATAAACATACCGCAAGGGCATCTCCCAATACCAATTGAGCGGTTGTGCTGGTGGTAGGGGCCAGATTATTCGGGCAGGCTTCCTTCTCTACATACGCATTTAAAACAAAATCGGATTGCTGGCCAAGGAACGAATCCTTGTTCCCGGTAATTGCAATAATTTTATTGTTGAAATTCTTGATTAAAGGAACCAGAACCTTTATTTCGGGAGTATCTCCGCTTTTGGAAATACAAATTACCACATCATCTTTTAAAATCGTCCCCAGATCTCCGTGAATTGCATCTGCAGCGTGCATAAAAATGGCAGGAGTTCCCGTAGAATTAAGGGTTGCAACAATCTTTCCTGCAATAATTGCACTTTTTCCTATTCCTGTAATAATTACCCTACCTTTCGAGTTATAAATACACTGCACTGCCATTGCAAATTCTGCGGAAAGTAAATTCCCCAGATTTGCAATGGCTTTGGCTTCAATGGAAATGGTTTCTTTGGCTACAGAAAGGATTTTTTCTTCAAGTTTCAAATTTGTATAATTATGAATTGTGAATATTAAAGAAATATGTATCTTTATTAGTGCAAATGTATGCAAAATTGTAACACAATTGAATGGGTCCTACCGAAATCGATTTACATAAACAGCTTAAAAAGTACTTTGGATTTAGTCAATTCAAAGGGCTTCAGGAACAAGTGATTACCAGTATTGTCAATGGTCACAACACTTTTGTGATCATGCCCACAGGTGGTGGGAAATCCTTATGTTACCAGTTGCCGGCATTAATAGCCGAGGGGACTGCCATCGTGGTTTCCCCACTTATCGCCTTAATGAAAAACCAGGTGGATGCAATTCGCGGGATTTCTTCGGAGCACGGAGTGGCTCATGTATTAAATTCATCCCTTAATAAATCGGAAGTCAGGCAGGTGAAAGAAGATATCACCAATGGTATCACCAAATTGCTGTATGTAGCGCCCGAATCCCTTACCAAAGAGGAAAATGTTGAATTTTTGCGCAGCGTAAAGATTTCTTTTATGGCGGTAGATGAAGCGCATTGTATAAGTGAATGGGGACATGATTTCCGGCCTGAGTACCGGAATTTGCGTACGATCATAAAACGTATAGGTGATAATATTCCTATTATTGGGCTTACTGCAACTGCAACTCCAAAAGTTCAGGAAGATATTCTGAAAAATCTTGGGATACCGGAAGCAAAAACTTTTAAGGCCAGTTTTAACCGGCCAAACCTATATTACGAGATCCGGCCAAAGACAAAAAATGTAGATTCTGATATTATTCGTTTTGTTAAACAGAATGAAGGAAAATCCGGGATCATATATTGTTTAAGCCGAAAAAGGGTGGAAGAGCTCGCCCAAACACTTCAGGTAAACGGCATTAAAGCGGTGCCCTATCACGCCGGGCTCGATCCCAAAACCCGTATTCGCCATCAGGATATGTTTATCATGGAAGATACGGATGTTGTGGTGGCGACCATTGCCTTTGGAATGGGGATCGATAAACCCGATGTGCGTTTTGTAATACATCATGATATTCCTAAAAGCCTGGAGAGTTATTACCAGGAAACCGGTCGTGCCGGAAGGGATGGAGGAGAAGGGCATTGCCTTGCATTCTATTCCTATAAAGATATAGAAAAGCTCGAAAAATTCATGAGCGGAAAACCTGTAGCCGAACAGGAAATTGGCCAGGCATTATTGCAGGAAGTAGTTGGTTATGCTGAAACATCCATGTCACGAAGGAAATTTCTGCTTCATTATTTCGGGGAAGAATTTGACAGCAAAACAGGAGATGGAGCCAATATGGACGATAACGTCCGAAACCCTAAAAAGAAAAGCGAAGCGGTTAAAAATGTGGAACTTTTACTGAAAACAGTAAAGGAAACCAATGAGTTATACAAATCAAAAGAGTTGGTAAACACCCTTATTGGGAAAGCCAATGCAGTGATTCTTTCCCATAAAACCGATGAGCATCCGCTTTTTGGAAAAGGTAGTGATAAGGATTCAAAATACTGGATGGCTTTGATTCGTCAGGTACTTGTTGCCGGAATGTTGAAAAAGGATATTGAAACCTATGGTACGGTAAAACTTACCGAAAAAGGAGCGGATTTCATAAAAAATCCTTCCTCATTTATGATGACCGAGGATCACATTTTTGACAATACTACCCAGGCTGTTCCGGGACCCCCAAAAGGTGAAGGAAGTGGCTTGGACCAAAAGCTTGTAAAAATGCTCAAAGACCTTCGGAAAAGGGTCGCCAAGAAACGCAATGTTCCTCCTTTTGTTGTTTTTCAGGATTTTTCTCTGGAGGATATGGCTTTGAAATATCCAATAACTTTGGAAGAATTAAGCAATATTCACGGAGTTGGAGAGGGGAAAGCAAAAAAATTCGGAAGTGAATTTGTAGATTTTATCAACACTTATGTCGATGAAAACGATATTCTTCGCCCGGATGATCTTGTGGTTAAGTCCACAGGTGCAAACAGCGGATTAAAACTATATATCATCCAGAGTGTAGACAGAAAATTACCGCTGAATGATATCGCTTCGGCTAAAGGAATGGAGATGCCACAGTTTATTAAAGAGATGGAAGCAATTGTTTTTAGCGGAACAAAACTCAATATAGATTACTGGTTGGATGATCTTCTAGATGAAGAACAGCAGGAAGAAATTCACGAATATTTTCTTGAAGCTGAAACCGATAAGATCGAAGATGCCATGGAAGAATTCGAAGGCGATTATGACGATGAAGAATTACGCCTCTACAGGATCAAATTTATAAGTGAAGTAGCGAATTAAAGAGATACGGCTTATAAGAGCTATCTACTTTCTTAAAATCCCTATCTTTGCATTCTAAATTTAAAAATGATAGACATGCAAGACGGATTATACGCAAAATTTCACACATCAAAAGGGGAAATCCTTGTTGAACTTGAATACAAGAAAACACCTGGAACGGTTGGGAACTTTGTTGGACTGGCCGAAGGAAATATCGAAAATAAAGCATTTCCTCAGGGAAAACCTTATTATGACGGATTAAAATTTCACCGTGTAATTCCCGATTTTATGATACAGGGAGGAGATCCAAAAGGAAATGGTACTGGTGGTCCGGGATATAACTTTGAAGATGAGATCCATCCCGACTTAACCCATGACAAACCTGGAATTTTATCCATGGCCAATGCAGGCCCGGGAACCAATGGGAGTCAGTTTTTTATCACTCATATAGCAACGCCGTGGCTCGATGGAAAACATACCGTTTTTGGTGAAGTAATTGAAGGTCAGGATGTGGTCAATAAGATCGCTCAGGGAGATAAACTGGAAAAACTGGAGATCATTCGCCAAGGAGAAGATGCCAAAAAATTTAATGCGGTTGAAGCATTTCGTTCTTTTAGCGGCGCAAAGGCTGAAAGAGAAGCTGCAGCAAAAAAACAGCAGGAAGAAATGCTAGGAGAAATCTCACAGGGATTTGAAAAAACTTCCAGCGGACTTCGTTATAAGATCGAGGAAAAAGGAACAGGTGCCAAAGCAGAAAAAGGAAAAACCGTTTCTGTACACTACAAAGGAATGTTGCCAGACGGTACCGTGTTTGATTCTTCCTATAAAAGGAATGAGCCTATAGATTTTCCATTGGGAGAAGGCCATGTGATCGCAGGTTGGGATGAAGGAATTCAATTATTGCACGAAGGAGGACAGGCCAGATTCGTAATACCTTCTCATTTAGCGTATGGAGAACGTGGTGCTGGTGGGGTAATTCCTCCAAATGCAACTTTGGTTTTTGATGTAGAATTGGTAAAAGTTAAATAGATTTTAAATTTAGATCAGCATTAAAAATCGCGTTTCAACCCTCCCTTCTGAATGGATATAGAAGACAGAATAAATCAACTCCGCAAAGAACTTAGCGAACATAACTATAATTATTATGTGCTTGATAAACCCGTGATCAGTGATTACGAGTTTGATATGAAGCTGAAGGAATTGCAGGAACTTGAGAAAAAGCATCCTGAATTCTTTGATCCTAATTCCCCTACACAGCGGGTTGGGGGGGAGGTTACCAAAAGTTTTAAAACGGTGGTTCACGACCATCCCATGTATTCCCTGTCCAATTCTTATTCCAAGGAAGAGCTGGAAGAATGGGAAAAACGTGTGATGAAACTGGTGGACGAACCTGTAGAATTTGCGTGTGAATTGAAATATGACGGCGCTTCCATAAGTTTAACTTATGAAAACGGAAAATTTTTGAAGGCCGTAACCCGTGGAGATGGCGTTCAGGGGGATGATGTATCCCACAATGTTAAAACAATACGATCTGTTCCGCTTATATTAAAAGGAGATGTTCCCGAACGATTTGATATTCGGGGCGAGATCGTTTTACCTTACGAAGGATTTGCAAAACTGAATGCGGAACGGGTGGAACTGGGCGAAGAGCCATACGCCAATCCCCGTAATACAGCTTCCGGAAGTTTGAAATTACAGGACAGTGCCGAAGTTGCAAAAAGACCTTTGGACTGTTTACTGTATGGTATCACCGGTAATAACCTTAAGTTAACCTCTCATTTCCAAAGCCTTCAAAAGGCCCGCGATTGGGGTTTTAAAGTTCCAAAAGAAGCAGCCTTGGTGAAAAGTGTGGACGAGGTGCTGGATTTCGTGAATTACTGGGAACAGCACCGGCATGATCTTCAGTATGAAATAGATGGAGTTGTAGTGAAGATCAACAATTTCAGGCAGCAGGAGGAATTGGGCTTTACAGCAAAATCTCCCCGTTGGGCAATGGCTTATAAATTTAAGGCGGAGCAGGTTTCCACAAAATTAAACAAGATAACATATCAGGTTGGTCGCACCGGGGCAATCACCCCGGTTGCTAACCTCAAACCCGTTCAACTCGCCGGGACCGTTGTGAAAAGGGCTTCCCTGCACAATGCCGATCAAATCGCAAAACTGGATATCCGCGAAGGGGATACTGTATTTGTAGAAAAAGGAGGAGAGATCATTCCCAAGATAATAGGCGTGGATTTCACAAAACGTGACCCGGAAACCGAAGAAACAAAATACATCACTCATTGCCCGGAATGTGAGACACAATTGATTAGAAATGAAGGAGAGGCCCAGCATTATTGCCCCAATTATAACGGCTGTCCACCTCAAATTATCGGTCGTATTCAGCATTATATTTCCCGGAAGGCATTGGATATAGAAGGCCTGGGGGGAGAAACTGTGGCCTTGCTGGTGAATGCGGGTCTCATTCATAATTATGCCGATCTATATACGCTCAAGAAGGAAGACATACTTCCTTTGGAACGCATGGCAGAAAAATCGGCTGAAAATCTTATTCAGGGAATAGAGAAGTCGAAGGAAATTCCTTTTCCCAGAGTTCTTTTCGGATTGGGAATTCGATATGTAGGAGAGACCGTGGCCAAAAAGTTGGCCAGGCATTATAAAAATATCGATGCACTTTCAGAAGCTTTAGAAGAGGATTTGATAAATGTGGATGAAATAGGAGAACGGATCGCTCAAAGCGTTACCGACTTTTTTGCTTCCGAAGAAAATCAGGAGATGATCCGGCGTTTGAAAGAATATGGTGTGAATATGGAAATTTCTGCAGAAAAACTCGCCAATCAAACAGATAAATTACAGGGGGAAAGCTTTGTGATATCTGGGGTTTTTGAATCGGTGTCAAGAGATCAGCTAAAAAAGATGATAGAAGACAACGGCGGAAAAGTTTCATCTTCCATTTCTTCAAAGACAAGTTACCTGATAGCGGGTGAAAACATGGGCCCAAGCAAACTTGCCAAAGCTGAAAAACTGGGAACGAAAATACTAAGTGAAGAGGAATTTCTTGAAATGCTAGGAAAATAATTTCGCTTTTTCTGGCTGTTTCAATATGAATTAAGAAGTGCACCTTCCGGCAACAGCTTAAGTTTTACACAGAAATACTTCTTCCATCACCGGAAATATTGTTATCCTTATCCAGGTAAAAATCTATTCGACCCAAATAGAGGCCATAACAACCTACCTGATTTATAAGTACTTTTTCACCTACTTTATTGCTGTGAACTTCCGGTTTTTCCAAAAATGTATGGGTGTGTCCTCCAATGATAAGGTCTATGTTTTCGGTAGCTGCAGCCAGTTTGACATCCGAGATCTTATCTGATTTATAGCTGTGTCCAAGATGGGAAAGACAGATTACAATATCACATTTTTTATCCTCCTTTAATATCCTGCTCATATCTGTTGCGATCTCTACCGGATCCAGATATTTTGTTTCCTTATAAAGGTGTGCATTTACAAGACCTTGTAATTCCACTCCCAGTCCAAAAATTCCAATCCTTACTCCATCTTTTTTAAAGATCCTGTGTGGCAATACATGTTCATTCATCACCGTATTGCTGAAATCATAATTGGAGGAAATAAAATCGAAATCGGCATGGGGAAGCTGGGCGTAAAGACCGTCTATTCCATTATCGAAATCGTGATTTCCAATGGTGGAGGCATCGTACTTCAATTTGCTCATCAACTTGAATTCCAATTCTCCTCCATAAAAATTGAAGAAAGGAGTTCCCTGAAAAATATCACCGGCATCCAGCAATAGCGTATTTGGATTTTCGTTCCTGACGTTTTCAATTAAGGTTGCCCGCCTTGCTACGCCGCCCATATTTGGATTTCGGGGATCATTTGGGCTTAAGGGTTCAATGTGACTGTGAACATCATTGGTATGGAGAATAGTGATGTGTTTTTTATAATTCTCAGAAAACGAAAGGGATAAGCCTCCCAGGCCAATAAATGCTCCTGTAGCTGCGGTTTGTTGAATAAAATTCCTTCTTCGCATAGTTCTTTATTGAATTTTGATGTACCGGTTATCCCTTTTGGTTTTTAGGGTATCCACTTTCTGGAAATAATCTATGATGGTATTCCGGATCTTATAATCTGTATTGTAAAAATTCACCGGATCCTTGAAAAATATCATATTATCTCCACCCTGCTGAAGATAGTCCGATGTTGCAACAAAATATGTTTTTTCAGGATCGATCTTCTCTCTGTTTATAGTGGCTTCAATAATCTTATAATTTTTATCTACCCTAATCTGTATTCCGCTTAAAGGGTGTGCAGTTCTATTGCTTTCAAGATAAGAGAGCATTTCATTTATTTTTTCTCCAGAAAGTTCAACGATTACTACTTCGTTCTCAAATGGCATTAGGCTATATGCGGTTCTGGCATTTACGGGCCCTTTTCCCACAGCAGCTCTTATACCGCCGTAGTTCAATACTACAAGATCGATCTCTTTTCCTGTTCTGCTTTTAAAAACGGGATTTACCTGAACCATAATGATGTCGGCCATCAGGTTTCCCAGTGCTGTATTCAATTCCCCGTCGCTCTTGTTTAAATTGGTTGGATTGTATGCCAGAACGCTGTCCAGGGTTTTATTGATATGTTGGGAATATGGTTTTATAAAGTTTTCAATACTGGAATCTGGTGTGATGCTTTGGTCTATCGCGATTCGTTTCCCCTCAATTTCTGCAGGTTTCAGAGTTCCGGTCTTGCAGGAGCTTATACTCAGGGCAAGTAAAAAAGAAAAAAGAATTTTAAATTTCATTGTGGACTTTTATGCATTGCAAATATAAAGAGATTTTAACCAAACCATTCTAAAAGTAAATTCTTACAATTGTTAATAATATTAACATTATAATGAATGGCTTTCTTGCTTGTTCCAATATATTTACAACCTTTAAAACCTCCAATGAAACCAAAATTTAGATTTATAACAGCTTTTATATGCCTGATGATACTGGATATTATGGCTGTGTTTTCTACCTGGTTTTGGGTTGTAAATATCATTTATGTCACCTTTTTTATTACCGCGGTATGGATGTTTCGAAAAAATTATAGAAAGTTTAATACTTACTTATTGATATTTCTTGGGTTTTCCGGTTTGGCTTTTATGGCAAGGATCTTTGAAACAACCTGGTATTTTAATCAGGCATCTTTAATCCTTTTAACAGTGGCTTACCTCGCTCTTATTATGGAGTCGGTGAAACACATAGAAATGAAGAATGCAAGTAATTATATGTTGGTTTATTTTACTTTAATTGTTGGGATAAATGGGTATTTGCTTGGACTTCACGTTTTCGATTTAAGGATTCATCTTTCCAGCGGCCTGGATTACGTGATTTACATTGTTTATTATATCAATTTACTCATCCTTGGGGTTTTTGGGTTTATTTATTACTTAAATTCTTATTCCAAAAAAGCTGTTTATTTTGTTTCCCTTATTCTGGCCCTAATTTTTGCTGAAGTCCTTAGGGATATGGGGGTTTTTTATTTGCAAGACCCAAGCGTGGAAATTACAGAAGGTATTTTAAGATTAGCAGTTGCACTATTTGCAGTTTTGTTTTTTATAACCAAAGAAAAAAAGTTGCGCCTCATAAATATGTTATAGGATACTTTTTCAATTCTATTTTACGTTTACTTTAAGAATCCCTAATTTTACAACGGATTACACAATTTATATGATTAGAAATGGTATAAAACTATCGGTTGCGAAAAGAAAAATTTCAAAACTTATAGAAGAAAGGGAATCGGAAAACTTCAAGATCCCTGTTAAATCCATCGGAATTATTGCCGATCTTAAAAACATAAAGGCTTTCGAAGTTTTAGAACAATTGAAAAATCGATTTAATATTAAATCTAAAAATTTCAAAACCCTCTTATACGCTGAAACTCATCAAAATATTCAGGATTATTCCGGACAACGTTACTCCCTGAAGGATATCGATATGAAAGCTTCGATAAAAAATGAAGCTTTGGAGAAATTTACCTCAGAAGGTGTTGATTTACTTATTACTTTTGCCGAAGAAAACAATACTGCAGTTCATCTTATTACCGCGTTTTGTAAGGCAGGAATTAAGGTGGGACGATATCGCAAAAATGAAGCTTTATACGATATCATTCTTCAGGCGGATAATGACCGTGAATTGTTTGTAGAAGAATTGATGAAATACATAAAACATTTTAAAAAATCGAATAATGAATAAATTGATTGGCACCGGAGTAGCACTCATCACTCCGTTTAAAAATGATCTCACTGTAGATTTGGAAGGCCTGGCCAAGCTGGTAAAAAATCAAATAGCAAATGGAATAAATTATTTGGTGGTTTTAGGCACCACCGGGGAGGTTGCCACGCTTAATAAAGCTGAAAAAAAACTGGTTATAGATACAGTGATTAATGCCAACAATTCACAACTTCCGCTTGTATTGGGAATTGGCGGGAATAATACAGCAGCTCTTGTAGAGGAGTTATTGTCTGAAGATCTTTCTGCTTTTGAAGCGGTTTTATCGGTTTCCCCATATTACAATAAGCCAACCCAGGAAGGGATTTATCAGCATTACAAAGCGCTTTCAGAAGCATCCCCAAAACCAATTATTGTATATAATGTACCTGGGAGAACTGCTTCAAATATCTTACCGGGAACCATTAAAAGGCTTGCGGAAGATTTTCCAAATATTATTGGGGTAAAAGAAGCGGCAGGAGATATAGTGCAGGCCATGAAACTTATTTCTATGGTTCCCGAGGGATTTTTAGTGATTTCCGGGGATGATATGATCACTTTACCAATGGTGCTTGCCGGAGGGCATGGAGTCATTTCAGTGATAGGTCAGGGATTTCCGGCAGAATTTTCTGAAATGGTAAGAATAGGATTAGAAGGAAATGTAAAGGGAGCCTATAAACTGCATTATAAAATTGCACCTTCCATAGATATGATCTTTTCTGAAGGAAATCCTGCAGGAATAAAGTCGTTGCTTAATTCCAAAAATTTGTGTGAAGAGACAGTGCGTTTACCACTGGTGAAAGCTTCAGAAAAATTAAAAAAAGAATTACACAGCTTCGTCGAAGCATTTTAATCCCTGAAGATTTTATTGAGATTCCTTTGGAAATATTGCTTGAGCTTCCACCGGGGAGGTAATTGATTTTTACCAGAAATAGTTGTTGAGATTGCGATGAACGAAAGTTTTTATTATCTAACATAAAAGAGTACTTTTGCAGGATGTTTTTACAAAGAATGAAAAAAGGTTTATTATTTTTAGGCGTGCTTTTAATGCTTGTTTCCTGCGGGGAATATCAAAAAGTATTAAAAAGTGAGGATGTTGGTTTAAAATATTCAACAGCCGAGCAGCTTTATAACGAAGCCAAAGAGGAAAACAGTAAATCCAAATTCCGTAAGGCCTTAAGGTTATTTGAACAAATCGTTCCACAATATCGGGGGAAACCACAGGGAGAAAAGGTGACTTTCCTTTTTGCTGATACCTATTATCAGCTGGGTGATGATTACCTGGCCGGGTATCAATTTGAGCGTTTTACGCAGGCATATCCCAATAGTGATAAAATAGAAGAAGCTGCATTTAAGAGTGCGAAGAGTTATTATTTTCTGTCGCCAAGATATGATCTGGATCAAACAGAAACCTATAAAGCTATCACAGAGCTTCAAAAATATATAGATAATTACCCTGATGGTGAAAATCTGGAAGAAGCCAATAGGCTGGCAACAGAACTTAGGGTGAAACTTGAGAAGAAAGCATACCAAATCGCGTGGGAATATTACAATAAAGGGGAAGCAGGACTTCCCGGGCAGAATTACAAAGCTGCCATTGTTGCTTTTACAAATTTTTTAAGTGAATATCCCGGATCGCCTTTCAGGGAACAAGCATATTATTACAGGTTTGCTTCGGCATACGAATTGGCGGTTAACAGCTATGAATTTTTGTTGAAAGACCGTCTAACAGAGGCGCAAACCTATTATAACAGTTATATAAGGTATTATAAAGAAGGAAGTCCTTATTATGAGCAAATTCAGGCTTTGAACAAGGACATGGAATCAAGACTACAAAATTTTTAATCATAACTCAAAAATGGATTTAAAAAGAATCAATGCACCAATCAACACTACTACGATCGATAAGAATCAGGTAGATGCCCCTACAAATAATATTTATGAGGCTATTGCGATAATTGCAAAAAGAGCGACTCAAATCAATTCTGAAATCAAAAAAGAGCTTTTGGAAAAGTTGGATGAATTCGCTACTTACAACGATAGTTTGGATGAGATTTTCGAGAATAAGGAGCAAATCGAAGTATCCAAATACTACGAAAAATTGCCTAAACCTCATTCTCTTGCAGTACAGGAATGGTTAGAGGATAAAATTTACTACCGCAACACGCAGGATACTCAGGACGAGATATAATATAATGAGCGTGCTAAACGGCAAGAGAATTCTATTAGGTATTACCGCTGGTATTGCTGCCTATAAAACGGCTTCTCTTGTTCGGTTATTTATTAAAGCCGGAGCCCAGGTGAAAGTTGTCCTAACTCCAGCGGCAAAGGATTTTGTAACCCCACTTACGCTATCCACACTTTCCAAAAATGAGGTGATTTCTTCCTTCACAAAAGATGAGAATGAAAATGCCGTATGGAACAATCACGTAGAACTCGGCCTTTGGGCCGAGTTTATGGTTATAGCCCCCGCTACAGCAAATACGCTTTCTAAAATGGCATCCGGGACAAGTGATAATTTTCTTCTCGCAACCTATCTTTCAGCAAAATGCCCGGTATATTTTGCCCCTGCTATGGATTTGGATATGTATAATCATCCGGCTACCAAAAAAAGTTTTGAAACGCTTCAATCCTTCGGAAATATTATGATTCCGGCAGAATCCGGGGAACTGGCCAGCGGACTTGTAGGAGAGGGAAGAATGGCCGAACCGGAAAATATCCTGAAATTTATCGAAGCGCATTTATTGAAAAAAATGCCGCTTCGGAATAAAAAAATTCTCATCACGGCCGGTCCAACATACGAGGCAATAGACCCTGTGCGTTTTATAGGAAACCATTCCAGCGGAAAAATGGGTTTTGAACTCGCAATAGAATCGGTAAAATTAGGTGCCGAGGTTGTTCTGATTTCCGGGCCAACCCATTTGAATACAGATTTACCTGAAATAGAATTGATTCGGGTTACAAGTGCCGGAGAGATGTATGATGCTGTACACAGGTTTTACCAAAATGTGGATATAATAATTGCTGCAGCGGCTGTTTCAGATTACAAACCTAAAGTTGTAGCTGCCCAGAAAATGAAAAAAAAGGATTCGGCCTTGTCTATAGAGCTGGAACCAACACAAGATATACTCGCTTCCCTGGGTAAACTTAAAAAACATCAGAAATTGATAGGGTTTGCCTTAGAAACCACGGATGAACTCGAGAATGCAACCGGGAAACTGGAGCGAAAAAATCTCGATTTTATTGTGCTTAATTCCTTGAATGATGAAGGAGCTGGATTTAAAACGGACACCAATAAAATTAGCATTATCACAAAAAACGAAGTAAAGAATTTTGAATTGAAATCCAAAACCGAAGTTGCGCGTGATATTTTAAACGAAATAATCAATTTACCGGATGAATAAGGTTATACTCTTAGTTGCATTTTTCCTGGGAATAACATCGCTGGGCGCTCAGGAACTTAATTGTGAGGTCATTGTAAATGCAGAGCAAACAGGGCAAACCAACCTGCAGGTTTTTAAAACACTGGAGCGTTCTATTTCAGAATTGATCAATCAAACCAGTTGGACCGATCAGGAATTTCAAAATCACGAACGAATTAACTGTAGTGTTTTTATCAATATCACCAGTTTTGAGAATGAAACATTTAGCGGAACCATCCAGGTGCAATCTTCGCGACCAGTTTTTGGCTCTTCCATGATAAGTCCGGTATTTAATTTCAACGATGTGCAGTTCAGTTTTAATTACAGAGAATTTGAACCCTTAAATTATAGCCAGAACTCCTATAGTTCGAACCTGGTTTCGGTACTTTCCTTTTATGTTTATACAATTTTAGGTTTAGATGCCGATACTTTTTCTCCAGAAGGAGGAACTCAGTACTACCAGGAAGCCAATAGGATAGTTTCAACCGCACAGCAGGGAAATATGCCCGGTTGGAGAGGGACAGATGGTGCACGTTCGCGATACAGGTTGAATACAGATCTTTTATCTAATGCTTTTGCGGTTTACCGGGACGTTGTTTATACCTATCACCGGGAAGGGCTGGATTTGATGCATAAAGATCCTGCAGCCGGTAAAAAGGCAGTTGCAAACTCCCTGGAAAAATTAAATTCGCTGAACGATACCCGCCCTAATTCTTTATTAATGAGGGTGTTTTTTGATGCGAAAGCTCAGGAAATAGAGCAAATATTAACGGATGGCCCTTCGGTTCCCATTTCCAACCTGGTAGAAACACTAAACCGTATTGCGCCTATGTACTCAGAAAATTGGCGGAAGATCCAATTCTAGGTCTTTCCGTTATGATTGGAACAAATTTCTCTTGTATCTTTAGCTTTAAATTCAACATACCTTGCTAACCGCTTTATCCATTAAAAATTACGCTCTCATTGAGGACATTAAGATAGACCTCCGTCAGGGATTTACTATAATTACCGGTGAAACCGGTGCCGGAAAATCCATTATGCTGGGCGCAATGGGTTTACTGCTTGGGAAACGCGCCGATTATAGTGCGATTCGTTCTTCCAGGGATAAATGTGTGATCGAAGGCAATTTTGATATTTCCAATTACAGGCTGAAAGATTTTTTTGAAGCCGAAGACCTTGATTACGAACCACAATCAATTATTCGCAGGGAAATACTTTCCTCCGGAAAATCCCGTGCTTTTATCAACGATACTCCTGTAACACTTCCTGTTCTTGTGAAGCTGGGAGATCTTCTTATAGATATCCACGGGCAGCATCAAACCCTTAGCCTGGGTGAAAATCAATATCAGTTTGAAGTGCTGGATACTTTATCCGGAAATGCAGATTTGCTCCTGGAATACCAGTTTCAACTAAGTTCCTATAAGAAATTACAACAAAAGCTGGTTCAGTTAAAAGAAACGCAGGCACAAGCCATCAAGGAACACGATTATAATTTGTTCCTGCTTAGCGAGCTTGAGGATGCCCGGTTAAAATCCGGAATGCTGGAAGACCTGGAAGTGCGTTTTGAGGAACTTAACAATGTTGAAATCCTCACCGAGTATTTAGGAAATGCGGTAACCCAAATTGAACAGGAAGAACTAGGGACGCTGGCAGGGTTAAAGGAGGTTAGAAATAACCTGAATAAAATTACAGGATTTTCTACTACCTATGCAGCCTTAAAGGATCGCGTGGAGAGCGTAATTATAGAATTGGATGATATTTCACAGGAACTGGGAAATGCCCTGGAACGGGTAGAAGCGAATCCTAAAGAGCTGGAAGAGGTAAATGCTAAGCTTCAGGTGCTTTATAATTTACAGAAAAAGCATGCTGCGGAAGGTATAGATGCGCTCTTGGAAATTATGGCTCAACTTCAAGAAAAGGTGGAGTTCACAGAAAATGCCGAAGCGGATCTTGATAAAATCATCAAACAAATTGAAACCGATAAAACGGCCCTGAGGGAGATTTCGGTTAAAATACATAAGAACAGGGAGAAGGCTATTCCGGGCTTTATAAAGGAAGTTGAAACGATAATTTATGAACTGGGAATGCCAAATGCAAGGTTAAAGATAGATCTTAAACTTCAGCAGGAATTTTTTAGTAACGGTCAGGATCAGCTTTCCTGGTACTTATCTGCCAATAAAGGCGGCGATTTTTCCGAGATTAAAAAAGCGGCTTCCGGAGGGGAGCTCTCCAGGATCATGCTTGCTGTAAAAAGTATCCTGGCTTCAAGGAGCAACCTGCCAACTATTATTTTTGATGAGATAGATACCGGGGTTTCCGGGGATATCGCTCAAAAAATGGGAGATATCCTTCAGAATATGGGGAATTCCATGCAGGTGATCGCCATCACGCACTTGCCGCAAATAGCGGGGAAAGGAAGTAAACACTTTAAGATTTTCAAGGAAGATATTGGAGAAACCACGGTAACTAAAATAAGGGTTCTTGAAACCGAGGAGCGAATTGAAGAACTGGCCTTGATGCTTGGCGGAAACACAAAAAGTGAATCGGCGATGGCACACGCAAGGGCATTGCTTAATTAAATTCAAGTTTGTTATATTTACGGCCTTTACAACAATAAAAAACCAAAACACATGTCATACAATTTACTAAAAGGAAAAAGAGGAATTATTTTTGGCGCTTTAGATGAAAATTCCATCGCCTGGAAAACTGCCGAACGCGTGCATGAAGAAGGAGGTGAATTTGTCCTTACCAATGCACCTATCGCTATGAGGATGGGAAATATTAAAGATCTTGCCAAGAAAACAAATTCTGAGATCATTCCTGCAGATGCTACCAGTGTTGAAGATTTGGAAAACCTTGTAGAAAAGGCGACCGAGATTCTTGGTGGAAAACTGGATTTTGTATTACATTCCATAGGAATGTCGGTAAATGTGAGAAAAGGAAACCATTACACCAATATGGATTACGATTTCACTCAGAAAGGCTGGGACGTATCTGCGGTGTCTTTTCATAAGACGATGCAGGTGCTTTACAAAAAGGACGCGATGAATGAGTGGGGAAGTATTGTAGCTTTAACTTACATGGCTGCACAACGCGTATTCCCGGATTATAATGATATGGCCGACAATAAAGCATATTTGGAGTCTATTGCCCGCAGTTTTGGATATTTCTTCGGAAAAGACAAAAAAGTAAGGGTAAATACAATTTCTCAATCTCCTACGCCTACCACCGCCGGACAAGGAGTGAAAGGTTTTGATGGATTTATAGCCTATGCAGATAAGATGTCACCTCTTGGAAATGCAACCGCGATGGATTGTGCAAATTATACGTTGACCTTGTTTTCCGACCTAACAAAACGCGTTACGCTTCAGAATTTATACAATGATGGTGGATTTTCCAATATGGGTGTAAGTCAGGATGTGATGGATACTTTTATGAAGGATTCAGAGTAAAAGAATTGAAATGATCCAATTCTATAGCTAGAAGAAAACCTGCTGGATTCAATGGATTTAGTAGGTTTTTTTTTGCTTTAGAGGTTATGATTAACTAAATGCAAATGCAATTAAATTATTCATTTATCATCCCGGTTTACAACAGGCCGGAAGAGATCCGGGAACTGCTGCAAAGCATGCAGGAACTGGAATTCCCGACTTCCTTTGAAATCGTGATCATAGAAGATGGTTCCACGCTTTCCTCTGAAGAGGTGATAAAGGATTTTCAGAAAAATTTACAGATCAGTTATTATTTTAAGCCGAATTCCGGTCCCGGAGATTCCAGGAATTTCGGGATGGAAAAGGCAGCGGGGAATTATTTTCTAATTCTGGATTCTGATGTCTTGTTACCGCCGAATTATTTATATGAAGTAAATTCCTATCTGTCTCAACATTATACAGATTGTTTTGGAGGGCCAGATGCCGCACATCCTGAATTTTCCAATTTACAGAAAGCCATTAATTATGCGATGACTTCCTTTTTGACCACGGGAGGAATTCGGGGTAGAAAAAAAGCGGTGGGAAAGTTCCAGCCACGGAGTTTTAATATGGGTTTGTCCAAAAAAGCTTTTGAAGCTTCTGGCGGTTTTGGTGAAATTCATCCTGGAGAAGATCCGGACCTCTCGCTTCGGCTGGAAAAACTGGGTTTTGAAACCCGGCTTATCCCAAATGCGGTGGTTTTTCATAAACGCAGGATAGACTGGGAAAAATTCTACATTCAGGTACAGAAATTCGGAATGGTGCGGCCGATATTAAACCTTTGGCATCCTGGATCGGGAAAAATCACCTACTGGTTTCCCAGCTTTTTTATTCTGGGGTTGACGGCTGCCGTAATTTTGCTCCTTTTAGGGATTCCCTTTTTCTTTTTATGTTATTTACTGTATTTTTTAATAATTGGAACAGATGCTGCAGTAAAAAATAATAGTTTTAATATTGGTGTAGCAGCAATTGTCGCTACTTTTATTCAATTCTATGGATATGGTGCCGGCTTTTTAAAGGCCATCTGGAAAATAAAATTCCTAAAACTTAAACCTCAAATCGCTTTTCCGAAGTTATTTTTTAATGATGCAAGACAAAACAAAACAGCGTAAACCCCTAATGAAAAAAGGTCCACTAAAAACATTTTTGTTTTTTCTGGCATTTTCTGCATTTGTGTGGATTTTCGTTCAATTTTCAAAACAATATTCGGAAGTGGTAGGATTCCCTATTACCTACGTCAATGTTCCAAAAGACAAGATCATCCTTAGTGACTCCCCAAAGAGTTTGGAGCTTAGACTTCGGGATAATGGGATAAATATAGCCTTCAGAAAAATTTTTCCGAAGAAACTGGTGATAGATATTAGTGAAACCACAGAGGATGGCAATAAACTTGTCTACGATCTTGAGAAACAAAAGCAGGCAATCCTTACGCAGCTAAATATTGATTACGATGATGTGAATTTTCTTCAGGAAGATTTGACGATCAATTTTGAGCAACGTACGGTAAAAAGGCTCCCTATAGTTCCAGAAATTGATTTAAGCTTTTCTGTAGGCTATTCTGCTTTGGAAGGCATTAAACTGGAACCGGATTCGGTTACTATCAGCGGACCCGAAAATATTCTGGATACTCTTCAAAAGGTTCATACAAGATCTTTAAAGATCAATAATATTAGTAAGGATGTTCAGGGGACTATTAAACTGAACACTTCCAATCTTGAAAAACTTAATTTTTACAGGAAGGAAGTTGAATATTCCCTGCGAACAGATAAGTTTACGGAAGGAAAAGCAGTGGTTCCCGTGGAACTTATAAATGTCCCTGAAAACTTAAATGTCGTGATCTTTCCAAAAGAGGTAACAGTCTTTTACCAGGTGAGTCTCCAGCAATTTGATAAAATAAAGCCTTCCGGGTTTAAAGTAGTGGCCGATTTTAAAAAGGCCAGCAATGGTGATGGGTACCTTCTCGCGCAAATTGCGAAGAAGCCACAATTGGTGAACAATGTTCGCTTAAATGAACAGAAGATCCAATTTATAATTAAACGATGAAACATCCATAACGGCAAGTCGATATACAGAGGAATGATTATTATGGATATTACGTATGACCGATAAAAAAATAATAATATAACCATATGAAAGTAGCAGGACTTACCGGCGGGATGGGAAGCGGAAAAACCACCGTAGCCGGTTTTTTTCGGGAACTGGGAGTTCCTGTTTATATTTCGGATGAAGCCGGAAAGAGACTAATGGATACTTCTGCTGAAGTTAAATCTCAAATTTTACAGATTTTTGGTGAGGAGGCATATTCTGAAGGAAAACTCAACAGAAAATACATCGCTTCTAAAGTCTTCAATGCCAAAGAACATCTTGAAAAACTTAACAGTATAGTGCATCCGGCCGTAGCCCGGGATTTTGAGGAATGGAAAAACACCCAAACCGCAGCATATGTAATTTATGAAGCCGCTATATTGCTTGAAACGGGAGGGGAATCCCGCTGTGACTGGGTGATCCTGGTAACTGCACGCATGGAAAACAGAATCCAAAGACTCCAGAAACGTGATCAAAGTACGGTAGAAGAAATTGAAGCCCGATTGAAGCATCAATGGGGTGATGAAAAAAAACGTAATCTTGCCGATTTTGAAATAAAAAACGATGATTTATCCTCTACAAAAGATCAGGTGAGAAATATTCATGAAATTATCTTAAAAGCTATTAAAAATTAGGATATGTTTTGTTAACATTTGGTTAAAGAGATAAGCCTCTAAATGTTAAAATATTACTTTTGAGTCATGAATAAAAAGTTGTTCCTCTTGCTGGTTGTGCTGATGAGCCTATCGCTAATTGGGATTATTTTTGTTCAGGGATATTGGATAAAAAGCACGGTAGAAGATAAGGAAGAGCAATTCTCCTATAATGCCAAACAGGTTCTTGTAAATGTTTCGGAAAACATCCAAAATAAGGAACTGGAAAATTTTTGGTTTAAATTTATCGATGCCGACAATTCCTTGATCCTCTTAAATGAAAAAGTTTTAGATGAATATTTGCTTTTGGAACAGGAAGGAGAAAGTGGAAGTTCCGTTCGGTTATCTGAAGGATTCCCGGATGTTGATTATAAAATTTCTTCAGAATTCCTTGTTTTTGCCAAGGACAGCCTTCAGTTCTCCGATCTTATAAACGATCGCTTAGCCTCGATTTTGAATAAAGGAAACACAGAGGGAACCGTACTTTCTTCAGAAGAAAAACTTAGCAGGTTTATGCAGATGGAGGAGATGGAAAAAGATGTTTTACGTTCTTTTATCCTGGAGTATACTTCCCGAATTCCAATTCATCAAAGACTTTCGGAGAGTGCGCTTGAAGAAAATTTAAAAACCGAGCTGCAAAATTATAACCTGAATACAGACTTTGAATTCGCGGTTTACAGCAATTCATTGGCAACTAAGGTACAATCAGATAATTTTTCCCCGGATTATCCGGCAACTTATTCGGTGCCGCTGTTTATAAATAACACCGGAGACAGTGATTATCAATTGCTGGTTAATTTTACAGGAAAAAAGAAAGTGGTACTGTCATCGATTACTTTGATGGCGCTGCTCTCTATAATTTTTACGCTTATTATTGTAATAGCTTATTCAAGTGCGTTATCTCAATTGATCAAACAACGGCAGATCTCCCAGATCAAAACCGATTTCATCAATAATATGACCCACGAGTTTAAAACGCCTATTGCAACTATTAATTTGGCGCTGGATGCCATTAAAAATCCTAAAATAATAAACGATAAGGAGAAAGTGATCCGATATCTGCAAATGATCAGGGATGAGAATAAAAGAATGCATGCACAGGTAGAAAATGTATTGCAGATATCAAAACTGGAGAAAAATGAGCTGGATCTAAAAAAGGAACGGCTGCAGTTGCACGAACTTGTAGAGGAAGCGATGAACCATGTAGAATTGATTGTAGAGGACAGGAATGGATATATTAAAACCCATTTTGGAGCTTTGAAATCTTCAGTGCTTGCAAATCAAAATCATATGACCAATGTGATCGTAAATATTCTCGACAATGCGATTAAATATTCTGAAGACCCCCCTAAAATTGATATCTATTCTGAAAATGTCAGGAATTTTATCATTTTGAAAATTCGCGATCAGGGAATGGGGATGAATAAGATAGTACAACGAAAAATATTTGAAAAATTCTATCGTGAGCATACGGGAGATTTACATAATGTAAAAGGTCACGGCTTAGGCCTGTCCTATGTTAAACGCATCCTGGACGATCATCACGGAACTATTTCCGTGGAAAGCGAAAAAGGAAAAGGAAGTACCTTTATAATTAAATTACCATTAATAACTTAGAATATGGAAACTGAAAACAAAAAGATTTTACTCGTTGAAGACGATCCCAATTTTGGAACTGTCTTAAAAGACTATTTGGCTATGAATGACTATGATGTTACGCATGCCAAAAATGGAATGGAAGGGTTTGAGAAGTTCAAAAAAGATGATTTTGACCTTTGTATCCTGGATGTAATGATGCCGTATAAAGACGGGTTTACACTGGCTAAGGAAATTCGCGAAAAGAATGAGGAAATTCCTATTATATTCCTAACTGCAAAGGCGATGAAGGAAGATGTACTTAAAGGATATAAAGTAGGGGCAGATGATTACCTGAATAAACCTTTTGACAGTGAAGTGCTTCTGATGAAAATAAAGGCGATCATGCAACGCAAAGCTACCGATAGTGTTTCAGATAGTAAGCAGTTTGAATTTACCATTGGTGGATTTCACCTGAATTCAAAACTTAGGTTTCTGACTTATAAAGATGAAGAGCCTCAAAAATTATCTCCAAAAGAGAATGAATTATTGCGTTTGCTTGCCTTGCACGAAAATGATCTCATGCCAAGGGAGCTTGCACTAACCAAAATTTGGAGGGACGACAATTATTTCACTTCCCGAAGTATGGATGTTTACATAGCCAAGCTGCGTAAATACCTTAAAAAGGATCCGGATGTGGAGATCCTGAACATTCACGGAGAAGGTTTTAGACTTGTAGTTAGAAATAAGGAGGTTAAAGAATAAAAGGCATTTAATACGTTCAGTTTCCAAAAGGGCTGTATAGGGATAGTAATATATTTTTGGCAGATATTCACCTGAAGAGGTTAATATCACGTTAAAAATCAATATGTTATTAATCGTTATACAGCTCTGTTGTGTTTAAATGTTAACATTTACCCGGCAATATTTCAATAGAAACTACATTATATTTGCTCCTTAACCCCCTAATGGATGAGCAGTACCATTACTTGCGTACCATATTCAAAAACACCGTTCCACAATTCTTTTGGAAAGGCATCTCTATGGGTGGTTTTTATATTTTCACTATTTTTTTCAACCTGGGGTGTGGTGGGGCAGAATCCAACATATGCTCACTTGGAGGAGAGGCAAATGGAAAACATTAATGTAACATTTGCTGATGTTTTTAATATCGAACAGAAAGTTAATAGAGTAATAATTTCTGTTGACGTAAATCCTCAGGGTGACATTTTTGTTCTCACTTTTGGGAATGGTATAAAAAAAGTTGGACCTTCTGGTCAATTAATCGATTTTATTGAAAATAGTGGCGGCAGGTTAAATTCTCCAATGGATTTTGCCATTAACAATGAAGGGAAATTTTATGTTGCAGTTAACAGCGGGAGTAATAAATCTATAAGAGTATTCTCTCCCACAGGGGTTTTTTTGATATCTGAAAATATAGGTACAGGGGATTTTGGAACAGGTCCTAATAATTTTAAAGGACCCTTGGGAGTAGCATTTGATGTATACGATAATCTTTATGTAACTGATCATTATACAGGAAGCGAAACAAATGTTATCCAACCTAGCCGGATAAAGATTTATACTAAGGGTCCTACAGGAAGTTATGTAAACCGACTTCTTACAGAATTTTACCAAGTAGAAGGTGAGGAATTTTTTTTTACTTATAGAATAGCTGCTGATAGTCAGGGAAATATTTACGTTGCAGAGCAGGGGAACAGTTCTGGCAATGCAAGGATCCAAGTAATTAAGCTTGATAATAATAATATTCCGAGAAGAATTGCTATTATAGGTGGAGTAGGAGATCAAATTGGGTCACCCGGAAGTCTTTATGTAGATGAATATGATTTTTTATATGCTGCAGACTTTGGAAATGAGGTAAAGATGACAACTATTCTGGAGGCTGGAAATGACCCGTTTAAACTATTTGAAATTTTTGAACCCGTAAAAAGAGGAATTCAAAATAATGTATTTAAAATAAATATTTATAAAGACTTTGTATACACTGGTGCAATTACGGAAAAAATAGATTTTCCAATTGATTTGGCAATGGATTCCTGTGGAAAGCTAAATGTTAATAATGCAATTCTAAGCGGTACCACTGGATCACCTCCCTTCTATTTCGGACTGAATGCGACAATGGATTTCGATCTTGAAATTTATAAAAGAACCCCATCTTTTGATCTTACGAATCCGCTACTAGTATGTCCTGCAGATATTGAAGTTACCGCAGCTTCAGGTGCAACCTCTGCCATAGTAAATTACATACCTCCAACTCCAACAGATAATTGCTCTACACCTGTACTCACCAGTGATGGTCCTGTCTCCGGAAGTAATTTTCCATTAGGTACAACTATCATTACTTATACTGCAACAGATGATGCAGGGAATATTGCAACCTGTTCGTTTAAAATTACTGTCAATCCCGCTGAAGAGGA
>JBNJKO010000021.1:0-60239 GCA_051751125.1 Bacteroidota bacterium
ATGAACCCCACCTTCACTAATAGGAACGCCAAAAGCATCGTTCAAGGTTTCTTTCAACCTGGCAAAAGGCAGATATTGGCGGGCGTGAAAGTAGGCAACAAGTGCTTCAATATTTTCACCATAACTCACCGGGGCCTTTACTCCTTCGGGAAAATCCGCAATATTTTGGCATCCACAATTACAGACTTTGATGAAGCTCTGGTACTCGGTATATACAGCTTTAATAGACGGAGCATCTACTATTTGACGGGATTTCCCTTTGACCGCTGGCCTGCCCTGTAAGGATGTACCACAACCTCGGCAATAATCAGATACCAATTCGATGATAGTATCTGGAGAGGCTGTCATTTCGAGTGTCTTGCCCTTTCGTCCCTTTTGACCTCCAGGCTTTTTACCAGAAGGCAGGCGTAAACTTTGATTCTTTTTAGGAAGGTTCTCATCCTTGGAAGGTGGTAATAACAACTATATTAGATACTGATTAGTTACAATAATTTTATTTAAACAGAAAGGAACATTTTTTTATATATCAATTATTAATAGACTCAGCTTTTCTATTATTATTTTAATTACTCAAATGACTGCAGTATCGAATTAATAACGATTTCTTTTGTAAAGGTTTTTTTGTAATATTCAAAACCATTTTGTTCCATTTTATAAATTAATGAAGCTGGCATCTTCGAACTTTTTAATAATTCCTTAACAAAAGCTGATGTGTCTCCTGCATCTACTACTACACCACATTTACTTTTTTTAATAATTTCTGCAGTTTCTCCATTAACCATTGCCGCAACTGGTTTCTTGGCGGCAAGATATCCTTGGAGTTTACTTGGAACAGTATATGAGTAGATTAATTCATCCCTTAACGTTAATAACATCATATCTGCATGAAAATAGAAATTTGCCATTTCTTCTAAGGGATAGCTACCTAAATAGTATATCGTCTCTCCAAGATCAAATTCTTTTATTTGTTTTAGTAAGTAATCTTTTTCGCTACCATCCCCTAAAATAATGAATTTTATGTCTCCATTTTTTTTTAATAATTGAGCTGCTTTAACAATAGAAGGAAAATCTTGTGCCCAACCTATATTCCCAGCAAACATTATTTTAAAACCTTTTGGCATTAATGACGAATATTTATTTTTTTTAATATTATTTTCAAGGTAAATATCTTCAGCCCAATTAGGTAAATAACTAATTTTTTTCATTTCATCAGATTCAAGCTTTTCAAGGATGGACTTTTCCATAGATTGTGATGAGATAAATATTTTATCCGACTGTTTATAAATAAATTTAACCAATGAAATTAAAGCCTTTTTTAATATAATTGATTTTAACTTAATTGTGACTTCAACACTTTCTGGCCATAAATCTTGCACCCATAAAACCATTTTAGTTTTATAAAAAATACGGTGAATGACTGCTGGTAAAGCAGAAGTAATGGGTGATACACCAAACGTAAAAGAAAAATCGTATTTTTTTTTATGAAACAATGAAAAAAGACATCCAAAAAATACAAATGATAAATAATTTAAAGACAACATTAAACCTGAGCCATTTCCACGGGGTATAACTGGCAAACGAAATACTTCTACACCATTAAAATCATCTTTTAATGGTGAGAAAAAACCATATCCTTGAAAGAATTTACCTTTCGGATAATTTGGTTTCCCGGTAATAACTGTAACATCATGCCCTAGTTTAACTAATTCAGAGCAAAGGTCATTTATCTTAAAATTTTCTGGCCAAAAGTATTGGCTTACAATTAATATTTTCATTAATAATTATAATTACTATTCTCAATCCAATTTTTCATTTCAATAACCATATCCTTGTAAGATGGCACTCTATAATCAAAATCAGTTCTTATACTATTCATACTTTTATCAACTTTGTATGAAGAATTTTTATTTATAGTTATTGAATTATTTCTAAATATTTTATTAAATAAAGTTAAAAGACTGTATTTATCAATTTTATTTTCGCCAGCTACTATAATTAAACCAGCTATATTTTGCTGAATTGCTTGATGTATTACTTTAGCCAATTCAACAGTTGTAATACCTGACCAAAATGCTTTGGTATAACCACTTATTTCACCCTGTTGCTGCATAAACCAGTGAAAAAGCCCTTCTCCATTTTTCTTCAATTCCGGACCAATAATAGAAGTTCTTATAGTTAAATGGTCTGTATTTTCAACTTCCCCTAGAGCTTTGGTTTTTGCATAAATATCTTTCCCATCCTTTTCATCCGTTTCTTTATAGCCGCCTTTTTCTCCTGAAAACACGCAATCGGTAGAAATATGAATTAATTTTGCATTGATCTCATCACTGATCTCTGCTAAAAGATGCGGTAAATAAGAATTGAGATATATGGCATTTGCAGGATTATTTTTTGCGCCTTTAATTAAAACCCCTACACAGTTTATTACAAAATCCGGTTTTTGCTCTTTCAGCAATTTCTCCAACTCAAATTTATTGTTCAGGTCCAAAATGATAGTTTCAGGAGTCAATTTATACCGATAGGACACGTTGACAACTTCAAAATTTCCTTCTTCCTTAAAATGATAATAAACCTGGTGCCCAAGCATTCCGGTTGAACCTAATATTAAAACTTTCTTCATTATAAAATTTATTTCTTCCAGACTGTTCTGTTGATGTAATCTGTATAAGACAAAATAATTCGCACTACTTTTTTGGAAACATTAGCTGTATCATAATCCCTTACCCTATTAATGACTTCTTTATTTTCTTCAAATTGAGCGGTAACAACTTTGATGCTTTCTATTATACGTTCTTTTTTTAATCCGGACATTATCAGGGTTCCTTCATCCATTCCTTCCGGTCTTTCATGCGCCTGTCGGATTGTAATCGCCGGCAAATTCAAAATAGAAGCCTCTTCCGTAATTGTACCGCTGTCAGAGATCACGCAAAAAGCGTTTTTTTGCAAATTCACATAATCGTGAAATCCATAAGGTTTAGAGAAGACTATGGACGAATTTATAGAAGTAAAATTAATTTCCTCTAATTTTTTTCTCGTCCTGGGATGCGTTGAAACAATGATCTTTTTATCAAAATGTGATGCAATCATTGTTAAAGATTCCAGCAGATCATTAAAATTCTCTTCGGAATCTACATTTTCTTCACGGTGAATGCTCACAATAAAGTAACCTCTTTTTTTCAGTTTTTCCCTTTCCAGAACGTCTGAAGCATCTATAGCAATCATATTGCTGTTTAAAACTTCCAGCATTGGAGAACCGGTTTTTATGATGGTTTCCGGTTTTATGCCTTCATCTAAAAGATAATTACGGGCGTGTTCGGATAGCGGCATATTGATATCGCTTAAATGATCTACAATCTTCCGATTGATTTCCTCCGGCACTCTCTGGTCAAAACACCTGTTACCGGCTTCCATATGGAAAATAGGAACTTTTAGCTTTTTGGCTGAAATTACAGACAAACAACTGTTGGTATCCCCATATAATAAAAGTGCATCTGGTTTTTCAGAATCCAATAACTCATCAGATTTTGTAATGACGTTAGCAATAGTTTCTGCCGGGTTTTTTCCGGCAGCTTCCAAAAAGAAATCAGGTTTGCGCAAACCTAGATCTTTAAAAAAGACCTCGTTTAATTCATAATCGTAATTCTGACCGGAATGCACCAAAACATGATTGGTATATTTATCCAGTTCTTTAATAACTTCACTAAGCTTAATAATCTCAGGCCTGGTGCCTACAATGGTCATTACTTTTATCATACCGGTATTTCTGCAAGTTCATTTTGTATAAAATCAAGGCTTAACAAGGCCTCTTTTATTTCTTCTACATTTAATCTTTGGGTATTGTGCGAGTTGTAATCCTCAAAACTCGAAATAGCACCATCACCCTCTTCAAAATATTTTGAATAATTCAAGTCCCGATTATCTGCAGGAATCCGGTAATACCCTCTCATCTCCTCCGCTTTCAGCATTTCTTCCCGGGTACACAAAGTTTCATACAATTTTTCCCCGTGACGGGTACCAATTATCTTTATTTCACTGTCAGATTCAAAAATCTCTTTCATTCCCTGTGCAAGATCACCTATGGTACTCGCCGGTGCTTTGTGCACAAAAAGATCTCCCTGCTTCCCATTCTTAAAGGCGAAGATCACTAATTCCACAGCTTCTTCCAAAGACATTAAAAAGCGGGTCATATTGGGATCGGTTACCGTAAGGGACTTACCTTCTTTTAGCAATTTGGCGAATAATGGAATTACAGAACCCCGGGAAGCCATTACATTTCCATACCGGGTGAGGCAAATGGTGGTTTCTTCTTCAGGGATATTCCTGGAAGCTGCCACCACCACTTTTTCCATCAGGGCTTTGGAAATTCCCATGGCGTTAATGGGATAAGCTGCTTTATCTGTACTTAAAAAGATAATCTTTTTAACCTTGTTTGCGATGGCTGCTTCCACTACATTTTCTGACCCCAACACATTGGTTTTAGTGGCTTCTATTGGAAAAAATTCACAGGATGGCACTTGTTTTAAAGCTGCAGCGTGAAACACAAAATCTACCCCACGCATAGCGCGATCTACACTGCTGTAATTTCTTACATCACCTATATAATATTTGATCTTATCGTTTTTATATAAGTTGCGCATATCGTCCTGCTTTTTCTCATCTCGTGAGAAGATACGGATCTCCTTTATTTCTGAATCTAAAAAACGGTTTAAGACTGCGTTCCCAAAGGAACCGGTACCTCCCGTGATTAAAAGGGTTTTATTTTTGAACATCTTTAAAATTTATATAAGCATTAACTAAATAGGAAAATGTTTCTCTGGAAGTTTTTTCCCAGGAATAATTCTTAATTTCCTTTTTATTATTTTGAATATATTGTTGTCTCTTTTCAGGATTCTCAAGAAATTTAATAAGAGTCTCAGCTATAGAATCAGAATTTTGTGCATTAAAATAAAATCCATTTTCCTTTAAAAATTCCGGCATTGGTTGTTTATCACTACAGGCAATAGCTTTTCCAGATGCCATTGATTCCATTAAAATATTAGGCATATTTTCGCAGGTAGATGCGAATATAATACCATCGGCTAGTTTATATTCATTTTCAATTTCGGAATATTCAATATGTCCTTTAAAATTGATAAATTCTTTATTAGGATCTACTTCCTGTATAGCTTTTTCAAGCATATTTCCTGCGCGGTCGAAGATAACCCCTCCTACTAAACTCAATTCAACAGGATAGCCCAATTTTCTTAGTTTTGAAATTGCCTTTACAACATGCCATTGATTTTTATATACGTGTACTGTAGAAACATATAAAAACCTAAAAGGATTTTTTGCAGTGTACTTAGAAAAATTCAACTGTTTTTGTTCCTCTCCTGAGAATTTTGGTGAAATACCGTGATGAATAACACTTGTTTGTTTATTGCTTAAATCTATTTTTTTTGAGATGTATTCTTTAGCATATTGGGAAATAAATATAATGCCTTCCGCATTTTTAAAACATCTCTTTTGCTTTTTAAAATTAAGCCAAAACCGAATAATTTCTTTGGGCTGTTTTATCTCCCACCATATACTCTTTTCATACAAAAGCATATTACGGGATATACCAACAATTGGTTTAAAATTTCCAATATAATCCCCGGTAATAGAAAATAAGATATCGCATCTAATTTTAAATTCCTTATCATAGCCGGATAATTGAAATTTAACGCGGTTTAAAAGGCCACTATTTAAACCCATAAAAGTTATCTTTTCAAAAAAACTAGAATTAGGTAATTCATCTAAAACAGTCTGGGAAGAAAAAATTATGATTTTTGAAATTCTATCCTTAAAATGAATTTCATCAAAATTTTCAAGAATTTCCTTTAGATGAGTTACACCGCCTCCACCACCAATATTAGATGCATCTATACCAATTTTCAATCGTAGAATCTATAATTAATTAATAACAATATTGTTTTTCTTTAGGTGTAAATCTATGCTCTTAACAAATTCACTTTCTAAAACAACATTTCCATTATTAAAAACCCAATCATTTTCATAGGTATAGTGATGATTTGATTTTTCAAGAGTATAGTTTCCAAAATGTAGGAACTGAAATTCTATGACAAAAAATAAATTATCTTTTAACGCAATATCCAAAGAAATAAAAGGAACATTAAATATTTCAAAAACATATTTACAATAATCTAGTAACCCTTCTGGCAACGATGGATTCAAATTTAATTTTCCTCCTCCACTGGCTCGGAAATCGTTCTTTCTATTACTTCTTTCTATAATAAAATATTTCTCTCCATATATTAAAACTTTATAATCTCCACTAAGTCCTTCAATAAATTCTTGTAAAATGAATTTATTACGATGGTAAGATTTTTTCGAGTATGACTTGTATCTACTTCTTAATAAATGTTTTAATTTTATCTTCAAATACTCTTTAAAGTTAAAACTCGTAGAAATTATTTTTGGTATTGACATTTTTTCGATGTCGTTCGATGCTAATCGAACTCCCTTACTTAATGCCCCGGAAGCAGGTTTTATAACCCATTTATTTTTAAAAGATTTCATATTTTTATAATAATCTTCATATGTGCCAAAACAATGAGAATCCAAGTTATTTAATATGGGATTGTTGATATGAGCTTTAAAAAGTTCCATAAAACATTTGTTATGGTGAGCTCTTAACATTGGGAAATCCGGTATAAGTATTGCTCCGGACAATTTTAATGCTAAAATAACATCTTCAATATAACTTTTATAATAACCCTCCCGATCTTCTGAAGATTGATAAATCACAATTTGATTTGCAAAAGAATTAAGGTTTCGAGAAACTTCATAAAATGAATACTCAGCTAATGAATAACCTAAATTTTGAAAATACTCCTTTAATTTTTCTAAGTCAAAGGATGAATCCCAATACCGCGTTGAAGAATAAAATTTATTTCTATAATCTAAAATTAAATTGATTGTAATTGGTTTTTTCACGTTTTTATTTGTTAAACTGATGAAAGTTATAAATGTGATAGTTTATAACTCTTACTATTTTGTTAGTTAAATATTTAGTTTTTTTGAGTAATACTTTATTTAAAAAAAATAAAAATATTTTGTATTTTTTTTAAACTCCATTAAAGAGGAATTTGAGTTGGTTCCCTAAGCTGATTACGGTCTTCAAAATAATTTTAGTTAATGCTTTCATTGGTAAGTACCTATAAATCGCATGGAGTCGCTTCACTATAGCTTACCACTGCTAACATTATGGCATTCTTTCAGTAATTGCATTTGAACAACCCTCAGAATTAAGGTAAAAGCAAATTTCACAGATTTATTAAGAAAATCCGAACATTTTCTGACTGTCCTTAATACAGATTGTATTTATTGTAAATTCCACATAGAAATATGAACAACTCCCAATAAATATAAAGGATATATCCCCTGTTTTGGCCCCTTTTGCAAAAGATTTGTTTTGCTTGAATACTTTTTTGTATTATTTGAAAGAATTTTCTTTTGAAAATTTATAAGAATATTTAAAATAATTTCGAGAGTATATTTTATAATCATTATCCATTTTATTTTCAAACATTAATCTTTTAAAGGCAGCTGAATTTAGATGTAGAATTTATCAAACAGGTTTTAACCATTGAGGCTATAAACGCTATAAATTTGAACTTTATAAATTTAGACGTTTTGATTTTTTTAGTTATTTTTTGATTTTTTAATAGTTTAATTTTATTGTATTCTTCTTTTGTAATATTACCTCTATTGGAAATATTATTTACTGCAGCAAAATATTCTTTGGTCCCCCCTCTTGACAATGAATTTTCTAAAAGGCGATATTTAATTAATGGTTCTGGAATATTATAAAATTTCCCCATTTTTTTTAATCTATGCCATAGATAATAATCTTCAAAATCTTGCCTGACATTTATTTCATACCCATTTATTTGAATTAGGGCTGATTTAAGAATCATTACACTGGGATGCGCGAGGGGATTAATCTTTGGTAAACTTTTTTTAATTGACTTATCTGTAATATAAACATGGCTGTAACCTAATTTTTTACCATTTTCATTGATATATACTACCGCAGAACCAACAATAATATATTCGGGATGATTATCTAAAAATTTAACTTGCAATTTTAATCTTCCTACAAGACATAAATCGTCAGCATCAATTCTTGCTATGTACTTGCCTTGAGCAATCCTTAATCCAGTATTTAATGAATCAGATAATCCTGTATTATGTTTATTTATAGCGATTATACGCTTATCAATATTTGTAAACTTCTTAATTATATTAGAAGTTTGATCTGTTGATCCATCATTCACAATAATAAGTTCAAAATCTACATATGTCTGATTTAATATACTTTCAATAGCTTCTTGAATATATTTATCACAGTTGTAAACTGGCAAAATAATTGAAACAGTTGGTCCCTTCATACTTATTAAATTTTTTCCCAAGAAAAAGGAACTATGTCCTTATAATTTTCTTCAGAACCTTTTCCAAACCAACGATTTGGAGCAATAACAATTTTATCCGGATTAACATTCAACCAAGCTCCCCACCAACTGAAGGAGCTATTAGCTATAATGTTATGTTTGCAATTACTCATCAAATACATGTCCTTATAGCTATTTACACCTTTGTTAATCTCTATTAATTTAGAAGGTACTTTATACTTCCTTATAAAGTTGGCGGCAAATTCCTTATCGTCAGAAAAAATATAAAACATAATTCTTTTTTGATATTTAATTTTATCAAAAATCAAACTGATAGCTTTGGAGTAATACTCTTCAGTACAAATACCGGCGTATAAATCGTTTCCTGAGTAGTCGCCCCGTCTGATATGCACGGCTATAGATGTTTGATTTCCCATCTCAATGGCAATTTTCTTGTTTTCGACATCAATAGTTTTAAACGAAAATAAATTTCTTATATCGTCTTCTATTTTATCAAAATATTTTTCGCTTTGCCAACTCCCATATAAATATTTACGTTTTGTTTTAAAGATTTTTTCTTTAAAACATAAGGGATCATTATACACAATAAATTTGAGTTTAAATTTTCGGGCTGCTCTCAGCTTTAATAAATACCAGCTGCTATAATTTGTCCTTTGTTCTGTTAGTCCAAAACATTTCTCAAGTTCGAATCCATTGTGCATTTTGGTATAAGAAAATAAAGAAGTGTCTATAGTTACATTTCTTCCTTTGTCTCTTAATGCCTTATAAAGTGCATATTGAAACATTTGATTACCTAAACCGCCTGAAATAATTATTTTCATAAAAAAAATTTCAATATAATTACCTCCAAGATGAGGAAATTCCTAAACTGCCAAAAAATGCCATTACAACAATATTTAAAATTAATATTGCCAGAAAAGTATATAAATAAATTCTTCTAAATTTACCTAGAGTTATCTGTGTAAAGCACCAAGGTATAAGGAATATAAATCCAATTGCCACATAAGTCATGTGCATATAAGAATTAAACAAACCTGAAATAATTAATAATATTCCAGTAATATTCAGTAAATTAAATCCCCCTTTTCTAAGGAATCTTTTCCTAAATATTATGATTGTTGTAACAAATGCTATATTAAAAGTTCCCTGTAAATGATCCTGCAGATGATAGGCGTAAGCAGGTACCGTTTCATACAAGAGAAATTGAGTCCATGGAAAAGGTCCAATCAGCCCGAGTATTAATTTTAAAGGAAGAATTAATAGATTAAAATTTAACGCACCACTTGCCAAGGATTCATTTGCCTCGGTATTAGCGTAATTAAAAACGATAGGCAATGAAATAACACAAAGAATTATAATGCCCCCTTTATAAAAAAAATCTAATCTCTTTGATTTATAATTCTGGTTAACAACAGCATTAATCCCAAATGCCAATAATAAAATAACAGGATACATTGTTCGTACCAAATAAAACAAATAGCAAGCTATTATTAACATAAAATATTGGGTAAACGATCTTTTTGCAAATAAAATCAACGTTAAACCAATTGACATTAGTGATAAACCTACAATATCTCTATAAAGTAACGTAGATATGAGAGTTATAGGAAAATAGGCTGAGATAAACGCTATATATTTTAACTCAGTATTACTGATACGAAATTTATATTTTGAAATGAATATAATATTCATGGAAATCAGCAAACTACTAAAGGAATTTATAGGAGCAATGGTTAAAACATAATCGCCAAAATAGATAAATGGTATACTTATTAAACTATTAATTTCTTGATGAGTAATGTCACCTTCAAAATATTGATAAAATAAAATTCCATGTCGTATTTTATTGTGAGCAGAAGTTAATATGTAATTAAAAACACCTTCATATTCAAAAGTCATAGATGAATATGCACCACTAGATTGAAAGTAATTGGGATCAATGAAATACAAATAATGTGTCAGGCCAATTAAAACTTTAACTAAATAAGCAATGATAAAAAACCATAACCACTTCTGGTTTTTTAACAACACTACTGATGAGAATATGGTAATAAATAGAAATGCTATAGAACTCCAAATAAAACTGGAAAATTGATTTCTTGTGCTACTAAAAATATTGAAGCAAATTAGCGCAAATAATGCAATTAATACAATTTGAAATATGTAGTGCCATACAGTAATTGATTTTCTTTGTAAGAAAACATCTTTTCTCCCAGCAATCATAACCCTATGCTCCTTAATTTATTTTTCCAACCATTCCAATCTGTCATTTCTTTATATAATAATCCTGCGTTTTTAGACACTTCTCGATAGAGATAATCATGAGAATTAATTTGCATGATTTGAGTTGCCATTGCTTTACAATCACCTAAAGGGGTGATAAAACCATTAATACCATTTTTAATTACTTCATGATGAACCCCTAAATCAAAAGCAAAGACGGGTTTTTGATATCCCAATGCTTCAAGTAGCCCAAATTCCGTCGTTGTTGGCCAAATGGAAGGAATGATAACCCCTCTTGAATGTGCAACTAATTCAGCCAAACCATTTTCCCATCTCAAATCGTGCTTAATTTCAAGCATCCCATTGTCGATTAATTCTTGAAAACCGTATTTTTTAATGGCAATATTTGCCTGTTCTTTATTGTTATAGGCTGCAATAATTTTAATGGTTCCATTACAATGTGATAAAATGTCTTTCAAATATTGAAACCCTTTCTCAACCCGATTCTGGGCAATACAAACAAAATAATCTCCCACTAGAGGTTTAATTTCTTTTAACCTGTTATTATCAAAATACAATGGGGTCTTTATACATTTTTCTTGTGGAATACCAAATTTCTGGTAAAAACCAATTTGTTCATCTGTAGAGGTAACTACATAATCAATGTTTGGTAATATTTTCTCCAGCCTTTTACGTATCAAAATTGCATTTGCCGTTTTGATGTAGTCAATAGGCTTCTGGATAATACAGTTATTTTTAAATGCCTCTAAATAACTATGATCCAAACATTTTGTACAGGGTCCTTCGGCATTATTTGCATATAATTTTGTACAAAAGAAATCCTGCATAAAAATTTTGGCAATAACCTTTAAACCTCTTTCTTTTGCTATTTCCAAATAGCACAGGTTTTTGTTTGTTATAGATCCAAGTGTGAATACTGCGTTGGCTTCAGATTTCTGTAAAACTTCCTCGTATTCTTTTATGTGTTTTTCTTCTTTCCAGTTTGACATTCCGTTATAAGAAATCCTGGAATAAAGTTTTGTTCCGTCATTATCTGTGACATCTTTAACTATATCGCAGGAGAATATGGACACCTCATTTCCGTTCTCCAGTAAAAGTTTTTTAGCAACTTGAGCAACTATTGCTCCGGAAGCATTTCCCAAATAAGCATCCGGGATTAATAATATCTTATTTGTTTTTTCCATTCCTCAATTTGATAAATAGCATTGTTACAAATGCTTTATTTGCTAAACTAATAATGGCCATATACAGTAGGGTAAATAGAATTCCATAAATCATTAAACTGGATAAAATCAACAAATTCATTTCCAACAAATAATGCATAAATACAAATGGTATTGTAATCAACAGTAAATTTAAAGCGATTTTAAGCAGAGCCCGAATATCAACATCTAAATTTTTCTTCAATAAATTTAGATACATTCCAATAAAAACTATTCCTGAACCAAAAGTTGCTATCGGTATGGCGTATATCTGTGCCGGTTCGATTATTGCCAGAAGTAAGGTTACATATAATATCATACTTAATACATCTAACTTAGCCGATTTGTTTATCAGGCCTCCTGTGTACAATAAATTATTTAAATACAGTTTTAATTGGGTTATCAATAGCGCAATAACAATAAATACCAGTAAAAGATCGCCACCATATTTATCAAGACCTACCCAAAAATGTACAATGGATTTAGTGAAAACTATAGAATACAATAACGCAGAAAATAATACTGACATAAAAAATGTGGAAACACTCTTTATAAGATTATTAATCTCTATTTTATTTTTCGAAGCAAAAGTAAGTGAAAACAATCCAAAAAATGAACCATTTACCATACTTACAAAATTACAGGCAACCACAGCTACTTTTGAACTTATATCATATACGGCCGCCAATGTTGGGCTGATAAACATCGCTATAATAAAGCTCTGGGAATTTCCCATAATCACACCTGATGTTCTTGATAATAAAGGGTAAAAACATTCTTTCAATAAATCTCCGATTACGCTCAAATTAAGTGTAGGGCTTGAAAGATTTAACTTTTTCCATTTCATTAAAATCCAGCTGCCTTGACCAATTAAATTTAATAAAGCCCTGGTTAAATAAGCTAAAGCAAGTGAAACGACACCAAAACCAGCATATAAATATATTATCAGTGAAATTATACCAATAATATTGACCACTGTTGAAATTAATCCCACTTTTTTCGTTTCCTGCCATACCTGAGGGAAAGCTCCAAAAAGTGAAACAACTAATGAAATTGCTGCAGATGCCAGACTGACGATAAAGGCTATGGTAATAGACTGTTGGATGCTTTCTTCTGCATTCACCCAATTAGCAACAAAAGGAGAAATTGATAAACCTAGTAAAAACAGGGTAATTGCCATCAATAGGGCCGTATAAATATTGGCTCCGGCAAGCTGGAAAAATTTCTTTTCATCGTTCATACTTAAAGCCACAGCCATTTTCTGTGTAATTACCCCTGCAAAACCGGATTCAAGGAGTCCAAGCATTGCTACCACATTACCTGTTGCCAACCATGCGCCATAGGTTGAAATAGGCATAAACTTAAAATACAACGGAACCATGATAATACCATTAATTATCATAACGATTGAATTAATGGAATTAAAAATATAATTAAAAATTGAAGCCGAATATTTACTCATAAAAAATTAAAGTAATTGTTTTTGATACGAATAACTTTCGCTGGGTTATCTATAGCAATTAGATTATGAGATGATAATTTTAATTTTATTAACCGACCTTGGAAAATTCTTCGATTGCCTCGTATATATGCTCATTATTTAGTTATTTATATCTTTAATTAATCAGAATATAATATTAATTGTATCTGTAGGCTTATACAGTTTATTGGTATATGCCAGCAATAAAAATGGATGATTAGCAATGGCATCAAAGCGGTGTCCAATATTAGGAGGAATAACAATGGTGATTGGAGTATTAGCATCAAGCTCTATAGTCATTAATTCATTAGAGTTCAGGTCTTTTAGCTCCAATCTTGATTTTCCAATCAGCAATGTAAACCATTCTGTGGCATCTTTATGGTAATGGCCTCCGCGTGAAGCCCCATTTTCTGAATAAACCGTATAAATTTCACCTGTATATTCTGGTAATCCTTTTTCAAGTCCGGTTATCGCTTTTAAAAACCATCCCCTGCTGTCTTCTATCTTTTTCCTGGGGATAATTTCTATCCGCTCGGAGAGTGATTTAATATTTGTCATATACATCTGTTATTTTAATATTAGGTTTGTAACCAATTGCGTTTTGAAGTTTACTACCTGCTATCTGTAATATTTTCATCCTTGTATCAGAACGTTGTGTTTTCCCAAATACACTTTTTTCAAGCGTTTTATTAAATGCATTAAATAAAGCTTTTACTAACTCTTTTACGGTTAATGTTTCAGCACCTGCTATATTATACAATCCATTAGGTATATTATATTTATATGCTTTAAAAATTATTTCAGCCACTTCTTCGATATAAATATATTGTCGAACCTGTTCTCCGGAAGTAAATTTAATATCAGTGCTCGTCTTCAATGCATTGATAGTATATGGAATTAACCGATGTGGGGATTCAAGTTCACCGTAAATGGTAGGAAGTATAAAATGCCAGGTTTTGTATGGCATATCAACTGAGGAAATAAATCTTGAAAACATTCTTTTTGAAATAGAGTAATCATTTACAACTTCCCTTTGTGATTTAAGTAACTCTAATTCTGTAAAAAAATGATTTTCGGTATTCTCCCCGATTTCAAAATAAGAACCAAAACTTACAAAAGAACCTTTGTATCCAGCTTGCTTTAATTCATTACATATTCTTACGGGTACAGCTACATTTAACATATAAATCAATTCGGGACTTTCGTTTAAATTGGACTGTATGCCTGCCCCGACAGCATATACAATCATGTCTGACTGAATTAATTCATTATAATTCAAATTTCCCTTTAGCAGATTTATCTGGTCAAAAAATTCATAATTATGTCCCATTGGAGGATTCAATCCGTACATATGGAGCTGATAATTATTTTTATTACAATACCGTCCAATACAGTCTGACAATAATCCATTTGTACCTATTACAGATATTTTCATTTAGAATAATTTAAAAAAAGATTAATTTGTGAGCAACATAGTTCGTACACCGATTCGTTTCTGTAACGGTTATACCAGTCAACCGTCAAATCTATACATTGATCAATATTCATTTTAGGCTCCCAATTCAATTCAAATTTCGCCTTATTAATATCCAACATCAAAAGTTTGGCTTCATGTAATTTATTGGGATCAGATACATCCTTCAAAGCTCCTTTTCCGTATTTTCTAGTCACTTTTTCAGCAATATTCCAAACAGATACAACCGATTCTATACGAGGACCAAAGTTCCAACCTTCACAAAATTTCGTAGGTTCATTCCAGATTCTTTGTGCCAATTGCATATATCCGCTCAGAGGCTCTAGCACATGCTGCCAAGGGCGTATAGATTCAGGACTTCTGATTTCAATTAAGTTATCATTCTCCAAAGCCCGAATACAATCTGGTATAATCCTGTCTGTCGCCCAGTCCCCACCACCTACCACATTACCTGCCCTTACACTGGCAATACTTTTTCCATGTTCAGCGTAATTTTCGGGGTTAAAAAAACTCCTTCTCCATGAAGCAATAGCAATTTCAGCAGCACCCTTTGAGGATGAATAAGGATCATAACCACCCACCGCTTCATTTTCGCGATAACCCCAGATTTGTTCTTTGTTTTCATAACATTTATCTGTGGTAATCATCACACCCACTTTCACACTATCTGTTGCCCGTATTGCTTCCAGCACATTGATGGTACCCATTACGTTTACTTCGTAAGTTTCCACAGGAATATCATAAGATAACCGAACCAGAGGCTGTGCCGCCAAATGAAAAACTATCTCGGGCTTATATTTTGCAAAGATATCTTTGAGCAACTGACCATTACGAATATCACCTCTCAAATCAGTAATCTTATTTCCTATTTTCGATAAAACATAATTATCATGTTCAGAAAATGGGTCCAATGCTACTCCAATTACTTCAGCACCTAAATCATGAAGCCAAATAGCTAACCAAGAACCTTTAAATCCAGTATGACCAGTAATTAAAACATTTTTATCTTTCCAAAAGGAAGGATTTACTTGTCCTGCTTTATTCATATTTTAACCAACTCTGGATTAGCAGCAGATTCCCACACTTTCCACGGTGCTTCATTTCCATTCCACAGTTCTTCCAATTTTATTTTATCCCTAAGGGTATCCATTGGCTGCCAAAAGCCTTCATGTTTATATGCCATTAGTTGATTGTTTCTAGCTAATTTCTTCAAGGGCTCCTGTTCCCAAATGGTTTTGTCCCCGGTTATGTATTCTAATACCTTTGGAGACAAAACAAAAAATCCACCATTAATAAGAGCTCCATCGCCTTTGGGTTTTTCCTGAAATTGTCGTACCTCGCCATCTACAATTTCCAAAGCACCAAACCTGCCCGGAGGAAAAACCGCCGTTAATGTTGCTTCCTTACCATGTGCGTTATGGAATTCGATTAATTGGGCAATATTAATATCTGCAACTCCATCTCCATAGGTAAAACAAAAACTTTCCTCATCTTTAATATATTCGGATACTCTTTTTAGCCGTCCTCCGGTCATAGATTCATCCCCGGTATCCACAAGTGTTACGGTCCATGGTTCAGCTCTTTTCTCATGAACAATCATCTTATTATCCTTCATATTAAAAGTGATATCAGATTCGTGTAAAAAATAATTGGCGAAGTATTCTTTAATCACATAACCTTTATAACCACAACAAATAATAAAGTCATTAATTCCATAATGAGAATATGTTTTCATAATATGCCACAAAATAGGTTTTCCCCCTATTTCAACCATAGGTTTTGGTTTAGTGACAGTTTCTTCGCTTAAACGCGTTCCTAAACCTCCTGCTAAAATTACTGCTTTCATAAATTATTTTAACCATTTTATTAAATCTATCTTTTAGTTTTTTATCCATTTATATCCTTTACAGGACATTCGATAAACGCTACTAACGTTTATTTTAATTTTTCAGAATTTCCAAAATAGGTTCCAAATAATTCTGCCAACAAAAGCTTTACGTTCATCTTAAGAAGTAACCCGTAATAGAAAAAAATTATTTCATCCAAAGTTTTTCCCATCCTAATTTGGTGAAACATGGGCCTTGGGTCGCCTCGGAAAATTTAATATCATTATGGGCACCATTGTATTCCATTATTTTTACTGCTTCATTTTCATCAATAATTAAATCCCATCCAATGCTCCTAATATATGGCTGCATTTTATGAAGTTTTAAGACCGCAGAAAGGCATTCGTTAAAAAGCGGTATTTTCTTATTAGCAAATACTATATTAGTATCAGGATGTCTGTCAATTGGAGTCCACGTACTCAAGTAACCAATTTCACTAAGTTCTCCCTCTACTATATTGACCGGAACTCGAATATGAGATTTAGATTGCACATGAGTCTCTGTTCTTCTACCTAAACGGAGATAGCATGCCCTTACTGTGATTTCGCCTTCTTGAGTCACAACTGTTGTAATACGAATGGTAGCAACAGAAAGGGGTATTATTTCTTCAAAAAATGAATTCTGCACAATGAAATCCTGAAAAACTCCATTTCCCAGTAATTCAATTTTTTTTAAATTAAAAAAGTTTTTGTCTATGAAATAGACACCTTTTCCTTGTCTCGAGTTATCTAACTTATAAACTACCTTTTCCGTATTTTTAAAAATATAATGTTTTATTTGACTTTCCTGTAATATCTGATAGGAACTTGATAACCACAGCCCATTAATAAAATAGGCTATATCAGGAATTAGTTCGCTACTAAAAATTTTCTTTGTTAGGGTTTTTAAATCAGATACTTCTCCATGGTCCCCTTTAATACTGGGCACTACAACGCTTCCATAATAATTGTCTGGAATCCATCCCTCCTTAAAGGAATCGGTAATAGCGCTGTACACATAAAGCCATGGAGCATAACCTTTCCACCCCAACACATTAATAGCATAATCATCTGCCATCTTGAGAAGCTTTGGATTGGTTTTCCCTTTTTCTGCCTCAATATTTGAGAGTACATTTCTTGCAGCATTTTTATGAATCGAATGATACCGATAATTATTAGTTTGCTGAATTAATTTTTTAGTTAATGTCTTTATCATTTTTCATTTTTGCTTTGGTGTCCATTGCGGAATAAAATAATAATTTTACTTTTTTGTACCTAGTGCTATTCTTAAGAAACCACTGATAGGTCTTTTTCACTCCATCTTCTAAGGAAGTTGTAGCTTCCCAACCTTCATTCTTTAGCTTGTCCACGTTCAATAGTTTACGTGGGGTGCCATCGGGTTTGTTGCTGTCCCAGATAATTTCTCCTTTGTGGCGGGTGATGTTTTGAATAGTTTCTGCTAGTTCTTTTATTGTTAGGTCTTTTCCTGTTCCTATGTTGTAAAGATGTTCTTCCAGTTTATTTTTAAGGGCAAAGCATACAGCCTCTGCAAGATCATCTACAAATAAGAATTCCCGCATTGGGCTTCCGGAACCCCACAGCGTAACGGGGGTGTCTCCATTTTCTTTTGCATCGTGAAATTTCCGGATCATCGCCGGCAGGACGTGAGATGTTTTAAGATCAAAATTGTCATGAATGCCATATAAATTGGTTGGCATAAGCGACACGAAATCCTTTCCAAATTGTTTTCTTATAGCTTCACAGGATTTCACCCCCGCGATTTTTGCTATTGCATATGCCTCATTGGTGGGTTCCAATGGGCCGGCAAGTAAATATTCTTCTTTTAAGGGTTGTGGTGCCAGTTTTGGATAAATACATGAACTGCCTAAAAAGATGAATTTTTCAACGTTGGTTTTATGAGCGGTATCTATCAGGTTGTTCTGGATCTGTAAATTCTCCATCAAAAACTGGTAGGGGTAATCATTGTTGGCAAGGATGCCACCTACTCTTGCTGCGGCGTCTATGACTACTTCTGGTTTTTCGGTCGCGAAGAAATCGGTTACGGTTTTTTGGTTGCGAAGGTCGAGCTCTTTTGAGGTGCGGCCTATGAGGTTGGTGTAGCCTTCTTTCTCAAGCTTTCGCCAAATGGCTGAGCCTACCATTCCTCTATGACCCGCTATGTAAATTTTAGAATCTTTTCTCATTTTCAAATTTTCAAATTGACAAATTTTCAAATTTTATTTCTATTCGAAGTAATTTAAAATATTATACCCCCCATCCTGCAAATGCGTTTCTTTTTGCATCAGTTTTACATCGCTTTCCATCATTTCCTTTACAAGGTCCTGCAAATCGTATTCCGGGGTCCAGCCGAGTTTAGTGTTTGCTTTTGAAGCATCACCAATCAGCAATTCAACTTCGGTAGGCCTGAAATATTTTGGATCTACTGCCAGTACTTCTTTTCCTTCTTCCAGTTGGAATTCAGGATTGCTGCAGGATTGAACGTAGGCTTTTTCATCAACTCCATTCCCTATAAACTTCAGGGTTATTCCCACTTCAGCAAAAGACATTTTTACAAAACCCCTTACAGTAGTGGTTTTCCCGGTGGCAATCACCCAGTCTTCAGCTTCTTCAGCCTGAAGGATCATCCACATCATGCGTACATAATCCTTGGCATGTCCCCAGTCACGTTGCGCGTCGAGATTCCCCAGGTAAAATTTATCCTGTAATCCCAGCGCGATACGGGAAGTAGCCCTGGTAATTTTGCGGGTTACAAATGTTTCCCCCCGGATTGGCGATTCGTGATTGAACAAAATCCCGTTGCAGGTAAACATATTGTAAGCTTCGCGGTAATTTACCGTGATCCAGTATGCATACATCTTGGCAACTGCATATGGACTGCGCGGATAAAAAGGCGTGGTTTCCGATTGGGGAACCTCTTGAACTTTTCCATATAATTCTGAAGTGGAAGCCTGGTAAATTTTTGTTTTCTTTTCCAGTCCAAGAATACGAACCGCTTCCAGGATCCTGAGGGTTCCCAAACCGTCTGCATTCCCTGTATATTCAGGGATTTCAAAAGAAACATGAACGTGGCTCATCGCGGCCAGGTTATAGATCTCGTCCGGTTGGATCTCCTGAATAAGTCGGATAAGGTTTGTGCTGTCAGTCATATCCCCGTAATGAAGGATAAAATTCCTGTTCTCCACATGCGGGTCCTGGTACAAATGATCTACCCTGTCTGTATTAAACTGGGAAGCCCGGCGTTTAAGTCCGTGAACAACATATCCCTTTTTTAAAAGGAATTCGCTTAAATAGGCGCCGTCCTGTCCGGTTACGCCGGTTATTAGTGCTGTTTTACTCATTGCATTCGAAGATTTTGCGGTTCTCGATACGATTTCCATAAACTCTCGTTTCTGAAAATCACTCGAACTGACGCTGGTTTCTTTAATTCTTAATTACGGTTGTAATCGTCTTCAATTCTAACAATATCATCCTCACCGAAATAGGTGCCGTGTTGTACTTCTATAAATACAAGTTTTTCTTTAGTTGGATTTTCGATTCGGTGTTTAGCACCAAGGGGAATGATCGCAGTTTCGCCTGCGGGATAATCCTTTATTTCCCCGTCAAGGGTTATTCTTCCAATCCCTTCCACCATTGTCCAGGCTTCCGCCCTTTTGTGGTGGTATTGGTAGGATAACCGCCCACCGGGATTTACTTCAATTCTTTTTACCTTGTGAGTCCAAGTGTCTTCCAGTACCCAGTATTGGCCCCAGGGCCGTACATCGTGTTCCATTTAAATTAGTTTAATAATGAAGGATTGGTGATTTCAAGATCCTGGTAAATATTTCTCACATCCTGTGATGACTCCTTTGCCAGTACAAGATTAGCATCTTCGGTTTGCACCAGGATACAGTTTTTTAATCCTGCGAAAGCGGTATATTTTGAACTGCCTATTTGCATATTCCCGCAGGCATCCACCGGATGTCCCTGTTCTTTCAGGTAATCATATACAGCTTCAAAACTACCCATGTCGCTCCATTCAAAGTTGGCTTTTACCACTTTGATCTTTTCGCTTCTTTCCATCACTGCATAGTCTACACTAATAGCCGAGATTTCCCTGGAAGCATAGAGCTCCAGTTCATTATTGATGGATGTCTCCCAGACTGCCTTGGATTTTTGAAAAACTTCCGGGGCATATTTTTTAAGTTCTTCCAGGAAAACTCCAGCCCTGAAACAAAACATTCCGCTGTTCCAGTAAAAATTTCCTTTTTCAATAAAATCCTGCGCCGTTTGTTTGTCCGGTTTTTCCCTGAAGGAGATCACATTATTTCCTTCGGCTTCTATATAGCCATACCCGGTTTCAGGTTTGGTTGGATTGACCCCAAAGGTTACAATAGCATTTTCCCTTGCAAGGTCAATCGCTTCTTTGATGGCTCTTTGGTAATAGACATCATCACTTATAATATGATCGGCTGGGGTAACCAGCAAAATATCTTCAGCCTGAGCCGCAAAAGCTGCAAATGCGATAGCAGGGGCTGTATTTCGAGGTGTGGCTTCTACAATGCTTTTATAATCTTCGATGTGGAGTTTTTTCAAAGCTTCTACCGATAAATGTTGGTTATCGCAATTCCCCACCACTATAAGCTCATCGGCATAATTACTGTTTCGCATCACGGAGAGTTCAAACAAGGAATTCCCTTTGAAAAGCTCCAGGTATTGTTTGGGCCTGGATTGTCGTGAAAGCGGCCAAAGCCTGCTCCCTACTCCCCCGGTTAAAAGCACATGTAATATATTATTCATCGATTGTTATTCTTAAAAACCCTTCCTTCTTCCCTGGTAACAAACAAGCATAGTTCCATCCGTCCAAAAATTAAATTCAGACTACTATTAATCAGTTATTTAGGAAATATGTGCTCCGTGAAAGGAGTCAACGTGAAGTAAAAGGGGCATTTTTTTGGTTAGGCAGCTGTAGGGGGCTGGGGGTTTATGATTGTAAGTTGTAGGTTCGAAAGATTAAAAATTCAACAATCTGAGGCTTGGGACCTCATGGCTTCGCCGCTCTAAGTCCCAATAAAGGAATCCGGAGGGGGAAATTCAATGTAGGAAAATTCCTCGTCTTGCATTGCGTCGGCAAAGATATTGTTTCACATTTGCTTAACACAAATCTTTCATGTTAAATTATCTTAATTTTTTGGTCAATGCCTTGATTTTATGAGTGTTTTACGGGAAACCGTAATTCGATAAGTTAAAATATTAACGGTCAATTGTTTAGTTAATTTTTAAGAATTTAACTTTTAGAAAAGTTCGATACTAAAAGTTTCGGCCTTTACTTGCCCCTTCGGTGATTGGCAGTCTTTTTTAATCCTCCTTCAGGCTTGAGGTGTTTCCTTCAGGGAGTTTATTATAGTTAGTTGTAGTTTCAATGAAAGAAAACTTTTCCTCTTTTGGGTCTGTGGACCTCATGGCTGACAAGAGTATACTTCTAAAAATTATTATGGGAGTTCCTCCCTTTTAAACCTTATAGTGTTGAATGCATAATTGTATGAAAGTTTTGTCTCTAGGGGGACAAAAATGGAATAGCAAGAGGTTAACACGCGAAGCGATGTTAGACATTCCTTTCCGCTTATATTTACTTTATTATCAATTAGTTATAAACTATTTAAATCCGATAATATTATGAATTTACTGGAAATGGCCTTGAAGCCCCAATAAAACGGTTAAAATTTCCAGTAAACCCAAGAAAATACTGAATTATGTAACAAGTTAAAAACATAAACATCGAAAAGAAAACGGCTGAATATTTTCAACAATTTTCTTAAACTCACTACAACTCATCCTGATTTTTATAAATTACTGAAATGAAAATTGCTGCAAGGTTAATGCTGCAAACCACCTTATTCCCTATTCAGGAATTAATCATTAAATTCTCAGGTAAATTCAGCGGGATAAAACGATTCAAATGATGTCAATTTTAGCAAAAATCATATAAATCTTGTCAAAAATATTACCTAATTTTGTGATATTGAGCGTCTTGTCATCCTAAAAGTTACCTATTCGGTTACCTTGAGGAAAGAAAAGAAGGAAAAGTACTGATTTTACTGGTATTAAGGGAGGGAGGGTCAAAGCCTGTCATCCCGACAATCACAAAGTTCATTTTGCAAGCGGCAAGTAAAACAGAAAAGTTACAGGTGACAGCCTGCAGAATTTTTTGTATCTCCAGCTATGGATCTAATTAGGATTATCCAAATCCTCTACTCTATTTTTACAAGCTTTTATGTGCTTTTCTTCACCAGAAAACTAAACAAACAATCTGAAGAATTATTGGTTTACGCACGAATAATCATGAAGGGAAAATGCTCTGGAATGAGCTTTAAAAGAAAAATTTTAGTGAATAAATAAGTGCTTCAAAAAGAAGGGTCAAAACCTCAGGGCAAGTCTACCTATTATAAATTGGAAAATACTTTTAAAAATTCATAGCAGCCCTGCCTCAATGAGGAATTAAAAGGAAGCAGTTCAAGAATTCGCAGTTTAAACAGTTGTTTGGATCAGGTAATCCAGGTTACTGGATTTTCCTGAAAAATTAATGGATTAGAATAATTCACTAACCGCTAGTAGAATAAAAGCCTCATATCTAAGTTTGGAGGGGGGATCATAAAACCTTGAAGGTTATTGTGGAATACCACAAAATCAGCATATAAATGATCTTCATCATATTATTTCACATTCAAGAGAAGTTATCTTTGCACGAAATTTTAGGAATTGAAAGCCTTTTTAAAATATAGTCTGTTATTTATTTTTCTAATGGCCACTTTATTTCATAATGTCAGATTCACCTACCTTGTTTCTTTTTATACCTTGAACAATGAAAGTTTTACTGAACTTTTTTGTGAAAACAAGGATAAACCTGAATTGGAATGTAATGGAAAATGTTCTCTTACTAAGGCTGGCATAGCGCTGGACAAGGAGAAAAATGATTTAACGCTTAACAGCTTTCAAAAGGAGATCATCTTTTATGTAAATTTCATGGGTTCAGAAAACAACTTTGTTCTGTCTGAAACTTACCTGTCTAATTTTGAGTATCTGAATACCTATTCTTTCCTTTTCACAAAACAAATTACCCATCCACCAATGGGAATTTCCTGATTTTTTCTAAAATAAATCTGCCCAATTGGTATCCAATTTACTGGTCTTGTACCAGGTATGTACCATTTTGATTTTACGACTTTATGAATTTTAATTGATACTTCATTATGTCGTGGGAGTTATAAACATGTCTAAACAGCACGTTTTTTAACCCCCAGGGATCTTATTTTCAAATTATTCAACTTAAAAATAAACTACTTTATGTTAAGTAAATTTTTATTGCTGCTAACCCTGTTTATAGGATTAGTGGGGCAGTTTACTATTGCCCAGGAAAAAACAGTTACTGGCACTGTAACCAACCAGGATGGCCTGCCCATTCCGGGAGTGAATGTAGTCGTCAAGAATACAAATAATGGTACACAAACAAATTTCGACGGAAAATATTCTATTAATGTACAAGTCGGGGATGTTCTCAATTTCAGCTATATCGGAAAAAAGGTCATCAATAGAACCGTAGGCTCTTCAAATGTCATCGATGTAGAAATGGAAAATAGTGCCGAGGCCTTGGATGAGGTTATGGTTGTAGCCTATGGTTCAGCCAATAAAAGGAACTTTACAGGCGCTGCCGAAACAATCTCCAGTGAAGCAGTAACGCGAGGATCTACAGCCAGTTTTGAAACCGCCTTGCAAGGTAGAGTTTCAGGGGTCAACATTTCCACTTCCGGACAACCCGGGGGTAAATCAAACGTACAAATTCGGGGAATAGGGTCGATCAGCGGTTCTACCCAACCTCTATACGTATTGGACGGTATTGTAATCAATACCGATTCTAATCTTCGCGCCGGGGATTATAAGACAGGGAGTACAGGTTATAATCCATTGTCTACGATAAATTCAGAAGATATTAAGAGCATTACTGTCTTAAAAGATGCTGCAGCTTCCTCCCTTTATGGTTCCAGAGCTGCAAACGGAGTAGTGATAATCACTACCAAAAAAGGAAAAAGTGGAGAAACAGAAATAAGCTTTAAGATGGAGACCGGCTGGAGTGAGAACCTCACAGAGGAAAAACTGATCAATAATGAACAGTTCAAAGGCCTGTGGATGGAAGGTCAAATAAATCAGTATATCCAGAACAACGAAAATGCTGAATTCAGGAGAGTATATGCAGATAACGGTTTATACAATTCATACCAGAATCAGGCTGTTAATGATTATGAGGGTATTTATGGTACTACCAATGCCAATGCAGATTGGTTAGGTGCAATTTATCAAACAGGAACCCTCAGGAAGTATAACCTATCGGCCAGAGGCGGAAATGAAAATACTTCCTTCTTCGTCTCAGGTAACTACCTGGAACAGGAAGGAACTATTATTGAAACGGGATTGAAGCGATATTCCGGAAGGCTTAACCTGGAAAATCAGGCAAAGGACTGGGTCAAACTGGGAGTTAATCTATCAATTGCCAAATCTGAGAGGAATGCAGCCAATATCGATGGTAATTATGCCGGTGGATTAAATCCATTATACATGGCCAGGGTATTGCCGCCTGCCGCACCAATTTATGATCCGGAAGGATACGCGGGATATGCTAACCTCCCAAATGATATTGAAAAAAATGCAAACCCAATAGGTGTTCTGAAAGTAGGGGAATATGAGAATAGTGAATTCCGTGTGAGAGGAGATGCTTTTGCAGAATTTCAAATTCTTACACCATTGAGCTTTAAAACGACCTTTGGAGTAGATCAGCAAGCAATAGATGAAACCCTCTATGACAATAAAGAATTTGGTGCAGGTGGTGGAATCTGGAATGGGGTACTTAACCGCGTGAAAAGTGAAGTGCTCCAGTATTCCGTATCTAATATCCTGAACTATAATAATAATTTTGGGCAACACGGATTAAGCGTACTGCTGGGTCAGGAATCTCAGGAGTCAAAGATGAATTCCATCAATGTCTATGGTTATGATGTCCTGGACAGTGAATTGCTTTCTGCAAGTAGTATTGGTACACTGTGGTCACATACCGGATATTCAGAGAATAATTCCCTGCTTTCTTACTTTTCGCAGGTTGGCTATAACTTCGACAGGAAATATTACCTGTCCTCGAGTTTCAGGAGAGATGGTTCTTCAAAATTTGGGAAAGATGCCCGTTGGGGTACTTTCTGGTCCCTTTCGGGATCCTGGGTTGCCACAGAGGAGAATTTCATGGATATTGATGGGCTGAGTTACCTTAAGTTCAGAGGTAGTTACGGAACCAACGGAAATCTGCCTCCCCAAGATTATGCTGCCCTGGCATTCTTTGAAACCGACAGAAAAGGCTATGGTGGCGAATCGGGCTTGTCTTATGGGCAACTGCAAAACCCGGATCTTTCCTGGGAACAAAGTAAGAATTTCAACTTGGGAGTCGATTTAAACTTGTTCAGTGAAATTGATTTATCTCTCAATTACTTTCATAAAAAAACGGAAGATCTTTTATTGAATGTTCCGGTTTCCCTTACCACAGGATTTCTCACCCAGCTACAGAATTACGGGGAGATGGTGAACAAAGGATGGGAATTTGAGGTTGGATACACGCCTTACTCCAATGATAATTTTTCCTGGGGAACCAGTGTGAATCTGACCATACTTGACAATGAGATCACAAAACTGAAAAATACTATTGTTTCCACCTACAGCTCGAGATATGGACAGGATCCTTTGATCATTAAAGAGGGGGAAAGTATTTATTCCTTTTATCTAAGAGATTACGCAGGTGTGGATCCTGAGACAGGAATGGCACAGTACCATGTGCTAAACGATGGGGAAAGAACCGGTGAAATTACAACAGACGCTCAAAGTGCAGGTTTCGGAATATTCGGGGATGGATTGCAGGACGCGCAAGGTGGCATCTTTAATGAATTCCATTACAAAAACTTTTCTTTTGATTTCTTGTTCACTTTTGGAATAGGTGGAAAAGTCTATGATCGTACTGCCTTTAAACGCGATGACGACGGCTATGCACCACAATTCACCAATACGGTGGCTCAATTGAACCCCTGGAATCCAGACAATCTAAATTCAACTGTACCCATCAGGATCAATGGAAATCCCACTTTTTCCAATGATGTTTCAACCCGACACTTATATGATTCTGATTACCTGAAATTAAAGAACGTGAAACTCAATTATAAACTGCCTGCCATAGGGAATACTATTAAAGGAGGATCTGTTTATGCTCAAGGCGATAATTTACTTTTATTAACCGAACTGGACGGGTACGACCCGGAAGCTGTTGTTAATGGGGTGAATTTTTTCCAGGTACCAACGGCAAGGACTTTAATCCTGGGAATTCAATTACAATTTTAGATTAAAAAATCAAGAAAATGAAAACATTAAAAAATATAGTAATCATTTTAGGCTTGCTATCTCTTCAGGGATGCAGCGAGGATGTGTTAACCCAGACACCAGACCATGTAATTTCTGAGGAACTGGTGCTGAACTCGATAGAAAAACTGGATAAATTACTCATCGGGACCTATCAAGAAATTTCCCGAAACACCTATTTAGGCAGGGTATTGTATAAAAGGGCGGCTGTTAAAGGAACAGATTTCAGATTTGTGAAAACCACCTTCAATCCCAGAGATTATGAATCAATCGCTTATAAATACCTGGAAAGCGCAAACAACAGTGGAAGCTGTGAAGAGCTGTGGAAGCAGTCTTTTAAAGCTATCAATAACCTGAACCTGATCATTAACAATATAGATGCAGCAGAGGGCAACGAGGCAGAAAAACAGGAGATTCTCGGTGAAGCCCTGGGGCTAAGGGGAATGATTTATTTTGACCTGGCCAGGACTTTTGCTTATCCCTGGATAAGAGCCGGGGCTTCTTCACAGGGTTTGCCTCTTAAACTTTCTTCGGAAGAAGTTGTGGTGCAAAGGAGTTCCTTAGGTCAAACCTATGATCAAATTCTTCTTGATTTGCAGCTCTCTCTTGAATTATTGGATGAGAACACCTGGGAACAGGGCAGCACAAAATACCTGACCAGAACAGGAGTAAAAGCTTTAATGGCCCGTGTTCACCTTTACAAGCAGGATTGGGAAAATGCCCTTCAATTTTCAAAGGAAGTCATTGCAGCAAGAGGAGAAGCTAACCTCATGGGATTGGTCTCCTATGTTTTTGAGGACTACAATTCTGAATCGCTTTTTGAACTGAGTATTACCAATCAAAACTCTTTGGGGAGTAATGGTCTGGGAGCTCAATTTGATATGAAAAACGGGGGGCAGGGAGATATAATCGCCACCCAAACATTTGTAGATCTATTGAGAACATATGAGAATGATCCCCGGGCTCGGTTTCTCGAGGAGGATAAAGAAGGGACCAGGCAGGCTTTTGTCAAGTATATCAACAGAAGTGACGGCGGTGGACTGAGTGCTCATAATATTCCCGTTCTCAGACTGTCAGAAATGTATCTCATTGCTGCAGAGGCGGCTGCGCATGGTGCCGGCGGAGGAGAATCAGATGCTTTAAATTTCCTGAATATCTTAATAGAAAACAGGACCACGAACTTTACAGCTCATAAGGCAATAGAAACAGGAGATGCATTAAAAGAGAGGATTGCAAAAGAGAGAAGAAAAGAACTGGCTCTGGAAGGTCATGGAATCTATGACTATATTCGCCGGGGTAAAGACATTAAACGTCCTGTAGATGAGCATGTAAATACAGGGGTGGATGTCGCCAATCTCGATATCAAGGCCACAGATAACAGGACTATCTGTCCAATCCCGGCAAGTGAGATCGAGGCTTCGGGAATGGAGCAAACAGAGGGGTATTAGTTAAAAATTAAAAAAAATCAGGGGAGATCAGATCATTTTGAGAGTATTTCAATATTACTGATCTCCTTTAATCAAATAACAATGGTAAAAAGTAAAACAGCCTTAAAAATAAGAAAGGCACACAGATATTTAGGGTTATTTCTGGGCCTTCAGTTTATTATGTGGACTGTGAGCGGCCTCTACTTCAGCTGGACCGATATCGATGAGATCCATGGAGATCACTACCGAAGCACCGATATGGTACCAACAAATTTTTCAGGGCTTCAAAGCCCTTCTGAGCTTAATCCAGATACAGAGATCCACGCAGTAGAACTAAAGGAAATTGCAGGAAAGCCATACTACTGGATCAATCATGGCATCCTTCAAAATGCAAAAACAGGGGAAATAAAAAAAGAAATCTCACAGGAGGAAGCCCTGGCAGTAGCCGATAAAAACATGATGGATGGTCTGAAAATTGAAAGTATAGAAAAGATTACTTCTACAGGGAAACATCACGAATATCGTTCAGGACCTCTTCCAGCTTACGTGATCTCCTACGACACTCCCGAAAATATCAGGGCCTATGTACATGTTAAGAATGGCACTTTCCAAAAACTTCGGCATAGGGACTGGCGATGGTTCGATTTTCTTTGGATGACACACACAATGGATTACGAGGGCCGGGATGATTTCAATAATATTGTGCTGAGAGTTTTCTCTCTCCTCGGATTGATAACGGTTTTAAGTGGTTTTGTGCTGTGGTATATATCTTCTCCCACTGTGCGGAAATTCAAAAAGCCGAAAAGGAAGAAAAAGCGTGTCTAATAAAACTAAATAAGGATTTTTCTAAATTAACCAAATAATTGGGGGGATATCCCTATTTTTTAATCCCGGATTATTTGGTTTTTTCAGGTTTGAATCAATCCGTTTTGAATCTTTATGAAATACGGATGAACTGTCTAAATCAGCTCATTGTTTCCTTTGGTTTTTGGCTGCAAATCAATGGCTTCCATCGACTCCATGGGGAGGGCCCGCTTCAATCACCTTATAAAGTTTATGCACATAGGTGATGTATTTTACATAATTATCAACCCACTCTCTTCCGGAAGCTATTCCTTGCTCCTTATTCTTTTTAGCTTCTATGGCTTTTTGAAACCAGATTTTGGTCTCTTCTTCCATTTTTCCCGACAGCAATGTTATCAAAGGATCCAGATCACCCGTTTCCAAAGCATTTTCTGCTGCATCAATGTCTGGAGGATTTGGAGAGGCCGGTTTTAATCCGGTGAAAGGCATGCCTTCTGCTTCCCGATGCAGGCGCACGGCAGTTTCCATGAAAAATTGTTTTGACAACTGCTCCGCTTCACCTCCTTTTTTATAGACCGCCAGGCTCTGACGGAATTTTTCTTCCAGTTCCTGCTCCTGTTCTTCCCCCACCCAAATAACAATTTTTTCAAAATCACCGGTTTTTAAAGCCTCTTTAGCAGCCATGGCTACCGGACCATTCTCTCTGTCACAATGCGCTGTCAGATTTTGAGTACTGAACATAAACAGGAGTGCCATCAAAATCAAATTTCCCGAAAGAATCGATTTCCTGGTAAAAGTGCGTGCTATAATTTTAGTAGTTTCCATAATATGGTTTTGTGGTTAATAGCCAATTTCTTTCAAATTTATTTTTTCTGAAAAACAAGTCCTATGACTTAAATCATAAGTTTAAAAAATGCTGAAATTCCCCATAATAGCGGTGAAATGGCTGACAGCTTGCTATGCCAGGCAGGGAAATGACGTTTTTAGAAAGATACAATATGGCTGAAAGGTTTAGAAGATTTGCATCCGTCCACATCGGGGGAGTTTGCATTTGTATTTACTCCCTGCACCTCGTATTTTTCCCGATCTCAACGATTAAAAAAACAAAGTGGTAATTCCAGGGCAGATCTGGTAATTGGAATGCTTTGCCCCTTATAAATTAAGGATAACAACAAAATTAAGTAGTCTTGAAGGAAGTTATATTTTAGGATTTATGGGTAGGGAAACCAAAGGTTTTATCACCTCATTTTAATTTGAACCTGTTACACAAGGAATACACACATAGATTTTTAACGAATTTTAAGGTATTTATCCTCTATTTTACTTAGATACTCCCTTAATTATAATTATATGTTATTAAAGCCTAAGCTTTTGCAAAAAACATTCACTCCCATAAGACTTTAGAGGATGTTTGCAAAAAAAAAAGGAAACCTGCATATTTTAGAATGGCATAAATAAAAATGGGATAGAAGGAATATCATTTTTTTCTATCCCTATTTTTTCTTTAAGTAAAAAACCTCGGGGCAAGCATACGGGGTATATCCCGATAATATGGGAAGGAAAAACTTTTCAAAATTCGAGGCAATTCATTGCGAATTAAACCCTCAGTGAGGGATTAAATTAGAAAATAACATGAGACAATCAATTTCATACGTTAGTACAGCAAAATCCGATCTTTCTAAGGAACATGTAGAAAATCTTCTGGAAAGTACAGCTACAAGAAATAATGCCCTGGATATTTCAGGGATTCTTCTCTGCTCGGAGGGTAACTTTTTTCAGTTACTGGAAGGAGAGAAAGAAAAGGTAAATGACTTATTTTCCATAATTAAAAAGGATTCCAGGCATAATAATCTAATTAAATTTATAGATAAACCTGCGGCTCAAGCTACAAATGAGGGATATTTTTGCGACTTCATTACCCAGAACACCAAATTTGATCAGTCAAACCTCGAAAATTATTTACGGTATATCCAGGTCCTGGATCGCAAGGCCCAAAACGCTGTAAAACGCGTTCTGGAATCAATGATAGCATATTAAAATCAAGCTGTAAAGGTAAGATTGAAAACTAAACGGAATAAAATAACAGGTGCATTCCACACAGGGAAATTACCTGTGATACTACCTACTCTATTATAGGTATAAAACTTCCGCAGATTAGGAAACCGGCATCCGGTTTAAAGTCGGCTGCATTCTCAAAGCCTTAAAAAGTGCCTGTAGATCTCACTTCCTTTTTTGTAAAATATAATCACCTACTTCTTCCCTATCCATTTGCAGGACATAGAAAAAACCTTCCTGACTTAATTAAAGCTTCTTCAGGGGAGTGCAAGTTGTTCTGTTTTGCTGTTAATAAACCCGGCTTCCACAAACATTCCTAGGCTAAAGCCTTCCGAAAGCTATCTGATAAATGCCCGTGGATGGTAATGGTTCTGATCCCCCTTCTCTATTACTGTTTCAGTCAAGTAAACTTTTGCAGAATTTCTTTTCTGAAGTCACTTTTTCCTCCAAATTATTTTTTTAATCCCTGATTGAGGGTTTAACCCGCCTGAAGGAAGGGCAGGTTCCCCGAGGCTTGACCGAATCATTCAGGCGGGCTTGCTTTGAATTTGTTTCGGAATGAAAGGAAATCGGGATTAAGACGGCTAACACACTTTCAGAAAGTCTAATAAAGGGCATTTCTATCCTCAATTCTTGTTTTTATGATTTTAATCATATTTCAGGTTCTCTGAGCCCCTTTTCTTTGCAAAACAATTTAAGGGAGTCTATTCCAGGGAAATTTTAAATCAATATTGTTTAGAATAACCTAAACAGATAAATTTTTAAACTATGCAAAACAAAAGAATATACGGGATGCAAGCTGAAATTTGTAAAGCGCTCGCTCATCCTTTAAGAATGGAGATCATTCATATTTTAAAAGAGAAAGATGTTTGCTTTACCGATATCCTTGAAACAACCGGCGGGTTGAAATCCAATCTCTCCCAGCATCTCAAGGTAATGACAGCCAGTGGCATCCTCAAAACCAGGCGTGACGGGCAGTCCAGCTATTTCACCCTTAGTTCTCCCAAAGTAGCTCTGGCCTGCCAGACAATGCGGGAAGTACTTATGGAAAACCTACAGGAAAAACAGGAAATTTTAAATAAATCTGAAATTTAGTTCAGATTTTATAACTTAGAAATAAACAACCAAATGAAAAATAGTATTTTACACAAAATAAAAGAACAAATGAAAGCGGTTTGGGAGGATATCAAAAGTCCCGCACCTTACCAACAGGGAACTACCTGCTGTTCTTTTGGGCCAACTCCGTCCAAACCTGAATTGAGACCTGAACCTATTCGTATAAACAACAATTTCAACAATAACAAAAATTCCAAAATATGAAATGAGCATAACGGAAACACAATAGAAAAACCGATAAAAATATGCGAATTACATATTACCAATAAAAAACAATAAAAGTCTAAATATGAAAACGATCTTAGTATTAGGTGCCGGAACAGGCGGAATAGTTACTGCCAGGGAATTAAGCAGAACCAGTGGGAATGAAGAAGATATCAACCTTGTTAAAATACTTGTATTTGAAAAAGAAGAAACCAGTGTGTTCGCCCCTTCTCTTCCCTGGCTGATGGTTGGCAAAAGAAAGAAGGAAGAAGTCACCAAAAAAACAAACAAGCTCGATGCCTCCGGTCTGGAAGTAATAAACGGGGAAATTGAAGCTATAGATCCAAAAAATATTGCAGTAACTGTAAATGGAAAGAAGTATAACGGAGACTATATGGTAATTTCCCTTGGTGTAGAACAGGCAGATACTCATGATCTTAGCCATTATGGTCATAATTTTTTCACTTTAAAAGGTGCAACCAATTTCCATGAAGAATTAGAAAAATTCACCGGAGGCGAAATTGCAATCCTGGTTTCTTCCCTACCATTTAAAAGTCCGGCCGCACCTTATGAAGCTGCAATGCTTATAGAAGCCTTTGTTAGAACGAATAACCTCAGCCACAACACAACTGTTTCTCTTTATACTCCTGAAGCCGGTCCAATGGAATTCGCAGGGCCCGAAGCGGCTGAAGAATTAAGGGAGCTGCTGGAAAAAAAGGGGATAAAGTATTATCCAAACCACGAACTGACTTCTGTTTCCAAAAATCAACTGGAATTCAGTAATGGAAAAAGCTATTCATATAATCTTTTAGCCTACACTCCAAAACATCAGGTACCACAAATTATCAGGCAGAGTCCATTAGCCGGGAATTCGGGTTGGGTTGAAGTTGATAGAAATACCCTGGAAACCGAATTTGAAAATGTGTATGCCATTGGGGACATCACCAGCATAACAACAGAAACCGGCGCAATACTTCCAAAAATAGGAATTTTTGCAAGGCAACAGGGAGTGGTCGTAGCGCATAACATCAGCAGAAAAATGGCCAACCTTGAACCGGATCAAACTTTTGTACCTGAAGGAACGTATTTTATCGCAGCAGGCGAAGGGAAAGCCAGTGAAACCGGAGGAAATTTTTCTGACTCCACAAATCCGGAAGTAAAGATGAAAGCACCTGCGCAATGGGGGCATTTATCAAAATGGTGGGATGAAAAATTCTGGTTTTTCAAAAACTTTTAATTCATAAATAGAGATTGTAATGATGAAAATCAGAATTATAACATTAATAGGGGTTTTATTTTCCGGACTGTGGTTACATGCTCAGGAAATAAAATCCATTAGCCGACAAGATGCCATACAAATGGTTAAGGAAAACAACAGGGACATAAAAATTTCTCAACAGGAATTTTTGGAATCCCGCGGAGATTTCCGTCAGACGAATTCCATTTTTTTACCAAACCTTGCGGTATCACATTCAGGAATAACCACTACCAATCCATTAATGGCATTTGGTTCTAAACTCAATCAGGGAATAGTTACTCAAAATGATTTTAATCCCGAGCTGTTAAATGATCCAGATCGGATCACAAATTTTGCCACCAAAATTGAAGTAGAGCAGCCGCTTATAAATTTAGATGGGATTTATCAGCGAAAGGCAGCTAAAAGAAAAATGGATGCCACTGAGCTAAAAACCGAACGAACTATTGATTATATGGTTCTGGAGGTAGAAAAATCATATATGCAGCTGCAACTGGCATATCAGGCAGTTGAGGTATTGGAAAATGTCCTAAAAGCAGCTCTTGAAAATAAAGAACTGGCGGAGGATCGTTATGAGCAGGGATTTCTGCAACGATCGGATGTTCTGGCTGTAGAGATAAGGGTTTCTGAAGTTAATAATCAGCTGCAGTATGCAAAAAGCAATGTGGTGAATGCATCCGATTATCTTGCATACCTGGTCAACGAACCTGTAAATACAATATTTCAGCCTACAGATTCCCTTGAAATTTCCTTGCTTACACCGGATGAGCTGGAAGCGGTGCCATTAGAAAGAGCTGATATCCGCGCCATGAAACTGGCTACAGAGGCTTATGGAGAAATGCTGCAGGCAGATAAAATGTCTTTTCTGCCAAACCTAAATGCTTTTGGAAGTTATGAACTTTATGATGATGAGATCTTTGCCGGAGGTGCCAGTGGATATCTTGCCGGTATTCAATTGAAATGGGATGTCTTTGAAGGTTACAAACGCTTTGGAAAGCTTCAGAAAAGTCAGGCTACTTACGAAAAATCAAAACTTGAATATGATTCCTATGTCTCCCAAAGCGAGATGGAAAAGAACCAGGCCAGCCGTGCAGTTAAGGATGCCGAAAATAACCTTTCCCTTACCCGTTTATCACTGGAACAGGCAGAAGAATCCCTGAGGATAAGAACCAATAGATTTCAGCAGGGACTGGAGAAAACCAGTGACCTGTTAACAGCAGAAGCACAACTCTCCCAAAAGCAACTTGAGTATGCGCAAACAATTTTTGAATACAATTTTGCTCAGGCACAACTTCAATTTTTAACTAAAAAATAGATTCTTTATGAAAACCAAATTATATATCCTGAGTCTCCTGGGAGCAATAACTTTACTCCTGAGTTGTGGAGATTCTCAAGAACAAAAAAAATCTGAAAAAACAGTTCCGCTAAAGGTAACCGTAGCTACTCCAGCAAGTTCAGATAAGTCATTTCTCACTTTTAGCGGAAAAATAGAAGCTGTTGAAAATGCCACTTTAAGCACCCGAAACATGGGCTATGTCACTAAAATAAATGCCAAAGTTGGAGATAAGGTAAATAAAGGCCAATTACTGATTGAGATAAACAATGCAGATTTGCAGGCAAAAAGGGCACAGGTAAATGCCGGGATTACAGAAGCTGAAGCGGCGTTCCAAAATGCAAAAAAGGATTATGAGCGTTATAAGTCCTTATTTGCTGATAACAGCGCTACCCAAAAGGAAATAGATGACATCACCGCCAGGTATGAAATGGCCAAAGCCAGACTGGAAAGCGCCAGGCAACAAAAGAATGAGATCAACGCCCAGTTTGCTTATTCCAATATCGTAGCTCCCTTTAGCGGTGTTGTTACAGGCAAATTCGTAGAAGCTGGCGATATGGCCAATCCAGGCATGCCCTTGCTTAATCTTGAAGTTCCGGGGAAATTTGAAGTCAGGGCAAGTGTGCCTGAATCGGAGATCGCTTCAGTAGAACAAGGGAAAGAAGTAGATGTATTGGTTAAATCTTCAGGGAAATCTCTAAAAGGAATTGTTTCAGAAATAAGTACTTCTGCTATAAATTCAGGCGGACAGTACGCAATGAAAATCGCTTTAGATGAAACTGATGGTGAGATTTATTCCGGCATGTATGCCAGTGTACAGTATCCCACCACGGTAAGAGCGAACCGGGAAGTGATTTTAATACCCCTTTCGGCCATCATTAACCGAGGTGATTTGCACGGTATTTATACGCCAAGCGAACAGAACACTGCTATCCTGAGATGGATTCGGCTGGGCCGGACTGTTGGTGATGAGGTGGAAGTACTTTCAGGGCTTAGTGCCGGGGAATCCTATATCACTTCAGCAAAAGGGAAATTATACAACGGAGCCAGGCTAAGTATTGAGGAAAGCCTTCAGAATTAAAATTACTACAAAATGAAAGAAGGATTAGCAGGCAAAATTGCCAAAGGCTTTATGGATTCAAAACTTACAGTGCTACTTATGATCGTTTTTATGGTCATTGGAGTTTATAGTTCGTTTTTGATCCCCAGGGAAGAAGAACCCCAAATTGACGTGCCCATGGCCGACATCTTTGTTGGTTATCCCGGTGCCAGCCCCACAGAACTTGAATCACGGGTTATTCAACCGCTGGAGAAAATGGTTTCCAATATTCCCGGGGTAGAATATATCTATTCCACTTCAATGAAAGAACAGGGAATGGTTACCGTACAGTTCCTGGTGGGCCAGGATATTGAACGCTCCTATGTAAAGCTTTATAATGAACTTATGAAGCATATGGACCAGATGCCGCAGGGCGTTACGATGCCTTTGGTGAAAACCCGGGCCATTGATGATGTTCCTGTTCTTGGCCTTACCCTGTGGAGTCAGAATTATGATGATTACCAGCTTAGAAAAATCGCGAATGAGCTTACCCACGAAATTGAAAAAGTACCCGATGTTTCCATCACTAATAAAATTGGAGGCCGAAGCCGGCAGGTTAGGATAGTACTGGACAAGGAAAAAATGGCCGCCAGTGGTGTAGATTTCCTTGGTGTTACTGAAAAGATCCAGGCCAGCAATCAGCAGCTTTCTTCGGGAAGTTTTAACCGCAATGACACCGAATTCCTTGTTACTACAGGAAGTTTCCTTGAGTCTGCCAAAGATGTGGAAAATCTTATCGTCGGTATTCAGCAGCAACAGCCGGTTTACCTGTATCAAATCGCTGAAGTAATCGAAGGACCTGAATTGCCAAAAGAATATGTTTCTTTCGGTTATGGGCAAGGCTCTGTGGCCGGAAGTCAATTTTCTTCGGAATATCCCGCGGTGACAATCTCGGTAGCAAAGATCAAAGGCGCCGATGCTATGAAAGTCGCCGATGTTATTCTTGAAAAAGTGGAACATCTCAAAACCAACCTTATTCCCGATGATGTACACGTGGAGGTTACCCGGAATTACGGGGAGACTGCCTCACAAAAAGTTTCAGAACTTCTGCTGCATTTAATTGGTGCAATCGTGGCGGTTACCTTCGTGGTGATGCTTGCGATGGGCTGGCGCGGGGGATTGGTGGTATTCCTTTCGGTACCTGTAACATTCGCTCTTACGCTGCTAAGTTATTATTTACTGGATTATACACTTAACCGAATTACCCTTTTTGCATTGGTATTCGTAACAGGGATCGTGGTGGATGATTCCATTATCATAGCCGAAAATATGCACCGGCATTTCAAGATGAAACGGCTGCCTTTTAAACAGGCGGCTATATATGCCATCAATGAAGTAGGAAACCCAACCATCCTTGCAACCTTTACCGTGATTGCTTCGGTACTGCCAATGGCATTCGTAAGCGGATTAATGGGTCCTTATATGAGTCCTATGCCCATTGGAGCTTCTATTGCAATGATACTCTCCCTGTTTGTAGCCCTTACAATTACTCCCTACCTGGGACTGATCTTCCTAAGGGAGAAAACCAGTGGGAAGGGTCAAAAGGAAGAAGAACCTGTAGATCAAATCGAGGATACCCGCATTTACAAGATCTATAACAAGCTGGAAAAGCCGCTTTTAGACAGTTCCAGAACAAGATGGATCTTCCTGGGAACTACCATGCTTTTGTTACTGGCCTCTGTTGCGTTGTTTTTTACCAAATCGGTTGCCGTAAAAATGCTGCCTTTTGATAATAAAAATGAATTCCAGGTAGTGATAGACATGCCGGAAGGCACAACCCTGGAACGTACCGCGAATGTAACACGGGAAATTGGGCAGTACCTTTCCCAAAGACCCGAGGTTATGAACTACCAGAGTTATGTAGGAACCTCTGCCCCTATTACCTTTAACGGACTTGTAAGACATTATGATCTTAGAGGTGCGAGTAATACGGCCGATATTCAGGTAAACCTGAAAGATAAGGGCGAAAGAAGTGAACAAAGTCACGACATCGCGAAATTATTAAGGCCTGAAATTCAGAAGATCGCCAAAAAATTTGATGCAAATGTGAAATTGGTGGAAGTACCGCCCGGTCCTCCTGTTATGTCCACCATTGTTGCTGAAGTTTACGGCCCCGATTATGAACGGCAAAAACAAATTGCCAACGAGCTCCAGGGTATCCTGAAACAAACACCCGATGTGGTGGATGTAGACTGGACGGTGGAAGCAGACCAACCTGAAATTCATTTCGAGATCGACAAGGAAAAAGCAATGCGCTACGGAATTGCTCCACAGCAAATTGTCCATACCATGAATGCTGCTTTGGGAGAAAGGGCAATAGCCTACCTTTATGATGAAGATGCCACGCAAAGGGTAGAGATCATCCTGGCTTTGGCAGAACAGGAAAAATCAACGGCTGTGGATATTTCCCAAATAAAGATCGTTTCCCAAAACGGGCAAATGGTAAGTGTCGCAGATCTTGTTCAAATTGAAGAAAAAATAAAGGAAAACAGTATTTTCAGAAAGAACCAGAAACGTGTGGTTTATGTGACGGCCGATATGGCCGGAGAACTGGAGAGTCCCGTTTACGCTATTTTAGGAATGGAAGAAAAATTAAAAGAAATTGATCTTCCTCAGGGTTACGAGCTTGATGAGCTTTACCTTCAGCAACCACAAACGGAAGATGATTATGCTGTAAAATGGGATGGAGAATGGCAAATTACACTTGAGGTTTTCCGAGACCTTGGAATCGCTTTTCTGGGGGTGATTTTTATAATCTACATCCTTATTGTTGGCTGGTTCCAGAATTACAGGGTACCAATAGTAATGATGGTGGCTATTCCGCTTTCGCTTATTGGGATAATCTTAGGACACTGGATCATGGGAGCATTTTTTACCGCTACCTCATTTATTGGAACGATAGCCCTTGCCGGGATCATGGTAAGGAATTCGGTGTTGCTCATCGATTTTGTGAACCTGCGTCTGGAAGACGGAATTCCGTTAAAACAGGCAGTAATTGAAGCAGGTGCAGTACGTACTACCCCAATCCTTTTAACTGCAGGAACGGTGGTGATAGGAGCTTTTGTTATCCTCTTTGATCCAATTTTTCAGGGGTTGGCAATTTCCCTAATGGGCGGAACCATTGTCTCTACAATACTCACCTTGCTGGTAGTTCCTCTGGTGTATTATATGATAGAAAAGAAAAATCATGAGTAAAAACCCCGTTGGATGAAAGCTGATAAAGGAATCAAAAACCTCATCAGCTTTTATTTGACATCTAAAGAACCAAAAAATGAAATTACTAATTGTAACAAGTGTTTCGGAGTTCCAGAAGGAGATCCTTAATATATTTAAGAAGGCAAAGATCGAAGCTTTTAGCCGAACAGAAATAGACGGATATAAAAGTTCGAACTCGGTTATTGCCACACTCAGCTGGTTTCCGGGAGAAAAAGGGGGGAATGAATCTCTTATGTTCTTTTCCTTCACCGAAAAAGATAAAATCGACCTGCTGTTTGAACTGGTTTTGGAATTCAATCAAAACCTGGAAACCAACAATCCTATACGGGTGATAGTAGTCAATATTGAAAATTATATCTAATCTAAGAATCATTAAAAAATGAAAAACAGAATTGTACGCGGAATTGCAGGAACTTTTATTTTAATAAGCCTTATTTTGGCGATTTATGTAAATATAAACTGGTTGTGGTTTACAGGATTTGTGGGAGCTAACTTATTGCAATCCTCCATAACACATTGGTGCCTTATGGATAAGATCCTTGCCAAATTTGGAGTGACGGATGAGTTAAGGCCCGGCCAAAAATGCTAGAATAATTCTTAGGTCGCTATCCGTTTTCTAAATTTCCGATACCCATTATGATTTGGAGTAAAGAAGCTGGACAATAAATAAAAAAACCTCACAAGGCTTTAGCGCCTGTGAGGTTTTTTTTACTAATAATTAAAGAATTTTATCCTATCAAATTTGATCATTAAGGAATTCCTTGAAATCCTTCGTATTATAATCTCCCATCCCCATGTGGGTTAGCACAAGATTTCCTCCGGAGTCAATTACATAGGTTGTAGGGATACTTTGTGAATGGTACATTTGAGGCAATCCTCCTACTGCTTCATATACTTCAAAATCATAGCCTTTCCTTTTGTTATAATCTATAGCCTTTTGAAAATCCTGATCTACAGATAACATTATAAACGCTACGTTCTCTTTATCCACATCTTTGTAAAGGTTGTTGATACCAGGCATTTCTGCAATACAAGGAGGACACCAGGTGGCCCATATGTTCATGAATATAACTTTTCCCCTTAATTCCTCCATAGCAACTTGTTCCCCTTTGGAATTTATGAGCTTCATGGAAAAATCTGCCTGTGGATTGTTTCCAATAACAGCTGGATCGTCTTTTTTATCAAGATCGGGATTCATTATTCCTGTTGCAAGTATCCCCCGTTGAAGGAACCCCAATACTTCAGTATGTAGGCCTGTGATATAAAGGCCTCCAAAAATGGCAATTATAACTCCATATTCTATTAAACTTTTTTTGGTCTTTTTCTTCATTTTTTATAGGTTTCGTATTTATTTACTGAAATGCTCCTTCGAATATACATCCCAGCCTTATGCGTTGATAAGCGGCACTTTCCTTTATGTGTTACAAATATAGGGCCTCAATTTAGCCTTTTTTCTGTGCAACAAATCTTATAACCCAGCCTTTCCCTTTATGGAATTCCCCCTCATTTAGTTCAATTTCGCCTTCATAGAATTCCAGAAAATCCAAATCTGGAAAAGCCTCCTTGATCTCTTTTTCTGAAAAAAGCATTTTCTCCACTTTTGGTCCTCCTACCTTAGGATATTTAACCTGGTATTCGAGATGTTTCTTACTGAAACCTTCAAAGATGATCTTTCCGTTGTCTTTAAGAATATGAGTGAAAAAGCTGAAATATTCCCTTCGCTCTTCCGGTTGCACATGTGCATAAATGAGCGCTATGGCGTCAAATTGATTTTTATCATATCCCTGACTTTTAAGCGGCGTGATGTGATAATCAATCTCCACCCCCTCTTCCTCTGCCAGCATTAGTGCCTTCTTTTTACCTTCTGCACTTATATCAAAAGCCGAAACTTTCCAGCCATTTTTAGCTGCAAAAACCGCATTTCGACCTTCCCCTTCCGCGGGAAAAAGGATCACGCCCGGCTCAAATTCACCAAGCTTGCTTTTCAGGTACTCATTTGGGGTTTTACCGTAGGCATAATCATTTTGTTTATATCTCTCATCCCAAAAATCTTTCATAGTGTTTCCGTTTATTCCCTGTTATTTGTAAAAAAGAAAATGAGTGCAAAATTAAGGTGTGATCTCTTCCTGCGCAGTAACAAAAGTTACAGACTTACAAGTTGGTTATAAATAATAATAATTTATCTTTTTTCATGAAAAATACTCATTCAAAACTGACCGTAATCATTTTTGAAAAGCATCAAAGAAGTATCTTTGCTTAAACTTTAACCTGTTGAAGACCCTTTTCAAAATGTGTGCCCTTGCAGTGTTTTTGATGGCTACCTTGTTTTACAACATCAGGTTTAGTTATTTGGTTGTATATCATTCCGCGAACAACGAAAGCTTTACTGAACTTTACTGTGAAAACAAAGATAAACCGGAAATGGAATGCAATGGCCAGTGTGAACTTTCCAAAGCATTTGCAGAAACTAATTCTGAATCAAATCCTTTGGCACTTCAAAATTTTCAGCGGGACATAACCCTATTTTTTAACCCCTCGGTTTCAGAGGAACTTATCCTTAGTAAAACAATCTACATTCCGGTATTCTTTTACCAGAATCAATACTCTTTTCTGTTTACAAAACCAATTCCGCACCCACCTGCCGGGCTATCCTGATTTCTTAAGATAATACAAACAAAATGGACGCTCCTTTCGATTTGAATTCAAGTTGAAAGAGGGATACCCTTACCTAATTTTAAATTTCAAAAAATGAAAATCATACACTATATAAGTCTTTTACTCCTGGTAATATTCACCTCATGTTCCTCAGATTCCGATGAAATTATGCCAGTAAATGAAGTTGCCGATTTAGTAAAAATTCAAACCATGGAAAATGAAAACCACCAGGTGGAATTATACTCCTCCTCCGGACAACTCGAGCAGGGTTACAATAAAATATTTCTTCGAATTAAAAATAAAAGCGACCAGAAATATGTGACCAATGCCAACATTGAATGGAACCCCATCATGCATATGGAAACAAAACAACATTCCGGCCCAATCTCTGAGGTGACTAAAACACCCGCTACGGAAACTCTGTACGAAGGATTTATTGTTTTTCAAATGGCAGAGAATCCAACAGAATATTGGTCTTTAACCCTTGATTACACTGTGAACGGTGAAAATTATACCCTTACAGACAGGATAGCTGTGCCTGCATCTCCAAGAAGAAGGGTTACCACATTTACAGGGACAGACGGTATTAAATATATTCTTGCTTTAATAGATCCGGCTACACCAAAAGTTGCAACAAACGATATAAGCATGGGAGTTTTTAAAATGGAAAATATGATGACTTTCCCGGTGGTGGATGGCTACAAAGTGAAGATCGATCCCAGAATGCCAAGTATGGGTAACCACAGTTCACCTAATAACGTAGATCTAATTCAAGCTATGGAAGACCACCTCTATTACGGAAAGTTAAATCTTACCATGACCGGGTATTGGAAGTTAAATCTTCAATTAGAAAATAATTTGGGAGAAATTGTAAAGGGTGAACCTGTTACAGATACCAATGAAGCCAGTACTCTCTTTTTAGAATTAGAATTTTAAACAAACTAATTATAAGCTGTCCGAAGTATTTTTTTTCTAAAGTGATCCATTTTAGAACTCTTATTTCGGGCAGCTTTTATAAAAACAGCACCATGAAATTTGCATAACGGAAACGCCATATAAACACCGATAAAGATATGCGAATTACCTATGCCCATTAAAAAACAATAAAAGCCTAAATATGAAAAAGTTCATCTATTCAGCCGTTTTATTACTGCTGATGATTCCGATGCTTCATGCACAGGAAAAATATACCGATACTTTAACCCCGGTTACTATGAAGGAAATTATCCTTATTGGCCAAAAACCTAAAGTGTCTCAAAAAATCTCCAAACCACTTGCCTCCATCGATGAGTATTTAGAATCCTCTTCCAAAGTAACGATGATAAAAAGGGGTGCCTACGCCTGGGAACCCATGATAAATGGAATGGCCACAGAGCGCACTGTGATTACCATTGACGGGATGCGGATTTTTGGCGCCTGTACAGACAAAATGGATCCCATAACATCCTACGTTGAAATTTCAAACTTATCTGAAGCCTCTATTTCCAGTGGACAGCAAGGCGCAGAACATGGAGCAACTATTGGAGGAAGTATCGATTTAAAACGCCGGAAAACCGGTTTTAAGGGAACCGGGTGGAAAGTTGCCGTGAACACCGGCGGGGAATCCAATGGAGAACAAAAAATTGCGGGAACAGAATTGCAGTATGCAAATGATTCTTTCTATATCAATACCGATTTTATGTACCGTGATGCCGAAAATTACAAGGCAGGGGGAAATAGAGAAGTGTTGTATTCTCAGTTTACAAAGTATAATTTCTCTGCCATTAGCGGATTTAAACTTTCAGAAACTCAATCCATAGAAGGTTCATTTATCTATGACGAAGCGAATGATGTTGGATACCCGGCTTTGCCAATGGATGTTTCCCTGGCAAGAGCTTTTATAGGTTCTTTAAAGTATGAGGTTCATCAACCCCTGGAATTTATAAAGCATTGGGAATCCAAACTTTATTTTAACAGCATTACCCATCAAATGGATGATTCCAAACGTCCCGATGTCCCCATACGCATGGATATGCCAGGTTGGAGTGATACCTATGGCTTTTATTCCAAAGTAAATATGTCGCTGGACAAACACAGGTTAACCGCCAACATAAATTCATTCTACAATAAATCATTGGCAGAGATGACCATGTTCCCCGATGATCCAAATGAAAGGGATATGTTTATGCTCACCTGGCCGGATGTAAGAACCCTTTATACAGGTGTTTATCTAGAGGATTTAATAGCTTTAAACGATCATTATTCCTTACAATTCACCACAAGCCTGGGAAGACATAACAATGAGGTTACAAGTGCTTTTGGGTTGCAAAGCCTTCAAATATTTTATCCAGAAATGACTGATACTAAGGAGCGTTATTTAAAGAGTTTCTCCTCACAAGTACAACTTCATCATAAAAAAATGGACTATACCCTGGGAGCAGGTTATGGAGAGCGTGCTCCTTCCGTTTCCGAAGGCTATGGCTTTTATCTTTTTAATAGTTTTGATGGTTTTGATTATATTGGAAACCCTCATATGAGCAATGAAAAATCTTTTGAAATAAATTCTTCTGTAGGTTTTGAAAATGAAAAATGGAATGCAATGCTTACCGGATCGTACTTTCACATCCTGGATTATATCATTGGAAAACCAGATTTCTCGCTAAGTCCAATGACCATTGGTGCAAACGGGATCAAAATTTATGAACAGCTTGAATATGCTTCGCTTTTTAATGCTGATTTATTCCTTGGATATGCTTTGCACAAAAACTGGAACTGGAACGGGAAATTAATGTTTAATTACGGGCGTGACAACAATAACAGAAATTTACCCCTGGTGCAACCGTTGAGCTACCAAACCTCCTTACAGTTTAGAAAGGGATCGTTCGCTATAGAAACCTCCTTCCTGGGCGCAACAAAACAAAGGAATTTTAGTCCCGAATTTGGGGAGAATGAAACCGCAGCTTATTCAATTGTTAACCTATCAGCTTCAAAAACCGGCTTGCTTAACCAGCAAAATTTGATCGTGAAATTAGGAGCTGAAAATTTATTCGATACTTATTACTCCAGCTTTTCCGATTGGAATAATATTCCAAGGAGAGGACGTAATTTGTTTCTTAATTTGAATTACACAATTCAATAACAAGTAATTAATGAAGGAATAAGTCTGTTAATCTGGGTAAACACACGAAAGGACTGATTAATAATGATTTATATCATTTCAAAGACCATAAATTTCAGATAATTTTAAGCTGAACGCTGAATTCCCATTTTACAGAATACCATTTCCCCGAAAAATTTTCAGCAATAAAAATAAGCGTCATATTTTAAAAATTCTGAAGCTTATTGGAACAATTTAGATTCCGGAAAAATGAAAGAGCGCGAAACCAAGGATATCAAATCTGAAACTCCTAACAAAAAAGAGCCAAAAATGCCACCTGGAGGTACTGGGATTAATTGGTTTTATGCTATGCTGTTAATCTTTATCCTAATGTTTACCATCTTTAACCCCTTCACAGAAAGTAAGGAAATAACCTGGTTAGAGTTTGAGAGGGATCTCCTGAAGGAACAGCAGATTGAAAAGTTAGTGGTTGTTAATAAAGAAGTAGCAGAGATATACATTAAAGAAGAACTTCTTCAGGACCCTAAATATGAGCACATATCGCCTTCTGAGTTTGGTCCTCATTACACAATGACCCTGGGTTCTGTGGAGACTTTTGAAAATAAACTTGAAAAAGCACAGCAGGATTTCCCGCCTGAAGAGAAAATTGCTGTTCAATATACAAGCCGGATAAGCTTTGGAGACATGCTTCCCTGGCTGCTTCCCATAGGGATATTACTGCTGTTATGGATATTCCTGGTGCGCAGAATGAACTCCGGCGGTGCTTCAAATCCATTTTCCAGTTTCGGGAAATCAACCGCCAGGATCTCGGAAATAGGCAGAAAAAACCCGGTTTCCTTTAAAGATGTCGCAGGTTTAAATGAAGCCAAATCAGAAGTGATGGAGGTGGTAGATTTTCTTAAAAATCCGTTGACCTACACCCAATTGGGAGCGAAAATTCCCAAAGGAGTTTTGCTGGTAGGACCGCCTGGAACTGGAAAAACCCTTATTGCAAAAGCGATGGCCGGGGAAGCGAATGTCCCTTTTTTCTCCTTATCCGGGTCGGAATTCGTGGAGATGTTTGTAGGTGTAGGTGCTTCCAGAGTTCGGGATCTCTTTAAAAAGGCAAAAGAAAAGGCACCCAGTATTATTTTCATCGATGAGATAGATGCTGTGGGCCGTTCCAGGGAAAAGGTAAATGCAATGCAAACCAATGATGAACGGGAAAATACCCTGAATCAATTATTAACAGAATTGGATGGTTTTGGCGAAAATATAGGTGTTATTGTACTTGCCGCCACCAACAGGCCGGACGTTTTGGATAAAGCGCTGTTACGTCCCGGCAGGTTCGACAGGCATATTTACCTGGAACTTCCCAATAAATCGGATCGAATGGAGATTTTTCAAGTACATATCCGGAATCTCAAACTGTCAAAAGATATAAATGTGGAAGAACTTGCTACATTGAGCCCGGGATTCTCGGGGGCCGATATTGCAAATATCTGCAATGAAGCAGCGCTCATCGCTGCCCGTAAAAAGAAGAAAATTGTAGAACAACAGGATTTTATAGATGCCAGGGACCGAGTAATTGGGGGACTTGAACGAAAAGGAAATATCATATCACCCGTGGAAAAGAATATTGTTGCCTTTCATGAAGCGGGGCATGCTGTTGCCAGCTGGTATTTAAAATATGTGGATCCACTGGTCAAAGTGTCTATTATACCAAGGGGGAAATCCCTGGGATCGGCATGGTATCTTCCGGAGGAACGAAAAATTGTGACCAGGGCACAGTTCATGGATCAAATTTGCGCCTCGCTTGGCGGGCGTGCCGCAGAAGATGTGATTTTTAACGAGATCTCCTCCGGAGCCTTGGATGACCTTGAGAAAGTAACAAAGCAGGCCTATACCATGATTGCTTTTTATGGTTTGGATAAGGAAATTGGTCCCTTGAGCTATTATGATTCCACAGGCCAGAATGAGCGAATCCTTTCAAAACCCTACAGTGAAAATATGGCAGAATTAATAGATAAGAAAGTTCATGAATTAATAACTACAGCCTATGAAAGAACTAAAAAAATCCTGTTAGATCATAAGTCGGAGCTCCAACAGCTTGCCAAACTCCTGCTTAAAAAAGAAGTGGTGGATAAAACTGATTTGGAGAAAATTTTAGGTGAAAGAAAAACTGAAATCTTGTTAGATGAGAAAGATTAGAAATCAGGCGATTTTATCTGGACTAAAATATTTATACCAAAAATTGCAAAAAAATGAAGATAGATTACATATAAATGATTTTTAAAAAAAGGATATCGGGAATATAATTTCTACTTTTACCCCAATGCAAAAATCCTGGATCCTCACAGCCTTAATCAATTTTCTTATCGCAGCCCTGCTTGGACTTTTGCTGCGGTATCAGTATGTAAATACGCTGGATATCAATTTCAGGTTTTTAACCCACGCACATTCGCATGTTGCCATGTTGGGATGGATATATTTAATGCTTTACAGCTTGATCACCTATTATTTTGTTCCAGAAAAAAAGCAAGTTTACACCAGGCTTTTCTGGATTACACAATTTGCCGTAACCGGAATGTTGTTAAGTTTTCCTTTCCAGGGATATGCTGCTATTTCTATAAGCTTTTCTACCCTGCATATTTTCTGTAGCTATTATTTTGTAAAATTGCTATGGAAAGACTTGCAAATAGAGGAATTATCAGAAAGGCTATTGGTAAAGACTGCTCTATTATTTATGCTCATTTCCACAATTGGAGTTTGGAGCCTTGGGCCGGCAGTCGCCACCTTGGGAAATCAGTCTGCTTTTTACAATATTGCTATTCAGTTCTTTTTGCATTTTCAGTTTAATGGATGGTTTCTCTTCGCGGTTTTAGCAGTCCTGTTCAAAATTTTTAGCCTTTCGGGGATTAAAATAAATGAGAAAGATTTTAAACTGTTTTTCAGATTACTTCTTGCAGCAACCATTCTAACTTTTGCCCTGCCAATAAGCTGGTACGTTTCCCATCCTGTTTTTATATGGATCAACTCATTTGGAATCCTGCTGCAACTGGTTGCTGCGATTATCTTTATCAGGTTGATAAAATCCCAATGGTCACTTTTCTGGTCTAAAACATCTGGCCTGGCGAAGTTGATGTTCAGTTTCGCTTTTATTTGCCTGGCTTTAAAAACAGGCATGCAAAGTACATCCCTCCTGCCCGAAGTCGCTGAGCTTTCATCTCAAATTCGCAACTTCGTGATTGGATTTATACATTTGCTGATGCTCGGGGTAATAAGCGGATTTTTATTGGCTTACCTCTTTGAAAGTAAACTGGTAAATTTGAAAAGCACTTGGATTAAATATGGAACAGGTTCGTTTCTTCTTGGATTTATAACCACCGAAATATTGCTCTTTATTCAGGGAGGAAAATTTTATTATGGAAGCGGACTAATCCCGAATTACTATACGGCATTATTCGCTTTTAGTGGCTTTTTGGTTATAGGAATTCTATTTATCGCGGTAAGTGTTCTTAGAACTCCAAATCCAAATACTGTTGCTGAAGATTCCCTTTAAAGAATTATAATTCAGAAATTCATGGTTTCACTTAGAGTTTGAAAACACCCGCGAGTTAAAATCTCATTTTTATCAATATTGGTCATAATGGGAGCGGTTTCCGCAAACCCTGATATTTTGAGCCGAAAATTTAAGCTGAAGCTTTTCATTAGAAAAAATTCAGTTTTACCCTGGAAGGCTAAGACACCAAAAAAGTTGTATTCTGGCCTTGATCTAAAAGGGTTTTGTATATATTTCTGAATTCAAAACGGGGCCTTAGCTAAAGGGAAATATCAAATTCCCTGGCGATAATGGATATGCCTGCCATCATAACGATATGCAGGATTAGAATCTTTTAATTTTAAAAGTGTACTTACTTTTCACTTACGGTTTCTTTAATACTTTTAATAGTATTATCGGAATTCACTCCCAGTCCTTCCTGTTGAAAAACCAACTCACCTTGCCTGTTAAAAACACTTATAATATTAGAATGTGAAAAATCCATTGGGGTGATCTGTTTGTAATTTACCGCTAACACCGCTGCGAATTCCCGGGTATTTTCTATTGAAGATCTCAGAAATATCCAGGGATCCTCATCCATGAAATTTTCCTTTGCGAAGGCTTTTAAACGTTCGGGAGTATCGGTTTCAGGATCTATGCTCACAAAGATCATTTTTACCTCATCTTTAACATCATCCGGCAATTTTTCTTCAATATTCCGCATATCGGCAACCAATCTGGGACAGGCAGCTTGACAGGAAGTATAGATCATCACCATCACGAGAACATCTCCTTCCAAATCCTTGAGCTGTATATCTTCGTTATTCTGATTGGTCCAGGTAGATGGTAGGTTGTATACAGACATTTCAGAAATTCCTTCAGAACTTTTCTGAGCGATCTCTTCGGTACCTCTATCTGCAGATTGTTTGCAGGAACTCACCAGGAACATTATTCCTAAAGCAAAATATATTGTTTTTTTCATGGGTAAACTTTTTTAATGTATTTAAAGGTCATCCGAAATTTTCAGGCGTAATAAAACTTGCTTTATGTCTTTCCAGTTAACCCAGAGGCTATAAATCTTCGCTATCCCTTGCACATCTAAAACCAAGATTTTTAATGGAATAACGTGCTTTAATGCTTCCTCGGAATGCGTAACGCATAAAAGCAGCATAGTTCATGAGATCTGTTGCGCCTACTGCTGAGCTTCCGCAGAAAAGATTCCGGTCTCCACTGTCATTTCTTGATTCTCCGGAAAGTAATACCGTATTAAAATCCAGGGTCCATTCCCATACAAGTCCGTGAAGATCGTAGACACCCCAGTAATTTTTAAAAGTACTACCGATGTTGTTTTCAAAGGTTTTTGGAGTTTCATACCAGGAAAGTATCTTTTGATTGTAACTTTCCTTAACACGGGCATCGGGAGTGTCTTCATCGGCCATCGCGGCATATTCCCATTCATCTAAAGTTGGTAATCTTTTTCCCTGACATTCACAGAATCTTTTAGCTGCAAACCAGGAAACATTGGTTACCGGCGATTTTTCAGAAGTATTCTCACCAAGGGCATAATCACTTTTCCAGTTATATAGATATCGTTCATCTGCAAAGAGTTTTTTTACTCCGGACTTTTTCCATTCAGGATTTTCCTTTACAAACTTTAAATACTCTGCATTGGTCACCGGATAGGGATCCAAAAGAAAATCATCTACTTTAACCCAGGCAGAATCGGCTCCGTAAAGGGGAATATAGGATCCCCCTTTTACATAAGCCATCACCTCATTTTGTTCCTGGGCAAAGATTGGCATGCTCAGGAAGCATATAACTGTTAGCGTTATTATTTTAAGGTTTGAGTTGAGCATTTTGGTGTGTTTTTTTTTAAATTTACCTTCTTTGCTCCTTCACCATTTTAGGAGTTACTTTTGTTTTATTGTTGCCCCAGTTATTATATACATAGGTTAAAACATCGGCAACTTCTTCGTCGGTAAGATTCTGGCTGGTCATTACAGAATTGTATTTATCACCGTTTACAGTGATCTCCCCGGTTAATCCGTGAAGAACAGCATTAATGCTTCTTCCAACATCCGCGTTCAAATAATCTGATTCGGCAAGAGGAGGAAAAGCTCCTGCAATTCCTTGTCCTGCAGCCTGGTGACAGGCAAAACAGGTTTGAGCATAGAGTTGTTTTCCGTGTGTCATTTGCTCTGCAAGCGTTTTTTCCTGCACATTTTCAGGTTCTTCGCTTTTTTCGGCTACCGGCATAGATTGAATTACACTACCCTCTGGCAGGTATGTTTTTTCCAATTGGGTTCCTGAATATACTACCTCATTTTCATGTCCCCCTACTTTCAACATTCCCAATGCTCCTTTATTAAAGGCACGGAAAATAGAGTGGTCTACAAGGATAAAAGTACCTGGAACCTCTACTTTAAATTCCACTACAGCAGCACCTCCGGCAGGAATTAAGGTAGTTTGAACATTCTCATTTACCAAACTTCCTCCTTCAACATATACTTTATCAAAGATCTCACCTATCAAGTGAAAGGAAGATACTAGATTTGGCCCGCCATTCCCAACAAACAACCGTACAGTTTCACCTACTTCAGCGGTTAAAGCATTGTCCCCACTAATGGCACCTACTGCCCCATTGAACACAACATAATCTGCATGCTCATCGATGGCTTTTTGCATGCTAAATGCCTGAAGCCCTGGCTTTCCATAATCTCCTTCGGTATAAAAATCACCCTGCATCACATAATATTCCTTATCTACCGGTGGCAAACCTCCCTGTGGTTCTACCAGGATCAATCCGTACATTCCATTGGCAATGTGCATTCCCACAGGCGCTGTGGCGCAATGGTAAACGTACAAGCCCGGATTTAAGGTTTTAAATGAAAACACCTTTTCCTGACCTGGAGCAACAAAAGAAGATTCAGCTCCCCCTCCTGGACCAGTAACCGCATGAAGATCTATATTATGCGGAAGTTTATTATCCGGGTGATTTTTTAAATGGAACTCCACTTCATCTCCTACCCTGGTACGAATAAAGCTTCCTGGAACGGTACCGCCAAATGTCCAGTAAACATATTTAACACCTCCGGTCATTTCCCCTTCCATTTCTAAAATCTCCATATCAACCACAAGCTTCGCTGCCTTTCTTGCTCCAACAGGGGCAGGAACAAAGGGAGGAGAAGTAAGTTGAGCCTGAATCTTTGATTCTACACGAATATCTTCAGCTTTCGCTTCCTCTGGCTTACAGGAGAAAAACGTTAGTAGCACTGCTGTAAGGGCCAAAAAGGATAAGAAAAATGAATTTTTTTTAAGTTGCTTTATACGTTTCATTAGTTTGGGTTTTAATTAGGGTGTAAAAAAAGACAAATTTGTCCGATTAAAATATGACTAAGGTCAGTTTTTGATTCAAAAAAGAATGAAATAAAAAACAAAGATAGCATTGTAAAGGTCAATCAGACAGACATTAATAAAAAGAAAAAAATTATAAAATCAACTAACAAAAACTCAAAGAATCGATTGATAGGTACTTTAAATATTTCTTTAAATTAAAAACTTATTCCTGAAAAATGAGGGATATCTATTTATTGAATTAATTTTGACGCGAATCTTTCAAACCCTACTATGAACGATAAGATACTTTGCCTACTGGTAGCCTTTATATTTTCTCTTACGGCGGATGCTCAGGAGATTACTGAAACCAATTCGGATGTTATTTACCAACGTGCATTGGAAGCCTATAAAAATGAAATATATCCTGCTTCCCTGAAACTCACCAAACGCGGACTCGAACTCGCACCTGAATATCACGACATCAGGATCTTACAGATAAGGAACCTCTGGGCATTGGGTGAATTAGATGCTGCTGATTCCGATTTGGATTATTTGCAAAAAGAAGCTCCAGAGTATGTGGATGTGAAACCTCTGCTGTATCAACGAATCAATAAATTTGAGAATCCAACAGAAGTTTTAAATTTTATAGAAAAGCTTAACCAGATTTATCCTGAAGATACCGGATTAAAGATCCGCAAAGCCCAGGCGCTTTTAAAAGATAAACAAAGGAAAGAAGCACGGGCACTGGCGATGGAACTTATTGGCAAAAAAGGAATTTCGGGAGCCGAACGCTATATTCTACAAACATTATTGAACAGAACTGTATCTGATGAAATAGGATTAAATTACCAATATATAAATTTCAGTGAAGATTATTCCAGGAATAATTCCTGGAATAGCATCAGTGCAGAATATCAGCATAATTTTAACCGGACAGCCGTTATTGGCCGGGTGAATTATGTGGACAGGAGTTATCAACAGGGAACTTTATATGAGCTGGAGGCTTATCCGGTTTTTAACGACCGTTTTTATGCCTTTACCAATATTGGAGTTTCAGACGGAACTATGTTCCCGGATGTTCGAACCAGCGCCTCTGTTTTTTATAATTTCGCAAAAGTATTTGAAGCTGAAGCAGGTGGCCGGATGTTATTTTTCAATAACAACGCTTATTTCACAGGAATTGTGGGTCTTACAGCCTATCAAGGAAAGTTTTACCTGAATGCAAGAACCTTTATAGGGCCTGAACGCAAAGAGAATCTGGTTCAGAACTACCAGGCCAACGTTCGGTATTATTTTAAAAATGCCGATAATTATTTATTTCTGAGACTGGGAAATGGAATTTCCCCCGATGAACGTACAATTTTCACACAGGTTCAGGAAAATCCGGCTTTAGAAGCTTATTATGGAAATTTTGGGATCAATAAAAGCATTGGAATTCATCATATTTTTCAACTGGGAGCAGGATTGCTTTTTGAAGATATCACCCCGGAAAAACAGGGAAGTCAATTTATTGGTACCCTTGGATATAGATACCGCTTTTAGAGAATCCCTTTTCCAAAAAAGCATCAGGGCGTGGTGGTGGTATTAAATCCTTTTCTGGTCATGGTCCCCCACCCTGATTTTATTCCAAACAGCATTTTATAGTAGCCCTTCATTTGTCCGAATAACAATACCGGATGATACAGGAAAGGTTCCAGGTAAGCTGCCAGCAATAATTCGGAAACCTGCTTAAGAGAAGAGTAATGTTTAAAGTTTTTGATATATAGAAATATCGCCACCGTAGAAAAAATACACCCTATTAAATAGACGCAGGTAAAAAGTAAAATAGCAGTAGTCCAGTTAATAAGACCAAGTGCTCCAAAAACGATGATACAAATCAATCCGAGAAATTCTACAATGGGGGCGCCAAATTCAAAAAACAACCAGTAGGGATAAAAAAACAATCCCATATTGCGGAATTTAGGATTTAAAAATAACTGCTTGTGGAGCTTCATTGTTTCCCACAGTCCCCTGGCCCAGCGATCCCGTTGCTTGATTAGGATATTCACATCTGGAGGAGCTTCGGTCCAGCACAAAGTTTCCGGGATATAAACCACTTTGTAGGGTTTCTTTATACGTTCCATATGGATACGCAGTCTTATACAAAGTTCCAGATCCTCGCCTACCGTAGTCGCATCAAATCCTCCTACTTCGATAAGTCTTGTGCGCGGGTACATTCCGAAGGCACCGGAAACCAACATCAGTCCGTTAATCTCCCCCCACCCCATCCTTCCTATCAGGAAAGCACGAATGTATTCCACTACCTGAATGGTTGGAATTAAATCCTTTGGAACCCGCAATTCTTTTAGAACCCCATTATGAATAACTGAATCATTTGCAATCCCTATCCCTCCTCCACAAGCGATTATTTCCTGGCCTCCTTCTTCAAGATAAGGACGTACCATTTTAATTATAGCATCCTGCTCTATAATACAATCCGCATCGGTACATAAAATCAATTCGGTTCCGGCAAAATTAATTCCGGCGTTTATCGCATCGGCCCGACCTCCGTTGTTTTTGTCTATAACGGTAAGGTGCTTAAACTGGCTCTTAGTGCTTTTATAGATTTTGTTTACCGTTGCGGTGGGAATAGGCTGGGTAACAAAAGTGGCATCAAAAGGCTCCAGAGAATATTTATCGATAAGCAGTTCCATCGAGTTGTCCTTACTCCCATCATTTACAATTATAAGGTCATAAAATGGATATTGAATGGATAAAAGGGACCTTACATTATCCACAATTGTTAAACCTTCGTTATATGCAGGAGCCACCAGGGTAACAGATGGAATATCTGTTGCGCCTACAATATCGTTTACCTTCAGGAAATGAGCTCTCCTTTTATTTCTTTTTACAGCTCTATTTGAAAGTAAAACTCCAAAAAAATAAATAAAGGTTAATGCAACCCCATAGAAAAAGAAAAAATAATTAATGGCCCAGTAAGCAAAATAAAATAAACCTGGATCCATATTTGCTTGATTAAACATTTAAAGTTTGATTGGCATATTGTTGGTAGTAAAACTCCTGTACATCTTCCTTATATCCATTTTCCCATAATATTTCTGCAGTGGTTAATTTGATAATATCATTCTCAGTATACAATAAATTTTTATAGAATTCCAAATCACTCATTTTTGAAATTCTGTTTATATATTTCAGTAATTGGATACGTTGCTCTGTATTAGGAATATTAAAAAATTTATTCTGTATTTGCTTTATCTTTTCTTCATTTAAATTAAAAGTGGAAATACAATATAAGGCTGTTTCTCTTGTATCAAATTTAGGATGATCCAGAAAACCGATAATAAAATCTACCTCCTCTTGGATCTTAAATTTTCTTATAATTCTCATCAATAGTTCATTGGAATAGGCTTTATCACTTTTAAAACCCTTTTTAAGCAATTTTAATTGAGGTTCCGGATATAGATCATGTAATTTTTCTACAACTTTTATTTGTTGCCATAAAGTCATTTCCCTTTTTAGATATGGTAAAAACCTCAAACTTTCCCATCCTAAAAATACTACCATCGCAATCTGGGCTTCACGTCTTACATAAATATTTTTATTGTTTCTTTCCTTTAAAATCTCATTTATATATTGTTTCTGATCCATTTCATAAATTTCACGAATTCCCCGGGCTTTTATCCACCATTTTTTACTTTTAAGTTTCCCAATAGAAACCCGGTAAGGCGGAATTTGATGAAATAAAATCTCCAGTTTTAAATAATTTTGCCCCAACAAAGAACGCTGGGTGCGAATCATTAAATCTATTAAATACTGTACATTTCTTGGTTTGGAAGGAATAATTCCAACCTTTCTAAAACGGCGCTGTATATCCACAAGTTCAGGCTCTTCTCCCGGAAAGGGATATAGGTAATCGGAACAAATTTCAGCAAAAACCTGTTCAATATTATTTAATTTTTCTATTCTTCTACGTCTGTACTTTAAACTAACAACAATGGTGATCCAGCTTCCTACCAATAGTACCAGAAGAATTTTAATGACGCTAATCAGGATAAAAACGATCATTTAGGAAATTAAATTTTCTATTTTTTCCATATCAAAAGGAATTGCGAAAAAACCATCCACTTTTTCAGAAGAAAGTATATCAAGTCGTATTTTTTGCTGCCCCATATTGGTAACTATGATGAGTGATTTATGCAAAATAATTTCCTGGATTTGAAAAACAAAATCCAGGGGAGCTATCCCATCAAATAAAATATCTGAAATTATTATATCGAAATTAACCGACTGGTCTTCAATCTGTAGATCATTTATGGCACGAATAGCTTTACAGTCATACTTGTGCAGGTTCATGAGACGCTCAAGTATTTTGAGAATGACAATATCTTCCTGTATGACCAAAGCTTTTTTCATGTAGGGGGAAATAACTTTTTTGCTAAAATAGGCTAAATAAATCTTGTTTATGAAACAACCTATGCTAAGACTTAAACAAATTCGTAAAAAGCTGATAGAAGGTAATATAAGTAGGCATTGCCCACGTCTTTAAATGAAACATCCGTTAAGTAACGACGAAAGTCAAATCAACGCAATGCTCTAAATAGATGAGGGATTATTCGGCAAATGCATTCATAGAATCATTCACTAAACATAGTGGTTTCAAATCATTCAGAAAGCCAACAAACTATAAAAAGTTAAGAAAAACAGGTAACCGATTAGGTCACTTCCTGAATGATAATAAACATAAATAAATGATTTATAATTCTATTAAAGAGCTGTAAATTATTTATCTAGATAATATTTGAATTTGTTTGAAATAATAAAACCGTAGGTTTCCCCCGAAGCTTCGGGGAAATCTACGATTTTTGCTGAGGCCGTCTGGAGTCAGGATCCCCAGAAAACTAGTCATAAAAAAAGCCCAAACAGAGGTTGTTCAGGCTTTTTTGGTCGGGGTGGCAGACTCTTAAAAAGCTCTGACACCCCAGTATTTATAAGGTTTTGCTCAGATCCAATTTCCTGAACTCACGATTAACTCACAATAGAAATAGAACGTTTTGGTGCAGTTTGATACTCTGTACTATATAAAGATACAAAATATTAGCTTACGGAGTTTTCATATAAACCGTTTCTAAGTTTGGGGTAGGATAAAAAAAAAGCTTACCACAAGACTCAGCCCCGTGAATGCTGGCTTGGGTAAGATGGCAGGTTGTTTTGCAAATTTGGAGATTAAAATGCACTCCCTAAAGAAAAAAAAAGATGAATTGATGAGGGATTGATGAGCACGATGAAGCTAGTGGTATAGGGGCTTTTCGGACGATCGATGACGATTTCTGGATGTATCGAGAAATAACCATAGTTTTTTTTTGCTCTATATTATTTCTTTTTTTTGATGAATGATGAGAAATAGTACTATAGACCAGTGGTACCAAAGGTTTTCGGCCTCATCGTTTGCTCATCGTTTCCTCATCAAAAATAAAACGATGAGCAAATTTGAATTGAATTGATTGAATTTGATGTAAAAAGAGCCAACCAAAAAAGAAAAAAACTTTGCTTTTAGGCAATATAAAATATGGTAGCATCCTTTGTATTCCGGGTCATTGAAATTTTAAACAGGAATGTACTGGTGTTCATAGTACATAGGCACCTTATTCCTGGGAATTGTCCTGATAGCTCAAAAATAATAAAAAATAAAAATATTCTTACCTACCTACCTATTAACCCCTTAAGTCCCTGGAATTAGGAAAATAGAAAAGGTAAGAACCCAAAAAAAAGTCTTACCTAACCTACCTGCTCAGGTAAGTTAGGTAAGATCAAAAAGAGCACTTACTTCCCTGTTTAAACCAGCAAGGATGGCCCTAGGTAAGAAGGTAACTTAAAATTTAAATTAGGAACTTAAAAAAAACAATCGTGAAGTAGTGCCCTTACGATTTCTGCATCATAAAAAACGCTTAAAAATTAGGGCACTTTCCCAGCAAAACAATTGAAAAAGAAGTTAGGTTTCTATGTCCCCTGTGATTTTCCTTTGCAACCTCCGGGCGCAAAGCAAGATTGTCATTACAATGACACATCTTGCATCCCTTTCTTTATTTTGTTTTTTAAGTAGGATCTACTTTACGGTCTACCAAAAAATTTACTTTTTTTATCCAGAGCATTTTCCTTTTTTTTGATGGATGAAGAGTCAAGATCAAATGAAATAGTATTTAGCCTTGTTTCATTTACTTCTTTCAGAGCCTTCACATTACCTTTTTGATATAGATATATTTCAGGATTTAAAATTAGGAAAGGGCTATAAATAGGAAAGCGTAGCTGACCGGTTTATGGGCCCGCTAATTTTAAATCCTGTTCCTTTATTATCAAAAAGGGAAGGGTATTAAAGATTAAGGAAAAATAAAAACTTGAAATTAAGATCGATTATTTAATCAAAAATTTGATTTACAGACTTGGAGTTTTTCATCTTCTTTTTTGATCCCATAAAAACAACATTTTACTAAAATTTCATGTGAAAATTTGCCTGTTTACAGGGCTTCCCAAAGTATTTTATGGAAATTTACTAAATTCTAATAAGTAAAGTTTTTGTAAACTACTGAAAATCAATGGGGAATGAATTTGTAACATCGCTCCGCGTGTTACCCTCTTGCTTATTCCCCCTAATCAAAAACTAAATAATCACATCTCACATTTTCCAGGAAATTGATTTCAAAGATGTAACTAATTCGTTACATTTGTATTGTGAGAGAAATTGATGTTACAGAAGAATGTCTTGAATTTATAGACCATCAAGATGAAAGGGTTTCCTTAAAATTCTTTCAGCTCCTTGAAGTTATTGGAGCGGTAAAAGTGATAAACGCAAACTTTCTGAAAAAACTGCAATCAACACAATTTTATGAATTGCGGATTAAAGCAGGTAATGAATATCGAGTTGTAATTTTTGCTATTGATCATCTTAATTTTTCTGAATGTACAAAAGCCGTTTGTCTTTTTGGATTTCAGAAAAAATCCACTAAAGATTATAAAAAAGCGATAAAGCAGGCCGAAAAAATTTTAGAAGAATACCTAAAAGAAAAGTAGTTATGGGAAAATCAATAAATGCAAAAGAGTTAATAGCCGAGCGATACGGAAAAGAAGGAACAAAGGAACGTGAGAAATTCCGGGAGGATGCTTTTTCCTATTATTTTGGTGAAATCATAAAGAATCGCCGGAAGGAATTACATATGAGCCAGGAAAATTTAGCTAAGAAAGTTGGCAAAAAACGACCCTATATTTCACGGATTGAAAATGGAGAGGATATTCGTTTGTCTAATTTTGCTTTGGTAGCTAATGCATTGGGAATATCAATTGAATTAAAAACTTCCTAAAGCAAAGTAAATAAAGTGGGAATTTCCTAATATTAAGGCAGCGACAAATCAACCCTGCTCAAATTTCTCCTAATCTTTCAACTTTTCCCTCAAAGTATCCATATCATCTGCTATTTTGGAATCAATAACCCTGGCATAGATCTGAGTCGTAGAAATTTTATGATGTCCAAGTAGCTTGGATACCGTTTCAATTGGAACTCCATTGGCCAAAGTGACTGTTGTTGCAAACGTATGCCTGGCGGTATGGAAGCTTAGCTTCTTTCTGATTTTTACTTTTTCAGCTATTTCCTTTAAATACTGATTAGTTTTCTGGTTGGAGTAAACCGGTAACAGATTGTCAGTTCCGTCAATCCTTGGATGATCCTTATAGCAATCCAGGATACGCTCTGCTTCTTCCAGTAAAGGAATACGAACGGCCGTATTGGTTTTGCTCCTTCGCATATAGATCCATTTCTTCCCGTCAACACCAACCTGAAGATGATTTTTATTCAGGACTTTTACGTCGCCATAAGGCAGACCGGTATAGCAGGAAAAAACAAAAATATCCCTGTTAATGTTTAAAACAGGTTTTTCAAATTCCTGGTTTTTGATCTTTTCAAGTTCTGGTTTAGAT
>JBNJKO010000022.1:0-54685 GCA_051751125.1 Bacteroidota bacterium
GTTTTTGATCTATAATTTCCAGGTTTAAGGAAGGCTTTTTAGGAAAGAAGCTGTAGGCTATTAGCCCAGAGAGTAGGTTTGACAGGAAGTTATCAAAGCTTCTAGTTTTGCTAATTTCTGAAGTGGAACATTGAAGAAAACACAGGATTAGCCATTTCACCCAACTTTGCCAGTTTTTTTCTTCGATGTTCACGAAGTCGGAAAAATTAATATCAACACTTTGCACCCATCCAACTCTAAAAATTTCATTAAAATGAGAAAAAATAAATCTTAATTTTATCTTAAAATAATGTTTTGAAAAAGTGATTTATTGCCATTTTATTTGGCCCTAATTGATTGAAATTGGTGTGCTATTTTACCAAATTCTTGTTAAAGGTGTTAAATTCGGTGTCAACGGTTTTCTAGGTCGTTCTAAGCCCTTTAAATACTGGGTTTTATAAGATATGGTTAGTTCCTCTTTCTGCGCTGAAAGCCCCGTAAACACATTGTTTACGGGGCTTTTCTTTTTTAGAAGAATAATCCAGGTTGATTTTTCAACCATATTTAAATCAATATCCATTTTTTTTTCAGATTTGATTTCCTACTTCGCATTTGGAACTAGCTTTTTAGCCGGGATCCAAAAAATATATCTTTTCACATTGATAAATCAAAATTAAGGTTACTTTTAAGAACTCTTTAACAAAGAACTGAAAATGTATTCCTAAAATCCAAAGAGTTCCATTTTAGCCGCCTGGTGTTACAGAAAATTGCGCAGCAGCAACCAGTGCCAGATTTGTAAAGAAAGACGCGCTTCAGAACCAAATACTGGAAAAATTATAAACCAATTTCTGCGGAAAGAATTATTTTTCAGAAACAGGAATTGAGTATTTTGTACGTTTAAAAATTAAAGAAATCAATAACTGTAAAAGAAAATTAAATGAAAACAACTAAGAACAGATGGCTTATTGCATTATCTGCAGTGGGGATACATCTTTCAATAGGTGCGGCATATGCATACAGCGTTTACACAATGCCCCTGGTAAATACGATGGGCTGGTCTGTTTCATCTGTTACAATGGCTTTTACAATTATGATGGTGCTTGGGGGTGGATCTGCCGCCTTATTTGGAAGACTGGTAGAGCGTAATGGCCCAAAAAAATCGGCTATTTTTGCTGCTGTTCTATTTGGATTAGGGCAGGCGGGATCGGGCTTTGCTGTTGCAATCGATTCCCTTCCGATGTTCCTTTTAACTTACGGATTGCTTAGCGGATTAGGATTGGGAATTGGTTATATCTCACCGGTTTCCACACTAGTGAAATGGTTTCCAGATCGCCGCGGTCTGGCAACAGGTATGGCTGTTCTTGGCTTTGGTACGGGCGCACTCATCACGGCTCCGGTTGCTGCCTGGATGATAGAAAGTATAGGGCTATCTTCAACTTTTTATATACTTGGTGGTTGTTATTTTTTATTGATGAGTTCTGCTGCACTTTACATTGCACCTCCCCCACGAGACTGGGTTCCTAAAGTTAAAGTAAGCAAAGAGTTTAATTTTGCGACCATAAAAATTAAACAGGATTTGTCACAGTTAACTGCAAAGGAAGCAGTGAAGACAAAACATTTTTGGATGCTGTGGTCTATCATGCTCATTAATACCAGTGCCGGGATCATGATGATTTCGGTTGCTTCGCCCATGGCACAAACGGTAGTCGGTTTATCTGCCGCCGCCGCCGCTACTATGGTGGGGTTAATGGGGATTTTTAATGGTGCCGGACGGCTGGGTTGGGCAGCGGTTTCCGATTATATTTCCCGCCCCGTAGTATTTATCATTTTCTTTATAATTCAGCTGATAACATTTTTAACGCTCCCAATAATAGCCAGCGCAGTGGTATTCCAGTTGCTGATCTTTCTTGTTGTAAGTTGTTATGGCGGAGGGTTCTCCAATCTTCCTGCCTTTATTGGGGATCTCTTTGGAACGAAACAACTCGGTGCCATCCATGGTTATCTGTTGACCACCTGGTCTTTGGGTGGATTAATTGGCCCAACCTTAGTATCTCAAATTTATACTAGGACCGGAAGCTATGTTCCTGTCTTTTATGTGTTTGCATTTTTAATTGCTGTGGCTCTGGTCATTTCCATTTTCTTAAAAGCAGATATCAGGAACATACAAAAACAACAGGCTAAACCGGTTCTCGATTCAGTTTCTGAATAAAGTAAAATTACTGGAAGCTATTATATTCAAAAACAATTGTTTAATTCCCGAGGCTTGCCCGAATCATTCAGGCGTGCTTGCCCCGAGGTTTTTATAAGATCATTTTGAAGAGCTTTTGTAAAAGGAATATCCGAAATGGGAAAAAGATGGAGGTAACTAATTTAAACATTAAGAAAAATAGCGTAGAATGAAAACGGTAAACCTTCATTGGAGACCTCACAGTTTTTGAAACCTGTGAGGTCTGTTGAATATATTTGGAGTAGCTAAATGCGACGAAAACGAAGATTCAGACGAAGTTAAACTATGCGCAGCAGTAGTCATCTTTATCGCTGAAACCTACTGTGCTACTTTAAAAAACAATAAAGTTAATTGGATCCTCCGTTGACTTCCATAAGGTTAATCTCAAAAATTAAAACAGAGCCTCCTGGTATTCCCCTGTAATCCTTAGAGCCATATCCCAGGTGAGCGGGTACGAAAAGCAAACCGCTTCCACCTTCTTTAAAATAAGTAATTCCCTCTGTCCAGCCACTGATTACTTGCTGTAAATTAAAGGAAATACCTTCTGAAGGACTTTGATCGAAGACGTTCCCATTGGTGAAATATCCTTTATACGCTACACGAACCTGATCTGCTGATGTAGGTTGCGCTCCTGTACCTTCACTATCAATGATATAATACAATCCTGAAGCACTTTTCTCTGCCTGAAGATTATTTTCTGCCAAATAATCCTGAATTTCTTCATCATTAAGGCTTACATAGTCTTCAGCTTGATTATCTTCACTACAGGAAATTAAGAAAAGGAAAATTAATGCAAGGAGATTGGTTTTCATACTTTTTTTCGCAAATATACTTAACTTTTCATTTCTGTAAAGGCTGCTTTTTGTTTTTCTCTTCCTCGTTTTATTATCTAATGAACATCTTGAAGTCTCCTGACTTCACCTCCCAAAATTCATATTATTTTTTTTGGAAAACAGCTTTCAAAAAAGCTTTCTTGACCATTATTTAATCCCTCAGTGAAGTAATGTGCTCCAATATTTATCAGGGGGAATTTTAAATATTTGGTTATTACTCGAGATTCAAATTAAATATAGCATCAGAATCCTTATGATACGGATAAGTTCTCCAGTAAAAACCATCTCCTTCAAATTTCCATAAAACTTCTCCTTCTCTGTTTACTTCCCAAATACCTGAACTTCCTATTGTAATTAAAAATGTTACCATTAGGTAGCTGTTCTGCTCCTGAAACCTTTGAAGAAAAAAGTTTTGAATCTGTAAATTCCCATAAAAGTGAAAGCTCAGTAAGCTGCAAAATGAAAATTTTATATTGGTTGGAGATCTCAATACTTCTTCCTATTCGAAACATTTTCAGAAATTGCTGGAGAATGGAAATTTTAAAGATTCCCGGAAGGGCTTTGGAATTGCCTCTACCTGGCCAACAGATTATCACATTTTAAGAACTACACTCGATCATTTTTTGCTGAAGGGAGAAATGCAGGTCTTAAAAAGATCTACAGAAAAAAGCATAGGATCTGATCATTTGCCCGTATTTTTAGAAGTTGGCTTATAGAAATCTTTTCGAGAATGGAGTGATTATTATTGGGAGTATGAATTAATTTCAATGTATTAAATACACCTATCTTGCTTCCCAAAATATAAGATCAACTATGGCCTCAGGAATTTTTGCACTTCTCGACGATATTGCAGCTTTAATGGATGATGTAGCGGTGCTAACAAAAGTCGCCGGAAAGAAAACAGCAGGGATATTGGGAGACGATCTGGCCGTAAATGCAGAGAAGGCATCTGGATTTATGTCTTCCCGGGAGTTACCGGTACTTTGGGCAATTACAAAAGGCTCCTTTCTAAACAAACTGATTATTCTTCCCCTGGCCTTTTTGCTGAGCGCTTTTTTCCCGTCAGCCGTTACCGTTATATTAATATTTGGCGGACTTTACCTGGCATATGAGGGTGCCGAAAAAATCTATGAATTTTTCTTTCCTCATTCCCACAAAGGAGAAACTCCTAAACTTGAAAAACTTTCCGAAGTAGAGGTCTTAGCAAGGGAAAAGGGAAAAATAAAATCGGCAATCCTCACAGATTTTATACTTTCTGTAGAGATTGTTATAATAGCCCTGGGTACAGTAGAAAGCGAAACATTGCTCAATAAAATTCTTGTAGTAACCATTATTGCCCTGATAGCAACGGTGGGAGTGTATGGAATAGTTGCGTTAATTGTGAGGATGGATGAATTTGGTGCAAAGCTCATAGATTATAATCAGGAAGAAAACAGTATTTCCGATAAAATTGGCAGGTTCCTGGTCAATGCACTGCCTAAAGTCATTAAAAGCCTTTCAGTCATTGGTACCATAGCCTTGCTTTTGGTTTCGGGAGGTATTTTTGTGCATAACATTAATTTCATGAACGGTTTATTTGAAAATATTCCCGGCATTCTGGTAGAATTTATAACAGGACTTGTAGTTGGGATTATTGTTGTAATGATTATTAAACTGATTATATGGATTTGGAAAAAGATGAGAAACTAATTTTGATTGCCATCAAAAATGGGATTCTACTGAAGTGATAATAACCTGAAATGAAAATAACATTCAACGAAAAAGAAAAATCGATTGAAATAAAAGACGGATTAAAAAGGCAGTACCAGCTATTAAAAATCCCGTTGATTTTCACAATCATGAACGCTGTACTTTTTCCTGTTTTCGTACTGGAAAAAATACAATTTGAATGGATGGGTTTTATTTGGATTATTGTTGGATTGGCATCTTTGGTATTACTGATTTACACATTTCTGAAAAAATCAACTTCTGAAAAGCTGAAGTTATCCGAAATTACCTCCCTGACTGAAAAAAATATTTTTGGGCGAAAAAGGTTTTGCCTCCAACTGAAAAATGGAAAGTATAGAGACCTTATGGAATTGAAAAAGGGAACTGATATTTCAGAAATGAAAGAATTATTTAGAAATATCGGAATTAAAACAACCTGAAAAACCTTCTGCTATTTAATAGCCATCTATACTTCATATTATGCACTCATTTTTTATTATCCAGCTTAAATGGAGCTTGGGATAATTGATTAAACCAATCTAAACAAATATTGTTTTCCAGTCCTTGAAAATATTTTGTTTAACAATTAATATAACAAGTTAAACATTTTGTATCTTTGGGAAAATAGAAATGTTATGTTTGGATTATTTAAAAAGAAAACAGAAAAAGAAAAGTTACAGGAGAAATATCAAAAGCTGCAGAAAGAATCCTTCGATCTCTCTACAACCAATCGAAAAATGAGCGATCAAAAAGCTTTTGAAGCCGAAGAAGTTATGAAGCAACTCGAAAAGTTGAAATGAACCAATTAGGCAATAATGACTGAAGAAAAAAAACCTGATAACGTGGTTTTCAATACTGAGGATAAGCGTTATGATGCGGCATTAAAGCCGTATGCAACCTCTGTAGGAGCACCTGTAATTACCACAATAGATACAACTACCTGGAAAAACAGGAGCATCAATAAAGTTAATCATAAAATAAAAGCCAGGTATGTAGAGTTGAAAGCCGAATATGATAAGATGATGGAGGAATTTGAGTACAATACACTCATTTTCAATTCAGAATTTAGTTTTGAACCTGTGATTGGCGAAATCTATCATCTTTATCAAAGAGAAAAGGGCAGCAGTTTTCTTTCCCTTATTGCGCCCAACCAATGCAATTTTAAACACCTTGGTAGCTTTTACCTGAATGTGGATCAAACCTGGGAAAAAGTAAATGAAATATAATTGAAAGCGATTTAGCAGAAAGACAATAGAACCGAAAACAGGAAAGGCTTGGAGAAATCCTGCACCCCATTTGAAATCAAAATTTTTATATATTGATTATTTTTTAAACTCTATGCTCCAAATTCCTCTTAAATCGCCTTCGCTATATCCAATAGCCTTGTCATTGGGATAAAGGGATTTTATAATGGAATCCGTTTTCAATGATACAAATTCTTCAACTTTTCCATGACAGGCCAAACAGTTTACTTTTAACATAATTGGTGCATAATAATGTTTGTTATTATTCTTGTCTACCTCTACAATTGGTGTCATTTCCCGCTCCTCTGAAATTAATTTATGGTACATATTTATAATTTCAAGTTCCCTTTCAGAAGGTTTATTTTCCGGATTTCTTAATTTATCTGAAGTGCGTTTTATGGTTACATCGAACTCTTCGGATAATTGCTGGGTAATAGGTATGGCCGCAACATTACAAAAAGGTATTGCCTGGGCTGGGCCACCCAATTTCATTTGTTCCGTTAATTTTTCGCTTAATGCTTTAAAAGTGGTTTGTGAAATTTCATTTCCTTTATTGGTATATTCTTGCTTTTCTTTTTCCGTAAGTTTGTTGTCACAAGAAAGCATCCCCAAAAAGACCAGTACAAGCAATAAATTTTTCATGTGATTTCAGTTTTTTTTACTGACTAAATTTACATTTAAATTTTCACAGAGGTTGCTGTAGCTCATCTTTTTTTTGTTTTCTCTGCGTATTTTTATTTGCGTTTTCAGGGGTTAATTTTTTATTCACTGTAATCCGCGTGATTTTTTTACAAAAAATCAAGTTGCTCCTAATGTTTCCCCGCTTCAGAATAAAATTCTGAGTTTCCTGGCTATTTTGAATCATATTGTTTGGTGATTTCGATGGGGGGAATTCCGGGGTAACGAAATGAATTTGTACAATTTTTAAAATCCAGCTATTTCCTGCTCTATTGGTAAACAGGACTGCCGAATTATCGTAACATACCTCGTGGACTTGCCCGAGGTTTTTGATTTAATATTAGAAACAAGCATCAGGACTGGATAAAAGTTTTTAGGAAATATGATCATCATCAGCTAAAAACCTGATAAAATTTTGGAAATTTGCATTCCGAATCCTTTACCCTTAAAGCAGTTCTATGAGTAGCGAAAAAAGTCTTATTCAAAAATATAATATTCCCGGTCCCAGATATACAAGTTATCCCACGGTTCCGTTTTGGGATGAAGACGGCATAACGACCAACAACTGGATTGCCACGCTTCAAAGATCTTTTGAAGAAAGCAATCAGGAAGAAGGGATAAGTCTATATATACATTTACCGTTTTGTGAAAACCTGTGTACTTTTTGTGGCTGCCATAAGCGCATTACAAAGAGGCATAGTGTTGAAGAGCCATATATAGATACCGTTCTTAAGGAATGGAACTTATACTGTGAGATTTTAAGCGAAAAACCGAAGGTAAAGGAAATTCATTTAGGAGGTGGAACACCAACCTTCTTCAGTCCTGAAAATCTTAAAAAGCTTATCGACGGTATCTTTGAAAAAGCTGAGAAGCATTTGGATGCCGAATTTAGTTTTGAGGGTCACCCAAATAATACTTCAGATGTACATCAACAAACTTTATTTGATCTTGGTTTTAGAAGAAGCAGTTTTGGAGTTCAGGATTACAATCTTAAGGTGCAGCAAACCATCAACAGAATCCAGCCTTTTAGCAATGTGAAAGCAGTGACTGAGGCGTCCAGAAAAATAGGGTATACTTCCGTAAGCCACGATCTTATTTTTGGTTTGCCACATCAAACCAAGGAATGTATTATTGATACCATTGAAAAAACCAGTCAGTTAAAACCAGACAGGATCGCTTTTTATAGTTATGCCCATGTGCCATGGATCAAAGGGGTAGGACAACGGGGATATGATGAAAAAGATCTTCCGAATGCTGAAGAAAAACGACTTTTATACGAAACAGGAAAAAGTCTTTTAACCGAATTGGGTTACGTTGAAATAGGGATGGATCATTTCGCTTTGAAAACAGATTCTATGTATAAAGCGATGAAGGATGAAAAACTTCACCGGAATTTTATGGGTTATTCTGCCAGTAAAACACAGCTTATGATTGGACTTGGCATGAGTGCAATTAGCGATTCCTGGTACAGTTTTGCACAGAATGTGAAAAGTGTGGAGGAATATACAGAACTGGTAAATAAAGGAGAATTACCCCTTTTGAGAGGACATTTACTTACCGGGGAAGATCTGGTAATTAGGAAACATATCCTGAATATCATGTGCAATTTTGAAACTTCCTGGGAGAGTGATGAAATGAAGTTTCCGGAGTTGGACGCCTGTTTAGAACAGTTAAAGGAGATGGAGCAGGATAACCTGATAGAAATAACTTCCAACTCATTAAAATTGAAGGAGGAAGCCCGGCCGTTTGTGAGAAATGTTTGTATGGCATTTGATCTTCGGTTGATAAGGAATCAGCCAAAAACCCGCGTATTTTCTATGACAATCTAAAAGTATTTTCCCCTTGGAATTGCCTCCGGTGGAGGAGGTAATTAATTTAAGTCAAATTTTAAGTCTGAATTGAATCTTGATCTTTTCGACTTTCGACTTTCAACTTTCAACTTTAATTCTACTGCTCTATCAGCGTTTCATTAAATAATTTCAGGATTCGTTTATATTCATCTGTCCAGCTGCTGGGTTCCACGAAGCCGTGATCTTCAACTGGATAAACAGCCATTTCCCAGTTATCTTTTTCCAGTTCTATCAGCCGTTGAGCCAACCGGACCACATCCTGAAAATGTACATTTACATCCAGCATTCCGTGAGCTATCAATAAATTTCCTTCCAGTCCTTCTGCAAAATAAATAGGGGAGGACCGCTTATAAGCGATGGGATCTTCAGAAGGCGTATTAAGGATATTCGAGGTATATCCATGATTGTAATGCGCCCAATCTGTTACCGACCTTAGCGCTGCACCAGATTTGAAGGTTTCGGCTTCGTTGAAAAGGCCCATTAAAGTGATAAAACCACCATAACTTCCGCCATAAATTCCAATATTTTCAGCATTTACACCATGTTTGGCAACAAGATATTCTGCGCCATCCACCTGGTCTGAAAGATCTTTTCCGCCCATATGACGATAAATTGCAGTTCTCCAATCCCTTCCGTAACCAGCACTTCCGCGGTAGTCGATATCCAGCACGGTGTAACCAAGATCGGTTAATAAATTATGGAACATATATTCCCTGAAATAACTCGACCACCATTTATGCACGTTTTGTAAATATCCCGCTCCGTGTACAAAGATCACAGCAGCGCCGTTATTCACACTTTCAGAAGGTTTGTAGATCCTTGCAGGAACCATAACTCCGTCTTCTGCTTCAAATTTCACAAGTTGCGGCTCCCGCCAGTCGTAGGATTTAAAAATTTCAGACTGGCCTGAAGTCAATTGTTTTGCTTCTGAATTTCCAGAGGTTTTCTTTAGATAAAGTTCCCAGGGCTTGTTGCTGTAGGAATAAAGTATGGCCAGTTGTTTTTCATCGGGAGAAAGTCTTACGTCATTATTCCCGGTCATTTGAGTGAGTTTTTCCATTTTGCCTCCCATCACCGGCATTTTGTAAAAATGGCGTTCCCCGGGATGTACTTCTGAGGTCGTTAAAAACCAGTGCTTTTTGTCTTTGGATAAAAACGGATCAAAAACTTCGTAGTCGCCGTTGGAAAGTGCTTTTTTACTTCCGGAATTAACATCCAGAACATAAAGGTGTGAATATCCGCTTTCCTCAGACTGGAAATAAATGTGCTTATTATCAGGTAACCACCCAAGGGTACCACCGCCGGAAGACCATCCTATTCCTGGGCCTGCAATCCAGGCTTCATCCCGCTGGCGATCAAGGCTTTTTAATCTGCCGGTTTCAAGGTCCAGCAAAGTGATCCAGCGATCCTTATTGTCCTGTGAACGCACGTTTACAATTGCCTGTTTTCCATTATCACTAAAATAAGGTCCGGAAGGAATCACTTCCCGTATTTTTTCTTCCCATGTTCGCCCAGGATATTCTTTTGTATAATCAGGCAGGTCTGTAATTCCGGGTAAATTTTCGGTATTTGCCATATATACCGTATCCTTTTCCAGATGGTAAATGGCCAATTCGACTTTAACCGGTTGGTCTCCAACTTTTGTTCTCGCAGGAAGATTTACGGTGTACCCGGAAGCATCGGTGTAATCTGGTACAATTGTTCTTTCCTCATCTTCTCTGGTAATAAGGCTGAAAGTAGCATATTTTGCATCCGGTGAAACCTGAAGGTTGGAGATGGATCTTTTCCCGGTATAAAACACAAATTCTTCTCCCTCTGTTGTTTTTTTGTAGGCTTCGCTGGCTTCTTTTTTATCTTTTCGTTCCCGAACAATTTCCAACAATCCTAAATTTTCTTTTTCAAGCCAATCATCTTTTACCGAAAGTTTTTTTTCGGTTTCCTTTTTTTCTCCCGATTGGATATTTGTTAGTTTTTGGATACTTCCGCTGGAAAGATTATAAAGGAATACATTATCCTCCATTGTAAAAGAGATCAGGTTTTCATCCTGGAGAAACTGCGGATTCTGGATACGATCCCCCAATTTCAATAATTGCCGGCTCTTATTATCCTTTAAATTATACAACATCAAAGCATTATCCAGGGTGTAAACCTTTTGAGATGTTGAAGTATTTAAATCGCCCCGACCTGGCGCATTTTTCTCTTCAGAAAAGGAAACTTTCTCGATCTTGTCCAGGTTTGAAAGGCTTATTTTATAAAGGGAATCTGAAGGATCTTTCTGAAGGTTATAATTGAAATAGATGGTTTTGCTGTCTTCGCTCCAATTAATATTTGAGGGGAAGGTTCCCATCCAAGCCGGATCCTGCATTATTTTTTCTACTGAAAGCTGGCTTTCCTGGGTGTATCCTGTTTCAAAAATGAGGAAAAGAAAAAGCAGGGGGAATAGGTTTTTAATGGTAGATCGCATAGTATTTAAATTGAAGGAATTGTGTTTCATACTTGAACTGGCAAGATAAATAAAAAGTTGGAAAGTTGGAAAGTTGGAAAGTTGGAAAGTTGGAAGGTTTGGGAAAACACGGATTGCACGGATTACTGAAAACGTGGATTACACAGATTGAAAAATTCAAGGTTCTGGATTCAAGGTGAAAAGGTTCAAAGTTGGAAGTTAATTGGATTACTGCGCTTTGCTCGCAAGGACGTCCCTTGTTGTGAGGAAGAATTTCAGCGATCTTGTTGGGTTTGTCATTTCGAGCGGACTGTTTTTAACTTGAATTTGGTTTGCTTCAAGGATTAAATTTTATCTGGATTTTTTAAGGTATATAGAATAGAGGGACGAGAAATCTCATGTTTTAGGGAAGGAAATTACAAAAGAAGTTCAGAGTTTAAGACCATGAGATTTCTCAATCGCCAGATTGCTTCTTCCGATTCAAAAATCAGGATCGCACTGACAGGCTCATTTCGAAATGATTCCAGTGAATTTCTGTAGTGAATTCTGATTAAATCGATTTTTGCAACTTCACTAAGTTTAGAATTTCCCATTCCTGCGAAATTCTTTTTATTGCATACTAGAAAACCCTTAAAAAATGGTTTAATAATTTTGGGGAAGATGCGCTAACTTTTTTTATCTTAGAATCATGAAAAAAATCGACAGTTTTATCCGTGAAATAACTGATTTTCCCAAACCCGGAATCAATTATAAAGACATTACTCCACTGCTTCAGGATCCCGCAGCTCTGCGGGAAACCGTAGCCAGGTTAATGGATTTAATAGGCGATGTTAAAATCGATAAAGTAGTTGGTATTGAATCCCGGGGATTTCTTTTGGGAGCCATTTTAGCCGAGAAACTCAATGCAGGTTTTGTTCCTGTGAGAAAATCGGGGAAACTTCCTTATAAAACCTATGCCGAGGTTTATGATTTGGAATATGGAAAGGATATTCTTGAAATTCATCAGGATGCTATTAAAAAAGGGGAATCTGTCTTATTGCACGATGATGTGTTGGCCACCGGGGGAACTGCAAGAACTGCCTGTAACCTTATCGAAAAAATGGGAGGAAAGATCGTGCAGTGTAATTTCCTTATAGAACTTTCTTATTTAAAAGGCGAATTGAAATTAAGGGATTATGATGTTAGATCGCTTATAGGTTATTGATTCAACGCCTTTTTTGTCACCCAAAACTTCCAGCCAATTATCGCTTTCTGAAGATTAGTGGCCTTTTGAAGGTCCAGTTGCTGTTTTGAATAACTGGGGAGCACTTTTTTATTGACTTTTGAAATGAACTTAAAAATATTCTTTTTCATAGTTTGGCCGGTTTATATCAAAGATATTGAAAAATGCATTGGCAGGCTATAAAATGGATTTTCGCTTTTCCCTTAACACCTGTTATTTTACAGGTTTTGAAGTAACAATAACTTTTCCGAGGTTTTCTCAAGTGCTCCACTTTCGATATTCGGGTTTAGTTTCTTTATCTTCGCCAAAAAAATAAATAATGAGCATTTTGTTTATACTTATTGGTCTGGCTTTGCTGGTAGTGGGGGGAGAGTTCCTTGTACGGGCTGCAGTGGCTTTATCCTTTAAATTCAACATTTCTAAAATGGTTATTGGGCTAACGGTTGTCTCTTTTGCAACCTCTGCACCGGAATTGCTGGTGAGCTTACAGGCTGCACTTGGCGGTTTTTCCGATATTTCCCTAGGGAATGTTATAGGCTCCAATATTGCCAATTTAGGATTGGTGCTTGGAATAACAGCCATTATTTCTCCACTAACTATCGATCGCGATTTTTACAGGTTTAACTGGCCTGTCATGATGGTTTTCTCCATTGCTCTGTTCTATTTTTTAAGAAGTGGCGGAAATTTATCAAGATTGGAAGGCGGAATTTTTCTTGTCGCTTTAATTATTTACTTGTTTCTTTTAATTCGGAGGGCACGAAAAGCTCATGTAGAGGTTAAAGGAATAAATGAAACCCTGAAAATAACTTCTGGTTTTAAAATGATAATTTGGCTCGTAATAGGTGGGGTTGCACTTTGGGGCGGGTCGGAATTGCTTGTGAACGGCGCGGTTGATTTGGCTGGGATGTTAGGAGTAAGCGAGCGGGTAATTTCTGTAACCATTATCGCAATAGGAACCAGTGTTCCGGAACTGGCGGCTTCGGTTATCGCCGCGCTTAAACAGGAAAAAGCGCTTTCCCTTGGGAATTTGATAGGCTCCAATATCTTTAACATCGCTTCAGTTTTGGGAATAACTGCTTTAATTCAACCCATCTATATACAATCTGAACAAATCCTTACCAGCGATATCTTCTGGATGCTGGGCTTTGCTTTTATTTTGATCCCACTGGCATTTCTTCCAAAGAAATACAACTTCGGAAGATATAAAGGATTAATCCTGTTCGTGAGTTATGTAATTTTTATTGGAATGGCCTTTATAGACTAATTTTAGGGGGCTACGGGTTTAAATAATATAAATTAATAAAATTTCACCCTAAATTGTATGGGGTGTGTTGCATAAATATGTATTTTTGTCGGTGTTAACCCTTAAAAACTATACCCTTATATGTCTACCTTAAGATTTCAAGCTTTAAAAGAAACCTTTAACCGGAAACCGGTAAAGATAAAAGAGACCAAAAGGCGATCTGAACTTTTTGGAAACAATGTTTTCAATGAGACCGTTATGCGTCAGTTTCTTACAAAAGAGGCTTACCAAAATATTATTGATGCAAATAAATCTGGTTTAAAGATAAGCCGGGTAGTAGCCGACCACATTTCTACGGGAATGAAGGAATGGGCAATTTCTAAAGGAGTTACTCATTATACGCATTGGTTTCAACCTTTAACGGGTTCTACCGCCGAAAAACATGATGCTTTTTTTGAAACTATAGGAGATGGGCTTGCCATAGAAAAATTTGGCGGGACTCAACTTGTTCAGCAGGAACCGGATGCTTCCAGTTTTCCTCACGGGGGAATACGGAATACTTTTGAAGCCAGAGGTTATACCGCATGGGATCCAACTTCTCCAGCTTTTATATATGGAACGACTTTGTGTATTCCAACGGTATATGTTTCTTATACTGGTGAAGCCCTGGATTATAAAACTCCCTTGCTTCGTGCATTGCAATCTGTGGATCATGCTGCTACTGCCGTTGCGAAATATTTTGATAAAAATGTAAGTAAAGTTACTGCTACCCTTGGATGGGAGCAGGAATATTTTCTAATTGATTCTGCATTATTTGCATCAAGACCAGACCTTCAACTTTCAGGACGTACCTTGCTTGGTCATTCTCCGGCTAAAGGTCAGCAACTGGACGATCATTATTTTGGATCCATTCCTTCCCGAGTACTATCATTTATGAGAGACCTGGAAATAGAATGTATGTTGCTGGGAATTCCGGTAAAAACCCGTCATAATGAAGTTGCGCCAAATCAATTTGAACTGGCTCCAATTTTTGAAGAAGCAAACCTTGCCGTAGACCACAATTCATTATTGATGGATTTGATGGATAAGGTTGCTGAAAGGCATAATTTTAAAGTGCTTTTCCATGAAAAACCTTTTAAAGGAATTAACGGAAGTGGAAAACATAACAACTGGTCCCTTGCAACAGATACCGGTGTGAATTTATTAAGTCCGGGAAGTACCCCGATGAAGAACCTACAGTTTCTTACTTTTTTTATAAATACCCTTATGGCGGTTCATGATAATGAGGAGCTGTTGAGAGCGACCATTGCGAGTGCATCAAACGATCATAGGTTGGGAGCAAATGAAGCACCTCCGGCTATTATTTCGGCATTCATCGGAAGTCAGTTAACCGGTGTTCTGGATGAACTGGAAAAAGTTACCGATGGGAAACTATCTCCTGAGGAAAAAACAGATCTTAAACTGAATGTGGTTGGGAAAATTCCCGAGATCCTTTTGGATAATACCGACAGAAACAGGACTTCTCCTTTTGCTTTTACAGGAAATAAATTCGAATTCCGTGCAGTAGGTTCTACTGCAAACTGTGCGAATCCAATGACGGTTTTAAATACCATCGTTGCAAAGCAGTTAACGGAATTTAAAAAGAGCGTGGATAAATTGGTGAAAGACGATAAGATGAAAAAAGATGACGCCATCTTTAACATCTTAAGAGATTACATTAAAAAATCCAAGAAAATTCGTTTTGAGGGCGACGGTTATGCAGAAGCTTGGCAGGTCGAAGCTAAAAAACGTGGACTGAGTAATAATAAAACCACTCCGGGTGCCTTAAAGGCGCAAATTTCTAAAAAAACCATTGCTTTATTTGAAGAAATGGGAGTTATGAATAAACGTGAAATAGAGGCCAGATACGAGATACAACTGGAAGATTATTCCATGAGAATTCAAATTGAAGGAAGGATTCTTGGGGATATCGCCCGCAATCATGTGATTCCTACCGCGATTCGATATCAGAATATCCTTATAAAAAATGTTCGTGGATTGAAGGAAATTTTTATGGATGATTTTGAAAAACATTCCAAAGAACAAATCCAGATCATTAAGGAAATTTCTGAGCATATTGAACATATCAATGCAGATATCACCAAAATGATCGATGCACGTAAAAAAGCAAACCTTATTGAGGATGCTGAAAAACGTGCTTTTGCATATTGTGACGAAGTAAAACCTTATTTTGAGGAGATACGCTACCATTGTGATAAACTTGAATTATTGGTAGACGATGAGATCTGGCCTTTGACCAAATACAGAGAATTGTTGTTTACAAAATAAGATTCATCAATATTTTCCTAATCAGACCTCACAAGTTTTTAAAAACTGTGAGGTCTTTTTTTGCGTGAAATTAAGTTATCTCTTTTTGCTTTTACACCCTTGATGAAAAATCAAAACAATGTATCTTTGAGATCTCATAAAAGAAACATTCCATGAGTCAGGAAATAAGTAAGCGATATGCCGGAAGAGGGGTGTCTGCAGGAAAAGAAGATGTACATAACGCGATAAAAAATGTGAACAAGGGTCTTTTTCCGAAAGCCTTTTGCAAGATTGTTCCCGATCATCTCACGGGAGATGAGGATTTTTGCCTGATCATGCATGCCGATGGTGCTGGTACAAAATCAGCGCTGGCCTATATGTACTGGAAGGAAACCGGGGATGTTTCTGTCTGGAAAGGCATCGCGCAGGATGCACTTATTATGAATATAGACGACCTGCTTTGTGTAGGCGCTACAGATAATATTCTTCTTTCATCGACCATAGGCCGCAATAAGAACCTGATTACAGGAGAAGTGATCTCTGAGATCATCAACGGCACCGAGGAACTTTTAGCAGATCTCAAGGAACATGGCGTGGAAATTCATTCCACCGGAGGAGAAACGGCAGATGTTGGTGATCTTGTGAGAACCATCATTGTGGATTCTACGGTTACCGCCAGGATGAAAAAAAGTGATGTAATAGATAATTCCAATATAAAACCCGGAAACGTGATTGTAGGATTGGCTTCGTTTGGACAAGCTACCTATGAGAAGGAATATAATGGGGGAATGGGGAGCAATGGCCTGACTTCAGCCAGGCACGATGTATTTTCTAAAATTTTAGCCGAAAAATATCCTGAAAGTTTTGACAACAGTATTCCCGAAAATTTAATTTATTCCGGAAGTAAAAACCTTACCGATAAAGTTGAAAATTCGCCGCTGGATGCAGGCAAACTTGTACTTTCACCCACCAGAACCTATGCTCCAATTATTAAAAAAATCCTGAAGAGATTCAGCAATAAAGAGATTTTTGGAATGGTGCATTGCAGTGGCGGAGCACAAACAAAGATCCTTCATTTCATAGACAATCTCCATATCGTTAAAGATGATCTTTTTGAGATGCCGCCGCTCTTTAAATTAATTCAGGAGGAAAGTAAAACAGACTGGAAAGAAATGTACCAGGTATTCAATATGGGACACCGCATGGAACTGTATGTGGATGAAAATATCGCCGATGAAATTATAAATATTTCTAAATCCTTTGAAGTAGATGCTAAAATCATTGGTCGCGTAGAAGCTTCAGAAACTAAAAAACTCACCATTAAAAGTGAGTTTGGGGAATTTACATATTAATAATCCTGCTTAAAAGCCTTTTTGCAGAAGCTTTCTTACTCAAAACCAGGAGAGACTGCTTTGTTTTAAAAATGCATTCATCCTGTTTATGGATTTGTATCCGTTCCAGTAAAGCGCAAATTCCGGTAATTCTAAATCCAAGGAATTATTGTAAATTTGTTCCGAAAAATTTTGTGAAAATTTATGATTGAGAAGCTGAATATAGTGAAGCAACGCTTTGATGAGGTGAATGATCTTATCATTCAACCGGATGTGATTTCCGATCAGAAGCGGTACATAGAACTTAATAAAGAATACAAGGATCTTAAAGCGCTCATGGATGTGCGCGAGCGGTATATAGAACTTACAAATAATATTGAGGAAGCCCAGGAAATCATCTCCGATGGAAGTGATCCTGAAATGACTGATATGGCTAAAAATCAGTTAGAAGATTCCAAAAATGAGCTTGCCAAACTGGAGGATAAAATAAGGATCATGTTGGTTCCCAAAGATCCGGAAGATGCAAAGAATGTGGTTATGGAGATTCGCGCTGGTACCGGTGGGGATGAAGCCAGTATTTTTGCGGGCGATCTTTATAAAATGTACACCAAATATGTAGAGAGCAAAGGGTGGAAAGCAACTATTGTAGATTATAATGAGGGTACCAGTGGCGGTTTCAAGGAAATGATCTTTGAGGTTACGGGAGAAGATGTTTACGGGACTCTTAAATTTGAAGCCGGTGTTCACCGGGTACAACGGGTGCCGCAAACAGAAACCCAGGGAAGAGTGCATACCTCTGCAGCAACGGTGATGGTGCTTCCTGAAGCTGAAGAATTTGATGTTGAGATCAACCCCAAAGACGTGAGAATAGATTATTTCTGTTCTTCAGGTCCCGGAGGACAATCCGTAAACACGACTTATTCAGCAGTGCGGTTAACGCACGTTCCAACCGGTTTGGTTGCTCAATGTCAGGATCAGAAATCCCAGCATAAAAATAAGGAAAAAGCTTTTAGGGTTTTGAGATCTAGGTTGTATGAACAGGAACTTGCCAAGCAAATGGAACTGGATTCTGCAAAGCGGAACTCTATGGTTTCCAGTGGAGATCGAAGCGCAAAGATACGCACTTACAATTATTCCCAGGGTAGGGTAACAGATCATCGTATCAATCTGACGCTCTATGATTTGTCCAACATTATCAATGGGGATATTCAAAAAATTATAGATGAATTGGCATTGGTTGAAAACACACGGAAACTCAGAGAAAACAGCGATGTGTTTTAATGTTGTGTTTCAGTTCTAATACTTATTCTTACATTAAATCCCTAAAACATGACCACAGAAGCGCTTCTTGAACAAATACACAGGAAAAAATCATTTTTATGTATTGGCCTGGATACCGATCTTGATAAAATTCCAACGTATCTACTTTCTGAGGAGGATCCTATGTTTGCCTTTAATAAGGATATTATAGATGCTACAAATCAATTTGCGGTGGCATATAAGATCAATACAGCATTTTATGAGGCACAGGGTAAAAAAGGATGGAAAGCGCTTAATAAAACCATTGAATATCTAAACAGTGAATATCCAGACCTTTTCACTATTGCCGATGCAAAAAGAGGCGATATTGGGAATACTTCGGCTATGTATGCAAAGGCCTTTCTTCAGGAAATGGCTTTTGATTCTGTAACGGTTGCACCTTATATGGGAAAGGATTCTGTGGAACCTTTTCTTGCAATTCGGGATAAACATACCATATTACTCGCGCTCACTTCCAATGAAGGTGCTTTTGATTTCCAAACCCTGAAAACAGATGGGGTAGAATTATATAAAAAGGTGATCGAAACTTCCAAAACCTGGGAAAATTCAGAAAGATTGATGTATGTGGTTGGTGCCACTAAAGCAGAACACCTGGCAGAGATCAGGAAGTTGATTCCGGATAATTTTCTGCTTGTTCCCGGAGTGGGAGCACAGGGAGGATCTCTTGAGGATGTTTGTAAATACGGGATGAGCAAAAATGTAGGACTTCTGGTAAATTCTTCCCGCGGAATTATATATGCTTCTGAAACTTCAAATTTTGCTGAAATTGCAGCTGCGAAAGCTGAAGTTATGCAAAGAGAAATGGCAGCACAATTATCTAAATTTCCCAAATAATTTTCTTGGTAGTATAGGAAGTATTCTTTTTGTGCCACATAAAATAAATCTTAAACTTGGTAATGCCATTCTTAAGCTGTAGGAAACAAGAAAGAAAATCCTAAAGAATTTCATTTCAGTATAGATTATAAACAGACCAGTAAACAATAGTTTCAATAATATTATGAAAGACCAGTTAAACAGGGATATACAATTAGATAAGGTGCCCCAAAAAATAGTTTCTTTAGTCCCCAGTCAAACAGAACTGCTCTCTTACCTTGGTCTTGAGGACAAAATTGTAGGTGTTACAAAATTTTGTGTGTACCCTTCCCGGCTTAGGAAAGAGAAAAAAGTGGTTGGAGGAACAAAAACGGTTCAATTTGATACCATCCGGAATTTAAACCCGGATATTATTCTGTGTAATAAGGAGGAGAATACCCCGGAAATGGTTAAGGAATTGCAAAAAATTGCCCCTGTCCATGTTTCTGAAATAAATAATTTTGAAGATTCTCTGAAACTCATCGCTATGTATGGTGAACTTTTTCAATGCGTTGAAAAAGCTGAAGAATTAACTGAGGAATTGAAAGTTGAAAAGGAAAAATTTCAGGCTCAAATTCCTGAAAAAAATATTAAAGTAGCTTATTTGATTTGGAAAAACCCTTGGATGGTAGCGGGAGGGAATACTTTTATAAATTCCATGTTGAAGCTAAACGGATTAAAGAATGTATTTGAAGTCGATCCTGAACGTTATCCGCAAACAACACTTAGGAAGTTAAAGCTTTTAAAGCCAGATGTTATTTTTCTTTCTTCTGAGCCTTACCCATTTAAGCGTGCTCATATTAAGGAAATTCAGGAGGTTTGTGATGTGCCAATATTATTGGTAAATGGTGAATTTTTTAGCTGGTATGGCTCCAGATTATTACCTGCATTTCATTATTTCGAAGATTTTCAAAAACAATTGTCTAAATCCTTATAATTAAGAGCTCTTAATTCTTCCAGAACTTCCTTGGCACGGACATTAAGTTCGTCACTTCGGTCTTTATTTGTTAGAGCCGCTTGAAATGCACGATTCATGAGGCTGGAATATTTCTGACACAATCGCTCTTCTTTACTCTTAAATAAAATATTTCCAAACATATTTATTGCAAATTTCTGGCAAAATTAAATACTCTTGGTTCTAAATTGTACTAAGCTGAGGTTAAAGTAATTGTAAAGTTCTGTTTATTTTAATCCTGTAAGGCAAAAACCCTTTTCAATATTTGGGTTGTTCTGGCAGCGAGATTTGTCCTTATTTCCTGCTCTTCGACTGCAATCATTGTATAAACTCCATCCAAAGCTTCCCGGGTTACATAATCCGATAAATCCGGATTTACTTTTGCCGTTAATGGCAAGGCATTATACCGGTCTATTATATTTGTCCAAACTTGGGTTGCACCTACGCGATTCAGCGAATTGGTAATTACCGGATTGAATTTGGAATAAAGTTGCTGTTCGGTTTTTTGACTTAAATAGGCAGTGGCGGCAGTGTTGTTTCCCAGTAGAATATTTCGTGCATCGGTAAATGTAATTTCCTTCACCGCATTCACAAAAATTGGCGTAGCCTCTTTGACAGCATCTTCAGCAGCGCGGTTCAAAACTTTTAGACCTTCATCTGCAAGGGAACTAAGCCCAACATCACGAAGGGTTTTATCCACTTTTTGTAATTCCGGTGGCAAAGTGATCCTTACAAGCTCATTTCTGAAGAAACCATCTTCCTGGGTTAATTTTGTTACCTGTTTATCAATTCCCTGATCAAGAGCCTGTTGTAAACCGGTAGCAATTTCAGCATTTGTGATTCCATATCCACCATTAGGCATTTGATTCGCGATATCCTGCAGTTCTGCACATCCGGTTAATACAGGAATAAGTAAGAGAAGTAGAAATTTTTTCATCTGGGGCTTTTTATTGTTTTTTATTGGTCATATGTAATTCGCATATTTTCAATGGTGTTTGCATCGAGTTTTCGTTATGCTCATTTCATCTGTTTTTAATATTGTTTTAGCGGACATATATAACATCCATAGAAGTACCTTTCTGTGTAAGAAATTTTATTCTTAAGGATGTTTCATCTAAATAATTTGGTTCAAAAGTATTAATAAAAACGCGTCCTGTTATATAATCACTTGTTATAGTTATATTAAAACAATCAATTTTGATTATTATTTACAAATTACTGACTTTTACTACATTTATTTGTTGAAATAGGTATTTGGCTTTAAGAGATTTATTTTTTTTGGACAATTCTTAAAAATTCTTCATATATGCGAAATTTCTTGTATAATTCGTAAATTGCGGCAATCAAAAACCTCGGGGAACCTGCCCGTTCGTCAGGCGGCTAAAACCATCAACGAGGGATTAAAAAACTCAATAGAAATGGAAGTACAAGCCCCTTATAAACCCATAAATAAAGTAAGAATAGTAACCGCAGCCTCTCTTTTTGACGGGCATGATGCCGCCATAAATATTATGCGCCGCATTATCCAGTCTACCGGGGTGGAGGTGATTCATCTTGGCCATGACCGAAGTGTGGAAGAGGTGGTGAATTGCGCGATTCAGGAAGATGCCAATGCAATTGCTATGACTTCATACCAGGGAGGGCATAATGAGTATTTCAAATATATGTATGACCTGCTTCAGGAAAAAGGCGCAGGCCATATCAAGATTTTTGGTGGTGGCGGTGGAGTGATACTTCCGGAAGAGATCAAGGAATTGATGGATTACGGAATTACCCGTATCTATGCTCCTGATGATGGCAGGGAAATGGGCTTGCAGGGAATGATCAATGACCTTGTGAGAACTGCCGATACTCCAACTCCTCCCTTAAAAAATAAAAAAGAAGTTGAAAAACTCCTTAAAAACAAGGATGTAAATACCATAGCAAGGCTTATCTCCCTTGCCGAAAACAGGCATGAAGAATTTTTAAATGCTTTTAAGACAGATGAATCAAACTCTTCCCCTTCTGGAAGGTCGGGAGGGGCCTCCACTCCGGTTCTTGGAATTACCGGTACCGGCGGATCCGGGAAATCGTCCCTGGTGGATGAGTTGGTACGAAGATTTTTAGTAGATTTTCCTGAAAAAACCATCGGAATAATTTCTGTGGATCCTTCAAAAAGAAAAACCGGGGGTGCCCTTTTGGGAGACCGGATTAGAATGAATGCGATCAATGATTCCCGAGTGTATATGCGCTCTTTGGCGACCCGACAGTCTAATCTTGCCTTGTCCAAATATGTTGCTGAAGCCGTGGAAGTTTTAAAAGCAGCAGGTTATGATTTAATTCTTTTGGAAACCTCCGGAATTGGCCAGTCTGATACCGAGATTATAGAACATTCTGATGCTTCCTTATATGTGATGACGCCCGAATTTGGTGCTGCCACACAATTGGAGAAGATCGATATGCTGGATTTTGCAGATGTGGTCGCGATCAATAAATTTGATAAACGCGGGGCGCTGGATGCCTTGCGGGACGTAAAAAAACAATATCAGCGGAACCACGGATTATGGCATGAGGATCCTGAAAGCCTTCCGGTTTATGGAACCATTGCTTCTCAGTTTAACGACCCCGGCATGAATACCCTTTACCGGAAACTGATGAATAAAATCGATGAGCGAACAAATTCCGCATTGAATTCCACATTTCTCACCAATGAAGATACCAGCGAAAAGATCTATATAATTCCACCCAGCCGGGTCCGTTATTTATCTGAAATTTCTGAAAATAACAGGAGTTATGATGAAAAAGCAGTTACCCAGTCAGAAGTTGCTCAAAAGCTTTATGGGGTTTATAAAACGATGGAATCTGTTACGGGTGCAAAGTTAAGTCTTACCAAATATGGTATTGATGATGACTTTATGAAGGAGGTAGCAGAAGATCAAAAACAATTCAGCAAATTGCTGTTAGTAGAATTTGACCGTGTGAAAATGGATCTTGATCCTTATAACTGGGAAGTTATTACCGGATGGAAAGATACCGTCAGTAAATATAAAGAGCCTGTTTATACCTTTAAGGTGAGGGATAAAGAGATCAAGGTTGAAACCCATACAGAATCCTTATCACATTCACAGATCCCAAAAATAGCCTTGCCAAAATATGAAGCATGGGGAGATATTTTGCGATGGTGCTTACAAGAAAATGTTCCCGGGGAATTTCCTTATACAGCCGGATTATATCCATTTAAAAGAGCCGGGGAAGATCCAACGAGAATGTTCGCCGGAGAAGGCGGACCAGAACGTACCAACCGGAGATTTCATTACGTGAGTATGGGACTTCCCGCTAAAAGACTTTCCACTGCTTTTGATTCTGTTACCTTATACGGAAATGATCCCGATCATAGACCCGATATTTATGGAAAGATCGGGAATGCAGGGGTTTCTATTTGCTGTCTGGATGATGCGAAAAAACTTTATTCCGGTTTCGATCTTGCCGATGCGATGACCTCGGTAAGTATGACCATCAATGGCCCGGCGCCAATGTTGCTCGGGTTCTTTATGAATGCAGCCATCGATCAGCAATGTGAAAAATACATCACTGAAAATGGGTTGGAGAAGGAAGTTGAAGAAAAGATCAAAAAAATATATAAGGACAAAAATGTAGACCGCCCGCAATACCAGGGAAATCTTCCTGAAGGGAATAACGGGTTGGGACTTATGCTGCTGGGGGTTACCGGAGATATGGTTTTACCGGCAGATGTTTATGATACGATCAAAAAAAACACTCTAAATGTTGTCAGAGGTACTGTTCAGGCAGACATTTTAAAAGAAGATCAGGCGCAAAACACCTGTATCTTCTCTACAGAATTTGCCCTGCGTTTAATGGGAGATGTTCAGGAGTATTTTATCGAAGAACAAGTCAGGAATTTTTATTCGGTATCGATTTCCGGATATCATATTGCTGAAGCAGGAGCTAATCCTGTAACCCAACTGGCGCTTACTTTGGCCAACGGATTCACTTATGTGGAATATTACCTTAGTCGCGGAATGGACATCGATAAATTTGGTCCAAACCTATCGTTCTTTTTCTCCAACGGAGTAGATCCGGAATATGCAGTGATAGGAAGAGTGGCCAGAAAAATATGGGCAAAAGCCTTAAAGTATAAATATGGAGCAAATCCAAGGGCGCAAATGTTGAAATATCACATCCAGACCTCCGGACGTTCCCTGCATGCCCAGGAAATAGATTTTAATGACATTAGAACTACCCTGCAGGCACTTTATGCTATTTATGATAACTGTAATTCTCTTCATACAAACGCATACGATGAAGCGATTACGACACCTACAGAAGCTTCTGTAAGAAGAGCGATGGCAATCCAGTTGATAATAAACAAGGAATTAGGACTTACCAAAAACGAAAATCCAATTCAGGGTGCGTTCATCATTGAGGAGTTAACCGATCTTGTTGAAGAAGCAGTATTGCTTGAATTTGACCGGATCACGGAAAGAGGAGGAGTTCTCGGGGCTATGGAAACCATGTACCAACGAAGTAAAATTCAGGAAGAAAGCCTTTACTATGAAACCTTAAAGCACAATGGTGAATTCCCAATTATAGGAGTAAATACTTTTCTTAGTTCTACCGGTTCCCCAACGGTAACCCCGGGAGAAGTGATACGAGCTACAGAAGAAGAAAAACAATATCAAATCACCACCTTAAAAAACCTTCATAAAGCTAAGGAAGATAGCGCGGAAACCGCTCTTGAAAAGATCAGAAAAGCGGCTATTGAAAACGAAAATCTTTTTGAGGTTCTTATGGAAGCCACGAAGGTTTGTTCTCTAGGTCAAATCACCAATGCGATGTTTGAGGTCGGCGGGCAGTATAGAAGAAACATGTAAGCAGACTCTTGCCCTCGTGCAGCGAGGGCTTAGAGGTCGCTTATCCCGTGGAGCGCAGCGAACACGGGATCTCTTTTAAGACGGATCTCTTAAAAGAGGAGTATCTCTGAGAATAAGGCAAATTTTTAAAGACTCTTACCCTTGCGCAGCGAAGGCTTAGAGGTCGCTTATTTTGTTGGTCGAAGCGAACCGAAATCTCTTTTAAGACGGATCTCTTAAAAGAGGAGTATCTCTGAGAATAAGGCGAATTTTTAAAGACTCTTACCCTTGCGCAACGAAGGCTTAGAGATCGCTTATTTTGTTGGTCGAAGCGAACCGAAATCTCTTTGGATTATTCTCAGAAGTTGTGGAGGAATTAAAATTTCAAGCCCTGAACAGGGCGTAATACGCTAACATCCAGTGAAGCGGGTTTGATTTGAGTTACCCGGGAGTGGAAAAAAATACCTTTTTTTCAGATTGACCAATATTTTTGAAAAGTCCACAACATTCCTGCTTGAATCATCTCTTTTCAGAAGGTGTCATAATAGAGGGATCTTCTAGCCTTCAATGTTCTTGTTTTCAAGGAAAAAATATGCACTGGCTCTGTCAAAATCGATATGATTTAAAACAAAAGAAAATTCAATAATATTTTCCAGCTTTTGAAATTAAAACTCTAACTTCGCGGCTTGTAAAAATTAACTTCAATGGAAAATTTATGGTTGTTTGCCATAGGTACATTTACCGCTTTCTTCGCGATTAACAGTCCGCCGGGGAACATTCCTATATTCCTAAGCCTTACCAAGGCTGCAGATGCAAAAACCAAGAAAAAAATTTCCAGAAAAGCTACCTTCACTGCTTTTATAATTGTTTCCGGATTTATTATAATTGGGAAGTATGTTTTCGATCTTTTTGGAATTACCATTCCAGCTTTTAAGATTACCGGAGGGATACTGATATTTTTTGTAGGATTTGAAATGATTCGGGCACAGGAATCCAGTATTGATAATCAATCGGAAATCAACTTTAATGAAGGGATTTCAATTTCACCATTGGCAATCCCAATTCTGGCAGGTCCCGGAACCATAGTTACAGCAATGAGCTATACCACAAATGCAGGATATGCGGAGCTTCTTATCATCATAGTTATGTTCGCACTTATTATGTATTTAAACCACCTGGCATTTATTTCCAGCGATTATTTGGTACGCTATATTGGGAAAAACAAGATCGTGGTAATAGAAAAAATAATGGGACTTATTATAGCAATTATTGGAACCAATATGTTTATTGAAGGTGTAAATCTTGCATTTTTAACGCCAGATTTGATCTCTAATTAACTTTTTTATCTATAGGAAGACTATAGATCCACTCTGCGAAAATTCTATTAAATTGTTGTATTTCTAATTTAAGCAGCGATAAAAATTCCTTTTCTTTTACTCCGTTGAATTCCAGTTTTCTACATTTCAGTAAGATGCCCCTGGCGGATTTCTGTATTTTTCTGGCTCTTTTCACTCGAAGGGAATAGCTGGAAGTGTTTTGCACAACTGCCAATTCCGGTACAAGGGCCAGTGCATCGGTTACGAGCTCCCCCGCGAACCTGTGATTGAGCTCTTCGGAATGCTCCATTTCCAAAATATTTCTGTTATCGCTAATACTGCACGCGATCGCCCTTGAAACTTTAAATATTTCAAGTGCTTTTTTATAAACAGGAAGATTTGAAAATTCAATAGGTTGCATAATCTTTTTATATATTCTTTTCTTCAGAGAATGTAAAATTACACTGATTTCAACAAAGTAATCTTTCGTTTTTAATGCAAAATCATAGATTTACTTTAAATTTATATGTTATAACCCCTTTAAAGTTTAAATATGCCTTTAGATCGATTAAACTGGTTAATATTAGAATCCCTTCAGAAGAATGCGCGGCAATCCTTTTCAGAAATAGGTCGTAAAGTTGGTCTTACTTCTCCCGCTGTTGCTGATAGGGTGAAGAAGATGGAGGATAGCGGTATTATTAAGGGCTATAAAGCGGAAGTGTCCTATCATAAAACCGGCCATCAGCTTAAAGCTGTGATCACCCTTAGGGCGTTTATGGGAAGACTAAAGCCTTTTCTGGAAAAAGTAAAGGAATTTAAGGAAGTGATCAATTGTTACCGGATTACAGGAAATGAAAACATTATTATGGAGGTGGTGCTTTATGATCAGTCTCATCTGGAAGAATTTATCGATAAATTAATCACTTACGGAGAAACCAAAACCCACATAATCCTCTCTAGTGTTGTAGAGCATGGTCCTATAAAAAGAAGGGGATAAATCTTGTAGTATTATACCATTCTAAAATGCCATACCTTGTTAAATTGGATACGATTATTGCCTAATCTGATCATCGTCACATTTTTTTTATTGTTTAACTGCGTACCTTTGCCCGGAATAAAAATTTGATGAGTAAAATTTCAAGCTGTTTTCATTGCGGAGATTCATGCGAGGCTGAAACAATTGTTTTTGATGAAAAAAACTTTTGTTGTAACGGCTGTAAAATAGTCTACGAAATTTTTTCTGAAAATGATCTTACCGGGTACTATGATCTCCAAAATGCACCCGGAGCCAGTCCAAATGAAACGGAAGGGAAATATGATTTTCTGGACAATACTTCTATCGCTGAAAAACTTTTGGAATTCAACGATGAGGGTACTCAAATAATCACGCTTTACATTCCCCATATTCATTGCAGTTCCTGCATCTGGATTTTGGAAAACCTGAATAAACTCAACAAAAACATTAAAGCCTCACAGGTTGATTTTCCGAAGAAAACAGTGCGTGTGACTTTTAATTCTGAAGGGATTTCTTTAAAGGAATTGGCGGTTTTGCTTGGCAGAATTGGCTATGCGCCTTACATAAGCCTGGACGATTATGAAACTGAAAAGAAACACAAAGATCGCTCGATAATTTACAAACTGGGAATTGCAGGCTTTGCATTTGGCAATGTGATGTTCCTTTCTTTTCCTGAATATTTCGATGTTGGGGAATTCTGGCTGGAGCAATATAAAAGCACTTTTAGGTGGCTGATGTTTGCTTTTTCACTTCCGGTTTTTTTCTATTCGGCTTCGGGATATTTTATTTCAGCATACAAAGGGCTAAGAGCAAAAGTTCTTAATATAGATGTTCCGCTGGCTTTGGGGATCCTTGTTTTATTTGTGCGCAGTACCGTAGAAATAAGTTTTGATCTTGGAAGCGGCTTTTTTGACAGTTTGACCGGGCTGGTATTTTTCCTGTTGCTTGGGAAATTCTTTCAGCAAAAAACATACAGTTTTCTTTCGTTTGAGCGGGATTATAAATCCTATTTTCCCATTGCTGTTACCAGGATAAATTCAAACGGTTCCGAAGAAAATGTCCAGGTAAACAAGATAGCAAAAGGGGACCGGGTTTTAATACGCAACGATGAATTGATTCCTGTTGATGCTATTTTAATAAAAGGAAAAGCGCTTATAGACTACAGCTTTGTAACCGGGGAAATTGAGCCTGTGGAAAAAGAATCGGGAAGTAAGATCTATGCCGGCGGGAAACAGGTTTCCGGAAGTATTGAAATTGAAACCTTAAAACCCGTTTCCCAAAGTTACCTTACACAGCTTTGGAGCAATCAGGTTTTTGATTCTGAAAAAGAGAATTCCTTTAGCTCTCTTACCAATACCATCAGTAAATATTTCACAATAACCATTCTTCTTATCGCTTTTGTTTCAACCTCTTATTGGCTCATGGTGGAGCCAAGCCTGGCGATGAATGTTTTTACCGCAATCCTTATTATAGCCTGTCCTTGTGCACTGGCGATGAGCGCTCCATTTGCTTTGGGGAATATGCTCAGGATCTTTGGAAAACTTAAGTTTTATCTTAAAAATGCCCCGGCAATAGAACGGCTGGCAAAAATAGATACCGTGATTTTCGATAAAACAGGCACCATCACAACCAATGCCAAAAATTTAATATCCTATACCGGAACTTCCTTAAGCATTCCCGAAGAATCTATGTTGAAATCGGCATTGCGATCTTCCGGGCATCCGTTGAGCCGTTCCTTATACAAGCATTTAAATGGTCGTGAACTGGTAAAAGTACAGGAATTTGAAGAGATCACCGGGCAGGGAATGCAGGCGAATTTTGATGCTGATAATATAAAAATAGGGAGTGCATCCTTTGTAAGTGCCGGAGAAATGCATAACGGTTTGCAAACTGCTGTTCATGTTAAACTGAACGAAGAATATAAAGGCAGCTTTTTATTTCAGAATGAATACCGGCCCGGACTTTCGGCATTGTTTAAAAAATTTGCTGCAGAATATGATTTGGTTATACTTTCTGGAGATAATAACGGGGAAGCAGCCGTGTTGAAGGAATTACTGCCTACAAAAACCAAATTTTTCTTTAACCAAAAACCTGAAGAGAAATTGAATTACATCCGAAGCTGTCAGGATTTGGGACATAAAGTTATGATGGTGGGGGATGGATTGAATGATGCCGGAGCTTTAAGGCAAAGCGATGTTGGTATTGCGATTTCAGAAAATGTAAATGTGTTTTCTCCCGCCTGTGATGCCATTTTGGATGCCTCAAAATTTAAGGAATTGTATTCTTATATCCGGGCGGCAAAGGGAACCCGCGATATTATAAAAATGAGTATTGGGCTTTCATTTTTATATAATATCGTAGGTTTGTATTTCGCAATTACAGGACAGTTATTGCCGGTTGTTGCGGCAATTCTAATGCCTTTGAGTTCTATAAGCGTGGTGGTATTTACCACTTTAATGACAAATATTTTATCACGGAAATTAAAATAACCATTGTCCCAAATATGATGAGCGTCATTTTTTGAAATCACCTGCTAATCTACTTTTGGCGGGTAAAACAAGCTATTATGAGTGTAATTTATATACTGCTGATTATAAGTATTGTAGTGGCAGTTTTATTCTTCATCCTTTTTATTCTTTCTGTTAGGAGCGGACAGTTTGATGATACTTATACACCATCTGTACGGATGCTGTTTGAAGACGAAATGGTGAAAGAAGACCCCTCTGTTAAAAAATCAACCACTAAAAATAAAGAAGATTAAGTATGGAAATTGAGCAGTTTTATTATGACAATAAGATCGTAAAGAAGTTTACGTACGCCACCATTTTTTGGGGTATTGTTGGAATGTCGGTGGGCCTACTGCTTGCCTTTTTGTTTTTGTTCCCAAATCTAACCGATGGTGTTTCCTGGTTAAGTTTTGGTAGATTAAGGCCTTTGCATACCAACGCAGTAATTTTTGCTTTTGTAGGAAATGCGATTTTTGCCGGTATCTATTACTCCCTGCAACGATTGCTGAAAGCCAGGATGTTTTCAGATGCATTGAGCAATATTAATTTCTGGGGCTGGCAGTTAATTATTGTTGCAGCAGCAATAAGCCTTCCGCTGGGATACACATCCTCTAAGGAATATGCTGAGCTTGAATGGCCAATCGATATTGCAATTGCCTTGGTTTGGATCGCATTCGGAGTAAACATGATAGGTACGATTCTCAGAAGAAGACAACGGCACCTTTATGTGGCAATCTGGTTTTACCTGGCAACTTTTGTTACGGTTGCAGTACTCCATATTTTCAACAGTTTAGCGCTTCCGGTTGGATTTTTAAAGAGTTATTCTGCATATGCCGGAGTGCAGGATGCTTTGGTACAATGGTGGTACGGGCATAATGCGGTTGCATTCTTCCTTACCACTCCTTTTTTAGGATTGATGTATTATTTCATTCCTAAAATGGCCAACAGGCCGGTTTATTCCTATAAATTATCTATTATTCACTTTTGGTCGCTCATTTTCATCTATATATGGGCCGGACCACATCACTTATTATATTCATCATTACCGGACTGGGCTCAAAACCTTGGGGTAGCTTTTTCATTGATGCTATTATTTCCATCCTGGGGAGGAATGATCAATGGACTATTGACCCTGCGTGGTGCATGGGATAAAGTTAGAACAGATCCTACCCTGAAATTTATGGTGGTTGCTTTAACTGGCTATGGAATGGCAACTTTTGAAGGCCCTATGTTATCGCTTAAAAACGTGAATGCAATAGGTCACTTTACCGACTGGATTATTGCGCATGTGCACGTAGGTGCGCTTGCCTGGAATGGATTCCTTGCTTTCGGTATGATTTACTGGATGCTTCCAAGATTATTTAAAACAAAATTATTCTCTACCGGTCTGGCAAATTTCCACTTCTGGATAGGAACCCTGGGAATAATTCTTTATGCGCTGCCAATGTATGTTGCCGGTTTTGTTCAGGCTTCCATGTGGAAGCAGTTCAATCCGGATGGAACCCTGGTTTATGGAAATTTTCTAGAAACGGTTTCTGAAATTATACCTATGTACTGGATGCGGGCAATAGGAGGTTCCCTTTATATTGTTGGAGCATTTGTGATGTTGTATAACCTTATTCAAACCATACGATCCGGAAGTGCAGTTACCGATGAACTTGCTGAATCTGCTCCGCTTGAAAAAGTGCCAAAAAGAAGACTTGCGGGAGAAGCATTCCATAACTGGTTGGAGCGAAGACCGGTTCAGCTTACCCTGCTTGCAACTGTTGCAATTTTAATTGGTGGGATTGTCCAGATAGTGCCAACTATTATGGTGAAATCCAATATCCCAACCATTTCCAGTGTAATGCCTTATACTCCTCTGGAACTGGAAGGTCGTGATATTTATATACGGGAGGGTTGTGTTGGCTGTCATTCACAAATGATCCGTCCTTTCAGGAGTGAGGTAGAACGTTACGGGGAATATTCAAAAGCCGGGGAATATGTTTATGATCATCCGTTCCTATGGGGAAGTAAACGTACCGGGCCCGATTTGATGAGGATTGGTGGTAAATATTCCGACAGCTGGCACCTTAACCACTTTTATGATCCGCAAAGCACCTCATCCGGATCCATCATGCCTAACTATAAATGGATAATTCAGGATGAATTGGATAAATCGGATACCGAAACCAAGATGGAAGTAATGGTTAAGCTGGGAGTTCCGTATTCTCCTGAAGATATCGAGAATGCGCAGGAATGGATGCTGGAGCAGGGAATTGCAATAGAGGAAAACCTTTACAGCGATCCGGATTTTGCCAAATCCTACGAAGCTGATAAGGCCTATGCCAAGGAAAACGGGATGGACTTTGTTGAGATGAGAAACCGTGAAGTTATTGCACTTATCGCCTACATACAAAGACTTGGAACCGATATTAAAATCACTACTAACGTACAATAAAAACAGTCTGTTATGCTAAAATTTGTAAAAGGCCATATGGAGAGTATTGATGGAATAGAGATCTATCCCATCATCTCGCTTCTTATATTTTTCATCTTTTTTGTGGTTTTGTTTATATGGGTGTTCACCGCCAAAAAGACTTATATAGAAAATGTAAGCCAAATTCCATTAGATAACTCAAACGATTCTGAATTATGAAATTATTAATATCTTTCTTAAGAATAACTGCGCTGGTGGTTATAGCTTTTCTGCTTATAGAATATTTACTTCCTGTAGAAGATGGCTTAGTGATGGTGAAATACCCGGCTTTGCTTGGTATTCTTGCAGTGGTACTCCTCGCAGCTCTGGCAATTGAGATCGCGATTGCTGCTTTGGGAAATGTTCTTTTTAAATCACTTAATGAGGATGCGCGGGAAAAGCACCTGCAGGATAAGCTGTTAAAAAAAGAAAAGCTTTGGGATTGGTTTAAAAAGCTTAAATCTAACTTAACAAAAAGGAAACCTATAGAAGAGGAGGGTGAGATTATCATGGATCACGATTATGATGGGATTAGGGAGTTGGATAACAAGTTGCCGCCCTGGTGGATATATGGGTTTTATGCAACTATCATCTGGGCTTTCGGTTATATGGCCTATTATCACATATTTGACGGTACTACTCAGGCAGAGGAATATCAGGCTGAGATGGCTCAGGCAAGAGTTGAAATTGAAGAGTACAAGAAAAACGCACCAGATCTAATAGATGCCAGCACCGTTGCCCTTTTAACAGATGAAGCGGATCTAAGTGCTGGAAGCAAAATCTATAATGTGAATTGTGTCGCTTGTCATCGTGCCGATGGGGGTGGAGGAATAGGACCAAATTTAACCGATGATTATTGGATTGTTGATGGTGATATTGCGGGAGTTTATACCGTAATTTCTGAAGGAGGAAGGCCTGGGAAAGGTATGATTTCCTGGAAGCAGGACCTTAAACCATCTGAAATTGCTCAGGTAGCTAGTTATATTTTGAGTTTACACGGTTCAAATCCACCGGATCCAAAAGAGGCAGAAGGGGAATTTTTCGTCATTGATCCAGAATAGATTTTAAATTACATTTTAAAAATAGTAAATGCAGGCCAACGAAAAATTTAGAGATACAATTGGGACACTGGATGATGAAGGAAAGAGAAAATGGGTATTTCCTAAAAAACCAAGTGGCACGCTTTATAAATACCGTAAATGGGTAAGCTATTTCCTTATTACCTTTTTGTTCGCGGCTCCTTTTATTAAGGTAAATGGCAATCAGTTTTTGTTATTTGACGTACTGGAACGCAAATTCAATATTTTTGGATTTCCGTTCTGGCCACAGGATTTCTATCTTTTCGTGATCTCTATGATCATTGGGGTGGTTTTTATAACCCTTTTTACGGTGGCCTTTGGAAGAATATTTTGCGGTTGGATCTGCCCGCAAACCATCTTCATGGAAATGGTTTTTAGAAGAATAGAATATGCTATTGAAGGAGACAGGGGGAAACAGATCAGGCTCGAGAAAATGCCATGGAACAAAGAGAAGATCACTAAACGTGGATTGAAATGGTTTATATTTTTTATTATTTCCTTTCTTATTGCCAATGTTTTTTTAGCCTATTTAATAGGTAGTGATAGACTGCTTAAATTTATAGCTGAAGGTCCGTTTGAAAATGTAAGTACTCTTATTTCTCTTCTGATATTTACCGGGGTGTTCTATTTTATTTTCGCCTGGTTCCGGGAACAGGTTTGTATTATTGCCTGTCCTTACGGAAGGCTTCAGGGGGTTTTACTGGATAATAAATCTATTGTAGTAGCCTATGACCATAAAAGAGGAGAAGCTGAAAATGGTAGAAAATTATTCAGAAAAGGAGAAGATCGTAAAGAAAAAGGATACGGGGACTGTATCGATTGTTTTCAATGCGTGAATGTTTGTCCTACTGGAATTGATATAAGGAATGGAACTCAATTAGAGTGCGTTAACTGTACAGCTTGTATAGACGAATGCAATTCCATTATGGAAAAAGTGGACCTTCCAAAGGGCCTTATTCGTTTTGCCAGTGAAGATGAGATCGTCAAGAAAGAAAAGTTCAAATTCACACCCAGGTTAAAGGGGTATGCTGCGGTTCTTTTCATACTTATGGGAGTATTGACAGGGATGCTTTTCCTTAGGAATGATGTCCAGGCGAATGTATTAAGGCTGCCGGGGCAATTATATGCCACCACCCAAAATGACCTGATAAGCAATGTGTACACTTATAAAATAATAAATAAGACTTCAAAGGAAATAGACGGAGTGCAATTCAAACTATTATCTCATAAAGGAAGCATAGCTCCGGTAGGTCATCAGGATCTATTGATCCCGGCACAGGGTCTTTCTAAGGGAACTTTATTTATAGAGATAAATCCTTCGGCGCTGGAAGGTGAAAAGGAAAAAGTGAAAATTGGGATTTACAGTAATAATGAACTTATTGAAACTACAACCACCACTTTTTTAGGGCCAAGAAGTTATAATTAAAAAAGAATAGATATGAAGATTAATTGGGGAGTTGGTGTTATGATAGCTTTGTTTGCATTTATAGCGTTCATTTTAAGTTTTGTGTATTTGATGTTTACAGATGAGAAATATGAATATGATTTGGTGGTGGAAGAATATTATAAACAGGAAGTGGGCTTTCAGGATGAGTTAAATGCTGAAAAAGATGCTAACGCCCTTGCAGAAAATGTGGTTATTACCTCAGGCCTGGATGGTGTGCTTATTCATTTTCCTGTAGAAGAGGGAACATTGAAAATCGATGGACTTGTAACTTTTTACAGGCCATCTGGAAAAGGCCTGGATTTCACGAGGGAAATTCTAATAAAAGATCGGGAAATGTTTATTTCCAGAGAGTTTTTGGTGGAGGGCCGCTGGGATGTTAGTGTGCGGTGGGAATATGATGGAAAAAACTATCTCACTAAGAAGAAAATCACGTTTTAACCCCTCATTGAGGGTTTAATTTCCCGTCCCGATAGCTATCGGGATGCCTTGAATTATTAAAAGTATTTTCCAATTAATCCTGCGGGCTTGCCCGGAGGTTTTTGATTCTTAAAACAATTAGATATATGCTTTTTTCAGCTTTAATATTAGGACTTTTGGGTAGCCTGCATTGTATTGGGATGTGCGGTCCCATAGCATTTATGTTGCCGGTGGACAGAAGCAATAATTTTAAAAAGGCCCTTCAAATAAGCAGTTATCACCTTGGCAGGATCTTTACGTATGGGATCATTGGAGTGGTTTTCGGTTTTATGGGGAAAGGTTTTTCGCTCTTCGGATTACAGCAACAACTTTCAATAGCAGTTGGAGTTCTTATGATTCTTATGATCCTGCTTCCTACAAAGACTTTTCAGAAATACAATTTATCCAAATATTTTTATTCAGCTGTTGGGAAGGTAAAACGTGAACTCGGAAAATCCCTGAAAAAGAAATCGGCCGATACTTTTTTTACCATAGGATTTCTCAATGGGTTTTTACCCTGCGGTCTTATATATATAGCTGTTTTTGCTGCCGTGGCATCCGGGGGTATTTTGGAAAGCAGTTTGTATATGATGGTTTTTGGATTAGGTACTGTTCCGTTAATGACCACGAGTATTTACTTTATGTCCTTTATAAAAGATAAAGCCCGTCAAAAAGTAAGAAAGCTAATTCCGGTTTTTGTGGTGATTACAGGGCTTTTGTTTATAATTCGTGGGCTTGGCCTCGGAATCCCATATGTTTCTCCAAAACAGGATGTGGAACTGGTTTCCTCTAATATAGAATGTCACTAACGCATTGGTTAGAAAAGAATGAAAATCCTGGAATCATCACTTAATTCCGCTTACGAGATACAACATAGAACCACCGCCGGCATGGTACTGTTCCCTTTGTAATGCACCCATCACATGTTCGTCCCTGCGGGCATATTTTTCCTGATACTCAAAGTAAAATGGCATATATTTTTCTCCTGCTGCGCTGAAGTAATCAATGTCTTTTCTGTTTCCCAAAGCCCAGGAACTACCTTTCATCCATTGTTCTATAGTTGCCATTTGCTCCTCATTATCATAAGGAGGATACATCGCTATCGCCTTGTCTGACAATCGAACTTCGATATTTTTTAAATCCTCCATGGCAAACATTCCGGGTAAAAGGTCTCCAATGGAATTATCTCCCTGACCCAAATTCCTCTTTCCTTTTTCAATAATAAGCCGGTATTTTATATGGTCCAGGGTTTCCTCGATAGAATCATTTTTGGTGAGTGAAGTTTTGGTGAGGCTTTGAACTATATTATTGGGTTCCACACAAAGCAATGTTCCTCCGGGTTTCAGTACCCGTTTCATTTCTTCCAGCGCTTTCTGAGGATTGGGCACGTGAATCAATACCGTTTGGCAAGTCACAAAATCGAAGCTGTTATCCTCAAAAGGGAGATCCTGTGCATCTGCTTTTTTTAAGCTGAAGGGCATTCCCACTTTCCTGAAATAATTTTCGAGTTCCGGGTTGTCAGAATACCACCGCGGATCGCTGTCTACCGCGGTGATTTCTGAATTTTTATTTAAATATGGAGCAAGAATTCGGGTCCAGTGGCCCTGGCCACAACCTACATCCAGCATCGAGGTATATTTTTGAAGCTCCAGGCGCCTAGCCGTAAGATCCAGGAAGGCTTTATTCCACCAGAAATCACGGTAATCTCCAAAATAATTTACAGAATGGCCCTTATTTGTTTCCTGATCGTCCAAAATTACTGCGGTTTGATGTTTTTCCGGTATTTGATCTTGAAGTGTTGGATTTTTTAGAAGGGTTTCTGGCCGGTCTTCTGCCCTGAGGTTTTTTCTCCGGAATTTCAAAATATTCCATTGGATACTTATGACCTTCTACAAGAGGTATTTTTTGATCCATCAGTTTCTGAATGTCCTTTATATATGCTTTTTCCTCGAAATCACTGAAGGAGATGGCTTTTCCGCTGGCTCCTGCACGACCTGTACGACCAATTCGGTGAATATAGGTCTCAGCAATGTTGGGAACCTCAAAATTGATGACCAACGCAAGATCATCTATATCTATTCCACGGGCAGCAATATCAGTTGCAACAAGGACCCGGGTGGTTTTATCTTTAAAATTCTTTAAAGCCTTTTGACGGGCATTCTGGGTTTTGTTTCCGTGAATAGCTTCTGATTTAATTCCTGCGCTAAGAAGGTCCTTTACTACCTTATTCGCTCCATGTTTGGTTCTTGTAAATACCAAAACCCGGTCGGCATCAGAATCTTTCAGCAAGTCGATCAATAAACTCTTTTTATTGGTCTTGTCAATAAGATATAATTCCTGCTTTATCAGTTCTGCAGTTGATGAAACCGGAGTAACTTCTACTTTTAAAGGATTGGTAAGTATGCTATTGGCCAAATCCATAATCGCATCGGGCATGGTTGCCGAGAAAAATAAGGTTTGTCTTTTTACTGGAATCTTTTTGATCACTTTTTTAACATCGTGAACAAATCCCATATCCAGCATCCTGTCTGCCTCATCTAAAGTAAAAATTTCCAGTTGGGACAGGGAGATATACCCTTGATCCATAAGATCCAAAAGTCTTCCAGGAGTTGCAACCAAAATATCCACACCGTTCTTTAATGCCTGAACCTGTGAATGCTGAGAAACTCCCCCAAAGATTACCAGGTGTTTCAGTTGGCTAAAGTGGCCGTAATCTGCAAGGCTTTCACCTATTTGAATAGCAAGTTCCCGGGTGGGAGTAAGGATAAGGCTCTTAATGCTTACCTTTCTTCCGTTTCCGTTTAAATTACTTTTATTCAATAATTGAATGGTAGGAATGGAAAAAGCTGCTGTTTTTCCTGTTCCTGTTTGTGCGCAACCTAAAATATCCCGGCCGCTTAATATGGCGGGTATAGAACGTTGTTGTATGGGTGTAGGGCTTGTATATCCTACTTTTTGAACCGCTTTTTGCAATGGTTCAGATAATTCTAAATCGTTAAATGTCATGTATTAAATGTAAATGCTGCGCCGTTTTGAATATTGCACGGGCAGGCTAAGTGTAAAATTGTTGCCTTGTTGGAGAAGGTGGCAACCGGCTGCAAAGATAGTGCTTTATTATTTAACTCTATCACTGGGTTTATTCTCCAGGGATTTCATCTAAATTTTGTTGTTTTTTTTGAACATACCTCCTGAAATTACTGGGATAATTGATTATTTATTTTTTATAAAATAAAACTTTAGTTAAATTTTAACCAATTGTAATTTGTTTAGTAAATGTACGACTAGTATGTAACTATCTTTGATAAAAAATAAAATTACGATGAAAAAATATATGTTAGTTTTCCTGATAATGACTGTGGTGACGGGGATATTAGGCTTTGCAGGAATGGCTTATTATGGGATAACAGCAGTAAGAGTGCTTTTCCTGATATTTGCAGATTTACTAATAGTTTCCCTGATCTCTAAATTCTTTTTCCCTAAATTGGATAAAATGAGATTGGTAAAAGTTAAAAAATAGCCCAACATTTATATTTATTGAAACGATCAAGACTTCTATTTATAGAGGTCTTTTTTATTTAAGGCTAATAGCCTAACTTTATGTGGTTAAATAAACATCTAAAAATGCTGAGATATATTGCTTTTTTTCTGCTTCTTTTTACCCTGAATGTTACTGCTCAGGAACTTACTTTAAAAAAAGGAATAGTGGTAGACAGCTTGAAAGTGAACGATAGTATTTCTGAAACTTTTTCTCTTTTTCTGCCAAAATCCTATTCTAATGATACTATTTGGCCTGTTGTATTTGTTTTTGAGCCTCAGGGAAGAGGTAAATCTGCAGCACAACTTTTCAGCAGTGGTGCAGAAGAACAGGAATATATAATAATCGCATCCAATAATATTGTAGCCAAGGATTCCCTTCGAAATAATCTGGAAGTGGCTTATAGGATGATGAATACCGCATTCAATTTTTTTCCTTTAGATAAGAATAGAATTTATACCGCTGGTTTTTCTGAAGGAGCTGAGGTTGCAAGCGCTATCCCAGCAGTTGTATCAACTATTCAGGGCGTTATGGCGGCAGGCGGAACCTGGTTAAATCCCGATTTGTTAAAAAAAGAAAACCGGTTTTCCTTTATTGGGATTTCCGGATACAATGATTACCGTATTTATAATTTAGAAGAAGCAGTTAGGTTTTTCAGAAGAAATAATCATCCTGCTTTTTTGTACACGTTTAATGGATTTCACGAATGGCCAGGTTCTCAATTGATATCCAGAGCTTTGGGGAGTTTTACCCTTAAGGCAATGGAAAAGGGATTAAAGCCGGAAAATCCTGAGTTGGTGGAATCATTATATCAGGCCGAACTTGAAGAAGCCCAACGCTTACGTAGAACTATGCAGTTTTATAAGTCGTACGAGATGCTGAAGGTTATGGAAGATAAATATGCACTTTATAATAAAAAGGACCAAATAAAAAATTTGCAAAAACAACTTCGAAGGAATAGCCTTTACCGCCAGCAAAAAAGGGAGTTTAACAATGCTTTGGTTTTAGAGAATCTGAAAAAAGAAGAATATTCCTATTATTTAGAAGAGGACATAGTTTTGGCAAATTTCGAAAATATTCCCTGGTGGAGTCAACAACTGGTTGAATTTAAAAAATACCAGGAAGGCCAAAATATGGCCGAAGCTGAAATGGCTTTCCGCCTGCAGGGTTTCCTTGCATCCCTTGCCAACGGCTATTATGAATCTTTATCAAAGTCTGGAGCTTCCATAGATCCATTGATTTTTACCGCTGTTTTACAGACTATTTTTGATAAACAAAACCCCGAAGGATATAAAAATATTATTTCATTAAGTGCCCGGGATGGAGATTATGAAATGGCAATGCTATATCTTGAAGACTTACTTAAAACAGGATATAAGGATATGGAAGCTTTATATGATATTCCCGGAACCTTAGATCTTAAATTAAGCCCCGAATATAATTCCCTGATTAAAAAATATCTTGGAAAATCTAAATTCTATGATCTTTAAGCTTAAGTACCTAAGCCTTTTCTTTATTTTCACGATTAAAATCACAATACTCCTCAAGGGTTTAATCCTGCCTGGGGTTCTTGTTTTTGCTTTTTAAAAAAGATAAAAAAAAATTGTGAAATAGATATACTTATAGCTTAAACGAAAACACCTAAATCAATTTGGAAAAATACAGTCCGATGAAAATAGCTGAAAAACCCAGGATAAGTGTTCCTAAAGTATAAATGGCAAAATGAAGATAATCACCGGATTTAAGCAATTCCTGATTTTCAAAAGCAAATGCTGAAAAAGTAGTGAAGCCGCCGCAAAAACCGGTTGCAAGAAAAAGTAAGGCATTGCTGGAAAAGGAATCATATTTAAGGGCAAGACCAAGGATAAGACCCAGTAGCAAACTTCCCACAAAGTTCACGGTAAATGTTCCAAGTGGAATTGCAATAGAACTGGAATAGGAGGCCTCATTCAAATATTTTGAAATCAGGTATCTCAAGCTGCTTCCAAATCCGCCTCCCAAAAAAACCATCAACAACAACTTCATAGGTAGATATTTATTGTTTTTAATGGCTTTCCGATAGCTATCGATAGTAATTCGGATGTATTCATTGGTGTTTGTATCGTGTTTCCGTTATGCTCTCATTTCACAGGACTTTAATTCTGTTCCATCTGCTGCTGCATTTCCTGTGCTAAGGGGATGTAGATCTCGGTTATCCAGCTTGCAGGGTTAGGATTGTCCTCGGGTCCTAACTTATATACTTCAAAGGCCTGTCCGGTTTCCGAGGCTTGTAAATTGTTTTCGGCAATATAATTACTTGCGCGATCCCAGGCTCCCCTTAAGTACTTGTAATCTCCAATCAATGTGGTTTTTACAACTTTCTGAACTGGCATCATCCCATTAAGAACATTGCTTTCACTGGGAGTGATCACCAGGCTGGGCGTAAAAATCCCTACCGAGTAGATCGCAGAATTATTTGCCTCATCCCATTGATTGTAAAGAACAAAGGGTTTTCCTGAAATATTGATATTATTGGATTCCATATAATTGCGAACCTGTATATACATTTGCTGCATTTTCTCCGGAATCTGATCAATTTTTGAAGCAGTTGTAGTATACATATAAAAACCACCACCGTGTGTTGTAACACCATCCACATTGATAGAATAAACATCCATCTTGTTTTTTACCTCTCTTTTCAGGTTTTCAAGACCTTGCTTAAACATTGGACGCATCATTTCTGAAAAAGACTGATCCATAAAGTTAAAGGCGAGTTTTTCCATAAAGCTTTGCTCCCCCTGCATCCCCCAGGTAACTTTTGTTCCTTCTTTCACTTCATCGAATTCCCAGGTAATCTTGCTGAGAGTTTCTCCGTATGTTGAAATAAAGGTAAGCTCCTGTTCTAGAGCAGAATTTGGCGTTATTGCTGTTGTTTTTATTTCCCCATCTCCCTCTTTCTCACTTTTCCAGGAGTAGGAAGCGTCTTTTCCTCTTGTAATATCAGAATAGGTGATGATCATATCGTCGGAATCATCTGCCCATGGACCCCAGTTTTCCCAGTTTTGAAAATTGTTTACCTCTTCAAAAACAACCGGAACCGGCGCTTCAATAATAATGCTTTCTTCAATTTGATACTTTCCGTCCTTGGTGGCAATATAAATGGCACCTGCAATAATCACAATTAAAATCAGAAAGAATAAATATTTTAAAATTTTCATCAAAAACAGGGGTTTTAAGATTCCATTGGCTAATATAGGTATTTTACAGGATGCTAATTAGTACATTTGCGGTAAAATAAATAAACCAGAATATGAAACTCAATTCATTATGGATGCTGCTATTGGCATCAACCCTTCTGTTTTCATGCAAGGATGAAAATAAAGACACATCTGCTGAAGAAGCAGTTGTTGAATCAGATTTTGATTACAATGTGGAAGAATTTGCAGATATCAAGATCCTGCGATATCAAATTCCCGGATGGGAAGATCTTACCTTAAAAGAACAAAAACTTGTTTATTACCTGGTACAAGCCGGACTTGCCGGACGTGATATTATGTGGGACCAGAATTACAGGCATAATCTTGCCATAAGAGGTGCTTTGGAAAACATCTATCAGAATTATGAAGGTGATAAAAATTCTGAAGACTGGGGAAATTTTGAAACCTATTTAAAAAGAGTTTGGTTTTCTAATGGAATTCATCATCATTATTCCAATGCCAAATTGAAACCAGAATTCAGCCAGGAATATTTTGAAACGCTTTTATCTGAAACTGGTACTGAACTTTCCGGAGAAGCTTTTGAGGTTATCTTTAATGATAAAGATGCCAAAAAAGTAAATCTTGATGAGTCTTTAGGACTTCTGAAAGGTTCGGCCATCAATTTTTATGGAGAAGATGTAACTGCTGCTGAAGCTGCTGCATTCTATAAAACAAAAACATCTCCAGATCCGTTAAAACCACTTTCTTTCGGACTTAATTCCAAGTTGGTAAAAGAAAATGGGCAGTTGGTGGAAAAAGTATGGAAAAGTGGCGGAATGTATGGTGCTGCCATAGACGAGATCATCAAATGGCTTGAAAAAGCTGAAGCAGTGGCTGAAAATGAGCAACAGGGAAAAGCTTTAGGTTTACTTATTGAATATTATACAACCGGAGATCTTAAAACCTGGGATGATTACAACGTAGCCTGGGTGGAAGCAACTGAAGGTAATATAGATTATATCAACAGTTTTATTGAAGTCTACAATGATCCTTTAGGGTACAGAGGTTCCTATGAAAATATTGTCCAGATAAAGGATTTTGAAATGTCTGAAAAAATGAGCGTTCTGGAAGACAATGTTCAGTGGTTTGAAGACAATGCTCCTTTGATGGAAGAACACAAAAAAGATTCGGTTGTAGGTGTTACCTATAAAACCGTGATCGTTGCAGGGGAAGCCGGAGATGCATCTCCAAGCACACCAATTGGTGTGAACCTTCCAAACGCAAACTGGATACGCCAGGCACATGGAAGTAAATCTGTTTCTCTTGGAAATATCATTGAAGCATACAACAACGCGGGAAGTAGCGGAGTTCTGGAAGAATTTGCTCACGATGAAGAGGAAATTAAATTAGAGAAGGAATATGGGAAAGAAGGAGATAAACTTCATACAGCACTTCACGAAGTAGTTGGCCATGCATCCGGAAAAATAAATCCCGGTGTTGGAGAGACCAAAGAGACCTTAAAAAGTTATGCCTCTACCCTTGAAGAAGGAAGAGCCGATCTTGTTGGGCTTTACTACCTGATGGATCCTAAAATTCAGGAATTAGGATTGACCGATGATTGGAAGAAAACCGGAATGGCCGCTTATGACGGGTATATTAGAAACGGGTTGATGACTCAGCTAAGAAGGCTGGAATTGGGTGATAATGTAGAAGAATCTCATATGCGAAACCGCCAGTGGGTTAGTGCCTGGGTTTTTGAAAAAGGAAAAGAGGAAGGGGTTATAGAAAAAGTTTCCAGAGATGGAAAAACCTATTTTGACATTAAGAACTATGACAGGTTACGTGAATTGTTTGGGGAATTGTTGAAAGAGACTCAGCGAATAAAATCTGAAGGGGATTATGAAGCTGCTCAAAACCTGGTAGAGAATTATGGGGTAATAGTAGATCAGGATATTCACAAAGAAGTTCTGGAGAGAAATGCACAATTTAAATCACCACCTTACAGCGGTTTTGTAAATCCGGAATTGGTTCCTGAAATGGATGAAAATGGAGAAATTATTTCCATTAAAATTTTACAACCAAAGGATTTTGCAACGCAAATGCTTCAATATACAGAGCGTTTCAACTTTTTATTAGAAGAAGAACCGGCAATGTCTAATAACTAGACAAAGCCATTACATATTTAAAAAGCCTTATCGATCGATAAGGCTTTTTTTTTGATGCCGATTTAAAACTTAATAAGCAATTTATACCAGTTGTAAAATCAATTATGAAACAGAATAGTTATTTCTTTAAATAAGCTTTTATTACAAAAAGGATCATTACAAAAACAATAAATCCTGCAAGCACAAATAAACTGCCTTTGTAATATTTTTTGTGAAGTGCGAGATCCTTTCGGTAACTATATATTATGACGATTACAAAAGTCAGGAAAAATAAAGCGGCAAAAATCAATTGTCCGGTGCTAAACATTTTAAATATTTTCTTGCAAAGTTATACTTTTCCAATGCATTTAACCGAAAGAAATACGAATATAGAACCGGAAAGAATGCAAATCGGGTTAGATTAAAATTTCTCGAGCGCAGCCACTATGCTTTGATAAATTTTCTCCAATTCCTTATTGGAAATCACGAAAGGCGCTAAAATATAAATTGTGTTTCCCAACGGACGTAAAAATACTCCGGAATCCATAAAATGTTTAAACAGCTGATTACGTACTTCACCGTAGCGCTCCATTTCCACATCGAGTTCGAATGCCAGAATCACTCCCAGCTGACGAATGTTTTTCACCTTTGGATGCTTTTCAAGCTTGTTTCTGAAATCCTGATGTGATTTAGCCACCCGACTGATATTCTTTTGAATTTCTTCAGAAATCAATAATTCTATTCCCGCCAGAGCTGCAACGCAGGCAAGCGGATTGGCAGAATAGGTATGCCCATGGAAAAGCCCTTTTGCGATCTCATCAGAATAAAAAGCATCGTAGACTTGCTGTGAACAGGTAGTAATTGCCATTGGTAATAATCCGGCGGTTAAGGCTTTTGAGAGACAAATTACATCTGGTTGTGTTTCTAAATAATCGGAAGCAAAATTCTTACCTGTCTTTCCAAATCCAGTCATCACTTCGTCTGCCACACAAATAATCCCATTTGCTTTGCAAACTTTGAGCAGTTCGTTCAAACCTGTGGCATCATGCATTTTCATTCCTGCAGCTCCCTGTACTAAAGGTTCATAGATAAATCCGGCTATGTTGTTTTCCAGGATCAGATCCTTGAGAATGCCGATCACTTCAGAAGTGTTTTCTCCGTTAGGAACCGGTATTCTTACTACTTCGATAAAATGCTCTTCAAAAGCACCATTATAAACAGACAACCCTGAAACCGACATCGCCCCAAAAGTATCTCCATGAAAACCTTCCTCAAAAGCCAGCATTACTTTCCGGTCATTTCCGAGGTTATGATGGTATTGCAAGGCCATTTTAATCCCTATTTCAGTTGCGGTGGAGCCATTGTCGCTAAAAAATAATTTTTGCTGATTGGAAGGAAGGATTTTAATCAACGCTTCCGATAATTCTATTGCAGGTTTATGGGTAAATCCACTGAAAACAACCTGATCGAGTTTCAGCATTTGTTCTGCTACCTTTCCTGTGATAAGAGGATTGCAATGGCCATACATACTGGTATACCACGAAGCGATCCCGTCTATATATTCCTTTCCGTCTTCATCATACAAAATACTTCCTTTGGCCTTTACTATGGCCAGTATTTCCCCGGATAATTTATGCTGGGTAAGCGGGTGCCAAAGGTGTTTCTGGTCCCGGTGGGAAAGGGATTTTTTTTCTTTATCTCCTTCCTCTGAAGGTAGTGCAGTCTTTTGTGTATTCTTACCTATTTCTGACATATTTGCTTTTCAGTAATAACTTATAATTCCGAATTCTATCAGAATTAAAATAATTCCTTAATTTTTATTTTAAACTCTTCAGCGTATTCTTTTATTACATTTTTATCGAAATATGGCTCCTCTTCAATCCTTCCTAAACAAATCACACCGGTCATTTTCATGATTATCTCCTCTGAAGCTTCATTTTTTTTGCCGTTAAAAATAATTCCGAAGCATTGCAATCCGCGTGATTTCAAGGCTTCAATGCTCAGTAAAGTATGATTGATACTTCCCAGGTAATTCCTGGAAACGAGAATCACCTTATCCTGGGGCCGAATAAGATCTATAATGGTCTCCTTGTTATTTATTGGAACCAGCAGTCCGCCTGCACCTTCAATTACCAGATTATTGGTGGTTTTTGGAGGTTTAATTTTTTCTGAAGTAATCTTGATTTCATCAATTTCGGCAGCTGCATGCGGACTCATAGGAGTTTTTAAAGAAAAGCTGTTGGGGTGAAAAACCGTTTTTTTATTTGTGATTAGTCTTTCAACTTTATGCGTGTCGGAATTCTCAAGATCTCCCGCCTGGATTGGTTTCCAGTAATCGGCTTCCAGGGCTTCGGTGATGATGGCAGCAGCGATAGTTTTCCCAACATCGGTTCCTATCCCGGTAATAAAAAAGGTATTTTTCATTCTAGATCAAATTTTTGTTTACACGTATCGCAGCGGTATTCGTGGTGGTTATGACCAGGCACGGAATTTCTAATAAATGAGAAAATGTAAGCCAGAAAAGATTTTATATCCCTTATTGTTGAAGCAAGCTCCACTTTTGTACTTCCACAAATGGGACACTGAATTTCATCCCCTTCATCATCGAGTGAATATTCACTGATGGATTTCAGGATATGTAAGGCTTTTGCTTCATCCTCTGCCCACACTTTTAGTTTTATCCCGCCAATAGCATTACTTACCAAAGGATCTGTATCTACAGTGAACTGATCAAATAAAAAAACCTCAACCCCTTCTGCCTCCAATCTGGATTTAATTATTTGTGCTTCAGAAGAATATTGAAATACAGCGATTTTGGAGAAAGTTTCTTGCATAAATACGTGTTTTTTTTACCTGTCAGAATCTTTGTTGGTGATTAGGTCGATTTTGCATCTTCCCCATTTCATTTTATAAAAGTAGCCAATAGTTTTACAAGATTTTGAATATCCTCCTTCGTATTAAAACTGTGCAAACAAATCCTTAACCGCTCTTTTCCTTTGGGAACCGTAGGCGAGCGTATAGGTTTTACATCGAAACCTTCAGCCTGAATTTTATGCGCCAGCTTTTTCACTGCTTCATTGCCCGGGATTATGCAGCAATGTATGGCGGAATTACTTTTTATAAAATAAGCATTCAACCCGTTTTTCAGGATTTCCTCCTCAAAGAAGCTAATATTCTCCCTGAGTTTTATTACTTCTGAATTTTTGCTATCTGAAGCTTTAAGAGATTTATATGCTTCCATAATACAGGCCACCGAATGTGGCGGCAAGGCGGTAGTATAAATAAAGCTACGTGAGAAATTGGTCAAATAGTCCTTTAATTCCTTACTTCCCAAAATTGCGGCGCCATGGCAGCCAAGGGCTTTTCCAAAAGTAACAATCCGTGCAAATATCTTATCCTGAAGCTTTACTTGCTGAACAAGTCCCTGGCCTTTTTCACCAAAAACCCCGACGGCGTGTGCTTCATCTACGATAAGATAGCAATTGTTTTCTTCGGCTAAATTTGACAAAGAAACAAGATCGGGAAAATCACCGTCCATGGAAAATACAGACTCTGTAACGATGTAAATTGCTGCAACATTGAAGTCTTCCCTTTTTCGAAGTATTTTATTTCGCAGATCTTCCAAATCGTTATGAATGTATTTATAAGCCTTTGCATTGCTCATTTTTATTCCGTCACGAATGGAAGCATGCGCCAGTTCATCATAAAAAATTAAATCATCTTTTTGCGGGACACATGAAAAAAAGCCAATGTTGGCATCGTATCCGGAGTTAAAGATAACCGCTGCTTCAGTTTGGTGAAAACCGGCTATCAAGGCTTCAGCCGGTTTGAATAATTCGTGATTCCCGGATAGCAGCCTGGAGCCTGTAGCGCCATTCTGATATATTTTTTTTTCGGATAAAATTTGATAGGTTTTGCTGAAAAGCTCTTCAGAAGAAGCAAATCCAAGATAATCATTGGAGGAAAAATCGTTTAATTTCAGGGCGTTCCCTAAATCCCGAAAGCTATTGTCCTGAATTCGTTGCTCAATTTTTTTCGCTAAATTTATGGGTAGCTTTTGCATACTGCTAAAATACACTTTATAGAAATGCGATAATTATGGATTTGACAGATTTTAGTTTAAGAATAAGCCTAGCTGCCTTCGCGGGAATTTTTATAGGTCTGGAGCGGGAATTTCGGGGCAAGGATGCGGGATTAAAGACAAATGCTCTTGTTGCACTTGGCGCCTGTGTTTTTGTATTGATATCTCTTGAATTCAGGGGGGAAGAATTTGTTGATAGTACAAGGGTAATAGGCCAGGTGGTTGCTGGGATTGGTTTTATTGGAGCAGGTACCATTTTGCAGCAAAGAGGGAAAATTGAGGGTTTAACCAGTGCGGCAACCATTTGGTGTAGTGCAGCTGCAGGATGCCTTGCTGCAATGGGGATGTTCTGGGAACTTGGGATAATAAGCGTAGTGGTACTTTTCATCAACTTCATTTTCACAATAATCGAAAATAAACTGATACGAAACAGGAGGCTGAAAAATCCCGAAAGAAACCAGGACTAGTCTTTCGGCTTTTTTTCTGTCTTATCCTTTTCCTCTCCACTGCCAAGAATTTCAGTAGAACTATTATATTTTCCTTCCAGATCGTCCATAACAGAATCTTTCCAAAGTTTTACTCCTGAGAAATAGGAAGTACGGCCAATTAAATGGGCGCTAACAGGTGCTGTAAGCAATATAAAAAGAATAATAACAAGCACCTTGGCAGTTATTGCTATATCGTAGGAATGGATCGCGGCAGCCAGTAAAAGTAATCCTATTCCCAGAGTTGCAGCCTTAGTGGTTACAGAAATCCTCAAATAAGTATCTGGCATGCGAATCATTCCAACTGCTGCAAAAAGCACGAACAAGGTTCCCAAAAATGCTAAAATTCCAACAATTATTTCTATGATCATTTATTTATTTTTTTTTTGCTGAATATAATAGGTGAATGCTACAGTTCCCAAAAAGGCAATCAGCGCCATGATCATTGCCACGTCCAGAAAAGCCGGTTGATTAAAAAGGATGCTGTATGCTGCAATAAAACCAATTCCCGCAGTAACAATTAAATCCAAGGCGATTACACGGTCTACCATATGAGGGCCAATAACGAACCTTATAAAGATCAATATAACCGAGATCGATAATATCGGAAGTACGAAATAATATATAAAATCGAGTAATGTCATCTTAAAATTTCCAATAAGCGTTTTTCAAAACCATTTTTAATCCCTGCAATAAAACTTTCTCTATCCTTGATATACATGGAATGAACGTATAACACCTTTTTGTCAGTTGAAACATCCAGGCTTAACGTGCCTGGTGTAAGCGAAATAAGGTTGGCAAGGAACGATATCTCTATATCTGTGGATGCATCCAATGGAACTTTTACAATGCCGGGTGTCATATGATGTTTAGGCGTCATAACCTCATAAGCTACCTCCAAATTTGATTTCAACAATTCATATAAAAAGAAAAATATAAAAGCAATTACCTTAGGAACGATTCTAAAATATTTGGCATCTTTTCTGCCGCTTGCAGTAATTCGCAGGATAAAAAAACCAACAGCGAAGCCAAAAATGTAATTTGGCAATTGAAAATTACCTGTAAGTGCTACCCATAGAAAGGTTAAAAGTATATTTGATAGGAACCTGTTTTTCATGGTTTCAAATTTTGGCCGGTTTTAAAAACCGCATCTATATACTGCTGATTGTCCATCAATTCACCAGCAACTCTTGCTGATAATTGTTGCACATGTTCTGCTCCAAAACCAATATATAATGAAATAATCGAAAGGAAAACAATTGGTGCTACCAATTGGATTTTTCTGGTTTTATTTAAATTTTCAAAATATCTAAAGTTAAGTCTTTTTGGCAATTCAACTTTATCTTTCCAAACCACATTCGACCAAACTTTTGCAATAATTACCAAAGTGATTAAACTGGCAAAAAGGATTGCTCCTATGGACCACCAACTTTGATCATTAAAGCCTGCAGTTAGCAGCGATAATTTTGGCCAGAATCCTGAAAGTGGTGGTATCCCTACCAGGGAAAATAATGGAATCGCGAAAAGTAAACTCAACCTGGGATATTCTGCATAAAGTCCGCCTAAAGATTTTATATTATTGGTTCCTTTTATTCTGTAAATTAAACCACCCACCATAAATAAGTTTGTTTTAACCACAATATCGTGGATAAGATAGAAGATGGTTCCGGCGATTGCAACCTCCGTATACATTCCCAAGCCTATGATCATATAACCTATATGACAAATAATTAAATAGGAGAAAACTTTGCGTAGGTTTGTTTGAATAAGTGCTCCCAATCCGCCACTTATAAGAGTTAGGATCGCCATTATGAGGATGGTATCCTGCATAAAGACATCACCCACAAAAATAAGGGTAAAAACTCTTATTAAAGCATACACCCCAACCTTGGTCAATAAACCTCCGAATATGGCAGAAACAGCCGATGGTGGTGTATGATAGGACGCTGGTAGCCAAAAATACAAAGGAAAAACAGCAGCCTTTATTCCAAAAGCCACTAAAAAGAGAATAGCAGTAATTTCAACCAATCCTCGGTTTTCGATGGCAGCCACTTTAATAGATAGATCTGCCATATTGAGGGAGCCTGTTAATCCATACAATACAGCTATTGCCGTAAGAAAGATCATAGAAGCCAGAATGTTTAAGGTGAAATATTTTACAGCTCCTTCTAATTGGACTTTCTCTCCTCCCAAAGTTATAAGCACAAAAGAACTTATAATAATAATTTCAAACCAAACATAAAGGTTAAAGATATCACCTGTTAAAAAAGCACCTATAAGGCCCAGTAACAAGAAATGGAAAATAGGAAAATAGCCAAATTTTAATCGGGCGGGAATAATAGAGGAAGCAGAAAAAGCTGAGACAGCAACCCCCGAAATCGAAGTCAACAACACCAGGGTAACCGCTAAAGTATCGGCAACAAAAGTAATTCCGAATGGAGCTTCCCAGTTACCCGCCTGTACGGTTTGAGTTCCGTTTTCCCAAATATAGGCAAACAGCCAGATGGAAACACCTAAATTTAGAATTCCACCCAAAATACTTATCACCCTTTGCCAGCTAATCCTCTTCCAGGAAAACATTAAAATAATGCTCAAAAACAATTGAAGCAACAGGGGGTATAGAACTAATTGTTGTGTCATGAATCTTGGTCTATTGCGTTCATTTCATCTAAATCGTCTGTTTTCACTACTTTGTATGCTCGTTTAATTAAAATTATAGCAAAAGATTGCAAGCCAAAACTTATCACGATTGCAGTTAATATCAATGCCTGTGGAATGGGATCGGCATAAGCCGCTTCAAATACTTTCAGGTCTCCCGGAATAATTGGAGGACTGCCCTTGGTAATTCTTCCCAGTAGAAAGATCAGAAGATTAGCTCCATTTCCAAGAATAATGATTCCCAGAATAAGCTTTACAAGGCTACGCCTCAGGATCATGTAGATCCCTGCAGCATAAAGTATCCCAATCATTACCGCCAATACTATCTCCATAACTTAAATGGTATCTGCAATTGTGAAAATTATTGTTAAGGTCACCCCAATTACCACCAGGTAAACCCCAATATCAAAAAAGAGTGCGGAACCTAAAGACCCAATTACGGGTATCACGTCAGGATACCAAAGTCCGGTCATAAATGGCAAATCAAAAATGAGGGGCGCCATACCACTTAAAAATGCCAAAGCAAGTCCAACGGGCATTAAAAAGCCAGGATGAAATTTGATTAAAGTCTTTGTATTTGATAAGCCATTTGCAAATGCATGGAGCACAAATGCAATTGAAGCCATTAAACCGCCTACAAAGCCACCTCCGGGAAGGTAATGTCCTCGTAAAAGTATGAATACTGAAAATAACAACAATACCGGTAAAAGATAAGCGGAAGCTGTTTTTAATATTATTGTTCTCATTGTTCGTTTATTAACGTTGATCTGTTTTTTTAAGCCTTAATTTTAATAAGCCGAAAACTCCAATGGCTGCAATCGCCAGAACCGAAATTTCCATAAAAGTATCAGATCCTCTGAAATCTACTAAAATAACATTTACAACATTTTTACCGTGTGCAAGCAAATAGGCATTTTGAGCATAGTATTCACTAATCTCCATATGTACCGGTTGTGCAAGTACCTCCAGGATCAAAAGTGTGATAATAGATCCAAAAGCAAGTGCCAGGACTCCATCTTTTATCCGGGTTTTATAATCTGATAGCTTCAAATACCTGGGTAATTTATATAGTACCAATACAAAAAGGATTACGGTAAGGGTATCTATCGAGAATTGCGTCATTGCAAGATCCGGGGCACTGTAGAAAACAAATACCAAACAAATGGCTAATCCCATTACCCCCATGGAAGCTACGGCAGCAAGTCTGGATCTGGTAAACACTGTAAAAAAAACTGCTATTAACAAAATGGCTACCACGGCAACCTCATAAAGGGTTATTTCTGACAAAGTCGAAAGATCAATTGAAAAAGTTGCGGTATTATATAATGCATATCCTGATAAGCCTATTAGAAACACCAGGATCGTTGATACATAATTCCGAAGGTATCCATTTTGAAAAGTTCTGGTCCATAGAGATGAAAGCTTATGGAATAAGCTCCAAAGTCCGGTAATAATAGATTCCGGAGAAATGGATTCAACCCGCGCAGCCATGTTCACCAATTTTTGAGAAGGCTTGACCGTAAAATACAAAATGGTACCAATTACAATAGTAGCAACACTTAGCCATAATACCGTATTAAATCCATGCCAAAGTTGAAGGTGTTGATCTCCGGCATCCTGCCCCATAGCTGAAACAACTGGCTTTATAAGTGATCCTTCAATAATACCGGGAAAAACGCCAAAAACGATTCCGGCAACCGAAAGAATTACTGGTGGTCCCCATAACAGGAACCCGGGTTTTCTTGTTTTTGCAAACCTTTCAGGAAGCTTTCCTATAAAAGGACTTATTCCGGCAACAAAACCTGCGTGTAGCAATAAAATCTTAGTGATTAATATCAATGCAATCCACAATAACGGAGTACCCACCAAAGCAAGCGTAGATTCATAAGTAAGTTCTTTTCCAAGGAAACCTATTGTTGGTGGAATCCCCGCGCTGGAAATAGCAGCAAGAAATCCGGCAATGGCAACCGGTAGCATTACCTTTCTAAGTCCGCGTAAAACAGTAACATCCCGGGAAAGTGTTTGGTGGTCTATAATACCTGTAACAAGAAAAAGCGTTGCTTTATACAAAGCGTGCACAACGATAAAAACAGCAGCAGCAAGTAATGCCGCTTCAGTTCCTTGCCCAATCAAAAACACAAGGATTCCAAGCGCCGATATGGTTGAATATGCCAGGATCCCTTTAAGATCTTTTCTAAAAAGTGTATGAACAGCAGCATATACCATAGTTATTGCCCCCACGATGATCAAAGTTGAATTCCAGAATTCCTGATTTCCCAAAACCGGTGTCATTCGCATAAGCAAATAGATCCCGGCTTTCACCATAGTAGCAGAATGCAAATATGTTGAAACCGGAGTAGGGGCCTTCATCGCTGCTGGTAACCAGAAATGAAACGGAAATTGTGCCGACTTTGTAAAAGCAGCACCAAAAATAAGAATGGCTATAAGAATGTAATATGGGCTTGCAGCAATCTCACCGCTGGAATTCAAAAGTTCATTAATACTATAACTTCCGCCTACAGATCCCAAAACCAAAGCACCGGCAAGAAGTGATAATCCACCGAGACCGGTAATTGCAAGAGCTGTAATAGCCGATTTTCTCGATTCGGGATTGGAATTATTGAAACCTATTAGAAAAAATGAGCTTATACTTGTTAATTCCCAGAAAACAAAAAGAGTTATTAAATTATCTGAAAGCACCAGTCCGAGCATCGCAGCCATGAAAATACTTAGATAACCATAAAATCTATCCAAATATTTATGATTCTTAAGGTATGCAGCGGTATAAATAAAAACCAAAAATCCTATTCCAGTAATCATTAACGAGAAAAGCAGGGATAGCCCATCTAAAGTGAAATCTAGGTTGACTCCAAAAGAAGGAACCCAGGAATAACTATGAACGATAGTTCCACCACCAGCAATCTCCGGAATAAACTGAAGAAAATAGCCAAATAACACCAAAGGTATTAATGCCGAAACGATGCCTGCTTTTCCCTGAAAGAATTTTCCGGTAAAAACCAATAACAATGAAAATAGAAAACCTAATAGTATAGCTATAAGCATGCGCGACTTAAATATTCAGTTATTCGCAAATATAACAGTAATTATTGAAGTAATAAGTGAAGAAATTCACTTAAGTAGTAGGAAACAGCGGGCATTAATAGTATTAATCTATATATAAACAAATCTTAAATAATCCTCAGTAACAATCTTAAAAATGTACTTATTACGCATATTAGAGGCAGATAAAAACCGCTGAGGAAGATGATTTATTTTCTAAAAAAAAT
>JBNJKO010000023.1:0-54159 GCA_051751125.1 Bacteroidota bacterium
TAAAAATTGTATTGTATGAAAATGGAAACCATCACAATATGGAAAACTTTTAACAGTGAAATATATTTTTTCATTCTGAAAAAAGTGAAAAATAAGGATGTCGCTAATGAAATTCTACAAAATTCATTTTTAAAGATCCATCAAAATATCAATCAATTAAAAGATTCTGAAAAAGTAAGGGCCTGGTCTTTTCAAATTGTTAGAAATGAAATCGCGAATCATTTTAATAATGAGTCAAAAACATATCACAGTATGAATTTCAATCTATTAAAAAATCCTGATAGCTATAAGGAATTTTGCTGTTTCGACCGGTTTATATCCAATTTACCGAAGGAATATAAGGAGGTCATTGAGTTGGTTTATATCAAAGGAAAGAAACAAAATGAGGTAGCTGAATTGGTAGGGATAAGTTTAGCAAATGTGAAAGCCAGGATCAGGCGTGCAAAAGCAATCCTGAAAATTAATTTTAATGAATGCTGTAAGTTCGAATTGAATGAGGAGGGAAAACTTACAGGAGAATCAAATTGTGCCTTCTGTGATTAATACCGAATAAAAAGTGAAGAAATCCAACCAACTATTAATTTTCACTTATCTTTCTATCCCAAATTTTAAATAATATAAGGATCCTTATGATAAAAATATTCTTCCTAATTTGTCTGGGTGTGCTAAGCACTTCAGCATTCGCACAGCAATTTGAACTAAAATATCACCATACCGCACTTTTGGTTAGTGACCTGGATAAAAGCGCCGATTTTTATGGGAATGTTCTTCAGCTAAAAGAAATTGAAGTGCCTTATTCTAATCCTGTGCTCCGGTGGTTTTCGCTGGGAGAAGACCTGCAGCTTCATCTTGTAAAAGATAGTATGGATGGCGTTAAACTTCACAAAGCTATTCATATAGCATTAAACGTTTCAAATTTTGATGCATTCGTGAACTATTTGGAGGAAAATAAAATTCCATATTCAGATTGGCTCGGAGAAGCTGGAAAAGTTGCCATTCGGGGAGATGGAGTAAAGCAGGTGTATGTTCAGGATCCGGACGCGCACTGGATTGAAATAAACGATGCTGAGTAAACGGGAATTATATTCTGGAAAGCTTTCTAATTATTCCTTGGGTTTTTTCTCTCCGGTTTTTTGTACAAAATAATCTATGATAGAAGGTGCTGTAAGTCCGTGAACCACGATGGAGATAAGGATTACATAAGCCGTAATGGCATATAATTCATTTTTTTGTTCAAATCCGTTATATTGAGTAAAAGCCCAGGCCAGGTAAAATACCGAACCAATCCCCCGTATGCCAAGAAAGCTTATAGCCAGTTTAGTTCTGATGCCATCTTTAACACCTATTAAGCCTATCAAACCTGCCAACGGCCGGATAATTAAAACAAAGCTTAGGGCAAAGGCAACTCCCTTCCAGTCTGTAAGGGTTAAAATACCATTCAAAAGGGAACCACCAAATAAAATAATCCAGATTACCAGCAACAATCGCTCAATCTCGTGAATGAAATCGTGCATTTTCTTTTTGTAATCACCGCTTATTTTTTCATAATACCTTAAGCTTATTCCTACAAAAAAAACAGCAAGAAAACCATACCCGTGCAATAATTCTGTAAGCCCGTAGGCCATAATGGTGAGTGAAAGGGAGACAAAACCATCAAAGGTTTTTAAACCGGTCACTACATGTAAGCGGTCCATTAAAAAACCAATGAAGCGTCCTATAAGTATTCCTAAAACAATTCCTATTAATATTTTCAACAGTAATTTATCCCAGAACCATTCGCTAAAATTGAGTAAGGCCCAACCTCCTGCTTGTCCAACCATTACCGCCAGGTAGGTAAAAGGATAGGCCATTCCGTCATTTAGTCCGGCTTCCGTAGTAAGGGTAAACCTTCTCTTATCTTCGGGTTCCTTTTCCCGGGTGGGCTCATCTAATTGTACCTCTGCTGCAAGGACAGGATCTGTAGGAGCCAGTATTGCTGCAAGTAAAATAGCAGAGGGTATGCTCAGGGCCAGGAAGTAAACCCCAATGAAATACGCGGAGAGCATACTTAGTGGCATGGTGATAAATAAAAGTAATAAAGGCCTTTTCCAAGCGGAATAGGAAAAAACCTTTCCTATTTTTAAGCCGGCACCCATCAGGGAGATTATCACAATCATTTCTGAAAAATACATCAAATACAGGTCGTTCCAGAGAGGTTCCGGCCATTGAAGAGGAATATCTGCCCAAAACAGCAAAAACCCAATAAAAAGTAATAAAATGGGAAAGCTTATTTTAATCTTCTTTGAAACTGAAGGAAGCCAGGCCATTATTAGGGTTGCAAATCCAAGTGCGGCCAGAATCAAATAGTGCTCTCTCATAACAGAAAATTACTTATATTTTACGAAATTCAGGGCATTTTTTTTAAAAGGTTTAACATTTGAATTACAAGTAAAATTCCAAAAACCTCAATAAATCAGCACGTTAATTGCCCGTAAAATAGATGGAATATTAAATAATAAATGTGTTGTTCTTCTTATTTCCAATACCTTTGCCAGGATTTATAATTAAAAATGCTATCCATAATTCCCCAAATTATGCACCCTACTGAAACACTGAATAATACTGAATATAATCGCGTAAAGAGTTTATTAGATTTAGATCTCGACTATGAAAATCTACAGGACGAATTCCAAAATTTAAACCGACTGGCTGCAAGTATCGCCAATACCGATATTTCCCTGGTGAATTTAATAGATAGTTATACCCAATGGACCGTTTCGCATTTTGGAATGGACGTTCAACAAATGCCCCGGGAAGAATCGGTATGTACCTTTACCATTCAGGGAAAAGATCCTTTGGAAGTCCGCAGGCTTGATAAGGACCATCGCTTTAAAGATAAGTTTTTTGTTGCCGGAAATGGTAGCGATTTCGATTTGACATATTATTACGGAATTCCATTAACTATGGAATCCGGCGAAAATATAGGCGCCCTATGTGTTCTGGATAAGGAAGAAAAAGAAATGACTCCTGAAAAAATCCACCAACTTAAATTCATCGCAGCAGAAATTGTAGAGCATCTAAGATTAAAAAAGCAATTAAAAACTTTCCGCCTTGAGGTTATTGACGGTTTAAAAATAAAAAACAAGCTCGCGCACGATGTTCGTGGACCATTGGCTGGCATCCTGGGTCTTTCGGAGATCGCTCTGGAGGATGAGATTACAAAAATAGAAATGATTTCTTATTTCAGGATGATAGGGAAAAGCAGTGCTCAATTGCTGGATCTTACAGAAGATATTTTGAAAACCAAAACTTCCACAAAATTCCCTGTTGCCGAGAGAATAAGGATCAAAGATCTTGGGGATAAAATCATTCAGTTATATCAGCCGCAGGCAACATATAAAAATATTATTATTGAAGTGGACATTCCAGCCAACGATAAGGAAAAGTCGGTTTATTTGGACAGCCTTTTGCAAATTATTGGAAATCTCATCTCTAATGCTATTAAATTCACTCCTTCCGGTGGTAAGGTTATTTTAGGTTTATCAAAAGTAATTGCCAACGAGATTGAAAATTTTGAGATCCAGGTTGAAGATTCAGGAAGTGGTTTTTCTGCTGAAAAAATAAAAAATATTCTTAATGGAAAAGGGATCTCTTCTATGGGAACTTCCGGAGAAATAGGGTATGGTCTTGGTTTAAAACTGGTAAAAACTACCGTGGAAGAAATGGGTGGTACGTTCAATATATTTTCTGAAGAAAACACTGGTGGAAAATTGAAGATCACCATTCCGCAGTATTAAAAGAATCTTCAAATCTAAAAGATAAAGAACCCTGATCCATATCATACTATTTTTTGAGCTTGTTGGCTAACTTTATGCTTCCGATTTAAAAATAGCTATATGAATATCCTTGTACCTACTGATTTTTCTGAAAAAGCAAACAGCGCATTAAATTATTCCTTGAGCCTTTTTAAGGGTAAAAGCTGTGTCTTCTATTTGCTTAGTATTCGGGAAACATCGAATTATATAAGCGATGAACTTTTACAGTCGGATGCAAATGAATCTTTGTATGATTCCCTTATTCTTAAAAACAGGAAAAAACTTGATCAACTTGTAAAAGAACTGGAAAGCCAATATCACGGAGAAGATTACACCTTTAAAACCATTGCAGATTACAATGGATTTACAGATGCGATCAATCAGGTGATTTCACTTGAAAAAATTGATCTTGTAGTGATGGGGAGTAATGGTGCCTGGGGAGCAAAAGAAATGATTTTTGGGAGTCATAGTCTCCGGGTAATCCGGAAAGTACCCGCTCCTGTTTTGGTAGTTCCAAAGGATTACCTATATCATGGACTTGAAAGAATCCTTTTAAGTCTGGATTATGATCAGGTTTTTGTTCCATCTGAAATAGCGCCTTTGCAGAAAATAATTCCGCGAACTCAAGCTTTTGTAGAATTCCTCCAAATGAAAAGCAAGAATTTTGATGAGGTACTATGGAAAGATAAAAGCGAAAAATTTAAAAAGTCTTTTAGCGATCTGAAGTTCACCTTTCAAACAATAACAGGGGTTTCTTTTGTGGCAGCAGTGATTTCCGTTGTGCAAATTAAAAAACCAGATATCCTCGTTTTGCAGGCAGAAGAAGAAAACTTTTTGGAGCGACTCTTTCACTCATCCAGTATTTCCTCGATGATTAAAAAGACCACAATACCGGTATTAATCCTTCATCCTACTCCTGAAAAAGAAGAAAACTCATAATTCAGTCTATAAACTATCCCTGGGGAATGACAATTTAACGCATGTTCTTCTGATTTATGTCATAGTTTAAAGATTGTCTGATCCCTAATTTTAATGGTTCAAACAAAGAGGTTTACCAATGAAAAAAAGCAAACCTATTCTTTTAGGACTATTTTTTTTAATTTTATGCAACCTTACTGTTGCACAAAATCAATGGACCGCAGAATTTCGGCCTGGACTCAATTTTCCAACAGATAAGATCTCCGGAAGCGATGTTAAAACCGGTTTTGGGTTTGAAATTACTATGGCCTATAATTTCTCAAAAAGTCTTGGAGCATATGCCGGATGGGGCTGGAATGAATTCAGAGCAAACGATGCCCTGGGGGAAGTGAACATAGATTTTGAAGAAACCGGATACACTTTTGGTCTTCAGTTTCTTTATCCAACTGGAATCTCCTCACTCGATTATTTATTGAGAGCAGGAGCGATTTATAACTACCTGGAAGCAGAAAATAATTCTGGAAATAAAATTGCCAATACAGATCGTGATTTGGGATGGCAACTGGAAGGTGGAGTATCAATAGATTTATCCGGAGGATTTAATTTACGTCCTTCGATACGTTACCGGTCCCTTCCCGGAGAATTTGAAATTGGAACTACATCCACAAATGCCGATCTAAATTATATTTCCATCGGGGTTGGACTTGCGAAAACATTCTAAAGTGCTTTACGGTAGGGACACGCTATTTTACAAAACGGGTTTAGCCACCTGCAGATGAACTATAAATTTAGAAATGTTCCCGATGAGAAAAAATTTGAGAATAGTGGCAGTGGCTCTTTTATTCTTTTTAGGAATATCTGCCCTGTTTGGCAGTTACCAATTAATTATCGATCCAACCGGAAAATCCCTTCAAATGCCGCTGGGTTTATTGAAGCCTACACCATTTGAAAATTATTTCATTCCGGGAATCCTCCTTTTTCTCACAAACGGAATTCCCGCCATTTTAATAGGATTCATAAGTATTAAAAAAATTGATCATTATGAGTATTTTGTTATTCTGCAGGGTGGAATCCTTTTTTTATGGCTTACAGCAGAATTGATAATCAACATTGATTTCTATTATCCGTTAGCCCATGCTTCCTATTATATAATAGCCATTTTACTGATGGGGATTGGTTTAAAACTGAGAAGATTTTGATATGAAAACAGCATTTTTGATCCTGGTTTTTTTACATGGAATCATCCACATTCAGGGTTTTCTAAAAGCCTTTCGACTTGCTGAAGTTGCCCAACTTTCACGCACTATCCCAAAGTCCCTGGGAATCCTCTGGCTGTTTTGCACAATCCTGTTTTTGACAGTTTTTCTACTTATGATCTTCAACCGTTCCTGGTGGCCATTTTTTGCCGTTGCCGCGGTAATTCTCTCACAAAGTCTTATCATTATTTTCTGGCATGATGCAAAATTCGCCACGATCCTTAATGTCGTTATACTTTTGGTAAGCATTCCTGCCCTTGGGCAATACCATTTTGAGAAGATGGTTCAAAAAGAGCAAAAACAGTTGATTGCAAATATAACAGAGAAAATCCCTGAAGCGATTAGCGAAGGGGACCTGGTAAACCTGCCTGAGATCGTTCAAAAGTGGATGATGGATTCCGGGGTAATCGGGAAACCGGAAATTATTTCGGTATGCTTAAAGCAGAAAGGGGAAATGAAAATTAAGCAAGATGGAAACTGGATGCCTTTTTATGCAGAACAATTTTTTGATGTAAAAAATCCGGCATTTAACTGGAAGGTGGAGGTAAAGCCGTTTCCGGGAATTCATCTTGCAGGACGGGATAAATTTAAGGACGGGGAAGGGGAGATGCAAATAAAACTGCTTTCGCTCTTTAATGTGGTAGACGACGGGAAAAATGAAAAAGCGAATTCGGGAACGATGCTTCGGTTTTTGGGGGAAATTTGCTGGTTTCCATCTGCCGCCTTGAATCGGTATATTACCTGGGAAGAAATTGATGCTACTTCAGCAAAAGCCACTTTCCGCCTGAATGATAAATCGGTTTCAGGATTATTTATATTTAATGAAAACGGAGAATTAAAATCCTTTGAAGCTGAAAGATTTTACGGTGCAGGACATGATGCGAAAAAGGAAAAATGGCTTATAGAGACGATCTCACACAAGGAATTTGACGGAGTCAAAGTTCCTGCGGAATGTAATGTTACCTGGAAATTGCCGGAAGGGGATTTTACCTGGCTGAAGCTTGAGTTAACAGAGGTGGATTATAACAAGCCACATTTATTTAAAAAAGGATCTTGAAGTCTGAATTAAGCTAATAAATAAAACCACTTATGAAATGAGCATAACGGCAACTAGAGGCAAACACCAATAAAAAACAATAAAAATCTACCTATGAGAATAGCAGTATTAGCTCCCATTTCCTGGCGGACTCCTCCCCGAAAATACGGGCCTTGGGAACAGGTTGCTTCAAATATTACCGAAGGCTTAATCAAAAGCGGTCATGAGGTTACTTTATTTGCAACGGGCGATTCCATAACAAAAGGAAAATTGGAATATGTATGCCCACGGGGCTATTCTGAAAATAACGAACTTGATCCAAAAGTGGAGGAATGTCTTCATATAAGTCATTTGATGGAACAGGCATCCAAATTCGATTTGATCCACAACAATTTTGATTTTCTCCCGCTTACGTATTCGGGTTTGATAAAAACACCTATGGTGACTACCATTCATGGATTTTCTTCCCAAAAGATCCTCCCGGTTTATAAAAAGTATAATCCTATTGGCAACTACGTTTCTATAAGCGATTCAGATCGCAGCCCGGAACTGGATTATGTTGCCACGGTTTACAATGGAATAAATACAGAGGAGTTTACATTTTGCGCTAAACCAAAAGACTATCTGTTGTTTTTTGGAAGGATACATCCCGATAAAGGCACTTATGAAGCCATTCAAATCGCAAAACAATCCGGGAGGAGGCTTATCATTTCAGGACTTATCCAGGATCAGGGATATTTTGACAATAAAATTAAGCCGTACCTTAATGAGAAGGATATTTTGTATGTTGGTAATTCCGGACCTCCAGAACGAGATAAACTTTTGGGGGAAGCAGCAGGCCTTTTACATCCCATAAGTTTTGAAGAACCTTTTGGATTAAGTGTGGTAGAATCCATGCTCTGCGGAACTCCTGTTATCGCTTTTAATAAAGGATCCATGCCGGAACTTATCCTTGACGGGAAAACTGGTTTTTTGGTGAATTCCATTCCTGAAGCTGCTGAAATGGTTTCTAAAATCAATTTAATCGACAGAAAATTTTGCAGGGATTATGCTTCGGAAAAATTTAGCCGACAAAAAATGATTGAAGGTTACCTGGAAGTTTACAGGAAAATTTTAGAAGCGAAAAAACAAAGAATCCTGTAAGAGAAATAACTGTCATTTTTTAACAAAAATCCCTATCTTAGAGTAAGTGTTCAATATACCTTAAAAAAATGCATACTCCTCCGATTTTTTAATGTCGCAATTTTGGAAAATTGATTAAAGAAACACTTTTCCCAACACTTGTTTTCTCTTTGCCTTAGAAATGAGCTTTGTAAGATTTATAAAAATAAAAACTAACCATAAAAAGAGTATAAAATGGACGCGAAAAATAATGAAAACGACGAACACAATGATCAAAACAAGAAAAAACCAAAGGGGGAAGTTGAAAAAAAAGACAATACCAATAATAAGTTTCTAGATTTTCTTAAAAAGAATATCGTTGCGGTGTTGCTTGCCCTGATCCTGATTATTGTATTAATATGGTATTCGGTAAAAGTTAGCTCAATCGAAGAACAATATGAAGAGGAAAAAACAGAACTGGTCACCAAATCTGAAAATGAAAGGTCCGCGCTGATAACAAAATATGAATCAGAGAAAGACAGTTTACAAATTAGTAATCTGGAATCTTCCTCTAAGATTTTTTCCTGGGCTGTAAGAAGCGAACTGATGCGGAATAATACCGAAAATCTGAATCAACTTATTAATGCATTTGTAAAGGAGTCCAATGCAGATTTGGTGCAGCTGATAGATCCTGAAACCAATATCATAAGCCTGTCTTCAGATAAAAAATTTGAAGGTATGGAATATGATCAAAAATTAGATTATGCTTTAACCGAGCAGCAAACTTTAATGGAAGAAACTGGCATTAAAATAATAACTCCGGTAATGGGACTAAATTCTGCCTTGGGAATTCTTATTGTTGAAATCGATAAATAATTTTCAAAAACTTTTTGCTGAGCAGGATTCGTTGCATAGTTGTAGTATGATGAACAAAATAATTAACTTTGTGGGATACACTTTCATGAATGTTTGAATTGCTTCATAAAAAATTTACAGAAATCATCGATCTTTCCGAAGAGGATTTTGAATACGCCAGGACACTTTTTATACCGAAAAAGTTAAAAAAGAAAAGGGTATTAATTGAAGAAGGGGAGATTTGCAAGTATACTGTTTTTGTTGAAAAAGGATTGCTGAGATCCTATAAGGCAGATGATAAAGGGAATGAACACATCCTGCAATTTGCATTGGAGGGATGGTGGATGGGAGACCTATACAGCTTTCTTACCAATGAGATTTCGCTCTATAATATCGAGGCGCTTGAAGATTCTGAACTGCTATTGATTACAAAACCTTCCTGGGATCTTTTGCTGGAAAAAGTCCCGGCTTTTGAACGGTATTTCAGGGTTCTTATACAAAACAATCTTATTAATACCCAGCGCAGGCTTATGGGATCTTTTACAGAAACTGCCGAGGAAAAATACAAAAAGCTTCTCAGGGAATTTCCGGATATCCTGCAGCGTGTGCCCCAACATATGATCGCCTCTTATCTTGGTATTACCCGCGAAACACTTAGCCGCACCCGAAGTCAAATCATCACAAAACCCTGATATTGTGACATAGATCACATAAATTTATTATCATAGGTCATTTCTAATCTTACTGTGTGCCTTTAATTTTGAGGTATTAATTAAAAAAATAAAAGATATTAATTATGGCAAACACAAAATGGGTAATTGACCCAACGCACAGTGAAGTTACTTTTAAAGTTAAACATTTAATGATCTCTACAGTAACCGGAAATTTCAAGGTTTTTGAAGGAACTGTTGAAACAGAAACGGAAGAATTCAGCAAGGTGAGAAACCTGGAATTTAAAGCCGATGTAAATTCTGTGAATACCAATAATGAAGACAGGGATACGCATTTAAAATCTGAAGATTTCTTTGCTGCTGAAAAATTTCCAGAAATTCAGTTCGTAGCTGAAAGATTTGATGTAGATGCAGGGCAGATAGAAGGAAAACTAACAATAAAAGATACCACAAAAGCTGTTAGTCTTGAGGTTGATTTTGGCGGCGTAGTGGTAGATCCTTACGGGCAAACAAAAGCAGGACTTACCGCAAACGGAAAAATAAGCCGTAAAGAATTTGGATTGGTATGGAGCCCTGTTACAGAAGCCGGAAGTGTTGTAGTGGGAGATCAAATAAAATTGAGCGCTGAAGTACAGTTCACAAAACAAGCATAAAAACCAAAGATATTGGAAAACAGGATATTAGGATTGCATCATATTACCGCCATTGCGGGAGATGCTCAAAGAAATTATGATTTTTATACCAAAGTACTTGGATTACGAATGGTAAAAAAAACCGTGAATTTTGATGATCCCCAAACCTATCACTTTTATTTTGGAGATGGAATGGGAACCCCGGGAAGTATCCTTACATTCTTTCCATGGCCACGGGTTAGACAGGGTAAAAACGGTGCGGGAATGGCCACAGGAATTGGGTATTCTGTTCCGGAAGGAAGTCTGGAATTCTGGAGAGCGCGTTTTGAGAAATTCAAAGTTTCTCACAGCAAAATTTCAAAGAAATTTGGAGAAGATTTCCTCGCATTTCAGGATCCGGATGGTTTAAACCTGGAGTTGATAGTCCCTAAGAATAAGGATGAACGCGAGCCTTGGGAAACAAATGAAGTAAAGTCTAAAGTTGCTCTTAAAGGTTTTCATAATGTTACGCTCACCTTAAACGATCATAAAGAAACAGCAGCAATCCTTAAAGATGTTTTTGGATATGAATTGGAAGGAACAGAAAATAACCTTTACCGCTTCAGGACCAATGCTGTTGAAAATGCAGCGGTGGTAGATATTCTTGAAGATCCAAAAGCCGAAAGAGGCCAGAATGCAGGCGGAACCAATCATCATGTAGCCTTTAGGGTGAAAGATGAAGAAACCCTTATGGCATTCCGGGAAAAAGTAATGAAAAAAGGATTACAGATTACAGAGAAAATCGACCGTGATTATTTCTTTTCCCTGTATTTTCGGGAGCCGGGAGGAGTGTTGTTTGAGATTGCCACAGATAATCCAGGGTTTGCCACAGATGAAACCGTGGAAGAATTGGGGAGTAGCCTCCAGTTACCCGACCGTTATAAAGGGGCCAGAGCACAAATTGAAAAAGCCTTGCCGCAATTGCACCAGTAATTATTTAAAAAAAAGGAAAACAATGCATTCAAAAAATCTTATAACCGGAGGGAAAGACATTTCTGAAGCAAAAAAAGTACTGGTGCTTTTGCACGGGCGCGGGGGTAGCGCTCAGGACATGCTTTCTTTGGCAGATCACTTTCCCGTAGATGACTTTTCGCTTCTTGCGCCACAAGCCACTAATAATTCCTGGTATCCGTATTCCTTTCTTGCACCACCTGCTCAAAATGAACCCTGGCTTTCGTCTGCCTTAGAGATTTTGAGTGATTTACTGGATGAAATACAAAATAAAGGAATTGCATCAGAGAACATTTATTTTGCCGGGTTCTCTCAAGGAGCTTGTCTTGCTGCAGAATTTGTAACCCGAAATGCAGCCAGGTTTGGAGGGGTAGTTCTATTTACCGGCGGACTTGTTGGCGATAAAATTTATGCTGAAAATTATAAAGGAGATTTTGCGGGAACTCCCGTTTTTATTGGCGCCGGAAATCCCGATGCACACGTTCCTGTAGAAAGGGTGAATGATACCGCTAAAATTATGGAAAAGATGAAGGCTGTGGTCACGGTTAAAGTATATGACAATAAGCCACACAGTATTTCAAAGGACGAAATTGAAATGGCGTACAAACTTATTTTTAAATAACCGATATGTTCCACATCGCTTTTTCAGGAGCCTTATCTCCGGCAAATATTCTTTTTTTAAAACACCTTGCTGTAAAGGGAAACAGATTGCTGCTTGCCAATAACGAAACTTTTTCTGAAGCACTAGTCGAAAAGCTGTATCAACAAATTCCTCTGGCGGAAATTGAAATCGCTTCCTGCCTTAAAGACAGTTGCTGGGAAGACGATGTTATTATTCTAAGTTCAGAAATTATCAGTGATAAACAGGCACTTCGGAATATAAAAGAAGTTGCCACTCAAAAACAGGTGATTTGCCTTTCAGAAGCAAACAATTCTGAAGAATTTTATAAGCTGAAGCAACTTTTTCCAAACTCAAAAATTGCTTTGGTACAGTTGAATCCTAAAATGAAGAAGTCCTGGATTTTAATGACTTCGGAAGAAGCTGAATTTAAAAAGTTGCTGGAAGAAATTAATTATACTTTGGTTCCTGAAAATCAGGAGATCTTAAAAATAGTATCTCTGCCGGCGATTTATCGTCCATAATTTTTTTCGAGGTTTATATTAATTCCCCTTCCATTCGGGATCGCTGGTCTGTTTGATGAAGTTTTACGTTGATTTCGCTGATATGATTTTCATCATATTTAAAAAGCCTGTTAACAGTTAACTTTATGAGGAAGTTAAAAAATCTTTTAAAATGGATATCTCTATTTTCTTAGCACAATTCTGGGGTTGGTATTTGCTTATCTTTTTTTTCGTTTTAAGCTTCAATCCCGTCAGGATCAAACAAATATTTGTTGATTTCAGTGATCATAAATTTTCTATAATCACCGCTTTTCTTGCGATTATTATGGGTTTAATTAATATTCTCCTGCATAATATATGGGAGTCAGATTGGAGGTTTATTATTACCGCGTTAGGTTGGTTCTCACTTTTTTTCGGCCTTGCCCTGTTCATTTTTCCAAACCCTTCAAGAAAACGTCTTGAAGTCATCAATGTAAAATTGGTACAGGTAATATATGTGCTCTTGTTTCTAATCGGTATTTTTCTGTTGAATATGGGGTATCAACTGGTACCATATTGAATTTAGATAATTAAGGCACATTTATAATTCTGGATGTATTTCTTTAAATAACTGGTATGCCTGCCACGCATTAGGTTCAGACTAAAAAAAACTTTACCCGGGCAAACCGGTTTTATTATGGATAACTTTATTTTTAGAATTTCGGTTAATCCTGGATTTCGGTCTTTTCTCATTTAATTTTTTACTGAGATCAGGAATACTGACAGGCTTTTCCAGTCGATCCATTATAATCCTTGCCATCAAATAACAAACTGTAGATTCTGCTCCCTGATTGATATTTACGTTTTTTTCTTCAACTCCATCCCTGCATCCTCCTGTTAAAGGATTGTATACGATTTGCGATAAGTGATTTTCGCCGAGAAACCAGTTGAACGCCCTTTTCATCAAATCTTTATATGCCTCAATTTTAAAAGTTTTATAGAATATGTCCAGACTGTTTATAATACAAAAAACATCGATAGGCTGTTCTCCATAACGATTCGGTTCAGTACCCTTTTTATACCAGCCCCTGTTTGAGATCACTCTGAAATCCTCGTTCACAAACATCTTTGAGAGTAAAAAATCAAAAGATTCTAAAGCGGTTTTTTTATAGGCTTCATTTCCGGTTACTAAATATGCATAAAGCAGCGATTCCGGAAGGATACTGTTGGCATAAGTTAAGTTCTCTTCATACCATTGCCAATCTTTTTCCCGGTTGATATCATAACGCGTAATGAGATTTGCCGCCAGGTTTTCAATATGCCGTGAGAAATGGTCTTCCTGCTTTACCTGGAGGTAATTATAAAGTCCCTTTATTGTAAAACCAATGGCCCTGGGGGATAGTACCCCGGCGATCCAGGGATCACATTTCACCATGCATGACAAAGCTTTATTTGTTAATTCTTCGGGCAATAAGTTCTTTAGGGAGATTACGGTTCCCAAAGCCCAGACAGCCCGGGCATTGGAATCCTCTAAATTAACATAATCATTTTTGATGTGGACCTGATTATATTCATCTATATAATTCACAAAAGTACCTTGGGGCGTTTGACAACGTTCTATAAAATCCAGGTAAATTTTCATGTTATTGAGAACTCTATTATCATTGAATGATTCAAAATGCATGCACAGGGCAATTAGGGCCCGGGCATTGTCATCTAAAGTGTACCCTGAACTTATATCCGGAATACAGATTTTTGAAAACTGGATCATTCCTCTTTTTGTAGTAAGCTTATTAAAATGCCTTAATTTTATTGGTGGATAATCATAGGTGATTTGGTCTTTGATTTTTAATAGTTTATGATAAAGTTTTACGTGCCGTGTAGCGATGTTTTCCCATGAGGCCGCACTGGTATTTTGAAAAGCATTAAAGCTCATACGTTCCCGGAGCTTTTTATTTGATAGCAATTTCAAACCTGCATTTGCCAATTGTTTAGAATCACCAATATTGATTATATATCCAAGATCTTTGGTGAGTATTTCCCGGGTGTGGGGAATAGAAGTGGCAATTATTGGGCAGGCACAACTCATGGCATATGCAAAGGTTCCGCTCACAGCCTGATTGGGATCTTTTGATGTGAATAAATAAATATCGGTAGCCTGTAAAAGTTCCAGCAATTCCTGAAGTTCTACATACCTGTCAATAAACATCACATAGTCTGAAATCCCCAGGACGTTAACAAGCTCTTCAAGATATTCCCTGTAATGATCTCTGGTATTTTGAATATTGTTTGGATGGGTTTTCCCAATAATAAGGTAAAAAACATTTGGGAATTTTTCAACCATCTCTGGAAGCGCATATAAGGCAGTTTCTATGCTTTTTCCGGAACTAAGCAGCCCAAAGGTAGAAAGGAGTATTTTCCCTGAAAATCCATATTTTTCCTTTAATTTCTCGCCTTTCGCCCATTTTACCAGGTGCGTGCCGTGTGGGATATATTCTATCATTTCTGGATCTACATCATATTCTTCCTGAAGGATCTCTGCAGATCTATGTGTCATTACTGTAATAGCTATGGCATGAGAAGCCAAACTTTTCACTACTGCTTTCAATTCCTCATTGGGATTTGACAAAACGGTATGGAAAGTAAAAACTACCGGTTTGTTAATCACATTCAGGAAATCGAATAAATAATCCCCATAGGAACCACCAAACAACCCGAATTCATGTTGAATATGAATTAATTTTATTGTCTTATCCAAGTTTAACTCCTGAGCAATTTTTGTGTATTCTTCACGTACCGTGGGATTCAGAACATATTCAGCCGTAGAACCGGTTTTTAAACCTTTTTTTAGATCGCATTTAATACAGGTAAAGGCCTGGCTGAATTTCTGGGAAACAGCATTTATAATATCTGTTGTAAAAGTCGCAATTCCGCATTCCGTTGGAGGAAAACTGGACATAAATAATATTCTGGAGTTTTTGTTTTTGCCGTTCATTTCATTTCATTTTTAAGTTCATTTAGCAGGGTTTTTATATTCATCGAGGCTACTGCAATCCGGAGGTCGGCTGCACCATAATAGATATAAAGTTCTTCATCGAACAGAACGCTTCCGGTTGGGAATACGACATTGTTCACCACACCTTCTTCTTCCTCGGGAAGGCTGGGTTCAAACAGGGGCTTTTTTAGATGTGCCAATACTTTGCAGGGATCATCGATGTCCAATAAAGCAGCAGCTGCGTGGTAAATCGTCCCGGTTTTTGTTGCCTGTGCGGCGTGATAAATCATTAACCAACCATCCTCGGTCTCAATTGGGGGGCATCCGGCTCCAATATGGCCTCTTTCATAAGAAAATGAGGGATTAAGAACGATATGCTTTTTTAAGTTGGAAATATAGTCGCTCCAGTATTCTTCCGTCAATTCTTTGGGGTCTTCATAATAAGCAATCTGAATAGAGGGGTACAAGCGGTGTAAAAAGGCAAATTTTCCATGGATCTTTCGCGGAAAAAAAACAAGGTTTTTATCCCAAACATAAAGTGTTGTGTTCAACAACTTTGAAAGCTTGTATTTTTCAAAAAGATCGTAAAACATTAAATGTTTATCGCTTATGTCTCCTAAATTCCGACGTATGAGAAGGCTGTATTCATCATAGGTGAATCTGGGAGTGATAATCCCATGCCGTTCAAATTTTTTCAGATCTTTTGAAGTAGCGTAGGCACCTGCAACATTAACTCCGTCATATGCCGAATAGGTCAAATAATAGGTGCCTTCTATTTTTGTTATGCGGGGATCTTCAATTCCGTGAGATTCATTGTTATTACCCGGGGACATTACAGGTTCCGTAAACCGTTCGATCACTTCTGTTGGACCCTTTAGTTTACAGTACCCGAAGGTGGAGAAATTCCCTTCGCTTACAGCCCTGTAAAAAAGATGCACAAACTCACCTTCCCTTATGGCAGCGGGATTGAATACTCCTTCGTTCTCAAAAATATTCTCTGTCTTACTAAGAATTATTCCGTGTTTTTTTACAAATGGATACATTATTTAGTTGGAAATTTTCCTTTTCAATTTGAACTAAAAAAGAATCTATTCCTATGATATATATCAAGTTAAGAAAATTTGGGAAATGGATTGAAGAGGAAAAAACTCGAAAAAATCATATTGAAATTTTCTTGAAATAGCAATTAAGTTGATGCCTTTCAGCAAGAAACAGAATCGAATTTAGGATAGATAGAAGGAATTAAATTTAAGTCTTGGTTCTTGATTATTAGAGTTACGCCAAAGGCGGAAAGATCTTAATTCTTTACCGGATAGTACTGTTTGAAGTTTAAAAGATAACAGCTTTGAATTCCCACACTTTCCAGAGAAAGAGCAGTAAGAATGAAAATGCCACAACCAATTCCATAAAACTGGAAGCCAGGAAACCAATAAAAGAACCATAAGCCGCTTTTAATGCCGACTTCCGGTTGCTTTTATTAATGAGCTCCCCAATAAATGCCCCCACAAAGGGACCAATAATAACCCCAAAGGGAATTGGTGAAAAAAGACCGATCACGAGTCCAATCGTGGCTCCTATCATTCCCGATCTACTGCCACCATAACGTTTGGTTCCCATAGCCGGAATGATGAGGTTGAGCGCATAAATAAGAACTGCAATAAAGAAGGTAATCCCTAAAAACCAATAATTTACAGGCACAGAAGGGACAAGATAAAACACGAGCAGTCCTACCCAACAAATTGGAACACCCGGTAAAACCGGTAAAATGCTCCCAAGAATTCCAATAACCATTAGGATAGCGGCTAGGGAAACAAGAATAATATCCACCTAGTTGGACCGGTTTTTAAAAGATAGATCGTCTTCGCTTAGTCCATTTTTAAGCATATCCTGATCTCCGGATTTTTTGGCTTTCCTGTCCTTTAAAAATTTTAAAAAATCCTTTACAGTAGCATCGGAAGCAGAATCCAGAAAATCATTAAACTCTTTTCTTAATTGTTCTTTATCCATTTTAGTATAGATTATTTTATACCCAAAAATACGAAATTTTAAGTCATATTCCTTTTCCGAAACTTCAGGAAATAAATTATTAAACTAAAAGATTAGGTTAAACTAAATATTTAGTTTAGGTTAGCTGTATCAAAATTAACCATCCTGCTTTTTTAGGATTTATAGAAGTGCAATACGGGTCAAGATATATCATAAAAAATTTACCGCAGATTAGCGCTGAAGACTTGATTAAAAACAATAAAACACAAATGAAACAATTAACGAAAGCCGAAGAGGAGATCATGCAAATCCTCTGGCAACTTAAAAAGTCCAATGTTGCCGCTATCATCGAGGAGATGCCGGAACCGAAACCCGCATATAATACCGTTTCCACTATTGTTCGAATTTTGGAGAATAAGGAATTTGTAGGTCATGAAAAGCAGGGGAAGGGATACAATTATTTTCCGCTGGTAGACAAAGAAACCTACAGCAATCAGAGTATGAATAAGCTGATGGATAATTATTTCAATGGTTCTTTTAAAAGCATGGTTTCCTTTTTTGTGAAGAAAAACGATCTGGACACCAAGGAACTGGAGGCAATTCTTAAAGAGATCAACAAAAAAGATTCCTGATATGTTAGTTTATATCCTACAAGTGCTATTTTTTCAACTCCTGTTCCTGCTGGTGTATGAATTCTTGCTGAAGAAAGAGACCTTTTTCACCTATAACAGGTGGTATTTATTGCTCTGTTCAGTGATTCCGTTTTTGTTACCGCTGATTAAAATAGAAGCCTTTTCCACACTTGTTCCTGCAGAATCTTTAGCTGTTCTTGCCAATGTATGGCTGCCGGGAGTATTTATAGGAAACACTCCTAAAAACATAGAGTATTTACCTGCGGTGGAAATTAGCATTGCAACCGCAACGATTAACTGGTGGTTTATCGTTTATGGTTTTGGAGTTTTGGGAAGCCTGTTCCTGCTTTTTAGAAAATACAGGAATTTAAATAAGTTATTCAGCTTTAAAACGATTTCTTCGGAAAAAGACTTTAGGATAATTGAAGTTCCCGGTTCTACCATAGCCTGTACCTTTTACAAAACAGTGTTTTTGGGCGAGCAACTTTCCGAAGAAGAAAAACAACAGATCCTTTCTCACGAGTTGGTTCATGTAAAACAAAAACATAGCCTGGACCTTGTGTTTTTTGAAGTGCTTAAAATTATCTTCTGGTTTAATCCGTTGGTTTATATCTATCAAAGCCGGATTTCCACGCTGCACGAGTTCATCGCCGATGCGGCTGTGGTGAAAACCACCGAAAAAAGAAATTATTACGAGCAATTGCTCAACAGCGCTTTTAATACCCGCAATATTTCATTCATCAATCAATTTTTCAATCATTCATTAATCAAAAAACGAATAGTTATGTTACAAAAATCAAAATCAAAAACAATCGCAAAATTCAAGTACTTGTTAATTTTGCCGCTAATGCTGTTGATGCTCACTGTTGTTTCGTGTTCTCAGGATAGTCCTGAACAACCTGAGAGTAAAGATTCCATCTCAGAACAACTCGATAAGATTAAATTAAAAATCGAAGATAATGAAGGAATTAGTCCAGAAGAACTTCAGAAATTAGAAGAATTATTTTTATTCGTTCTTAAAAAAACGGAGATGAACGCTAATGAAAATTTTAAAAGTCCTCCTTCTCCTCCAAATAAATCTTCTTCCTATACAACCCGGGAAAAGATTGAAGGATCCGATGTTCCTTTTGCCGTAATAGACCAGGTACCGGTATTTCCCGGTTGCGAAAATTTGAGCTCCAATGAGGAACAAAAGAAATGTATGTCTGATAAAATTCAGGAATACGTGAACAAAAATTTCAATACCAGCTTGGGAAAGGAACTTAATTTAAGTGGAGTTAACAGAATTATTGTTCAATTTAAGATCGATAAGCAGGGGGATATTGTAGAGGTAAGATCCCGGGCACCACATCCCGATTTGGAAGTGGAAGCAGAAAGAGTAATTAACAGCTTGCCTTCCATGGAACCGGGAAAACAGGACGGAGTAGAAGTTGGAGTGATGTATTCCTTACCGATAGTGTTTCAGGTAGGTGAGTAAATATATTCTCATATTAATAGGATTGGTATTTTCTAAAGCCGAAGCTCAAACTTCGGCTTTGGCCGTTGCAGATAGTTTATATGCAGTTGGGGATTATTCCCAGGCTATAAAAACCCTGGAGAGAACAGAGCCAAAAACCGAACAGGTGTATTTAAAACTCGCCAGGGCATTTCGGGCCCAGGGAAATTTAAAAGAGGCAGGTGCTAATTATGAAATCGTACTGAAAAAAAATCCGGAGAGAATATTGACCCAAATAGATCACGCAAAACTATTGATGAAAACTGGAGAATGGAATAAAGCCGACAGTATTTTCAGTCGGCTTGCAATGGATTATCCCAAAAATGCCGGTTTTCAGTATCAACTGGGATTGATAAAGGAACAGCAACAGGATAATACTGTGATCGCTTATTTTAAAAATACCATTCAGCTGGAACCTAAGCATCAGGACGCCTTGTTCAAACTAGCCAAGAATGAGTTACAAGGCCGGAAATATGGGATGGCAATCAATTACAGTTTAATTGGACTTAGAGCGAACCCGGCAAATGTTTCGTTGCGGTCTATTCTGGCCCAGAGCTATTACAGTCAAAAATTCTACGAGAAAGCCATTCGGGAATTTGAAAAAATACTCGAACTGGGGCAGGGAAATGAGTTTGTGCATTCTAGGCTTGGATTTTCCTATTATCAACTCTCGGATTTTCTGAATGCAATTGATCAATACAAAAGGGCTTTGAATTTTGAAGACAAAAATTCAGATACTCATTACAATCTGGGGAAATTGTATGCCATTACCGGAGATCTGGAAAAATCTGAAATTCATCTTTTAATGGCTGTTCTAATCAAAAAGCAACCCGTGGATGCAGAGTTTTTAAGCCTTGGGCTTACGTATAAACTTCAGAAGGACTATAAAAAAGCGCTGGAATATTTTAACAATTCCCTGGAGGAAAATTCTAATAATGAACGTGCTTTATATGAGCGTGCCATCGCTGCCGACAATTATTTTGAAGATCTCCAGACCAGGATAAATTATTATATAGCATATCTTAATAAATATGAAGCAAAGGGAAATGAAGATTTGATCTACCTGGCAAAAACAAGGCTGAAGGATATAAGAAAGGATCTGCATTTATTGGAGAAATAGCAGCGCTAAATTTTAAAGATATTCGAAATCAATTCTATGATTTAAATTATCCCAAAAAACAGTTGCAAAGAGGCTAAATTCTAAAAGAAACAACAGAGTTTATTGTCATTTTTTTTGAAGATTTGTACCAATCAGATTTAAACGATATTTGCGAATAAAATTTCAAGAAAGTCATGGTAAAAGCTTTACTCTATATTTTCGGTTTTTTAATTGCCGGGGAATTGATTCGGTATATTTTTAATATTCCCATCGCCGGGAATATCATTGGGATGCTCCTTATTTTTATCGCTTTACGCCTTAAATTAATAAAATTAAAAGATGTAAAACCGGCATCAGACAAGCTTATAAAATACCTGGTTTTATTCTTTATTCCTTATGGAGTAGGCCTTATGGTCTATTACAATCTCATTCAGCCTTTCTGGCTGCCAATTGCAGTTGCCGTGGTGGTCAGTTCAGTAATCACATTGTATGTAACGGCTATCATTCTGGAAAAATTCGGGAGATGAAAGAGATTTCTCAACTTCCCGTATTCGGAGTTTTTATTACGCTTCTGGCCTTCACCATTGCCGTACAAATCAAAAAGAAATGGAATTATATCCTTTTCAACCCTGTTCTTTTAGCGATTAATTTTATTATTATTTTCCTTCTTGTTTTTGATATAGATTTTGAGGCCTATAACGAGGGAGGTAAGTTTTTAAGCTTTTTTCTTGGTCCTGCAGTTGTGGCACTTGGAGTATTCTTCTATGAGAAATACGCAGAAGTGAAACAAAACCTGAAGCCTTTTATAATTGCTGTTACCGCCGGAGGCGTAAGTGGAATCCTGAGTGTGGTTTTAATATTGATTTTATTCAGGGTGCCCGATTTTATCGTACAATCCTTAGCGGCAAAATCGGTTACCGCGCCCATCGCTATAGAAATATCCAAAATTGCCGGTGGGGTTCCCGAAATTACCGCGAGTATTGTAATCGCAGTTGGTATTTTTGGGAATGCCTTTGGCCCTTTGATCCTGAAACTTCTGGGCATAAAGAATAAAATTGCCATTGGCGCCGCTTTGGGTACATCGGCCCACGCCATTGGAACTGCCCGGGCTTTTGAAGAGGGGAAATTGCCTGGTGTTTACAGCGGTCTCGCCATGTGCCTCAACGGAATTATTACCGCCCTTTTGGCTCCCTATATCCTCGATTTGTTTTTATCATTTTAGGATTTCTATATTTGTTCGATCATCTTTTACTGAAATATAGAATTTGAGATATGTATGCATTGGTTTTTGGGACCGAAATTGAATTTAAGATTGTTATCAATCAGCTTATTGAATAACAGATTGCTAAGTTTTGCTTATTTTTGATTTTTAGTTCCAAGCATCAAATTTCTTACATGAAAAAAACATTACTCCTAATCCTTTTTTCTGTTCTTGCCGGCTGTAATAATTTTGAAACCAAGAAAATCACTTCCGAAGAAGTGTTGGAGCTGGAAAGCAAAACCCTCAATTGGAAAGAAGTAGATGAATATCCAGCTTTCGAGAATTGCAAGAATATCACCGAACTTGACAAGGCGCGTGCTTGTTTTGAAACGAGCGTAGCCAATTCGGTATACGCATATCTTGCCCGTCAGGAACCCATAGTTACAGAGGTTATTGATGATACGATCTACCTGCATCTTGAGATTTCTAGAACCGGAAAACCCGAAATTGCCTCTATAAAGGTGGATACGCTGGTCACCAACCAAATTCCGGAATTGAAAATATGGCTTCAGCAAAGTATTGATTCCCTTCCAAAGATCTATCCCGCCAGCAAACGCGGAATTCCCGTTAACAGTGTCTTTACCATGCCTATTGTTATTAAAGCAGAGTAGAGGGAATTTAAAATTCAAAATTCCGAATTCAAAATTCTCGGAGCTCGCAAATTAACAGTTTTTTTGTCATTTTGATCGAGCTTTTTGGGCGAGGAAGAATCCCTATAAAGATATGACGTCTAATCAATACGCAGGATTCTTCTCTTCGTTCAGAATGAAACTAGGATGTATATTAAAAAAAAAGAATTTTGAATTTTATATCTTGAATTTTCAACGGTTTTTTTCTTGGTTCCTGGTTCTTGACTTCTGATTCCTTCTAGCTTCGAAACTCCCTGCCTTTCCATTCAAACTTTTTAAATAAGGACATGAAGGCAACGGCAGTCGAGAAAACCGGATACACCAAACTGCTCCAAAAATAATTCCGCAGGATATCTTTTCGGTGAAAAAACTCAGCAGAATAAAACAACAAGGCAAAATCCACATTGAATTTAAAGAAGAACGCAAGCAATACCGGTTGGAATGGGATTACATCAAAAAATGTAAGGATACTTCCAAGAATTAGCGAAAAATTCATCATCAAAACCGAAAACCCAATGAGTTTTGCAAACAGGCTTTTATATGCCGGCGTTTTTGCGGCCCAACGAATCCTTTGGGAGATCAATGCACTGAGATCTTGTTGAGGTTTGGTAAGTACGATGGCTTCTTCGCATTTCAGAAAGGCGATTTTCAATTTTTTTTCAGTGAATTTTTGAAGTAAAAAAACATCATCCCCACTGGAAATTGCCCCATTACCGCTAAAACCGTCCAGTTCAAAAAATGCCGATTTGCTATAGCAAAGATTCGCGCCATTACACATAAAAGCCTTTTTTAGCCCAAAACCCCCGGCACCTGCAATTTGTAAACTCAGGAAATCCATCTCCTGAAAAGCCTGGAAATATTTAAATCTTCTTTTTTCCTTCTTGATTTCCTGCTTTAAATCTTTGTTGGCAATTAATCGGGTTTTGAATGTTGTAACAGGACCCGCTATTAATTTCGCCTTCGTTTCCAGGATCTTTTCATTAAACGCCTGTAACCAGAATACGGGGAGTTTACAATCTGCATCGGTGGTGAGGATATATGGATGCCTTGCGGTTTTAATTGCGGTTAAAATTGCATCTTTTTTTGGGGAACCGGAAATCCGTTGGTTTTCAAGCAGTAATATTTGTAGTTCAGGATATCGTGTTTTAAAGTGAGAACAAATCTTTCCGGAGCCATCTTCAGAAGAATCGTTTACCAAAAGAATTTCAAATAAAGAAAGTGGATACTTCAATTTCAGAATCGAATTCAATAAAACCGGTAGATTTTCGGCTTCATTTCTGTAGGGGATTACGATGGAAAAATTGACCTCAGGAGTAGAATGTTTTAATTCGAATTTGGGAATCCTCCGCCAACCAATAAGCAATAGCAGCATAAGCGTAAGATACAAACCGGTGATAAAAATAAAGAATAGCGTCATTTTATGCTTTTAAGCCTGACTTCAAATATAGGAATAGCTGCTTAGAATTGCGTAGCTTTGTGAAGTGCAATCCTGTTTTGTAGATTGCCTTCAGCCTGTTTAAAAACAAGAATATAGCTCATTTGAAAACCGAAAGAATTATCCTGGGAATAGATCCCGGAACCACAATTATGGGTTTCGGAATTATAAAAGTGGAGAATAAAACAATGCAGTTTTTACAGCTGAATGAGTTGTTGTTAAGTAAATACAGCGATCCTTATATCAAGCTGAAACTTATTTTTGAGCGCACCATTGAACTGATTGATACTTATAATCCCGATGAGATCGCGATTGAAGCTCCGTTTTTTGGTAAAAATGTGCAGTCTATGCTGAAGTTGGGAAGGGCACAGGGGGTTGCGATGGCTGCGGGGCTTTCCCGCCAGATCCCCATCACGGAATATCTACCTAAAAAGATAAAAATGGCCATTACCGGGAACGGAAATGCCAGCAAAGAACAAGTCGCAAAAATGCTTCAAAGCGTTCTTGGATTAAAGGAATTGCCTAAAAACCTGGATTCTACAGATGGTCTTGCCGCTGCGGTTTGTCATTTTTACAATTCGGGATCTGTGAGTGTTGAAAAAAGTTATTCCGGATGGGATGCCTTTGTGAAAAATAACCCGAAAAAAATAAAATAAAGCCCCCTAGCCCCCGAAGGGGGAATAAAAAAAACTTGCGTAAATAAAAATGAATGACCCTTCTCAAAATATAAAACAACTCTTCCCTTTTGGGGAGGTAGATAAGGGCTTTAACTCCACCCCTTCGGGGTGGCAGGGAGGGGAATTAGGTCTTTACATCCACATTCCTTTTTGCAAACAAGCCTGTTATTATTGCGACTTTCATTTTTCGACTTCGGTCAAGAAGAAGGGGGAATTAGTGGATATGCTTTGTAAAGAACTAGAACTTCGGAAGGATGAAATGTCTGGACTGATAGTGCAAACCATCTATTTTGGCGGCGGAACACCATCGCTTTTAAATGCCGGGGAATTGAAACAGATTTTTGACACGATATATGCGAATTTTAAGGTTTCTGATGATGCAGAAATTACATTGGAAGCCAATCCGGACGATCTTACAAGGGAAAAACTGCAGCTTCTGAAGGCATCAAAAATCAACAGATTGAGCATTGGCGTTCAGTCTTTTTTTGAGGAAGATCTAAAAATGATGAATCGGGCGCATAATGCTTGGGAAGCTTTGGAAAGTATCCAGATGGCGAAAGAATTTTTTGATAATATCTCCATAGACCTCATTTACGGAATCCCCGATATGAGTGAACAGCGCTGGAAAAGGAATATTGAGATCGCACTGGAGCTTGGTTTGCCTCACTTTTCCTGTTATGCTTTAACGGTGGAGCCCAATACAGCCTTAAAAAAATTCATCGACAAAGGAATAATAAAACCTGTGGACGATGATCTTGCGAAAGTCCATTTTGAGACCCTTATTCAAACCTTGAAAGAGGCGGGCTTTGTACATTATGAATTTTCAAATTTTGGAAAACCCGGTTATTTTTCCCAGAACAACACTGCCTACTGGACCGGCAAACCTTACCTGGGGATAGGGCCCTCAGCACATTCTTATGATGGGGAAACCAGAAAATGGAATATCAATAATAATACGTTGTATATAAAATCACTTCAAAAAGGCGATATTCCGGCAAAGAAAGAGGAGTTGAGCTTAAATGATAAATACAATGAATATGTGATGACCCGCCTGAGGACGATGTGGGGAGTTTCTCTGGATGAGGTCGAGCTGAAATTTGGTGAGAAGTATAGAAATTACCTGCTGGAGCAGGCAAAACAGTATTTGAAAGACGGGTTGCTTAGCAATGAAAATGGTAGGTTACACATTTCTGAAAAAGGAAAATTTTTGAGTGATGGAATTGCTGCAGATTTGTTCTTTGTGGAGTGAAAAGCTACCCTTCCGACTGCCGTAGGTCGCGCTCCAGCAGCCACCTTCCCTTGAGAAGGGAAGGAGCAAAAAAAATATATAAAAGGTCTCCCTTTTTTAAGGAGGGGGTGTCCGCAGAGTGGATGTGGTTGTTAGAAATTAGAGAATAGCTATGAAAGCAGAAATAACCTACAATAATAAAATCTATAAAATCGACTTGTCCAAACCTCTGGACATTTCCCTTAGTTTACGGGGAGACGATAAAAATCCGATTGCCTGGTATTTACAGAGTCCAAGGATCTATCCGGTAAAAGATGGAGATTTTATTGGACAAGTATGTGTCGGGGCTTCCACCAATTTTAATACGATTGAGTTTAACCCACATGCGCACGGAACGCACACCGAATGTGTGGGTCATATTACCAGGGAATTTCATAGTATCAATGATTCCCTGAAAAAATTCTTTTTTACAGCAAAACTTATTTCTGTTGAGCCCGAGAACAGGGGAGAGGATAAAGTGATTACCGAAGAACAGATCCGGAAGGGACTCCAAAAAAATGAAGTGGAAGCACTTATAATTAGAACGCATCCAAATTACATCGATAAGCGCACCCGGAAATATTCGAATACCAACTGGCCATATCTGGAGGAAAACGCGGTTAAATACATCCGGGAATGCGGAATTAAGCATCTTTTAATCGATTTGCCTTCAGTGGATAAGGAAAGGGATGAGGGGAAATTACTTTCTCATAGGGCATTTTGGGACTATCCTAAAAATACCCGTTTCGAAGCTACCATCACAGAGCTTATTTATGTCCCGAATAAAATTGAAGATGGCGACTATATTTTAAACCTGCAAATCGCTTCCTTTGAAAATGATGCAGCACCTTCCAAGCCTGTAATTTATAAACCTGAATAGATTATAGTATACGTTGAAGGGTATAAATCATTTTAGATGCTGAAACAAGTTCAGCATGACGTGGCGAGGGCGCAGTCGTTGTTCCATATTTCCTTGAACCGTCACCCTGAATTTATTTCAGGGGCTAATGAAGATAAATAATAGCGAATAAGATGGAAACGAGTTATATCTATATCTTATCAAATAAAACCCGATCGATGCTTTATGTTGGTGTAACATCAAATCTTGAAAAAAGAATAACTCAACATAAAAATGGGGAAGGATCAATCTTCACAAAAAAATACCATCTTACCTATTTGATTTATTATGAGGAGTTTACTGATATTGTTCAGGCAATCGCGAGGGAAAAGCAATTGAAGAACTGGCATAAGGAATGGAAATGGAATTTAATAAAATCAAAAAATTCAGATCTTGAGGATCTTTTTGATAATTTAAGATGAATCTTGTTAGATGCTGAAACAAGTTCGGCATGACGGATTTCAACCAGGTTAGCAATTGATAGTTATTACCTCATTCTGATCCTGCCAGACCGGCGAGGTTATTTCAGGATCTAGCGTGTTTTAGGGTTTTAATCATGTTAGATGCTGAAACAAGTTGAGCGTGACGTTGCGATGGCGCTCAACAATTAGTACTTATTTGAACAAAAAAAAGCCGCTTCATAATGAAACGGCTTCGGTTTTATTTCTGAAAAAAATGAGCAAAAAATTATCCTAATGCTACTCTTTCAAAACCAACTACTTTAAGATCGCTATCTACAGATTTAACGTAGGCTGCAACACTCATTTTGTTGTCTTTAATGTAATCCTGGTTCACCAAAGTGTTGTCTTTAAAGAAACGTTTGATTTTTCCTTTAGCGATGTTATCCAACATTTCTTCTGGTTTACCTTCTTCTCTTAACTGATCTTTTGCAATTTCGATTTCCTTCTCGATGATAGACTGATCTACGCCTTCTTCGTCTAAAGCAACCGGATTCATAGCGGCAGCCTGCATAGAAACATTCTTTGCAACTTCCTCTGCACCGGTTACATTTTTGGAAAGACCTGTTAAAACAGCAATTTTATTGCCTGCGTGGATATAAGAACCTACAAAAGGAGCTTCCAAAGATTTGTAAGCACCAATTTCGATTTTTTCACCAATCACACCTGTTTGTTCAGTCAATTTATCCTGAACAGAAATACCTTTATAATCTGCAGCTAATAATTCTTCTTTGGAAGAAGTAGCAAGTGCAATATCGGCAAGATCTGTAGCGAATTGAATGAAAGAATCATTTTTGGCCACGAAATCTGTTTCGCAGTTCAGGGAAATAATAATTCCTCTGGTTGCAGCTTCATTTACTTTTGCAATTGCAGCACCTTCAGATGAATCTCTATCGGCACGGTTAGCAGCTACTTTCTGACCTTTTTTACGAAGGATCTCAATCGCTTTATCAAAATCTCCTTCAGATTCTACCAAAGCTTTTTTACAATCCATCATACCGGCTCCGGTAGACTTTCTTAATTTATTTACTTCTGCGGCGGTTATATTTGCCATGACGTTTGAATTTTTGGGTTTTTAATGAAAAGGTCGTTTAGTTTTTATTTAAAAAAGAACTAAACGACCCATTTAAAATTATCAAAAGCTTATTTTATTTTTCTTCTTCTTTTTCTTCAGTTGAAGGTTTAGCCTTTTCTAAAGTTTCTTCTTTAGATTCAAGTTTCACTTCTTCCTTAGCTTCCTTCATCGCTTTTTTATCTTCAGCATCTGTAGAAGGAACTTCTGGAGTCACTTTTTCTTCTGAAGCTTTCACTTCCGTAGTTTTTTTAGCTTTAGGAGCTTTGGTTCGTGCGGGTTTATCTGCACCAGCTTCTTCATTATCATCTTTTCCGGATTTTCTTTCAGAAAGACCTTCAATGATAGATTCTGCAAGGTAAGAAACCACTTTATCGATAGATTTTGATGCATCATCATTTGATGGGATTACATACTCTACCTGACGTGGATCAGAGTTTGTATCAACCATCGCAAAGATTGGAATGTTTAATTTCTGAGCTTCTTTAACAGCAATGTGTTCACGGGTGATATCTACTACAAATAATGCAGCCGGAAGACGGCTCATATCTGAAATAGATCCTAAGTTTTTCTCCAACTTAGCCCTTAAACGGTCTACCTGCAAACGCTCTTTCTTAGAAAGCGTATTGAAGGTTCCGTCTTTTTTCATCCTGTCAATAGAGGACATTTTTTTAACAGCCTTACGAATGGTGATAAAGTTTGTAAGCATTCCGCCAGGCCATCTTTCAGTGATGTACGGCATGTTTGCTCTTAAAGCCTGATCTGCAACGATTTCTTTTGCTTGCTTCTTGGTAGCTACAAAAAGTATTTTTCTACCACTGGCTGCAATTTTTTTAAGGGCCTCTCCGGCTTCCTCCATTTTTGCAGCACTTTTATATAAATTGATGATGTGAATCCCATTGCGTTCCATATAGATATACGGCGCCATATTTGGATTCCATCTTCTTGTGAGGTGACCAAAGTGTACACCTGCATCAAGTAATTCTTTTACTTCTACTTTGTTTGCCATTTTTGTAATAGTTTACGTTCTGTTGAGATAGCAATATCCAAGTGGCGCTTCTTTTTATAAGGATGCGGCCTTGGCTATTTAGATGCTAAACTAACTCCCACTATAGCGGGCGGGATAACAACAAAAATCTTATTAAATATTAAATGAACTTTGTTTAGGGCAGTGCCCAAAATATTAACGTTTAGAGAATTGGAATTTCTTACGAGCTTTTTTCTGTCCAAATTTCTTACGTTCTACCATTCTAGGATCTCTTGTCATCAAACCTTCTGGCTTTAAAATCGCCCGGTTTTCTGCATCAAGTTCTACCATAGCTCTGGAAAGAGCAAGACGAATAGCCTCTGCCTGACCCGTAATACCACCACCAAAAACATTTACCTTTATGTCGAAGTTTTCTTCGTTGCCGGTCATGTTAAGAGGTTGCATCACTTTAAAAAGTAAAGGTCCAGTAGTAAAATACTCGTTAAGTGCTTTTTTGTTCACGGTAATGTTCCCGGTTCCCTGGCCAACATATACACGTGCAACTGCCGTTTTTCTACGGCCAATTTTGTGAATAACCTCCATTACTTAAGATCGTTTAAGTTAATAGTTTTAGGTTTTTGAGCAGATTGATCGTGTTCTGATCCTGCGTAAACCTTTAAATTTCGGAATATAGCTGCACCTAATTTGTTTTTAGGCAGCATTCCTTTTACTGAGTTTTCAAGTAACCTTTCCGGTCCTTTATTGAATAATTCAGTTGCAGTTAGACTGCGTTGTCCCCCAGGATAGCCTGTATGGCGAATGTATTCCTTAGAATCCCATTTTTTACCTGATAAGTTGATCTTGCTGGCATTCGTAATAATTACGTTGTCACCGCAATCAACGTGTGGGGTGAAGTTAGGTTTGAATTTTCCTCTTAGCAGCTTTGCCACTATAGATGAAAGACGACCTAAAGTCTGACCATCAGCATCTACGTGTACCCAATCCTTGGTCACGGTAGCCTTGTTGGCCGATACTGTTTTGTAGCTTAATGTGTCCACACTAATTAATTTTACTTGTTATTAAACATTCCATTCCCTGTAACCCGACTTTGAATCGTGAAAACAGGGGTGCAAATGTACAATTATAAATTCATATTGCAAATAGCCTCTTCATTAATTTATTTGCGCTGAAGTTATTGGAAGTCATAGCGTTTATGTTGGGTAAAAATACAATCCGGCAAAGGTATTATTTATAGGAACGGATTCTTTTGGCAGCTTACTAAAACCAGTGTTTAAGATGAATAATCGGATGAAGAGTGTTAAAATGCCGATAAACGGTAAAATTAATGTTAATGGAGTCATAAATTTATTATGTAATTAAGTATGTTTGCAGTCTAATCCATTGATCTTTAGTTATGAGTTTCCTATTAAAAAACCTGATAAAATTAAGCTGTGTAGCAGTTCTTCTCTCTTCCTGTTCCGGAGAAGATATGAATGATCTTAAGGCAACTTCTGTAGAAGCACCCATCGTTACAGCAAATATTGAATATTCTGATTTGGTTGGACATTGGGACCTGAGCGTAATGAAAGCCGATAGGGATATAGATCTTAATAAGGATGGTACTTTTAATACTAACCTATTACTTGAAACAACTTGTTTTGACCCGATGTCTATCAGCTTTTATGATGACAAAACGTTTTCTTCTGTAAATGCACGTCTGGATTTTGAAGCGGGAACAAATAATGATGAGTTCTTTTGTATGGGGAACAGAACCGATACTGGTACCTGGGAAATCAACGGAGATGTGCTTACTTTAAATGTAGAAATTAATGGTGTTTTCTATGAAGATACAAAAAACCTTATTTTAAATGGGGATACGTTTTCTTTTGAAGTAACCAAAACCGAATCCAACCGATATGTAGAAGATCCGGGGAATACTTCTGTTTCCCAGATCCTTGTATTGAAACTGGAATATACCAAACGTTAAATACATAACTGCTCCTTTGGATTTATAATAGACCTAACAGGTTTTTTGAAACCTGTTAGGTCTTAAAATTTGTTAGTTTTCGATTTTAGGTGCAATTAATTCTAATGCGCTTCCAGCCAGTTTTCTCCCACGCCTATTTCCACATCCAGAGGCACATCGAGTTTGAAGGCATTTTCCATTTCTTCCTTTATCATTTTCCGGACAATTTCCAGTTCTTCTTTGTGAGCATCAAAAACAAGTTCATCATGCACCTGTAAAAGCATTTTTGTCTTGAAATTTCCTTCTTTTAGTTTTTTGTGAATATTGATCATGGCAATCTTAATAATATCCGCAGCACTTCCCTGGATCGGGGCATTTACAGCATTTCTTTCTGCTGCACCGCGCACTATGGCATTTTGCGAATTGATATCTTTTAAATAACGTCTTCTGCCTAAAACAGTTTGTACATACCCATGTTCCCGTGCAAATTCAATTTGGTCGCTCATGTATTGCCTTAGCTGGGGGTAGGTTTGATAATAGGTATCTATTAAATCCTTGGATTCTGATCTGGAAAGATCGGTTTGGTTGCTCAACCCAAAAGCAGAAACACCATAAATAATTCCGAAATTAACTGTTTTAGCATTGCCTCGTTGTGCTCTTGTAATTTCATCAGCAGGAATATTAAATACCTTTGCAGCCGTAGATGTGTGAATATCTTCGCCGCTCTGGAAGGCTTTAATCATATTTTCCTCTTTGCTCAACGCCGCAATTATACGGAGTTCTATTTGAGAATAATCGGCAGCCAGAAGGATATAATTCTCATCCCTTGGAACAAAAGCCTTTCTTACCTGTCTTCCCCTTTCAGTCCTTATAGGAATATTCTGAAGGTTTGGATTGTTGGAACTCAGTCTTCCTGTTGCGGCAACAGTTTGCATATAATCTGTATGTACACGTCCCGTGGTTTTTTCCACCTGTGCCGGCAAGGCATCAATGTAGGTGTTCTTTAATTTTACCAATCCGCGGTAATCAAGCACGCTTTGTACGATTTCGTGTTCCTGTGCCAAAGCAGAAAGCACATCCTCTCCGGTAGAATATTGTCCGGTTTTGGTTTTTTTCGGCTTTTTAACAAGTTGCAATTTTTCAAATAAGATAATTCCCAATTGCTTGGGGGAGGCGATATTGAAATCTTCAGAAGCTATTTCGTAGATCTTTTTTTCAAGGTCTTTTATGTCTTTTTCAAGATCGGCGGAAAGCGATTGCAGGAATTTCTCATCCAGTTTGATGCCTTCCAATTCCATATCGGCAAGTACGCTTACCAGCGGAATTTCGATTTCATGAAAAAGTTTTTCTGTGCTGGCGGCCTTTAGTTCGGGTGCGAAATGTTGTTTTAGCTGAAGGGTGATATCCGCATCTTCAGCCGCATATTCGGTCAATAATTCCAGTGGGACATCCCGCATAGTTCCCTGATTTTTACCCTTTTTCCCAATGAGTTCAACAATGGATTGCGGGGTGTAATTCAGGTAGGTTTCAGCCAGAACATCCATATTATGTCGCATATCGGGATTGATAAGGTAATGCGCTATCATCGTGTCAAAAAGAGGCCCTTTTACTTCAGTATTATATTTTGCAAGGACTTTAATATCGTATTTTAAGTTCTGTCCTATCTTCTCGATCCCTTCAGTTTCAAAAAACGGCCGAAGCAGTTCTATTAAATCCTGTGCTTTTTCAACTTCTTCCGGAAAGGGTAAATAAAACCCTTTTCCGGCTTCCCAGGAAAATGCGATCCCAACCAGTTGTGCTTCCAGCGGATTAAGGCTCGTGGTTTCAGTGTCAAAACAAACCGATTTTTGATTTAGAAGATTTTTCAGAAACAAACTTGTTCCCATTCCCGGGGCGATACTTTGATATACATGAGAAGTATCCTTGAGGGTTTTTCTGCCGGAGATAGATTCCATTTTCTCAGCTTCGCCTCCAAATAATGAAAATTGTCCCGCCCCGGCGGTTTGGGTTTGAGCTTTTGCCGTTTCTGTGCTACTTACCTGCGTGGGAGTTGAAGTTTCTTCTCCTGAAAACAATTTTAAAAACTGGTCTTTCAACCTTCTGAATTCAAGTTCCTCAAAGATCTCTTGAACTTTTTCAGAATTAGGCATGGAGAGTTCATAGTCTTTGGCGTCAAACCGAACATCACAGTCGGTTTTAATAGTAGCTAATTTCTTTGAAAGAATTCCGAGTTCCCCAAATTCCTCAAGCTTTTCCCTCATTTTACCTTTTAACTGATGGGTGTTTAAAAGCAATTCTTCCATGCTTCCAAATTGCTTCAGGAATTTCTTGGCGGTTTTCTCGCCAACTCCCGGCAATCCCGGAATATTGTCCGATGCATCTCCCATCATCCCTAAAAAATCTATTACCTGCTCCGGACGTTCCACTCCAAATTTTTCTTTCACCTCAGGAATCCCTAAAATCTCAATGCCATTTCCCATCCTTGCAGGACGGTACATGAAAATATTTTCGGAAACCAACTGTGCAAAATCCTTATCGGGTGTAACCATAAAAACTTTGTAGTCTTCCTTCTCGGCCTGCTTTGCAAGGGTGCCAATCACATCATCGGCCTCACAACCAGGCAAAACCACTACCGGGATATGCATCGCCTTTAAAATATCCTGAATGTATGGAATAGCCGTCATTATAGGTTCCGGAGTTGCGTCCCGGTTGGCTTTATAGTCGATAAACATTTCGGTGCGTTCCGTGCTTCCGCCTTTATCGAAACAAACCGCGAGATGATCTGGTTTTTCCCTGCGGATAACATCAAAAAGAGAATTGGTGAACCCCATGATGGCTGAAGTATTCAGCCCTTTTGAATTGATCTGGGGATTTTTTATGAAGGCATAGTAACCTCTGAATATTAGGGCATATGCATCAAGTAAAAATAATCTTTTTTGTGGGGCCATCAGGTATTTTTATTTAGCCTATAAAACTACAAAACTTATAGCTGCATTTAAAATGCAAGTTGTTTTTTTCAGCAGAAGGAAAGCTTTTCAAGTAAAACAGGGTTTCTGAATTTTGCTCGGTTTTTTCAGGTGAATTTAAGTTATGACATATTCCGTAAGAAGTTGGTCTTTTATAAAACCGAAATTTTCCAGGATTTATAAAATCATTATTTTTCTAGAAATAGTAATAAGATGGAATATTTTCATTTTTTGAATTCTGATATCTCACATAGCTGAAACCTTTCTGAATACAATAAGAACCTACTTCCCCTTTTTTATTGAGGGCGATAAAAGCGGCCTGGAAATCCCGGTAATTAGGATTAGCTTTAATAATCCTGTTTATTGCGGTTTCACAGGCTTCCTGCGGCGATTTTCCCTGACGCATCAGTTCTACGATCAAAAAACTTCCTACACTTTTCATAATGGCTTCACCCATTCCGGTGGCTACCGCGCCACCTACTTCATTGTCAAGAAATAATCCGGATCCGATGATAGGGGAGTCGCCAACCCTGCCGTTCATTTTATAGGAAAGCCCGGAACTTGTGCAGGCTCCCGCGATATCTCCGTTTTTGTCTATACACAGCATCCCTATGGTGTCGTGATTCTCAATATTGATGATTGGTTTGTATTCCTTCTTTTTAAGCCACTCCCGGTAAGCTTTTTCAGATTCTTCTGTGAGCAAATTTTCTTTTTCAAATCCCTGTTCCCGCGCAAATTGATCGGCACCCTGGCCAACGAGCATCACATGCGGAGTCTGCTCCATAACTCTTCTCGCCACTGAAACCGCGTGGGTATTGTTCTTTAAATAGGCCACAGAACCGGCATTTCCATCTGGCGCCATGATACAGGCATCCAAAGTCACATTGCCTTCCCTGTCTGGTGCACCACCTTTGCCCACGGTAGTATTTTTTAAATTGGCTTCTTCAATCATTACACCTTGTTCAACTGCATCCAATGCAGTGGCCCCATTATTCAGTAATTCACCGGCTTTTTGAGAGGCGTTTGGGAAATTCCATGTGGCTATAGTAAGCGGAAATTTATTTTGCATGTTTTTTAGATCATTTAAAGGGTTAAAGCCCGAAGCAGCAGGAATAAAGGTCATACCAAGGCTGGTGATCCCGGTATTCCTTATAAAAACGCGTCTTTTCATATGTAGATATTTATTGTTTTTTATTGGTCATATGTAATTCGCTTATCTTCATTGATGTTTGCGACGAGTTTTCGTTATGCTCATTTCATCTTATAAAATCAATCTTCTGTTCGGTTTAACATGATAAATGTACTATGTTTGATTGGTATTATTAAATCCGTGCCTCAGGAATTTCAATAATAAACTTTTATTGAAGTAAAAGCTAAAATCAAGAAATCCTATGCATATAAGAAGTGGGGAAGCCATAATATCACCCTATAGCTTTATCGATTTTATTTAACCTAAGGTGTATTTAATGGCATAGCATTGGAAGTATCTTTGAAAAAAATAGAATTGCTGATGCGTTGGATCTTTTTTGTTGTTATCTATTTGGTTATAAATGTATATGCTTTTCAGGCAATTCGTACGATAAGTAAAAGCTATTGGTTTATTGTTCCCTATCTTCTTGTTTCACTGGCTATTCTTATATATTTCATTTTTCAATGGTCCCAACCTAATCCCGATGGTGGATTTAACGGAGGAAGAGGCTATTCTCTTGGTTTTGTTCTGGCGTTTATGGCAGCAAATATTATTGCAACCCTGTTCATGTTTGGGGAAGATATTTTTCGATTGTCAATAGGACTTTATGACAAAATTATTCCGTCTTCTGCTGAAAATTTCAGTATTCCTTCCAGAAGAAAATTTTTAAGTCAGTTAGCGCTTGGAGTTGCAACCATTCCTTTTGCTTCCCTGCTCTACGGAATGTATCAGGGAAAATACAATTACAAGGTTTTAAAATACACTTTATTTTTTGAAGATCTTCCTTCTTCTTTTGACGGATATAAAATTACCCAGATAAGTGATATCCACAGTGGAAGTTTTGATAATCAAAAGAAAATAGCATATGCCATAGATCTCATCAATGAACAGGAAAGTGATACGGTGCTTTTCACCGGTGACCTGGTTAATAATCTTGCGGTGGAAATGGATCCGTGGATTTCCATTTTCTCTAACATAAAGGCTAAGGATGGGGTTTTCTCGGTTTTAGGAAATCATGATTACGGGGATTATGTAGCCTGGGAAAATGATGATGCAAAACATACCAATTTAGAAAATCTTAAAAATGTACATTCTAAAATGGGTTGGGATCTTTTGTTGAATGAACATAGATTCATTGAGAAAAATGGGGAACGTCTGGCTTTTGTGGGAGTTGAAAACTGGGGCTCCGGCGGATTCAAGAAGAATGGTGACCTGGATAAAGCCGGGAATGGATTAAAACCTGAGGATTTTAAAGTGTTACTAAGTCATGATCCTTCCTACTGGCAGGAAAAGATCAAAAATGATCCCAATAATTATCAGCTTACTCTAAGTGGTCATACCCATGGAATGCAGTTTGGGATTGAGATCCCGGGTTGGTTTAAATGGAGTCCTGTTCAATACAGGTATGAAAACTGGGCAGGAATCTATGAGGAATTTGGAAGATACATCAATGTAAACCGGGGGTTTGGATACCTGGCTTATCCTGGACGGGTTGGAATATGGCCTGAGATAAGTGTGATCGAATTAAAGCGGGGTCCTAAACCTGCCTGATGGTGAGTTCCTGGAAAAAGTTTTTTAGCCCGTTCAATTTGATTTTAATAAGATTCTATTTTTCTGAAACTTCTGAACTTTAGAAGCCCAGGAAAAATGTCTTACAAAATCTCCCCGGTTCTTTAAATATTTAGTCTATCTTCTCTTAGTTAAACCCACTAAGCATGCATAACTCAAAGAAATTACTATATTTGATCTTTAAAAGTATGTTGGTTATAACATCTAATTAAAATCAGTGTTTCGCTTATGTCAAAATTTGGTGAATTAATAGATTTAAAAATTCCGGTGTTGTTGGATTTTTATACCGAATGGAATGCAGCTTCCACAGCAATGCACCCCGTACTTAGGGATGTTGCTGCAGCGCTTGGAGACAAGGCCAAGATCATAAAGATAGATGTTGATAAAAACACGCAATTAGCTGAAGCGCTTCGTGTAAAAGGATTACCTACTTTAATGATCTATAAAGATGGGGAAATGAAGTGGAGGCAGAGCGGGGAACAGGATGCCAATACCCTGATTGGAATTCTGAAGGAATACGTTTAAACCGCCTTGAATTCAAAGCCTCTTTCCTGATAATATTTGAGGATTTTGGGCAATACCTCCTTTAATTTATTTGCTGCTTTTTTGCTGTCGTGAAATACCACAATACTTCCGGAACTACAATTTTTGATCACATTTTGATAACAATTTTCTGCCGAAAGTTTTGAGTCAAAATCCCCGCTAATTACATCCCACATTACAATTTTATACCCAAGTTTCTGAACTGATTTTATTTGACCGGGCAGGATCTTGCCATATGGAGGACGGAAGAGTTTGTTAGTTTCAGTAGTGGGTTTTGAGTGCTTTAAAATGGCTGCTTCAGCTAATTGGACATTCTCTAAATAGACTTTTTCAGAAGTTTTCCATCCTTTTAGATGGTTATAAGTGTGATTCCCAATATGATGCCCTTCAATTAAGATTTGCTGAAAAATACTTGGATAGGTAGATACATTTTCACCAACGCAAAAAAAGGTTGCTTTGGCCTCAAATATTTTTAAGATTTCTAAGACCCAGGGAGTAATCTCCGGACTTGGCCCATCATCAAAAGTGAGATAAAGTATTTTTTGTTTAGATGGTAATTTCCACAGTAGAGAAGGATACAGAAGCTTCCCTATTGTGGAGATTTTTTTAAGATACGCCATCAGTTCTTAATATACCCAATGTTAATCCAGCAAAATGCTGTCAAGGGAATCCAGTTTTTTAACTTTCTGAAATTCATTCTCTACAGCTTCTCTGGTTGGCATTTCGGGATCTGCTTCTACCTCCTCAGAATCATCGTAGAAGCGAGGAAAAAGTTTTAAGTAATTGTTGAATTCATCGGCTTTTTTCCGGGCGAACTCCTGTTCTCCATTTATAAAAAGAAGATCTATAAGGGACCTGTATCGCTCCATATCGGTTATTATGTTATCGGCATATTCATATTGCCGGTCTTCATCCCAGCCGCTATAGAACAATAGATTTTCCTGATATTTTTCCACTACTTTTTCCCACAAGGCTTTGGCTTTTTCAGGCTCGCCCACTTTAAAATAACCATCGATAAATGGTTCCAGCAAGGAGTAATACCCATAATAATCTACGGGCATATTTTCCATTCCAAGATCAAGGATCTCCTTAGCTTTTTCTTCTTCGTCTTCCTGGATTAAGGCTTCCACCAGGCGGGCCAGGTTGCTTCGGTAGGTAATTGAATTTTTACGTGTTTCCGGGTCGTGGTAAATGTCTGGGCTTCCCATATTTCCCCAATCCCATCCTTTCACGATCTCATACATTTTATCTGGATCAATCCGTCCCATATCATAAGGGGTTCTCGGATTGACTGGAGTTTGAATAGGAACTAGCTTATAGGCAACCCCATCTAGTTGCAAATGATCTTTCATCCATAAATAGTCGTCATCTCCAAAGCTTCCACCAGTGAAATATATAGGTCGTTTCCAGTCATTATTTGCGATGATGTCCAGCATTAAAAGACGGTTCTTATAGATTACATTTCCTTGCAGCTCAATAAATATATTATCAACGATTTCATCGGCATCTTCGGGCTCTACAATTCCGTATTTCAAAACATTTTCCTTATCAACGGGTATTCTTATAGACTTGGTAGGAAAGGTGTTTACTGTTTGACCACTTTGTAATTGTCCCTGAGTTCCTGGGTTATCGCTTGCAATCCAATTCATCCAGTTCTTAATATTCATAGTGTCGGTGGTGACTTCCTGGTACATTACAAATTCATTGGTTCCTGCCCGATATTGCCTATGTTCGAGCTGCGAAGGGATGGGGTCGCTCTCCCAGGCTTTTCTTTTCATTTGATCTATATACCAGTCTGTAGCAAAAAGACTGGTGTTAACAATACGCACGTCCCTTCGGTAACCTTCAATTTGCTGGGCGTACCATAAGGCGAAGGTGTCATTATCCCCAATGGTAAACAGAATGGCATTTTCATCTACAGAATCCAGATACATTTTTGCCATTGCCAATGCCGAATAGCGATTGGATCTATCGTGGTCATCCCAGTTTTCAGCAGCCAAAATGGTTGGTACGGCAAGGAAGCAAATTGCAATCGCAAAAGGGGCAGCAACTTTAGGTTTGATAAATTCTTTTAGTTTATCAAAGATGGCATAGACTCCGAAGCCTATCCAAATTGCAAAAACATAAAAAGAACCTACCAGTGCATAATCCCGTTCCCGGGGTTCAAAAGGGCGTTCATTAAGGTAAACTTTAAGAGCTATACCCGTAAACAGAAAGAACACGGTTAATACCCAGAACATTTTTTTGTCCCGTTTAAACTGGAATATGATGCCTATTAAACCCAGGATGAACGGGAGAAAATAATAGGTATTTCTGGCTTTGTTGTTTTTAACATCGCTGGGTAAATTATCCTGCGATCCCAGTCTCATTTCATCGATGAATTTAATTCCACTTATCCAGTTTCCATTCAGGTCTGAATATTGACCCTGAACATCGTTTTGGCGTCCAACAAAATTCCACATGAAATAACGCCAGTACATATACCCAATCTGGTATTCCAGTAAATAACCTATGTTTGAAGCAAAAGAAGGTTTTTCTACATCCAGATATTGGCTGAACTGGGAAAGAAAGCTGTGGTAATCATCAAGATCAACGCGACCAAGGGCATAATTTTTTCTGAATTCGGCTATTGCCTGAAGCAACTGTTCCTGATCCTGATATTCCTGCTTTACGGTAAAATCAAGCGGACCTGTAAACTGCATATAATTGGCCGCATGTTGTGTACTCCACATTCTTGGAAGAATAGCTTTATGCTTATCATCAAGATTTTGGCGTGCATTTTTATAATCGTTTACAATGATATATTTCCCGGATTCTTCATCCTTTTCATAATTGGGTTTGTCATCTTTGTAAGGGTTTTCAGGATCCAATCCACTGTACATCTCTGTAAATTGAGGACCATAGAATAAATGAGATTCCCCGTATTGCTCCCGATTGTAATAAGCTAAAAGTTCCCGGGCATTATCCGGGCTGTTTTCATTGATTACCGTATTTGCATTGGCGCGAATCGGCAGCATGGTCCAGCTTGAAAAACCAATTAAAATAAAGAGGACGCAAAGAAATAATGTGTTAAGCTGAAAATATTTTTTCTTTCGGGTATACTGAATTCCAAAGTAGAAAGCTGCTATAATTATTAATAGCGCTATAACAGTACCTGAGTTAAACGGAAGCCCAATGCTATTGGTGAAAAACACTTCTGAAGCCGCGAAAAAAGTGAGGGTGTACGGGAGTAGAAACTTAAAAATGAACATTAAAACTGCTACTACAGCTATATTGGCAATAATAAAATTTGGTACAGTTACCTTTTCATAATTTTTAAAGAAATACAAAAAGCCCAATGCGGGAATAGTAAGCAATCCCATAAAATGGACACCAAAGGAGAGTCCAATCACAAAGGAAATAAGAATTAACCAACGGTTACCGCGTGGCTCGAACATATCGCGTTCCCATCGCAATCCCAAATAAAACAGGATAGCCATAATGCAGGCTGCCATCGCGTAAACTTCTGCCTCCCCGGCACTAAACCAAAAACTATCTGTAAAAGTAAATGCAAGAGAACCTACAAATGCACTCCCAAGAACTGCTACTTTATTGCTAGCTGAAAGGGATTCTTGTGGGCCGGAAATCTTGAAAAGTAACATGACGATGGACCAGAACATAAACATGATTGTGAACGCGCTGGCAAAAACAGACATCAGGTTTACCATAAGTGCAACCTGTGAGGCATCGGAAGCGAAACTCGCAAAAAAGGCACCCATCATTTGATAAAGTGGTGCTCCGGGAGGATGACCCACTTCAAGATTTGCTGAAGTTGCTATATATTCCCCGGCATCCCAGAAGCTGGCAGTAGGTTCAACGGTTAACCAATAGGTAGTTAGTGAAATTAAAAATACAACCCATCCCAGTATTTTATTCCACTTTCCAAAGTTAAGATCTGTCATTGTTTGCGGTAATTGTCTATAAAGAGGCGAATTTAAGAATATTTACAAGAAAGATTTAATAACGTGCTTTAAAAGGAAATATTTTTTTAAAAAGCGGAAATCCAGAGGATTGAAAAATTTACCAATAAAAAGCTTTAAAATGTTTGTGTAAAATAAACTTTGTTTTAAATTTGCATCGGCAATAAAACGCTGGCCTATGGTGTAACTGGCAACACGTCTGTTTTTGGTACAGAAGAGTCTAGGTTCGAGCCCTAGTAGGCCAACAAAAACTGTCAAGACCGAATTGTGAAAGCAATTCGGTCTTTTTTTTGTAATAAATTTTACGGATTTGGTTTAGATCCAAAGCGATGAGATCAAGCTAGTATCCTTAATTTTGAACAAAATAAAACTTACTTTTGGGGTTGGATCGAAATCTTTTTATTTTTCCCTTTAGCAGGCCCCAATGAAAAGTTTTGTAAATTCGTCATATGTGCAATAATTTTCAACTTCCATAGCTTGTGAAAAACGATTTTTATCAGAATAAAAATTTATTCAACGTTCTTTTTGAGGCAGCTTCAGAAGGTATAATTGTAGTAGATACCTCCCAAATCATCATAGCAGCCAATAATGCGGCAGAGACTATGTTTGGCTATGCTTCCGGTGAACTTCCCGGAAACCATTTAAATATCCTGATCCCTTCCAATTATCATGGAGCCCATAAACATCATTTCAAAAATTTTATCGATCACAGTGAGAAAAGACAAATGGGTCATGGTCGGGATCTTTTCGGAATAAAGAAGGATGGAACTCATTTTCCGGTTGAAGCCGGACTAAATCCTTTCAAAATAGATGGGCAAGAATATGTGATGTCTTTAATCATAGATATTACTGTACGTAGGGAAAACCAAAAGGAAATTAAGGATCTTAATAATAAACTTGAGGATAAAATAAGGATTCGTACCCAGGAACTAAGTGAGAGCATTCAAAAACTTCAAAAGCTTAATCTGGATCTTGAAAAGGAGATCAAAAAACGAAAAACCGCAGAAAAGAAGATCAAGAATGCATTGCAAAAGGAAAAAGAGCTCAATGAATTAAAGACCAAATTCCTTTCGCTGGTGTCACACGAATTTAAAACCCCTTTAAGCGGAATTTTAACTTCTGCTACCCTGGCTGAAAAATATGTAATGGAAGAGCAGCAGGAAAAAAGGGAAAAGCATCTTGGTACTATTCGCATAAAAGTGCATTATCTCAACAATATTCTTAATGATTTTCTTTCCATAGAACGCCTGGAAAGCGGAAATGGACAATATAGATATTCTTCTTTCAGCCTTAAAAAGTTGATAAATGAAGTGGTTTATAATGCCAACGTCACACTTAAAAATGGCCAGGAAATTGCGTATCCTCAGGATGTAAATGATGTCATGCTTTATCAGGATGAGAAAATTATAGAGCTAATTCTTTCAAATTTATTGGGGAATTCCATTAAATACTCACCGGAAGGTACCTTGATAAAATTCAATGTTATGTTTCAAAAAAAATCGATTGTTTTTGAGGTGGAAGATCAGGGAATTGGAATTCCGAAAAAGGATCAAAAACATATTTTTGAACGTTATTTTCGGGCGGAAAATGCTGTTTTAAATCAGGGAACAGGAATAGGTCTCAATATTGCAAAAACACATTTGGAGAATTTAGGAGGGAATATAAAATTTGCGAGCGAGGAGAATGTAGGAACAAAATTTACTGTAGAAATTCCAATTTTAATAGAATGAATAAAATATTGCTAATTGAAGATGATGTTACCGTTCGGGAAAATACCTCTGAATTGCTTGAACTTTCGGGCTATGAGGTAATCACTGCATCCGATGGGAAACAAGGGATAGAAAAGGCTTATAAGTATAATCCTGATATTATTGTTTGTGACATCATGATGCCAGAAATGGACGGTTATAGTGTTTTACAAGAGCTTTCAAAGGAACCTCAAACCGCAAATATTCCTTTTATATTTCTTTCTGCCAAAACCGAACACAAAGACATACGAAGAGGAATGAACCTTGGTGCAGATGATTATCTTACCAAACCCTTTGAAGAGGAAGATCTTTTAAGCGCTTTGGAAAGTAGACTGGCCAAAGTAGCGATTCTCAATTCCCAAAACCAGAATGAACAGCCAAAATTTGCAGATCCTTCCCTGAAAAACCTTAGGGATTTGAAAAGTTTGATGAGTACCTATGAACTTGAAACTTTTCAGGCCGGTGATACCATTTATGAGGCAGGAAAACAATCAAATTTCTTTTACCTTATAAGGCGGGGAGTTGTAAAAGCACATCGTGTTGATAGCAGGGGAAAGGAATTGATTACGGAACTTTATAAGGAAGACGACTTTTTTGGTAATGCAGCCTTTAATAACGGAGAATCCTATCAGGAATTTGCAACTGCTATTGAAGATTCCCAATTGTACACCATTTCCAAGGAAGAATTACATAAAATATTGGCCAGCAATGGACGTGTAACCTTGGAGTTGGTAGAAATCCTCAGCAATAATTTGAAAGGGCTTAAGCAACAACTAATGGAAATGGCTTATGGGTCTGTTAGGAAGAAAACTGCCAATACTATTTTACTTTTTGCCGAAAAGATTAAAAAATATCCGCTTAAAAGCATCCGGATTTCCCGGGCAGACCTTGCCGGGGTAGCTGGAATGGCGCCAGAAAGTCTTATAAGAACCTTGTCGGATTTTAAAAAAGAAGGCCTTATAGAGATTGAAGGCAGAAATATTAAATTATTGGATCCACAGGGACTTAAAAGTATTTCCTGATAAAAAACCAAAGGTCTGGCTATTAAAAAAACCTAATTCTACCTTTAAAAAAGGGGGTAGAATTAGGTTTTTTTTAATTAACGGGGATAATTAAAATTTTAATAGCATCAGAACTGATTTTGGTCATTTTTATCCAGGCATCAGAAACATAAATTCGCATAGTATAAGCCAACTTAAGCGAATGAATGTTTTAATACTTACTGATTTTTCCAAGGTTGCGACAAATGCGGCTAAATATGGGATACATCTTTTTAAAGATGTATCAGCCAATTTTTATTTGTTCAATTTTGATAAGTTCGACCAGGGAGAAGATGGTATTCTCAATCCCGCGGATAATCAAACAGAAGCGGTGGAAAATCTGTATAAACATTTCAAGGAACTACAAAGTTATTCTACCAATAAAGAGCATAGCTTTAAAGCGGTTTTTTCTGAAGATAATCTTGTAACTGCCACCCGGAAATTTGTTGCTGAAAAAAGGATAGACCTTATCGTGATGGGTGCTGCTGGAAGGGATAGCGTTAAAAACACCATTTTAGGGAATCATACTTATGAGATTATCCGGAAGATAAAATGTAATTTACTGGCCGTTCCGGAAGAGTGTGCTTATATAATACCAGAAAAACTGATTTTACCCATAGATTATTCTGCCAGTTTTGATAATGGCCTGTTTAAATTCTTTGAGCATCCCGGTATCACAAATAATGCAGCGATAACTGTTATGGAAATAGCCGATAGTTCCCTGGTCCAAACACATCAGCAAAATCCCAGAGAATTCGTTTTTGACTACCTGAACAGTGAAAATGTGAAATTTGTTGAAATTGACGAGAAGTATATTCACAACAGGAGACTACTTCGGGACGTGCAAAAAAAATATGATATGATCGTGATATTAGGCAAGAATCTAAATATTTGTGATCGGTTTCTCGATGTAAAATGCGGGGTGTGTGCAGGGGTAACGAATAAACTTCCGATACTGGTGCTACACGGATAAAGATTATTGCCTTGCCTGGAACATTTTAAGGTGCAGGTGAGATGCCATTTTTCGCGCACTGAATTTTGCCCTTTCTGCAAGTTCTCCCTCAAAATATTCATCAATCGTCTCTAACCATAAGTTAAGCCAGGCACCAAAATGTTTTTCGTTGATTTGATTTTGATTTTGTGCATCTACTTCAATATGAACTTTCTGGGGATTTCCTGAATATTTAGAAACGAAAAAAAGATTGCTCTCCCAAAAATCGGTGAGTTTTTCCAGGTGCTCTTCCCAATTTTTTATACTGTTATTGAAAAAATGCCCTATTTCTTCATTAGTCCGGACTTTATCATAAAATCGGGTTACTAAAAGGTGCACATCTTCCCGATTTTTGAGATCATTTTTCATTTGTAGAAATTTATTGTTTTTTATTGATCTCCCGGTAGCTATCGGGAGTAATTCGCATATCTTCTTTGGTGTTTGCATCGAGTTTCCGTTATGCACCTATCATAAGCAGAATTCTTTAACATGTACTTAATTCAGGTGATTTTTATACGGTTCGGAATTTTTTGAAACGAATCCGGTTTAGGAAAAAAATCTAAATTAAATTGATAATGATAAACAGGATACTTACCCCAAGGCTTACGATTAGAGCGTTAAAAACAAATTTAGGTTTCATTTGAGCCAGGACTGCAGCATTAAATCCCATACAAACAACTACCACCAGGAAAAGTTCAAACATATTGATAAATGCGTGTCCTTTCATCAATATGAGCATTGCTGCAATGGATCCTATGCAACTGGAGGCAATAATACCAAGAGAAGCATGGGCCAGATACATTTCGTCAAAATCTAAAAATAATTTTTGGTAGAGTTTCATGATAATTTTGCTTTAAATTAATGGTGCAAAATTATCTACTGAGACCTTCAGGAAATATGATGAATATCAGTTTCGGGCCGAATTAGGACAAATCTATCCGATTAGTAAAATCTTTAAATTTAAGAGTGCGATTGAATTATTTTAATAATCTCATCCTTTTGTACAACTCCGGATTGTCGCCACAACTGTTCTCCATTTTTAAATAAAATTAGCGTAGGAACACCCCTCACCTGATATTTTGCAGCAAGGGCTTCATTCTTATCTACATCGATCTTAACTATTTTAACGGCATCTCCCAGGCTGGTTTTTGCCTCTTTTAATATAGGCGCCATCATCTTACATGGGCCACACCAATCGGCATGAAAATCTACCAATACCGGCTTGTTTTCTTTTATAATTTCACTAAAATTACTTTTCATGATTGTATTTCTTTAAACTTCTTATTTCCACCAATCAGGCGGGATTTCATAAAGCGATGTTACTTAAAATTACAAAAAAATAACTAACAAACATACCTTCCCGAATAAAATTAGAACTGTGTGATTGGCAGATATTTTTTTTGGTGATAAATTTTAAAAGAAATGATTGATTCTCTCGAACGAATCCTTTTCAAGTTGTTCCCTATGATCCGGATGTGCAATGGAAATTAAGGCTTTTGCACGTTGTTTTAAATTTTTACCATAGAGGTTTACGATTCCGTATTCTGTTGCGATATAATGCACATGAGCGCGTGTAGTGGTAACTCCTGCACCTTCTTTTAAATAAGGAACTATCTTGGAAATTCCTTTATTGGTAATCGAAGGCATCGCGATAATCGCCTTTCCACCTTCAGATAAAGATGCACCTCTTATAAAGTCCATTTGACCGCCAACACCGGAATACTGATATTTTCCAATGGTATCTGCACAAACCTGCCCGGTAATATCGATTTCTATTGCGCTGTTGATTGCTGTAACCTTAGGGTTTTGCCTGATAATAGCGGTATCATTGGTATACGCAGCTTCTTTAAAATGAACTATAGGATTGTCATCTACAAAATCATATAATTTTTGAGATCCCAGGGCAAAGCAGGTTACCAATTTCCCTGTTTTTATGACCTTTTCCTCTCCCGTAATCACTCCTCTTTCAATCAAAGGTAGAATTCCATCAGAAAACATTTCGGTATGAATACCCAGGCGTTTATGATGAATTAAATTGGCAAGAACTACATTCGGAATTCCTCCAATCCCCATTTGTAAAGTGGCTCCGTCTTCTATGAGTCCGGCCACATGCTTTCCTATTTGAAGTTCAATATTTGTTGGAATTGGGATGGAAGTATGGTGGATAGGCTCATCAACCTCAACAGCCGAATGAATGCGATCTATGTGAATTATCCCGTCCCCATGGGTTCTTGGAACCTGTGGATTTATTTGTGCGATCACCTTTTTTGCGGTTTGTATGGCCGGCAGGGTAATATCTACTGACACTCCTAAAGAACAATATCCATGTTTATCTGGTGGCGAAACCTGGATAAAAGCAACATCAATGGGAAGGATATTTTTTCGAAAAAGCAAATGTATCTCACTTAAAAAAATGGGAATATATGCCCCGAGATTTGAGTTTACAGCCTTTCTAACATTTCCTCCAGCAAAAGCACTGTTGGTTATAAAGGCTTCATTGTAAGGTGCTTTTGTATAGGGCGCATCTCCTTCGGTATGGATTTGAAAAAATTCTACATTTCTAAGCTCGTTATATCGCTGGCATAAGGAATTGATTAAAACATGAGGAGTCATGGCTGCGCCTTGTAAAAATACCCGATCGCCCGAATTTATTTGTGATACAGCTTCCTGTGCGGAAACAATATTTAATGAAGTGCTCATAAGGACTATTTTACTACGTTCAAATTAAAATTAATGTCAATATCTTCTTTAACTACTATTAATCCGAACATTTTCTTTGGCGGCTTTAAATTAAAATCCTTGATATTAAGGGTGAGATCTCCACGGTATTGAGGTATATCCCCGTCAATGACCTTTACCGGAACTCTGTAAGTTTTCGTTTCTCCTGCAATAGTTATAATAAGATCTGCAATTGCCTGGTTAGGAGTATTGATGCATAATTTTTTTAATTCGAGTGAAATTTCAGGATATTCCTCTGTTTTTACTAACGCGTGAAAATCTTTATTGATTCCTTTACTGCCGCAATCAAAACCAGTATTATCAAGAGTTAGGATGGCATTCTGGAAATGCAGTTCTTCCTGGTTCCCTGAGACCTTGACCTTTCTGGTTGAAGGAATCATTTTTGAATCAAATTCGCATAGGAATTTGCTTATGTTGGTATCCCCGGTAATGGTGAGTTTGCTGTCTGGCTTGATCTTTATGGTCCTGTTATTAGTCCCATTCTGGGCGAACCCCATCATAGTGAACAATAATAAAAGCGGAAAAAATAGTTTAGTTTTCATTTGTTCGTATTTATTGTTTTTTTATTGGTCTTCCGGTAGCTATCGGGAGTAATTCGCATATCATCATCGGTGTTTGTATCATGTTTTCGTTATGCTCATTTCATAGCGGTTGTTATTATAATTCTCAAAAATGAGTTGTTTTTTGCAAAGAGAATTCAATTGGTTTGGTATATAATATATTGCATAATCTGTTCCAAACCAGCTTGCAAAAGTACATTTAAAGGTGTTTTGAAAATTTTTATAAAAAAAATGGGAGAACATTATGTCCTCCCATTTTTATGATTTTGGTATCAATTTTCCTGTAGAGGATTAGAAACTAATTGCAGCTTCAACCATTAAGCCGTTAAACTGTCCTTCGTGGAAGAGACTGTTTGTTCTAAACCCGTCGTATTGTTGATTTACATATTCAATCTTCGTAAGGATGTTCTTAGTCATAAACCAACCTGCAGAAAGCTGCACTCTGTCAATGTCTATTTCTACTCCACTTTGATCATCACCGTTTACAGTGTTATAACGTCCTGCCACATATAAATTTTCGTTTTGTCCAAAGCGGTATATCAATTCTCCGGCAAGCTGGGTGAATGAGCGGTCTGTGGTTTCAGTAGAACGTTTTCCACTTGCAGCTTCAAAAGTTCCAAAGAACTCAAGGCCACCGTACTTTACGAACGGGTTCACCATAAAGGCAGTTATTTCGTTACCAAAATTAGGGTTGTATCGTCCAGATCTAAATGAACCTTCCATAACCGAATAGTATCTTGAACCTGCACGGTCAGCGCTATATAAGTAAGCTGATGGTACCTGGCCGGTGTGGTATACAGATCCTGTTAATCTAAATCTAAGAGCATCCGGGTTCACAAATTGAAAGTTGTCATATCCAACTTTCGCTAACCAGGATACACCGGCAGCATCTGGATTAGTAACACTTTGGTTCAATTTACCATTGGTGGCACCAATCATTCCAAGGAATCCATTAGATTGGTAGTAAACCTCTGCGCCAACTTCTGTAGTGAAAGAATCCATTATTAGGTTACCAACGAATGGGTTGTAAATTGTTTGAGCATTATCTGATCTTCTAAAGTGAGCATCACCATAGTTGTTCTCCATGTGACCTATTTTAATGGTTACCTTGTTCATAAGGTCTTCCATAAATCCAGGTTGGATGAATTCCAGTTTGTCAATTTGGATATACCCAGATTTTACGTATGGTTCCGGGTGGTGACGGGAAGATAAGTAAGTTCTCAAGTGCATTCTTACTCCATCATATAACTGTACGTCAAGATCCAGGTTTGCAGTTGGCAGGTTAAAGTTGCTTCCTATTTCTGGAAGACTCTGAGGATTCCCATCTGCATCTGTCCATTGTCCTGAAGATTCGTGATCTAAAGCCTGGAACTGTACGGTAGAAGCTCCACCTACTCTTACTCTTACTCCATCAAAAGTACTTACTGTATCTTTAGGAGCTTCGAACATATTGATCCCTCTTTGATCTAGGGGTCTCCAGTTGTCAACATCTCTAAGGATATCTTGCGCTTGTGTTTGAAAGCCAAACACTGCAAGCATAATAAAGCTTAAATATTTAATTGAATTTTTCATTTTTGATTAATTTGTTAATGGTTAGAAAATTTATTAATGTTTAATTTATTTAGTGAATACTGTTTCAAATTTTATTATCACCTCATCGCCAGTAGTAATTGTACCAAACATTGCTTTTGGAGGATCAATCTTGAAATCGGTCATTTTAAGGCTTTTGCTCCCAGATAATACGATCTTATTGCCGTTTACCTTAGCATCAAAAATAATCTCTACAGGTTTTGTAGTACCTGAGATAGTAAGATTTCCGGTAGCAGTCACTTTACAGTTCCCAGTGGTGGTGCAATCTATATTTTTTACTTCTGTCAGTTTGTATGTGATAGTTTTATACTTATCAGTGTTTAAAGCTTTGTAAGTATTTTTGTCCATTCCACCTTTCCCGCTTTCAAGACTTTCGGCTTTCACAATAAAATCCAGTTGGGTTAATTTCACCAATTGACCATCGCTTAATTCTGCAGTTAATTTTCCTTGCTGGTCTTTTGCTTCCATCTCCCAGTCGTGAATATTAGAGGTTCCTTCTATAATTAAATTAGAAGCTGTGTTATTTACACTGAAGGTTTGAGCTACAGAAATTTGTGTAGTCACCACCATCATCATTATACTTGCAAGTAACAGTTTTAAATTTTTTAGCGTATTCATGATTTTCGTTTTTAATTTGATACAAAGTTGCATAAGGAATGGAGAGTAATTTATGACGGACATCAGGTTTTTGAATATTTGGAGCAAAAACTTCGAGTTTTCAGGTCTTTGAAAGGTTTTTAGGAGCCTAGGCGTCTGGTGATATTAAAAATAAAAGTATCTGTATTTTGTGATTTTTCTGTTCAATTAGGATTTATGGTTGCACAACCAGGATGTCAAAATGATACTAATAAATTGAAAATTAAGGGTGTAATTCAAAAACTGGAAATGGACATTGAGATGGTTCAGGGTTTTAATTTGTTTTAGAGATGAGGAAAAGAAACACAAAAAAATTTATTTCTTTCAGAATAGCATGGAAATCTAAATATTTTGTTAAATTGAATTTTAATTAATTCTATTAATTTTCATTATTAGCCCTACCTGATTATGTCTGAAATTATTTTAAATACGATCCCAAGATCATCGCTTTATAAGATGGACAATGTTTTATATGAAATTCACGACAATAGCGGGATTTCTGTGAATAATGAGTACGATTCCTGGAAACAGGAAGCTCTGGTCAATTTAATATCTTCAAATTTTATATTTGAAACGGAAGGAAACTATAATCTTACTGAAGAAGGATATAAAGTTATAAAATGTGATAGCCTTACTTATTATAATAAGAAAAAATGTAGGGAAGATTTAGCTGAAAAAACACCAGAGGGAAAAAGTTTTTTACTTAAGCTCTTCATGGGATTTGGAACTTTTGTGTGCTGGTAATGTGAAGATTCAAGGTTAACTTTAAATCTTTAGGATTTCGTCACAAAAAGTTTGTGTAAAATCAAAAATATTATGCTGCGACTATGATATTATGATGAGATAATAATTCCTGGTAGAAAGAAAGGCTGATCACGTCGCATTTAATGCAGGATTTCAGGAATCCACATAAATCCAGGCACTCAAAGGTAATCCCGGTATATTCTTTATAAGTCGTAGGGAGTTGGAGATCGATGGTTTGCGCTGTATAATCAATGCTGATTTCTTTAGCGTTAAAATATATTTCGATAAGGTTCTTGTGAAAATTTTGAAATTCAGATTTATTTTCTTCTGGATTGATAAAGCTGTATGAAATTAAATTTTTAACTTCATCAATAATTGTCTCTGACGCAAAGGGGGTAAAGTTATTCATTATACTAAGCTTTATAGTTTAAAATAAAAGACTTCTTTTTTCTTTCAAGACGGCTAAATTAAACTTCATGATGTTAATAAAAACCAAAGGTTCAAAGGATTAGTATTTAATTAACGCATTTGCATAAAAAAGGAGATTAACCGTTAAATATGCGTTAATCAGTCTTTGTTTTGGCTGTGCAGAGGAGCAGGATTTATAAAAAAAAGTAGTATAATTTGAGGATTTCTAATAGTCACCGGGAAATTCACATTATTTATTTGCACACCTTTTTTATCCAGAGTTTCCTTCCTGATTCCAGATGGCATAGTATTTCCTGCGTGAATGATCCCATCTCCTAAAGAAATAGTAAGTTCCCTAAGATTGTTGCGGGTATTGACAATGCAATTTGTTTTTTAGGGAAACGAATAGGAAGCCGGATTAAAACATAAATCTAACAAAAAAGAAATCCGATGAAGGTTATTCATCGGATTTCCAGATTGCAGCTATTGTTTTTTCAAACAAAATTCAACATCTCCTGCTGCAATCTATTCATTAGAGAGATCTTTAGATTCCATTTCCTGAATAAAATCCATATCGGAAACATGATCTTTATCTGATGGTAAAATCTTATCGGTAATTTTGGTGACTAAAAATGCAATTATTACGGCTGTAAAGGCAAAAAACAGGAACTTAACCAGCAGACTATCTGTAATGAGCAAACTATAAAAGGCAAGAAATAATTCAATTGCCAGTATTCCTATTTTAAGAATTAACTTGAATATCATTGTTCAGTATACTAATTTTTTTCAAAGATACGTGCTAAACTTATGACTTTTATCACCTTGTATTCTTTTTGACTAAAATTTAACGAACCCTTTTTTGATTAATTATAAGTTAAGTTAAAAATTCCTAAATACTATCACCTCCTGTTTCCGTATTTGTAAATTTCGGCTCTTAATTATAGAATTTGAAAAAAAATTATAAAATTATATTGGGAGTTGTGATAGGATTATTGGCAATTTTTGGAATTGCAATGGTTCTAAATTACTATTTACAAGCAGAGATCAAATCTGCTATCGAAAATCAACTGTCCGATTCCCAAATTAAATATGATGCGGTAAATGTGAGTATTTTAGACCGAAGTTCTTCAGTTTTAAAACCAAAACTTCAGCTTGGTAATGTTTTAATGGAAGCCGATATTCTTGAGGTGAAAAACCTGAGTTATACCGATTATTTCTTAAATGGTAAAATTGTTATTGGTGCAATAGAGATCAATGATCCCAATGTTGCGATTTATAAAAAAGATACTTTGGTTGAAATCCGGGATAAAAAAGAAAAGCCAAACCTGGGCAAGGATGTAATAATCAAGAATATTCATATTAAAGGCGGGACTCTTCGGGTTTTTGAAAATGATTCTGTTCAAAATAAAATCTATATTTCTTTAAATGAATTTGATCTGTATGATGTTCAAATTAGTGATAAGACTCTAAAAGCTTTTCTTCCTTTTGAATATGAGCGTATGGAAATTTCCGGCGATTCGCTTTTTTATGCGATGAATGAGGAACATCATCTGACTATTAAAAATCTGGAAATAAAAGATGGGGATATCACTTTAAAAGATCTTTCGATTATCCCGAATTTTAGTAAAGCTGAATTTGACAGAAGGATCTCCATTGAAAAGGACAGATTCGAACTGGAGGTTGAGAAGGTTGAAATTTCGGGTTTAAACTGGGATTTTGAACAAGATAGTATTGAGCTTAAAAGTCCGGTTATACAGATAAATAGGGCTGATCTAAAAGTTTACCGCAATAAATTATTGCCGAATGACTTAAGTATAAAGCCTCTTTACAGCCGTATGATTCGGGAAATGGGCTTAAAAATAAAATTTGATTCCATTTTATTGAAGAATTCCCGAATAGTATATGAAGAAAAAACGGATGCTTCGAGACCTCCGGGAGAATTAAATTTTAGTGAGATAAATGCAAGCATTAAGAATATAACCAATATAGGCATGAGTTCGCCGGATTTTCCTGAGTCGGAAATTAATATTTCTGCACTTTTAATGGGGAAGTCACCACTAAGCCTTAACTGGAAATTTGATGTTCGCGATCTACAGGATGAATTTACGATTTCTGGAGAAATGGAAGGAATTTCTGCCGCTGCAATGAATTCTTTTTTAAGGCCAACTATGAATATTGAGGTCGCAGGAAGAATTCAGTCTCTTTTTTATAATTTCAGAGGAGACAATAATAAGGCCACTGGAGATATGCGCATGCAATACAGCGATTTTAAGGTTGAGGTGCTTA
>JBNJKO010000024.1:0-54133 GCA_051751125.1 Bacteroidota bacterium
CCCCCAACAATTACTCTTGATCCTGTTTATTGAATGCTTGGTCGCTCCTGCTAAACAGAGAAAACTGCTTATAAACCCCTTAGCCCATTCCTCTCCATTCCGTTTCTCTCCATTCCGCGGAAAGCGCTTCGTAAAAAAAAGGTCTTGGACACAGGCAAAAAAGTGAATCCCTTCGTTGCACTAATCCGCAATACGAAAAAAATCGGGAGCGGAACCGCTTCACTACGGAAAGCCCTTTTGTGCCTGAGTCCGCCGGATCTGTACTTCTTTTTTGCTTTGTGCTAACCCAAAATTCCTATTTCTAACAAAAGAAAATTAGAAGAGCTTCTAATTTTGAAAAAGAACAGATTAAATAGCTGAAAATAAACTTATTTCGAAGTTATTAAATTCCTGGAAAGATTTCTGTCTTCTAATACTTAAGGTGATATTATTTTTATCATCATACAGAAAAACCCACATTCTAAGGTAGACCGGGATTATTCTGTTATTTTAGCATTCTTAATCTAAAATGAATCATGAAAAAACTTGTTGAAGACATCCAAACTACCTTTGAATCTTTCCAAACAGAAGCTAATGCGCAATTAGATGGGAATAAAGCCGCCGGAACCAGAGCCAGAAAATTATCTTTGGATTTGGAAAAGCTTTTAAAAGAATTCCGTAAAGTTTCTGTTGCAGAATCAAAAAAGTAAAAACAGCCTCCTTTTTAGGAGGTTTTTTTTGTAATAAGAATTAGTGCAACCTTAACCTGATAACTTCTCTGCCTTACACTAACACACTAGGTTACACCTTTTTTAGTTTTCCTTTTTATAGATAGGTAACTTACCTATTCCAACATTTCTCCTTTAACTCCCCTTTATAAATTAGATTTCCAATAGTATTAGAGGTTTTTAAAAATTCTTATTTTTTAAACTAAAAATACCAACTCCATCTCGATCAGTGCTATCCTAGCCAATTGAAAATTCACCTTTTTTTTTTGATTAACCTTCCGAACCATTTAACCGTTTACCATTTTTTGAAAAAGCAAAAGTCCGGAATTTAGAAATTAGCCGGCCTTGTAGTGGAACTATCTTCTTTTCAGGATTTTCCTGTGGCCTATCCTAATTCTAAATTCCCGGTTAAAAGCAGATCAAAAAAAAGTAACAGCTGCCGGCCTTTATAGGAAGTAAATCAAAACCCGCCAACCCTTTTTTCAGTTGATTCTATATCCCGTTTTTCATCCTGAAAATCAAAAATGGAAAACGCTCAGGATATAAAAAGTAAATCTGTGGATTTTGTTTAAAATGACCGAAAAATTCATTTGTTATTGTTTGATGGTTTTTGACATTTACAAAAGTTCAAAACCTTACCGTAGACCATATTATATATGAAAAAACGGTAAATCTCATTTCAATTCTTTCCCTTGCTGATCTGAATTAAAACGTACCTTTTAAAAACTGGAATTCAGTAAATATTGAAACCTGTAATGATCCTTATTTTGACTTTTTAATGATAACCAGAGCATTCAAAAAAATACAGATATCAGTGTTTTTTGTAGGTTTATGCAATTGGCTATTGGTTGGGTATATCGGAGGGACCATGCCATAAATTTTTATTATGAACGAGAATTTTAAAAATATTCAAAAAAAAAATGGATCAAAATGACTTACTATTTTGATCCATTCGTATAAAGTTCTCTAAAATAGATAACTATTTTACTATATAGTAAAATAAAGGTTGTCCGGTATCCTAAATAGGTGAGTTTAATTTGGGTATAACCTGTTTCTCCTGGTTCAGAATCTCTCGCAATGCGTTGATGTCCTTACTTACCTTATTCTCTAAAACCCTGGCATAAACTTGAGTAGTTGAAATTTTTGTATGTCCTAAAAGCTTGGAAACAGTCTCAATAGGGACTCCATTACTTAAAGTTACAGTGGTTGCAAATGTATGTCTTGCCATATGGAAGGTTAGGTTCTTTTTTATTCCACAGTGAATTGCAACTTCTTTTAAATAGAAATTTAATTTCTCATTAGTAATTACTGGTAATAGTGCACCGGTGACCACCGTCACAGGGTGATGCTCATATTTTCTTATTAGCTCTAAAGCTGGGTCAAGTAATGGAACTCTTATAGGTGTATTAGTTTTCTGCCGTTTTGTGACAATCCATTTCTTGCCATCGTTTCCAACAGAAATATTGTTTCCTGTCAGCTTCATTATATCAACATAACTTATCCCGGTATAACAGCTAAAGACGAAAAGATCCCGTACCCGGTCCAACCTTTCAACCGGAAATACAAATGTTTCCAAATTTGATAATTCATTATCTGATAAAAATTCGCGATCGGTTTTCTCAAAAGTGTTTTTCCAGCGCCTGAAAGGATCTTTATCTATCCACTCCATATGGTAAGCCAGCGTAACCATTTTTCGCAACCGCTGAATATGCTTCATAACGGTATTATGTTTCATGGCCTTCGGATGGCCTTTTGGATAGTAAGAATTAAGAAAATTCTCGAAATCACATAGAAACTTATAATCCAGTTCTTTAAGATATAAATCTGGAGTTTTACGTTCCTTATTAATGAATTTAAAGATATAATTTTCTGTAATTCCATAATTTCTAATAGAACCCACAGCGAGCGTACTCTCTATCTTCTTGGAATGGTAATCAATCAGGTTTTGAAGAGATTTAAAATTCTCATCTTCTCCCAGGAAAGTAGCCTTAATTAATTTGGCTGTAATAAATTTTCCTTTAAATAGTAAATCCTGATAGCATTGGAATAGCCTGGATTGAACTTGGTCTAAATACTGGTTTAATTGCTTTGCTTCAGCGGAATTTCCTTGTGCTCTTTTTTTAACAGAATCCCATAAGCGCAAAGGAATTTTCCTTTTTAAACTGATTATGGATCTTTTTTGGTTTACCGTAATTCTAACATAAATAATTACCTGATCACCAATAACTTTTTTGGGGTTAACCAAAAAAGTTATTGAAAATGTGCTTGACGTACTCATAGTTGTCATCTTTTAATTAAACAATTAATAATTAGATGAAGTCAAATCAACTATACAGTCCAAAAAAAAATTCCCCAAAAGACACCTGAGGTGTCTTTTGGGGAATTTAGGTATCCTTTTAGGTGCCTTTTTAATTAAATTTACATAAAATAAAAGGAATACCCAAAAACCTAAAAAACCGCGCCAATCCTAAGATTTGCGCGGTTTTGATGTTATTTGTTAACAGCTTTAGTGACCTCGGCTGGATTCAAACCAGCAACCTCTTGAGCCGTAATCAAGTGCGCTATTCAGTTGCGCCACGAGGCCTTTTTGCGGGTGCAAATATAGGTTTAATTTTAAAAAAACCTATATAAATAACCCGGTTTTTTAAAATTTTTAGGCCCTTCTGTTCTATTTGATTTTCTATCCTGTTATCTCCGCGCTTAAGCCGGCTTCAAGTAACTTTGAACATCTTGGTTTCAAATCGGTATAAGCTCCGGTTTTAACCGTACATTTACCCTTATAATGTACTAGGATCGAACATTGTTCTGCTTGTTCGGGAGTGTGGTCGCAAGCTATAATAAGCATTTCAATAACGTGATCGAACGTATTGTGATCGTCGTTAAATAAAACTATCTCGTAATTCTTCTGTTTTTTGGTCTTGGTCTTTACCTCTTCCAATACTTCTTCCTTCGTGCTCATCTTCCTATAATTTATTGAAACTTATCTACAAAGATAAGAAAAGTTCTATGTTTTTGAAATTCGGTTTTCAATTCCAATTGATAGATCCGGGATTATTTATGGTTAAATTCCTTAAGTCTTAATCTGTATAATGATTCAAATTATAAAAAATACACTCGTGCGATTAATCAAACCCGCACGTATTATTCGGGCCGTCCTTAGGCAATTAAACCTTCAATGAGGGGTTAAAATATTCGTGCATTCGTGGCTTAAAAATCGCGTTGATAAAATTCAGCCACGAATGCACCAATCAATTTTTAAAATCCTAAATGCAATACCCGGATACAAACACATCTGAATGATTTCAGGCGGGTTTAAGTCTAAGTGAGGATAAAACTCAAGGCTGCCCAATTTTCGCGCTCCAACTCTTCTTCTAGTTTTAATCCGTGCCGGCTGCACTCTTCTTCTATCGCTTTAATATCCTCGGTATAAAATCCGCTTAAAAATAGTTTTCCTCCAGGATTTAAACTGGCCGCATAGGCATTAATGTCTTCCAGAAGTATATTTCGGTTGATATTGGCTATAATTCGGTCATATTTTCTTCCTTCCAGCAATTCTGCTCCTCCTTCATAAACAGATATCAACTCGCAATTATTGCGTTCTGCATTTTCAATGGCATTCTGGTAACACCAGTTATCGATATCTATCGCATCGATCTCTTTTGCTCCCTTCATCTCTGTTAAAATGGCAAGCACACCGGTTCCACTTCCCATATCCAGCACCGATTTATCCTTCCAGTCATTTTTCAGGATTAATTGCACCATCATATGCGTAGTCGCGTGATGCCCGGTTCCAAATGACATTTTTGGCTCGATGATAATATCAAACTCGGTATCTGGTTGCTCGTGAAACGGAGCACGAATAGAACAAATATCATCCACAATAAGCGGATCGAAATTCTTCTCCCATTCACTGTTCCAGTTAATCTGTTCAATTTCCAAAGAGGTATAGGTAATCTCAAATTCTTCCGATTGTAGAATATGGATCCCGGCAAGCATCTCCGGATCATATTCTTCGGAAGGGATGTATGCCGTAACCCCATCTTCATCCTCCACAAAACTTTCAAAACCGGCATAACCAAGTTCTGCTATAAGAATTTCTGAAGCTGGTTGCAACGGAGCGATCTTAAATTTAAATTCTATATAATTCAGCGGCATTATTCAAAGGAATTTACAATGGCAAGAAAATCTATCGCATTAAGACTGGCACCGCCAATCAATCCACCATCCACATCTTCATTTGCGAAGATCTCACGGGCATTATCGGGCTTTACGCTTCCACCGTATAAAATGGAAACCTCATCGGCAGTAGCCTGATCATAATTTTCAGCCACAATTTTCCGAACATAAGCATGTACTTCCTGTGCTTGCTCCGGAGAAGCGGTTTCGCCGGTTCCTATTGCCCAAACAGGCTCATAGGCCAGGATCACGTTTTTCCATGCATCCTTGGGAAGATGAAAAATGGCATTTTCCAACTGTGATTTTACCACCTCAAAATGCTTGTCTGCTTTACGCTCCTTCAGTTCTTCTCCGAAACAAAAAATGATTTCCATTTCATTTGCTAAGGCTGCAGAAACTTTTTTGGACAGGATCTCATCGGTTTCATCAAATTGAGCTCTTCGTTCGCTATGACCAAGGATAACGGTATTTACCCCAATACTTTTTAGCATTTTTGCAGAAACCTCTCCTGTAAATGCGCCTTTTTCAGCAAAATGCATGTTTTGGGCCGCAACTTTAACCGGGGTATCTTTCAGCGACTGAAAGGCACTGTACAAACTTATAAAAGAAGGTGCTACATAAACCTCTGCGGTAGGCTCTTTCACCATTTGCATTTTTAAATGTGCTATCAGTTCCTGGGTTTCAGACAGGTCATTGTTCATTTTCCAGTTTCCTGCTACTATATTCTTTCTCATAATACTAATTTTTATTTTTATTTATCACAAAACCCGGAACTACCCACAAGGTGTGTCCCGATAATTTTCGGGAGGAAAATTCTTTTAAAATTTTCAGGCAGGCCCACCAAATTAAACTCTCAATGAGGGATAATTTTCAGTTAGAAACTATCTTTTACAAATATAAAGGTTCATATAAACATACCGGGCTATTCTGCTTTAAAAATGCCTGTTCTGAAATTTTATAAATCTATATCGGCAGAATCAAACCAATGAACTTTTTGGGTTATAGTTCCCTTCTCAAGGGTTAGAATTCCGGGATTTGCACGTACGATAGTTTTTAACACCGTCTCATCACTTTGATAGAATTCGAAATTCAAACTGAATTCTTTTATAATCGCTTCCTGCATTTCCGTGCTGGAGGAAGTAAGTCCCACCACGGTGTATCCATTTTCCAGGCCGCGTTCACTCAAACCCTTTACGGCATTAAAACCATCCTTTTCTGTACTTCTCAGGTTATAAGCAACAATCAACAAGAGTTTGTCCTTGCTCAGAATCTCTTTGGTAACATCTTCCCCGTTCTTTTCAATGAAAAAATCGGAAATCGCCGGCTTATCGCCTTCACTTATCAATTTTGTGTCTACTCCAAGATATTTTCCCTGTACCTGCGGATATTCCCCCTGATTTTTGATGATTATTTCCTTTCCATTATCCTCAAAGATCCAGGTATATTCATAGGTAGCCTTTTCAGCATCTTTTGGCATTTCCATTTTTTCAAGGATGTTGTTGCCTACTTTATAAACCCTGAAATCTATTAACGGAAGATGCATCAACACATAGTATGCAAAGATAAAACAGAGCATAAATGAGAGAAATATGATCCACCTGTGCGATGCCGGAACAAAAATAGGGGTGATGTATTTCCTGTTAAAGAAAAGTACGAGGATTAAAATTAGCAGCACCAGATCCTTATAAAAAGATTGCCACGGAGTTAAGGGCATAGCATCCCCAAAGCAACCACAGTCCTTTACTTTATCGAAATATGCCGAATAAAAGGTGAGAAAAGTAAAGAAAAGAATCATCAATAAAAGGCTCCACAAAGTAAATTTGGGCAAGTAGCCAATTATGAGCATTATCCCAAGTACCAGCTCGAAGATCACCAGGATAATTGCGATTACCAAAGCAAATGGAATTAGAAATTCTATTCCCAGTACACCTGCACTAAAGTATTCCTGAAGTTTGAAGGAAAAACCAATCGGATCGTTCAATTTTACAAAACCGGAAATTATAAATAAGATCCCTACAAATATCCTGGCAATTCCTACAAATATTTTCATCGTATAATACTGTTTTAAGTGAGCTCCCAATATCGTTAGAAGCTATATTTTTATATTAAAATTATCCTGGAGCAAATTCAGAAGGAAGCCAGAAAAACTAATTTAAGCAATTCTTTTTCTGAAAAACAAAACTATGCTGCAGCTTCTTCTATCAGGATCAATGCAAAAATCGCATAATTGATCATATCCTGATAATTGGCAGCTATTCCTTCGCTTACAAGGGTTGCTCCTTTATTATCTTCGATTTGTTTAACCCGTAAAAGCTTCTGAATGATCAAATCTGTAAGAGAACTCACGCGCATATCCCGCCAGGCTTCTCCATAATCATGATTTTTATTCTCCATCAATGCTTTGGTTTCAGCTATTTTCTGATCATAAAGCCCGATCGCCTTTTCCGGGTTTAAATCCGGTTGATTCACAACGCCCAATTCCAGTTGTATTAAAGCCATTACCGAATAGTTGATGATCCCAATAAATTCGGGTATTTCATCTTCCTCCACTTTGCGGGTTGCATTTTGCTGAAGGCTGCGAATGCGCTGCGCTTTGATAAAAATTTGATCGGTTAAGGACGGAAGCCTCAATATTCGCCAGGCACATCCGTAGTCTCTCATTTTATTTAAAAAGAGATCCCTGCAGGTTTTCACCACGGAATCATATTGTTTTGAAGTATCCTTCATAAAAACATTCTAATTTGCGTAAATTTCGGTCAAATTATTTAGATAGTCAAAGTTAATTTTTTCGGCGGAAAAAGCCGAGTATAAACACAATTTTACTGGAATGATCATAACATGCAAAGGCAACCTTATAGATTTTGAAACTCCAAAAGTGATGGGAATCCTGAACATAACCCCTGATTCTTTTTATGATGAAAGCCGGAATGCCTCTGAGGATGTTTTACTGAAAAAAGCAGAAGTAATGCTTGAGCAAGGCGCTACTTTCCTGGATGTTGGCGGTTACAGTACCCGGCCGGGCGCGGAAGATATCAGCCCGGATGATGAACTGAAGCGCGTACTCCCGGCGATAGAAATTCTGCTGAAAAATTTCCCCGATGTTTTAATTTCCGTGGATACTTTTAGAAGCAGCGTGGCTGAAAAAAGCATTCAGGCCGGGGCAGCACTTGTAAACGATATTTCCGCAGGAAACCTGGATCTGGAAATGATGCAGATTATTGCCAGGCATCAGGTACCTTATATCATGATGCATATGCGCGGAACTCCACAAACCATGAAAGATCTCAATAGCTATGAAGATTTAACCCAGGAGGTGCTTTATTATTTTTCAGAAAAAATCAAAGCCGCCAGGACACTTGGGATCAACGATCTTATCATTGATCCCGGGTTCGGATTTTCAAAAAATATAGCTCAGAATTTCGAACTGCTTTCTAATCTTGAGTTGTTTGAAATACTGGAATTACCAGTGTTGGCAGGACTTTCCAGAAAGTCGACTATCTATAAAACCCTCAATTGCACACCTGGGGAAGCATTGAATGGAACTACGGTCCTAAATACACTAGCACTCACCAAAGGCGCAGATATCCTGAGGGTACATGACGTGAAAGAGGCGATGGAAACCGTGAAATTAACTGCACAATTCAAAAACTAACCGTATATTTTCTATTTTTACACAAAGCCTTAAAAATTTGGATTTTCTAAACCTCCGCATTCTTGATATAGTAGATATAGTATTTTTGGCTATACTGCTGTTTTACATATACAAACTGGTAAAAGGTACCGTAGCCGTAAATATTTTTGTGGGAATTGTAATTGTCTGGCTTTTCTGGAAGCTTACTCAGTTGTTACAAATGGAACTGCTTTCCAGTGTTTTCGGGGAGTTTATCGGAGCCGGGATCTTTGCCCTCATTGTCGTATTTCAGCAGGAAATCCGGAAATTCCTTCTGATGATAGGTTCTACCAATTTCACACAGCGCAGGAAATTCCTGAGACAATTCAGGTTTGTAAAAGATGACACCCAAATAAGCACCAATATTAATGCTATTGTTAATGCCTGTGAGGCTATGAGCAGAACCCTTACAGGAGCCCTTATTGTGATCCAGAAATCTACCAGTTTGGATTTTGTTAAGAATACGGGAGACAAGATGAATATAGAAATCAATCAACCCATAATCGAATCTATATTTTATAAAAATTCGCCGCTTCATGATGGTGCGATGATCATTGAAGACAATAAGATCACGGCTACCAGGGCGATTTTGCCTGTTTCAAACGACAGGACAATTCCGCTAAGGTTCGGACTAAGACACCGTGCCGCTGTTGGTATTACTGAAAAAACCGATGCTATTGCCCTTGTTGTAAGTGAGGAAACCGGACAAATCTCCTATTTAAAAGATGGCGAATTGGTGATCTTTGAAGATTCGGTAGAATTGATCAATAAATTAAGGGATGATCTTACTTAATTAGACCCTCAATGAGGGTTTAAGGTGCGCTCTTCCCTGTAGCCCTTTTTATTTCGCCCCTTCAGGGCTATCTTAATTTAACATCCTTTATTCGATGGGCGGTGCCAACTGCTGCTATAATTCGCCCTTTCGGCTTTCTTATTTAAAACTATAAACAAGGAGTGTTAAAGTGCTCAAATAAGGATCAAACCGATTCTTCAGCCAAAAACTGAACCTCGTAAAGGTTTTTGTAGAAACCACCTTTTACTTTCAGTAATTCCTTATGCGTTCCCATTTCCACGATCTTTCCTGCGTCCATCACCATAATTTTATCGGCTTTTTTAATGGTTGCAAGTCGGTGGGCAATTACAATGGAAGTTCTGCCTTCGGTTATTTTATCGGTAGCATCCTGAATAAGTTGTTCGCTGTAGGAATCTACAGAGGAAGTTGCCTCGTCGAGGATAAGGATACTTGGATTGCTCACGTAAGCACGTAAAAAGGATATTAGCTGCCGTTGTCCCGAGGAAAGCATCACCCCGCGTTCCTTTACATTGTAATGATATCCGTTTGGCAGGGAAATGATGAACTCGTGGATCCCTATTTCCTTGGCTGCACGCACTACGTCATCTTCGGTAACATTCGGGTTATGAAGGGTGATATTATTTAAAATGGTATCGGCAAAAAGAAAAACGTTTTGTAAAACCACAGCGATCTCTGCCCGAAGGGTTTTTAGGGTAATATCCCTTATATCTATTCCATCCACCAGGATCTTTCCGCTGTTGATCTCATAAAAACGGTTGAGCAAATTGATCACGGTGGTTTTCCCGGCACCAGTGGAACCTACAATCGCGATGGTTTCTCCCGCATTAGCTTTGAAAGAAACCCCTTTTAAAACCTCTTCGCCTTCATCGTATCCAAAGCGAACATTCTGAAACTCTATAACTCCGGTTAAATTATCAATTTCAATTTTTCCTTCATCTTTAATGGATGCTTCGGTATCCAGAATCGCGAAAACACGATTAGCAGCAACCATTCCCATTTGAAGGGTATTGAATTTATCTGCAATTTGACGCAGCGGACGAAACAGCATCTGGGCCAGTTCAATAAACATAATGATGATACCCAAGCTTAACGCATCATTATCCACAACCCTTAAACCTCCATACCAAACAATTAAACCTATGGTAATGGACGTGGACATCTCCGCAATTGGGAAAAAGATGGAGTTATACCAAACGGTTTTCACCCAGGCCTTTTTGTGCTTTTGGTTGATCTCCTTAAAATTCTCATATTCTACCTTTTCCCTGGTAAATAACTGAACGATCTTCATTCCCGTTATTCGCTCCTGGACGAAGGTATTTAAATTGGCAACCTGGTTTCTCACATCCTCAAAAGCTATTTTCATTTTCTTCTGAAAAACCCTTGTGGCATAGAGAATAAAAGGAAGAACAAGAAGAACCAGCAAGGTAAGCTGCCAGCTATTGTAGAACATGAAACCTAAAACCACCATCATTTTTAGAAGATCACTGGCAATTACAAACAAACCTTCGCTAAAAATACTCGCTATGGTCTCAATATCACTCACCGCACGGGTTACCAATCTTCCTACAGCCGATTTATCAAAATACTTCATTTTAAACCGAAGCATATGCTCAAATAAATTTACCCGCAAATCTCTAATTACTTCCTGCCCTAACCAGTTGGCGAAATAAATGAACAAAAACTGAAAGATCACTTCCAGCAATAATGCTATCAGCATCAGGCTTATATAGTAAACCAGGTTTTCGTTATCCTGTGGAAGAATAGAATCATCTATCGTGATTTTAAGCAAATAGGGTCTTAGTACCGCGAAAACCGACAATAATATAGCCGAAACGGCCACAAAATAGAAGGTCCATTTATACGGGTTTGTATACCTAAGCAATCTTTTAAAAAGATTTACATCAAAAGCTTTTCCTGTTCCTGTCGCCATTTATTTCTCTACAATAGATGTTGGATATTCAATTCCTGTTAAAAACAAGGCCTTTGCCGGCACCGAAGTTCCTGCATTCTGCCGGTCCCTGCTTTTTATAATTTCCTCCAGCTGCTCCGCCGGAATTTTACCAAGCCCAATCTCCAGCAAAGTCCCCACTACGGCCCTAACCATATTGCGAAGAAACCTGTCTGCCGTAATTTTAAAAACCAGTTTATTTCCCTGCCGTTCCCAAGTCGCCGATTTTATGTCACAATTATAGGTTTTCACATCGGTTTTTGATTTTGAAAAACATTTAAAATCGGTGTGATTTTTTAAACGTAAAGCTGCCAGATTCATTTTATCAAGATCCAGGTCATTTTTAACAAGATGTGCTGTCTCATAGAAAAAAGGATCTTTTTGCTGAATGATATGATATTCATAACTTCTGCTAATCGCATCAAAACGCGCATGCGCTTCCGGGTGAACTTCAAATAAATTATATACAGCTATATCTGAAGCCAAAAGTGAATTCAGTCTAAAGATAAGCTTTTGGGGGTCTGGTAAAATTTCAGCATCAAAATGAGCGAAAAACTGACTTGCGTGAACTCCTGCATCCGTCCTTCCTGCTCCCACAACCGGAGCTGGAACCTGCAATAAGGTAAAAAGTGCGGTTTCCAGAGTTTCCTGTACTGAAACAGCATCCGGCTGGTTTTGCCAACCATGATAGGCCTTTCCATTATACGCCAGTTCTATAAAATATCTCAATCTAAATTGATACTTTTACGTGATTTTTGTGCAAAGATACAGGAATATGATGATATGATGTGATGATGGTTTGATTATATGAGGGTTTGATGGTTTGATCATATGATTAGATGATCGTGTAAAAAATTCTTTTCTGAATTTTATTTCCAAAAGATTGAACAAGCCTGATTATTCAATTAAACTTTAATTTGTCTATGCCTGAAATACGTTGACCGTTTAAGGTTGGATAAAACTAATCAAAAATGGCAAATTTAGAAGGTTTTAAAAAGAGTTTAGACAAACGATTGTCTCGTAATTTTGGTGAGAAGTTTAAAAAGGATATGGTGAAGCGTATCGAGAACAACGAATTTAGCGTTCGGGAGATTTCAACTCTTTATGGTGTTTCCACTACTGCGATATATAAATGGGTCTATAAATATTCTATCTTGTATCAGAAAGGGTACAGGCAAATAATAGAACCTATGAGTAGCACAAAGAAGGTAAAAGAGCTGCAGGCAAGGATTAAGGAGCTCGAGCAAGCCGTTGGCCAGAAACAGATGAAGGTGGATTTTTTGGAGAAGCTTATAGAGATAACCGAAGATGACCTGGGCATTGATATTAAAAAAAAAGCTGGTTCAAAACCCAAGTCTGGTTCTGGGAACACCGTAAAGGAATGAATATGAGCTTAAATAAATTCTTTACTGCCATAGGTACGAGCAAGCAGTCTTTCCACGCAAAGTTGGATAGGCAAATGTCAAAAAATGAGGCAATGGCACAGCTCGAACTTGTGGTAATGGAAGTCAGAAAAGACCATCCAGGGATGAATCTTAGGGATCTTCATAGGCTTATAGCACCAGATTTTGTGGGCAGGGATGCCTTTGAGCATTGTTTTCAATCGATGGGCTATGGGGTTCAAATTAAAAAAGCCTTCAGGCGCACTACAGACTCCTCAGGTGTCATACGCTTTGACAATCTTATCGAAGGTTTTGAGTTGGATGGTGTCAACCAGATCTGGGTGAGCGATATAACCTACTATAGGATAGGGGATGTTTTTTATTACATCACTTTTATAATGGATCTTTATTCTAGGTTGATCGTAGGTCATAATGTAAGTCGTAGCCTAAGGACAGAATATACCACCATACCTGCCCTGCTCAAAGCGATCAAGAAACGTAAAGATATAGCATTAAATGGGTTGATTTTTCATTCAGACGGAGGCGGACAATATTATTCCAATGATTTTAGGAAGGTTACATCCAGAGAAAGAATACGGAACAGTATGGGGATATCAGTTTATGAGAACCCGAATGCCGAGCGGCTCAACGGGATCATAAAGAACAACTATGTAAGGCATTATGTCCCTAAAACCTTTGATGAACTGGTTAAAATGACTGCTAAGGCAGTAAGAATGTACAATACAGAAAAACCTCACAGTTCAATAGGGAAAATGAACCCGGTAGAATTTGAAAATAAAAAGAGATGTTTAAGAGAAAAAGAATCAATAAATGTATATTAACATTCAACTAAAAGCGGTCAATGCTATATAGGCATGGACAATTTTTGAACCTTGAATTTTGAATCCTCAACCCGGAACCTAACTTAAATGAAACGAATATTATTGCTGAGTGACACCCACAGTCATATTGATGAAAGAATTCTGCATTACGTCTCCGAAGCTGATGAAATATGGCATGCCGGAGATATCGGCGATTTAAAAGTAACCGATAAGATCAAGGAACTAAAACCGCTGCGGGCGGTTTATGGAAACATTGACGATCACGAAATAAGAAAAGAATTTCCATTAAATCAACGATTTTTATGTGAAGGAGTGGACGTCTGGATCACACATATAGGAGGATATCCTGGCAGATATTCACCTGCCATTCGAGAAGAGATTCAAAAAAATCCTCCAAAATTATTTATATGTGGCCATTCGCATATACTTAAAGTAATGCCGGATAAGAAACTCGATCTTCTACATATGAATCCAGGGGCAGCGGGAAAATACGGATTTCATAAAAAAAGGACAATGCTTCGCTTTAACATAGAGAGAGATACTATTAAGGATTTGGTAGTGATTGAACTGGTATAATATGTTTCCACAAAAGCCTACCCCAGCCCCTCCGAAGGAGGGGAGTTTGTCCCGGAGGGATTTCATCCTGGTATAAAGTGCTTTTACGGAGCTAAGCTTTGCCGTAGGTACAACTATGATCATGGAGTTGTTTATATTCCATAGCTAAAGGTACGGTGGATTTGGATTTATGTTTTTACCCGCATGTTGTCCCTGACAGGACATAAAATCGTGAGAAGGCATTGCGGGTATTTATTAATAATTCAGTAAAATATTCAAATTGGTTTTGTCCCTAATAGGACATTAAAATTCAATTTTGGTTTGTTCGCCGGGACTATCTATTGGCTAAAAATGATTTTACTGAATAACACCTGTAAGGATAGGTACAGAATATGGTGATTTAATCTTTTTTGTCCACAACACTTAGGCTTGATTCTCATTTAGCCTCAGAGTATAACAAAAAACCCGAAGCTTTCACTTCAGGTTTTTCTCGCACTAATAACACTAAGATAAATTAGGTTTATCGAAATCGGTCCACAGATTTTACGAGATCTTCATCCTTTTTAATGGCCTTATTGGCCAGCACTAAAAAAACGATAGAAAGAACAGGAATAAACATCCCAATACCTTTCTCTGAGATTTGCATCTCTCCAGGTACAGTTAGTGTCCAATACACGAAAACTCCTAGCAAAAAAAAGTTTAATAATATATTGACGCGCCCCAACACAAATTGAAGCTTTCTGTTTTTAAATAAAAATATTGTTACCAATGATAAAACGGCCGATCCTAAAAACATTGCAAGCGCCGGAATTACATCCTCCACATACACTGGCTCTCCCGCTTCATTACTCCACAAAGAAACAAAAAAAATCAAAACCCCGCTTATTAGTGCGGCAATAAATAAATAGATACTTTGAATACGTTGGATCATGCTGAATTCTCATAATTTAGCACAAAAATAAGTGTTTCTTTTTAGAAACCATATCCCGAGATTTAAAATAAAGTTGTATTATTGCATCAATGTTCTGTAACCGGTTCAAAATAGGTTACTTATAACCCCAATTTTTTTTCGAATCTTCCTCGAGAAGTTTACAATAAAACCATCACAATCTTATTCTTAATAATACATGTTTGAAATTTCAGAATTAAAAGCTAAGAAGCTGCCTGAGCTTCAAGATATAGCTAAGTCTTTAAACGTTCCCAAATACCGTACTCAGAAAAAACTGGATTTGGTTTATCAAATTTTAGACTATCAGGCTGCGAACCCTACAAAAGTTAAAGAGGTTTTAAGCGATGAAAAAACTCCTTCTGCCCCTACAGAAACTCAGGATAAAGCTGAAAAATCCAAAATTGGATCGGAAAGCAGTCCGCGAAGGAAACCCAATCCCCGGCAGAATCAGCCGAGACCGGAAAATAAAAGCACTCCGGACAGTGACCAAAAAAAGAATCAGCCTGTGAAAAGTACAGAGAAAAAACCTCACGAAAGATCTTCTGATCGTTCAAAAGGAACTACTGGAAAACCTCAGCCTACCAGAAAAGAGGACACTAAGGAAACTACCTCCAAAAAAGAAGATCATCCTAGGGACAATGGGAATTCATCCAAAGAAAATGGAAACTCTTCCAGGGATTCAGGGAATTCTTCCAGAGATTCAGGAAACTCGTCAAGGGATTCAGGAAATTCTTCACGGGACAACCAAAAAAATCCACGGGACACCAGAAAAGAACCAAGAAGCAGCAATAAAGGTGACAGTGCCGGTAAAAATAATGGAAACCGCGATAACCGAAACAGGTATCGCGAACCGGATTATGAATTTGATGCTCTTATAGAAAGCGAAGGAGTATTGGATATCATGCAGGATAACTACGGGTTTTTAAGATCTTCAGATTATAATTACCTGTCTTCTCCAGATGATATTTATGTTTCACAATCCCAAATAAGACTGTTTGGTTTAAAAACAGGAGATACCGTTTTAGGACAGATTCGCCCACCTAAAGAGGGAGAAAAATATTTCCCCCTTATCAAGGTTATAAAAATAAACGGATTGGATCCTCAGGTAGTTCGGGACAGAATTTCATTTGAACACCTGACTCCACTTTTTCCTAAGGAAAAATTCAAACTTGCCGAAAGACAAAGCACAATTTCCACAAGGATTATGGACCTGTTCTCTCCAATTGGAAAAGGACAACGTGGAATGATCGTTTCCCAGCCTAAAACCGGGAAAACAATGTTGCTTAAGGATATTGCAAACGCAATCGCGGCAAACCATCCAGAGGTTTATCAAATCATCCTATTGATCGATGAACGTCCAGAGGAGGTTACTGATATGCAGCGAAACGTAAAAGGAGAAGTTGTTGCTTCCACTTTTGACCGCGAAGCACACGAACACGTACGAGTAGCAAATATAGTACTGGAAAAAGCCAAAAGAATGGTGGAATGCGGACATGATGTAGTAATTCTTTTGGATTCCATAACACGTCTTGCAAGAGCTTACAACACCGTACAACCTGCCAGCGGGAAAGTGCTGAGTGGTGGTGTGGATGCGAATGCCCTGCACAAACCGAAACGTTTCTTTGGAGCTGCCAGAAATATTGAAAATGGAGGATCCCTGTCAATTATTGCTACTGCCTTAACCGATACAGGTTCTAAAATGGATGAAGTGATCTTTGAAGAATTTAAAGGAACCGGGAACATGGAACTTCAACTGGATAGAAAAATCGCCAACAGAAGGATTTTCCCTGCTATTGACCTTACTTCTTCCAGCACACGTCGTGACGATCTCTTACTTGATGAAAATACCTTACAGCGTATGTGGGTGATGCGTAAATATCTGGCCGATATGAATCCGGTAGAAGCGATGGAATTCATCAATGAGCGTTTTAAACAAACTAAAAACAACGAAGAGTTTTTGATCTCTATGAACGGGTAAAATTCACTTTTTTTATAATAAAAAATCCGGCTATCTTGCGATAACCGGATTTTTTTTGAAGATCTGCCAATTGGAAGTATGCGTTTTTAAAAAATTATATTGCAGCGGGGAGGATTACAAAAAAATCAATATAATTCGCCAATTAAAAGCCATTATAAAGCTAAGATCGGCCTATAGGGCGAATCTAATCCTGCTTCAAATCCATTTTCTCTGCGAAATAATCACAGAAATCCTTCATGGTCGCGGTCATTTTTTCATCCTGGGTTGCACGGTTAAAAGTATCGCTCATGGCAACCAATGTTTGATGGAAAAATTTTTTCATCTCATCCACCGGCATGTCCTTGGTCCATAAATCTATCCGCAGGGTTTCCTGCTGTTTTGAATCCCACATGGAAAGCATCATAGCTTTTGCTTCTTCCTTATAAATATCGCCATCTTCAGCGCTCCAATATAGTTCTTCGGGCACCTTGTTTTCGTCCAGAATGACTTCTATATTGATCTCAGATTTTTTAAATTCTGCCATTATTTCTTAGGTTTATATTTTGCTTTATTAAAAATTGTTTCGGCATCCGTATCCAGCATTTCCGGAAGACTCACCTTGTATTCATCCATATATGCGCGTACTATTTCCCACCCAATATACTGTCCCAGCATTGCCGGAGCCTCGTTGTCGAGTTCCAAATAAAATTTGGAAAAAGGAGCAGGATATAGAAACCTTGAATATAATTGGGTATCGGAATCAAAAATTATTTGTTTCTCTACAAAATACCTCCAAATTTGCGCTTCGTTGTTTTTTGCCCATTCCAGTTCTTCCGCGGTATATCCTAATTTCTGGTGATCGGGAGTTTCCGGAAGCCAGCGATCTTTCAGGTACAGGATCTTTCCGTAATAAATCATATTTGCAAGAAAGGTTTTTGATTTGGGCTGCGGCACTTTTTCTTTGGCAAATTCGGTAGCTACATCCTGAATGATCTGATTTTTTTCAAAATTCTTCTTCAGATATTCCTGTATTCCAAGGTAAAATTTATGGTCCTTCCCAAGGTAGGTGTCCAAAGCGATAAAAAGATATTCCGGGGTTAAAAGAATCTTGTTTTTATAATCCACTTCAGAAGTAACCGTAACCACAGTTGGCGCCTCAAAGGAAGGATAATAATATTTTATATGCTGAAAAAGGGAATGAAGTTGTTCTTCTTCAGAAGTAAAATCAGAATAAATTTTTGAAACTTCCTGGTTGATTTCCTGCTGGATGGTATCGTTTATCTTCTCGATCCAAACACTGTCAGGGAATCTCTCTGGAAAAAGAAAAGGATATTCGGCCTTTAGCTGCGGAAGTTCTTCCGGGGTAATTCTGGCAAATTTTTCGTCGAAACGCTCAACTTTAAATTCAACAGGGATCTTTTCAATTTCCGCACTTATTCCGGATTGATCCTGACAGGACCATATTGAAATCATTCCTGCAAGTAACAGAAGTTTTTTAAACATATATAATTTTTGTCCAGCCTTTAACGCTGCCGGTTTTTATTAATTGGGGATTCATGCTATTTTTGTTTGCAAAGATATTATTTACAAACTTAAACACCCAAAATTATGCAGACGGAAAAAGTGGTCGACCACATCGTAAATTGGTTGAAAGAATATGCCACGGCTGCAAATATTAAAGGCTTTGTGCTTGGAATAAGCGGAGGAGTAGACTCTGCCGTGGTTTCTGCCTTGTGTGCCCGAACCGGATTGCGCACCTTATGTTTGGAACTTCCCATTCATCAGCATAGAAGCCAGGTTGAAAGGGCCAGAAAACACATCACTTTTTTAGAAAATCATTTTGCCAATGTAAGTAGCCTGGAAGTAAACCTCACCCCGGTTTTTGAGGAATTCAAAAAAGCAGTTCCGCTTGTGCAGGAAAGTGAATATTTAAACCTCACTCTTGCCAATACCCGTGCACGTTTAAGAATGAGCACCTTATATTATTTTGCAGGCCTGCACTCCTATCTTGTGGCAGGAACGGGAAATAAAATAGAAGATTTTGGTGTAGGATTTTTCACCAAATACGGAGATGGCGGAGTAGATTTAAGTCCCATTGCAGATCTTTTAAAAAGTGAGGTTTTTGAGCTGGCAAGGTTTTTAAATATCGATAAGGAAATTCTGGAAGCAGAACCTACCGATGGTTTGTTTGAAGACAGCTTAAGCGATGAAGATCAAATAGGTGCAAGCTATGATGAACTTGAATGGGCGATGAAAATGCATAAAACCGGCAAAAAACTCTCCGATTTTAAAGGCAGGAAATTTGAAGTTTTTAAAATTTATACCAGGTTAAATTCCATCAATCAGCATAAAATGAAACCCATTCCTGTTTGTGAAATACCCGTTCATCTGAAAAATTAAACCCTTTATCGAATAAAATTTCTTTAGAGGTTAATTCAGGAATTATTGGATTATTTTAGTTTGACAATTTAATAATCGACTAAAATACATCCACCCCTACCGCCGTGAATTTTAGTGAAAACCGATTTCTATGAGCACAGTTTTAATCGCAGATCATCATCCAATCACATGGGAGGGAATTACTTCTTTACTCAGCAAAAATGAACAATTAGAGGTAATTGGCCATGTTACCAGTGGGAATGAACTTTTTAAATTCCTTAAAAATCAAATTCCGGATGTTCTGGTTATGGAAATTGACCTGCCACAAATAAATGGAATTACAGCCCTAAGAAACATCAAAAACCTTTTTCCTGGTACCAAAATGCTGGTATTTAGTTGCCATCCCGAAGAAATGTATGCGCTTAGCGCCATTAAAGCAGGGGCCTCCGGTTATATCTCGAAAACAGTTTCAATAGAAAATTTACAGATGGCCATTACACAGGTCGCACGTGGAGGTATTTATTTGAACCGAAATATTACGGAAAGAATCAATTCCGGGATCTCACATAGCAATAGCCTTATTTCAAAATTCAAAAAACTTTCTACCCGGGAAGCTGAAGTACTGAATTTAATCTCCAATGGAAAGCGCAATAAAGACATTGCTGAAGCTTTAGACATTAACGAAAAAACGGTTAGTACTTATAAAACACGTTTGTTGAAAAAACTTAAAGTGGATAATATTGCCGATCTCATCCATCAAACAAGATTGCTGCAGCTAAGAACTACATAACCCTGTTCAACCTGTTTGATAAAACCCGTTTCAGGGACTGATAATCCATGATATCTTCAAGCCTTTTGCGTGGATCTTCCTCTTCAGAATCGTTGATCTTTTTGGAAAGCTCATCAATCTTTTGTGTTATAAGAAACCTTCGCAAGGCCAGGATCGTTTCATTTACCAATCTGGCAACCGACTTATCTTTTGTTTTAACCATGATCTCCATGCGTTCCCAATCGTGAAGCACGTATTGCTCCTCTTCCATTAAAATTGTGGTTACCAGAGACGATAATTCCGGCTCAAGTTCATTCATGATCACATCAAGCTCTATAGCTCCCTTCTCGTTTAACTTTGCAACCAATAAAAGGTACAGCTTTTTGAAATCGTCATTTGTAAAAGCTATTTCATCCTCCTGAAGGTCAAGGTAGATCTTTTCAAAAACTTTTGCTTTTTGAATTTCGGGTTCCAGAACAAGGTCTCCCTTTTTGTTTTCTTTCCAAACCATATCTTCAAATTCCTCTTCCACAGTTCCGTAGAGCAAAAGCAAACTGATGATCTTGCGTTCCAGCTCAAACAATTCATCCACTTTAACTTTGGAGGTTTCGGTGTCGCGAACCACTTCAAGCGGTTTTGTGGCCTGAGGCTGATTAGAAACAGGTTTCCCTGCCTTTGCGAGAATTTGTGATAACGTGGAAAAAAGCACATTTTCAGAAATATCCATGATCCTGGAGCATTCCTGAATATAAACTTCCTGCTGGATCTGGTTTGGGATCTTTGAAATACTGGAAACCATATCCTGGATAAGATTTGCCCTTTTTACAGGATCATTTTTGGCATCTTCATATAATAATGAAGCCTTGAACTCTATAAAATCCTTGGCATTTTCCTTTAAATAATCCTGCAGATCGGCCTGGGAATTTTTTCGTGCAAAACTATCAGGGTCTTCTCCATCGGGAAAAACACACACTTTTACATTCATCCCCTGCTCCAGGATAAGATCTATTCCACGTATGGAAGCCCGGATCCCTGCAGCATCTCCATCATAAAGCACCGTGATATTTGTGGTCAACCTGTTGATTAACCGTATTTGTTCTGAAGTAAGCGAGGTACCGGATGAGGATACCACGTTTTCTATTCCATTTTGATGCAGTTGGATCACATCGGTATAACCTTCTACCAAATAACAATTATCCTCTTTTGCAATGGCCTGTTTTGCGTAATAAATCCCGTACAACACCTTGCTTTTATGGTAGAGCTCACTTTCCGGGGAATTCAGGTATTTTGCGGCTTTTTTATCATTTGTAAGGATCCTTCCGCCGAAACCTAAAACCCTGCCGGACATGGAATGTATGGGGAACATCACCCTTCCTTTAAAGCGGTCAAATTGCTTTTCTCCTTTTACGATACTAAGTCCTGTTTTTTCGAGATAATCCAGTTTATAGCCCTTCCGAATCGCTTCTGAAGTAAAAGCATCCCATTCATCCAGGCAATATCCAAGCTGAAATTTTTTGATGGTTTCATCGGTAAACCCACGTTCCTTGAAATAACTGAGTCCGATAGCTTTCCCTTGTTCCGATTTTAAAAGTATATTCTGAAAATACTGACTTGCGAATTCTGAAACCAGGTACATACTTTCCCGTTCATCTGCCTGTTGTTTTTGCTCATCAGATTGTTCGGTTTCTTCAATTTCAATATTGTATTTTTTTGCCAGGTATTTAATGGCTTCAGGGTAGGTGAAATGTTCATGTTCCATTAAAAATGCAACCACGTTTCCGCCTTTTCCGCTGGAGAAATCCTTCCAAATCTGTTTCACAGGCGAAACCATAAAACTGGGACTTCGTTCCTCCGTAAAAGGGCTCAATCCTTTATAATTGCTGCCCGATTTTTTTAGCTGAACAAAGTCACCCAAAACCTCCTCGACCCTGGCGGTTTCAAATACTTGGTCTATGGTATTTTTTGAAATCAAATTCTTGAGGAAATAGATAAATTAAGATTCACCAAATGTAAGCATGATGAAGCGATAAAAAAAGAGAACAATTTCCGAATAAATGAAAACCATCCTCTTTCAAAATCAAAGGATATGGTGTTTTTAATTATGTTGAAATACAAGGCGTTTTTTCCAAAAATAAATCGTAAGTAATTATTTTTTAGAATTTTAACATTACGATTAATTCTAAAATCAATCGATATCAAATCTTAAACCTACAGATATATTATTCAGTTCTATATTCGGATCCTTGAAAATGGGATTTAAATCGTATTTCACATAAAGAGCGGTTCCGCCCAGGCTCAAATACCCACTCAAACCATAAATAAATTCATTGGTATTATAATCACCATTCAATTTTTCCTTTATTTTATCACCATCTTCCCTATACTTAAGTTTTTGCCGTTCGCCAATATTGAATCCGGCATATCCCCCCAATCCAATTTTAAACATTCCATGAGTGGAATACCTGAAATATTTTTCGGTTTCGGTTCTTTTGGAAGGTCCAAATTCAAAATGCACAGGAAATACCAGGTTATCCATTCTAAATTTGGATTTGTCCAGGTCGAGTGGAAATTCCTCCAGGACAGTAAGTTCATCCCTTTCAACAAAATACCGATTGTCTGTAGGTTTTAAGCCGTTAAACTGGAAGGAGACCCCATACTTCAAACGGAAAACGTTCGAATTATTAAGCACACGTGTCTTCCAGGCCCAACCAATCTCAAAAAAGCGACTGCCTCCTATTTTAAAATCTGAATCATCAATTGGATTTTCATTAGATATTGCATTGTTTAAACCAAAAGCAAGCACAATGTCACCGGTGGTCCTGCGATCGTATGGAACTTTCTTATAATGCTCTTTATTGCGATCTTTAAGTTCCAGCTCATTTTCAAGAATCGCAATTCTGTTTTCAATGTTTAATGCATGTTTTTTTGCTGCATTTTCTCTCTGTTGCTTTGCCTGTTCAGGAGTGATCAATCCTTTTTCCAGTTGGTAATTAATACCTTCCAAAGTTTGCTTTAATGATTCCTTTTCTTTGGTGATTATTTTATCGCGCTCCTTTTGAAAATATTCCATACTTGTGATAACAGAATCCTTCTGAACATGAGAAATTGAATCGTTTTGAGCGTCCACCGTCTGAAGCATCAGGCCCATAAGAAGTAAACTAAAATAACTGATAATTGTTTTCATGATGATTGGTTTTAGAACTTTTCCCAGCTTCCTAAACCGGAAGAAATAAGAAAAAATTTTTGATTGATGAATGAACTTATTTAGCGATGAAATTGTTTTAATTATTACGGTTTTCCATAGCGATTCGGGCTTTTATAAAGCCATCCTTAACCACGTCAAAGACCTTTTCCCGAAAAGATGCCTCCAGCTCCATATCCACATCCCAAAGCAAGGCATTGGCAGTTATTTTTTCAGAAAATTCCTTTTGTTCACGACTCTTGTTCAATTTAGAGCTCGCTTCAGCCAACAAGGCATCTACTTCTGCATCTGAAATATTTCTGCCGCCCTCCTGCAACACCACTTCTGCCATAGCGTTCTGGATGGATTGAGATAGCTCAGGTACTTCTGTAACTATTATTTCAGGTTCCAGAATTGGCTCCATTACCCTTAATCTTTCATTTACTGCGACGATATTACCTTTATCCTGCCTTATTGATGGCTCTTTCTTTTTGGAAACTTTTAAAGTGTTTTCCCTGGTCGGAGTTTCAGTTATCTCTTTCTTTTCTTCAAAAGCTATTGCTTCCGGTTTTGCTTTTTCTGAAGTTTCTTGCTGAATTCTATTTTCTTCCTGTTCAGGTTTTTCTACCGGAACATTCACAATTCCCGGCGTATTACCTAACGGTTCGTTAAAGAAAGAGCCAAAGATCAGGATCCCGCCTATGATGGTTGCCGCGATTCCAACCCACCAGAATATGGGATTTCTTTTCTTTTCTTCAGAATCCAAACGCATGCTGATTTCTTCCCAACTGCCCGGTTTTGGATCTATCACCCGCTCATTCAGTTTTTCCCTGAACTTCCTTTCAAATTTTAACTGTCCCATAATCTGATATACTTTGAGTTTTTAATTTCTCCTGTAACATTTTCCTCGCCTTAAACAACTGTGATTTTGAAGTTCCCTCCGTAATATTCAGTATTTTTGAAATTTCCTGATGCTTGTAGCCTTCAATGGCATACATCACAAAAACCACTTTGTATCCTTCCGGCAAGGCATCAATCAAATTCTGAATATGCTCTACCTCTATTTCAGAGTTAATATTATTGAAACTATGAACCTCTGTCTCAATGATCGCTTCAGGGAATTCAATGTTCTTTTTACTGCGAAGGAAGGAAATAGCTTCCCTGATCATTATTTTTCGTATCCAGCCCTCAAAACTTCCATCATTCTTAAAGTTCGAAATATGCTTGAAGACTTTAAAGAACCCATTCAGCATAACCTCTTCGGCGTGATGCAGATCTTTAATATACATCCTGCAAACGCTAAGCATTTTCCCTGAATATTTTTTATACAATTCCTCCTGCGCATCGCGGTTATTTTTTGCGGCACGATTTATAAGCCTGGTTTCGTTTTTAAAGAGTTGAATTACTTTCACAGGTTTTAATTAAAGCCTTCTATTTATATAGACGCATGAAATTTACAAAAGGTTGCCTGGAAAAATTAAAATAAATTAAAAATTAAAAATCAAGGTTTAAATGTTGGAAGTTGGAAGGTCTTTTGAAAGTAGGCTTTTGGCCCCTATGCTTTGGGGCTATCCGAAATATGGTATCTTGAATTTGAAATCCGGAATTTTGAATTCCCCCTTTGGGGTTTGGAGGCTTTACTTTTTACGCTCGATAACGTAATTCACCATAAGTTCGAGAGAATCTCTATATGCAGATTGAGGATAGACCAGTAAAATATCCATAGCTTCCTTCTGGTATTCCTTCATTTTATTTTCAGCATAGGTAAGTCCTCCCTTTGATTTCACAAAGGCTATTACCTCCTTAACACGCTTTTTATCTTTATTATGATTTTTAACCGAATTGATCAGCCACTTTTTCTCCTTTGGAGTTGATTTATTCAAGGCATGTATAAGCGGAAGGGTCATTTTTTGTTCCTTGATATCTATTCCGGTTGGCTTCCCGATTTGCTCATCCCCGTAATCAAAAAGATCATCTTTTATCTGAAAAGCCATCCCTATCAGCTCCCCGAATTTTCTCATTTTTTCTACCTCGTCCGATTCCGGTTTTACCGATGCCGCACCAAGGCTGCAACAGGCTGCAATTAGCGTGGCGGTTTTCTGACGAATTATATCATAATAAACATCCTCTGTAATATCAAGTCGACGTGCTTTTTCAATTTGCAGCAATTCTCCTTCACTCATCTCCCTTACCGCTACTGAAATAATCTTTAAAAGATCGAAATCGTTGTTGTCTATTGACAGCAATAATCCTTTTGAAAGCAAATAATCCCCAACCAAAACGGCAATCTTGTTTTTCCAGAGTGCATTGATGCTGAAAAATCCACGTCGGCGGTTGGAATCGTCTACCACATCATCGTGAACCAGAGTGGCAGTATGGATCAATTCAATGACAGCTGCGCCACGATAAGTACGTTCATTCACATTTCCGTTTGAAACCATTTTGGAGACCAGAAACACGAACATAGGCCGCATTTGCTTCCCTTTCCTGTTCACTACATAATGGGTGATCCGGTTTAATAAGGCCACTTTTGAAGACATGGACTCGAAGAACTTTTTTTCAAAAAGTTCCATCTCTTTCTCTACGGGAAGTTTTATTTGGGAGATAACCTTCATAAGGATACCAAAGATAGTTAAAGAATTCCGTTAAAATACCAGGCTCTAAAGGTTTTCATCAGGAACTCAACTAGGTCTTTTAAAATGATTAAAAATTAATTCTTATCAAGTTGTTTTAAGAAGATTTGTTCGCCAATTGACCACAGGCAGCATCGATGTCTTTCCCTCTGGATCGACGTACGGTTGCCGTAATTCCATTTTGTTCCAGCATCTTCTCATACATATGTGTAGCCTGTGAAGAAGCCTGTTGGAACTGGCCATCATCTATTGGATTATATTCTATCAAATTCACCTTACAGGGAACATACTTACAAAATCTCACCAAAGCTTCTGCATCTTTCGGTTGATCATTGATTCCTTCCCAAACAATATATTCATAGGTAATCCTGCTTTTTGTTTTTGCATACCAATATTCCAGAGCCTCTCTTAAGTCCTGTAACGGGAAAGTAGCATTAAAAGGCATGATTTGAGTGCGAATCTCATCTATAGCTGAATGCAGGGAAACGGCAAGTTTTATTTTTGCCTCATCATCTGCAAGTTTTTTTATCATCTTTGGCACTCCCGAAGTGGAGATGGTAATACGTTTTGGAGACATTCCAAGTCCGTCTTTGGAAGTGATCTTTTCCACGGCTTTCATCACATTATTGTAATTCATCAGCGGCTCCCCCATTCCCATAAAAACTATGTTGGAAAGCGGCTTATCAAAATATAACCGACTTTCATTATCAATAGCAACCACCTGATCATAGATCTCATCAGGATTCAGGTTTCTCATACGTTTCAGGGTTGCCGTAGCACAAAATTTGCAATCCAGACTGCATCCCACCTGCGAAGAAACGCAGGCAGTGGTTCTTTTGGGAGTGGGAATAAGAACTGATTCCACGGTAAGATTGTCATGCAGTCTCACGGCATTTTTAATAGTGCCATCTTTACTGCGTTGCATTACATCTACCCGAATATGATTGATCACAAAATTATCCTGCAACATGCTACGGGTCTCCTTGGAGATATTGGTCATATCTTCAAAACTATGCGCACCCTTATTCCAAAGCCATTCATAAACCTGCGATCCCCGGAAAGATTTATCGCCCTGAGCGACAAAAAACTCCTGAAGTTGCTGTTTGGTTAAGGCCCGTATATCTTTCTTATCATTTTTCACACGGCAAAAGTAAGGATTTTATAACGATTTCCTGTTCGATGATTGGGCAACTAAGTCCTATTCAACAATCTGAAATATAAAGGCTGAAAGCCACAATTGCACGAATATCTTTTTGGGGAATTATTGCAAAGAAGTCATATGTAATTCTATAAACTGAAGTTTATTACCTGAAAATTCTATAAAAAAAGCCACCAATACACAAATTAAATATTCGTGCATTCGTGGCTAACTTTAAAAATTTGATTTCTAATGGAAATTACTCCACCGTAAAACTTCCTATAAATTCCTGATCTGAACTTCCACCAACGAAGAACTCAAACACCCCTGGCTCATATACAAATTCCAAATCTGAATTATAAAATTTCAAATCTTCTACACTTAGTTCAAAATTCACGATTGCAGACTCCCCTTTCTTTAGGGAAATTTTTTTGAAGCCCTTTAATTCTTTCATAGGAGGAGTGATACTTCTCACTTTATCGTGAAGATAAAGCTGAGCTACTTCTTCCCCATCAAAATCGCCGGTATTGGTGATCTTAGCTGAAATAGTGATGGTTCCATCGGCAGAAAGGTTTTTATTATCCACCTTAACTTCAGAATACTCAAAACTGGTATAGCTTAAGCCATATCCAAACGGAAGCAGAGGTGAGTTTTTCGAATCCAGATAATTGGATTTGAATTTTTCGAATTCTTCGGAAGCTGCCGGTCTACCCGTTCTTTTCATGCTGTAATAAATGGGAATTTGCCCAACATTTCGGGGCCAGGTAGCGGTGAGTTTTCCGGCAGGATTATAATCTCCAAAAAGTACGTCTCCCACAGCATTCCCTGCTTCCACTCCTGGATGCCATATTTGAAGGATACTCAAAGGAAGTTCCATCTCTTCGGAAATTACCAAAGGACGACCGCTCATGAGTACCAGCACCAAAGGTTTACCGGTTTTAGCCAATTCCCTGATCAATTTTTTCTGACTTTCAGGAATCGAAATATCGGTGCGGCTGGCGGCCTCCCCGCTCATTTCAGTAGCTTCCCCAACAACTGCTATCACTACGTCAGACTTATTAGCCAATTCCAGCGCCTCTTTCAACAATTCTTCTGAAGATTCTTCCGATATTTCTATACGGGGACCAAAAACATTCACTTTTTTGGCAAATGTAGTATCGTCACTGATATTAGCTCCTTTCACATAGGTTATCTGCGCATTTGGAGCAATGTTTTTAAGTCCTTCCAAAATTGGAATGGATAATTGCGGATCTCCGGTTGGCGCCCAGGTTCCCAACATATTGTTTTTGTCATTTGCCAAAGGCCCAATCAAGGCTATTTTGGCATTTTTGGAAAGCGGCAATATATCCCCATGCTTTTTTAACAACACAAATGAACTGGCTGCAGCTTTTCTTGCCAAATTCCGGTTCTCTTGGGTGAGGATGTCTTTTGCCGGTCTGCTTTCATCTGAATATCTGTAGGGATCTTCAAACAAGCCTAACTTATGTTTCGCTTCCAGAATTCTTCTGGCGGCTGTTGTAATTTGCTCTTCAGAAACTTTTCCTTCTTCCAGGGATTTTTTTAGGGTGAGCAAAAATCCTTCTCCCACCATATCCATATCAAGTCCTGCATTCAATGCAAGTGCTGAAACAGCCTGCAGGTCCCCCATTCCGTGCGCGATCATTTCATTTACCGAAGTATAATCGGAAACCACAAATCCATCAAATCCCCAGCGATCCCTAAGCAAATCGGTAAGCAACCATTTATTCCCCGAAGCCGGAACTCCGTGAATATCGTTAAATGAGGTCATCACACTTCCAACCCCTGCATCTACGGCGGCTTTATAGGGAGGTAAATATTCATTAAACATCTTGATTTTGCTCATATCCACCGAATTGTAATCCCGTCCACCTTCCGAAGCACCATATAATGCCATGTGTTTCACGGTTGCCATCATAGTTTCTGGAGCCGAAAAATCGCTTCCCTGGTATCCTTCTACCATCGCCTTTGCAATCGCAGATCCCAGGAAGGGATCTTCCCCTGCACCTTCCGCAATTCGTCCCCAGCGCGGGTCTCTTGCAATGTCCACCATTGGGGAGAAATTCCAGTTAATCCCATCGGCTGTGGCCTCTTTTGCAGCAACCTGCGCAGTGCTTTTTATCAATTCCATATCCCAACTGGAGGAAATTCCCAGCGGGATTGGAAAAGTTGTTTTATAGCCATGAATAACATCCGATCCAATCAGCAAAGGAATTCCAAGCCGGGAAGATTTCACGGCAATATCCTGTGCCTGCCTGATTTTATCTGGTCCGGAAACGCCAAAAAGTCCGCCTACATTCCCGGCTTTTATCTTTGTCTCTACGTCTTCACTTACTACTGAACCTGTAGCTATACCTCCACCCGGAGTTAGTAAATTGAGCTGACCAATTTTTTCTTCTAGGGTCATTTTTTTCAGGAGTTCCTCTACTTCAGGAATGCTGGTTTGGGCTTGGAGAACAGAAGTTCCTGTCCAAAATAAAAGGCCAAGTAATAGATAAATTTTTTTCATTTTTATTGGTTTAGGTAATAAACAATTTTATTTAATTCACGGTTAAAACTTCAGATTTTTCTGAAATTCCATTATTATTGAAGGCTTCAATTTGAAAGTAATATTGCGTATCACGGTCCAGGCTACGCATAAAATGTTCATTTACATCGTAAATTAACCAAGAGTGATATAATTTATCTGGGGCAATACCCCAGCGAATATTGTAGCCCTGAGCTCCTTTCACCGGATTCCACGTCAGGGAAGCATCTCTTCGGTCTTCTTCCCGGGATACTGTAAATCCCTTCACTGCTGCAGGCTTTTCACCTAAACCTTTACCAAAAACCCTGATTTCTGATAATGCCAGGTTATTCCCCGGAACTTTCACGTTTTTGAAGCGTACATATTTTCCCTGTACAGGTTGATTAAGGGTAATGTAGGTATTAGGAGCATCTTTATAACTATTGCTTCGGTCTACCAAAGTTTCCCAATTCTTACCGTTTTCTGAAACCTCCAGGGTAAACCGGTGTCGCAGGCCTTCAACACGGGTATAAATGCCTGATTCTTCATCATGAAAATTCAACTGAAAAGCATAAATGTTTCCCGGTGAAGGCATTTCGATCTCAACCCATTGCTTATCATCGTTAGCTTCAGCAACCCAGAATGATTTTGGACTTTCATCGGTTAACAGCTTCGAAATAATTTCACCTTCAATGTTTTTTTCCAGAGGCATTTCGGTAATATCAAAATCACCATCGGTAGAAGTGCTTTTTCTCACCTGCTTCTTAGAAGATGAAACTGTGACTTTCCCTTTGTAAGAAAGCAACATCCAGCCACTATGCTGCCCCGCTTTTGTTGGATGATCAGGACCAAATAACGGATAATCCCCATAGCTTGTGTTGGCATACATTAATCCTTCTTCATCAAAATAAGTGGGGAACATGGATAGACGACGTTCCCAATGTGAGTTTGAAGCCAATGCCACAGTAGCAAAATGCCAGTATTGTCCGTTGGTTTGTTTCATAGTGATTCCATGACCCGCCCCATTCGCAAAACCGCCCGGCTTGAAACTCATGGGATTATTTTTCATGTAGGTAAAAGGACCAAGTGGGGTTTCGCCAATATAAGCCCCATCGGCATACACATTAAACTGTGTGCCCGGTGCAGCATACTGTAAATAATATTTACCATCGTGTTTGGTCATTGAGGCACCCTCCATATATCCTTCCTTTAAGGTTGGATGATAATTATTTTCGCCAAAACGTTCCCAACCGTGTTCTTCTTCAACCAGGTTGATAAGTTCTTTTTCAATTCCGGTTTCAAGAAAGCGATCATCTTTATTCAGCATTTTCACGTTAAGGGGATGTACATTGGACGAACCCCAATACAAATAGGTTTTCCCATCATCGTCTATAAATAATTCCGAATCCTGAATATTATTGGTAATTGAAGCGGTGGGTGTCCACTTACCACTTTTAGGATCATCTGTGTAAAGTATACTCCCATAGCCTACTGGATCGCCTGCAAAATATACCAGTGAATCTTTATAATTGAAAGCGGTTGGGGCATTTGATCCCTCGAAAAACCATTGTTTTGGTTTAATAAATTCCCAATTGATCAAATCGGTGGAATGCCAATAACCAAAAGAACGTATGACAAACATGTAATATTCACCGCGAAACTCAATAACCGCAGGGTCTGCACCCGAACGGTAGGAAATATTCTTACTTGAATTATAAACCATATAGGTATAGTCTATATCCAGAGGATTTATATAAGTTTCCGGAACCACTTCCTGTGCATAAGAAATGATACCAAATAATAAAACCGTTGTTGTAAGTATGTTTTTAATACTTTTCATCTGTTAGCGTTTTACACAGATTAATAATTACAAAATTCATTGGTCGCTCTCTATTCAGTTCGTTCGTGCGAAAATAACCAGGGCAGCAAATAAGGTTCCGCCAGGGCAGAATCCCAGCTGTTATGATTATCATTGGGATATAAGGACAATTTTGCATTGCCCCCGTGATGATTAATTTCCCGTGCCATAATTTTAGAATATTTCGGCAGTACCACATCGTCTTTCTCCCCGTGGAAGATCCAGATATTAAAACCCTTTGGATATGCGGTGGCGATTTCAGGATTTGCTCCCCCACAAATTGCAAATGCTGCCGCAAACATTGTAGGCTTTTTATAGATAATTTCATAGGTTCCCATTCCTCCCATGGAAATCCCCCCAACATAGATTCTTGAGGTATCCACGAAATTTTTCCTGAGCATATCCTCCATGAAATCCATGACAAGTTCTAAGGATTTAGTGGCTGGTTTGTCATTTTCAAAGTTGAATTGAAAAGGGATCGTATCCCTGTCAACCGTTACTTTTGCCCAATAATCATCTTTTGGTGCCTGAGGAAAGATTACAATGGCAGGAAAATCATCCCTGTTTTCAAGAAAAAGACTACTGCCGTGAACGAGCTGTGATTCATTATCATTTCCGCGCTCCCCGGCTCCATGGAGAAACAGGACGACCGGATATTTATTTTCTTCTGAAAAATCCTTAGGAAATAAAATGCGGTAATTTAGGGTATCGGTACCTTTTATAAAGTGCTCTCTTTCAAAGGCCTCCTTGTCCTGCGCCGCTACTGAGAACGGAACTAAAAACAGGATTAAAATAAAAACTGTTAATATGTATAAAAATCTCTTTTTCATATTTATTTGTATAAAAAACCTCAAAAAAATTTCTAAACCTCACAGGTTTTTGAAACCTGTGAGGTTTGTTTCAGGTCTGTTTCTAATAAGAAAAACCAAGTTTTTCCAATCCTTCCTTTATCTCAGGCGCTCCCATAAATAAATCCCAGATAAGCCCCGAGCGGTAATTCTCTATCATAACTACAATTGGTCCCTGGTCTATCGCAAGGTATTTTTCAGCTACCCATGGAGTTCCCTCAAGGCTAAAAGCATCATAAAAACCGGCAGGACCCCAAAGCAAATCGTTTTGATCTTCAAAGAAATACCTCATTGCTCTCATGGATTCATCCGGGGTATAGGGTAAAGAACTTAAAGCAGCTGTAGGCGACACCACCCCTTTATCCTCATCTGGAGAATGCGCGGTATACCCAATTCCATCATCAGGATTACGGGTATAGCTGGCTGTTAATCCCCAGGAGTTTTCCTTATAGGTTTCAAAATCATTTGGATTTTCCTGGCAATACAAATAATTTATCTTACTGTGATTTACATTGAGATCCCAGTAATTGGCATATTCATCACTCAAACCTTTGGGGTTTAGGCCCAGATAGGAATAATGCGCCCAAAATAACGGGCCACCTTTATTTCCCCTGGTATTGTGTTTCAAGATTAGGGGAAGATCATAAGCTTCAACATCGGTGGAGATATCCCCACCCCTGGCCCAGCCATTGTGATACACACTTGCATCAATGGAATGATCTGGCGATGAAGCAGCCATAACATAAGTGATCAAACACTCATTGTAACCCTCGATCATGAAATCCATTTCCCATTGATAGTCCGGAGACCAATGCCAGTAAAGTCCGTCCTTATTATTTGTGTACCATTCCCACTCGATGCCTTTCCAAAGCTCGTCGTATTTTGCAGCAACAGCTTTTTCTTCTTCATTTCCGTTTTTTAAATATTCACGAACCACAATAAAACCCTGAGCTAAAAATGAGGTTTCAACAAGATCCCCGCCATTATCTTTGTCACTGAAGGCCTGAGTTTCTCCTGTTTCACCGTTTAGCCAATGCGGCCAAACCCCGTGAAATCTTGGAGCATTCTCTAAAAAATCTGCGATTTTATCCAGACGAGCTACTGCCGAATCACGTTTGATGAATTCCCGTTCCATCCCGGCAACGATAGCCATAAGTCCAAAGCCAGATCCTCCGGTGGTTACCACATGAGCATCATTTTTTGGATATTCCCCATCCGGGTGATAGCGCTCTCTGGCCATTCCTGAATTAGGCTCTGAATAATCCCAGAAATATTTAAGGGTTTGTCTTTGAACGGTGTCTAAAAGCGCTTCATCAGATAAACGAACAGATTGGTTTTCTTCCGAAGAAGTTCCTTTCTCCTTATTAGTATTCTTGCATCCGAAAATTGCGATCATCAGAAGCAGTAATAAGCTTGTTCTAAAATTGGTCATATCAATTGGAGTTTGAGTGTTTTAATTTTAAAAATTGAAATCAAGACGCCTGAGACCTGACTGGATTTCTTCATCCGCCATGAATAAATCCCAAAGCAAACCAGTTCTGTGATTTTCTATCATTGAAATTATAGGACCTTGATCTATTGCCAAATATCCATCGGCTACCCAGTTCTTTTCTTCAGAAAAAGCATCATAAAACCCGTATGGGCCCCACAATGTATTTACTTTCTCTTCATAAAAATACCTTAGTGCTTTCATGGATTCCTCCGGAGTATAGGGAAAGGAGGACAAGGCGGCTGTTGGAGTGATTACACCCAAATCGTTGGTGGGACTGTGGGCGGAATAACCTTCAAAGCTATCGCTGGCTGTAAATCCCCAGCTGTTCTCCCCATAACCCTCAAAATTTTTCGGATTATCGATCGCGTAATTATAATGAATGAGACTGTGCGCTCTATTTTGTTCCCAGTAATTAGCATAACTATCACTTAGATTTCGTGGATCCAATCCTATAAAGGAATAATGGGCAAAGAAAAGAGGGCCTCCGAATGCGGGTCCAAGGGGTAAATTAATTCCATAATGCTGACGGTTATTCACCATATTTCCATTAGATGCCCATCCCTGATGATAAACTTCGGGGTTTATAGAATGCGTTGGTGAAGATGCGGCCAGTACATAAACGATAAGCGATTCATTCCATCCCTGGATTTTCAGGTTTTTCTGAAAACCGTAATTGGCCGACCAGTGCCAGTAAAGAACATTTTCTCCCTGTGTATACCAATCCCATTCCACCGCTTCCCATAGCGCTGTGATTCGGTTCACAATGTTTGTTTCATCTGAAAAATATTGCCTGTTTATAAGCAACCCCTGCATTAAGAAAGCAGTTTCCACAAGGTCGCCCCCGTCATCCATATTTCCAAAAGGCCTTGTTTGGGCCCTATTATCCAGATACCAGTGAGAAAAAGCGCCGTGATAGGTTGGAATGGTTTCCAGGAAATCGAGGATCTTTTCAAGGCGTTCTACAGCCTGAGATCTGCTTACCCAACCACGCTCTACCGCAACCGGAAATGCAGCAAGGCCAAAACCGGAGCCTCCCATGGTCACAATATTTCCACCTTGCCCACCGTATGCATCGGCCTGGGAACGCTCTTTTGCCAAACCGGAATTGGTGCCGGCAAAATCCCAAAAGTATTTAAAGGTTTGCTGTTGGACCTTCTCTAAAAGTTCGTCATCGCTAAGCTCCTCAATAGTTCCATTCCCCGGGTCGGGAATATAGGGCTCCTGATAGCCTGGACCATCGTCCCCTGAACAGGCCGAGAAAATCAGGATCATTCCAATTAAATAAAAATTCCTCAACCTCTCAAAGTTTATCATTTTCCTGTTATTTTTATTTTAGCTAAAACCAATAACTTTTTTTAAAAGTTATACGGCTAAATAATTTTCGATATAGAAATGGATTTCCTTTATCTCCTGTTTCTATTAAAGAGATAGCATTTATAAACAATTTTGTTGTTTAATAAGACTTACGTCCTGAAGGCCAAATAACTTAAGAGTTCCCGAAAGAGATTAGGTTTAAAACATATAAAAAGACTCCGGTTTTTGTAGGGAATTACCGGAGCCAATTATAAATTAATCAGCCATTGCGGACTGAATTTCATCTTGGGTAAGCGCTTTATTGTAAAAGCGCAGTTCATCCATAAAACTTGCATCAGATAAGTGACCCCACTCGGTAAATCTTGGAGCACCAGACATAATCGATACAAGATCTGTTCCGGTCCAGTCAACACCTCCGGTTACCGTACCAGTATTTACTGCCTCACCATTAAGGTAAATGACGCTTTCAGAATTTGAAATTGTAAAGGCCACATGCACCCATTCTCCCGCAGTAACATCTATTACGCCGCCATCATTCCAACTATCGCCGGTTCCGTTTCCAACGTTTAGTTTAATGCGTTGTTCTGTTGTATTTCCTTCTCTAAAAAGCCTTAAACCATTGGTTCTTTTATTTTGAACATCCGGGAAATTAGCATTTTCCGAATCCTCAGGACCAATTGTTATAATACCGGCTCTATCTGGACTGGCATCTACTTTATACCAAAAAGTAGCGCTAATTTCCTCGCTTAATAAACCGGCAGAGGGTAAGATAAGGTAAGAATCGGCGGCACCTTCATAAGCATCGCTGCCTTCTACACTTTCTCCGGCAAATCCTGGAGATCCCACTACAGTTACTTCGCGGTTTGCTACCATGTCCCTGTAATGCCCATCAAAAGGCATATAAAGAGTCACCGCAGAGGCATTTATTAAATTTTGAATATCGCTCTGGGATAAAGCTGTTTTGAAAAGCCTTAATTCATCAACAAGGCTGTTGGTGTCCGATTTGTGATCCCAGTAACTAAAGGTTTCACCACCAGCACCTATAGTAATTTCCTCTACCCCGGTCCAGTCGATGGAATTGCCCATAGTTGCTGTGCGTAAAGGCATTCCATTTACATATAATACGGTTTCAGAAGCGCTAATGCTAAAAGCAATATGCACCCAATCTCCGGTTACCTCTACAGAACCACCATCATTCCAGCTTTCACCGGTACCAGTACCTACATTCATTTTAATGGTTTGTGAAGTTTCAGATCCTTCCCTGAAAAGACGAAATCCCTGCTCACGGTTCTCATCAGCGCCGGCTACCAAAATCCCTGCACGTGAGGCATCTCCACTTAATTTGTACCAAAAAGCAGCACTGAATTCACTTCCCATATCTTCCTCATTAAGAGGAACAGTTATATAAGAGTCGGCCACACCTCTGTAGGCACCTGTTCCCAGAAAGGAAGCAGTAGAAATATCGGGATTACCAATTTCTTCGGCTGTATAGATATTAACCAATTCCATAAAATCTCCATCATAGGGCATATAGAAAAACTCACCTGCGTATTTAGGGGAATAAGGAGGTTCTTTACTAAAATTCACCTCTTTGGTTGTAACATTCCCTGAAATATCTGTAGCCCTCACGGTAAGTACATGTTCTCCATTGGTAACATTATCAAATGTTACTGTCCTCTTCACAATCCGGAAATCGGTAAATTCATCAAACATTGCAATTTGATTTCCATTTACCAATACTTCAATTTTTTCTACTTCAATATCATCTACAACCTCTAGTCTAATGTCGATGGAAGCTACAGCCTCAGGAACCTGTATAGCGGTCCCTTCAGTTGGGTACATAATAATTATTTCAGGGCTACCGGCATCCGCCCCAGCATCAACCGGGGTAATAGGATCTATTCCATCATATTCACACGAAGTAAATGCAAGAAACAAAAACAGCAGTCCAAATAAGGGTTTTTTAATTTTTTTCATTATCAATAAATTAAATCATTAATTAGTTAGATGTGTTCTGAAGTATAGGGAACTGGTCTACCTGAGGCTGGGGATAAGGAAGAAATTCCTTGTCCATGGTAAATGTCCTTCCGCCATAACTAAGTTCTCCTGTACGTTCAAGCCTTATCATATCATAATAACGTTTTCCCCATTCCATTGCGAGCTCGGCAAATTTTTCATCTAATACGTCTTCAAGGGTAACATTACTCAAAGGAGCTAAATCTGCCCTTGCTCTTACAATATTTACGGCTTCTGTAGCGCTTACCCCCGAAGGAGATGCACCTTGCGCAATAGCTTCCGCATAAACCAAAAGAACTTCGGCATAACGAATGATATGGTAATTCTTGTTGCTTCCATATTCCGTTCTTCCCGGGATTAACTGGTTGCTTGGCATGTAGTGCTTTCCACTGGCAAAACGGGCACGGGCATAATCGTTGATAACATCTCCATCCCTGGTTGTATTTGATACAAAAGCCGGGAGATTTGTATATCCTTCAGCCTGAATGTCGGCTATACCACGGTTGGTAAACAATACACTGGTTTCCAAACGTACGGTCTCATCGCGATCAAGCATGAAACCTATAAACTTTAAACTTGGTTCATAGAAGCCCCAGCCACTTCCTGCTCCAGTTACTGCAGGAGTCCAGTTTTCAGGTCCATAAGGCGCTAATAAATGACCTTCCCTATCTCCCTCTCCCGCACCGAAGTCTGAATATTGCATCGTTAGCAGAATTTCGTCACTAAGTTTCCCTGGTGTCTTGAACAACTCGTAAAAATCGGGATAAAGGCTAAATAAACCTGAATTTATAATTTCTCCTGCAGCATCGGCTACAGCCTGATAATTTTCAATTTCCTGGTTTGCAAGCGCTTTTACAGCAAGAGCGGTATACCTGGTTACTCCGCCGGGTATATCGGTTCGTTGATTGGGACGTGAAAAAGGCAGATCGGGAATGGCTTCGTCCATTTGGTCTGAAATATGCTGCATCACCTCATTCTGGCTGGGAACATTTTCTACATCCAGAAGTTCTTCAGTATCTGAAGAAGTGGGAATAAAAACTGATCCCCATACTTGTGATATGTGCATAAGCATCATCGCCCTAAGCACTTTTGCTTCAGCGATGTATTGGTTCCCCTCTTGAAAACCTGCCTCATTTGCAAATTCCTGATACCTTTCAATTTGTTCCATTGCAGTATGGGCAGTGATAACATCTACATAAATGTTTTCCCAAAGGGAATTATACATCCAGTAATCCTTGTTGTAGTCAAAGCGATCAGTATCTGAAAATTCCTGCTGATCACCCAGTCCACCTGCATTAACATCATCACCCCTTACCCCTATTAATAACGGCTGTTCCCAACCTCGGGATTGAAAAGCAGCATATACTCCAATGATAGACAGTTGCATATCCTCGGTCTTTGTAAAATCTGTTCCTCCCGCAAAATTATTATTTAGCGGCAGGTCATCCAGTTTATCGGAACAGCTGCTTAAGGCGATGAGCACCGATAATCCTAAAATTATAGCTGAAATTTTATTAGAAATTTTCATAAGCGATTTTTTAAATTTTAATATTTACTCCCATTGTATAGATTGCAGGAATAGGATAGGTTTGATTATCTACTCCATTGGCCACTTCCGGATTAAAACCATTGTAATCAAATACGGTTAGTGGTTTTTCCGCGGTTAAGTATATTCTTGTTTGTGGAATGCCTTTTAAATTACCATTTCGGTTTATAGTATATCCTAAAGTTACGTTCTGTATCCTGAAAAAATCACCATCTTCTACATAGTAATCATTCAATCTCTGGTTCCATCCTTTTCTAATTCCTGCGGCAGAAGGATAGCTATTGGTAGTACCCTCTCCGTGCCAACGGTGGATCGCGAAATCCCGGTCAATGTTTGTAGAAGTGGTAAAGATCACTTCCATTCGCTTTCTGTTAAGGATCTTGTTACCACCTTGGCCGTATAGTGAAGTAGCAAGGTCAAATCCTTTATAATTAACGCTTAAATTAACCCCGTACTGAAATTCAGGAAGAAAGCTACCTAATACTGTCCTGTCATCATCGTTTATTACGCCATCATTATTAAGATCCCTGTATTTAAAATCCCCCGGAACAAGATTGTTGGCAACTGCAATAGGATCTGCCTGTATTTCTGTATCATTCTGATATACACCAACTACTTCACGACCATAAAAAGCAAAGAGGGGTTGTCCCACAATGGAACGTTGACGGAATTCTGCAGTACCAGCATCAATAAATTCGGCACCGGCCAGATCAAGAACTTCATTTTCAAGGGTAGAGAAATTCACCCCTACAGAATAACGGAAATCATCAGATATATTCTTATCCCAATTAAGAGCAACCTCAAGACCAGAATTCCTTATCTCTCCTACGTTTTGTCTTGTTGCGCCTGGAATTAATGGTCTGTTTACAGGAATAACAGCATCCTTTGTATCTCTAATATAATAATCTGCCTCAAGCGAAAGACCATTAAACATATTTGCAGAGAGACCAAAATTCCGCTCTTCTGTTACCTCCCATTTTAGGGTGGTAAAATCACTGCTTGTAATTAATCCGGAATATCTTATATCGTCTAAGGCTGTAAATACTACCCTGGAAGTGATTGAACCTTCACTTGCTGCAACTTTATCATTACCAAGTTCTCCCCAACTAGCTCTGAATTTCAGAAAACTTATCGGGTTGTTCGCTCCCCAGAAATCTTCCTGTGAAACAACCCAACCTACACCTACTGTAGGGAAATAACCCCATTTTTCCTGATATTTATTGGTTCCATCGGCACGAAAGGTTCCATAAAGAAGATATTTACTATCATAATCATAGGCTATTCTTGTAAAATAAGAAAATCCATGCTCCCTTCTTCCGTCATCCCTCACCAAACCTTCTACTATTGTTTGTGATTGATCTATAAAGTAAGCTTCTGAACCTGATAAGGGAAAATTCAATCCGCCTGCCTGGAGTAATTCCAACGATTCATCCCTCAAAGATGTCCCTGCAAGAACAGTTAAGCCATGATCTCCAAAATTATCTGTGTAAGTAAGTGTGTTATCCCATATCTGGTTGGAAATATTAATATTTCTTCGAAGGACAGAAGCATTTTCTCTCTGAAAATTATTACCGATAAAATATGGCAGTCTAATCTCCCTGGTCTCTATTGATTCATAATTATGATTGTAAGCTGTTCTAAAAGTTAACTTTTCGGGTATTATTTTTACCTCGGTATAAAAGTTTGCCAGAACATTCCTTATTTTATTTCGGTTCTCACTAAAATCCATTGAAGGAAATGGATTTTGACCATTTCTATATCCCAAATCCTGCGCATTTGCATAATTAACCGGAGTGGCATTGGTATTTAAAGGATCGAACACCGGTAAGGTTGGAACAGCATAATACGCTGTTCTCCAGGCTGAATATTCAGGATCATACCTTGATGCATTGCTTAATACAGCATTACCTCCAACAGTTATATAATCATTTACTTCAAACTCCAGTTTACTTCGAAGGTTAAAGCGTTCATATTCATTCTTCATATCCAGAATTCCTTCCTGTGCAAAATAATTGGCTCCAATAGAATAGATTGCATTGTCACTACCACCGGAAAAATTCAAACTATGATTTTGTATAAGTCCTTCACGAATAATTTCCTTATACCAATCGGTATTAACTGCAGGTACATTAGGATTTATTCGGCTTCGTCCATATCGCTGCATAGCGTTTAAAATGAACTGAGCATCTGGTGCAGATCCTGATTCTCTTGCAATGGTGGCGAATTGTTCGGTATTTGCCATTTTTACAACATTCTGTGCTCTTTGAAAACCGGTATAGCCATCATAAGTAAGCTGTGCCTTTTGATTATAACGTCCGGATTTGGTTTCTATAAGTACTACCCCATTTGCTGCTCTTACTCCATAAATGGCAGAGGCAGATGCATCTTTAAGTATTGAGATAGTTGCGATATCTGCAGTGTTAAGGAAGTCGATGTTTTCAAAAAACATACCGTCAACTACATATAATGGACCGGAAGCGCCACCGGAATAAGATCCTATACCCCGCACTCTTATAGTAGGCGAAGTACCTGGACCACCGCTATTTACAACCTGTAATCCAGCTACTTTTCCCTGCAATGCTTGCATTGCCTGTCCTGTTGGCGTTCTGGCTAAATCTTCAGCCTTCACAGTAGATATGGCTCCGGTAAGGTCGGCCTTCTTCTGACTTCCGTATCCTATTACAACAACTTCATCCAACTGGGAAGCATCTTCGTTTAATACAATAGTATAATCATCTTGAGTACCAACAACCACTTCTTTAGGAAGAAATCCCAAATAGGTAATTCTCAAAACATCGCCTTCGCTTACATTTTCAATTGTGAAAAGACCATCAAAATCGGTTACGGCAAAAGCAGGTTTGTCAACCACTTTAACTTCAGCTCCAGCTAAAGGGATATCATTAGCGTCCAATATGGTTCCGCTAATAGTCTTTGAATCTTGAGCAAAGCCGATTGTGGACATCAGCAATGCTAAAAACAGTGTAAAATTGAATTTCATACTTTCAGGATTTTTACTAAATTTTAAGTTAAAGATAGGCCGATAACTATTTTGAACGCAAACGATGTAGTACATAAAAGATACATCAAGCCGAATTTAATTTTAATTTGCTCTAATTCAGGTCTTTACAAAATTTTGAAGTATGAGATTATGCAATTTTAAAATTCATGTAGTATTAATGATGTAGTAAAATAAACAGGTTTAATCTACATCATTTAAAGGATTTAGAATTCCCTGATCAAAAAGCTGGTTAAATTCTCTTTGCTATCAAGATCCATCTTTTTACGTAATCTGTAACGGTGGACTTCGACTCCACGTACCGAAATACCCATCAATGGAGCTATTTCTTTTGAAGAAAGATTCATTTTTAAATAAGAACATAATTTAAGATCCTTATTACTCAAATCAGGATAAATTTTGAGAAGCATCCTGAAAAAATCCTCATGCAATTCAGTGAAGTTGGTTTCAAAAACCTGCCATTCGTCTTTGTTTTTTATGGCTCCGTTTATCTTATTTATGATTCGTTTTAATTGAAATTGATCGGTAAATTTACCTTTATCTTTATTTAATTCTCCCTGTATTTCCATCAGGACCTCATTTTTCTTGGCCGCTATCATTGTGGTATTTGCAAGTTCCTTTCGCTTCAGGGTTATTTCATCCAGGAGCCTTTCCTTTTCCAGATTGCTCAATTTGACCTGATGCTCCCGCTCAAATTTTTGTTCCAAAAGCAACCTGTGTTTTTTAAGCTTAAGTCGGTTAATCCAGTATACAAGTAAAATCAGGCCAAGAAAAATAAGGACATAGAAAAACTGCATCGAACTCGACAAATACCAGGGAGGAAGTATCTTAAAGGAAAAATTTGTAGCAGGAGAATATTTATTATGAGGGCTCAATCCAGAAAACTGCAATGAATAGCTACCATGAGCGAGATTTTGAAAGCTTACATTACCATTACTTATAGTTCCTGAAATAGAATCGGCTCCCAAAAGTTCATATTTAAGGGAAGTTGACTTTGAATCAGGAAAACCTACATGAAAGGAAATAATCCTTGAATTTACATACGGAATTTCCGGTGCGGAATTTAAGCTGTAACGCTGCTCTAAATCCTTAACACCTTTAATAATTGGCGTAGCTTTAAGTTGCTCCAATTGCTGTTTTCTAACTTTATTTATGTTAATTTCAGCAAAACCGTCATTAAGCGAGACATAAAAAATAGAATCGTTAAATTTGGTGATATTTTCATTGTTTATCACCAGTCGGTTTTCCAGATTAACGGAAGAAAGAACCAACTTATCAGTCTTAAAATCGGTGAAAATCAAATCATTTTTATCTCTGCCTACAAACCAGAAATTACCAAAATCTTCCTTAATTAATCTAAAGTTCGAAAATGCATTGAGTTCTTTAAATTCTTCTATACTATCCAGCAGCACATTATATTTATACCAGCGTTCATTATTTAAAATTGCAATTTGATCATGTATCTTATAAACATGAGTATTATAATTAGGAACATTCTGAATAGTATCTATCTTTTGCAGAAAATCTATTCCCTTGTAATCCTTATTGAATCCTACCCTGTATAAACCCTGATATGGATGAGCGGCCCAAAACGTATGGTTATCTTCAAAAACAACCTCTTTTATAGGAAAATCGATCTCTGAAATCTCAAACACCTCCCCGGTCTCCGAAAAAACACTTAATCCAGTATAGGTTGCAATCAGGTTTATTCCCTTTTCATTTGGGATCTTTAAAATCTGAAAACTCCCTGCACGTTGTTCTACAGGAACAAAGTCCTTCTCAACAATCTCATAAGTACCGGTATTATGATTACAATAAAGTTTCTCGCCTAAAACTTCGAGGTTCCATGAGTGTCCATGGCCACCTTCCAGCATTTGGAGTTCATCATTTTCAAAAACATAAACGCCCGTATTGCTGGCCAAATACCATTTATTTTTGTGAAAGGCCATGTCATATACTGCGCCCAACTGTCCCGTATCATCTGTAAAATAAGAAATTGGAGAATTCAAATTAATTTCTGCGATGCCGTTATCAAGCCCAAGCCATATTTTACCATTGTATTTGGCGATCCCTAATATGGTATTATTTCGTAATCCATTATTTCGGTTGAAATTTTTTATTTCCCGGGTTTCAAGGTTGTACTGTATGATCCCATTTTTTATGGTCCCAAAAATTATATTGGAAGGTGATTCTACAAGAATGGTGTTAAGTTCATCATTTTCCAGTTTTTTATTCAATATATCATCCCTGTATAAAGTGCATTTTTCACCATCAAATTCGTACAAGGCTTGTCTGGTAGCGATCAATAAATCCTCTTCCTTGACAGCCATATCCAATACCACCTTACCTTTCAGAATATTCTGATTAGGAAGCGCCTCAAGCTCATTTCCATCGTTTAAAAAAAACAGGCCTTCCCTGCTTACAGACAGCAATAAGCGATCCTGATAAACCAACATTTTATTTACAACCATATCAGATTTCACCACTTCTACCGCATCGTTGGAATACTTGTAAATAGCGCCAAAGGACCTGAAATAAATAGCATCCTTATAAGACACTATCTCCCAGATTTCTTCACTTTTGAAAGCATAATTTTGTATTAGCGGAACCAGTGAGGTATAACACATTTCCCCTTTGTCATCCCGCATCCAATAACCGAATTCCTGATAGGAACCAATATAAATCCTGTTCCCGTGGGTATAAACCGATCTAATTATAGCTTTGCTTTTCAAAGGAAATAATTCCCAGCTTTGCCCGTCATAACTCAGGAGCCCTTGATTATTCGCGGAATAAAGAATTCCCCTTTCATCAAGGCTTACATCCCAGTTTTGACTGGCTGCTCCATAATCGCCTGTAGAATAATTTTGTATAGGTGGCATCAATACCTGCGATGTAGTATCCTGAACAGATAACAACAACAAAATCAGTATGTTTACCAAATAGATTTTCACTAGGATTATTTGTTTGAGCAGGTTTTGAAAAGTAAATTTAATGAAGAAAATTCCAGGATTTAAGTTTTTACAGAAATTTTTCTTTAAAGATCAGGATCATTAAAAATATTATGGGAGGGTTCAAAAGTAATCCAGTTCTCCCGGATAGGTATAAAAACACACTAGTGGGATTTATCAAAAAAAGCCACGAAACCACAAATTAAATATTCGTGGTTTCGTGGCTTTAATATTTAAAAAAATGCCTGATTAAATAATCAACATCGCATCTCCATACGTGTAGAATTTATATTTTTCCTTGATAGCTTCAGCATAAGCCTTTTTCATAAAATCATGTCCTGCAAAAGCAGAAACCATCATCATTAGCGTAGATTTTGGAGTATGGAAATTTGTGATCATACAATTTGCTATGCTAAAATCATACGGAGGAAAAATAAACTTATTGGTCCATCCGCTGAATTCATTTAAGGTATGATTTGAAGAAACCGCACTTTCAAGAACTCTCATCGATGTTGTTCCCACGGCACATACTCTTCTGCGCTCTTTAATAGCTTTGTTGATAATTCTGGTTGCATTCGTATCAATGAAAGCTTCCTCACTATCCATTTTATGCTTTGAAAGATCTTCCACCTCAACCGGGTTAAAAGTACCCAAACCAACGTGTAAAGTTACTTCAGCAAAATCAATCCCTTTAATCTCAAGGCGTTTAAGCAATTGTTTGGAAAAGTGTAAACCGGCGGTAGGAGCAGCAACTGCACCTTCAGTTTTTGCATATATGGTTTGATATCTTTCCTGATCTTCAGGCTGAACATCTCTTTTGATATATTTTGGCAACGGAGTTTCCCCTAATTCGTCCAGTTTTTTTCTGAATTCCTCATAGGATCCATCATATAAAAACCGAAGGGTTCTTCCTCTGGAAGTAGTATTATCAATCACTTCTGCTACCAGACTTTCATCATCTCCAAAATATAACTTATTTCCAATCCTGATCTTTCTTGCTGGATCCACCAAAACATCCCATAACTTGGTTTCAGGATTTAATTCCCTCAATAAGAATACTTCAATTCTTGCTCCTGTTTTTTCTTTATTCCCGTATAATCGTGCAGGAAAAACCTTTGTATTATTAAGCACCAAAACATCTTCAGGTTCAAAATAATCTATAATGTCTTTAAACTGTTTGTGTTCAATTGTTTGCTCTTTTCTGTTCAACACCATCAATCTTGCCTCATCCCTGTTTTCTGACGGATACTCTGCCAGAAGCTCTTCCGGAAGTTCAAAACCGAATTGTGAAAGTTTCATTCCCATAGTTACATTTTTTTAAGTGTGCAAATATACAACCTGAGAATAGGCGTTGTCAAGCAAATAGAGGTTTATTTAAAGAAAAGCTTTATTAAGAGGGCTTTACGAGACTAAAACCTAATTTTTCCAAATCTTCCCAAAAGCCGGGATATGATTTTGAAACTACTCCTGCGTCCTCTATTTCCAGTGGAACTTTTAATGCCAGTGGCGCAAAAGCCATCGCCATTCTATGATCATTGTAGGTGGCGATCGTAACATTTTTATTCAGCATTTTTACAGGAAAAAGCTTAAGGCAATCCTCTGTGATATGTACCCTGGCGCCCAGCTTTTCCATTTCGGTTTTTAAGGCAACCAGTCGGTCGGTTTCCTTTATTTTTAAGGTATGCAATCCGCTTAATTCACATTCAATGCCCAAAGCCAGACACGTAACGGCGATGGTTTGAGCGATATCCGGAGCATTCTGAAGATTTTCAATGATACGCTGTGGTTTTTTACAAGGGCGTTTTTCCAGTATGATGGAATTTCCTTCAAACCGGGTCATGACTCCAAAATGTTTATAAATTTCAGCGATACAGGAATCTCCCTGCAGGCTTGTTCTTCTGTAATTTGAAAGTTTAAGATCTGCTGTTTCACTTATAGCTGCAAGACTGTAAAAATAGGACGCCGAACTCCAGTCCGATTCAATTTGAACCTGTTTTGACCCCAGGCTTTTCTTAGGTTGTATATTTATTTTATTTCCTTTAAAATCTCCTTCAATTCCTAAAAAATGCAATAGTTCCAGAGTCATTTCTATGTACGGGGTGGAAGTCACCGTGCCTTCCAGTTGTATCTCCAAACCATCCGGCAAGGATGGCGCGATTAACATTAAAGCAGAAATATACTGGCTGCTAATGTTAGCCTTAACCGAGACAAAACTCTTCTTTAGTTCCTTACCGCTTATTTTTAAGGGCGGAAATCCTTCCTGTTCCAAATAAGAAATTTCTGCACCAAGATCCCTTAATGCGTCAACCAATAATTTTACGGGACGCTCCTTCATTCGTTTGCTGCCGGTAAGGATTACCTCGCAGCCCTTTTTCGCTGCAAAATATGCGGTTAGAAACCTCATGGCCGTTCCTGCATGATGAATATCTACAGTTCCCGAATCCCTTCGTAAAGCTTCCTGCATCACCCTGGAATCATCACTGTTGGAAAGATTTTCAAGGCTTATTTCCGGGTAAAGTGCCTGTAGGATCAAAACCCTGTTGGATTCGCTCTTGGAACCGGTGATTTGTAATGTACCTTTCAGGTTTTTTTTAGAATGGGATAGTTGAATCTTCATTTTATAAACTTCGGATTATTTTTTTTAATATTCTTGTCCGGTAAAAATTTATCTAATAGCTGAAATCACTCATTAGATGAACATTCCAGGGATATTTGTAAAGGATACATCTTACTCTTATGAATTTACAAATTATTCTAATACTTAGGGTGTTTTGAAAAATATGAATACTACACCAAGATGCTAATCGGTTAATTAAAATCAAGTCTTGGTTCTTGATTCTTTCAGTTCCGCCAAAGGCGGAACGATCTTTATTCAATACCGGACGGCACATATTTTAAATCAAAAACCTCGGGGCAAGCCCACGAGGTATGAACTGGAAAATACGTTTAAAAATTCGAGGCAAGCCTCAGGGTATTAACCCCTTCTTGAGGGATTAAAAAATTTTAGCGGTCTCTTTCCTGCTTTTTGATCTTGGAACTAAACTGTCCGTAAGAAATAATAAATCCATAAACCAGGGAAGCAAGAATAGTCCCTAATGTAAATTGAATCCAATTTCCGTCGCCGAGTTTATCTTCAAAAAACTTTGAAAATTCGAACCCGCCGTATTCAAATAACATGGAAATGAAGTGATAAATAATTGCAAATGCAACCCCCATTCCAGCAACCGATTTCCAAAATGCATTGTCTTTAACTATTCGTTTAAAAGCCATTTATTTAAGTTTTTCATTGTTTTGATGACGATCGTGATCGCGTTTGGTTTTCAGGTCGAGTTTCTTATCAAAGGATTTCTGAAGGTCGATCCCAGTTTGATTCGCGAGGCAAAGCACCACAAAAACCACATCTGCCAGTTCTTCTCCCAGGTCTTTATTCTTATCGCTTTCTTTTTCACTTTGTTCCCCATAACGGCGGGCAATGATCCGGGCTACTTCTCCAACTTCTTCTGTGAGTTGCGCCATATTGGTGAGCTCGTTAAAATACCGCACTCCGTGCGATTTTATCCATTCATCTACTGCAATTTGTGAATTTTGAATATCCATTATTCCCTGTTTTTTGAATCGATTAAAATTGTGACCGGACCATCATTAATAAGAGAAACCTTCATATCGGCCCCAAAAATTCCGGTTTTTATAGGTTTTCCAAGAAAATTCTCCAGTCTTTTATTGAATTCCTCGTACAAGGGAATGGCAATCTCTGGCTTTGCCGCTTTGATATAACTGGGACGATTTCCCTTTTTAGTGCTGGCATGAAGGGTGAACTGACTTATCACTAAAATCGCTCCGTCAATATCCTGCAAGGAAAGATTCATCACTCCATTTTCATCATTAAAAATCCGCATTTTCAGGATCTTATTGCACAGCCAGTCTATATCTTCAAAAGCATCTGCCTCCTCAATACCCAACAATAGCAAAAGTCCGGATTGAATGGAACCGTTAACAGTGCCTTGAATGCTAACAGAAGCTTCGGATACCCTCTGTAATACTATTCTCATTGCTCTTCTTCGTAATTATCTATTCTGTATTGCTGCTCGTCCTCTCCTTTGATGATTTGGAGATAACTTTTGTATCTGGACCAGGCAACCCTGCCATCTTCCAGGGCATCTTTTACTGCGCATTTTGGCTCTTCCAAATGCAAACAATTATAATATTTACACTGATCCTTTAAAGCAAAAAATTCAGGGAAATAATTGGCAAGTTCTTCCTTTTCTATCTCAACCACTCCAAATCCCTTTATTCCGGGAGTGTCAATTATTCTCGCATCGAAACTCAAATCATACATCTCTGCAAAAGTCGTGGTGTGTTGCCCCTGTTTGGATTGGACACTTATCTTGGAGGTCTTCAGGTCCAGTCTGGGTTCCAGCGCGTTTATCAAGGTAGATTTCCCTGTTCCGCTATGGCCGGAGATCATGGAGGTTTTCCCGGTCATCATCTCCTTAACCTTATCTATATTTTTTCCGGTTATTGCGGAAATACCCAGGCATTCATACCCTATTTCACGATAAAGAGCAGCCAGGTATTTGATCTCTGCCAGCTCATCTTCATTATAAATATCAATTTTATTGAACAGCAGCACTGTTTTAATATGATATGCTTCGGCAGTAACCAGAAACCGGTCAATAAAAGTGGTGAAGGTTGGCGGATTATTAAGCGTGACCAGTAAAAATGCCTGATCTATATTTGATGCTATGATGTGTGTTTGTTTGGATAAATTTACAGATTTTCGAATGATATAATTATCGCGGTTCTCAATTTCCTTTATCACCCCTTTTACCTCTTCCAGGCCTTCTTCCAAATCAAATTTCACACGATCTCCCACCGCTACAGGATTGGTGCTTTTAATACCCTTAAGCCTGAATTTTCCTTTTATCCGGCAATTGTAAATCTCCCCGTCTTCAGCCTTTACCTGATACCAACTCCCTGTAGATTTATAAACGATTCCTTTCATTTGCTTATCATATTGTTTTAGCGGACATATGCAACATCCCTAAAATCATTTTTTCTGTGTGAGAAATTTAATTCTCATGGATGTTTCATTAAAATTTTTAAAAAAGTTAAAAAACTTAATTTATATGATCTCTATTTAGTTATAACACCTCTTAATTTTTCTGGCATTATAAGCAAATTTACATTTAAATAATCAGTTTTCACTTTTATCCATAACGGAAAAAACCCGCACCAAGATCTGAAGATAGTGCGGGTTTATTTTTATTTGGCTTTCATCACCTTTTCCTGACGATTGATAGATTCCTGGTGAACCGCTTTAAAAAGTCGCAGGATAAATTCCTCACTCAGGCCAACCTGTTCCCCTTCAAGGACCATTTTACCAAGAATTTCATTCCATCGTTTGGTTTGTAATACCGAAACATTCTGATCTTTTTTCACCTTTCCTATATCATCTGAAATTTTCATTCTTTTTGATAAAAGTTCTATAAGATGATTATCCGCTACGTCTATTTGCGCTCTTAAATTATTCAGCTTGTTCTGAAATTCGGCACTTTCTGAAATTTCCTTTCTGATTTTAAGATCTTTCATAAACTGAATTAAGGTTGCAGGGGTAATTTGCTGTGCAGCATCGCTCCAGGCATTATCGGGATCGTGATGAGTTTCAACCATCAATCCGTCGTAATTTAGATCCAGTGCGGTTTGACAGAGATCAAAGATAGTATCGCGTCTTCCGGCAATGTGGGATGGATCCAGGATTAAAGGAAGATCCGGAAAACGGTTTTGCAGGTCTATAGGAATTTGCCATTCCGGGTTGTTCCTGTACTTGGTTTTTTCGTAGGCTGAAAATCCGCGGTGAATCACCCCAAGATTTTTAATATCGGCCGTATAAAGGCGCTCTACAGCTCCCAACCAAAGCGAAAGATCCGGGTTTACCGGGTTTTTTACCAATACGGTTTTATTGGTTCCTTTAAGGGCATCTGCAATTTCCTGGATTATAAATGGAGAAACCGTAGTTCGTGCTCCAATCCACAGGATATCCACATCATTCTCCAGCGCGAGCTCCACGTGATTAGGGTTTGCAACTTCTGTAGTGGTCAACAATCCGGTTTCCTCTTTGGCGGTTTTCATCCATTTCAAACCGAGTGCTCCCACTCCTTCAAAATTTCCAGGTCGGGTCCTCGGTTTCCAGATTCCGGCACGCAATACGCTCACATCGCTGTCTTTTAGCTGTTTCGCGATTTTTACCACTTGCTCTTCGGTTTCTGCGCTACAAGGGCCTGCGATTACCAGAGGATGATCCAAATTGAAATCATCTAACCAGGTTCTGAGTTCTTTCTTGTTTTCCATGTTCTTCTATTTAATCTTATTATTAATTTATTCCGTTTAAAATTGATTTTATATGATTGGTTTTTTCCATTTCCCTGTAAACCTCTTCAAAATTATTTTCTTCCATCAGGCTCTTGAATTGATTTAGATTGCTGATATATTCGGTTAAGGTTTCTAATATATTCTCCCTGTTTTGCTCAAAAATGGGGGACCACATCGCAGGTGAACTTTTTGCCAGTCTTACCGTTGAAGCAAATCCACTTCCCGCCATATCAAATATATCGCGTTCATTCCTTTCCTTTTCCAAAACCGTTTTTCCCAGCATAAAGGAACTTATGTGTGATAAATGCGAAACATAAGCAATATGCTTATCGTGGGATTTTGCATCCATATACCGAATTCGCATCCCCAAATGCCTGAAGATTTCGAGGGCCTTCTCCTGTAATTTAAAAGCCGTTTTTTCCACCTCACAAATAATCATAGTTTTGTTTCGGTACAATTCTGAAACAGCTGCTTCAGGGCCTGAAAACTCGGTTCCCGAAATAGGATGTGCTGCAAGGAAATTCCGCCTTTTTGGATGCGTTGCAACCGCAGAACATATTTTTTCTTTGGTTGAACCTGCATCAATCACAAGGGTATGGTCACCAATCCCATCCAAAACTTTCTTTAATAAACCAATTCCTGCATCCACCGGAACCGCGATGATCACTAAATCTGAATCCGCAACATCCTCCAGTGCCGAGCTTTCATCTATAATCCCCAATTCCATGGCTTTCTCCAAATGTGCTTCACAATTATCTATCCCCACAATTTTTGCCTGAGGGTAAAATGCCTTAAGATCCAATGCAAAAGAGCCTCCTATTAATCCTATTCCAATGATGTGTATCTTCTTCATAAACCTATCCTTTCAATTGAACGATCAATCACCTCGGTGGTTGCACAAAGGGAAAATCGCACATATCCTTCTCCCTGATCGCCAAAAATGAACCCCGGGGCGATGAAAATACTATGGGTGTATAATAAATTATTTACAAATCCTTCTGAAGTTTCCCCTTCCGGAACTTTTACCCAAACGAACAGGCCGGATTGATCCTTCCCCGGAATGCAGCCCAGTGCTTTTGCAAGCTTCAGGATTTTTTGCTTTCTCTCTGCGTACACCTTATTAAGGGAAGTAAACCAGCTTGCGGGTAAGCGCAATGCGGCTGAAGCTCCTGCCTGCAGCGGATAAAACATTCCACTATCCAGATTGGTCTTCACCTTTAAAATAGTGTTCAGGTTTTTTTCATTTCCGCAAACCATTCCAACCCTCCATCCGGCCATGTTAAAACTCTTGCTTAAAGAATTCAGTTCCAAAACCACCTCTTTGGCTCCTTCAGCTTCCAAAATACTCCTGGGATTATCATTCAGGATAAAACTATACGGATTATCATTCACGATCAGGATCTTGTTTCTTTTGGCAAAAGCAACCAATTCCTCAAAAATCGTTTCATTTGCTGAAGCTCCCGTAGGCATATGAGGATAATTCACCCACATAAGCTTTACCTTGCTTAGATCTCTGCTTTCAATTTCTTCCAAATCCGGACTCCAGTTGGTTTCCTCTTTTAAATTATAATAAACTGCTTTTGCCCCAACCAAATTGGTAACCGAAGTATACGTGGGATATCCGGGATTTGGAATTAAAACCTCATCACCTTCATTTAAAAAAGCCATTGAAATATGCGTGATCCCTTCTTTACTTCCCATTAGGGGAATGATCTCTGTTTCCGGATTTAGGTCTACGCGGTAGTGGTTCTTGTAAAATTCTTTAATGGCATTTCTGAAATCCAGCGTTCCCCTGTAAGGCTGATACTGGTGCGCGCCCGTATTGGTAAGTGCCAGGTTTAAAGCCTCGATTACCTGGGGTGGTGGCGGTAAATCCGGACTGCCAATTCCAAGGTTTATTATATCCTTTCCGCTTGCTGCCAGCGAACGTACTTCCTGTAGTTTTGTGGAAAAATAGTATTCCTGCACTAAATTTAATCTGTTTGCCTGCGCGATCATAAGCTGTTTTTATAAGTTCCCAACACGTGTAATTGTTCTGTCATTACCTCAAGGATTTTCATTGCCTTCAGGAATTCTGAATGTTTTTCAAAGGTTACATCCACAAAAAATGAATATTTCCAGGGTGCTTCAATAATTGGCATACTCTGGATTTTAGTCATATCCATATCAAAATCGCGGATGATGTTCAATACCGAAACCAAACTTCCCCGCTTGCTTTCCAGTTCAAATTTCAAAGAGGCCTTATCGAGTTTATCTCCGTTTGGCTCTTTCATTTTTTTACTGATGATCAAAAACCGGGTGGCATTGCTTTTTTTGGTATGTATTTCCTCTGCCAGAATTTCCAGTCCAAATAATTTGGCTGCAGCTGTGCTTGCCACAGCCGCGACATGTTTTAAGCTATTTTGTGATATTCTTTTTGCCACTTCAGCGGTATCGGTATCTTCTATAAGTTTTATATGCGGATATCCTTTGAAAAATTCCTTGCATTGCAACAATGCCATAGGGTGTGAAAAAACTTTCTTAATACCCGTAATGCTTTGGCCTGGCAATGCCATTAAATTCATATTGATGGGGATATAATGCTCTCCCACGATTTTTAAATTGTTCTCATCAATTAAGGCGTAGTTAGGTAAAATGGAACCCGCAATTGAATTTTCGATTGCCATAACCGCCTCCTCACATTCTCCTTTCACCAGGCTGTCTACAAGCTCCCTGAAAGACATAAATTCAAGAACATCTACATTTTCCCCATAGAATTCCTGGGCCACCAAATGATGAAATGAACCTTGTGCTCCCTGAATTCCTATAATTTTTTCCATTTTAAAAATTTTAATAAAAAAATCCCGATGTTGCCATCGGGATTTGAAATATAATTTTTCATTTAATTACATGCCGCTCCCGATTCTATCTCTGTAATAGAAATAAAAATAATAGAAAGCGTTCCAGGTAAGTAAATTGATCATTGTTCGTTTTGTATTTCGCTAATGTAGAATATAATTTTAAAAATCGGCAAAAAATTTTGTTTTTTATGCGAAACCGGTTTCGCTGGAACTTGTTTTTTTAAATTAAGTTTTACGAAAATAGGTGTTTATTCTCCCACTT
>JBNJKO010000025.1:0-45633 GCA_051751125.1 Bacteroidota bacterium
CTCAGTGTTGAGTGTATCGATATCCCAATAGGACCTGTTATAAAGGAAGTTTTTTTTGACATACTGAACGACATTTTCTACTTTTCCCTTACTTTCAGGGTCGGCTTTCCGGCAAAAATGTAATTTAAAACTCCTGGATCTGGTATACTGTTTAAAGGTAGCGGTAAGAATAATATCCCCAATATTCTCATCCACCACCATCGTCCTGTCCTGATCATACACTATAGTTTCTGGGATACCTCCATAGAAAGCAAAGGCCTTTTCGTGAGCTTCGCACACATCAAGAGCGGTATAAGGCCTATCCCAAAACCAAATATATTTCATCCGGCTTCTGGAGAGAACGATGGCAAAGAAACTTATCTTCTTTCTTTTTCCATTGACCAGTCGCATGTTGTAATGTCCAAAATCAATCTGTGCCTGCTCCCCGTAAGGCAATTCTTCAATGGGGAAGTATTCCCGAGATACTTTGATGATAGGGATGTTGTGTTTCTGGCGGACAAACATCACGAAGTTATATACCGTGCGGGGATTGGTATGAGGAAACTCGGGATGATGTTCCTTTAACCAGTCATGTATCTGCGCAGCTGAAGTCTCTGGAAACTGGTCCAGTTTATCCCTGACAAAGGTTTCATAGGGAGATAATACTTTGCTTCTATACTGTCCTTTAAGAAGATATTTCTCATAATCCTCTTCAGACATAGACAGATATTTCTTTACTGTTCTGGTATCCAAAACCAGATAATCGGCAATTTTTGGATTGCTAAAACCAAGCCTATGGAGTTTGTGAATTTCGTGATACATGATCCAATTGTTTAAGTCTCTTGTTGTCATCTAGATTGGTTTTTATTCCAGTCCAAGAAACAGTAAAATTTGACTTCTAGGCTTAATCTTTTGCCCCAGGGGGCAAAAGATTAAGCCTAGGATCATACATCCTTATTTTCCGAAAGTAGTACATGACTATTTTCCGAAAACACTACATTCTTATTTGCCGATTATACGACATTGTTATTTTCCGGTTACAGGTACCCATTTAAAGCCTTTAGCACCATAATTCTTAACTGGGTTTCCCTGTTTTGAGGTGTAGCGTTTTTATCAAACTTGCCATCCACAATCGCCTGCCAAATAAGAGAATCATTTTTTACATCGATAAAATCCAGGGTTAATCGCAAATAAGTGTCGGGACCTCCTATAGGAAATCCACCAGAAACGCCCACACCTACATTACCTCCACCACCTCCAACTCCTACCCCTACATTATTTCGGCTCGCCGTCTCATATTCTGAAACATAAAAATTGACATAGATATCGGGATCTTCAGAATAGGAAAATCCTTCAGAAGCCAATTCCGTTTCCAAAATTGACAATAGCCGCTTTTCATCCAGCTGACTCATTCGAGAAACAAGATCTGGATAAAATTTATATGTGTCTATCGTATTAAATGATGCTTTTTGATCGTAGTCATAAACAGCCCTTGGGGCATTACAGGAAGAAAAAACTGCAAGAACAAGAAGATATTTTAAATATTTCATGAGATGATTTTTATTAAAGTTACATAAAAATCATCCCATGAAAAATCCTATTTAACAATAAATCTATTATCCCAGGGTTAAATCAAAAAAGAAATATTCGGGATTTCGGTGAAAATCCAGAGTTGGGATTAAACAACCTCTTTATTTAGCATTTCCCAAAGTTTATCTTTTAATTCAACTAAACCTTGTTGTGCAACAGAGGAAATTAACAAATAAGGAGCCTTTAGGTCCTTATCTAAAATCGCCTTTAATTCTGTTTTCAATTCATCATCCAGCATATCGCATTTGGAGATTGCGACCAGGCGATCCTTATCCAACATTTCAGGATTATAACGTCTTAATTCATCCAGCAAAATCTCGTATTGTTTAACAATATCGGGGGCGTCTGCAGGTATTAAAAACAAGAGCGTAGCGTTTCTTTCAATATGTCTTAAAAACCTGTGCCCAATTCCTTTTCCTTCAGCTGCTCCTTCAATTATACCAGGTATATCGGCAACAACAAAGGTTTTATATTCCCTGTATTCAACAATCCCCAGGTTGGGTTTTAGGGTGGTAAACTCGTAATCGGCAATTTTTGGTTTTGCAGCAGTGATTACAGATAGCAAAGTGGATTTCCCTGCATTGGGAAACCCCACCAATCCAACATCTGCCAGTAATTTCAGTTCCAGGGTAACGTCTACTTCTTCCCCATCCATACCCGGTTGAGCATACCGCGGAGTTTGATTGGTGGAAGATTTAAAATGATTGTTTCCAAGACCACCTTTACCGCCTCTGGCAACTATAATTTCCTGACCGTCTTCTGTAATCTCATGTAAAATCTGCTGAGTTTCGGTATCCCTAATTACTGTTCCCAATGGCACATCGATGTATTGATCGGCCCCATCTGCACCAGTACTGGTTTGTTTTCCCCCATGCAACCCATGTTCTGCACGAACGTGCCTTTTAAACTTTAAATGAAACAAGGTCCAGAGATTTTTATTTCCTTTTAATATAACGTGTCCTCCGCGCCCTCCATCTCCCCCATCGGGTCCTCCTTTGGCAACATATTTCTCCCTACGCAAATGCGCAGAGCCCTGCCCTCCTTTCCCGGAAGCCACATGTATTTTTACATAATCAACAAAATTCCCCTCAGTCATACCCGTACTTATTGTCGTTTCAAAGAAAACGAACGCTTTATTATATTAATATTTGACAGATTACTCGGCCTGTATTGAATCTATTACTTTACTTATCCTTTGGGTTATATCGTCTACAGAACCAACACCATCCACACCAAAATATTTATCCTGCTTCAAATAATATTGTTTTACTATAGCGGTTTCTTCATAATAAACCTTAATCCTTTCTCTAATAATGGATTCATCTGCATCATCTTTCCTTCCTGATGTTTTACCCCGTTCAAGCAATCGTTCCACCAAAATCTCATCATCGACTTCCAATGCTATCATCGCAGAAACCTCTGTATTTTTTTCAGAAAGCAAATCTGATAAAGCTTCTGCCTGAGCTACAGTGCGAGGAAAACCATCAAAAATAAAACCGTTTGCATCCAGATTTTTGTCCACCTCTGCGCCAAGCATTTTAATAGTTATATCATCTGGCACAAGTTGCCCCTTATCCATATACGATTTGGCATTTTTACCAAGTTCGGTTTCATTCTTTATATTATACCTAAACACATCTCCTGTAGAAATGTGGATAAGTTCATATTTTTCCTTTAAAATGCTTGCCTGGGTTCCTTTTCCTGCACCAGGAGGACCAAATAACACCAAATTTGTCATGTTTGCTTTTTTAAGTTTATATATTTGAGAAAGATTTCGGCCTAAACCATCATAATCCAAGCCATAACCTACAATAAAATCATTTGGGATTTCCATCCCTATATAATCAATCTTAAAATCTTTTTTATATGCTTCAGGCTTAAAAAACAAGGTAATAACCCGGTAACCTGCAACACCAGCATTTTTTAAAATTCCATCAATAGCAGCCAGGGTATGTCCCGTATCTACAATATCCTCAATAACAATTACTTCTCTTCCTATTAGGGATTGATTTAACCCTATCAAGGTTTCAACATTTCCGGTGGTTGAAGTACCTTCGTAAGAACCAAGTTTCACAAAAGCAACCTCGCAATTTCCTTCAAATCTCTTAATAACTTCTGAAGCAACCAGGAAAGCACCATTCAGAATGCCAAGAAAAACAGGGGTAATTCCTTCATAATCCTTGTTTAATTGTGAACTTATTTTTTCTATCGCTGATGTTATTCTGTCTTCAGAAATAAATGGTTCAAACGTTAAATCGTGTAACTGGATCAATATGCTAATTTTTAAAGGAGCAAAGATAATGATTCTAAACAATCCGTGCTTATAACTAATAGATTGATTTCTTAAGGATTCGCTCGTTATTCCATCTTAAAAAATTATTTTTGCATAAATTACTAAATGCTTATGATCAATTATTTTTCATCGGATTTTAAACTAGGTATTTTAGGTGGCGGCCAGCTTGGGAAAATGCTGCTTTACGAAACCCGTAAATACGATATTCAAACCCTTGTGATGGATCCCAGCGAGGAAGCACCTTGTAAAATTTCAGCAAATCACTTTATAACAGGTGATCTTATGGATTATGATAGCGTGCTGGAATTTGGAAGAAAAGTAGACGTTCTTACTTTTGAAATAGAATCGGTAAACGTTGAAGCTTTAAAACAGCTGGAAAAAGAGGGGATTAAAGTCTATCCTTCTTCTGATACTTTAGAAAAAATACACGATAAATCTGTTCAGAAACAGTTTTACAAATCAAATAATATTCCCACTGCAGCCTTCAGCATTTATAATTCAAAAGCTGACTTTTTAGAAGCTGAAACTACCGGAAAAATTAAATTTCCCGTAGTTTGGAAAGGTGCCACCGGCGGCTATGATGGCAGAGGGGTCCAAATAATAAAATCAAAAGAAGATTTAAAAGAGATCGCTGAAGGAGTGTGCATAGCTGAAAACTTAATCCCCTTTAAAAATGAACTCGCTGTAATTGTGGCCAGAAATCCTTCAGGAGAAATGAAGACATTTCCTGTGGTAGAGATGGAATTTCATCCCACTGCAAACCAGGTAGAATATGTTATTTGTCCGGCCAGAATTGATGATACTATAGCAAAAAAAGCACGAAAACTTGCCGAATCTGTTTCTGAAGCATATCAACATGTAGGATTACTGGCAGTAGAAATGTTCCAGACAGAAGATGATGAGATCATCGTAAATGAAGTAGCCCCAAGACCACATAATAGCGGGCATTACAGCATTGAAGCTAGTTACACCAATCAATTTGAACAACATTTACGCGCGATACTGGATTTGCCTTTGGGAGATACAAAAAATAAGGTGAGCGCCGTAATGGTTAATCTTGCCGGGGAAGAAGGTCACACAGGTCCTGCAGTTTATAAAAATATTGAAGAAATACTGAAAATGCCTGGTGTCACCCCACATATCTACGGAAAAAAAATCACCAGACCTTTCCGGAAAATGGGACACATTACCATCATAAATAAAGATATGAAGGTGGCACATGAAATTGCAGAAAAGGTTAAAAACACCATTAAGGTAATAAGTAACTAATCCTAACAGAAACCTGTTAGGATTAAGAGAATAAAACTTGACAAAATGAGTAAAGTAGCAGTAATAATGGGCAGCACCAGCGATTTACCGGTTATGCAGGATGCCATAGATATATTGAAAGGATTTGATATTGAGGTAGAAGTGGACATCGTTTCGGCACACCGCACTCCTGAGAAATTATTTGATTATGGCAAAAATGCTCATACCCGAGGAATCAATGTTATTATTGCCGGAGCGGGTGGTGCAGCGCATTTGCCGGGAATGATTGCATCCCTATCCCCTCTTCCGGTAATTGGGGTTCCCGTAAAATCCAGCAACTCTATAGATGGATGGGATTCTGTCCTGTCCATTTTACAAATGCCCGGAGGGGTTCCCGTTGCGACCGTAGCATTGAATGGCGCCAAAAATGCCGGAATCCTTGCAGCTCAAATAATTGGGGCTACAGATAAATGTATGCTGGACAAGGTTTTGTTTTATAAAGAAGGTTTAAAACAAAAAGTAATAGAAGGCGCAAAAGAAATCAAAAAGTAAGAAGACCACGCGAACGTGGCCTTCCTGAGTAGTACTATTTTGCTTAAAAATATTATTTATTAACCATTCTAAATATTATTAATCTAAACTACTTAAGTAACTACCTTTTCATTATTTTATACATTTTAAAAGTTAAAAATACTATATTTTTGATATATCACAATCAAAAACGTTAAAATATTTACCAATTACGTTATAAAAAAATCTAAATATGCCTATTTCAGTTGATAATCCATTGCTTAAGGAATTTTCCTTTGCGCCATTCTCCAAAATAAAGAATGAACATTTTAAACCTGCAATTTTGAGATCTATTGAAATTGCAAAAACCGAAATTGACCAAATAACTGCTTCAAAAGAGTCTCCAACTTTCAAAAATACCATTGAAACTTTGGAATTTTCCGGAAAGCAACTCGATTTGGTTACCAGTATCTTTTTTAATCTGAATTCAGCTGAAACCAATGACGAAATTCAGAAGATCGCTCAGGAAGTTTCACCGGTTCTTTCGGAATTTAAAAATGATGTTATCCTGAATAAAGAACTTTTTGAAAGGGTTAAAAAGATTTATTTACAAATGGAATCCCTGGACCTTAACATTGAACAGCGAATGCTGCTCGATAAAAAGTACAAGGCTTTTTCAAGAAACGGAGCAAATCTTTCAGAAGAAAAAAAGCAAGAATTACGGGAAATAGATAAACAGCTTTCTACTTTAAGCTTGAAATTTGGAGAAAATGTTTTAGCAGAAACCAACAGATATGAACTTCTTATCACTGAAGAAAAAGATCTTGAGGGCTTACCGGAATCTGTAAAAGAAGAAGCTGAAGCCACTGCGAAAGAAAAAAACAAGGAAGGCTGGATCTTTACTTTGGAATATCCCAGTTACATTCCCTTTATGAAATATGCCAAAAATAGAGAACTTCGAAAAGAACTGGCACTTGCCTTTGGCGCAAAAGGTTTTCACAATGACAAACTGGATAATCAGGGAAATGTACTCCAAATAGTTAATTTAAGATATCAAAGAGCCCAGCTTTTGGGATTCGGGACACATGCAGATTTTGTTTTGGAAGAACGAATGGCTGAAAAACCTGAAAAAGTAAAATCTTTCCTTTCGGAATTATTAACTAAAGCAAAACCCGCTGCCCAACGGGAATTTACTGAACTTGAAAATTTCGCCAAAAGCCTTGATCAAATAGACCGACTTGAGAAATGGGATGCAGCATACTACGGAGAGAAATTAAAACAAAAACTTTTTGATCTCGACGACGAGAAACTGAAACCCTACTTCAAACTGGAAAATGTAATAGACGGTGTTTTTGAGGTAGCAAATAAACTATACGAACTTAATTTTGAGGAAGTTTTTGACGTTGACACCTATCATCCAGATGTGAAAACCTATCAGGTATCAGATGGAGAAAACAATTCCCTGGCGTTATTTTATGCCGATTTCCATCCCCGTCCGGGAAAAAGAGATGGCGCCTGGATGACTGTTTATAGGCCACAATATGTGCGAAATGATAAAAATTATAGACCTCATATCTCCATAGTTTGCAATTTCACCAAACCCACTAAAAAAACACCTTCATTATTAACCTTTAATGAGGTTACAACCCTGTTTCACGAATTTGGACATGCCCTGCATGGAATGCTTGCAGATACTACTTACCCAAGCCTTTCCGGAACCAGTGTTTACTGGGATTTTGTAGAATTGCCAAGCCAAATGCTGGAAAACTGGTGTTACGAGCAGGAAGCCCTTCAAATCTTTGCAAAACATTATGAAACCGGAGAAATTATTCCGGAGGAACTTATTGAAAAAATTAAAAAGGCAGCCAATTTTCACGAAGGAATGGCAACTTTAAGACAAATAAGCTTCGGAATGCTGGATATGAGCTGGCACGGAATTGATCCTTCAAATATAAAAGACGTCAAAGCACACGAAGATGCCGCGTTTGAACCCACAAAATTATATCCGGATGTACCGCAGAATTGTATGAGCACCTCGTTTTCTCACATCTTTCAGGGAGGATATTCTTCTGGGTATTACTCTTATAAATGGGCGGAAGTTTTGGATGCCGACACCTTTGAATATTTTCAGGAAAATGGAATATTCAGCAGGGAGATCGCACAAAGTTTTAGGGACCATGTACTTTCCCGGGGTGGTACAGAGCACCCAATGATTTTATATAAACGTTTCAGGGGAAAGGAACCTCAACCCGATGCTTTATTGAAAAGAGCCGGATTAATGAAAAAATAGGGAGGTACTTATGGATTGCTGAAAATTCCAGCACTTAATCTTTAGTTTTTTAAGCCATTCGGTCCAACTTTTTACTATTTTTGAGAATATTATGTTAATTGCCTATGGCTACAAATCAAATCGATCCTACAAAATGGGTAGATAAATATTCCGATTACCTATTCAATTTCACTATTGTAAGGGTAAATGACAGGGAACTTGCGCATGATCTAATTTCTGAAACTTTTCTGGCGGGCTTAAAATCCATGAAAAATTTTAAAGGAGAAGCCACGGAACGCACATGGCTTATCTCGATTTTGAAGCGGAAAATTATCGACTATTACAGAAAGATCAATTCCAAAAAAGGCCGGGCAGAGGTAAAAATAAATTACAACGATGATTCCAACGAAGGAGACTGGCTGGAAGAACAGGCTCCGGACAGGTTTGACAAGACCGCTGAAGACATCATGGAAAATGAGGAATTAGGCCTTGCAATTCTGGACTGCATTGAGAAGCTACCAAAAAAACAAGCTAAAATTTTTAGAATGAAGACCATCGAAGGTCTTGAAACGGAAGCTATATGTAATGAGTTTAATATCACTCCGTCTAACCTCTGGGTTATAATCCACAGAGCAAGAACCACTTTAGCTCAATGTTTGGAAAAAAACTGGTTTTAAAATGACTAAAAGAAAAGCAATATTTATCGACTGTTCAGAAACTGCGCAAAACTGCGATAAGGCACAATACAAAGAAGCATCTTTATTTGAAAAGATGAAAATTCATCTTCATATTTTCTTTTGCAAACCCTGCAAAAAATATACAAAACAAAATATAAAACTTACCGAGCTCATTGAAAAATCCAACCTAAAAACCTGTTCAGAAGACGAAAAAAAGGTTTGGAAAGAAGAAATTGAGAATCACAAAACTAAATAAGACTAATTAAAACACTTAAGATCAACCACCACATTATAGGTATTCCTTCCACCCAAAATGATGAATAATATCGTTTTTGCCTAACACTTGAATTTCTCAGGAAAATCCAGGTAACCATTCCAACAAATAATACACTTAGCACCTCCTCCAAAGAACTATTTTGTTTCAGGAACTCAAGCAACACAAAAACGAGGGTCAACAATATACCTACAAGTTTTGTATTTTTTACTCCTATCTTTTGAGGAATGGTTCTCAACCGTTCCAAATCAAATTTAAGATCCCTAATTTCAAAAGGCAACGTCAATGCAATGATGAAACAAAACCGTTGAAGAAATTCAATAAAAACATCCCTTTGAAGCAAATTAATTTTATCTACAACAGGTAATAATACCGTTACTCCCGCCCAAACAAATGCAATTACATATATTTTCACACCCGCTAAACCTCTTAAATTCCTTTTATTACTAAAAACAGGCACCGCATATAAAAGAGTGAACAAACCCATAATTCCTGCAACCATTAGTACGGAAACCGGCTGAAAAAAGGAACTATAAATGAATCCCAAAAAGGCAATAAGCGAAAATCCCTGAATTACTTTAAGATTTGTAGCAAGCGATCTATGGTATAGCTTGGCCAATCCCGCATATTTCACAAAATTATATCCGGTTATACTCCCAAGAAAAATGAATATTAAAAGGTTTGTATTCAAAGAAAGCTCAAAAATTTGAAAGGTAATTGCAGCCAATGAGACTACTGCTAGAGAAACATGAATGCTGCTGTTTATATAAAAATCAAACGCTCTTTTTAGCATCTTTTCAATTGGCTTTTTGAATAAAAAATTCAGTCATAGGTTTTCATAAAAATCTTAACAAGTTGGTTGTCTGAAATGCCAAAAATCTACGTTTAAATATGTAATTTTGCAGCACAAAACGCAACTTTATTTTAATGAGAACAGATTCCTTTGCCCTAAGACATATTGGCCCTGACGAAATTGAATTACAAGACATGCTTTCCACTGTGGGTGTCCCAACTTTAGATCGGTTAATTTACGAAACTATTCCAGATGATATACGTTTAAAAAGCCCGCTTGATCTGCCTGCAGCATTAAGCGAAAACGAATATGCCGAACATATTGGGCAATTGGCTTCTCTCAATAAGGTTTTTAAAACCTACATTGGTTTAGGATATCATCAGGCCATTTTACCTGCTGTTATTCAACGTAATATTTTGGAAAATCCGGGATGGTACACAGCCTACACTCCATACCAGGCAGAAATTGCACAGGGAAGATTGGAAGCATTGCTCAATTTTCAAACTATGGTAAGTGATCTTACCGGCATGGAACTGGCAAATGCATCTCTTCTGGATGAATCTACAGCTGCAGCAGAAGCTATGGCGCTGCTTTTTGCAGTAAGGGAACGGGAACAGAAGAAAAATGAAGTTGTAAAGTTCTTTGTTTCTGAAGAAGTGCTGCCTCAAACCATCTCCTTATTAAAAACAAGAGCCATTCCCCTGGGAATAGAACTGGTATTTGGAGACCACACAGAATTTGACTTTTCCACCGAATTTTTTGGAGCAATTCTTCAGTATCCCGGAAAATCCGGTCAGGTATTTAATTATACCAACTTTGTTTCGAAATCAAAAGAAGCTCAAATTAAAATAGTTGTAGCCGCAGATATTTTAAGTTTAGTAAAACTACAGGCTCCGGGAGAACTTGGAGTTGATGTGGTTGTTGGAACCACCCAACGTTTTGGAATCCCACTTGGCTATGGTGGACCACACGCTGCTTATTTTGCAACTAAAGAAGAATACAAACGAAGTATTCCCGGAAGGATTATTGGCGTTACAAAAGATATGAATGGCAACCGTGCCCTTAGAATGGCACTTCAAACAAGGGAGCAACATATAAAACGCGACAAGGCGACTTCCAATATTTGTACTGCGCAGGTTTTATTAGCTGTTATGGCTGGTATGTATGCGGTTTATCATGGCCCTAAAGGCTTAAAATATATTGCAGACACCATCCATTCCTCCGCAGTTACCTTGGAAAGAATGTTGAAAGAATTAGGTTTTCAACAGCTTAACTCCTCCTACTTTGATACGATCCAAATAAAAGCAGATGCTTCCGTTGTGAAGCCCATTGCTGAAAAAAATCAAATTAACTTCTTTTACCCAGATTCTGAAACCGTAATTATCGCCATAAACGAAACTACCAATATTTCAGATTTGAATAAAATTGCCGCTGTTTTTTCTGAAGCTTCAGATAAATCAAAATTGACAATAGAAACCCTGGAAAAGGGCACAACAATTCCGAAGGAGATCGAAAGAAAAAAGGAATTTCTAACCAATGAGGTCTTTAATTCCTATCATTCTGAAACAGAATTGATGCGATACATCAAGAAACTGGAACGCAAGGATCTTTCTCTTAACCATTCTATGATCGCTTTGGGATCTTGTACAATGAAGTTAAATGCAGCTTCAGAAATGCTTCCTTTAAGCAATCCGCAATGGGGGAACATTCATCCTTTTGCACCTATAGAACAGGCTGAAGGCTACCAGGTAGTATTAAAAAAACTGGAAGACCAACTTACGGAGATTACAGGTTTTGCCGGAACTTCATTACAGCCAAATTCAGGAGCACAGGGAGAATACGCAGGGCTAATGGTAATTCGCGCATATCACGAATCCAGAGGGGATTCTCACAGAAATATTTGCCTTATCCCTTCATCAGCTCACGGAACCAATCCTGCATCGGCAGTAATGGCCGGAATGAAAGTGGTGGTTACAAAAGCGACCAAGGAAGGAAATATAGATCTTGATGATCTAAGGGAAAAAGCGATAAAACACAAGGATAATTTAGCCGCATTGATGGTTACGTACCCTTCAACTCACGGAGTTTTTGAATCTTCCATACGGGAGGTAACAACGATAATTCACGAGAATGGCGGGCAGGTTTATATGGATGGCGCAAATATGAATGCTCAGGTAGGACTTACAAATCCAGGTGCCATTGGTGCCGATGTTTGCCACCTGAACCTTCACAAAACCTTTGCGATTCCTCATGGTGGCGGAGGCCCCGGAGTAGGTCCAATATGTGTTGCAAAGCAACTACTACCATTTTTACCGGGAAATCCGGTTATTAAAACCGGCGGGGAACAGGCAATTACCGCTATTTCTTCAGCTCCCTGGGGATCGGCTTTAGTATGTCTTATTTCGTATGGTTATATCACAATGTTGGGAAGCAAAGGTTTGCAGAAAGCAACAGAATATGCAATTCTAAATGCGAACTATATTAAAGCCCGGTTAAAAGATCATTATCAAACTTTGTATTCCGGAGAACGCGGAAGAGCAGCACACGAGATGATCCTGGACTGCCGCCCTTTTAAAAACAACGGAATTGAAGTGGTAGATATCGCCAAACGACTTATAGATTACGGATTTCACGCTCCAACAGTCTCTTTCCCGGTTGCCGGGACCCTAATGATCGAGCCTACAGAAAGCGAAAGCAAGGCAGAACTGGATCGTTTTTGTGATGCTTTAATTTCTATAAGACAGGAAATAAGTGAATCTTCTGCAGAGGATGAAAACAATATTTTAAAAAACGCACCACATACAATGCCTATGCTTACTGCTGAAAACTGGGAATTTCCATATAGCAGAAAACAGGCAGCTTTTCCTTTGGATTATGTAGCCGACAATAAATTCTGGCCAGCAGTAAGAAGGGTGGATGATGCATATGGAGACCGAAATTTGATATGCACCTGTGATCCTATCGAAGCATATATGGAAGCATAAAAAAACATTGTATTCAATGTTTGAAAGATTCTTAAAATAACCATACAATAATTTAATTGTTAATGATATTTTCATCGTAAAATATCAAAACTATAAATAAGAATATTTTTTCCACTTTGTAGGTCTAAACTAACATTGCTTTTAGTAATTTAGTTTAAGAATTCGCAAATTAAGTAGTTTCAATGAGTATAAAAATAACAGGCACAGGCAGTTTTATTCCTAACTTAAAAAGAAAGAATTCAGACTTTTTAAAGCAAGAATTCAGGAATACCGACGGATCACCATTCCCTCATGCAAATGAGGTTACTATTGAAAAATTCCAGGCAATCACTGGAATTGCAGAACGAAGATATTTGGAAGAGAATTTAACCACTTCTGACATGGCTACGTTTGCTGCACAAAGGGCGATCGAAGATGCAGGAATTGACCCTGAAACCCTTGACTATCTAATTGTTGCGCACAATTACGGAGACGTAAGATCCGGAAGTGTTCAAAGCGATACCGTACCCAGTATTGCTACCCGTGTTAAACATAATTTAAAAATTAAAAATCCTAAATGTGTAGGATATGATGTGTTGTTTGGCTGTCCTGGTTGGATCGAAGCAGTGATCCAGGCGCAGGCTTATATCAAATGCGGGATGGCAAAGAAATGCCTTGTAATTGGCGCAGAAGCGCTTTCCAGGGTTGTGGATAAATATGACAGGGATTCTATGATCTTTTCAGATGGAGCTGGAGCAACAGTGTTGGAAATTACCGATGATGAAGGCGGAATTTTAGCACACGATTCAGCTACATATGCTTATGAGGAAGGCAATCATATCTTTTTTGGAAAGTCCAATCTTCCGGGAGAGGTTGAAGACACACGCTATATAAAAATGAATGGCCGAAAGATCTACGAATTTGCACTTACCGAAGTTCCTGGAGCGATGAAAACCTGTCTGGAAAACAGCGGAAAAACAATTGCCGATGTTAAGAAAATTTTCATTCATCAGGCCAATGAAAAAATGGATGACGCCATAATAAAACGTTTCTACAAATTACATAAACTTCCTGTTCCAGAAAACGTGATGCCAATGAGTATTCAGGAGTTAGGAAATAGCAGCGTAGCCACTGTACCCACATTATTGGATCTGGTAATACGCGGAAAAATAAAAGACCAGGAACTTAAAAAAGGGGATGTTATTATTATGGCCAGCGTTGGTGCCGGAATGAATGTTAATGCCATCGTATATCAATACTAACATGTACGAAAGGACCTTTCCTACCAAAAGATTTAAAAAAACCCTGGAATTTTTAGAAGAAAACGTTCCTCCACCAGCAAAAATACTGGATCTGGGAGTTGAAAATCCTTTTTCTGAAATAATGAAACAAAATAAATATCAGGTCACCAACACCAAAGGTGAAGATCTCGACCTTGATACAAATGCTGTAAAATCCAATGAATATGATGCTGTAACAGCTTTTGAAATTTTTGAACACCTTGTGTCTCCCTTCAATGTTTTAAAAGATATTCAGGCTAAAAAACTTGTAGCTACCGTTCCTCTAAAAATGTGGTTTTCCAATGCCTATCAAAATAAAACCGATTTAAGAGACCGGCATTTTCACGAATTTGAAGACTGGCAATTCGACTGGCTGCTGGAAAAAGCAGGGTGGACGATTAAAAAGCGTGAAAAATGGACCAACCCGGTAAACAAAATCGGTTTCCGGCCATTGCTTAGAAAATTTACTCCCCGTTACTACGCAGTTTATGCCGAAAGATCCTAGAAATCTTAGAATTTTTTTGCAAATCAATTTTCCCTCCTGCTCCAATTTTCGCTAATCAGATTATCGTATTTTAGCAAAAACAATCGCTTTCTTGAAACTATATATCGTAATTCCAGCGTTTAACGAAGCTCAATTTATAGGGAAAACACTTCAATCTTTGGTAGCACAGACCAGGCTTCCGGACAAGATCGTAGTTGTAAATGATCAGTCTACTGATTCAACTGAAAAAATCATCCTGGATTTTGCTGAAAAACACGATTTCATCTCCCTTGTAAACACCACTTCTCAAGGCGAACATTCCCCTGGCAGTAAAATAATTCGAACTTTTAATCAAGGTTATAAAATCCTGGATGAAGATTATGACATCATCTGTAAATTTGATGCCGATTTGATTTTTCCAGAAAATTATCTTGAAAGTATAATCAATATGTTTAAGGCAGATGCTTCAACGGGAATGGCAGGTGGCTTTTGCAGCATTCTTAAAAATGGCCATTGGGTTTTGGAAAATCTTACCGATAAGGATCATATTCGGGGAGCATTAAAAGCTTACAGAAAAGAATGTTTTCTGGAAATTGGAAAACTTCGACCCGCGATGGGATGGGATACTGCCGATGAACTTCTCGCACAGTTTCATGGCTGGAAGATCCAAACTGACCCTGAATTAAGAGTGAAACATTTAAAGCCAACAGGCTCCAGTTACAAGATTGCTTCTAAATATAAACAGGGAGAAGCCTTTTACCGACTTCGGTATGGATTTTTCATCACCGTGATAGCTTCTGCTAAATTGGCATATTTAAAAAGGAATTTTGGTTTTTTCAAGGATTACCTCAGCGGATATTTCAAGGCAAAAAAAGAAAAGCAGCCCTTTCTTGTTTCAGAAGAAGAAGGCCGCTTTATAAGAAATTTACGCTGGCAAAAAATGCGAAGTAAAATACTATAAGTTTTACTAAAAAAAATGCTACTTATTCTTGTCCAACATAATAGATAAAGGCTTTCCTGTTGCTGCATTCGGATTTGAAATACCAAGCATTGCCGAAATCGTGGGTGCAATATCTATAATTTCAGAACGCTCAAAAGTGCTCCCCTGAGGCACCCTATTTCCGAAAAAAATAAGAGGGGCGTGAGTATCATAATTAAATCCGCTGCCGTGTGTTGAACCGGTTATAGAATAAGTAATTACCGAGGGTTTTAATACCATAATAACATCTCCACTTCGTTTTTGATTGAACCCATTTTGAATCAATTGCGCCGTACCTTCAGAAAAAGTGGCACCTTGCATTTGACTTCTGGTATAAACATTATTGACCTGTGGATACTGCAAAATAAAATGTGCAAGTGCACTTTCAAGATCAGAAGCTTTAATATTCGTTTCACGAAGTGCGTTATAATCAAAGAAAATCTGGTAATTATATACTTTTTCAATTAGATTCTCAGCATCAAATATTTCCGCTACAAAATTTTTCAGCTTGTCCTCAAAATCGTTATTGTCAAAATAACCCGATGGAATTTTAACCATTTTCAAATAAGAAGGAACGTCTACCCCACCGTGATCCGAAGTTAAAAACAAGGTATAATTCCCTGCTCCAACCTGTTCATCCAAGGCGGTCAATAACCTGGCAAGATCAAGATCAAGACGCATATAGGTATCCTGAATTTCCTTTGAATTAACACCAAAATTATGACCTATATAATCTGTACTGGAATAACTTATGGTAAGAAAATCAGTGAAATCGTCTTTTCCAAGATCTTCTGCTTTTAGTGCTGCAATGGCAAAATCTGTAGTAAGTGTATTTCCGAAGGGAGAAATTTTTACACGTTCAAATTTGTTCTTTTCTGTTGAAAGTGCTGCAAGGTCATACGGAAAAGTGGTTTGTCCCTCAAAGCCTTCTTCAAAATCGGTAAGGTCCGGCCCACTTTCTGTATAGGTTTCAATATTGCCCAATGTATTCCATTTTTTGATGTATGAAGCTGCCTTTCCGGAATTATTGAATTCATTTACCCAATTTGGTAAATTCTCCATGTAAAAGGTACTGGTAATCCATTTTCCTTCATCGCGCCCCTGAAACCAATACGCTGCATTGGCAGTATGTCCGGCAGGTAAAATAGCACCCCGATCTTTCATCCCTATTCCTATAGTTTTACCGCGCATTTGGGTAAACAATCTATTTTCATCTGCCACCGTAGTTGCAATCATTCGGTGTGGCGACATTTTACCTGCATCGGTAGAAGTTCCTACGGATTCCACAGAATCATCTCCGGCATTATACACCTCCTTTTTTTCAAACTTATTATACCATCCATTTCCTATTATTCCGTGGTTTTGAGGAGTTGTCCCCGTAAAAACAGAGGCATGTCCAGGAGCAGTATAGGTAGGGATGTAATTAAAATGGTTATTTTTAAAAGAATAACCATCATTTATGAGCCTTTTAAATCCTTCCTGTCCATATTTATTCCAAAAGCGGGTGATATAATCATAGCGCATTTGATCTACAACAATACCAACTACAAGTTTTGGTTTTTCATTATCGATAGAAGTTTGTTTTGGGGTTTGAGCATCCAACGGCAAAAAGCACAAGAAAACTATAAAAAGTAACGCGTAATTCTTCATAAGTATAATTAAAATAGTATGCTTCAAATTTACTAAATACTCAGGGTTAAAGTTTAATTCTACGTTAAATTGTTTCCCCGTAAAATTTAGTATTTTAGCTTTACAAAAATTAATAAATGAGGTACCTCAATTCGATTGGTGAATACTTTTTAATGTTAAAGGGCGTGTTTGGCAGAATGACCAAAGGGTCTGTTTTAAAAGAACTTATATTCAAAGAGATTGATCAACTAATTATTGGCTCTTTAGGGATCGTTTCATTTCTATCCTTTTTTATTGGTGCTGTTGTTGCCCTGCAAACAGCATTAAACCTTAACAATCCCTTAATCCCAAAAACCCTGATTGCATTTGCTGCAAGGCAATCTATTATTCTTGAATTCTCCCCTACATTTATCTCTATTATTATGGCAGGAAAAGTAGGAGCTTTCATAACATCAAGCATTGGATCTATGAGGGTCACAGAACAAATAGATGCCCTGGAGGTTATGGGAGTAAATTCTCTTAATTATTTGATCTTCCCTAAAATTATTGCAATGCTCACTTATCCTTTTGTTATCGCCTTATCAATGTTTTTGGGGATAGCAGGAGCCTATTCTGCCGCTGTACTTGGTGGTTTTGTTGGCGCTGAAGATTTTGTTGAAGGACTTCAAACCGATTTTGAAGGCTTTCAATTATTTTACGCATTTTTTAAAACCTTTCTGTTTGCAATAATTCTTGCAACCATTCCCTCTTACCATGGATATTATATGACTGGTGGGTCCCTGGAGGTAGGAAAGGCCAGTACCACTTCATTCGTTTGGACCAGTGTGGCCATTATCGTTACAAACTATATTGTAACTCAATTACTTCTTAGCTAATGATAGAAATTAAAAATTTAAAAAAAAGATTTGGGGACGAAGAAATTTTAAAAGGAATTGACTTTGTTTTTGAGACAGGTAAAACCAATCTGGTCATTGGCCAATCCGGATCAGGGAAAAGTGTCCTTTTGAAATGTATGTTGGGACTTTTCACCCCAGAGGAAGGAACTATTGAATACGATGGAAATTCTTATTCCGATTTTTCCGATGAAGAAAAACGGGCACTTAGACAGGAAATAGGAATGTTATTTCAGGGAGGAGCTTTGTTTGATTCCATGACAGTAGAGGAGAATGTTATGTTTCCGTTAAGAATGTTCACTAAAAAAAGAAAAAAGGACTTGCACGACCGGGTACAGGAGGTCTTAAAAAGGGTTAACCTGGAAGATTCTGCAAAAAAATTCCCTTCAGAAATTAGCGGAGGAATGCAAAAAAGGGTTGCCATTGCCCGTGCAATAGTTAATAAACCTAAATATTTGTTTTGTGACGAGCCAAACTCTGGCCTGGATCCTCATACGGCAACTATCATTGATAACCTTATTCATGATATTACTGTAGAATACAATATCACTACCATAATAATTACCCACGATATGAACTCCTTGTTGGAAATTGGAGAGAACATCGCTTTTCTAAAAGACGGGGTGTTAGCATGGAAAGGTGACAAATCCCAAATTTTCAAAACCGATGACAAAACGGTAACAGAATTCGTTTACACTTCCGATCTCTTTAAAAAAGTACGGATAGCCCAAAATCAGGGGCTCTAATTAATTCAGCGATTTTACTGCGAGAGTATCAAGTTTTAGTCTCAGCGTTAACCATTTTTGAATCTTTTCAGCCTCAGAATTTTTTGTTTTGCTATTAATATTTTGTTTCCAGGTAATATTGAAAGTGGGGATCGTATCTATTTTTGAAAAATTAGTAGAGATTGTATTGGCAAAACTGAGATTCGATATATTTGAATAATTCACTTTTACCTCATCACTAATATCTTTAAAAGAAAAATCTCCCTGCTTGTATTTCAATAATTCATTTTCTAAAAATGAAATTTTAGAATCTTTATTTTCTATTACTTCCTGATTCTTTACATAAAGGTCCTCCAGAATTCCAGTTCGAACCTGGGTTGACAGCAAAGCCATATCACCATTTGCACTGGAACCCTGATGCACGGTAAGTGTTGATTCATTTAGCGCCTGGATATCTTTTAATTGCTCCTTCCACGTTTGAATAGTTTCCTCAGGAACTGGAGCCCCTATTAAATAAACCTCAATCTCCTTTTTATTATAATCCTGTGTAGTTTTTATTTTCTCCGTTCCGGTGTACCTTACAACTTCTGAGAGGAATACCTTAGCACTGGTCTCAAAAAATTGTTTCTGTAAAAGATTTACAAAAAGAATAATACTTGGGATCATGACAATGATGGCGATCGTGGATGCAATTTGCGCGGTGCGCTTTCTTTTTTTACTGTTAACATATTTTACCAAAGGAAAATTAAGCAGTTTAGAAACCACAAATGTAGTAAGCGCTATAAAGACAGCGTTAATGGAAAAAAGATAAATCGCTCCCCCGGCATATGCCCAGTTTCCAATCGCAAGACCATAGCCAACGGTACATAGGGGAGGCATCAGGGCAGTAGCAATAGCTACACCAAAGATAACACTTGCGATGGTACCTCTTTTTGTTTTAGCTACAATCAATGCCAGCCCACCAAATATAGCTACGAGTACATCTAAAATTGTAGGATAGGTTCTGGCGATTAATTCCGGCGTTTCCTCTGTTATTGGAGAAATCAAAAAATAAATATAGGCTGTTAATACACTAAGAAATACCATCACCCCAAGATTGATGAAAGATTTTTTTAAAGTCTCCACATCATTAATAGCAACAGATAATCCTACCCCAACAATAGGCCCCATAAGAGGAGAAATAAGCATCGCTCCAATCACAACCGCAGTACTGCTTACGTTTAGACCTATAGAGGCCACAAATATGGAAAAGATAAGGATCCAGGCATTATGCCCTTTAAAGGAAATATCCTTTTTAATAGCTTCCAAAGTTGTCTCCCTATCCGTATCATGCCTTATATCCAGTAATTCTGACGCAAACGCCTTAATACTCTCCCATATCCCATCTACATGTGAAAACTCATTTTTATTAGGATCCTGCAGTGGGGTATCACTGCTGAAATCATCCTTATTCTCCATATTTATCCTAAATTTTCACCAAATTTCTCCATCACTTTGCTCCTAATCTCTTTGATTTCCTGTTCCTTTTCCTTTGGCACAATCATTAAAACTTCGGTATCATCCACTATAATAAAATCTTCCAGCCCATCTATAACGACTACTTTTGGCGTATGCGTATAGATTAGATTCCTTTTTGCATCCATTGGAAATAAATGAGCGCTTATCACTGCATTTTCATCCTTATCCTTTGCAAGTTCGTGGTATAAAGCCCCCCAGGTCCCGAGGTCATTCCAATCAAATGAAGCCGGTATAACCCGTACAGCATCCGATTTTTCCATCACTGCATAATCAACAGAAATATTCTGGGTTTCAGGATAGGTTTCTTCAATAAATTCTTCTTCTTCAGGGCTGTTCAGTTTTTCGATCCCTTTTTCAAAAAGTCCCATCATTTCCGGCTGATACTTTGCAAATGAATCAATAATAAAAGAAACTTTCCAAATAAAAATTCCCGCATTCCATAAATAATTCCCCTCTTCCAGAAATTTTTTGGCGTTTCGAAGGGTAGGCTTTTCAGTGAATTTTTCTACTCTGTAGAAACTTCTGTCCTCTTCCTTCTCATATTTAATATAACCAAATCCTGTATTTGGAGTCGTAGGTTTAATCCCAAGAGTGATTAATATATTTTCGCGGGAAGCCTCCTCAAACGACTTTTTTATGTCATTAATAAAATTTTCCTGCTGTTGTATCCAATGATCACTTGGTACAACCAACATCACCGCGTTCTCATTCTGTTTTTTGATCTTTAATGCCGCCAGTAATATACAGGGAGCGGTATTGCGCAATGCAGGCTCGAGTATAATTTGAGCAGTCATAATATTGGGCAACTGCTCTTGTACAAGATCCAGGTAACTATGATTGGTTAGAATGAGGATGTTTTCCCTTGGGACTACATGCGCCAGCCTTTTAAATGTACGCTGAAGCAAGGTTTCCCCGGATCCAGTCATATCGTGGAATTGTTTTGGAAAAGCAGCAGTACTCACCGGCCAAAATCTGGACCCCACTCCCCCGGCCATTATTACCGCATAATAATCCTTATTGTAATTATCCATTTTAATAAATTTAAAATTGAGAATATCTTATCCTACCAACAGCTCTACCTGGGCGTTAGGTTGAAAAAGATATACCTTTCCTGTTTCCACTTCCAGACATTCATATCGTTTCCTGAGCTTTTGGCCCTTCTTAAAAACTTTTCCATTATAAATTTTGAATAGTCCTCCTGGGGGAAGCTCAAAAATATAATTTTTATCATTCTCAGGGTCAAATTTTTTGAGTGCTACAGAAAGATGTGCGTCTGTATCACTGCTTGCCTTCGGATTTTTAAAATGGCTTGCAATTATTGGCAGCAATTGAACCGGAAAAATCTCAGGCCGTATAAAGGGCAACATCATTTGTTGAAACGTAAATTTCCACTCATTCCCATGTGGTTTTATAGTTCTTCCAAATCTCTCGAAGGCTAGTAAATGGGATATTTCATGAATTAAAGTTATTAGAAACCTGTATTCATTCAAATTGGCATTAACCGTTATTTGATGAACCCCATCAGGCATTCTTCTATAATCCCCATGACGTGTTACCCGCTCGTTCACAATCTTTAGATGGATACGGTTTTCCTTAACCATCTCAAAAACGGGAGCAACGGCATGACTGGGAAGATATTTTTCAAGTATATCACTCATCCTTTTTTTTACCTAGGGAGTACTATTGGAAACCTGTAATAGTTTTCCATTATAATATTTATTCGCTGTTAAACTAAAATCTACTATATATTGAGCCATTTCAGCTGCCTGAATCGGTGCCTGATAACCTGGAAAAGCCTCTTCCAGCATTTCGGTTTGCACTGCCCCAAGAGCGAGCACATTAAAAGAAGGACCATGCTCTTTATATTCTTCAGCGAGCATTTCTGTAAGGCTAATTAGTGCTCCTTTACTTGAACTATATGCAGAAAGTCCTGGGAATTTCACACTCCCCTGCACTCCGCCCATACTGCTTATATTCACCACATGTCCGGTTTTTTCCATGAATGGAAGCATCTTTTGAATTAATCCAACGACCCCAAATACATTGGTGTCATAAATCCTTTTAAACTCATCCATACCGGACTCTTTAAAAGGTTTATTAAGAATCGCCCCTGCATTGTTTATCAAAACATCCACTCGTTCCCATCTGGACTGAAGAAATCCATCGACCTCCATTAAGGAAGTTTCCTTGGTTATATCACAGGATAAAGCAGTTACATTTTCAAGATCCAGCTCTTTTACAGGCTGAATGTTTCTGGATAACGCTAAAACTTTATGTCCTGCATTTGAAAATAATTTCACCATTTCCAGCCCTATTCCCCTGCTGGTGCCAGTAATTACTATATGTTTCATTATCGATTGAGTTTTATTTCTTTTTCTGAAGTATTTGTCATTTTAATCAGGCCTGGGATAACTTTTTCAATAAGGTCTGCCATATGAGAAACATCCATTTTTTCAGCTTCATCAGAAACATGATGGTAATACTCATAATTGGTAAAATCGAATGTGCTTATGGTTTGGGCTGGAACCTTGAATTCCTGATAAAAAGAATAATTATCACTTCGTTTAAAAAGATTGTATTCTTTGGCTTGTGGCAAAAAACCCAGGATTTCAGCTTCAGAATATTCATTGAATTTTTCAGCTAAATTGGAATTTTCATATCCGGTAAGATAAGCCAGATGATCTTTGTCTTGCATTGGGACCCCGATCATTTCAAAATTTACCATCGCATAAAGGTCAAGATCTTCAGACTTTAACCGTTTAGATATATGCTTTGCACCCTCCAATCCCATTTCTTCCGCAGAAAAAAGGATAAAAAGAAGACTTCTTTTATTATTGTTCATTTTTGAAAACTGCCTGGCAAGTTCCATAACGGCAACCGTACCTGCAGCATTATCATTCGCGCCATTTGCAATGGAATCATTACCCAGAGCTTTATCTATTCCAATATGATCATAATGCGCACCCAGGATTATAAATTCATTTTTCAATTCCGGATCATTTCCTTCCAGAAAACCAATGACATTAAAACCGGTTCTGTCGGCAACTTCAAAAGAATCCCTGTAGGTTTCATAATAAGGTTTAATATTGTTTTTTTCGAAAAAAGATTCAATGTAACCCGCAGCTTTATCTATTCCTTCTGTACCGGTTTCGCGTCCCCTTAAATCATCTGAAGCAAGGAATTCCAGCTTTTCTTTGACCGATAATTCACTTATTGAAAAATCAGAAAGTGTTGTACTTGTTATATTTTCCGCAATTATAACATTCTCGTTATTGGAATTCTTTGCAGAATTACAGGCCCCAAAAGTGATCAAGGCTGCAAATACACCTATTTTAAATATATTTTTTCTCATAAAGTTAAAGATAAAAAAATCCCGCACTATGGCGGGATTTTGTACGATTTTAATCAGTTTTTGAAAATTATTTAAGCCAGCATTGTTACCGGGTTCTCCAAATAGTTTTTTAAAGTTTGAAGAAATGCTGCTCCTGTTGCTCCATCCACAGTCCTGTGATCGCAAGCCAGAGTGACTTTCATCGTATTTCCAACAACTATTTGTCCGTTCAAAACAACCGGTTTTTCCACGATAGCTCCTACCGAAAGGATCGCAGAATTGGGCTGATTTATTATACTTGTAAATTCAGTAATCCCAAACATTCCAAGATTTGAAACGGTAAATGTACTTCCCTCCATTTCCTGGGGTTGCAATTTTTTATTCCGTGCTTTTCCTGCAAGATCCTTTACATTGCCTCCAATTTGAGTCATAGACATTTGATCTGCATATTTAAGAACAGGTACTACAAGTCCATCTTCTACAGCTACAGCCACACCCATATGGATATGCTTCGCGATTTTTGTGTTCTCCCCGGTCCATTGAGAATTAACTCTTGGATGTTTCCTAAGCGCCATAGCCGAAGCTTTGATCACCATGTCATTAAAGGATACTTTCACATCTGGCAATTCATTGATCTGCACTCTTGAAGCCATTGCTGTCATCATGTTCACCTCTATAGTAAGGTAATAATGAGGCGCAGTAAATTTGGATTCACCCAGTCGTTTCGCAATTGTTTTGCGCATTTGAGAATTTTTTATATCCTCAAATTCCTCTTCCCCGGCAGGGACGTAAGGTTTAACGGCAGGTTTTTCAGCAGCAGGTTTCTCGGCGGTGGCAGGTGCCGAAGTTGTTTTTTCTGAAGGCTTGTAGCTTTCTATATCTTTTTTGACGATACGTCCATTTTCACCGGAACCATCAACATCTGCAAGATCAATACCTTTGTCCTCAGCCATCTTTTTTGCAAGTGGAGAAACAAAGATTCGACCGCCATCCTTTGTTTTTGTTTCTTTTTTACTTTCTTCAGAAGTATCCTTATCAGAACCAGCTGATTCTTCTTTTTTAGCTTTTGAAGGTTTTTCCTTTGAAGCATCAGAAGTTTTACCAATATTGGAAACATCGGTTCCTTCCGGGCCAATTATGGCCAGAAGGCTGTCCACTTTAGCCGTTTCACCTTCCTGAATTCCAATTTTAAGAAGTACTCCATCATAGAACGATTCAAATTCCATCGTTGCTTTATCTGTTTCAATTTCAGCTAAAATATCGCCTTCCTCTACTTTATCTCCTTCTTTCTTGATCCATTTGGCAACGGTACCTTCTTCCATGGTATCGCTCAATCGCGGCATGTTGATCACCTCAACACCTTCAGGAATATCTCCGGAAGCAGATTCCTCATCAGAATCGGTTTCGTCATTATCCTCTTCAGACTTATCTTCCTTTTTGGCCTTTGGCGTATCGCTGGATTTCTCTTCTGATTTCTTCCCGCCTTTTAACAAGTCAGAAATATCCTCGCCTTCTTCCCCAATAATGGCTAAAAGCGTATCAACAGGAGCTGTTTCTCCTTCCTCAATACCAATGTGCAGCAAGACACCGTCATAAAAGGACTCGAATTCCATTGTGGCCTTATCGGTTTCAATTTCAGCTAAAATATCGCCTTCCTCTATTTTATCCCCTTTTTTCTTCAGCCATTTTGCGACAACACCTTCTTCCATGGTATCGCTCAATCGCGGCATATTTATAACTTCAGCCATAATTTACTCTATTTTAGTTGATAAGAATGGATAATCCTTTTGCTCATAAACTACATCATACATCACATTTGTATCAGGAAAATCAGATTCATCTGCAAATTTTTCACATTCGGCAACCAAATCTTTAACGCGTTTGTCAATTTCCTTGATCTCTTTCTCTGTAGCGTATTTCTTGTCTTTTATAACATCCAGTACCTGGGTGATAGGATCTATTTTTTGATATTCTGCAACTTCATCCTTGGTACGATATAACTGGGCATCACTCATGGAATGACCTCTATAACGATAGGTTTTTAATTCTAAAAAGGTAGGTCCTTCACCCTTTCTTGCCCTGGTGATGGCTTCATCCATAGCCTCGGCTACTTTTACAGGATTCATTGCATCTACAGCACTACAAGGCATGTCATACCCTAATCCTAATTTCCATATCTCGGTGCTTTTTGAAGTACGTGCCACCGAGGTTCCCATAGCATATCCATTATTCTCAACACAAAAAACAACCGGAAGATTCCAGTTTACTGCCATTGTAAGAGTTTCGTGCAGTGAACCCTGACGGGCAGCACCATCACCTAAGAAAGTTAGGGTAACTGCATCTCGTTTAAAATATTTATCTGCGAAGGCAAGGCCTGCTCCCAAAGGAATTTGGCCACCTACGATCCCATGACCTCCATAGAACCGAAATTCTTTGGAAAAGATGTGCATAGAACCTCCCAATCCCTGGGAAGTACCGGTCTTTTTTCCGTAAAGTTCGGCCATCACCCGTCTTGGATCAACGCCCATGCCAATGGGTTGTACGTGATTCCTGTAGGCTGTGATCATTTTATCTTTGGTAAGATCCATCGCGTGTAAGGATCCGGCCAAAATAGCTTCCTGTCCATTGTATAAGTGCAGGAACCCCCTTACTTTTTGCTGAATGTAAACCTGCGCCAGTTTATCTTCAAACTTACGCCAAAACAGCATATCCTCGTACCACTTTAAATAGGTGGCTTTGGTAATTTTCTTCATTTACAAATAAATTTAAGACCGGACAGTGGATTTTGTCTAGTGGAACACAAAAATACTATTTTCAATAAGAATGGAAAACAGTTTTAATATTAAAAAGAACGAAAACGTTATAGAAAGGTGTTATCGAAGGCCAAAGGCAATAAATTCTTTAAAGAATTGGACCTTACCACTTTCCCGCTTGCCCCCATAAAATAGATCTCAATAGGCTCATCCTGCTTGACCTCATACTCCGCGATAGCCTGGCGGCAAGCCCCACAGGGCGGCACAGGAGTAATCATGCTGTGCATTAAGGATTTGGCAGAGATCACAAGTGTTTTGATAATTGCATCAGGATATTGGGATCCCACATAATAAATGGCAGTGCGCTCTGCACAAAGTCCGGAAGGATAGGAAGCATTTTCCTGGTTGCTTCCGGTAATAATTTCATTATTATCCAGTAAAATCGCAGCTCCCACATGAAATTTCGAATAAGGAGCGTACGCCTTATTCCTTGCCTCTATGGCCATTTCCATTAATTCCTTTATATCTGCAGGAATATCTTCGAACGAATCGTAGATATCCAAATCGCAATTAATCGTTATTGATTTCATGTGTTATATTATTATTTTAGAGGACACATGTAACATCAGCTTCAGCTTAGATCTACTAAAAATCGGCATATTGTTCCCCAAAATTAAATGTCAATCCAAATCTCAGAGTTCCATCAAGCGGGCTCACGACATTAGAGGTTGAAAACAAATAAGAAATATCTATGATAACCGGAGCATATTTAAACCCTGCACCTATGGCAACAAATTTTCTTGACCCTTTAGTATCGCTCTCGTTAAAATATCCTGATCTTAGGGAAAATGCTTCTCTAAAGACATATTCAGCACCTAAAGCCCAGGTAATCTCTCTCATTTCTTCACCAAATCCTCCCGGAGCATCTCCAAAAGATTTAAAGATTCCCTCTATTGCACCTATATCATTATATCTTTGCTCATCCTCGCGATCTATATCTCCATCCCCATCAAAATCCTGAGGTGTTGGCACAAGCAGTTTATTAAATTCTACGTAGGTCCCTAACTTGTTATCCACATCAAAAATAAATTCAAATCCGGCACCGGTTTTTAAATTTGTAGGGATAAAATTTTCCTGTCCAACTTCATCATATTTTATTTTTGGACCAATATTGGAGATATTGGCACCTGCACGAAATCGTCCGTCAAAATTGGAAAACACAATTGGCCGGGTTTGATAAAATGCGGCAATATCAACTCCAAATGTGGATGCTGCAGTAGCATCTTCACTGTTTACAGCTAGTTTTAGATCAGATCTAAGATATCTACCTGCAACTGCCAATGAAAAAACCTCGCTTAAGCGCAGGGAATAAGATAGATCCAGTGTGAGCTCATTTGGGCTAAGCAATAAAGGTTGCTCTTCAAAACCTCCCTGGGTTTCAATAGATCCTAAACTAAAATACCTCAAACTTGCCGCTACTGCGCTTCGCTCATCAAGCCTATTGAAATAAGTAAGATTCCCTAAAAATATATCATTCACGATATTACTCAAATAAGGAGTGTAGGAAACCCCTATTCCCTGTTTGCTTTCTATAAAGGCAAATTTGGCTGGATTCCATTGTTGTGAAAAAGCGTCGGCAGAAGTTGCAACCCCCTGGTCACCCATTCCTGCACCCCGGGCATCTGCCGCGATCAATAAAAATGGAACTGCGGTTGTAATAACCCTATCCCTCTCCTCCTGCGCGTAACCCTGAACATTTGATAATAAGGCAACCCCAAGAACTAAAAGTGTAATTTTTTTCATCACATTATTTAATGTTTAACAAATATATATTTTTATTCTTGTTAAGAGAATAAGCTCTTATCAATTTCAAATAAAATTTATGCAGAATATTTGAATAAGCTGCTCTTTTATAACTATTTTCCTCAATAATTATTGCACATATTTACAATTGAGCACCTTCAATGCAGAATTTCTAATTTAGCCATTAGTTCCAGGGGGAGGTTCAAGCTAATTATCTATAAGCTTATCCTCAAGAATATTAAGTATTTACATGTTTTTGAAACAAATAAAATATTCTTGTACTTTTGGCGTTAATTACTATATTGCAAAGCCTAAATTACTACATAAAGAGAACAGAATATGAGGACGAATGTTGCCTTTAAAACGCTATTGACTATCGCTATTGGCGCCAGTCTCTTCAGCTGTAATAAATCAAATAATTACAAAAATAACTCCCGTGCTACCGGTTGGGACATAAATTCCAAAGACGGTGGATTTCAGTACAATACAGATTATAAGGAGCAGGAAACAGGGCCAGGACTTGTCTTTGTGGAAGGTGGAACTTTCACTATGGGAAGAGTTCAGGATGATGTGATGCACGATTGGAACAACACGCCAACACAACAACACATACAGTCCTTTTACATGGATGAGACCGAGGTGACCAATATGATGTATATGGAATACCTGGACTGGTTGAAAAATGTATTTCCTCCCAGCCAAGAGAACTATAGAAATATTTACAACGGCGCAGTTCCCGATACTTTGGTGTGGAGAAATCGTTTAGGATTCAATGAAACCATGGTAAACAATTACCTGAGACATCCGGCCTATGCCAATTATCCGGTGGTAGGGGTTAGCTGGATCCAGGCAGTCGAATTCAGCAAATGGAGAACCAATCGCGTGAATGAATTAATGCTGGAAGAAAAAGGCTATATAAAAGAAGGAGCCCGATATAACGATATTGACGCAGCCACTACTTTTGATACCGAAACTTATTTAAATGCACCAACAAAGGTTTATGGTGGAAATGATGAAATAACAAGAGGTGGTAAAAATGCCGATAAGCTAGGTACTGCATCAGATAGTGCAGAAGCAAAAAACATATACATTCAACGAAAAGATGGGGTATTATTACCTGAATACAGACTTCCTACTGAAGCTGAATGGGAATATGCGGCATTGGGACTTGTAGGAATACGAAGCTATAATGTTTACCGCGGAAGAAAAAAATACCCCTGGGACGGACAATACACCAGATCCGGAAATGTAAAAAGACAAGGCGACCAACTCGCCAACTTTAAACAAGGGGCAGGAGATTATGGCGGAATTGCAGGATGGAGTGACGATGGTGCCGATATTACTGCGGAAGTGAAATCTTATGAAGCCAACGATTTTGGATTATATGATATGGCAGGGAATGTTTCTGAATGGGTTGCTGATGTATACAGACCTATAGTAGATGATGAATTCAATGATTTCAATTATTATCGCGGAAATGTTTATACCAAAAATGAAATTAATGACGACGGTAGTGTGAAAATTGTAGCTCCAGACGGAGTTGTTTACGACACTTTAAGCAATGGGAAAATTGTAGCACGGGCACTTCCAGGGGAAATAGCTCAGGTTCCTATTACAGAAATGGATTCCTATTTGAGAACCAATTTTGATAAAAGTGATAACAGGGATTTCCGTGATGGCGACAAAAGTTCTTCCAGATACTACGAACCTTTCAACGAAATATCAAGTCCTTCAAAAAGGATGTATAACTCTCCGCAGTTTGCAACTTCAACGGATAGTTTAGGAAACATAAGACCTGAAAATGACGAAACCAAACGAACTAGCCTTGTTAGTGACGAAGTACGAGTTTATAAAGGAGGTTCATGGAGAGATAGAGCTTATTGGCTGGATCCTGCTCAAAGAAGATATTTCCCTCAGGATATGGCCACGGATTACATCGGATTCAGAAATGCGATGTCCAGAGTAGGTTCCAAATCAAAGAATGAAAATAAAACAGCAAGAAATTAAATTCTTGTGAACTCTTAATAAAACGGTTTAAGAAGTAAAGTTTCGTTTAGCTGAATTCAGTTTGAAAATAATTGAAAAGGCTTTAAAATTTTAAAACATTGGTTTTAGAATTTTTGAAAGACGAAATCATAACTTTTTAAACCGTTTCTTTTTTTATATTTTTAGCCGATGAACATCGAACAATTACACAAACTTTTTCTTCAAAGTAGCGGAATTAATACCGACACCCGCACTCTTAAAAAAGACCAACTTTATTTTGCGTTAAGAGGAGAAAACTTCAACGGAAATAAATTTGTAGATCAGGCACTGGAAAAAGAAGCCGGATACGTTGTGATAGATGAACCCGAAATGAAAAAAAACGACAGATACATTTTGGTATCTGATGTTTTAGAGACCCTTCAGCAACTTGCCAGTTATCACCGAAATTATTTGGGAGTTCCAATTCTGGCAATAACCGGAAGCAACGGGAAAACAACCACCAAGGAACTTATCAATGCTGTACTTTCAAGAAAATTCAATACAGTTGCCACTGCAGGCAATTTAAACAACCACATAGGAGTCCCTCTTAGCCTTTTGTCTATGAACAGCTCAACAGAATTCGGCATCATAGAAATGGGCGCAAATCATCCTAAAGAGATCGAACGACTGTGCGAGATCGCACAGCCGGATTACGGATACATCACAAACTTCGGAAAGGCGCACCTGGAAGGTTTTGGAAGCATTGAAGGAGTCATTAGAGCCAAAAGCGAGTTGTATGAATATCTAAAAAGTCACGATAAACTCGTCTTTCTAAATGCAGATGACCCAATTCAGCAAAAGCAGCTTTCTTATAAAAACACATTTTCTTTTGGAACTTCGGTCAATGCCGATGTAATTGTAAAATATAAAGATAACCTCACAACCGCAGAGGTAATTCAGGAAGAGCAAGTCTATAAAAGCGCTTTGACCGGATCTTACAATTCCAGGAATATCGCTGCCGCAATTTGCATTGGACTCTATTTAAAAATCCCGGCTGAGGACATCGGGAATGCAATAGCCTCCTACAATCCACAAAACAACCGGTCGCAAATCATAAAATTGGGAACCATCACTTTTTTAATGGATGCTTACAATGCCAATCCTACCAGTATGACGGCAGCCCTGGAAAGCTTTCATAAATACCCTGCAGAAAACAAAACCGTGATTCTGGGTGATATGTTTGAACTGGGAGAAACTTCTGCGCAGGAACATCAGGAAATAGTGAACCTGGTAGAAACAATGAGTTTTAAAAGGGTTTTCCTTGTGGGCAGTAATTTTAACAAGGCAAATTCCCGAAATGGAACTATTGAAAAATTTGAAAGCTTTTCAGATTTGGCGGAAAAAATAAAAGAAACCGATTTTCACAATTCTTACATCCTGGTAAAAGGATCCAGAGGAATGGCCCTGGAACGCATTCTGGATGTAGTAAAAATAAAAGGGTTTGATTTTTAATTTTTTAGCCCTTTGATAGCATGCTGAGAAAGATAAGTTGAAGAAATATTTTTGTGGGTGATACTGGATTCGAACCAGCGACCCCTACCTTGTCGAGGTAGTGCTCTAAACCAACTGAGCTAATCACCCAAAACTATTATTAATAGCACGAAGATATTAAAATTTAGCATTATTCCCGGAATGAAAATACTCCTTTTCAGGAAGCTGTCAGAAGTTAGTAAAGAGTCATCAACTTACCATATAGAGTATCCCATACTTTTGCCTTGCCTTCAAATTTTATATCCCGCACCTAAAGGCACGGGATTGTGTCTCATCTTGATTTTTACCTGTATGTTGTCCCTAACGGGACATAACCGTTTTTGGTTTTTATGTCCCGCAGGGACTATCGATTGGTAAATGAGGTTTTTACGGATAATAGCTGTGCCGGTAGTTACAGAATATGACCATTCAATGTTATGCAGTCCACAACTTTTAAGCTTGATTCGAATTTAACCTTGGTTAATCCATAAGAATACCGGAGGAACCAACGAAACCAAAATGCCTTAAATCAAAAATGACCTCCTTTCGGAAGTCTTTGTGGGCAATGAGCCCCGATAGCTATCGGGATGAACCCCAAAAAAAATGCCTTAAATCAAAAAAGACTTCCTTTCGGAAGTCTTTGTGGGCAATGAGGGATTCGAACCCCCGACCCCCTCGGTGTAAACGAGGTGCTCTGAACCAACTGAGCTAATTGCCCGCTATCGCTTGATTGCGGTTGCAAATATAGGCTACTTTTTGAATACCACAAACAAAATTTAAAAAAATATCAAATTATTTCTGCAACGGTAAAAGTACTGCCTCCAACATATATTACATCAGTCTTTTCTGCTTCCTTCAAAGCTTTTAGATAGGCATTTGAAACTGAAGAATATACACTTCCATTCAGTCCAAATTTCAATGCCTGATCTCTCAAAAATTCGGCGTTCATACCCCTTGGAACATTTGGTCGACAAAAATAATAAATTGCCTCTTTTGGGAATAACGGCAGTATTTTTTCCAAATCCTTATCATTAACAACTCCAAGAACTAAATGTAATTGCCTGAAATCCTCTTTCAATAATTGCTTTATCACGTATACAAGGCCTTCGGCATTATGGGCAGTATCACATATCACCTTTGGGTTGTTTTGCAAAATATCCCATCGGCCACGCAATCCTGTATTTTTTTTAACCTGTAGCAAACCTTTGTAAATATTTTCTGCAGAAATAGTAAATCCGATATTATTTAATTTTCGGATGGCAGTTACAACGGTCTGTATATTTTTTTTTTGATACTCTCCTGTGAGGTCTGAAAAATAATTTTCAGCATTAAGATCTTCAGCAAAAATAATTTCTGAATTTAATCGCTTCGCAGTTTCATTAAAAACAGCTTTGGTTTCCACCTGGTTTTCTCCAATCACAGCAGGAATTCCGGGTTTGATAATCCCGGCTTTTTCAAATGCGATCTCTTCCAGCGTATCTCCAAGCATTTGCACATGGTCTTTCCCTATATTGGTAATAACAGAAAGGATTGGAGTAATGATATTTGTTGAATCCAGCCTTCCTCCCAATCCAACCTCTATAACGGCGATATCTACTTTTTCCCGGCTAAAATGATCAAAGGCCATCCCAACGCTCATCTCAAAAAAAGAAAGCTTATGATCCTCTAAAAACGATTTATTTTCATCTATGAACCGGATCACGGTATCTTCAGGAATTTCTTTCCCATCAATCCGAATACGTTCCCTGAAATCTTTTAAATGAGGAGAAGTGTACAAACCAACTTTATACCCGGATTCCTGTAAAATAGACGCCAGCATATGACTGGTGGATCCTTTTCCATTGGTTCCGGCTACATGGATTGATTTAAAATTAAGATGTGGGTTATTTAATTTTTCAGAAAAACCTAGAATATTGGTGAGGTCTTTTTTAAACGCATCGGCGCCAATTCGCTGATACATGGGCAACTGCTGAAACATCCATTCCACAGTTTGAGAATAATTTGGCACTATTCAGATAATTTAAAGTTGTAGGTAATGGTTCCCACTTGCTTGGAAGGTGCTTTGGAATCGCTGTTAAACCTTGTTGCAAGTGCTGCACGCCTTGCAGGATCTGTCAAACAAGGATTGTTATTTGTAGTTCCCTTAACGCCCGGGATGGCTTTAGTAACCTGCCCGCTTTGATTTACTTCAATTTGAACAACCACAAGACCGGATTCATTACAATCCTGAACAATCCGCTCTTTATTCAAAGCACGTCTTCCTCCCAATTTGTAATTCCCATCTCCATCCAGCCCCATTCCATTTCCATAATAAGAACTGGCATTAGGATCTCCGTCCCTGCTCCCTTTATCCCCGGCGGCCTGGTCATTTCCTTCCCCGCCAGCGGCGGTTCCGTCACTTCTTGGGCCGTTTAAAATACTGCTAAGCGCGTCTGAAGTAGATTTTTCTGGGGTGGGATCCGGTTGCTTAACAGGCTCCACTTTTTTAGGCTCCACAGGCTTTTGCTGGACAACAGGTTTCTTTTCTGCTTTCTTTTCAATAACCGGGGCTTCCACTGTTTCCTGCGTAACCACTTCTTCCACCACCGGCTTGGGTTGAGAAACAACCGGACTGGTGGTAGGTTTAGGAGCCGATTTCACAGGCTCTGTAGGCTGATTTTCTCCTGAACCAACTTCAGAAGTTCCAAAATTAATAGCGATTCCTCTTTCCGGCGGGGGATCCAGATATTTTAATCCGAAAAAGATCAACAGCAAAATAAGCACCACGTGTATGGTTACCGTGATGACAAGAGATTTCTTTTCGTGTTTGGTATCTATAAGGCTCACTTATTTCTGGTTCAAAATTTTAATTAGTCTTTTCAGGCTTCACCGCAAGTACTATTTTGTACCTGTTTCTGTTTGCAATATCCATCACATTTACCGCTTTTTCAATCGGCACTCCTTCTTCGGCACGTAAAATAATGGTTGGATCTTCTTCTCCGGCCAATTTCTGCTTAAGCAATCCTTCCAAAGCTGAACTACTAACGCGTTCATCATTGATATAGATTTGAAGGTCCTTGGTTATACTTACCGACAAACTTTGAACATTGGTTGTTTTTCCACTTGCTTTTGGCAGGATTAAATCCAGAGCTTCCGGTGTAATCGCCGGAGAGGTTAGCATAAAGAATATCAATAACAGGAAAACAATATCTGTCATTGAACTCATGCTGAAATCGGCGCTAACTTTATTTCTACTTCTTAAGTTCATATTAAGCAGGTTCGTTTAGCAGGTCAAGGAAATCTACCGCGGTAGCTTCCATTTGATGCACTACTTTATCGGTTTTTACAACCAAATGGTTATACCCTATATATGCTATAATACCAACAATTAATCCAGCAACTGTAGTTGTCATCGCGGTATAAATACCTTCTGCAAGAACTCCCATTTCAGCCTGACCACTACTTGTGGCAAGTGCGTGAAATGCCAATACCATACCAATTACAGTTCCAAGGAACCCAATCATTGGTGCAGCCCCTGCAATTGTTGCCAGGATGCTCACATTTTTTTCTAGTTTATAAACTTCGAGTCTTCCTGCATTTTCAATAGCTGTATTAATATCCTCCAACGGACTCCCAATTCTGGAAATTCCTTTTTCGGTCAACCGGGCAACCGGGGAATTTGTTTGGGCACATCGTATCTTTGCAGCTTCGATATTCCCGTTCAAAACACTGTCCTTTATTTGCAGCATAAAATTCTGATCTACTTCCGTAGCGGCCTTAATTGCAAAAAGCCTTTCAAAATAAATATAAACTGCTACGAACAGCAGGACAAATAAAATACCGATGATAATCTGGCCACCCAGGCCTCCACTCATCATCAAATCAAACAACGAAAGGGTTTTTTCTTCTACGACCGGCTCCACCTCAAGGGCTGTTTGTGCCAGGTCATCCTGCTGGAAAAAGTATAGCATAAATTGATTTAGGTTTTTAAATGTAACGTGAGAAACTAATTTTAATTGTAAAAATTAAATTATACAAGCTGTTTTAACGCAATTTCAAATGCGGTTCGGCTAATATTTGTTTTTGAACTGTTATGATCAAAGGTGTTTTGTATCGCATTCTTTATGGTAATGGAAGTATCATTAAAAATTGCTTCATCTGTCATTTGAACCTTTCGCTCCATGAAATAAGCAAAAACGCGGGCCATTCCACAATTTGCAATAAAATCCGGTATAACGCTTACTTTTTCATCTATATGCTCCATCACAGGACCAAAAAATATTTCTTTATCTGAAAAAGGAACGTTTGCTCCACTTGATATCACCTCTAGGCCGCCTTTTATAAGCTGCTCAACCTGAGATTGATTCACCAACCTGGAACCTGCACACGGCGCAAAAATTTCGGCATTTAAACTCCATATCTTTTCATTCATTTCTTCAAACGGGATCAGGTTGGGGTGTTTTAAGGCATTCCCGTCTTTGTTCAGAAATAAATCCCTGATCTCTTCAAAAGAGAAACCATCTTCATTTATCAATCCTCCAACCCGGTCTATAATGCCTATAACTTTCACGCCCATTTGCGAAAGATAAAATGCTGCTGCAGAGCCTACATTACCGAAGCCCTGTACAATTGCTCTTTTACCAACCAAATCACCTCCGTAAATATCATAATAATGTTTTACCGCTTCGGCAACGCCGTAACCGGTGATCATATCGGCAACGGTATATTTTCTGCTTATATCGGGAGAAAACTGTGAATTTTCCAGAACCTTTATCACTCCGTGGCGCAACTGGCCAATCCGGTTGATCTTATCGGCTTCACTTGGCTGGAAATGGCCATTAAAGACTCCTTCCTGAGGATGCCATACTCCACATTCTTCTGTAATTGGAATTACTTCATGGATTTCATCAACATTCATATCGCCACCCGTACCGTAATAACTTTTTAACAAAGGGGCAACCGCTTTATACCAGCGTTCTAAAACACCTCTTTTCCTGGGATCGGCAGGATCAAAATTGATTCCTGATTTCGCGCCACCAATAGCAGGTCCGGAAACGGTAAACTTCACTTCCATGGTTTTAGCCAGGGAGAGCACCTCATTCATATCAAGTCCTTTTCTCATCCGGGTTCCCCCACCTGCAGCACCACCTCTTAAGGAATTTATAACAGTCCAGCCTTCAGCATCCGTTTCACGGTCTTTCCAGTTAAAAACGATTTCAGGCGGCTTGTTTTCGTATAAATTCAGTAATTCTTTCATATATGTTTATAATATTGTTTTAGTGGACATATGTAACATCCATATAATTATTTTCCTGTGAGAAAAATTTTATTTTAATGGATGTTTCATGTATTATTCAGTTTGTGCGCAAATATAAAAAACTAACAGCCCTCTTTCCTGTTAAATTCGGAATTTTAAGGAATAAAAATCACTCCTTACCTATCCTCCAATTTAATAATTGTTGAATAAGGCACTTAATCCATTGTTAAGAGCATGGATAAAAATCACCTGAAAAAGATTTTTATTGGTATAACCTTTATGACGGCAAATAGATCATTCCCGAACTATGATCCTGTTCCGCCCCGGTCACCGAACTAATAACATTGATTTCCTCCCTTAACCGAAGCACGCCCAGAAAGCCAAAAATAAGTGCTTCCTTATAATTTATAATTTCTATTGAAGGGATTACAAGTTTGGTACTGGTCATTTTCTTTAGTTGCTGAAGTAAAAACACATTGAAACATCCACCCCCGGAAACCAACACTTCTGAAGAAGGATCGCTACCCAGTTCTTTTGAAATTTGTAGTGCTATGTGCATACAATATGTGCGTAAAACAGAAGGAATGTCACTTTCATATTTCTTCAAAATAGGAAGAACCTCTTTATTAACCCACTCTATCCCCAGGGATTTTGGGGGTGGTAATTTATAGAAAGATAAGCCTTCAAGTTCCTCAAGCAATTCCGGATTTATTTGGCCGGATCTTGCAAGATCTCCATCCTTGTCAAATTCAAATCCAAGTTTTTCAGCATATTGATTCAATACCGTATTTACAGGACAAATATCATAGGCTATCCTTTTTCCTCCTTCAGAAGTTGAAATATTTGCAAAGCCGCCAAGATTTAAACAGTACTTATATTGAGGAAACAGCAGTTCATCTCCCACCGGAACTAGGGGAGCACCCTGTCCGCCCAGGGCCACATCCTGAACCCGAAAATCACAAATCACGGTTTGCCCTGTGAGAACAGCAAGTTCCGGAAGGTTTCCTATTTGAAGCGTAATTCCGTTTTCGGGTTCATGCTTTACCGTATGACCATGACTACAAACTGCATCAAGATCTGTTATTTCATGTTTTTTAATAAATTCTGATATAACTCCTGCCAGGTAAGAAGTGTAATTTTCATCCAGCATCTTCAAATCTTCAATATTGAAATTGATTGCCTGTGTTAATTTTTTCTTCCATTCTGAAGTATAGGGAAGGGTTTCAGCGGTTATTACCTGAAATTCCCAATCCTGCTGCTTATTAAAATGCACGTACGCCAGGTCAATTCCATCCAGCGATGTGCCGGACATTACTCCAAGCACCTTAAATTCATTTTTTTTCATATTCTCAAAAATAATTATTCTTTACTGAATAATAGCCTTCAAAAACTTATCTTTGTTGTCAAAAAATTGATTTTTCAAAAAATATATACTTAATGGACTTTAAACTTACAGAAGAACATCTAATGATTCGTGATGCAGCAAGGGATTTTGCAAAAAGCGAATTATTAGAGGGCGTGATTGAACGGGATGAGAAGCAGGAATTCCCTGCTGCCCAGATTAAAAAAATGGGAGAACTGGGATTTTTAGGGATGATGGCATCTCCGGAATATGGGGGTGGCGGAATGGACACCGTAGCATATGTGCTGGCGATGGAAGAGATCTCCAAAATAGATGCTTCGGCTTCTGTGGTGATGTCTGTAAATAATTCTTTGGTATGTTGGGGATTGGATACGTATGCCAATGATGCGCAAAAAGAAAAGTATTTAACAAAATTAACCACCGGAGAAAAGCTGGGCGCTTTTTGTCTTTCAGAGCCTGAAGCCGGCAGTGATGCCACTTCTCAAAAAACTACGGCGATAGATAAAGGAGATCATTATATTCTTAACGGGACCAAAAACTGGATCACCAATGGGAATTCAGCCGATTACTATCTGGTAATCGCTCAAACCGACCGCGAGAAAAAACATCACGGGATCAATGCTTTTATAGTTGAAAAAGGTTGGGCCGGTTTTGAAATTGGGGTCAAGGAAAATAAACTGGGAATTCGCGGGAGCGATACGCATTCCTTACATTTTAACGATGTGAAAGTCCCGAAAGAAAACAGAATAGGTGTAGATGGTTTCGGATTTAAATTTGCGATGAAGACCCTTTCCGGCGGAAGAATAGGAATTGCAGCCCAGGCCCTGGGAATTGCAGCCGGCGCCTACGAACTGGCTCTGGAATATTCCAAGGTAAGAAAAGCATTTGGCACCGAAATTTGCAACCATCAGGCAATTGCCTTTAAACTTGCAGATATGCATACTTCCATTGAAGCCGCGAGACATTTGGTAATGAAGGCAGCATGGGATAAGGATAATGGAGGAGATTACGATCTTTCAGGAGCAATGGCTAAGTTATATGCCTCTAAAGTCGCCATGGATGTTTCAGTTGAAGCTGTTCAGGTTCACGGAGGAAATGGCTATGTTAAGGATTATCACGTAGAACGCCTTATGCGGGATGCAAAGATCACTCAGATCTATGAAGGAACTTCTGAAATCCAGAAAATCGTAATTTCAAGAAGCATCCTGAAAAAATAAAATACTCTTTTAATAAAATCTAAAGCAGCCCCAAAAGGCTGCTTTTTTGCTTTTCAATATTTTTTGAGCTCATTCAGTGTTATCAAATTCTCAAAATACATCCGCTCAAATATGATATTATCATTTCATATGCACTAAAATCATTTTAATGAGTTTAATGCATTATTTATGAATAAAACCTTCATTATTAACAGCTGTTTAGATATTTTAGCGATTATATTTTAAAAATTTACATATGAAACCAAAGCAACAGGGACTCTACTCCCCGGAATTTGAGCATGATAATTGTGGAGCAGGATTTATTTGCAATTTAAAAGGAAAACGTACTAATGACATAATTCATAAGGCACTTGATATATTGATTCGGTTAGAGCATAGAGGTGCCGTTAGTGCCGATGGGAGAACGGGAGATGGAGCAGGAATCCTTATAGAAATCCCTCACGATTTCTTTAAAAAAGAGTGCAAATTTGAACTTCCCGAATTCAATGAATATGCCGTGGGAATGGTTTTTCTACCACCATCCTCAAATCAGCGTGAAATTTGCAAATCGCAGCTGGAAGAGAAAATGAGCGATCAAAAATTGAAGATTATTGGCTGGAGAGATGTTCCGGTGGATAAATCCTGTCTTGGAAGTATCGCTGCCTTAACCGAACCTTATGTTGAACAAATCTTTATAGGAAAAGCTGATAGTCTTACAAAGGAGGAATTCAATTCCCGGCTTTATGCAGCCCGCAAAATTGCAGAACATAAAATAGCGGCTTCGGGACTTTCAGAAGCAGATTATTTTTATTTGCCAAGTTTGTCCACCAATACAATTATTTATAAGGGGCTCTTAATGCCACAGGATATCAATATCTATTATCCCGATTTGAACGAACCTTTAGTAGTTACAAAACTTGCTTTGGTACATCAGCGATTTTCAACAAATACCTTCCCAACCTGGGATTTAGCACAACCCTTTAGATACATGTGCCACAATGGGGAGATCAACACCTTGCGAGGAAATCTAAGCAGGATGAAGGCCCGGGAAGAACTTTTTGAAAGCCCTGTTTTTGGAGATTCCCTTAAAGATATTTCTCCTATTACTGCTGAAGGAAAATCTGATTCCGCCTCCATGGATATGGTTTTGGAATTTCTGCTGCATACCGGAAGATCTTTACCTGAAGCGATCATGATGATGGTTCCTGAAGCCTGGGAACGAAACTCCTCCATGACCGATGATAAAAAAGCTTTTTATGAATACAACGCATGTATTATGGAGCCCTGGGATGGCCCGGCATCCATTCCATTTACCGATGGAAATTACATCGGTGCACTTCTAGACAGAAATGGCTTAAGGCCGTCACGATACACCCTTACAAAAGATGGTTATGTGGTTATGGCCTCCGAGACCGGGGTTATGGATATTGCGCCGGAGAATGTGGAACTTCACGGCAGGCTGGAACCGGGTAGAATGTTCCTGGTAGATATGAATGAAGGCAGGATAATCGGGGATGAAGAATTAAAAACCAAAATTGTCAATAGACTTCCATACAGGGAATGGCTCGATGAACATTTGCTCCCCCTTTCTAAAGTTCCATATACAGGAAACAAAACCCCTGTTGAGAAAATAGATTTTAAAACACGCCAACGTCTTTTTGGGTATACCCTGGAGGATATCGGGACTATAATTACTCCAATGGCAACCTTGGGAAAAGAGGCGATAGGCTCCATGGGAGCCGATACTCCACTTGCAGTGCTTTCAGATAAGCCTCAATTGCTCTTTAACTATTTTAAGCAATTATTTGCACAGGTAACTAACCCTCCCCTCGATGGGATTAGGGAAGAAATCGTTACAGATATTAGCCTTGCAATTGGAGAAGACCGGAATATTTTCAATATCTCTCCCCTGCAATGTAAAAAGTTACGTATTCAAAATCCGGTTATTTCCAATGAAGATCTGGATAAAATAAAATATATAGATCAGCCCGGATTTAAAAGCAAATCCATTTCCATATTATATGAGATTGATAAAGGTCTCAACGGTTTGGAAGCCCGCCTTGATGAAATGATCATCGAAATCAATGCTGCGGTAGATGATAAATGCAATATTATAATTCTTTCAGATAGGAATGTAAATCCAAAATTAGCACCCATTCCATCAATCCTGGCGTGTTCTTTTGTACATCATATGGTAAAGAAACATAACCGAAGATCTTCTTTTGGAATCGTTATTGAATCTGCAGAACCCCGTGAACCACACCATTTTGCATTGCTGTTTGGATACGGTGCAAGTGCTGTAAATCCATATATGGTTAACGAGATCATTCATAAACTTGTAGCCGAAAAGGAAATTGAAATGTTTGATGCTGAAGAAGCTGTTGAAAATTTCAATACTGCAATAGGGAAAGGGATTCTTAAGATAATGAACAAAATTGGTATTTCAACGCTGCATTCTTACCGGGGAGCACAGATATTTGAAATACTTGGTCTCAATAAAAAGTTTGTAGATAAATATTTCTCCAATACATCAACCCGTATCGAAGGAATTGGATTGTATGAAGTAGAAAAGGAAATTCAGAAACGGCACGAAAAAGCATTCCTTGATCCGGTTACAGAAACCGAAACAGATCTGGATCTTGAAATCGGCGGGGAATATCGCTGGAGAAGAAATGGCGAAAAGCATATGTTTAATCCTGCAAGTGTTGCAAAACTTCAGCAAGCTGTCATACAGAACAATCCTGAAAGTTATGCCGAATATGCCAGGCTTATAAATGACCAAAGTGAAAACCTTATGACAATAAGGGGAATGTTCAAATTTAAAGAACTAAATCCCATTCCTTTGGAAGAGGTGGAACCATGGACAGAGATCGTAAAACGATTCAAGACCGGCGCGATGTCCTTAGGAGCTATCAGTAAAGAAGCGCATGAAAATCTGGCAGTTGCAATGAACCGCATACAGGGTAAAAGCAATTCGGGCGAAGGCGGGGAAGATCCCAGTCGTTTTCACAAAAGCACCGATGGAAATTGGAGGAATTCAGCTATAAAGCAGGTTGCTTCAGGAAGATTTGGGGTATCTATAGAGTATCTCACAAATGCTACCGAAATTCAGATCAAGATGGCCCAGGGAGCAAAACCCGGCGAAGGAGGTCAATTACCCGGTCCCAAGGTAAATCATGACATTGCCAGGATCAGGAATTCCACGCCGTATGTAGGCCTTATTTCGCCTCCTCCACATCATGACATTTATTCCATTGAAGACCTTGCACAGTTAATATTCGATTTGAAGAATGCTAACAGGGAAGCAAGAATTAATGTAAAACTGGTATCAAAAGTTGGGGTAGGAACCATTGCTGCAGGGGTGGCAAAAGCCAAAGCTGATGTGGTCCTTGTTTCAGGATATGATGGAGGAACAGGAGCTTCCCCGCTTACTTCCCTGAAACATGCAGGATTGCCCTGGGAACTTGGAATAGCAGAAGTTCAGCAAACCTTATTATTGAATGACCTGAGAAGCCGGATCGTAGTAGAATGTGATGGACAGCTTAAAACCGGAAGAGATGTTGCTATAGCCTGTTTACTTGGAGCCGAAGAATTCGGCTTTTCAACAGCTCCATTGGTAGCTTCAGGATGTATAATGATGCGCGCCTGTCATTTAAATACCTGTCCGGTTGGTATTGCTACTCAGGATCCGGAACTAAGGAAAAATTTCAAAGGCACTCCGGAAAATGTGATCAATTTCATGTATTTCGTAGCCCAGGAATTAAGACAAATAATGGCGGATCTAGGTTTCAGAAATCTGAATGAGATGGTTGGACAAAGTCAGAAACTGGAGATGAACAGAGCCATTGAACATTATAAAGCCCAGGGAATAGACCTTTCAAAAATTCTTTATAAGCCGAAAGTAGATGAAAACATGACTTTTTATAATTCTGAAAAACAAGACCATCATTTGGATAACGTCCTGGATTTTGAAATTTTAAGAAAGGCACATCCGGCGATATACAGGAAGGAAAAGATGATCCTTAACTTCCCTATCAACAATACAAACAGAACAACCGGGGCCATAATAAGCAATGAGATTACCAAGATACACGGTGAAAAAGGCCTACCGGAAGGCACCCTTCAATTAAATTTTAATGGATCTGCGGGACAAAGTTTCGGGGCATTTTCTACAAAAGGCCTTTTGCTGAAGGTTGAAGGAAATACCAATGATTATTTCGGAAAAGGCTTAAGCGGTGCCATACTCGCGGTCAAAAAACCAACACTGGCAACCTTCAAATCCAATGAAAATGTAATTATCGGGAATGTCGCGTTGTACGGTGCCACCAATGGGGAAACCTATATCAACGGAATGGGCGGAGAACGTTTCTGTGTAAGAAACTCCGGCGCAAAAGCGGTGATTGAAGGAATTGGTGACCACGGATGTGAGTATATGACAGGAGGAATCGCAGTGATCCTGGGTAAAACAGGTAGGAATTTTGCCGCTGGAATGAGCGGAGGTATCGCATACATATACAATACGGAAGGCCCTGTGGACAAGAAAAATTTCAATATGGAAATGATCGAACTCGAAAAACCTTCTGAAAAAGATCTGGGGGAATTAAAAGATCTGATCGAAAATCATTTCAGGTTTACCGAAAGTGGTATCGCTAAAGAAATACTGGATAACTGGGAAGAAAATTCCGAAAAATTCACAAAGGTGATGCCTGTTGAATACAAGAAGGCCTTGAAATTACTGGAAGAAGAAAGGTTAAAAAGAAAAGAAGTTGAATTAAAAACAGCATAATAATGGATAAGTTAAAAGGATTTTTGGAATATGACAGAAAGGAAGAGGAAACTGATGCTGTTGAGGTACGAGTAAAAAACTACAATGAATTCAATAAAAAACCAGAGGAGACGGAATTAAAAAAACAGGGTAGTCGTTGCATGGATTGCGGGATACCATTTTGTCATAGCGGTTGCCCTTTGGGAAATTTAATACCCGATTTTAATAATGCTGTTTCTAAAAACGAATGGAAAAAAGCTTCGGATATTCTTCATTCCACCAACAATTTCCCGGAATTTACCGGAAGATTATGCCCTGCCCCTTGTGAATCGGCTTGTGTGCTGGGAATCATTAAGCCACCGGTTGCGATAGAACTTATTGAAAAATACATCCCGGAACGCGGATTTAAGGAAGGCTGGATAAAGGCAAATCCACCAAAACACAGAACAGGTAAAAGGGTTGCTGTAGTAGGCTCAGGCCCTGCAGGATTAGCGGCAGCTCAGCAGTTAAACAGGGCGGGGCATTTAGTGACCGTACTGGAGCGTGATGATAAAATTGGCGGTTTATTACGGTATGGTATTCCGGATTTTAAACTGGAAAAAAGAATTATAGACAGAAGACTGGCGATATTAAAAGAAGAAGGAATCCTTTTTGAAACCAATGCGAATGTGGGAGTAAATTATGAAATTGAAAAACTTCAGGATTTCGATGCAGTAGTACTGTGCGGAGGAGCCACCAGAAAAAGAGACCTGCCTATTCCCGGAGCTGATAGTAAAGGGGTGGTTCAGGCAATGGAATTTCTTAAGCGAAACAATGAAGTAGTTGCTGGCATGGCGCAATCTGTACCAGAGTTTTCAGCAAAAGACAAACATGTTATAGTAATTGGGGGAGGCGATACAGGATCAGACTGTGTTGGAACCTCGAACAGGCATGGGGCTAAGTCGGTTACTAATTTTGAGATCATGCCGATGCCTTCATCCAACCGAAGTGTCGAAAACCCATGGCCCTACTGGCCATTCACATTAAAAACAACTTCTTCCCATGAAGAAGGGGTTGAAAGGAATTGGTCAATTTCCACAAGAGAATTTATAAAAGATATGAATGGAAATTTAAAAGGCCTTAAAACTGTAGAGATCGAATGGATTAAAACAGAAGGAGGAAGACCCCAACTGAAAGAAATCCCCGGATCGGAAAAAGAATGGCCCTGCGATTTGGTTCTACTGGCCCTGGGATTCACAGGACCGGAAGCCACATTGAGTCAGAAGTTGGGTTTGGAGGTAGATACTAGGACAAATATTAAAGCCGGAAGTAATTATCAAACAAATATACCCAAAATATTTACTGCCGGGGATATGCGTCGGGGACAGTCATTAATCGTATGGGCCATTTCTGAAGGCAGGGAAGCTGCACGCCATATTGATATATTCCTTATGGGAAAAACAAACCTTCCAACCAAAGGAGAAGGAGATTTACCGTCTGTTTAGGACAGTTGGAATAAATTATTATTAACAACCAGAAACGAAAAATCCTTTATTCCCAACGGAATAAAGGATTTTTTTAGGAAATATTTTAAACAAAAAAAGACCT
>JBNJKO010000026.1:0-43079 GCA_051751125.1 Bacteroidota bacterium
CTATAGTTCCGTAGATATTTATTTCATTAACTTCAATACCATCTGCACAATCCCTTCATCAGCTTTTTTCAAATTTGCTAAAGTCAATTTCAAATCGATTCCGTTACCAGCGATGTTAACAGGATTACTCAACCAATCCTCCATAGTTCGTTTGCCTTTCGATTTATTTATAAAAGAAAGGGTAACCCCAATATTTTCAGGACAGTTAACCACTAAAGCAATTTGATCATTGGTTAAAACAGATTTATACTTACTGTGAATTTCTTCAGAAGATCTAATATGTTCATAATCGTAAGGATCACCACCTATTAAATCTTTGCCCGTATAAATATCTTGATAGTGCGCTTTATCAAGTCCTTTTGATTTACCTCTTAACAATGCTGCAGCATGCATTGCTTCTTTGGTTTTGGTAAATACTTTGTTAATTTCTATTCTTCGGTATGGCCGATCTTCATCTATCATTGCAATTCTTTTAGAGTTAGTTTAGTGGGCAGCAAAAAATTAAAATTAACAACCTTGCTAATTTTAATTATAATTTACATTTTCTCCACTTCCAAAAATGTGGAGCTTAATAAGCCATGAGGCATTAAGTCTATTCCAAAAATTCTTATAAAGGCATTGTTCACATCATTCCCTTCATCATAATACAAGGGATTTGCACTAAAAGACGAAACCTGAACCGCCATTCCTTTGTCAATCAATAAATTGCCATTTACAAATTTTCTTTTTGTTGTTATTTTATATAATGCCATAATAATTGTATTCTGTAATTAATTATCCAATTAAAATAACCCTGACTAGGAAACCCATACCCGTTAAATGCATCATGGATTTATTTAGGTTAATTAAATTCAGGAAAGCAATAATGTAAATCTACTCGTATTTAATTTGAGTTCATTACGGTTTTCCGTAAGAAATCTTATTCTTAAAATACACACTAACTTCATCTGTCTCCTGCTCCAACATTATTTCGTGTTTTAATATGTAGATGATTTCGGCTTTTTCTCTTTATCATTTTTCAATCCCGTTCTTATCACACCATTCAGAAATTAGAGCAACTAAATCGGAAGCAGGAAAAGAATTTCTTTCCCCATAAGCCTGCACCAATTTCCTTTCTTTTACTTCAATTGTAACAAGAGGCTTTTCAATGGTTTTTCCAATTGATAATGTTTCTTCCGTTAAGCTAAAAATATGGGTTTTTCCTGTCCGGCACATCCCCAGATAAATAAATACACAATGTTTCATATCTTCACTCTCTTTAAGTAACCGCTTACCGGAGGTGATCTCAGTTATTCTTAAAATATTTTTGGGATTAGTTTTTTTATAATCGGGAATACCCAAAGAAATCCAGGTTGCCTCCAGGTCTTCCTTAGTATGATCAAAAGCCGCCTCAAAATGCCATTCGTCAACAACCCTTATGAGTGAATTTAATGTTCTTCCTTTTAAAGTATAATCCAGAATTTCATTCCCGCCGTATCGTTGATACTCCAGATAATCAATTAGTGACCTGATATTGCCGTGATAGGTTAGACTTTCCTCTGGAGTTGAAATTAACCTTACCACATCTTTCCAAAAATCAATATCCTTCGCGAATCCCCCGGGATCTTCCTCAAATTTATGGCTGGTTTCAAGAAGTGACTGGATTGTGATGACCGCATGTGGAGCTTCTTTAAGCAACCTTGCTGCCAGTATATATCTGTCAATAACTTCTGTATGAAAGGCAGTAAGGTTCAATTGTAGATTATGAAGTAGTGCATTCTCCCTTTTGGATATCCTATGTATAGGGTCCAATAACTTCCGCGGTGAACCTCCATCTAATAAAGCTATCAATAATATTATTTCATCAAAGGAACAGTCGATCAAATGTTCTTTGAAAAACAATGGCCGGGTATTATCATTAAAAAGGTGATCAAAAAACTGAACTCCTTTGGGTTCAAATACATTTTCAAGCAAAGGCAAAGCTTTGGTAAATGACTTGATTTGTAAATCTGGTCGTTCTGCCAGGATGCAAATGCATAAAAAAGCTTCCCTGCACTTTTGCAGATGCATGAAATTGACATCGGTTTTGAAAATAATATCCAGATAGTACTTGCAACTATCAAACTGATATTGAGTCTGCCGGAAAAGAAACAGTTTTTCTCTCACCGCCCAAATGACCGTGCTCAGAAACTCATTAAAGAACTTTGATCTCAAAAAAGAATTGTCCAGGAGAAACTCCAACCATTTAAAAAAGCGCAGTTTCTGAAAAGGATCAATCATTTCAAGGGTTTTGTAAATTCCCTGCTGCACTTCAAATTTATCTGATGCCAGAGAGAGAACCCTTTCTATAATTTCAAATTCTTTACGCGATAAACGGAATTCATCCTGCATTGATTTTTCAGGGCTTCTTTTGAAAGACCACGGTTGGAATTCAATATTATCTACGTTTACAAACATTCTGACCTTTAAGATTCTTTACAATGAAATTCATTAATTTGAACACCGAAAGTATATATTAGATGCGTCAATAACCGTCGTAGAAAATAATTTAATAGTAGTAATTCCCTTAAAAGATTATGTCATTATATATAACTCATGTCCAGGGCGGAATGCGCGAATTTGAAAGGACCGGGATTTATCCTGAATACCTGCTTTTCAATTTGCCCGGCACCAGGCAAAATTGGACTATTAGAATTAAAGAAAGGCCACAGCTTGGGGTCTTGAAAAGCAAAGGCGAAATACTTTATGAATATAACTTTGATGGATATAGTTGTAATTTCAGAAAATTGAAAAATGATGGTTCCTTTACAGTATGGATGGAACCTGAATGCATGATTATCGAAATGAGGGATTAATACCTTAGTTGAAATAAATTCTCTGACTAAATGTAGAAGGAAGCTAATTGAATCCAAGGTAGGTTTCTTACAATTAGCAGAATAATTAGAGTCACACTTCTTTAAATTAGTAAACCAGTTTTTATCTTTTAAATGACAAAAAATAAAAAAACAAAAGAGCCCTGGCCAACTAAAGATGCTATGGCGCAGATCTATGAAAACAACTTGTGGGGTGGTAACAAATCTGAATTTTACTCTGGTTTGGGCTCACACCATCCTGAAACAGTAAATCCATATATAGCAGTAGTATCCGCTTTTCTAAAAGATTTTGAAGCTCCACCAGTAGTTTGTGATCTGGGTTGCGGTGATTTTAATATTGGTAAAGAACTGGTGAAATACTCCAAAAAGTATATTGCTATAGACATAGTCCCAGCTCTCATAACACATAATAAAAAAGAATTTCAAGCAGATAATTTAGAATTTTATGCTTTAGATATTGTATCAGATGTTCTCCCTTCGGGAGATTGCGCGATTCTAAGGCAGGTGTTGCAACATTTATCGAATGCGGAAATTAAAGATGTGGTAGAAAAATTATACGATTTTAAATATGTTATTCTAACCGAGCATATACCGGAAGAAGATTTTGAACCCAATAAGGATATTATCTCCGGACAGGGAATTAGACTAAAAAAACAAAGTGGTGTAAACCTTTCAGCGTCACCGTTTAATTTTAAGGTCAAAGAAGTAAAACAGTTATTATCTGTTGGATCCCGCAATTTGAAAGGAGTTTTAGTAACTACGTTGTACAGGGTGTATTAAAGCAGACTTTAATTACACACTTGCCGGAAATATTCCTAGATTATCACCGTCGCCAGTTCGGCGCCACTGTTGGCAATCTCAGGAATGTTGTCATTATCTTATCTTTTTGACCAAAATCCTTAGGGGGTCAGCATCACCGGAATATCCATCATAGATTACTTAAATCCAACCACTTTTCTCTCCGGGCTCTTATATTGCTCTTCTTCGCTAATATTGTAGATCTCCGCCAGGGTCATATCTTTATCGGTAGAATAGTTCATGTTTTGCTCAATAAGTAAATGATTTGCTTTTTCCGGAGCTAGTGCCCTGAATTCATAAGCCGATTTTAACCGGCCTTTTCTTTTTAGGGCGGGATCTATATTTTGGACATCGGTATTGAAGGTGGCGATAATTTGTATGCCAAGGGATTCTCCCAGAATACCGTCTGTAATATTTAGGATCATTGCAAGGTTAGAGTTCCGATGACTGTCCCTTGAAACGATGAGCTCTTCTGCATCTTCTATGACCAGTACGGAGTTAGGGTATCCATAAGATATGTGGTCATGGCAATATTGTCAAGATTCTGGGCCATCTGTCCCGGCAGGAACACGATTTCTTTCTGTACAAGTCCGCACAAGAATCTGATATAGGTACTTTTTCCAGTTCCCGGTTTTCCGTATAGCAGATGGAGGCCACTTTTATTGTCCTGCTGTAAGATTTTGAGCATTTTATCATGAAACATCGGAAAGTCATCATTATAACTCATTGAGAGGTTAAGCTCCGGTTTGGTAAAACCTATCTTTTTATTATCGAGGCCATGAGGTTGCGTTATGATAAGATTGATATGAGCTTTATCCGGTTTCTCTATTTTAAATCCTTTTAAAAACTCCAGGAGCTTGATGCAGAAGCGCTGAATTCTCATCGTGAAAATATACGTGAACTTTATCTGGCTCCTGCTCTAAAATAATTTCATTTTTTAAAATGTAGATAATGTCGGCTTTGTGATCTGCTCTTTCAATATACCTTTTAAAATGCTTCCCCAGAATATTGGTTTCGAACTTTTCGGGAAATTTTCCATGGAACTTCTCGATGTCCCGATTGGAAAATGAATAGCTGCTGGGAACTTTCCCGAAATAGGCCAGGTACATTTTCTGTACATGATAGAAGTGCATCATGTGGTTCACATGCTGCAAATTGAAATCCGGTAAAAAATCGGGTTCTGTATTATTTCCGTAGTTCATTGGTTAATTTTAAAATTCCGTCCAGGCTTCTGCGCTCCTGTTACCCTACATTCCAGGAAAAATTCGGCTAGGACGGATTTGATTAAACTGCTTTATTGTTTTTGATTTCTGCAAAACAAAGGATCCTGGCAGAAGTTTTCCCAAAGATGATAAAGGGTCACGCCAATTCACGACACCCGAAAAATTTAATCCCTCATTGAGGGTTTAATTCCCCGAGGCTTGCCTCGAATTTTTAAAAGTATTTTCTAATTCATACCTCGTAGGCTTGCCCCGAGGTTTTTGATTTATTTATAGCCTTTCAAAGCCTTTTGTAATTGCGACTTAATACTTTTTTTCAAGCCTTCCGGCTTCAATATTTTGACCTGATCTCCATAGGAAAGCACTTCCATTCTGAAATCATACGTAGGACGGATAAAATAACTAAACCTGATTTCCTCTTCATTTTTCAGGACCAATTCCTGGCTGTGATGCAGTGGGAGGGATTCCACATATCTTCCTTCCTGGGGAGTAAAAGAAAGCACGACTTTTTCAGCTTCCTCATTCGTGCCGTTAATGATGCCGAAACTGTTTTCAAATTCCTGGTGTACATTGTATTCAATATGAGCAAACCGGTATTCAGAGATCACTAAACTTCTAATCCTGTCAAGTGCAAAATTTTTGACTATATCTCCGTCCTGTGCAATCAAATACCAACGGTTGCGCGCTTCCTTTAATGCAACGGGATTCACAGTGCGATCACTAACGGACTCATCCCAATACTTATGGTATTCAAATTTGACGGATAAGCGATTTTGTATGGCGTGAATAAGTCCTGCCATATGTTCAGTGCCCAGAGATCTGCGCTCTTCAAAAATCAAGCTTTCCCCAAAACCTTTGGAGAGTCGAATTGCGTTTACAATTTCAGAATTCTCACGCAGGCGGCGGGAATGTACTTCTTCAACATCATCTTTAATAAAATATTTGTTGGTGCTTTTGTCAGATCCTATTTCAATATCATAGATCGTAGCAATATTTTTAATATCCCGTTGAAATGTTCGTTGGGAGGTTAGAAGGTCTTCTTCTATCGAGCTATGATCCAAAGCTATTTCCCTTTGAATTTCATCATAGCTCATAGGTCTTCTTCTAAGGATAGAAATGATCCTGGTATAACGCTTAATAGTTTTGTGTACAGCCATAGTGATTAATAACATAGTTTAGAAAAGAAATAAGAAACCTGCTCTTCAAAAAGGTCAATTGGGATCCGGTGAACTAGCCCGGGATGAATTTTCAGCTCGAGTTCATTTTTCTGGAGGTGATTACTTAAAAATGCTAAAGTTTCCTTAGGATCCACCACTTCATCTTTTCCCCCTAAAACAATTTGCTTTGAGGAAGCTACCCTGGTGAACTTTTCTTTGGGAAGGTCTATTCTTTCCGGATGTTTTGATAGGGGAGGATTAAACAAAAGGGCAGGACGACCAATCCAGTCAGAGATGATATACCCATTTAGAGCACCCATGCTGCTGCCAATGATCACATTAAACTCTATGTCGGGATAATTTTGAAGGATTTGCAGAGGTTGAATATGCTCCTTTGAGTAATCAATGTCGGGGGCGAATACATTTCCGTATTTCTCCAGAATGTTGCGTTTCTCTTCCTTCAATTTGCTTTTTAAGCCGTGCAGGTAAAGTATGTTCATAATTGCTTCTCTTGATTAGTGAAGTAAAGAAACGAAGAGAAGGCGTCAAAATAAGTCGCGAGATAAAATAATTTTAGTATTGCAACTGGAAACTGGTATTGGAGGTTGCAGCCGTTAGTGTAATAATTTCCGGGGCTTTAATGTAGAAATACTGTGCTGCAGAACAGTACACTTCCCAAAATATTATTAGGAATATTTGTTTTATATAGCCAAATGATTTTTTCAGATCAAAAATCTTTAAAATTTCAATAAAAATTGTAAATTAATTGATAGCGAGCGATTTATAATCTTAAAAAGGGGCATTATGAAAAAAAATATACAACTAGAAATTACAGTAATCCTATTGTTTTTTTTTATCATTTTTACTTCAAATGCACAGATCTCACAATCCCAGCAGCAGATAATTGAAGAATATGGATGGGATTTTCAAGAAGGGATTTTTGAAGGAAATCCATATCTGCTTTATACGAATCCTGTTACTACAAAGACAAGTGGATTTTTCATTCAACAAAAAGTAATATTTTTCAAAAAGGCAAATAATGGGAACTTATACTGTTACATGTTCCAATTGCTTGAACCCGGTTCAGAATTGAAAGTAAACATAGATATCTACAATAGAGATATTCAACAAGTAGGTTATTTGCATTGGGTAGATCCAGCTGATGGGATAAATTACCGCATTGACCAACCGGAGGGTTTTTCCTTAATTACAGCTTGGATTAGTGATGAAAGTCCAAAAATTCCTGAAACTTCCTTCTTCTAAATAAGTAACAGGAAACGATTTCAACCGGTATCATTTCAATAGATGTATTCCATTCCTTTTGGGAAATTAAAGAAAGAATATTGCTATAAAAACCACTAAAACAACCGCAGAACATACGCCAAGAACAAACCCGATTAAAAAATTATATCGCATCTCTTTCCTTATAAAGGATTTCGGAACATAATATTTCAGTATTTCGTCTGTCATACTATAAAAGTACGTCAGGATGTAGCAAAATAATTACGGGTTTCCATAATGCCGCAGTTATTTTCCGAATTCTTTACTCTTTCCCTTAATCTTTCACAATAAATTCAAAAATTATACTACTTTTAAGACCTCGTTAACAAAACACGGGAAACGGCATCCCTACATGTTGTTTTTTTTATACAAAACTCTACACTTCATGCAGATTGAACAGGCATTAAATTCAGGGAACTTTCACATACATAATCCAGGAAAGACGTTCAACAATTTTTTTTCAAAAGTAAAGTTCATTCGGACTGCAAGTCCTAAAATCCAAGCTGAGTGAGGTCTCATGACTTCGCGCAAGTATCAATTGTGAGAGAACTAATAAAACGATTAATCTATATCTAATAATTACTACTTGCCGAGACATCGAAACCAATTATAATAATGAAATCTATAAAATTAATTTTATTAATATCCGTACTAGCATTGGCTTCCTGTAAGATTGAAAAGACTGTTGTCACCAATTCTGAAGAGGATAAAATAAATGTTGAACTCAAAAAAGAGCTTGAAGGAATATTACAGATGGACCAGGGGATAAGAGAAATTGTAAATGGGGATTTGTTCGGGGAAAGAAAAGCGGAGTTACTTAATAAAATGGATTTGAATGAAAGGGATATTGAGGGAAATAAGTTGTATTCAGAAATGCGGGAAATTGACAGTTTAAATTTAATAAAAGTCGAAAGTATTATAAAGATGCATGGGTACCCTGGGAAAGCTTTAGTGGGGGAGCCAGCTAATCAAGCAGTTTTTTATGTCATTCAGCATTCTGATAAAATAGACCAATACCTTCCTTTAATTAGAAAAGCAGCCGAAGAAGGCGAAATATCTAAAACCTCCCTGGCAATGATGGAGGATAGAAATCTAATGGATAAAGGACTTGAACAAATTTACGGCACCCAGATAAAAGGAAAAGCTAATAAAGAAGGTAAATGGATCCGGTTTTTATGGCCGGTAAAAGATCCTGAAACAATAAATATTTTGAGGAAAGATGCAGGATTTGATCGAACAATCGAGGAATATTTAGAAGCAATGGAGGTGGAGAATAAGTTTTACAAGCTTAATGAAATTGATGATTTATAATACAGGAAACCTATGAAAAAATATTTTCTATTATTACTTAATTCGTTATTCAAATTAAACGGAGCAATAACGGCCCGCTGCTCAATAACTGTCGCTGCGTGAGGTTTGACTTGGTCGAATCTGCGATTTTATAACCTTGGTCCAATTGCAATTAGATATTAAATAACTATTCAAGAATTTTTTAAATATGCACCTTCATCAATAATACATTTAATTTTAATTCAAACTAATACTCTTTTACTCACAACAAACATGAAGAAATATTTACTGTCATTGCTCCTGGTCTCAATCTTCCTTGCATGCTCACCAGATGAAAAAATAAAACCAAATGCTGTACCCTCGGCTTTTACAATAGAGGAACTCACTTTTACGGGTTCCAGGTTAAACTTAAGCTGGACTACTCCTACAGATGCTGATAATGACAGGATTTACTATAACGTGTATATAGACTCCAAACTCATTGAGGGCCCCATTACAAGAAATGATTTGTCCACCATTCTGGAATATAATAAGGATTATACAGGAATGATCATAGCCACAGATCGCAAAGGAGGTACTTCTCAAATTACTTTCAACTTTAGAAGTCCCACCAGTATGGTCGCTTTTGTGAGCGATTTTAGTACGGGAAATCTCATGGCCATAGATCTCCACACTCAAAAAACGCTTTGGACTACTCCCACAAGCGATAGAGTTTATAGTGTTAACGATGGTTTGGTCTTTACGGGTCTTGATGAAATTTCAGCCTACAAGATCTTAACAGGTGAAAAGGTCTGGGCAGCGAACCCCGTTATAAGATCATATGATATAGGTTACTGGCATTTAATGGCCGACGAGCGTTACCTGTTCGCAAAATCTGTAGATGGCCTTCTGGTAAGTATAGATCTTGAGCGCCGGGAGAAACAATGGGAAATAAGCTTGTTTGAAAGTATTTACATGTTTGCCATGGACCGCGACAATCTATATGTGCCTAAACGAAATAATGAAGATCTTATTAGTGTCAATAAAATTACCGGGGAAACGCAATGGGGATTTATGTTGGATCCTTCTTTTAACGGATATTATTCCCAAATTGAGCACGCACCCCTCATTTATGCGGGTAATTTGTATTTTCTGGACGGCAATGGCCTTTTTTACTCGGTAAATAAAACCACCGGTATAAAAAACTACAGCATACACATCGGGAAAGCCTCAGAAACAGCTCCCATTGCCGTAAATGGTAACATTATATTTTCTGCCCGCGATGAGATAATATCTCTAAAAGCCGATACCGGACAAATTAACTGGAGATATAACTTTGGATCCTACTCAGGATCTTCACCTTTTGAAGATAATGGGCTGGTCTATGTGGGGGCAGGGAATGATCTATTCTGTTTCGATGCCGGTACAGGAACTCTTAAATGGAAAACAAATTTAGGAGGTGAAATTTGGTCTTCCCCTGTTGTTTATGACCAAAAGGTCTATATAAGCTCCAATGCTGCAAGTCTGAATTGCGTTGATGCCATAACGGGTAATATAAAATGGAAAACCGCAAATGTAACCTACAATACCTCTTCTCCCACAATAGTCATTGGAGATACCGAAGAGATCATTTATCCTTCAAATGCCGGCTACCATAATTAATCCAAAAAAAAGAAAATGAAAAAAATTACTATTTTGATTCTGGCGTTGCTGGTCATATCCTGCACTAAGGATGATGAACCTGTGGTACTTGCCACCGGAAACCAAATCCTTGAATTTTCTCTTAGTATTGATGGAGAAATTTATCAAGGAATTATAGATCAACAGGCAAAAATTATAAGCTTCGAGACCGAAAGAAAAGATGTTTCTTCCCTGAAACCTACTATAATTTTTTCGGAGAAGGCAAGAATTGAGCCTTCGCCAAATATATCCCGGGACTTTCGGGAGGAGGTTGTTTACACCGTATATGCTGAAAATGGAGTTTCCAATGTTTACCGGATAAGGGTAGACAACAGGCCCGTGTCTTTAGAAAATGAAATAGACAGCTTTACATTTGAGATTGAAGGAACAACTATTGAAGCGGTTATTAACAGGCAAACGGGGTTTATACGGGCAGATGTCCCCCTAAGTAATATTAGTGCCCTTACGCCGGTAATCACCATACCTCCTCATGCTACAATAAATCCTCCAGCAAGTGAAGCCCAGGATTTTACCACTCCTGTTACCTATACCGTAACGGCAGAGAATGGAGACCGGCGCACCTATACTGCACAGATAAACGAACCTGAAATTGAAAGAATAATCCTGGGATATTCAGCAAATCCAACCTTTTATGTAGGGGCAGAAGCCGGAATAATGGGCAGGTTCTTAATGAATGAAGGGGAAGTTCCGGAAGTTTATTTTTATGATGGAACAAACAAATATGTTCCGGAGCACTTGGAATTTCATTTTAGCTATGGAGATTCATTTACAGGTGTGAGATATTATGCAGTTACTTTTGTAATTCCAGATGATATTCCAACAAATATTTATACGGTGGTTCTGGAGAAAAGAGGGTACAGGGTGGAATTTAACGGGCTGGATATAAAGAAAGAAAATGCACCCAATCCTCAATCCTTAAGTCAGGATGTGTTTTCAAGAGATGATATTTTGAAAGTTTTTGGAGAAAATCTCACAGCAAGGATCGTGATTCCCTCCAATGGAAGTCAATATCTCTTGTGGGAAACCTACGCTGTAGATATAACCGTGAACAATGAGAGAACCGAGATGAACTTCACTCCAAATTACAGGCAGGATAACCTTTATCCCGCTTACTACGGGAGGGAACCGGAGGAAAAAAAGATCACTTTTTTTGATGAATCGGGTCGTTTAGGCAGAAGCATAATGACAACCTTTAAATAAAAAATGCTGACTTCAAGTTACAGGCCCGGGGAGAACCCCGCTTCTATAATTTTGAAAGAAGGAGTGAGTGTCTTAAAGTCTTCAGACCTTTTGATTTAAGCGGGTTAGAACTATAACCAATTTGCCTAAAATTAATGAGCCATTCAATAAACAATATGAAACTACAAGTTAACGCCGGCATTCTTTTATTTTTTTTACTTCTTTCCTCCTGTACTCCGGAGGCCGATACTCCAACGACACCAGAAACAGCAGAAGTTGAGGAAGAGGAAGAGCAGGAAGTATCTATTGACTTTGATAATATTTCAAATTTTCGTGCGGAAATTACAAGTCCGAACAGGTTTAATAACTATTATTATGAGGGTGTGTGGGGTGCAATTTTTCTTGATCCTGAGGCCGCTTATAGTTATACAGGAGAAGTCAGTTTTAATTATAGGAATAATTCGAGTCCAATTTCCGCATCTCATATTACCATTAACTGGAGAAGCAATCTGGACGGGGTTGTTTATGAAGGCCCGCTGGAAGATAGTTATTCCAGTGTTTTGGAGAAACAACTGTCTAAAGGTTATCATACCCTTACCTTCGAAGTCAAAATTGGGGATAATGAAGATTATATTAAGAAGGATTCAATTTCTTTTTCAAATCACATTAGCTTATCAACCGAACGCCGTGATTATTCATTACTATTAAAATGGACAAAATATGAAGAAGATGATTTCCAATCTTACCTGATCCTGGCAGACGGCCAACTTATTGCCGAACTTGAAAATATAAATACCCTCCAGTTTTTACATAAAAAAGTTCGGCTCGCTACGCGGGCTACCTATCAGGTACTTATTAAAAGAGCCTCGGGAAATCTTGAACCTCTGCATGGGAGTAACCTGGTTGAAGCTGAGGCTGGAAATTTTCTGCGGGTTCCACATTTTATTACCAATGTGGCAAAATCACCTCAGGGCAATTTGATATATGCTATAGTGGGGCAAAAAAGTGTATTTATGGATTACGCAGAGGATTATGGAGTTCTCATCCTGGAAGATACAGAAGAAGGTATCAAAATTAATGACCATATATTAAAAAACAAAAGATTTTCAGATCTGGTTATAAGCAGGGATGGGAAATATCTGTTTCTTGTTTCGAGAAGTACGGAATATATTACAAGAGTAGATTTGACGAATCAGGAAGTTACAGATTTTTATGTGAACACCAATGAGTGGGGATTGCAAAAAATTGATGTGGGACCTGATTACAGACTATATGTGGCAAGAAAAAGTCCTACCTCCGGAGATTCACCAATGTATATAATTGATGGCTTAACGGGAGAGCAAAAAGGTTATTATAACTCTCTAATTCACGGTGATATTATTTTTAACCATTTTAATAATAAATTGTATCATAACACTACAGTAAGGGAAAAGTCGGTTTACAGGTTCTCTATTGAAAATGATACACCTGTGCGGGAAAAATCTTTTTCACCTGATATCCCTTATCCATTTAATTTTATGCTTATTTCAGAAAACGGGAAACACATATTTTGGGATAAGTTTCAACTTGATCCGGACCTAAACCCCATAAGGGAATTTGAAGAACGTGTTTTAGCAACAGATACTCACAATCAATTTATATCTAATGGTAAAGAATTAAAAGATTTTCAAACGCTGAAGACCTTATATGAATACCCTCTTTTTCCATATCATGATGATTATATCAGTAATGAAATTTTTAATGACCGTGGAGATATAATTTTCTTTAAACCCTACCAGCCCTGGGTAAATTCTTTTGAAACAGTTATTTTGAAATTCGATATTTCCGAAGTAATAGAACAATAAGGTTTGAGATGTGCTTTGTATTAGACATCAAAAAATGAATATGTCATTCACTTTACCGAGTTTGGCGGATTTTCTTCCAGAAAAAAAGGCCACGCAGAAATAAGACCCCTGATTGACCGTAATAAAGTACTATGAAAATGATTATACTGAAATGACCAAATTTATGATTTATGGGGAGGCATTGACTTTTGAAAAACTTTTGATGAGAATATTTGAATTAGAAGAAAGAATAAACCAACTGAAGTGAATGGAAAAAAGAACTGCCGCTGGTTAATTTCCGCTACGTGAAGTCTCAGCTCCCCAACCACCAAAGGAGATAAAAAATAACGCGCCCCCTGCTGCAATAGTGAAAGAAAAACTTAAATCGGTACACTGAAAAAATTTATAGGATTATACAATTCGTCACAAATAATTAAAACCAAAAAATGAGAAAAATTAGCATTTTAGCAATAGCTATAATTTTTAGTCTTACAACAAATTCATACGCTCAAAATTCGAACATTGAATATGGAATAAAAGCAGGTGCAAACCATTCCAAATTTACCCCAGATTTTGAAGTTGACGGAAGAGATGTCCTTCAATATCAAAGAAAGGTCGGCTTTTATTTGGGAGGTTTTTTTAATGTTGGAATTTCAGAAAAATTACAATTTCAACCGGAATTGCTGTTCGCCCTTCAGGGAACGGGTGTTCTTATTGAAGATATAGAATTAAATGTGTGGGGTGAAAGTCCAACTCTTGCCGACTTTGAATCCAATATAAATGAATCGACTTTAGCAGTTCCTTTAGTTTTCAGGTACTTTTTTACAGAGATGTTCTTTATGGACGGTGGCCCTCAGCTGGGAATTATTATAAACAGAAATGAAAAGATAAAAAAAGTTGCTTTTGAACAACCCGGTGAGCCGGATGAAATGGAATTTGATTACGATAATTTTGATCTTGGTATTACCGTTGGTATAGGCTATAAACTTTCAGAAGATTTGATTATAAATGGCCGATTCTTTTTTGGATTAATTGAAAGAGATAATAGCATTAAGTCCTCTGTATTTAATCTTGGCCTTGAATACAAACTTTAAAAACCGTAGTACTAATTTTTTCTAAAAATTACAGAACCTAATTCCACTGGGCGTGAGCTTTAATTTAGGCGAAATTGAGGTTAAAATGAAAACGGATTTAATGTAACGAGTGGAAAACAAGCTAAAACAACCTAAAACAGAAAGTGAAATTATACTCAATAAACATGTTTAAAATAGGTATACCGCTTCTGTTTGTTTTGTCTTTTCAATGTATAAACGCGCAAATAACTTTGAATCATAACATTGGGGAGGATTTATTACATAGCGGGATGACTCCTTGTGAAGAAGATGAAAACTGGGGAAAGGTTTTTAATTTGGCCGATTTTGGAGTCACTACAAATGAGCAGTTTATAGTTAGATCCATAGAGGTAGGAATACATAAATCATACAATGGGGCTAATTTGCAATACAATGTTTTTAGTGTTGATAGGAATTTTCCTGAAACAGAACCTGTCCTGCTGGGATATGGTGGATATATGTTGTTGCCCCAAATTGATACCCCTCAAATAATAAAATTTGATTTAGAGGAACCCATCGTCGTTCCGGCAGGAGTGGAAAGAATAATGATCGTTATTGGAAAAACCGCCGATAGTTATAACCCTAATTCCGCCGAGGTAATTATTGCCGGGACACAGGAGGACAGGGGGGAATCGTATTACATAGGTTGCAGAAAATATTATTCTTATATTTCAACAGACGACCTGGAAGTTCCGGTTCCCAATGCCAATTTTTTTATCAGGGCTAACGGAGAAAGCTTTAGCAATAACAATTCCGGATCCAGTACTACCCTTAGTAACAGTGTTTGTGATAACTTACTTAAACCCTACACCACTGGTTGCAACTATGGGGGTATGAGTTGGTCCAGGGAATATATATTAAGTGATTTTGGAATAGCTGCCAATGAAGAATTTGTCATCAATTCAGGACAGGTGGGACTTCAGGGTGTGGGGCAGGGCGTAACCGTGCAATTCAGAATATATAAAATAGATGGAAATTTTCCTGATTCCTTTTCAGATACAGATCTTATTGGCAGTAGCCAGGTGGTACCCGTTCCGTATTTTGTAAGCAATGCCCAGTTGCCTAAAATAGTTCATGTGGATTTTGAAGACCCTGTGGTTGTTCCAGCCGGGGTTGAAAGAATATTGGTGGAAGTATATAATGGAGGAGATTATGCATTCCCCGCTGCTACTGCACAGGATAGCGGCATTTCCTGGTTTAGATCCTATGCTGGTGGATGCAGGCCTTTTGAGGAATTTGTTGATATTAAAGACCTGGGGTGGCCGGATACCAAATTATACATCAATGTAACAGGTAATGTCACTAATATTTTCGGTTCATTTGGAATGAACATCACCAATAATTGTTCAGAATTTTTAACTGAATTCAGTTTGACCAACACTTCAGATGTATCTTCTGTACTATGGGATTTTGGCGACCCGGCTTCAGGAGCCAATAATACTTCCGCAGATCTGTCTCCGTTTCACGATTTTTCAGCAGATGGAACTTATATTATTACCGCAACTGTTAAAGGCAAAGATGGAAAAGTGGAGGTGATAACCGAAACCATTGATGCTAAAGAGCCTCCCATAGCTTATGGCGTCAACAACCTGGAAGCCTGTGAAAATAATTTTGGTACAGGAACTTATTCGGCTTTTGACACTTCAGGTATTGGATCGCGGGTCTTGGGAAATCAAACCAATAAAGTGGTCACCTATATAGATGGTAGTGGCACTACCTATGACGTGCTGCCAAATCCTTTTACCAATACCGTGAAGAATAGGGAAACCATTACTGTAAGAGTGGCCAGGGAAGAGGAATTATGTTGTTACGCCGAAACTACTTTTGATCTTATTGTAAACCCGTTGCCAGATCTTTCCGGTATTGAGGGCCTGTTCCTTTGCGAGAATGACGATGACGGCTTTACTATTTTTGACCTCACCCCAATTCAGGCAGATCTTTCAGCAAAAAATACCCGTATAGATTTTTTCTTTCAGGATGGGGAGCAAATTCCCGGTTCCGGTTTAGATGCAGTGACCAACAAGGTCAAAGACCAGGAAACAATTACAGTAAAGGCTACAAACCTGGTTACCGGATGTTATAACGAGACTGGTTTTAAAATTGGGGTAACCCTTCCACCCATTGCAAATACCATAGGTGATCTGACAGGTTGCGACGACAATAATGATGGTATTTCTGAATATTTTGACACCTCGACAATTGAGTCCCAGGTTTTGGGAAATCAAACAGGAATGGAAGTCTCTTATCATGCTGAAGCCGGGGAGGTTTTACCAGGTCCGTTACCCAATCCGTATACAAATACGAAAGCAGATGAGGAAATAATTAGGGTACGGGTTACAAACCCACAAACCGGTTGTTATGCTGAAACATCCCTGAAATTAATAACCTCCCCGAAACCCCCGGTCACTCAACCCGCAACTTTATTTGCTTGTGATTCCGGTAATGGGATAGCCTCCTTCAACACATCGACAATTGAGAGTCAATTAATAGGAAGTCAAGTAGGATTACTGATTTTCTATTATGATGAAAATGGAAATGAATTAAACAATTTCGTGGGTTCAGGCTTTACAAATTCTGTCCCTTACCAACAGCAAATAATTGCTAGGATTGAAGATCCTAACAGTAAAGCCTGTGCAGCCGAGGTGACCTTCAGCCTGAAAACCATTTCCCCGCCCAATATAGGACTGGAGGAGCGCTATGAAATTTGCAGTTTGGGGGAATCGTTAGAATTAAAGGCAAATCCTATTTACAGTTCCTGGACCTGGTTTGGCCCGGAAGGAACTGTTATTTCAGAAGCACCTTCTGTGATAATTACTGCGGAAGGCATTTACGGTTTAAGCGTATTAGAAGAAAAAAATGGTATTATCTGCGAAAGTTACAAGGAATTTGAGCTGGTACATTCAGAGGCACCGGTGATCGAAGACATAGTATTCAGCAACTTTTCCGATGACTCCAGCGTTGAAGTTCTTGCCTCGGGGGATGGGGTTTTTGAATATTCAATTGACGGAATTAACTTTCAGGCTTCCAACATTTTCCCAAAGGTAGCAGGCGGAACTTACAAGGTAACAGTAAGGGACATTAATGGCTGCGGGGAATTATCACAAACCATAAATTTGATTAATTATTCCCGCTTTTTCACGCCTAATAATGATGGATACCATGACAGTTGGCACATAAAAGGACTACCCAACGATAATACGGTTATTTCAATTTATGACCGGTACGGAAAACTTTTGAAGCAACTTTCTTCCACAGGGGAAGGATGGGACGGAACTTTTAACGGAAGAAATATGCCGCCGGATGATTACTGGTTCCAGTTGAATTTGGAAGATGGTACGAATTATAACGGCCATTTCTCTCTTATGCGTTGATGATATTAAACCCCGCTGCGTGAGGTCTCAGCACCCAGCCACCAATTGGGAATAAAAAAAGTTCGCCTGATAATATTTTGATAGGACCATTGGGCGCTTTGAAGTCTCCTGACTTCATGTTAATTTGGTTAGGACCGGCTGAGGGTTTCCGTTCTTATCACAATTCGTTTCAAGGCCGGAAGATGTTGGATAAGTGAACGGAATTAAACGCGTGAGGGTTGCTAAAAGTTCTGAGCCTTTGCGAAGCGGGGAGAAGTTGAGTTATAGATTTGAATTTTGTGAGGATACAAGCTAAAAAAAAAGCATTGAATTTACTTATTATTAAGCCATTTTTGAATTAAATTTTTTGATTATATTCATTTACTTTTTAAAAAAAATATATGGCAAAAAAACTCCTATTCCTATGTATACTGTCTATTAGCTTTGCCTGTAGTACAGATTCCCCAGATGAGGAACTTCCGGCACCTATTCAAAACTTTGATGTAAGTCTTACCCCCTCTGTAAATGAAGTGTTATTGGATGTACCTTTTTCTATAAAGGTACAAGCCAATGAGGGGCTTCATGAGATCTCCCGGATCTTTGAAAATCGGGTTGAAAGTATCACCTCACTTAACCCCGGTAATGCCTTAACGGCAGAAAGTCTTAACCTGCATCTTGGCTTTAGCTTCCCTGGGAACGAAAATGTAAAGCTGGAATTCACCAGTATTACCGGAAGAAAGCTAACCAAAACCCTTAATTTTGAGGTAAAGCGTGGAAATGCCGTAAAGATCGTAGGTTTTAAAATCAACTCCTTTTATAATATGAATAGCACCTGGGACGAAGAATTTTCTGAAACCGATCCTAACCGTCTTGCCGATATTATCTTTGGATTCAGAAAATTAAAACAAGGACATATTTCCAATCCAGTCCCAACTCTGAGTTCCTGGTACCTGTCTCCGGTCTATCCAAATATGCAGCAACTGGAATTTGACCTCTCTCAGGAAGGACTTTATATTTCAGAGACTGGCCGTCTTGAGCTTGGTCTTGCAGATGCAGACGAAGATGGTACAGGACAGGATCTTAGCATGGGATTTAGCGAATTATGGATTAAATTTATGGATTATAAGGAAACAAAACCTACAGAAATTACCCTGGCCAATGAAGAATATGGTTTTGATGTAACTTTCTATGTGGAATGGTAGCAGCGGAATTTTATTGTAAAGAGACTAAACTTAATAATTCTATTTCAATGAAAAGACTAAAAAAGTTAGTCAGGTTGCTGCTTATATTCGTGCTGTTTTTTGGGAGTTTTTCCTGTAGCACAGAAGCGAATCTTAAAAATTCCTGTTATTCTAAACAGGATCCACCCCGAAACTCGTCAAAGGTGAGTATTGACCAGGGGATATGGGGTGATATCTGGTTCTGGAAAGGTGATTTCATGCCGGTGGGGCGCGGCGATATTTGCCAGGTACAACGCACTGTTTACATCTATGAGCTCACCACCATGGAAGATGCAGTTCAGATAGGCTATTCTCCTTTTTTTTCCAGCATCCACACCAATCTTATAACCACAGCGGAGTCTGATGCTGAGGGATTTTTCCAGGTAGCACTGGAGCCCGGTAGGTACAGTCTTTTCATAAAGGAGGGTGATCACTTTTACTCCAACAGCTTTGGTGCGGGCAGAGAGATCTTTCCTGTAACGGTAACAACGGGAGAAGTTACAGAGGTTCTTATCAATATTACCACCGAAGCTACTTTTTAATACCTAGAAAGATGCAAATCCACCCAGTAAAACAAATAACATTGTCCCTTATATTTCTATAACTTTTAAAGGCTCCTATGAATGCTATAAAACAGAAAAAAGGCTTTGAATCAAGAGCCTACACCCTCACTCCCGAATCTGACTTTATAGAGGTGGAATTCAACACAATAAAGGATAAATACAGATATAAGGTTCACCTTACCGAGGTGGGAAATGAAATTTTATACCAAGCAGACAATCTACTGGTAGGTAAAATCTTTATGGCATTTACTACCCTTGTCGCCATCTCCAGTGCCGCATATTATTTCCTGGCCAATCCCGAAGAACCCGGCTTTTACATAGTATGTGCAATAGTTTTTGGAGTTATTTCCATTTTCGGGATTTTTGTACCCAATGTGGATGATCTTGTAATAACCAACGGGTCTAAAACTATTACCCTCTTCCGCAACAAACCTAACGAGGAAAAGGTTGTGGAATTTGCAAATTTGCTTATTGCCAGGGCCAACGATAAAAAGAAAGAAATGATGATCAATTTTGATCTTAATGAAGATCAATTCAACACCAATATAAATTGGCTGCATATGATGAAAATGATTGACAAAACAGAACTTGCACAGCTTCAGGAAGATTTCAACTTGAAAAAATTAATTTAGGTAAATTGAAATTATTACCGGCTGAATAAGGAATAACTCAATAATGAATAACGCTTAATCTTAACTTTCAAAAAATGAATTATACAAAGAACTTACTGTTTTCCCTTGCATTTATTCTTTTACAAATCTATTGCTGTAATGCACAACAAATAACCACAGAAAAGGTTTTTGGCGGCTATAAATACAGTTTGAATGGTGAGAATTTAAATTTAAAAGAATTATCAGGAATTGTTCAGGCGAATCAGGAGGCATATCTTCTCTTGAAGAAAGCGCGAACAAAAAGTACAATAGCAAACATACTTGCCGGCATTGGTGGGGGCTTTACAGGTTACGGATTTGGACAGTCATTCGGTGAGGGTAGCACTAATTGGGGTTTAGTTGCAGCGGGAGCTGGCATTTTTGTCGTGTCCATTCCTTTTACGGTCACTGCAAATAAAAATGCCCGGGAATCGGTACAAATGTATAATTCCTCTTTAGAGGAGGCGGATGCTTTTAATGTGCTACCAATCTATAAGATCATCGGGAATCGAAATGGAGTTGGACTAGCATTGGTTTTTTAAGATTTTTATCTATGAACTACCTTAAACAAAGAAAAGGCTTCGAAACGAGAGTTTACACATTAGATCCCGAAACGGAATTTATTGAAGTGGAAAACAAAACCATTCAGAAAAAGCTCAGGTATAAAATTCACATTTCTGAGGTAGGTAATGAAATACTGTACCATTCTGAAAATATGATAACAAAACAGATCTTTTACATAATTTCGGCTCTTATCGCCATTATTTGTTTTGTTTTCTATTTTATCGGCGATGTAGGGGACCGCGGAGCTTATAGGTTTAATGCCGTCGCCTGGGGAATTTTGGCAGGTTCAGGACTTATGATAAGTCCAAAAGACGATCTTGTTATAACAAACGGCAATAGAGTAATCACACTTTTTCGAACGAAACCCAACGAAAAAGAGGTCCTGGAATTTGCAGATATGCTTATCGGAAAAGCGAACGTAAAAAAGAAAGAACTGTTGATTAATTTTGAGCTTGGTGAGGAGCAATTCCTTACAAATATTCATTGGTTGCATTCCATGAGAATGATAGACAAAACAGAACTTGCCCAACTTCAGGCAGATTTCAACTTAAAAAAAATAATGTAAAACCATAAACCTCTTTTAAATGAAAAATTATTACAGAATTTCCCTCAGCATTTTTATTTCTTGCCTCCTTTTTTCCTGTGCGATGAAACCCATTCCATCAGAACATAATCTTGTGATGATGGACAAAGAAAAAGTTTAATTAAATGAACTGGGAAATGGAACTATATTGATTTACAATGATGCCAATATTTTACATACCGCAGATAATACTTCCCAATTGAACATTCAACTGGATGGAAAAAATTTAGGACAATTACGTGCTAAGGATTTTGCCATAGTCAAGCTTGAAAATGGAGGTCATGTTTTTAATCTTAGACATTTGGACCTTGTCAATATGAGAAGCGAACATAAAATAACCGTAACAGATTCCTTGAAAGTAATCCTGGTTAAACCCACCATTACTTCCAATAAACTAGAAATTGTAAATCAACTGCCTGTTAACTGGGATAAATACAGGTACATGGATCCAAACAGGTAACTGCAGGAGGAGTGAAATTTGTTGGTGGTGCGTGATGTCTTAATGGCCTCTCTCCTAGAAAGAATTGATGAGCGTCAATAAATATTTGACTTTTACATTTAAACTATAGATGAAAAACTTTTATTTCCTTCCTAACTAATTATTGCACCTTATCCGAATAATTTCATCAATTCTGCTGGTATATCGATTTGAAAGACGTTCCTGTTTCATCTTCCAGGTACGGCCAAGATCCATTCCGGCAAATTTTACTTTTTCGTTTTCCGTTTTGTTTAAGCGGTCTATAGTTTTCATAAGGATATGATGTCGGGGATCCTCTGCAGAAAACAAGGACAGTTGGATTTCAGAAGCCGGGGAAATACCCATAATGATCACTCCCGCTTTTTTGTATTGGTAACCGGGTTTGAATATCTTTTTAAGGCCATATAATGCGGCTTTGGTCAATACCATAGTAGAATTGGAAGGGTTGGATAATTTCACCACCATACTGGCGCGGTATTGCTTAAGGTCGGTCCTGAAAGGATTGGTAATTAAAAACACATGGAGCAGAGTGCAATTCGAATCCTGTTTGCGAAGTTTTGCCGCGGCTTTGACCGCATAGGTACTTACCCGCTCCCGAAGATCATCGAACTCGCAATACATTTTATCAAAGCTTCGGGTCACCGCGATGTTTTTTTTATTCTTCACTTCCTCAAAATCCAGCGTACTTTCACCAGAGAGATCCCGCTTTAGCCTTAAGCCTACAACGCTCATTTTTTTCAGGGTATATTCATTCGGCAACTGAATAAATTCCCAGGCGTTTTTAACGTTGATGTTTAATAATCGTTGTTCATGCTGGCGACCAATCCCCCAAACATCGCCAATTTTGGTCCAGCGCAGGGCCTTTTCTTTCTTTTCTTCGGAATCAATGGCATAAACACTTCCGGTGCGATCGGCGAATTTCTTCGCGATCTTATTTGCGATTTTCGCCAGGGCTTTTGTGGGGGCCAACCCAACACTTACAGGAATACCCGTGTGCCTGAAAACACGCTCTACGATCTCTTTCCCAATACGTTCCAGGTCGAACAATTCAAAGCCGTTAAATTTGAGAAAAGATTCGTCTATGGAATAGATTTCAATTTCGGGGGTGAATTGAGAGAGTATATTCATCACCCGGCCGCTCATATCCCCATAAAGGGAATAGTTACTGGAAAATACCGAAATTCCTTTTGCTTCAAAATCTTTTTCAAATTGAAAGGCCGGCGCACCCATAGGAATGCCCATGGCTTTAGCTTCATTGCTGCGTGCTATTACACAACCGTCGTTATTGCTAAGAACAACAACGGGTTTGTTCCGGAGGGAAGGATCAAAAACCCGTTCACAACTCGCATAGAAATTATTGCAATCTACCAGGGCAAACATATTACAGGTCCTTTATGCAGTGAGTAACGATACCCCAGATCACAAAATCATTTTCGCTGGAGACTTTGATCGGCCGGTATTTTTCATTTTCGGCTATCAGCCAGATGGTATCCTTTTCAATTCTGATGCGCTTAACTGTAAATTCCCCGTCTAAAAAGCATACCGCGATATTTTGATTTTTTGGTCTTAAACTCTTATCAATTACCAGCAAATCACCGTTCCCAATCCCGGCACCAATCATGCTATCGCCCTCGGCCCGACCAAAAAATGTTGCCTCTTTATTCTTTATCAGATGTTTGTTAAGGTCGATTATATCTTCCAGATGATCCTCGGCCGGGGAGGGGAAACCGGCGGAAATTCCATTAGTGGAAAACGGCATTATTATACTATTCAGGGAATATTTTTCGTAAATTTTCATTAGCTAAGATTGAAAAACAAAATTAGGAAAAATTCCATATAAACGGATATATTCCAAAATTAAAACTATGTGTTACGAAACAAGCCTTACCAAGAAATTGGCAGCTATTGAAAAACATACCGGTGCGGTTATGCGGTATCCGGAAGTTTTTGAACCCTGGTATCATTTGTCTGGATTTTCGCATCCCAACATGTTTTGTATTCCAATAGACGAACCCGATTTTATTTTACCGATGGAGTGGGGGCTGGTTGCACCCTGGGGAGAAGATGTACTGAAGTTCCGGAAGAAATATAATACTCTAAACGCTAAAGCAGAAACGCTGCTAACGAGCAAAATGTACAGCGAGCCTGCCAGGGAACGCCGCTGTTTAATTCTTGCAGATGGATTTTTTGAACCGCATTATGAGAAATTAAGCGGGCCATCTCAACCTTATTATTGCTACTTGGAAGAAAGGAAACTTTTTAGTTTCGCAGGAATTTACAATACCAATGATAACGATTCCTGGACCTGCAGCTTAATTACCAGGGAAGCCAACGATTTTTTTGCAGAGATCCACAACAAGAAAAAAAGAATGCCGCTTGTTTTAGATCCCGATTTTGAAGGACAGTGGCTGGACCAGGATCTCAACGATAATGGGATTGAAGAAGTGCTGGCCACAAGTTTTATGAGAGAACCATTTAAAGCGCACCCGGTAACCAGGGACCTGTATAAACGCGGGATCGATACTAATACCCCGGAAATACTGGAAAAAGTAGGGGGGAGCCCCAATCTGTTTGAAGGGTGATTTATTTTTAATTTATACTTTTCAAAATGCCTGGGAACCCTTTTAGACTCATATCTGGTGGGTTTTTTGTTCCTATTCATCAGGAAAGTAATTCCATCGAAATCACGCTGAATTCCGGAGCAGGTTATTCAGAAACTTCCGGGATTTGATTGTCATCTTTAAATTTCCAACTGTTTTCGAAGTCGTGAAAGCAATTCTTCGTGTTTTTTAGGATTCGATTCTTTTAACACTAAAAGGTTTTCCAGTTTCCATTGTACAGCCGGAATTTTTTTAAGTCCAGGTAATCCCAATTAGGTGTGGCATTTTTAAAGGCCAAAATAAATTCTTTATCCTCTTTAGTCAAGGAATCATGAAGGGAAGATAGCAATCGATTCCTGGTTATTTCAAAATCGCTGTAAGTAAAAGATTTCAGGGTCATTCCTTTGAATTGATTTTCGAAAGTAGCTCGTTGGTCAATTTTGTTCGGAAAAAGAATATCTTGCATTGATCTCCCACTACTGAATAAGGTAAACAGGAAACCTTCTTTTATGGATTTGGTGATCCCTTCATTCTCCAACATATAGTGAACGTCAAAAAGATCCCTGGGATGTTGCCGATATAAAGCGGCACAAATTTTTCCTCCATATAGTTGGCCCAGAGGCACCCCTTGAATGCTACAGAAGGCATCAAAGTCTTTCTGTGCTCTTTCACACAGTATGAGCTCATTCAGGTTATTCATCAAACCACGAATTCCCTGGTTAACTTCTATTTTTACAACAGCACCTCCTTTAGAAATCTGGATCTTTAGTTGTACTTTCAGAAAATTAACCTTCACACCCGGGATATTCTGTTCAATATTCTTTTGAATAGTTGCCAGTCCTTTCCTGATGTTAAGCATCGCTGTTTCCCGGGCTTCTGTATTTATATAGGAAAGATCAATATCGTTATCCAAAGCTGTTTTAAAAAGTAAATAGGGTAAAATACTGCGTATTAGCACCGTCTACAAACACACTTTGGATAACGATTTACTTTGGATAAGATAGTCTGGGCATATCCCTAATAAATAAATTAATTGCTGTCCCACCATGCAGTGCAAATACCGGTACTTTTTCTATTTCTGGAATGATCTGGATCAATAAAGCTACTTGTTCTCTATATCCTGCCATATTCTTCTAATTTTTTAGGTACCGTAATTTGATATTTTTTTAGATAAATCCCCGCAGAAACTATACTACGTTTACCACTTCCCAGGTTTATATCATCTAATTTGAGAAACCTGAACCAACTATGTCCGGCTTTTTCTGCCATATAAAGGAATAATCTTTTTACTTTGACAGAGGTACATGCCTCTAGCAATTCCTGGACAACTTTGGGACGGAGGTTGCTCAGACCTTCCATGAGTTCATAGCAGGCAATGAGATCCTGTTGTTTTGGTGCCAGGTACAGACATTCCATCATAGCTCTGGCTGCTCCAGAAACCTGAAGACTAAAATTGGTTTCATCCTGAACGACCATGCCTAATCCCGATGGTAAAAATGAAGTTGTCGTATAATTGAAATCTATATCCCATTGATGTTTTAAGAACCACGCAGGTAATTTCTCCTGTGGTTTTCCCATAAGAAAAACCTGCTTTTGCGCCAGATCGAGATAGTGTGATTTCCCCAGCATCATTAAAGCAGTGGGTCCGGCAGGATGTACCGTCATTTTGGTTTGTTGCTGTAGCGCATGCAGGGCCCCGATGTAAGATATCTTGTCATTTGGTCTTTTATACGCTCCGATCCCGAAAGGTACCAGCCAGTTACTTTTTTTATATTTATTAATTAACTGGTCACTATAACCAAGTTCTCTTAACCAGGCTGTCTGGGCAGGAGTCCCGGGTTGCCATTGCTGCAATAGGGAGTTTATTTTACTTTCATTATGTAAACCCATAGTATAGCTATTTGGATAAGTATAAACCTGCGGGAGTTTATATATATTAAAACAGATAAACCCATCATAGTTTAAATGTAATCAAATATATAAACTAATGGTATATAGATTGTAATTTTTTTAAACAGTGAATATTTTTGTTATCACCAGGATCCACAACTCAAATCCCCTCATCAATCTTTATTTGCTTTTTCACCCTTGCAGATAGAGAGAACCTCTCTGTCAATCTTTTTATAATTTTCATTGATTTCTTCCCCCGAAGCATTTTCTATTTCACTATCGCTGTTAGGAAGTTTAAATATTGATGTCGCTTCCTGATGAATCCTATCAAAATTAGTTTCTAAATCAGCCCTGGAATAGTGCTTTCCTATATCCGGAAATTCCCGTTTAATGTTGGGTAATTTAAACTGTACTTTTTTGTCCACGCCGTCAGCATAGGTGATGAACTCGCCTTGTTTTAAACGAAAAAACACATCTGCACGTATTTTAGGAATCTCTTTTTCTCCTGTGGTGATACGGGTATCAAAATCCAAACTGTATCCACGATTAACACTGGTGGTTGGTTTTTTCACTATTTCGAAGAAGCGTTCATAATATTTGGCGGTATCCGGATCATTTACCTTTCCGAAGAATTGATAGGACAGGTTGCTTAAGATGGCCTTGCTGGCTTTGTCCCCGTACATCATATCGTTCTGGATCTTATCCTGCATTACATAGATAGTCGCTATATCATAACTTCTTAAAGTGGCCGGGATCCGTTGCATATTTAATAATCTAATGGTTGGTGCTTCCTCCATCAACAAGAAAGAAGGTTCAGCCCTCCGAACACTCATTTGTTTAACAATGGTATGGATTATTGTTGCGATAACGGGAGAATAGGAAGTTTCGAACTTGGGATTGTTCACCACGCAAACAACAGCAGGATTTTCCGGGCTATTGATGTTCAAAGGCACTTCATCTGCGGATAAGGCCATAAAAATACTCTGGGTGCTTATCTTTTTCAGGGCGTTAGCCAGGGTGCTTTTTACCCCGGCTGTTTGCCTTTCAGAATCCTTTCCGCTTATAAAAGCATCTGCCATTGCCCTGGAGGTTGTATTGGTCTCCAGGAATTTTATCAGGCTATCGGTATCCAAATATTGGTAAATGGCGATTAGGTGCGGTAGGGTACAGAATTCGGGATAGGATGTTTTCAGTTTCCAGATGAGTCCTCCTATGAGTCCTTCGGCTGCATCGTTGAAAAATTTGGAGGTACCTGAAGCTCCGGATTCCCGTTGTTCCAGGAGATTTTCAAGTAGTACCCTGGAAATTTCATTCACACTTTCTTCATTTTCGAGATACCGGGGCGCAATTGGGTTTACCCGGTGAATGATCTTATCAAAAGAAATGATATAGAATGGATTTCGGGAATCCTTGAAAAGAGGGTATGCCATATCGGTAAGCTCAAAATCCTTATAGTCATGAATGACCCCACAGAAATTATACTTCCGAAAATGTTTCAGAAATCCATAGACCACACTCTCAGTCTTTCCGCTTCCGGCAGATCCAATAATGGATGCGCCACGCTTTATATTATCAATTTTGAAATCCCGGGAATCTGATTTAAATGTTACCTGGTATCTTTCTTCGGCAACTCGATTTGAAGTTTTCTTGTGAAGAAAGACATACATGATCGTATTGAGCAGGAGCAAGGGACATCCCAGGTATAGAAATGCTTTTATGAATCCCTCAGGATAAAATAAATAGAAGATCCCTGCAGAAAGTAAAACTGTATTCAACATAAATGCATACCTGGAAAGCCTGTACAGTAGGTAGAAAAGTAGAGAGGCCAGGATGAGTAAGAAAACGATATGTTTGAGGTTGTAAATTTCCATTTTATTTAAATTCCGATTGCACTTGATTTAATAGCTATATCTAAACCTTTCCTCAATCTATTGAATGCTTTTATAGCCAGTTGGGCCTTGTTGGTGGGTATTCCCGGGGGCATAGGCATTCCGGTTTCCCGAAGAATTTTGAAAGCAATCGCTTTCTCGTTTGTGGGAAGTTTCATCAATGCGGAAAAATAGAGTTTCGGATTTCTTATAAATTCCTTTCTCGATTGATAGGATTCAACGAAATTCCGCTGGTAACCAAAGGTTCTATCAAAGGTCTTCTCCGCATTCTTAAAGAACCTATCCCTGTCAAATCCTCGTTTGATCGTTTTCCCATTCAGTGCCACCTCAGAAGATTTATATTTACTCCCTGGCGATAGACTATACCGATTGGAGGCATCTTTTCTGCTGACGATTATATGTATATGGCTTTGCGGTCCGTCCTTTGCCATTCCCTGAACAATTCGCTGTCCGTTCTGCTGGTGGGGAGCTTCTTTTTCCAGTTTAAGGATTTGCTGTTCCCTGGTTTTAATATTCCCTTCCAGCTCGCCGCGTTCTATTTTCCGAACCTCATTTTTGAGTTCCAGGATCTTGGTGGCAAAAGGCTGATTTTCCCGAACCTGCTTATCATTGCCCTTAAAGCTCCGTTGATGCTCAATCTTTGCGTAATATTTAATATCTCCCAGCTCAACCGGTCGGCCATTGATTTCCCTGTTAAATGAGGAAACGTAATCCTTCATCAATTCCCTGGTGTATGTCTTTAAGTCCTGACTTTTATCCTGCAGCCTGTTGAGTTCATATCTGGAAGGGCTAACGGTTATGGAGTAAAACCGGGGTTCTGTTTTCTCCAATTTTGCAGTATTCCCATCAATTTCTTGGATCACTTCTTCTGCTGAAATGTCCTCTCCATCCTGATTGAAAAAGTGTTCCAGTTCCTCCACTTCCAGGCCCTGATTTTCTTTCTCGAGGTAATCGACAAAACCGGCTGAACTTTTGGAATAATTTCCGCCTAATTTTTGAGGTGTGATTGTGATATACATATACTGATATTTTAGAGTTTTATCCCGAGCTTATTTCTCCCGGAAACCAACTTTTTGCTTTTCTTCCAGTACTCTTTTTTCCAGGATGAGCGGTTTCTTTTTAGGTTCGGCTTCTTCAAAAAGAGATTGCATCATGGCAACCGTTGGCTTGGTTTGGCTTTTCTCGATATCTTTCAGAATCGCAATAACCCCATTGATCCTTTTTTTGATTAGGCTCTCCAATGTTTTCATTTTAGGTCCCATCACTTCGTTTGGAGAAATACCGTTCAGTTCAAAAAATTCTATCATTGACAACAAAGCCATCGACTGGGATTTAGAAATAGATCGGCTGAACCGTCTAAACTTTTTGACTACGGAAGACTTGATCTTTAAGGTCTCGAACTTCTCATTTTTATACTCTTCATCCATTTTTTTAGTAAAATTTTGCCGCTTTTTCAAGGGCTTCGGAAGGGTTTTAGTAAAAAAAAGATCTTCCTCTTAATTTGTAATCTCAATATGATAGGTTAAAATGCTGTTTTACAGGGTTTTAAAACAAAAAAGAAAATCTATAACGCGGCTCTGCCCGTTATCCTCTTGCTATTCCTTTTTTGTCCCGCAGGGGACAAAATTTCAACTTTAACGAAGATCGTCAACAGTGTTTCTATTGGATTTCAGAATCAAAACTTTAAGAGAAAAAGATCTTCCTTTTTAAGGTTAGTTTATTGGAATCAGGAAATAGAAGTGAATAATGCAAAATGAAAAACGGGTGACAATTGCCACCCGTTATAGGATTTAGAGGAGCCCCTCATCTGCAAAACTGAAGTAATTGCCATCAGGGGTAATGATCAAATGATCCAGGACTGTTATGTCCATATATTCCCCGCCCTTGCTTATTTTTTGGGTAAGCTGCTTATCTGCTTCACTGGGATTGATATTTCCGCTGGGGTGGTTGTGTGCCAGGATCACTGAGGTGGTTAAACTTTTAAGGAGTACTGCAAACAAAATCCTTACATCTACCAATGTGCCGGTGATTCCCCCGGAAGAAAGGGTATAAATTCCCTTTACTTTATTGGCGTTGTTCAGTAACAGGATTTTAAATGACTCGTGTAGTCCAATGTTTTTCTTATCCCAGTTATGAAATAAGAGCTCAAAAGCATCATGAGAGGAAGTCACTTTGGGCAAATTTTTTAATTTAAGATTTCCGCTGTAACTAATCGAAATTTCGCTAACTTTAGTTTTCATAATAAGTGATGTTAGATTTATAAAAGAGGGCGCAACTTTGCAAGGGTACGCCCTCTTTGTTTTTGAATTAATTTTTTTCTTTCTGGTTTCCTTTGGAATCCAGAAGCAGGATTTCATTAACAAGTATTTCTGTGATATACTGTTGTTCTCCGCTTTGGTTTTCGAACGCACGGGAGGTTAATTTTCCGTCAACGGCAATTTCACTACCTTTAAATACATACTTCTCAATAAGTTCTGCGTTCTTTCCCCAGGCCACTACATTGTGCCACTCGGTTTGCTGTACTTTTTCCCCATCTTTTAAGTAATAATCATTGGTAGCCAATGAAAAACGGATTACTTTTTTTCCACTTTCAAAAGTGTGTGTTTTAGGATTTTCTCCTACATGTCCGATTAACTGAACTTTGTTTCTAAGCGTTTTCATAATTGAAATAATTAAAGGTTAATATTAATTTTTAGTGATTTACTTATTGTATCCTGAGCGTTTTCCTTTTTTTAATTTTTAACTTTAATTCTGCTTCCTTTTTGTGGATTCTATACGATTTCATCATTTCCGTTATTTATTTACTTCCCGTAGTGCCGTCGCTGTTACCTTTTTTGATGCTTATACATTTTCAAAATTTTGAATTAGGGAAGACTTATAAAAAGGGAGCGCAGGGACCGGTTTTATGCAGTCTGAACTAACTTCAAAATTTTGGTATTTCGCATATGAAAAAAAGGTAATGACAGCGACCGCCCGGGTAAGAATAACTTGATAAGAAAAGAGGGTAGGAGGAACAGGAAGCGGAATTAAAACTGTCTTATGAAATCCAAACTGGCGGACTCAGGCACAAAAGAGCTTTCCGCAGTGAAGCGGTTCCCCTCCCGATTTTTTTCGGGTTTGCGGATTAGCGCAACGAAGGGATTCGCTTTTTTTCCTGTCTCCAAGACCTTTTTTTAACGAAGCGCTTTCCCCGGAATGTAGTGCAACGGAATGCAGGGGAATGTGCTGAGTGGGTTGGTAATATTAACCTTCTCATAAATGATGTAGTTTTTGGGAGCATCAGAAACTATAATGAATAGGATGATGAGTAATCGGCAGACGATGAGCAACATGATGCAAATGATGAATCAAAGAGGAATGATGAGTGATGAATGTCTGCAATCCTCAATGGGTATGATGAATGAGAACGGAATGATGATGGATGAGAATTCGATGCATGGCGATGGAGGCCACATGGGCCAAAATTAGAATGCCGGAAGTTGGTATTAACAGTATTGAGTAAACCAAGAAACTACTACTGAGTTAAATTTAAATTACGGAGATTATGATGTATGGATCATCGGGGTAATAATCCTTATAGTTGTAATTATCGCTTTGGGAAGAGGAGGTATCTTTCAAAAAAGACCGAAGGCAGATCTCTGGCACCTGTAAGATCCCGCAGCAGATGAGGAAAGGCTGTTCCCAATACAAGAGCGCCAACAAGGAAACCAAGAGAGGTGCCAGGACCTTCCCGGTAATGATATGCAGCGATCTTCATTCCTACAGGGTAGATCCCTGCGAGTGAAAAGCCGGTAATAAGGCAGTATCAACAGGCTTTGAAAACTGTTTCCTTCCAGGGTTATCCCCAGATTAAAGAGAGCACCCAATTAGGCACAGCTAAAAAACACACGTGAAGGTGAAAACCTGTCCGCTATGCTTAAAAAGGCAAAAAACAGCGTTCCTATAATAAATCCCAGCTACACTGCAGAAGTTAGATATCCCAGGGCAGAGAACTGCAGATCGAAATCCAGCAGGAGTTCGTTCATCACCGCGTTTCCGGCAAACCACAGGGAACTGCAGCAAAACTGTGAAAAAACAATTACTGGTAAGATATGCTCTGCCTGCGGCATTGAATGTTATTTGCTGCCGCTAAGAAAATAAAATAAATCTGATTTCAGACATTTGCTGTTAATCCTGATCATTAATCAGGATAAGCTTCTTTAAAATAAAAGTCTGAAATGCTTCTGCTTTCTCAGATCACTGAATTCTGTTTAGTCGAAGTATCTTACCGTTATCTTCATCTGTTAACACATATATGGAACCGTCAGGAGCCTGGGCTACATCACGGGTTCGTACTGCCAGGGGAATACGTTCTATCTCTTCGGCATGATTACCGGTTATCAGGACCCTTACCAATCCGGTACTGGTTAGTCCGCCAATTAGTGCCTGGTTTTTCCATTCGGGAAACATCTCTCCGGTATAGAAGATCATACCCGAAGGGGAAATTGTGGGAGTCCAGACGATCTTTGCATCTTCAAATTCGGGTCGGGTGGCCGGATGCGGAATTTCAGAGCCGTCGTAATTTTTTCCGTGGCTGACTTCGGGCCAGCCGTAATTTTTTCCTTTTTCCGGCATATTGAGCTCATCTCCTCCCATAGGTCCCATTTCGGCTATCCATAGCTGTCCGGTGCCGGGGTGGATGGCCGCACTTTCGATGTTGCGGTGGCCATAGGACCAGATCTCATCTCGTGCATCAGCCATGTCTGTAAATGGATTATCTCCGGGAACGGTACCGTCTGGATTGATGCGGATGATAGTTCCCATATGATTGGAAAGATCCTGTGCAGGATCAAATTTAAACCTGTCGGCTAAAGTCAAAAGAATTTTACCTTCCGGGGTAAATACTATCCTTCCGCCGAAATGGTTGGGTCCTTCTACTTTTGGCTCCATTCTGAAGATGACTTCGAAGTCTTTTAATTGGTTGTCCTGAAGTTTTCCACGTCCCAGTGCGGTAGAGGCGGTACCCCCTGTCCCTGGCTCAGAGAAAGAAACGTAAACAAAGTTGTTCTTTTCAAATTCGGGATCAAGCGCTACATCCAGCATTCCTCCCTGTCCCGTGGCAAATACTTCCGGAGTGCCTTTTAGAGGTTGAGAAATCTTATTTTTGGAGTCCATGATCCTGAGAGTACCGGAGCGTTCTGAAAAAAGCAGGCTGCCATCAGGTAAAAATGCCATTCCCCATGGATGATCCAGGTTTTCTGCCAAGACCTGTATATTGATCTCTGCCGCTTTTGTAATTACCGTAGGTTTTTGTGCGTAGGCTGATAAACTGAACAGGAGAAAAAGCACAACTGTTGTTAATAAAGGGGAGCCAAGAAACTTCTGATCTGCTGATTTTTGTTGAGTATAATTTTTCATTAGAATATAATATAGTGAGACTTCTGTTTAATGAGTAACATAGTACGCTAATATACAGCTAATTAGGTTTGACTACAAGAAGCTTAATAAAGGCTTAACACCTTTGCGGGTCAAATTGTAATTACCCCTTAAGATTACTGGAGCCGACGGTGAATTTTATTTTATTGGTCATTAGACCTTAACTTGAATTTTTCCTTTCGGGCGTTTGTAAAAACCTCAGATGCTTCATAAAACGCATAGGGCACGATAAGTAAGGCTGCGACGGGGTCTGCCCACCACCAGTTCAGGTAATGTACGGCAAGTAAACCACCCAGAACGGCAATAGTTTGATAGAGACAAATAAAGGTATCTTTAGAATCGGCTATAAGTTCGCGGCTGTCCAGTTTTTTGCCGTAGTGGTATTTATACCAGATCAGGAAAGGGTTAATTACAAGAGAAACAAGAAGAATGATAAGCCCCAAATCGGTCCATTCCGGGATTTCCCGACTAATGAGTTTTGTTACCGAATCATAAGTGATGAAGAGTCCCACAATAAAAAAAGAAACGGCTATCACGTAAAGCGTGATCTTTTTCCGCTTCTTTACCTTTTCTTTGCTAATATCGCCCAGCTCACCGTTCAGGCGCCACCAAAGAGTGGAGGCGGCAATAACCTCGACCAGGCTGTCAAGCCCCCAGCCTATAAGAGCGGCGCTGCCGCTGGAGAAACCTGCAAGGAGGGAAACCACTACCTCTATGAAGTCATATGCCACGTTTACTGCCTGTAGCGACCTTGCCTTTTTAAGGTAGTATTTCCTGCTTTTCTTCACTAATATTCCATCGAGGTTAAAGGTTGTGTTCTGCCGCTTCCTTTATTCGGAACCAGGAGGCGGTACTAAGAACACATCTATTCTACCCATAGTTTAGCGTCTTCTTTTTTATCCGGAGAATAAAACCTTACTTCCGCTTCGCTGAACGGTTTTACCAGACCTTTAAAGGTATCCATCATATGCTCATCTGCCACCAGGGCGATTTTTTCAATTCCTTCCCGGTTGGTAAATTCAAACTCAGGATCTTCCCATTTTCCTCCGGGCTCCCATCCTTTTATGTTTTCGAGTTCAAAATACCAGTTTACGGAGTCGTGATGTCTTGATATTTCCTGCAGGAAAGGAACCAGTTTATCATAGTCCTCATCATTGGGTTTATCTGAAGTAGTCGTGTAAATTACGTTTCCGTTTGCTCTTAAACTTATCATAGTTTTTGTTTTTAATTTGATTATTAGACTTTGTTTATTACTCTTTGGAAATTTTTCTTCCGGGATTGTATTACCGGCCACTGACGGTTTAGTTAAAAACGCTTCTAAATTTATATAGAGATTCAGAGGTAACCGCCTCAGCCGGAAAACAATATAAAAGTTATAAATTATAGGCAGTCCCTCCAAAAAAATAACATGCTTTTGGCTATACGGCTAAATCCTGGCGGGATAGTTAATAAATGCCTGGATCCGCGCGAATCTATTAATAAAGATTATGAATGTTCTGTGATTTCCTCGAGCCAAGGACCGCCTCGGAAAATCATATACCAACTTTGAGCAAATTATTTTATATGAGCAATTCAAAAAGAGACTTTATTTAAGAAACGGGAGGCTTTGGCTTCCCGTTTCTATTTTATATAAATTTTGAAGTTTAATTTGTTGAGATATGTCATATGTTTTTGATTGAAAGTACATTATATTAGTATTACTTAATAAAATTTGATTTTAAGTGCTTTTGGATAAAGAAAAAATTTCAGGTTTTAGAGTAGACGGTACATAGTTTAATCGTGAATTTAAAAATTCATAGAGGTTTAGAAGTATCTAGCTTAAGTGATACTAAATATTTCAATAAAAAGCAGGAAACTCCCCTATTCTGTTTTTTTTAGCTATTAATCAGGTTAAAAATGGGCATTAACTTTTTTTACTTTTAATTCCTCTGGATTATATTTTTAAAATATGTGAATTCCCTGAGACCTGTAAAGAATGTAATCCATATTTCAATTCCCCCCCCCCCCCTTTTAAAAGTATATTTTTAATTTATTCTTCCACATTTAAATCTTTTTGTTATGATTTATGTAATTCTATATTATGCAGGTGGCCTACTCACATCAAGTCTGGCAATTATGTACTGGTATTCCCTTTATAATTCAGAATATGGTAAAAGTAAAATCAACAAGTAGAAACCTTGAATAGAATGTGTATGCCAAACTTAGAGTATAGATGGATGATTTAAAAACTAATCATTCAGATGGCCGCTACAGCCCAAGGTGAACCGTTGCTTCAATTTTCAAACTAATTACATAGCCCCGTTTAATTCCTCCCCTTATTTTTATAAATTTCCAAAATATAATCCGCAATATCCCAACCTTCATCTTTTTCCTTTATAGAAAATTTTTCTGCAACAAGTTAAAAAATCGAATAAAACACATTAGACGGAGATCTTTGACCTTGTCATTCCATTTGTCATGGTAAAGGGTTAAATGGCTCGAAAGGTGGATAAACCAACTGGGTGAAGTTACAATTGGTCACGGGAAGTACATAACTTGAAAGAAGTTCAGATCCGGCGGACTCAGGCATAAAAGGGCTTCCTGGAGCGAAGCGGTTCCGGCTACCGATTTTTTTCGGGTTTGCGGATTAGCGCAACGAAGAGATTCACTTTTTTGCCTGTGTCCAAGACTTTTCTTTACGAAGCGCTTTCCCCAAAATGGAGAGCAACGTAATGCAGGGAAATGTGCTGAGGGTGGGGTATAAAAAACAGGTTGGAGATTTGAATCAGGAAAGTCAATTGCTTTTTACTTCTCAATCATTGGCATTTCCTAAAAAATTGAAAAATCCTTTTTAAAAAAAGGAGGTGGAGTATAAATAATTTAAGAATTTATCAGTTAAATTAGATTTCCAAAATGAAATCTGAATTGTATTGAATTCCGGGCAGAATGAATTTGAAATTCACCAAGACTTATTTGGTTCTCTTCATATTGAATTGTAACGCTGTTATTTTGCTGAAAATCATTAGAATAGCCAATAGTTTCAGGAGAAAAATTTAGAGTCTGGAGAGAAAATTGTTCTATTAATTTTGATTGAATAACAGAACCACTATCGTATACAGACCATATCAGATAATCACATTCATTAGGATGCTTCAAATATTCCGATAGAAGAACTGAAAGAATCTTTCGATTAAGTACGAGTGTCCTGAATTTCTCCTCGTTCATTTCGCCTTCATACTATCCTTTTTGACGAAAATAGTGATCAAACGTCTTGGGGCTAGGTTGTCCTATTTCAGGAGGACATACCTTTGCACTTCTATTTTTATTTGTTTTTAAAGAAAGAGATTTAAAAAATCCCGTAATCCTATTGGAAATCTGATTTAAAGAGCGGAGTTAAAGGAGAAATGTTGGAATAGGAATGTTACACCTATCTATAAAAAGGGAAACTAAAAACGGTGCAGCCTAGTGTGTGTTAGTGTAAGGCAGAGAAGCTACCTGGTTACGGTTGAACTAATTCTTATGACAAAAAAACCTCCTATAAAGGAGGCTATTTTTACTTTTTTGATTCAGCAACAGAAACTTTACGGAATTCTTTTAAAAGCTTTTCCAACTCCAAAGATGATTTTCTTGCTCTGGTTCCGGCGGCTTTATTACCATCTAATTGCGCATTAGCATCTGTTTGGAAAGATTCAAAGGTAGTTTGGATGTTTTCAACAAGTTTTTTCATGATTACATTTTAGATTAAGAATGCTAAAATAACAGAATAAACTCAGTCTTCCTTAGAAATTGAATTTTTCTGGGTAATAATAAAAATTATTTTACTTAAAGTATTACGAAGTCAAAAATCTTCCATGGAAATTAATAGGAATAGATCCTCAAAATAATTTTATTTTTAGCTATTTAATCTGCTCTTTTTTCAAAATTAGAAGCTCCTCCAATTTTGCTTTATTTTCTTTATTTAGAAAACTATGGTCAAGAAGTGCACTCCACTTCTCAGAACCTTTATTTATTCTCCCCCATAAATTCTCCACTGCCTTCTTAGGTATGCCGGAACTAAGCATTGCCGTATCGAAATCGTGTTTTTTTAGTTTTTTCTTTTTTCCATTTAAGGTTAGCGCAAGTTCTTCCTCATCCTCTGGCATTAAAAGTTGCACCGATAGGATGTCATACGCTGGTGCTAGTTCGTAAGAGCCCTGTTTCTTTGCTATTAGAGAAAAGTTTTTCAAATGCATATCGTTATTACCTATAAGATAGGACACGATTACCTGTTCATAGAAGCGCACCACATCTATTAACCGATTGCCATTATATTTTAATATTGCATTGGCAATTTTTTCATAAGAACCTCGATATTTATGTTCAGTTAGCTTTTCTGTAAATTGACAGGCATCTTCCATGGCGTATTTATTTCCTTTGCTATCCCGGTCTATTCTTCGGGTTAGATAAGCAAGTTTCCCGTTTTTCAGGGGAATTAATAGAAATGGAACTGTTGCAATTCCACAAGCTTGGGCCATTAGCATTGATAGCGCTTCAATTTCCGGCATCTGGGGATACTGTGGATATGGAGGTTTTAAAATATATCTGCCATCCAAAGCGCCTACTATTGTCAATCTATTATGTTCTTGTTGCCCGGTAAATCCTAAAGAGAGTTTTGGTTGTACCCCGGGGACAATAATTCGTTGGGCTATGTTTTCTTTGGCGAGCTCTTCCAGGTCTGAAAGAGAATAGTCTAATTGAAGTGAAGGTGTATCTTCCTGCCAAAATTCCGCTAGACATTTAGGATGATACTTAATCTCATCCTTTCCCAAGGCTTGTAAACAGGCAAGGCAATTTTTCATAGCGGTCTTACACTTATATTTCCAATACAATCTTTACAGGTGGCTAAGAGCAATCCCATTCGATCACGCGGATTAAGTTTCCAGTTCTTCTGAACAATATCCAATAACCAACCTTCAGGTATTAAGCCATCAAAAAATGGAAATAAATAATCAGATTTTATAGGTTCTTCTTGCAGAGGGATCGTTAAACTCACTGCTTTTTGAGGCTTGCTTTTCAGATACGTTTTATCATATTCAAAAGAATAAGCATCTTCGGTCTCTGTAAGAATTCCTGCTAATTGTTGATCGATTAAAATTTCAGCTCGCCGCATTAGTCAATAGGTTGAGGTTTTAATGTAGCTCCAAAGAATTTTAATATCTGATTCACTTTGTCTGTCATTAAGTTTGGCTTACCTTGTTCAAGATCCCTAACAAACCTAAGTCCGACGCCGGTGATATCAGAGAGTTCAGGTTGAGTCATTTTGCCTTCTTTCCGTTGCTTTCGCACATATTCAGCTATTGGATTATTCCGGTTCCAGTCTTCCATAAGATATACCTTTACGGGTGCAATATATAAAATTTTTGATACTCTATACCTGAAAAGGTATATTGATTTTTTTTTACAACATATTATACCTAAAAAGGTATATGAATAATTTACGGTTTGTACCATCTTTTGATCTGCTTTTAGACGGGAATTTAGAATTAGGATAGGCCGTCCGAAAATCCCGAGCAGTAGGTGATTCCGGTAAAAGGCCGGCTAATTTCTAAATTCCGGAATTTTGCTTTTTCAAAAAATGGAGTTAAGCGGAATGGCTCGGAATGTGAATCTATAACAGGAGAAGTTCCAAATAGTTTCGGTAAGCACAAAGCATGAAAGAAGTTCAGATCCGGCGGACTCAAGCACAAAAGAGCTTTCCGTATTGAGGCGGTTCCGCTCCCGATTTTTTTTTGGGATTGCGGATCAGCGCAACGAAGGGATTCACTTTTTTACCTGTGTCCAAGAACTTTTTTTACGAAGCGCTTTCCCCGGAATGGAGAGTAACGGAATGGAGGGGAATGTGCTGAGGGGATTATATTTACTCAATCTATATTTTTCCCAAAAGCTTTGAGAGAATAAATATTTAATTAAAAAGTGAAAACTGTAAATTGCAGTAAAAGCATTTAAATTCGAGAATATGAGACGGAAATTGATTCAAGTTTACGAAATAGATCCGGAGGAGTTTAAGAACGAAATTCTAGTAGGAGTAGAGAAACTATTAAAGGAATTTTCGGAGCACTTTACTCCTAAACATCCGGAAATTTGGATGAGTATAAAAGATGTGGGAGAACTTTTAGGTGTTTCTACTCGGACTATTCACAACTGGAGTAAGGAAGGGATTTTGAAGGATTATAAAATTGGAAATAGGGTTCGGTTTAAACGTTCAGATATTGAACAGACGCTCTTGGATTCTAATAGAAAAGCATAAAGTTTGTGCGTTGTACATCCATACAATTTATTTACCCACTGCTTTGGGAGGGTGCTGTGGTATTTTTTAACAAAGCAATAATATTGGCAGTATACTGATTCCTGCTTTTCTGGATCCACTTTATAAATTTCCAATCCACAAGATCCTCATGCGCCCTGATATAGGTTTTATAATTCCTGATTCCTAAGGCTTCCATTGCCAGATCTGTTGGAAAAGCAAACTCTTCTTTCCATCCCAACCGATTGCAGTGATCTATGGCAAAAAAGTAAATAGCGGTATGGACTGGTTTTACTTTATTGGGATTATTAAAGCTGAATTCAAACCAGGCCATTGAAAATTCGGAAAATTCGTAACTGTTCATAGCGCTAAAATTTAGGATTTTCCAAATTGCTTTTTCTCGAAATAAATCAATTTTTCCCGTGGTTTGGAGACAGGAATTTTTCCAGCACAAGTAAGCTTAAATATATAGCCCTGGGAATTTCCAATATATCCATATTCACAGGCTTCCTCCAGGGTTAAAACTTCTTTGGTTGCCAAATGCAGCTGTTCAATGTGATTTAATTGATCTTTTAAATTTAAAACATTCATTATTTCTATTTTTTTTTGAAGCTGGCAAGGCTTGCTGACTTTTGGTTGTAAAAACAAATGACTGATTAAAAACTCCGATAAACAATAAGGTAACAGGTAATCAAGGGGTAATTACCTTATAAATGCTACTGAAATAGCCGGGAGATCTTCTTTAGGTAAGCTGGTTTGTTGTTCGCCAGTGGGAGGTGTTCTTAGCAGTCTACTACTTTGATTAAATTAAAACAAAGCACGAAAGAAGTATAAATCCGGCGGACTCAGGCACAAAAGAGCTTTCCGTAGTGAAGCGGTTCCGCTCCCGATTTTTTTCGGGATTGCGGATTAGCGCAACGAAGGGATTCACTTTTTTGCCTGTGTCCAAGACCTTTTTTTTACGAAGCGCTTTCCCCGGAATGGAGAGCAACGGAGTGTAGGGGAATGTGCTGAGGGGATTATATTTACTCAATCTATATTTTTCCCAAAAGCTTTGAGAGAATAAATATTTAATTAAAAAGTGGAATCTATTGCCTTTAGGGGAGGACCCAATTATTCTATCTAACGAGCATGGTAAGCTTGAACGCTTTTCAGCATGTACTTATGCAGACATCAGTGCAGTAGAGATTTGTCGTAAACTTGAAAACAAATAAATGGAAGCACGGACTTTATCGAGAAGCAATAAAATTTGCGACAGCGAAACACTTACTATTAGCCAAAAAAAAAAGATGACCCAAGGACAGAATTGTGGGGAATCCCATCCTTGAGTAAACCTAATGCAGGGCAAATATAACCAAACGATGCAAAGGACCTTATAGTTGTCTAGATATAGAGAATGAATTTGTGATGGATACAGGATGGGTATTCTAGGAGATAAATTAAAAGATATCAATACGAGCCGTCAGAATATTTTGAAGCTCTAAACCAAAGCTATCTGAATCCAAAATTCCAATTAGAGGAGCAGAAATGATGTATGGTATACCAATCAATTATTGCGCTGCACCACCTCTCTCTCTCGAGTGCATTTGCTTTTTGTTTGAGGGTAAGTATAACTATTCTAAATGACTCAGTTGTGTGCTCTTCAAAACTCTCCAAAGTATTAATGGTTTGCCTGATTTGCTCTAACTGCTTTGCTGGTGTCATGGTCTATGTATAAATGTTAAGTTAAATATATAATTTTAATCTTAATTACTTATTTCAAAGTTTTTTTGTTTCCAATCCGATGTTCCTGTTGCAATCCTAACTATGCCTATTCGGAAAATAATCAAAACATTATTGAAGATTGGAGAAAAGAAGAAAACTCTTCAAGTACTCATCATCTAACATAAGAAACTAAACTATAAAAAAGTTAACAATTTTATTTATAAGCTTATTTTTCGTGAATATCTTATGGGCTCAAGAGCAGAAGGCGAATTAATTAGTTACTGAGCTGCCCCAACTCTTTTCAAGAGTGGTTCCTCACTATAAAAGCAGTTAATAGTCATTATCCTGCTATTGCTTGGAGTACTCTTTCAACCGATTTTTGTGAACTTGGTTCTAAAACTTCAACGTGACGTATATAGGTCTCGATATTAGAACTATCTAATTTGCTGGTATCAGTAACAAATCTACTTATATGGCCATCAAATGCAGGGCCTTCAATAGGCTTGTCCACAAACTTAATAATATTTTTATGTCGTGAATCATTTTCAATGCGAGAATAAAGACTCTTAATCTCTTTTTCCTCACCTTCTATCAATTGAAAAAAATTAGTTTCCGCATAAAGAAGAACACCAGTTATACCATGACTATTATTAAAGTCATTCACGTACTCAAATAAATCAGCTACATCTTCTTTGCTAAGATTAGGGGTAGCAGTACTTACATAGGAAATAACATGTCTCATGAAATAAATAATTTTGTAACATCACTTAAATTTACCCTTTTTTTGAAATCATAGGCTGATTATTGAAAAATTAAATTAAATAAAAAAGAGAGAGCCCCCAACAAAAGACTTCCCCCTTTCTTCAACACAAAATTTAAGAGAATCTAAGTTTATACTAAATTCTAGGTAATCATTAAATTTTATACTGTTGAAATCAGTTTTTGTTTCCATATTGGATTTAGAGTGTAAAGCCTGAAAAGGTTTGTTGCTGTTGATATTATCAAAAAAAAAAACAGAATAAGCCCCCACTCATTCTGTTTTCAAGAAAAAAAGCATAAACCCCCACTCATTCTGTTTTCCCCTTTAACTCTTTATTAATTATTTATAAAAAAATCTTTAGGTGTATTATACGCAATAAGAACTGTCACCCCTATTAGACTCATAGAACAAATCCCGAAACACATATTACTCTGAAAATCTATCAAGTTTAAAAGATTAAGTATCCATAATAAATAGAATACAATAAACATCACTTGTCCGATTATTAAAATTTTCTTCCAGCTTTCCATTTGTCTAATTATATTCAAATGTATTAGATTACCTAGGGTTTAGAATTAAGGAAAACGTTAAATTTCATCAAATAACCTCCTTTAAATAACAGATTTTGTTATTTGTAGTTGTTAACTTGTGTCTTTTGTAGTTGTTTGACCTACAATCCATTATAATTTCGATATTTTTATTTTAAAACTTCTTCTTTTGTATTAGACCAAGTTCCGGATCAAGAGTAATTGTTGGGGA
>JBNJKO010000027.1:0-39891 GCA_051751125.1 Bacteroidota bacterium
TAGATTTGCTAGTGAATGAAAAGGTTATTATTGAAGTTAAATCTGTAGAAAATTTAGCTGAAGTTCATCATAAACAAGTAATTACTTATTTAAAACTTACAAATTTAAAGCTGGCGATTTTGGTCAATTTTAATGTAGAAAATATAAATTCGGGCATATATAGAAAAGTAAATGGCTTATAATTTCGGCGAAATTCCGCGGATTCTGCGGGAATAAAAAAGAAATATTTGGCCACCAAAAACATTATACCCGGGAAAAAAATCATCCTCAATCGTAAATTTAAACAACTAAAGAAATAACGAATATTATATGATGAATTGGGAACAACTTCTATCCTTAAAGAGGTTTGGAGACAAGAACAAACGCCTTCGGAAAGAGCAAAATGAAACCCGCTTAGGTTTTGAAGTGGATTATGACCGAATTATATTTTCTTCGGCTTTCCGCAGTTTACAGGATAAAACTCAGGTAATACCGCTTTCAAAAACCGATTTTGTCCACACCCGCCTTACCCATAGCCTGGAAGTTTCAGTAGTAGGACGATCCTTAGGTCGTCTGGCAGGTCAAAAGATCCTGGAGAAGCATCCACACCTCAATACCATTCACGGCTATCAGATGAACGATTTTGGAGCTATAGTCGCAGCCGCAGCACTCGCGCATGATATCGGCAATCCGCCTTTCGGACATTCGGGAGAAAAAGCCATCGGGGAATATTTCAGTTTGGGAAATGGAATGCGTTTTAAGGAGCAGCTTTCAGCAAAAGAATATGAAGATTTAATAAAATTCGAAGGAAATGCCAACGGCTTTAAGATCCTGACCGAAAACCGTCCGGGAATTGAAGGCGGACTTCGGTTATCCTATGCCACTCTTGGCACATTTACGAAATATCCCAAAGAATCCCTTCCGCATAAACCCTCCAGAAATATAGGCGATAAAAAATTTGGGGTCTTTCAGGCAGAAAAACACATATTTGAAGATATTGCAAAAGAACTGGGGCTTAAAGAGATAAGAACTGGAGAAAACATCGCTTTTGCAAGACATCCATTGGCATTTCTGGTGGAAGCAGCAGATGATATTTGTTACACAATCATAGATTTTGAGGACGGAATCAACCTTGGATTGATCGATGAGGAATATGCGTTGGAATACCTTATTAAACTGGTGAAAAACAGCATTAACACCTCAAAATACAACAGCCTTACTACCACGGCCGACAGATTGAGCTATTTAAGGGCACTTGCTATAAATACCCTTATTACCGAAGCGGTAGCCTTATTCCTGAAAAATGAAGAAGCTATTCTGGCAGGGGAATTCCATCATTCGCTGTTTGATAAAAGCAGTTATGAGGCACAGATAAAGGATATTATCAAGATAAGTGTGGAGCGAATTTACCAGAGCGAAGAGGTCATCAATAAAGAAATTGCAGGATATAAAATGCTTTCCCATTTACTCGACACTTATACCCAGGCATTTCTACCGGATAAAACCACGCCTGATTCCAACTTTAACAAACTGGTAAGACGGTCAGTACCAAAACTGGTACTATCTGAAGGAGAATCCATCTATACGTCCCTGATTAAAATATGCTCCTTTACAGCTTCTTTAACCGATGGAAATACGGTTGCTTCCTTTGAAAAATATAAGGGGTTAAAACTTTAAATTTCCAGTTTTAAAAGATTCCGAAGATGAAAAATGAGCGATTAAACCCACAATGAGGGTTAAAATTCGTAAACCACTCCTACTCCCAGCATTTGTTTGAACTGGATTTTTGGCCCCAGATTTTCGAGCTCCCCGTCATCATTGGTATCTGCCTGAACTTTTACATCGTCATCGTATTTTAGGTGGGAACCTATACTGGCTTTTACGAAATCGTTCACAGTTAGGTTTACATTCAGTTCCCAATCTACATCAACATTACCAAAGTTATTGAGATAATCTGAATACAGGCTCAGCTGATTATCAAGCTTTACATTTGAAAAAATTTCCTTTGAAAATCCACTGGTTAACAACATCCCAAACTCTGTTCGAACCATCGAGCCTTTTTCTATAATATTTCCTTCTCCATCCCTCACAGCCGGCTTAACCCCAAACATTCCTTCATTTGCAAAACCCTGGTCAAGTACAAAGGTGGACTTTTGAGTTACCGGAGAAAGATATACAGTAAGATCTTCTTTAGGATCGGTATATTCAGATCCTATTCCTAAAAATGCATAGGCAGGAGCCATAAATTTCGAGATGGGCTGTTCGGTATCTGGATATCGATACCCACTGGCAAATTGTGTTTTGAAATTAAATTTGGCTGAATATCTGAAGTTTGAAGTGGAATCCGTTCTGTAACCGGCTGTGGAATTGAACATTATTTGATCATCGGTTTTCCTTAACTCACGTCCTTCCTGGGCATTCAATCCATATCGTATCGAGGCGTTTGTTTTCCAGGAAAGAAGCTCCTTTTTATAATTCCGCTCAAAATTTCCATAGAAGTTTGCAGCAATAGAATTATTTCCCCCAGCATTCCAGTTTACAAAAGCAACTTCGTTAAAATTAACACCTACTGCATTTTTTTCGGTCCACAGAATTATTACTTCTTCCTGGGCTTCGGTTAAAACGCTGTCTAAGGCAACAGTATCGTTCTGGACAGTGTCGATTTTAGCCAGATAATATTCCTTTGCGGAAACAATTGAAAAATTAAAAAGAAGGAAAAGGATAAGGGAAAATTTGGGTTGCATGAGGGTGAAAAAATTTATTCAGGTATTAGTAAAAGTTACTTCAGAAAATGATTAATCGCATTCGCTATACTTTGAACGTCAATTTTTGCGATTTCTTGTAATTCCAGGACAGTTCCATGTTCAATAAATTTGTCTGGGATCCCTAAACACTTTATTTGAGCTTGATATTGGTTTATTGAAGCAAATTCCAGAACTGCAGTTCCAAACCCACCTGAAATTACTCCATCTTCCACCGTGATTATTTTGTCAAAAATATCAAAAATTTCGTGAAGCATGCGCTCGTCCAGAGGTTTAACAAATTGAGCATCATAATGGGCAATATCTACTGAAAATTCGAGACTTTCAATAGCAGCTTTCACATTTGTACAAATACTACCAATACTTATTACAGCCAGTTTGGTTCCATCCTTCAGTTTCTCTCCCTTCCCGAATTCCACCATCTTAAATTCCTGTTTCCAGTCCAGTATTACTCCCCTGCCCCGTGGATAACGAATTACCAACGGAGAGGTTAAATTCAATTGAGCGGTATACATCAAATTACGAAGGGCCACCTCATTGGAAGGAGCTGCAATAATAAGGTTTGGAATACAGCGCAAATAGGCAATATCAAATATCCCATGGTGTGTGGCTCCATCTTCCCCAACCAATCCGGCGCGATCCAGGCAGAAAATAACCGGGAGCCTTTGCAACGCAACATCATGAATCACCTGGTCATACGCACGTTGTAAAAAAGTGGAATAAATGGCGCAAAAAACCGTGAATCCGCAGGTAGCCATTCCTGCTGCTAATGTAACCGCATGCTGCTCTGCAATACCAACATCAAAAGCCCTGTCCGGAAAAGCATCCATCATAAATTTCAGGGAACTACCCGTAGGCATCGCCGGGGTGATCCCGATTATTTTTTTATTTTTTTCAGCCAGCTCTACAAGAGTCAGCCCAAAAACATCCTGATATTTCAAAGGTAATCCATCGGTATCATAAGGCAAAAGTTCCCCTGTTTCTGGCGTAAATTTTCCCGGGGCGTGGTATTTCACCTGATTCTCTTCAGCTTTCTGCAGGCCTTTTCCCTTTCGGGTGATCAAGTGGAGAAATTTTGGCCCTTTGATTTTTTTCAAATCCTCAAAGGCTTTCAGCAATCCGGGAATATCATGACCATCTACCGGGCCGAAATACTTGAAATTCAGCGCCTGGATAATATTGTCCTGAGATGGTTTTTGACCTACTTTAGCCTTGGTGAGGTATTGTTTTAGAGCACCTACACTGGGATCTATTCCAATGGCATTGTCATTTAAAACAACCAGTAAATTTGCATTGGTAACGCCTGCGTGGTTCAGACCTTCAAAGGCCATTCCGCTTGCTATAGAGGCGTCTCCAATTATTGCAATATGTTGTTTTTGAAATTCTCCTTTTAAATTAGAAGCCAGCGCCATCCCCAAAGCTGCCGAAATAGAAGTAGACGAATGCCCAACACCAAAAGTATCATACTCGCTTTCCTCCCGGTTAGGAAAACCGCTCAGGCCGTTTAATTGCCGATTGGTATGGAATGAATCCCTTCTTCCTGTAAGAATCTTATGCCCGTAAGCCTGATGTCCAACATCCCAAACCAGGAGATCTTCAGGAGTATTAAAAATATAATGAATCGCAATAGTAAGTTCTACTACGCCAAGACTGGCTCCAAGATGACCTTCTTTGGTTGCAACAATATCAATGATAAATTTCCTCAATTCTGCCGCAAGTTCCTGAAGTTTTTCCTGCGGAAGTTTTCGCAGGTCGGAAGGAGAATTGATGTTCGATAAAATACTTTCAGCCATAAAAACAAAGGTACATTTTGAATCTGTTTAAAAATAATTAAAAATTTAAAAGGAAAACAAGTGATGGAGTGATGAAGTAACGCTGTGATGTATTTCAATTATTTTTGGTCAGAAAATATAACACCCTGTCAAGATTCTTCCTCGCCCAAAAGCTCCGTCAGAATGATAAAACAATCCAAAAATTTCATTCTGAACGAAGTGAAGAATCCTGCGCCCTCATTGAACGATTCACATGGATCAAAAATATCCCTGTTAAATCCATTAACTTTGTTCTTCTAACTTCTACCTTTTTAATTAACGAATCCCAATTTAACTAATAAACGAATCCCATTTAAATTTATACCTTTCGGAAACTTTAAATTTCAATATAAAATGAGCATAACTGAAACCCGATGCAAACACCAATGAAAATATGCGATTTACATATGACCAATAAAAACCAATAGATAATTACATATGATCCTTACTCCTTTTGATGATGAATATTTTATGAGGAAAGCGCTTCAGGAGGCGGAACTGGCATTTGAAAAAGGCGAAATTCCTGTGGGTGTGGTTGTTGTGATTGATGAAAAGATAATTGCCCGCGGGCATAATCTTACAGAATTACTGAATGATGTAACCGCACATGCCGAAATGCAGTCCATCACTGCCGCCGCGAATTATCTGGGTGGGAAATACCTTAAAAACTGTACAATGTATGTGACCCTGGAACCCTGCCAGATGTGTGCAGGGGCTCTTTACTGGAGCCAGATCTCCAATCTTGTATTCGCTGCAAGTGATCCGGAACGCGGATTTCGTAAAATGGGCACTAAACTCCATCCAAAAACAAAGGTGAAATCGGGGATCATGGAAGAGGAAGCAGCCCGATTACTAAAAAAATTCTTCATTCAAAAAAGGAACCTAAACTGATTTTTAGTATCGGTTTAAGTTCCATTTTTTAAATTATAGCTTGTATTCCTAAAAATTTCATTCAGCTAATATATTAAGTAATTTCCTTTGCTTCCTCCGGAATATCCCACATATCTTCCAGTTCTTCCAGTGATTTTCCTTTTGTTTCAGGAATGTACTTGTACGTAAAGAATATGATGGCAAGGATAAATACGGAGAATATAAAATAAGGTAAAGATCCATTCCAGTATTCGCTTTTATTGACTTCACTTTCTGCAATCAGTGGAAAAGACTGGGTTACCACGTAGTTTGCCGCCCATTGTGCCGCAACGGCTATAGACATTGCAGTACTTCGCATATTGTTTGGGAACATTTCCGATAAGATCACCCATACTACAGGTCCCATAGACATTGCGAAGGATGCTATAAATAACAGGACACCCACCAAAGAAAGCAATCCTACAGTATCTGTCATAAGGGTTGCGCCCAGCATTAAAAATCCGGATAACATTCCCACAGCTCCAATATAGATCAATGGTTTTCTTCCAAATCGATCTACTGTTGCCATCGCCACAAAGGTGAATACCAGGTTGATCGCAGCCAGCAATACCTGTTGCTGCAATACATCTTCCTGCCCAAAACCAAGTGCACTTTCAAAAATATCGGCACCGTAATAAAGCACGGCATTAATTCCTGTAAATTGTTGTAAAATGGATAATACCGTTCCTATTACTATAATAGAAAACACCCCTTTTGCAAATATGTTCAGTTTGACTTTACCTTTATCTTTTTCAATGGATCTTTCAATATCGCGGATTTCCTCATTTGCAACTTCTTCTCCGTGAATGCGTACCAGGACTTTAAATGCTTCAGATTTAAGTCCCTTTATAGCAAGCCATCTTGGACTTTTGGGAACAAAAAACAGCAGTATTAAAAACAAGGTGCTCGGAATAAGTTCAGACCAGAACATCAATCTCCATCCATCCTGAATATTCTCGGCTTCGGTAGCACTATTCCCAATAAAATAAGTCACTAAAAACACCACGAAGAATCCTACAACAATAGCCAGTTGATAATAACTTACGAGGGTACCACGGATTTTGGCAGGAGCAATTTCAGCGATATAGGTTGGTGCGTTCATAGAAGCTATCCCAATCCCAAGTCCACCAAGAAGCCTGAACACTACCAGAAGCGAAACAGATTCAGGTAAAAATGCAGGTAATCCTGAACCCCAGGCCGAAAGTGAAAATAATATAGCAGAAATGATAAGGGAATATTTTCTTCCAACCGATTTGCTTAGTGGCCCGGCCACGATGGCACCCACAAAACATCCTATTAATGCACTCCCAACAACCCAACCTTTCATACCTGGATCAAGGTCAAAATACTGGCTGAAATAGTACTGAGAGCCGTTTATCACGCCGGTGTCATAACCAAAAAGCAGTCCGCCAAGAGCGGACACAATGGTGATAAGGATAAGGTATGTTTTATTTTTCATGGGAAAATTTTAAGAACCTGATAAAACTAAATAAAAATTATTGATAATAGCTAATTCTCGGTTACTTTGATCCAATCAATGTAAAATTTAGCCGGAAAAATGGTATCATCAACCTCCGGTCCGCCAAAATTTCCACCAACTGCAAGGTTTATCAAAAAGTAAAAGGGATGACGGAAAGGATAATTCGCTTCATCATAGACCTTCGGGACGAATGTGTAAACGTGATCTCCATCTACAAAATATTGTATATCATCTTCGGTCCAAACCGTTTTAAAGGTGTGATAGCCTTCTTCAATATCTTCGATGATTGTTTTCTTGGAGTTCTCAGTTTCACCGTGACTTGCAGGAGTATGTAAGGAAGAATATATCGTATGCGGCTCTCTTCCAACATATTCCATAATGTCAATTTCTCCGGCAGCGGGCCAGCCAACTTCATCAATATTAGCTCCAAGCATCCACACAGCAGGCCACAATCCATGACCTTCAGGTAGTTTTAACCGTACTTCAATAGTTCCATATTGAAATTCTATTTTGTCTTTGGTATTGATCTTTCCTGAAAAATACTTGTCGCCGGTTTTTACCGCTTCAATCACAAGTTTTCCGTCTTCAACACTTACGTAATCGCGGTTATAGATTTGTCTCTCATTATTTCCCCAGCCGCATAAATCAGGACAGCCATCACCTTCTTCATAGCTCCAGTAATCCATGTTGAGTTGATCGCCTTCAAAATGATCTTCAAAGACCACCTTGCTTTCTTTTAAACTGAAATCTGCTTTTTTCAGGTCACGGGAATTTCCGCCAATAAATACCTCAAAATCTCCGGCTTCTGCCTCCCACTTTTTATTCGCATTATAAAACTTCAGCATTTCTTCATCTATAGTGAAGTCAACGCGTTTGCTTTCTCCAGGAGCGAGTGTCACCGCCTCAAAACCTTTAAGTTCTTTTACCGGTCGGGTAGTACTGGCTACAAGATCGCGGATATAAAGTTGCACGATCTCCTTTCCTTCAACATCCCCGGTATTAGTTAGTTCTACACTCACCCGGATACTTCCACCTGCTTCCATCTCTTCTGAAGAGAGGCTAAGATCTCCATATTCAAACGTGGTATAACTCAAGCCAAATCCGAAGGGATAAAGAGCATCTTTTGGAGAATCTGTATATCCTGAAAAGGTAACGTGTTGATCACTGAATGGCCTTCCTGTATTTTTCTGATTATAATAAAGAGGCTCCTGCCCTACAGCTCTTGGAAAGGAAACCGGAAGTTTTCCCGACGGATTGTATTTGCCAAAAAGAACATCTGCAATAGCATTCCCGCTTTCAGTTCCCAAATGCCAGGCTTCTACAATGGCCGGAATATTTTCGGCAGACCAGGTGATCTCCAAAGGCCTTCCATTGATCAAAACAAGAACAATATTCTTGTTTACCGAGTAAATCTCCTCAAGTAATTCCTGCTGAACCCCTGCTAAAGTAATATCTACCTGACTTCTGCCCTCTCCTGTTTGAAAAGCGTCTTCTCCAAGTACCATCACTACCACCTCTGCATTTTTTGCTGCCTCAACAGCTTCAGCAAAACCTGAGGTGTCGGTTTTATTGATCTTCAGAGGCATTAGGAAACTGCGTTCCCCCATCCCCAAATCGGCACCTTTGGCATAATTAACTTTTACATCTTTACCCACTGCACTCCTGATTCCTTCAAGAACTGATACTGCAGAGTTTGCTTCTCCCTGGCCACGCCAGTTTCCTATAGGTGAATCTTTATCATTGGCAAGAGGGCCAATCACAGCTATGTTTTTAACCGAAGAGCTTATCGGTAAAAGTGCGTTCTCATTTTTAAGAAGAACGATGGATTTTTTTGCAATGTCTCTGGAAGCCTTGCGATGATCTTCAAAAGAAATATTTTTTAGAGTTTCAGAATTGGAATACCTGTAAGGATCTTCAAAAAGGCCCATTTTAAATTTTACTCTCAACACTCTTTTTACGGCATCATCTATAAGTGCCTCATCAACTTTTTCCTCTTCAACTAATTGAACAAGACTCGTCTCATAAGCTCCACCTTCCATATCCATATCGCTTCCGGCTTTAATGGCGATCTCTGCGGCATGTTTTTTATCTCTGGCAAATCCGTGATCGATCATTTCTGGGATCGAAGCCCAGTCTGAAACAATGAATCCGTTCCAGTCCCAATCTCCTTTGAGAATGTCCCTTTGTAAAACCTTATGGCCGGTGGCCGGAGTTCCATCTATATCATTAAAAGAATTCATAAAAGTGGCTACCCCTGCTTCTGCAGCAGCTTTAAATGGAGGAAGCACGGTATTTTGCAGCTCGTTCTCGCCTATGTGTACGGTGTTATAGTCCCGACCTGCTTCCGCAAGGCCATATCCGGCAAAATGCTTGGCCGTGGCGGCTATAGTATGGGGGTGAGAAAGGTCTTTTCCCTGGTAACCGTTGATCTTTGCAACTGCTACCATTGAAGTGAGATACGGATCCTCGCCAGATCCTTCCATGATTCTACCCCAGCGGGCATCCCTGGAAACATCTATCATAGGTGAAAATGTCCAGTTTATTCCATGTGCAGCAGATTCCAATGCGGCAATTCTGGCCGATTCTTCTGCGGCTTCCATGTCCCAGCTTGCAGTTTCTGCAAGCGGCACAGGGAAAATAGTTTTATAACCATGTATGACATCATAACCAAACAATAACGGAATCTTCAATCGTGAATTTTCCATCACCAGCTTTTGAGCCTCGGTGGTTGCTTCTACAGAAAGTACATTGAGCATCGAGCCTACACGACCATTCTTAATATTATCTTCTTTTTCTTTGTTGTTCATTTCAGAAGCCGGGCCGGTAAGGTCCCAACTGCCGTTGTATTGTACCAACTGACCAACTTTTTCTTCCAAAGTCATCAGTGATAACACCGAATCTACTTTGGATTCCACATTTTTGACCGAGCTGTGTATTTCTGAATTTTGTCCTGTAACCGTTAGGCTTCCAAGAAGGAAAAGGACTATCAGGGGAATATTTTTCATCTTAAATTTGTTTATAGGTTACCTCTTCTGAGAAATTTTTCTCGGCGGAAATTTTCAGTTCAGTTCTTCCTGAGCCCGGTATCACCCCCGGTTTTCGGGGGTGCCCAGGTTCTTTGGCTACCAGAATTTCTGGCTAATTCTCAAAGTTTATCGGAATACCCTGATGTAATCTATTTCCATCGAAGATTCCACAAAATCAGGGTCAATTTCGCCTCCAAAAGTTCCTCCCATCGCTACGTTCAGGATAAGGAAAAAGTCTTTATTGAAGGGGGAATCAGGATTATTTTCATAGGTATGGAATACCTCGCCATCTACAAGAAAAATTATATGCTGGTCAGACCATTCTACAGTATAGATATGGAAATCATCACTCACGCCATCGACCATAACGGTATTGCCATCGGCATCCCCACCCGATCTTCCTTCGTAGTGAAGGGTACCGTGGATAAGGTCCTGATCGTTTCCGGCGTGTTCCATAATGTCTATCTCCCCGGTTTGTGGCCATCCTACTTCATCAAAGTCGGAGCCCAACATCCAGATTGCAGGCCAGGTGCCGCCACCTTCCGGCAACTTAGCTCTGACTTCAATCCTTCCGTAGGTGAATTCAAAATTATCTTTAGTTGTTATTCTTGAAGAAGAATAATCAAAACCGCTAATATCTTCAGCTTTAGCGGTAATTACAAGATTCCCTCCACTTATCACCGCGTTATCTTCGGTGTAGTATTGAGCTTCCTGGTTACCCCAGCCATTGTTGTTACCGGTTTCGAAGTTCCAAACACTGGTATCCAGCTCTCCATCGGTATCAAAATTGAATTCCCGAAGTAACTCATTGTATTCTGACACGAATTCTTCTTCAGGTTCTTCAGCACCACCGCCAGAATCTGAGGTAAGAATAAACCACCAGTCGAATTCACCATTACCATCTGTGGATCTAAGGATTAGCTCATCAGTGCCTGAGCGATCGAATATTTCATATCGGTGATCTCCACCGATGTAATAGCCAATAAAACCTAATCCAGTAAGATTAATAGTTTCTTTACCTCCAGGAGCAGAAATAGACCAGTTTTCTGTATAATCATCGTAAGGTATATTAAGAACATCCGCACCCTGAACTTCACAATCACAGCTTACTCCTAGTTGATCAACTAAATTTATTCTTCCGAATACAGTCCCCGAAGGATCTACAGTTGGCTCATCATTAGTGATATCGGTTATATGAACAAAAGTTCCATCTTCCTCGAAGATATATCGATCATCATACATTCCAGCCCCGGCTTTTTCATTCGCCCCGGCACCATACCATTCAGTAGGAACATTACCACCTATAGGTCCAAGGCCAAAGTGACCGGGCACTTCTGCTTTAATTCGCCATTCTTTAGTACCATCACCAACTAATTTGTCAATGAGTTCAGGTGGCGGCGCATAAGTCACAAGCACCTCTACATTTGCTATTATTGAGCTGGCAGTACCACCAGGTCCATAAGCTATTATAGTAACAGAATAAGTTTTTGTCCCAGTTTCAGAAAATTGATGAGTATAAACACCACTTGAGGTAGTCACCGAACTTCCATTTTCAAAAACGTATTTATAAGTCATGGCGCCCTCTGCATTTGCACTAAAGGTCACCTGACCACTTCCATCTCCTTCAGGCATTTCATCGGATTGTCCCACGATATTTGTTTCTACCTGGAGATTAGTAGGAGCGGTTATTTCACCAATATCGTAATCATCATCGGTGCAGGCCATGAAAACCGTCAGCGTAAAAACCGATAGACATATTTTAATTATATTTTTCATTTTCATTCCTTTTAATTAGTAAGTTGAATATCGTCAAAGAAGAAGCTCGAACCGTCTCCGGCAGTTCCAAAGTCGTAGAATATTACAACCCTGTCATAATTCGCACCTGTATCGAAAGCATCGAAACTGGTAAGATCAAAGCTCATTTCCTCCCACTGGTTTGAAGTGCTGGTGTTTTGAATAACCTCAACCACTACCGAAGGATTACCATCCTGATTAGGTTCTGACTGTGAATCTTCAAATTTGAACAATACAGGAGCTCCTTCTTTAGGAGACCAGGCTTTCATTTTAATCGTAGTACCGTTAGTGAAATTAACGGCCTCATCAAGGTCCATCGAGATTCCGGCCCAGGTTTGGGCACCAACAGATTTGATTAGCTCGGTTACCTTAGCACTATTATTGACCCCCGAAGGATCAGGATTAGTGATCACAGCACCTGAAGCCCCTCCAAAACCACTCCAGGAATAGGAAAGATTTTCCGATTCAAAGAACAATGGAAGCGCCACCGAAGTAGGCTCCCCATTGGAAGCCATTTTTACATCATCCAGATAGAAAGTTCCGTCTGTATTTCCCGGCCCATCTATGAAAATGGTCATTGTAGCATATTGCCCTGTTGGAACAAATGACTCTCCCACTCCCTGTGATCCGTCAATATAGCTTTTCACAGCATCTGTACTATAGTTGAAGGTAACTTCTTCCCAACCAGATCCGCTATGGTTGGCTGATACTTCGGTTTGACGTTCGCCACTAACACCACCTTCAAATTTCAATAAAATAGGCAGAGCAACATCTGACCAAAATTTCATGGTAATTGTTTTATTATCACTACTGAAATCTACCGGTTCTTCAAGATTAAAAGCAACCCCTTCCCAGTTATTTCCGGCATTGGTAATTGCACCAACCTTTGAAGCTGAGCTATTGGCACCTGATTGATCCGGATTTGAAACTACTTCAAATATAGCACCACCGAAAACTCCCGGTCTATAATCTACAGCATCACTATCAAAAGTGATAGGAAGCTTTAAAGGCTCCAAAGTTGTAGTCTGGATATTATCGAAATAATAAGTTTCGCCTGAACCCGGTATATCATAATTAAAGAATAACACGATCCTACCATAATTTATAGAAGGGTCGAAGGCATTCATATCAAAGGTGAGTGTTTCCCACCCTTCACTTACCGTAGTAGTCGCAATTGCTTCCACAAAAAGATCAGCATTGTCAAGGTTCTCTAATTTAAATAACACCTCCGCTCCTGCCTCAGGAGACCAAACATCCATACTGATGTAATGCTCCGTTGACAAATCTACAGGCTCATCTAAAGCGATAGTAGTTCCTGCCCAGGTTTCAGAACCTACGGGTTTGGTATAAGATGCTACAGTTTCACTGGTATTTATACCCGTTGGATCTGGATTAGCAATAATAGGAACTCCGGTTCCTTCTCCTCCTCCAAAATTGTAGAAGGTATAGTTAAGAGTTTCAGATTCGAAATCTATTGGAAGGAACAAAGGATCTGTAATAGAAACCACCTGGGTTTCTTCTAAGGTTGCAGCACCACCACTAAGAGCAACTACTCTTACATTATAATTTCCAATACTCTCATAGGTATAGGTAGCGGTTTCCCCCAGCATTAAAAGTACTGGCTCTTCATCTTCCTGCTCTCCAAAGTAAACTTTGAACATCGCCGCGTATTGGGCACTTGCCGAAACCGATATGGTATAATTATCAGTAGGATCCCTTATAATTTCGATTTCAAGATCTTCAGGAGCACGGAAGGAAACGGTCAAAGGCTGAGTTCCCTGCGCCGAAACTCCATTTAAATTAGTACCTGTAACCATTACTTCATAATCACCTTCAGCATAGACATGATCTACACTTTCTCCTGGTCTTAATTCCGAAGATACTTCACTTCCATCTCCAAAATCTATGCTAAACATATTAGCGCTTTCGCCTTTAGGCGTTATGGTCACGAGACCTGAATTGTCCTGCATGATCCGGAAACTAGCTCCCAGATTTGAAGGAGCCTGGATCTGATTCAGGTCCACCAAAGAATCGTCATCACTCTCACAGCTTACAAAAGCCAGTGTGAGCAGTAAAGCAAAAATTATTTTATAGTATTTTTTCATAATCTTTATTTTTTAGTATCCGGGGTTTTGCTCCCAGTTACCCTGAGAAAATTCTATTTCTTCCAATGGAATAGGGAATAATTCATTTTTCCCTGAAGTAAACCCATCAATATTATCCGCAGCTCTGCCAATTCTTACCAAATCGAAGAAACGGTGACCTTCGCCTACTAATTCTTTTCTTCTTTCTTCATAGATAATTTCGGTAAGGACATTCCCTGAAGCTTCTACTCTCCCTAAGCCTGCTCTTTCACGAACTTCATTTAAATAAGTTCTTGCAAGGCCGTCATCAATACTACCCCGGTTCAGTGCTTCAGCAGCCATTAACAACACATCGGCATATCGGATGGCTCTGTAATTATTAGGCTGAGTCAGGTTGGCATCTCCCATATTGTCATTTTTCCGCGGAAGATATTTTCTGTTGAAATAACCTGTATGCTTATAACCTTCTCCATAAGTAGCACCGGTCTCATCGGCCCAGGCTTGGATATCAAGGATAGAAAAATCTCTTCTTATATCGTTTTGAGCAAACATATCGTAAGCCTCCTGGGTAGGTACATTAAAACTAAAGCCCGATTCGAAAACTGGTCCGCTATAATTTCGGATTCCCTGGAATCCTACAGCTACGTTCCCTTCACTGCACTGAAGACAACCAAACCCGGCGCCTTCCTCCCCGGTGTACTGAACCTCGAAAACAGATTCCTCATTGTTCTCTCCTTCCTGCTCAAATAGTATAGCAAAATCAGAAAGTGCATAATTTCCGGTATTGATCAAAGTGGTCAGCACATTAGCCGCTTCAGGGAATTCATCCTGAAACAGATGTACCTTTCCTTTCAGGGCCATCGCAGCACCTTTGGTAGCGCGTCCTGTTTGAGGCGCGGTGTAATCAAGATTATCAATCGCAAACTGAAGATCTGTTTCTATTTGTGTATATACCTCCTCTAACGATGCTCTTGGAATTGTTTTTTCATCTCCAAGTACAAATCGCTCATCTCCTTTTAAAGGAATAGGTCCAAACCATTTTACTAGTTCAAAAGTGAAATAAGCACGTAGGAATCTGGTTTCTGCGATTATTTTATTTTTTCCAGGAAAATCGGTTTTATCCTTGAATTCAAGCAGGTAATTTGCGCGTTGTATTCCTGCGAAATTCCAGTCCCAAATATCATCCAGGTTGTCATTTACAGGAGTATGTGTCATTTCATCTACCTGCTGAAACCCAATAACATCTGTAGCACTTTCTCCGCCGCTTAAGGTATTATCTGAGGCGATCTCTCCAAGAAGTACATTTACGTAGGTTGCCTGAAGCAAATCGTACACTCCGATAAGGGCATTATTATAGTCATCTTCAGAATTGAAATAATTCTCAGAATCAATAGTATATTCTTCGGTTTTCTCTAAATAATCCTCGCTACAACCCAAAAAGCTAATAAGTGGAAGCAGCAGCAGAATTTGTTTAAATTTTGAACTAAGTATCTTCATAGTGCTATATTTTAAAAGTTTAGGTTTAATCCGGCTAAGAAAATTCTGGGAATTGGATAGAATCCATAATCAATCCCACCTCCTATAGCTTCTCCGGTTGATGCCGCAGGATCAAATCCCCGGTATTTTGTAAATGTATAAAGGTTGTTTACAGAGGCATAAACCCTAAGCTTGCTTATTCCGGCACTACTTAGCGATCCTTCGGGTAAGGTATACCCAAGTTGTACATTTTGTATTCTGGCGTAAGAAGCATCCTCTACATAATAATCGGAAAATGCCATGTTTGAAGTTGCTCCGGTTGAAACCCGTGGCACTTCATTACTTGTTCCCGGGCCGGTCCATCTGTCCAGAATAAAAGCAGGTCTGTTTACATTTGGCTGATTTCTTTCGTAATTCCGTACCATATCATTCCCTAAGGAAGCATAGGTATATGCAACGAAATCAAAATTCTTATAATACAGGTTCAGGTTAAGTCCCATAGTAGCGCTGGGAATAGGATCACCAATGTTTGTACGGTCGTCGGTATCTATAACACCATCACCATTCACGTCCACATACCTGATATCTCCGGGAGCTGCTGAGGCTCCAAGTGCAGCCTGAGAAGGATGCGCATCTACCTCTGCCTGGGTTTGAAAAAGCCCATCGGTTTTGTATCCGTAGAAATATCCTATTGGGAATCCTGCCTGAAAACGAGATGGTTGTGGCTGGCCAACTCCAAATTGTCCGCCGGCAACAAATTCTGTCCCATTTACCGCAACAACTTCATTTTGAATTACAGTGGCATTGTAGCCAATATTGTATCTAAAATCATCACCAATATTATCTGAATATTTTATGGAGAATTCCACACCTTCATTTCGGGTAGTTCCCGCATTGATAGTTGGCGCTCCTGCACCCGGTGCTCCTCCACCCAGGATTCCTGAAACCGGAATTCCGGCTACAAGAAGGTTTTTACGATCCTCCCTAAAAATATCGGCAGTGATATCTATTTTACTCCTGAACAATCGAAGATCTACCCCGATGTTTGTTTTCTCTGATTCTTCCCACCCTGCATAAGGATTTGGAATTCTTCCGGGTGCAGTTCCATTAATCAATGAGCCATCCAGAACATAGGTGGCTTCTCCGTTTAAAAGTGATCGGTAAAACTGGGCTCCCCCTGCTTCATCGTTACCAAGAATACCAAAACTTCCTCTTAATTTCAGAAAAGAGATCGTTTCTGAATCCTTAAGAAAATCTTCATCAGAAAGGATCCATCCGGCAGTAGCAGAAGGGAAATACCCTACCCTGTTCCCGGGTGCAAATCTTGTTGATGAATCTCGTCTAAGCATTCCTGAGATCAAATATTTTCCTAAAAAGTCATATTGAACTCTTCCGAAGAAAGAAAGTTTCCTTACATCATATTTATAAGAACCGTTGTTAAGTCCGTCGTTGGTTCCAGTGGTTAAACTGATATCTGCAAACTCCCAGGAATTATTAGGAACATCATAACCTGTAGCGAACAATCCATCACCCCAGTTCTTAATAACGGTCATCCCGCCAGTAACGGTTAAGTGATGCGCCTCGGCAAAGGTTTTTTCATAATTACCAAACAAATCATAGGTATACCCATTGTCATTGATCCGGTTTTGGTTTACCGTACTTCGTACATTATTAAAAACTTTTCCAGGCCCATATGAAATAATAGGTGCAAAATCTTTTCCCTTACTAAGGGAAAGGCTATATCCTATTCTTGATGTGAACTTAAGTTCCGGAATTGGCAAATAATCCAGGTTAAAAGATCCGTTGAATTTATTTAGATTATAGTCGTTGTAGGTATTTTCTATTTGAGAAAGCGGATTGATAATCTCATTTCCTAATTTTCCATCGACATCCTCTTCATTAATTCCGAAGGTTGGAGCGATGTTCAATGCATTAAATAAAACAGAACCCAATCCATTCTCGTTGATGGATCTTCTTTCAATATTTGTATAAATTGAATTTGCACTAAAGTCGAATTTATCTGAAATATCTATTCCAATATTAAATCGGGCGGTACTTCTGGTAAAATCAGATTTTTTAGCACCTACAATCCCTTCCTGATACAAATGAGATCCTCCTACTGAATAGGTAATGCGCTCTGATCCCCCGGATAATGAAAGGTTATGACTCATTATAGGAGACACATCAAAAACCGCATCCTGAAAATCGGTTCCTACTCCCAAATCCTTAACATTTGGAAAAGGTAAAGATTGCCCATTGTTGGCATATGCTTCATTTGAAAGAAGCGCATATTCTGTTGCATTTAATACGGGAATCTTTCTTGATGTTTCCTGCATCCCAGTATAAGCATCATACTGAACAACTGGAGCAGTATTCTTTTTCCCGGATTTAGTGGTGATAATCACTACCCCATTTGCTCCGGCAATACCATAAATAGCTGCCTGCGCATCTTTTAAAATAGAGATGGATTCCACATCATTAGGATTCAACGTTCCAAGATCACCCTGGTATCCATCTATTAACACAAGCGGACCATTCACACTGTTTGATGCGATCCCCCTTATATTAATGTTGATACCGGCTCCCGGCGCTCCGGAAGATGGCAACACATTTACCCCGGCCGCGGTACCTTGTAACGCCTGCTCAAGTTTGATAGGATTTAATTCTTCGATAGTCTTGTTGGAAACTACAGAAACTGCTCCCGTAATATCCCTTCGCTGCTGAGTACCATATCCAATTACCACGACTTCATCTAAAGACTCAGCGTCGGTTTGGAGTGTAACCTGCAAAAAGCTACCGTCTGTAACTTGAATTTCCTGTGGAAAGAATCCAACATAGGAAAATTGTAGAACATCTCCGGGTGCGAGATTCTCGATAGTAAAGTTTCCATCAAAATCTGTTGTGGTTCCCCGGCTTTCATTTTTTACTAAAACATTGACCCCAAGCAATGGCATATTATTTTCGTCTGTTACATTTCCCTGAACCGAAATCGATTGAGAATGCATAGACAAAACACCACCTAAAAGGGCAATTATTAAACATGTGAATTTCCTCATTGGATTAATTGTTAAATTTGCCTTAGCAATGTATTAATTGAATGTTAAGTTACCTTAAAAACAACCTGTACAAAAAACATACAGAGAGATGATTTCACAAATAGGTATAGGGCAAGGGGGCATAAGAACCTTTATAACAAGCATTTATAAAATAAAAATGTATGATTAACAACATCTGTAATTGCTTGGAATAAAAATAAATATTTAAAAATGTAGAGGTATTGTAGAGGTGAAAATATGAAATGTATAGGTTAGACTTCCAAAATATAATCCACCAAACTGGAATCATGAGTCAATTCCATTTTTTTTCGCAATCGATATCGCTTAATTTCCACACTTTTTACCGAAATATTTAACAAAGGAGCAATTTCTTTTGAAGAAAGATTTAGTCTTAAATATGCGCAAAGTTTTAGATCGTTGGCAGTAAGGTTAGGATGCCTGCTTTTCATCTTTTTAAAGAAATCTTTATCGGCATTATTAAATGCCTCCTTAAAAAAGTTCCAGTTATCCTCTTCACTAATATCCTTATCGATTGTCCTTATTACCGATCGCACTTCTGAAGTTTCCTTAGATTCTTTTAATTTATCCTTTATACTGGATAGAAATTCATTCTTTTTAATAAGACTCATGGTAGAAACAGCCAGTTCCTTGTTTTTCCCGGTCATTTCCTTTTCAAGTTGTTCATTCTGGAGTTCTATAATCCTCTTTTCTACCTCCAGATTTTGCAATTTCAATTCCTTTTCCTTTTCTCTTATTAATCTAAGATGTTTTCTTTTATAGCCTTTGTTTATAAAATAAGCAGCTATAAAAAGCAATGTTATATATACAGCAATTGCAAAATAGCTAAGAAACCAGGGTCTGGAAACTTCAAAATAATATATTACAGGATCAAGCTCCTGGTTACCCATTTTTGCTTTCACCTGAAATTCATAATCACCAAAGGAAAGATTGGTATAATCAACAGAAGAACTCTCTGTCCAGCTGCTCCAATTGGGGCTCAGGCCTAAAAGCCGGTAACTATACACCGGACTAATAAATTTTTTATACTCCGGAATACTATATTCAAATGAAATATTATTTGTTTTATAATGAAAAGGCGGAGAGTCATTTAGATCTATGAGTTCCGGAGATTCATCCAATGCTGACTTAAATATCTTGTCTATTTTAATTTCATAATCCAGTTTTCGGTTAAAATCCTTTTCAAATTTTAAATATCCGTTAGAAACCCCAAGCAGATAAGAATCATTATCGAGCAAGGTAATATTTTCATAGCCAAGAGTAATATTCCGAAGATCCTTTGGCAAATGCACCATTCCCATTTTATAGGTATTATTCAGTTGTGCAGTTTCTATATTAATTACTGCATCATTCAGAAAACCCCAAAGCACATTATCACTTGTATTGATCAATCTTCCAGAAATGAGGTCGAATTCATCAAACAAACTTCCAAGCCTACTTTCCGTATTAAATTTATTCTCCGATTCCTGAAATTGAAATAATTTTTCTTTTGAAGAATAATACAGCGTATCATTAAATTTAAAAATGCTGGAATTTATTCCTGAATAGCCTTCAAAAGTATAATTATCAATATTGCTGACTTTTGTCGAAGGAAAGTCCATCTGGATCCTGTAAACGCCCTTATGCTCATTTACCGCCCAGATATCGCCGCCTTTTTCGGAAACCAAAAATTTTGTGGAATGGGGAAAATTTTCCACCATTCCCATAAATTTGAAATTTCCGTTTTCCTCTTTCAACAGGCTTATCCCGTTATAATGGCCCTGTAAATAATACCCTGGATTTCCTTCATAATTTTTCACCACCCAGGTTCCGGAACCATCGAAGACCCTGGTAGCAACCTCGCCATTTACAATATAAGTTCCATTATTATGACCGCAGAATAAATTCGTGCCAATAAGCTGTAAACTCCAAACCTGACCATTTGTACCATCCATCAAGGTGAAAATCTCGTCGTCGTTCCTTTTGAAATATAATCCCTGATTGGTTCCCACATAAAGAAAATCTTCTGTTTGTAGCGAGGTATAAACAGAACCCAAATTACCATAATTATCCTGATATAGCATAAAAGCAGAATCCAGGTTAATTATACTGAGTCCATTGTCCAGGCCGGCCCAAACGTTATTATCTCTATCTACAAATAGATCCAGTACGGTATTATTGATCAAACCATTTTTCTGGTTGAAATGAAAGAGGATATTTCCATTGATATCAATATGATAGATTCCTTGCTCCACCGTTCCAAGGATAAGTGAGTTATCTGCAAGACAATAGGCAGAATAAATACTTTGATTCCGTAATTTTTCACTTAATTGTAAATACTTCCTGCTCAACTCCTGTCCATCCCAAACATAGAAGTTTCCGTCCCGACTGATGAGCTGAAGAGAACTTCCGTTTTGGGCAACATGCATAATTTCAATATCTATTAACACATCCGGGGAAATAACCATTTCAGGTTGGTTTTTCTTTATGGTAAACAGGCCGGCTGCCATCATTTGAAAATAAATACTTCGGTCTCCTTTAAAAAGATTGGTGATTGCAACTGGAGGAGTTTCTATTCTTGATATTTCGAGGGTTTTGAGATTACAGAGATAAAGCCCTTCAAAACTTTGGAAAACAAGCACATCCCCCATGTATTCCATATGCCAGAACTGTTCTCCATCATTTACTTCTCCGGGGAAATTCGGCATCAAACTGGTATATTCCAGCACACCTTTACTGTTTTTTTCCCAGTAACCTATTTCCATGTAGGCTCCTGTAAATATTTTATCGCCGGCAACCTGAACCGATCTTACGATTGTATTATTTGGCATTGGATATAAATTCCATTCCGCTCCTGTATATTCAAGAAGGCCCGTGCTATTTGCTACATAAATATTCCTGTTAGGATGTTGGGAAATATTCCAGTTTTGATTACCGGCGTTGTACTGATTGGGATTGAAATTTATTACAGGAGGTAATTCCTGACATAAACCAGGAAATGAAATAAGGACGAATAAAAAAAGATATTTTAGGTTCAAAAAATTTTTGAGCTAATTTAAAGTTATTTTCTTTAAAATCCTTGCAGGAATATAGCAGAATAAAATTTGGGCCCTAGGTACATAAAAGAAGAGAACATTCAGAATTCGGATAAATTTTACCGCAGAATTAAGGCAAAAACGAGGATTATAGAGGAAAAGTGAACTTTAAAATTGTACGATTTCCTTTTTTGAATTACAATGAAGTACCATCCTTTTATAATTGTTAAAATAAGGGGAATGATTTACTTTAGTGTAAAAGTGAAAAGTTTATTAATAAAAATCAGGATCTAAAACCGTGTAGAATCAAGATGAACAAATTCTGTATTGAGTATTTTATTGATGATTTCTTTTCCTTTGGGCTTTTGAATTCTATCTATCAATAAAGAAGCAGCAATCTCACCCATTTCAACCGGATGTTGGTCTACGTAACTTATCGAGGGCAATAAAAACGGAGCAAAATCTTCATTTACATACCCAATTATTTTGATGTCTTCCGGAATTTTCAATTTATTTTCCTGTGCTACCCTTGAAGCGATTAAAGTGCTAAGATAATCCAGCCCGATTAAGGCCTGCATCTCTTCTGCCTGAAGCAACTTATCAAGTTTTGTTTTTAATGTCGCGGTATCCGAAGAAATTATTAAAAAATCCTTATTCAGGGGAATATCAAGTTCTTTGCAGGCTCTCTCATAACCTTCTATACGTTGTTTCCCCAAACCTATATCACCAAGTGCACTTACCAGTCCTATTTTATCAAGATTTTTGGAATGTAAGAACTTAACAGCATTATAAATACTCTGCTTGTCATCTACCCCTACTTTATCGAGTTCCATTTCAAAATTTATCCTGTCAAATAACACCACCGGGATTTCATATTCTGTAAGCCGGAATAAATGATCATAATCTTTCAATTTCTGGGTTTCCTCAGATACTGAGATCAATAATCCATCTACAAGGCCATTTGAAACAAGTTCGGTTATTTGTTGTTCAAGCTTCAGGGATTCATTGGTTATATATGTGATTACCTGAAAACCAAGTTTCCGGGCCTCATTTTCCACACCTCCAAGCACCTTGGCAAAAAACGTGTTGGCAATATTAGGTACAATTACAGCTATATTCCCGGTTCGGTTCCGTTTTAAATTGACAGCCGTAGGATTGGGCCGGTACTTATGCAATTCTGCCAACTCTTTCACCCGCTGTACTGTTTTTGGACTGATTTCCGGACTGTCATTCAAGGATTTTGATACTGTAGACACCGAAACATTCAACAGTTTAGCCAGCTCTTTTAAGGTGATTTTTGATCTCATTTTGGATAGGGAATTATTTGATAATTTACAAAAATACAGAAGATTCCCTACATCGGATATTTTAATATTGTTTTTTTAATAAATTTTTCAGAAAGATCCAGTAAAAAGTAAATTCTCATTGGATCTTTTTTAAAAATAGATTTAGAAACTTTCATACTCAAACTTCTGACCACCAACGGAAACCTCAACCATGGCTCCGGCTTTTGGCATGGTGACCACTGCTATTCCATCCCTAAACTCGATGCTTTTTGCTTTTCCCTCTTCAAGGGCAACGGCAGAAATTGTGCTGGCAAGCTCAAAATTTCCTTCCTTAAAACGATCCAGTTCGGCTTGGGTTTGAAACAGAATTGCCTGTCTAAACGCCTGACCTCCAAGTTGAAGCCCTATATCCAATTGTCGTAATTTGGCCATTCCTATGGCTTTCCCGTTTTGATATACAACCCCATTTCCTGCAGCACCTCCCACTATATAGGCACCTTTGCCTACATTGGGAAAAATAACATATCCTGTAGCATTTCTAAATAAATCGGCCATATTAGGATTATTAGCTATGAATGCCTCCTGTGCCATTTGGGCATCCCTCATAATTTCCTGTTGCTCTGTCGTTTGTGCCGTAATCCCAAAAGCGATAAATAATAATATCAGCGAAAAAATTGATTTAACTGTTTTCATAATAGCTATTTAAAAATTAATTCAACTATTTGTTTCCTAAAATATTAGCATTAAAGGCTTCCCGTGTGGATTGTAATTTTAATAAACCTATTTTTTAAATTATTAGTTTGATGGGTAAAACTCGAACCTTTGACCCCCAACAGAAATTCCAGCCATCGCTCCTGCTTTGGGCATTGTAACAACTGCAATTCCATTGTTGAATTCAACATCTTTTGAAGCTCCCTCTTCTAAAATTACTGCGGAAATATTCCCGGATAGCTGATAACTCCCATCTTTGAAATCATCCAGAGCGGTTTGTGTTTGAAAAAATAATACCTCTATAAAGGCTTTTCCACCAAGTTGAAATCCTATATCAACCTGTTTTAGATCGGCATAACCCACCATTCTTCCATTCTCATAAACGGTTCCATTTCCGGAAGCACCCCCAATAATATAGGCTCCTTTTCCTACGTTAGGAAAAATAGCATACCCCTTTGATGTTGAAAAAAGCTCGGCCATATTAGGATGTTTCGCAATAATAGTGGCTTTGGCATTTACAGAATCAGAAACAAGATCTTCTGAAGTGTTTTTGGATGGCCCACAACCTGCAATTAAAAGTAAAAGGAATCCCAGGATGGGCAAATAAAGATTTTTTGATATTGATTTCATTTTTAGATGATTTAGTTAAATTGTGGTTTAAAATTACTTTTAATAGGAACTGGAGATTGTTAAACAAGCGTTATTTCGTATTAAATTAACTTATATCCCAACAGTTTGTTAAACTACCCTGCTTTCTAATAAATGGAAGACACTTGAGGTTTTATTCATTTATGGTCACTAAAAAAACAGGGATTTCTGAATTTTTAAGCACTTTTTCAGATGTGCTGCCTATCAGTACCTGGGTTAAACCGCTCTTGGACTGAGTGCCCATCACAAGGATGTCGGCATTCCATTCGTCTGCAACTTTTAGTATCACTTCATGAGGTTTTCCCTCTTCCACAAATTGAGTGATCTCATCATCCTTAAAAACATTGTTAAGAATTTTTTTCTGGCTTTCCCTTGTGTCTTTTCTTATAATATCTGCCATTTCATCGGGAGTTACTCCACCATCCGTAAGAAGATCGATGGTATTGGCAACACTTAAAACTGCGATCTCCGCGTTTAACTGTTTTCCAAGCTGAAGCCCTTTTTGGGCTACTTTTTCAGCAGAAGGCTCTTCATCTATTGCTATTAAAATTCTTTTGTAAATCATAAAATATCGTTTTTTTAATAATAAATCAGCTAAAACAGAAATTTTTACTACTTAAATTTAAGTCTTTATTTTTTTAGATTTTAATTTACGCATTGTTTTTTTTTGTAAATAATTGTCAGGCTATGCTCACGGTTTTTCGGGAACAGGTAAATTGGTTACTTTAGAGAAGGATATATATGCCAATAGGTTTATTTATACCCTCATCCATTGAGAAAACAGTGGTGTATTAAAGCTATTCAAAATGATCTGGATTTTTTTGTTGCAATATTTGCAAAAGTGATAGTAATGCTATTATTTTTGCACGCATAATTTACAATAGTATGAAACAGTTATTTTCAGGATTAAAAATCGGGGTGAACAAAAATCTATATGTAAAGGATCCGGAATCCTCTGTTCTGGGGAAAAAAATTATAGGAAAAAGCATTCTTCTTATCAATGAAATTGGTTTCGAAAATTTCAACTTTAAAAAGTTGGGTTTGGAAATTGGGTCTAATGAGAGTAGCATTTACCGGTATTTTGAGAATAAGCATAAACTTTTACTGTATCTAACATCCTGGTATTGGGCCTGGAAAGAATATCAACTTGTCTTTGCTACTAATAATATTGGAGATCCGGAGCAGGTATTGGAAACCGCTATAAATGTGTTGACCCGGCGAATTAAAAAAGACATCCTTACCTCGCATATTGATGAGATCATTTTGAATGAAGTGGTGGTGAATGAATTTTCAAAATCATACCTCACCAAAGAAGTAGATAAGGAAAACAAGGAAGGGTTTTTTGAAATATACAACAGGCTTGTTCTAAGGTTAAAAAATATGATTCTTGCCGTAAATAGCGATTATCCCTATGCAGTAACACTTGCCAGTACAGTGTTGGAAGGAGGACTGCATCAACACTTCCTCGGGGAACATTTTCCTTCACTTACAGATTGTAATGAGGATTTAAGTCCGGCCCAGTATTTTAATCACCTGGTCCTGTCAACTTTAAAACATACTAAGAATGGTTAAAAAAACTAGCTCTGCCATTAAAAGGCTTACCGGCCTTTTAAAAATGGACAGAAAAGATATTCTACAGATCTTTTATTATGCAATTTTTGCAGGTCTGCTTAATATGTCGGTACCCTTGGGAATTCAGGCAATTGTAAACCTCATCCAGGGGGGAAGGGTCAGCACCTCCTGGATCATTCTGGTAGTCCTTGTTACCATTGCTGTAGGCCTTGTAGGTTTACTGGAGATCATGCAAATACGTATTATAGAGAACATCCAGCAAAAGATTTTCACGAGGTCTTCCTTTGAGTTCACCTATCGCTTTCCACGTATAAAAATGGAGGAGTTCCGGCATATTTACCCGCCAGAACTAGCCAACAGATTTTTTGATACTCTAAACGTACAAAAAGGGGTTACAAAACTTCTTTTGGATTTTCCTGCAGCATTGCTCCAAATATTTTTTGGTTTGATCCTCCTATCACTGTATCATCCTTTTTTTATTATTTACGGCCTCCTTCTGGTAACACTTATTTATTTTGTTTTCAAATTTACCGCGTGGAAGGGATTGGAAACCAGCCTGGATGAGTCTAAACATAAATATAAAGTTGCACACTGGCTGCAGGAAGTAGCCCGGTCGCTATTCAGTTTCAAAATGTCGGGAAATAGCAACCTTTCCCTTGATAAAAATGACAAGCTCACATATAAGTATTTGCAGGCGCGGGAAGGACACTTCCGTATCCTGAGAATTCAATATATTAAACTGGTAGTATTTAAAGTTTTAGTGACTGCCGGTTTACTTGCCATAGGTGGATTACTGGTACTCAATCAGGAAATGAATATAGGGCAGTTTGTTGCTGCAGAGATCATTATCCTTCTTATTCTTAGTGCCGTGGAGAAACTAATTAAAGGTCTTGAAGTTATCTATGATACCCTCACATCTCTTGAAAAAATGGGACAGGTAGTGGATAAGGATCTTGAAAGTGATGATGGCAGGAATAAACTGGAAGAAAACAGCACCCTGGACATGGAGCTTGCTGAAGTAGGTTATAAGGTAAATGAAAAGATTATTCTAAATGATATATCCTTTCGCATGAAAGCCGGCGAAAAGGTACTTCTCAAAGGACCAAACGGTAGCGGCAGGACCAGTCTCTTAAAACTAATAGCAGGAATTAATGAAATCACACAGGGAAATATTTATATTAATAATATATCCATAAATGGTTTAAATTTAAATGATTACAGAAAAAGACTGGGTATTTTCCTTGCTGAAGAATTTCCTTTTGAGGGAACACTTCTTGAAAATATCACTTTTGGAGATTCTACTGTGCCTGAAAGAGATGTTTACTGGGCTATTGAACACGCAGGACTTTCACAATTTGTAAAGGAACAGCCAAATGGAATACATACCGATATTCTTCCGGAAGGGAAATACCTTTCCTCAATGATAAGCAAGAAAATAATCCTGGCCAGGTGTATTGTGAAGAAACCGGATATTTTGCTTCTTAAGGAACCTCTGGAGCTTTTTGAACCGGAAGAAGCTAATAGGATCCTGAAGTTTCTTACGGATCCTATACATAAATGGTCCATATTGGTTGCCAGTCAAAAACCTGTTTGGGAAAAAGTATGTGATAAAGTAATTCTTCTTGAAAAAAGGAGCGATAAAAATAAAACATAGAGATTATGCTGAATATATCTCAGGAAAAATTGAATAAAAAAGTCGACCTGTCCGGTTATAAATCGGCTCAGCGGGTTTTCCACCACCGTCATTATAAATGGTTTAACAGAATCTTACTTGGATTTAGTATTCTTCTTATTATCATTTTATTTCTGCCGTGGACTCAAACGGTTTCCGGTAAAGGGAGTGTAACAACCTTAAGCCCCGAACACCGGCCTCAAACTATCCAGTCTCCCATCCCGGGAAAGATAGAAAGTTGGTATGTGCAGGAAGGAGATTATGTGAATAAAGGAGATACCATTCTGCATATTTCTGAAGTAAACAATCAGTACCTGGATCCCTTATTGGTAGAACGCACGGGGGAGCAACTTACAGCAAAAAGCGGATCTGTAGAATCCTACAGGGGAAAGATCGGATCTCTTGGAGCGCAGATAAATGCAATAAACAACGAAAGAGCTCTTAAAATTCAGCAGGCAACCAATAAGCTGAAACAGGCTCGTTTAAAAGTAAAGAGTGACAGTATAGACCTGGAAGCTGCAGGAACAAATTTACAAATTGCCAAAACACAATTTGAGCGTATCCGGCAACTGCAAGAAGAAGGACTTAAAGCCCTGCCAGATTTAGAACAGGCAAGATTGAAACTGCAGGAGACACAGGCACGTCATATCTCTGCCCAAAACAGGCTTTTAGCCAGTGAGAATGAGATAGTAAATGCCCAGCTTGAGATTAACCGAATCCAAGCCGAATATAATGACAAGATCTCAAAAACTGAAAGCGAAATGTTCACGGCCCAGTCCAATCAATTTGATGCAGAATTACAGGTCAGCAAGCTGGAGAACGATTTCACCAATTACAGTATTAGAAATAAACTCTATTACATTCTGGCCCCGCAGAATGGCTATATTAATAGAGCTTTACGGGCTGGAATTGGAGAGACCTTTAAGGAAGGAGAGCGCCTGGTTGGCATAATGCCTTCAGACTTTCAACTGGCGGTAGAAACCTTTGTAAGACCGCTGGATGTGCCTTTATTACATAGAGGGGAAAAAGTACGTGTACAATTTGACGGCTGGCCGGCCATTGTTTTTAGTGGCTGGGAGAACCTTTCCTTTGGAACCTATGGCGCAAGGGTAGTTGCAATTGAGAATTTTATAAGCGAAAATGGGCTGTACAGGGTTCTTCTTACGCCAGATCCGGGAGACCATCCGTGGCCAAAGGATGTTCGTATAGGAAGTGGCGCAAGAACTCTGGCGCTGTTGGAAGATGTACCTATTTGGTACGAGATATGGAGAAATCTAAATGGCTTTCCTCCTAATTATTACCAGCCGGAACAGGCTGCAACAGAAAAATATTGAGAATGAAGAACTTCCTTGGCATCCTATTTCTTTTTTATGGACAGGCTTTGCTTGCACAGGAGCAACTTCCCGAAGTGCTCACCTTTAAGGAATATTTGGCATACGTTAAGCAGTTTCATCCTGTTGCAAGACAGGCTGGTTTAAAATTAAGCATGGCTGAAGCTGAATTGCTGCGTTCACGGGGTGGATTTGATCCTAAAATTGAAGTGGATTATGACAGAAAGGTATTTAAAAATACTGAATATTATGATATTTTAAATTCCACATTCAAGATCCCCACCTGGTACGGGATTGAACTCAAAGCAAATTTTGAGCAAAACCAGGGAATATATTTAAACCCTGAAAGGACCGTACCAACAGACGGCCTTTTTAGTGCAGGAATATCTGTAGATGTGGGTCAGGGAATGTTTATAAATAAGCGTATGGCCTCCTTACGCAGTGCCAAAATTTACAGGGAACAGTCTGTTGCAGCTCGGGACCTAATGGTTAATGAGGTGCTTTACAATGCAGCTCTGGCATATTTTGATTGGTTACGGGTTTACAATGAAATGATTATTTATGAGGGTTTCCTTGAAAATGCTTCTGAACGATTTAAGGGCATTGAGCAAAATGCCCGGCTGGGGGAGATTCCTGCCATAGATACGGTAGAGGCAAGAATATCCGTACAAAGTAGAACGTTGGATCTGGAGCAGGCAAGAATAGACCTGATTAAGGAAAGACTTGATCTGTCCAATTTCCTATGGCTAGATAATAATACCCCGGTTGAACTGCAACCAAATATCATCCCGGAGGTGGGAATTCTTCCAAATATAGATGAAGCCCTTAACATTCTTCCGGCCGTAATAACACCTGGGGTTATTCCTGAAAATCATCCACGGCTTAGATCTATGGAGCTTAGCCTGCGTGCGCTGGAGGTAAATCGCAGACTTATGGCCAACAGACTGTTGCCTGCAATAAACCTGGAATATAATTTCCTCACCCAGGAACCGGATCAATTACAAAGCTTCTACCGCGAAAATTACAAGGCAGGGGTAAGTTTTAGCTTCCCCCTGTTTCTAAGAAAGGAACGTGGAGAACTTAGGCTGGCCAATTTCAGGATACAGGATGCAGAACTGGACCTGAAGCTCAATGAAAGACAGCTGGAAAATAGGATCCTTGCCGCTTTTCAGCAACTGGAATCCTATAGCATCCAAACAGAAATGGCAGAAGAAATGGTAAAAAATTATAATCTTATGCTGTCGGCAGAAGAAAGAAAAATGAGCTTCGGGGAAAGTTCTCTTTTCCTGATCAATACCAGGGAGATCCGTTTGATAGAAGCCCGGCTCAAACAAAATGACATCCTTAATAAATTTCTTTACGCCAAAGCTATGCTGTTCCGTAATTTGGGTATAGTACCGAATGAAAATTAAAACCGGTACAACATTTAATGCATTTTCTGTTTTAACAAACTATCTATATAAACTTCAGATTGCCTTAAAAAATTCGTATTTGGAATTTCTTTAAACTCTTTCATAAGATAAATATATTCTATTGAATCACCCTCAAAATAATAGTTCCCTCGTGTATAAAAAGATCCTAACCATTCTTTTGGTTCGTTTATTCTTAGTTCTCTTTTCAAAGACATTGAATTTTTCCAAGACATTGACCTGTTTAAATGGAGCGTATTTGTGTCATAAATATTGAGTTCCTTTCCAAAAAGCCCTTTTTTATTAAATTTTTCCAGGGAATTTTCTTTAGAATCGAATATAACCAGTATATAATCCTGATCTGTGTGGAAGTTGATATCTATATAACTATCCTGATATGAAAAAAATAAAAAAATTAAAATTCCAAACGCTATTTCGCCAAGTATCACTTTGTAGTAAGACACCTTTTTGATTAACATTCTATCAATTATATAAAGGAACATTAAAATTACCGTTATTGGAATTGAGATGGCGGCATATATAGCGGCAGTGTGATCATTTGTAAATGCAATATATAACGCCCAAATGGTTATAAGCAGGCTGAAAAAGGTAATTATGGTTAGCAATGTAACTGGGAAAACTAAGTTTTTAAGTATTTTCTTGAATTTTTCCATTGAAGTAATTTTTAATTGCTCATTACTTGTTCATACGACCTAAGTTATTTAAGGCCTATTGCTGATAGTTCTTTTGAAAAGTGTGAAGGCTTATTACTCTAAGTTAGTTAATTCCAACAGCTTATCAAATAGGCTTTTTAAGGTTTTGCTGTTTATATCCAAATATGGATATAATAACCGCTAAGTTATTTTTTGAATGTTTCCCACATCACTGAAATAAAAATTCTAATCGAAATATGTTGACGATTTGTGAACTTTTATTTTAATATCATTAAACATTAAATGGTATCAAAAAATGTTAAAACCCTGATAATCATTAGATTAACAGGGTTTTGATTTCCTTTAAAATGTTAAAAGTGACCTCGCCAAGAATCACACTTGATCCTGAAAGGCCCTATTTTTAACGGCTTCACCCTGTTAATCCCAAAATGTGTTGACGATTTGTGAACTTTAAGTAGTGATTTTTTCACTTTATATTTTAAAGTTAATCATATAATGGTAATTATTATTAAAAAATGAAAAAGATAAAACACTCAATATTTTAATATCTCATCCAGCAAAATTGCCAAGGGCATAAATTTGTTCGAAGCGTAAAAAAGTGAAGGATCTAGGAAGAAGGTTCTATGGATATGTAGCGAAAAAGAGATTTTAAAGTTCCTATGGAAAATAAACCAATAAAAGAAAAAATTAGAAAGAAGTTGGTAATGCTATTTCAATGGTAAGTCGTTCTTTTATTAATCTGTAAATTTTTTAAAATTCCGAAACATTCTGGAACCTAATTAAAAACTTGAGGTGCCATCAGAAAATAAAGTTTTTCTTTATTTCAGCAGCAATCCCTATGAGCCAGTCATCCTATAAAAATTAATATTTTGGAACAATGATCTTAGAACTCTCCTAAACCAATTAGAACTTCTCCTGTTTAATGATTCACCCTCCGAGCCATTTTACCGTTTACCATTTTTTGAAAAAGCAAAGTTCCGGAATTTAGAAATTAGCCGGCCTTGTGTGGGAACCATTTTCTATTCCTGATTTTCATGCGGCCTATCCTAATTCTAAATTCCCGGATGAAAGCAGATCAAAAATGGTAACAGCAGCCGGCACTATGGGAAGTAAATCAAAACAGACAAGGTTGTATTCAGTTCAACCTCTTTTTACTTTTTCAACCTGAAGATCAAAAATGGAAAACGCTCCGGATATAAAAAGTAAATCTGTATTTTTCTTGCATCGAAAATTAAAGCTTTTTTTATCTAGCTATTAGGAAGATAACTAAATCCCATATTCTAAATTTTATGTAAATCGCGAGCTTCGATTTACTTTTTCGATAGCTTTTTATATTTTTCTAGAGACAACCTATCCTGCTTCTGGCATTCCTTTGTGAGTCAAAGAGTAACATCAATAACATTTTCAAGATTGCTCTCAGACGAGAATGATGTAATTCAGATATAAATTCAAACCCAACCGGTGTCAGGTATGAGTTGGATTACTAAACTTCAAAGCATTTAATTCCCATTCAAAATTTCTAAAATATCTTCTTTTTTAAGAGGTTTGTGAAAAAATTTCTTCACTAAACCATATTGGTTGGCTTTTAACACATCGCTTTTATCCATAGAGGAAGAAACGATGTAAAGCTGAATGTTTTTGATAGTAGCCAAATTCAATTTCTCCAGATGATCTAATACCCCCCAGCCATCTAATACTGGCATATTTATATCTAAAAGCACACTAATAGGATTGGCAGAATTTAAAAAAGGCTCCATTGCCTCTAAACCTATTTTCCCATTTGCACAAGGATGGCATGGTACAGTTGACTATGGTGGATCATCTTTTGAACGATCATTCTTAAAATTGGGTCGTCATCAATTATAAATACTTCTTTTTTCATAGTGTTACTTAAAGTATTGGGCTTCTTGAACAATTTCTTTTACAACCTCATCCATTTCATTGGTTGAAATCCTTAATTGTTCCAGCCAAAATAAGCCGTTATCAATATTTTCCTTTGGGTCTTCAAGTAAATTAATGATACTTAATATTCTGGCGAGTGGTGCTCTTACAACATGGGATTGTGTCCAGGCAATGCTTTTGAGTTTTTCGTTTTGAATTTCAATTGTTTTAATGTGCGATAAGGTTTCTGTGATGTCATTGGATTGCACCACTATGACGTCTTTGTTTGAGATCACTTTAACTTCTCCACAATAGATATCTACCTTAATTTCTTTACCATCATTTAAAATATGTGTGTAGTGCTGGCTATGTGAGCCATTTTGTCTAAAGGCTATTTTTTGCCTAATCAACTCACGTTCATCTTTAGGGTGGAATTGTAAAAAGGACATTTCTTTTAAAGCGTCTACCGGATAACCATATTTTTCAATTGCAGAAAAATTTGCGTTTAAAATATCTAAAGTCTTAAAATCCAATAACCACATGGGTTGGGGGCTAAAATTAAAAAGGTTTTCATAATTAAATTTTTCGTCCCTGATTCGTTTAATATAACCTCTTCTACTTATCGCGAATTCAATACTTTTATGAAGGAGGTTGGGATTTATTTCATCCTTAATTAGAAAATCATAGACTCCTAATTGCAAACTCTTTTGGGCAAGACTTAAGTCCGAATATCCTGTTAGAATAATTATTGGAGTGTGAGAACTGTAGGAGAATATTTTCTCAATTAAATTAATTCCATTTGAGTCCGGTAGATGTAGATCGAGCAATATAACAGAAACGCTTGTCTTTTCGTTTTGTAAAAAGTCTATAGCAGTTTCACTATCTACACAATGATTGATCTTTACACTTTTAAATTTTTCAATTAAGAAATCCTCAATCAATACGTAATCACCTATATTGTCCTCAATAATTAATACAGAAATGCTATTTTGTTCTTCAATTATGTTTGTCATATCATCACTTAGCCAATGTTGATAGCTGCAGCCAAAACTCCTCAATCTTTAGTATCGCCTCCAAAAACTCCTCCATATCGAGCGGTTTTTTAACGTAACTGTTGCAATGAAGATTATAAGCCAGATTGATGTCTTTTGGATTTGAAGATGTGGTAAGCATTATTACTGGAATTTTCTTAAGATTAGGATCTTCTTTAATTTGCTTCAATACTTCGTGCCCATTAAAAATGGGGATGTTGATGTCTAGTAAGATAATATCTGGCTTTTTTGAGTCCTTGTAACTGCCCTTTTTAAATAAAAAGTCTAATGCTTCCTGGCCATTCCTAGCAATGCTTATATCCATTTTTACCTTGCTTTCTTCAAATGCATCCAGGGTGAGAGCGATATCTCCTTCATTGTCTTCTACTAATAAAATATGTGCTGATTTCATTTGTTTATATTATTTATTTCGACTTTACTCAATTTAAGCGCTTTTTTTACGGTCAATATCTTTATAATCATTTTTCTGAAAAATTTAACCTTATGAATGTTTCATATAATTAAATTTTGATAGGTACTTATTAATTATTTTGGAACGGTAAAATAAAAAACACTTCCTTTTCCAGTTTCTGATTCCAACCAAATTTTACCACCCCAGGATTCTACCTGCTTTTTGGCTACGGACAGCCCAATGCCGGTACCATCATATTGATCCCTGTTGTGGAGCCGCTGAAAAATAATGAAAATTTTGTCAAAGAATTGGGGGTCAATTCCAATTCCATTATCTTCAATCCGGATCCTCCAGTACTCATCCATTTCTTTGGCAGAAATATCGATATGGGGCGTCTGGCCTTCTATGGAATATTTGATGGCATTATCGAGAATGCTATGCAATGTCTGGGTAAACGGTGCTCTGAAAGCCGGAACAACAGGAAGTTTACTTATAGTTAAGATGACAGATTTTTCAATGATAATTTTCCTTCTTAATAATTTATAATCTTTCAACAATTCATTTATATCTACTTCTTCCGTTGAATCGATCAATTTTCCGGCTCTTGAGTATTCCAAGAGATCCAAAATAATCTGTTTCATTCGTTTGGCCCCATCGGTGGCAAAGTGTATATATTGAAGGGCCTTTTCGTCCAATTGATCCTCATATTTCCTTTTCAACTGGTCCATAAAACTGGTAATCATCCGCAAAGGCTCCTGTAAGTCATGAGAGGTGATAAAAGCAAACTGTTCCAATTCTTCATTGGTAGTTCAAGCTCGTGGGCGTATTGCTTTAGAGATTTATTCAGCTCAAGAAGCTGCTGCTCAAAAATCTTTCGTTCAGTAATGTCAGTCATTGCGCCTAGCATTCGAATGGCTATTCCATTCTCATCCCTTATAATAATTCCTTTATCATGAACATAGCCGGTTTCTTCATTTTCTTTGATGAAGCGGTATTCCATTTCCCAGCGGGAAACCGTAGAATCTTCAAGGGCATCCTCAATGCTTTGTTTGATCCTGGACAAATCTTCAGGCCAGAAACTATCTGTCCAAAAATCTTCGGCTTTAAGCAATTTACGGGAACCTTTTCCAAAGAAGCTATCAATTCCCTGACTTCTAAAAAAGGTGTTATTCCGAATGTCCCAATCCCAGATAGCATCATTTGTAGCCTGGGTTACTTTTTCGAAGCGTTCATTGGCCTGTAGCAGTCTGATATCTGCTTCTTTTCTCAATGTCACATCTTTAAAATAGATAGATAAACCGCTATTAGAAGGATAAACAGTCACTTCAAACCACTTCTCCACTGTAGGATAATATTCCTCAAAGTTAACTGTTTTACCTGTTTCCATCGCCTTATGGTATTGCCGGTAGAAGTTAGAGTCAATTGCTTCGGAAAATAAATCCCAAAGATTATTACCAACGATATCGTCTCGTTTACGGCCCAGGAAGGTCTCTGCTTCCTTATTCCAATAGGTTACTACCCAATCGCTACTGACAGAAAAAAATGCATCTCCAATACTTTCCAGAATATTGTTCTTCTCTTTATAAGCTAGCTCAAGTGCTTCTGCCACTTGCTTCCGTTCATCGATATTTTTGAAATAGGCCGAAACCCCGCCACTTGAAGGGTACGCATTTATTTCATACCATTTTCCATCACCAGGGTATAAATATTCAAAAGATTCAGACTTTCCAGTTTCAGAGACCCGGAAATAAATTTCCTCCAAAGGTGTTCCAATAGCTGCAGGAAACTCTTCCCAGATACTTTTTCCAATTAAATATGATTCCTTACGTAAAACCAACTTTTCGGCTTCCTTATTGAAATAAGTAAACTTCCAATTTTTGTCTACTGCATAAAATGCATCAGAGATACTTTCCAAAATTTCTCTTATTTGAAGCTCAAAGGACTTCGACGCATGTATATCCTGGAAACTCCCATATATTTTGACGCACTTATCCAAAACTCGTTCGCTTTTACCTATGCATCGTATCCATTTTTCCCTTCCTGTACCTGTAATCACGAGTAATTCTTCATCAAACTCTTTTCCTTCCTCAATCAAGACCTCTACAGCTTTCTGTATACGCTGATTACTTTCTTCTTTATAAAATTCAAAACCTCCCGTAAGGGATGGATTATAATCATTCGCTACTTCCAAAATATCCCTTGTCATTGGGGACCAATAAATAGTAATTTCACTATCCGGGTCGATCATATCCATTTCCCAGCTACCTATCTTGGCCATATAGGTAGCTTGCTCTAAAAGTTCCTTATTTTTGGCGTCCTCTGAAATATCCAGGATTACTGAATTAAAAAGCACTGTTCCATCAGCTAAAAAATTTGGGGAACCGTATCCCAAATGAGTTCTTAGCTCCCCACTCGGCAGGACGTATTTCCATTGGCTGGTCCATTTATTTTTAGATTTAATAGCATCAAAAATACTGGCTTGAACAATTTCAAAATTACCACCAGCTTTAATTTGATTCCATACCAAATCATTGTTTTGAAGTACTTCTTCAGGTTGAAAGCCCCATACCTCTTTTGAGCCTTTAGTTACAAACTTCAATAAATCTGTACCATCAGGATAAATAAAATACTGAAATACCACCCCCGGTAAATTATCTGCCAGGGATTGCAACCTTAATTCAGCATCTTTACGAATATGTATGCCCTGAAAACTGCCATAAATGCGAAGGCATTTCCCATCGACAAACTCAGCATTTCCAATAGTCCGAACCCAAATCTCATTCTTTTTAGCGGTAATTAATACAGCTTCAAAATCAAATGGTAAGCCCGCTTCTACACAATTTGCTACTTCCTCATTCACCATGGAGCGAAAATCTTCCCGATAAAATTTGATTGCAGCCTCCACCTCAGGCACGAATGTTTTCGGATCTGTTTCGTGGAGCTCGTGAACCATATCTGACCAAAACAAATTATTCCCGACTAAATCAATTTCCCAGCTCCCTATTTTAGCCAGTTTAGAAGCTTGCCGATTAAGTTCCCTTAATTTTTTTTCTGAAGTGATATTTCTTGCCGAGGCATAAATGACACCTTCCTCCATACTCGAATTACACGTCCAGCTAAGCCATACAATTTCACCGCTTTTTGAGATCAAGCGGTTTTCAAAATTAAAATTATTATTGCCCTCTCCAAGTTTGTTGACCTCTTTGCCAAAAATATCCTTGTCTAGCGTATGTACAAATTCGTCAAAATTATGATAAAGGATTTCTTCTTCAGAATAACCTATCAAATCACTGCCAGCCTTGTTCATTTTAAGAAATCTACCCTGAAAATCAGCTATACATACTATATCCGGAATTGATTCATACAGGTGATTAAGGCTGCTCTCGAGTTTTTTCCGGTTGATTTCAGAACCTATAAAATGCTTAAGCTGATCAAATACTTTTACATACTTTTGAAGATAGTTTTCTTCATGCATGGTACCAATCACCAACACTCCTAAAATCTCTTTGTTGACGAGAAGAGGAATTCCCAATGCCGTTTTAATACCTGCTTTCTCAGCGGCCTCTTTTCGAATAAAATCCTCCTTTTTGCTGATTTCTTTCCAAAGCAACGAAGCTTTTTTAAGCCAAACTTTACCAGGCAGCCCCTCGGCTAAATGAAAAGATTTAACATCATTACTCCATTCATAAAACAGTTCGGCTTTGGATGTGTTGGATTTATGGGCAATTAACTGAATTTGAGTGTTTTCAAGATTAGGCAACCAAAGCTCTACAAAATCGAACTCACCAAATTCCCCAACCGTTTTACAAAGTGCATTGGCCGAGGTACTAAGGTTAGTTCCTACACTAAAATTTAAACTAATTTCACCTAATAGCTCTTTTTCAAGTTCTTTGTTCTTTTGTTCGGTCACATCCCGTTCTATGGCTATGAAATGGGTGTAACAACCTTTTTCATCAGCAACAGGTGATACTGTAAAGTTGTTCCAGAACTCTTCACCGTTTTTCTTGTAATTTATGGTTGTAATTTCACAAGATTCATAGTTTTTCAAAGCCTTCCCCAATCTGGACAATTCCGCGCTGTCAGACCTTGGGCCTTGTAACATCCGGGGAGTTTTTCCAATTACCTCTTCGGGGGTGTATCCAGTCATTTTGGTAAATGCCTCATTGACATAAATGATTTTGGGCCCCGGTTCGTCAAATAGTTCCGCCTCAGTAATCAGGATCGCATCATTGGTATTGGTAATTACACTTTCAAGGAGCTTTAACCTTTGCTCTTCCTCTTTCCTGGAAGTAACGTCCTGAACAGTCCCCTCAAAGGCTAGAGGCTTTCCACTTAAATCGCTAACCAATCGCCCCATTTCATGCACCCATTTGATGTTGTTTTCCGGCAGGATGATCCTATGAACAAAATCATGTTCTTTTTCTCCTGCAAAGGCGGCTCTCTGCTCTTCCTTGAAGGCTTCCAGATCGTCCGGGTGAATAGTTTGGAGGAAATTTTCCAAATTAAGTATAAAATTCTCTCTTTCCCGTCCCCATATCTTATAAACTTTATCTGTCCAGGAAAGCGTATTGGCGTCCATTTCCAATCTCCAGTATCCCAATTTAGCGATGTCGGCGGCCGCTTTTAACCTTTCTGCCGATTCTTTAAGTAACCTAACTTGCTCTTCCTCTTTGGTCACATCCTGGCAAACGACCAAGATACTTTCTTTACCCAGGTAGTCTACTTTATGCCCGTTGATTTCCATTCGGATAAGATCACCGTTCTTTTTTTTATGATTGAAAACTCCAAAATAAATATTGCCCTCTCGCTTTTCTGATTCCGTTTGAAGTTCAACCAATTTTGGAATTTCCTGTTGGAGGCGAAGGTCTTTTATAGTTAGGTTTAGAAACTCCTGTTTCGTATATCCATAGTGGTCTATAGCCGCCTGATTGACATCAAGAATATTAAAAGTCTCAAGATCATAAACCCAGGAGGGCAACGGATTGAAGTAGAAAAAACTGCTGTAATCGGGCTTGTTCTTATTCATTGGTCATTTAATTTCTCGTCTTACTTTGAAATAATTTTTGTCAATTCGGCAAAGCATAATTTTATGATTCTATGCTTTTCTTAATGCTGATAAAGAATGTGGTTCCTTTTCCCTTTTCCGATTCCAGCCAAACTTCTCCCCCCATTCTTTCAATGGTTTTCTTTACCATCGCCAAACCCATCCCGGTTCCCTCATATTGCTGTGGGGCATTTAGACGTTTAAACAAATTAAAAGCTTCCTGCTTTTGATTTTCTGAAATGCCAATCCCATTGTCCTTCACCAGAATAATGTGATTTGTTTCATGCGCTCTCAAATGAATGGAAACAATAGGAGTTTCTCCTTCGCTAACAAATTTAATAGCATTGGAAATAAGGTTTTGAAATACCTGTAAAAAACCTGTGGATGAACCTTTTAGGGTTGGTAATTTTTCACTGGTAACCCGGGCATTTTTTTCTTCTATTTCTTTTTGAAGAATTTTTTTAACCTCTAAAACCACATCATTCAGGTCCACAATTTCGGTAGTGCTGATATTTGAAGACTGATGATATACCAGTAAATCTGCAAGCATATTGCTTAGCCTGTTAGCTCCATCCAGGGCCAAATCCATGTATGTTTGTCCTTTTTTATCGAGGTTTTCTCCATACTTTTTATGAAGTAAGCCTAAAAAGGATCTAACCATTCTTACCGGTTCTTTTAAATCATGCGAAACGGAATACGTAAACATTTTCATGTTTTCGTTGACAGCATTCAGTTCTTGATTCAAAAATTCAATTTTTTGATTTTTACGCATCAACTCACGCTTGTTGTTGATCAATTCGTTGTTAAGGTG
>JBNJKO010000028.1:0-37702 GCA_051751125.1 Bacteroidota bacterium
AGCTTCGTTTTTTTTATGTTTATTTTTCAATGATCGCCCAGGAAAGAATAATAAGATTAGTTCTTAACGTTAAAATTACAGGAAGAAGTTCTTGTAATTAAGCAAATGTTTAAACTGTTCTTTTAATTTCAGAAAGTGCTGTTGTATAAAGATCCTCATACAAAGGAACAATTTTATTAATATCAAATTTTTTAGCCTGCTTCCAGGCGTTGAGCTTGAATTTTTCAAGATTATCTTCGTCTTCCAAAATTGAGATCCCAAAATTCGCCATTTCTTCCACATTTCCAAGCTCACATAAATACCCCGAGAAACCGTGAATATTTACTTCCGTAAGTCCTCCACTGTTTGTCGAGATTACCGGAACTCCGTTTACCATCGCTTCCAGAGCCGCGAGTCCAAAACTTTCTTTTTCTGAAGGCAACAGGAAAAGATCTGAAAAATACAGGATCTTATCTATTTCATTACTTTCCCCTAAAAACACTACCTTATCATCAAGACCCAATTCCATAACAAGATCTTCAGCTTTTTCTTTTTCAGGACCTTCCCCTACCATAATTAGCTTTGACTTTATCTGCTTTTGAATTTTATTAAAAATATGGATCACATCCATAATTCTTTTTACAGGCCTGAAATTACTAACATGAGTAATAATTTTTTCATCTTCAATCGCCAAAAGAGAGCGTTGACAAAGTATATGTTTTTTTGTTGATTTTGTGACATCAATAAAATTTGGTACTACATTTATCTCCTTTGTGATTTGAAATAAATTCAAAGTATCCTGTTTTAAACTTTCAGAAACAGAGGTCACCACATCACTCTTATTAATACTGAATGTAACCGCAGGTTTATAAAACGGGTGATTTCCTACAAGTGTGATATCTGTGCCGTGCAGCGTAGTTACCATAGGGATAAAAATGCCATCTTCTTCCAGCATTTTTTTGGCCATATACCCCGCATAGGCATGAGGAATTGCGTAATGCACGTGTAAGAGTTCAATGTTATAAAGTTTCACCATATCCACCAACTTACTGCTTAATGCAAGTTCGTAGGGTTGAAAATGAAATAATGGATATTCCGGAACGTGTACTTCATGAAAATGCACATTTCCAGTGAGTTGCTCCAATCGTACAGGTTGTTTGTACGTTATGAAGTGGATTTCATGACCTCTTTTTGAAAGGGCCAGGCCCAGTTCTGTAGCAACAACTCCACTTCCTCCAAATGTTGGATAGCAAACAATAGCTATTTTCATATATACCTGTTTTTTTATTGGTCTCGTTTCAAGTTATCATAAACCAGGCTAATTTGCTTCAGGTTTATTCACTTTCAGTAATACTGTTATTTAAACCGGGATCTACATCAAAAAGCAGGGATTCATAAATAACTCCCTGTATTTTAGAACGAATATCCTCCCTTATCAATTTTCTGTTATCAACATCGGGGAAAGTCCTGTTTGATAAAAACACATATACAATTTCTTCTTCAGGATCGGCCCAGGCAAAAGTGCCGGTAAACCCACTATGTCCAAAACTGGAAAGAGAAGCACAACCACAGGTTGGCCCCGATTTTCCAAGCTGTGGTTTGTCGAAACCTACTCCCCGCCTTACATTTTTTTCACAATAATAACAGTTATTGAATTTATCCAGGGTTTCCGGTTTAAGATAACGCTTTCCGCCGTAGTATCCGCCGTTTAAATAGAGCTGCATGATCTTGGCTACATCATTTGCATTGCTGAATAAACCGGCATGTCCACCTATTCCACCTTGCATTGCAGCACCCTGATCATGAACATATCCATGAACCAATTGTTTTCTCCACAACTTATCAACCTCTGTAGGAACAATTTGCTGAAGATCAAATTTATCTCTTGGTAAATAGGTTGTAAAATTCGCTCCCAGAGGCTTGTAAAGCTCTTCTTGAGTAGTAAAAGCCATTGAAGCATTGAAGTGATCCTCGAGGTAATATTTCATCATATAAAACGGAAGATCACTGTATTTATAACCAATTTCACGTTCTAAATTGCTTTTTCTAATCTCCCCCAAAATAGAATCCCGAATGTCGTTCCGGATAAACATTTTTTCAGCAACAGGAAGGGAATATCCTTCGGTAGCTTCTTCCCTGTAGTATTTTAAAGACGGGCGTTTGGTCAGTTTATCTATTGTTGGAACATAAAGAGGCAGCCAGGCCTTTAACCTTCCATAATGAAGGAGTAGATCCTGTAAGCGAATATCTTCCTTATTGGAACCTTTAAAAGAAGGCATTAGATCTCCTAATTTGGAATCAAAACTCATGATTCCATTTTCCTCAAGCTGCATGATCAAAGGAAGGCTTGCAAGAATCTTTGTAAGCGAAGCAAGGTCATAGACCGAGGAATTTGTTACAGGAATATTTTTTTCATAGGTGTGAAAACCTGCATTGCGCTCATAAACCACTTTTCCCTTCCTGGCTATGATCACCTGAAGTCCTGGAGTCATTTTTGAATCGATGGCTAGTGTTATTAAAGAATCGATCTTTTTTAAAACTTTTGAATCCATCCCTACCGATTCCGGTAATCCATAGGATAACCGATCCAGCTTTCCGGAGATATAGCCTGTACCCTCCGGGAAATTATCACCAATGCTCACCGGAAGTTTTCCCTTTGCTGCCAAAGCCCCGAAAATTATTTGAGCTGATTTTTCCTGTGCTATTACCGAATTTTGGTAACTCAATACAATCCCTTCTATATTGCTGGTAGATTTAAGATCACTAAGTGCGTAGGGCCTGGTAAAAACATCAAGAATGGTCCTGTTATTTCGTGCGATCTCGTGAATCCATAATTGTTCTTCTGTGCTGAATTTATAAGCAGCCCAGGGAGATTTATCAGATTTATGAAATCCTATAATCACCTGGTTATACGCCTTTAGTTTCTCCAGCAAATCTTCAATTTTATTTGCTTTAACCCAGTCTACTTGGGCGTATCGGGATAATTGGTTAAAAAAAGGAGCCCCATCGGCATCCCCGAAATTAACATAAGCAATTTTAAGGGTTTCCAGATTTCTTAAAGGAAGAATACCCATATCATTTTTAATAAGGCTAATGGCATTTTCCACTAAATCCTCGTAGAGCACCTGATCCTGAACTGTATTTAGATCCTGAATTAAGTTATTAGTATCAACAGGTTTATAGTTATTTAATCCAGCCTTGTATTTTGCAAAAAGTATCTTTCTAACAGAATGTGCCAAGCGCTCTTCTGTGATTATCCCGTCCTGATAAGCATCCATTATTTTGATTTTAGCCTTTGGAATATCTTCAGAGATAAGCAGGATATCATTTCCTGCTAAAAATGCAGCCAGATCTATTTCACCGGGATTTTTATAATTGGAAGCCCCCTTCATATTAAGAGCATCGGTAAAGATAAGGCCCTTAAACTCCATTTTATCCTTTAGCAAATCTGTGACGATTGCTTTGGATGTTGAGGACGGGGAATTTTGTTGTTCTTCAAGGGCCGGTACATTGAGGTGAGCGATCATTACAGATGAAACTCCTTCCTCAATTAATTTTCTGTAAGGATAAAGTTCGATTTCCTCAATTCTTTTTTTGGAAAAGGAAATTGTTGGTAATGTTTTATGAGAATCTGTTTGTGTATCACCGTGCCCGGGAAAATGTTTCGCGCTGGATAATATACCTTCCCTGTGCATCCCCGTCATAAAAGCTACCGCCTTTTGGGTAACATTAATTTTCTCTTCCCCAAAAGAGCGATTTCCAATAATAGGATTTTCGGAATTTGTATTAATATCTATAACGGGAGCAAAATTAATATGAACACCTAATCGCCTGGAATTACGTGATATAGCGGCACCGGCTTCTTCAATTAAATGAAGGCTTTTTAAAGCGCCTAATGTCATATTCCAGGGCAGCGCAAAGGTTGAATCTAACCGCATTGCCAATCCCCATTCTGCATCCATACCTATTAGCAGCGGGATTTTAGAAATTTCCTGATATTCATTATTTAGCTTTGCCTGCCTCTGCGGTCCACCTTTGGAAAAAATAATCCCGCCAATTTGTTCTTCCGCAATAAGAACTTTTACCTTATTTGTAAGCCCTTTTGATTGATTGGAAAAAACATCTACCATGAACAATTGCCCTACTTTTTCCTGCAGGCTCATACCCTCATAAATACTGTCTACCCATTGCCGTTGCAAATTAAAATCTTCGGTGATGAGTGGATTCCTTTGTTGTGAAAAAACAGTGATCGATGAAAATATGCCAAATAGCATAGTAATAAGGTAAAGCTGAAAGGGCTTCATTGTTCTCCTTTATTTTAAAAAGCGGTTGTGCCAGCTTTCAGAAGCAGGTACTTCCCAATCTGAAAGATATTCCGCTTTAGTATTAACAAGATTATTGAATACGATGGTCTTTGGAGAAACAGCTTTTTCTTTCGCCATTTTTCTAAAATCATTGAGCTGTTTATAGGCTATGAACTCTCCCTGCTTATAACTAACGTTCATTTTATCGAGCAAATCGACTCCGTATTCCTTTTCCAATTGCTGAATGAAATGAACTGAAGCATCTATAGAACATCCTGAAGCAGCATTTATTTCCTGGTCCAGGGCAAGTATGATAAAACGTTTGTAACGAATCTCAAAAGATGCTTTTAAAGTTGACCCATGAGCGGTCCATTGGGTGATGAAATTCTCTAATTTACTGGTGATTTCCTGAAGTTCCTGATCTGAAAAAGACCGGTTAGCCTGATAAATCCAAACTTTGGAAGTTTCAGGTAATGAATCAAATGGTACTAACATTTTTATGTGTGGGTTTTATTTTTACAAAGCTAATTGATTAAAGGCGTAGCTTCAAAAATAGTACCAGTTAAATAAGGAAATTAACGTTAGTAGAAAGGTTAAAAATTAGCGAAAACTATAAATCGTGCGCATTGGCGATCATCTCAGCAACATCCATTATCTCTATTTTGCCTTCCTGATCTTTACCTTTAACACCGTCTGTCATCATAGTGCTGCAAAATGGACAACCGGCTGCGATAATTTCAGGTTTAACTTCAATAGCCTGCTCGGTTCGTTCGATATTTACCTCTTTATTTCCGGGTTCAGCATCTTTAAACATTTGCCCACCACCGGCACCACAGCAAAGGGCATTTTGTTTGCATTTTCGCATTTCGACAAGTTCCACTTCAAGTTTCCTAAGCAAATCCCTTGGGGCTTCATATATATTATTTCCACGTCCCAGGTAACAGGGATCATGAAACGTGATACGCTTTCCTTTAAATTTACCGCCCTGTACGGTTAGCCTTCCTTCCTCTAATAAAGATTTTAGAAAGGTGGTATGATGCATTACTTCGTAATTCCCACCAAGGGCCGGATATTCATTTTTAATAGTATTGAAACAATGCGGGCATGCAGTTACAACTTTTTTGATTTCATATCCGTTTAATACTTCAATATTTGTTACGGCCTGCATTTGAAAAAGAAATTCATTTCCTGCTCGTTTTGCAGGGTCTCCTGTACAACTTTCTTCTGTACCTAAAACAGCAAAATCAACTTTAGCTTCGTGCAAAAGTTTTACAAATGCTTTGGTAACCTTTTTTGCCCTGTCATCAAAGCTTCCCATACATCCAACCCAAAATAAGACTTCTGGTTTTTTACCTTCAGCCATATATTCAGCCATTGTTGGAACTTTTAGTGCTTCTGCCATTTTATATTTTTTAAACTAAATTCTTTATTTTTTTTAATTCTCCTTTGCCCAGTTAAGACGATCCATTTGGTTATACGGCCAGGGAGCACCATTATTCTCAATATTGGTCATCGAAATAGCCAATTCATTTGGTGCTGCGCTTTGTTCCATCACAAGATATCTTCTCATATCAAGAATAATTGATAAGGGGTCAATTCCAACCGGACAGGCTTCTACACAGGCGCTGCAGGTAGTACAGGCCCAAAGTTCTTCTCTCAGGATATAATCATCCAGCAATTGCTTGCCATCATCTTCAAATTTTCCTTTTTTATTGATAATTTCCCCTACTTCTTCCAGCCTGTCACGGGTATCCATCATTATTTTTCTGGGAGATAATTTTTTTCCGGTTTGATTTGCAGGACATTCGGCAGTACATCTTCCGCATTCAGTACAGGTATAGGAATTCAATAACTGCACCTGGTTTAAGTCCATAATATCTGATGCACCAAATTTTTCCGGAACATCAGCTTCCCCTTCTTCTGAAGGAGTTGCGTATGGATCGGCATCCGGATCCATCATTAATTTCACCTCATTGGTAACAGATTGCAGGTTATCAAATTCACCCTTAGGGGTAAGTTTTGAAAGAAATACATTTGGAAATGCAAGTAAAATATGCAAATGCTTGGAGTAGTATAAATAATTCAGAAAAATCAAAATTCCTATGATATGCAACCACCAGGCACTTCTTTCAATAATAATTAAACCAGCTGTGCTCATTCCTTCAAATAAGGGAAGAAGGTATTGGCTTACCGGAAACGATCCGGCTATTCCGGCTTCTTGAGCATAATGAGTTGCACCATTAAGTTGTAACTGGTAATCTGTAGCATTCATTACCAAAAACAAGATCATTAAAACCATTTCAAAATAAAGAATGTAATTGGCATCATTTTTTGGCCAGCCTTTCAAATCACTCCCTACAAAACGATAAATATTTATGGCATTTCTGCGTATCCAAAAAATAATTACACCTACAAAAACAAGAAGAGCAAGTATTTCAAAGGAGCCAATCAAGAAATTATAAAAACCACCTAAAAAAGAGAGGATGCGGTGGGTTCCAAAAATACCATCGATAATAATCTCAAGTACTTCAATATTAATAATAATAAAACCTACATAAACAATGATATGCAGAATCCCGGAAACCGGTTTTTTTACCATTTTGGATTGGCCAATTGCAATACGTCCCATTTTGGCCCAACGTTCTCCGGAATTATCTGAGCGGTCAACTTTTCTACCTAATTTCACATTCCGAATGACCCTCCTTATATTACGAGTGAAAAACGCAATTCCAGCAATAAGAACTATTAAAAAAATAAGCTGAGTAATAAGTTCCATAGGCTATTATTTTAAGGAATCGTTAGGCTCATCATAAGGTCCGGGTTTTTTTCCGAATACAGAAAAATGAACATATCTTTTTGGATTTAATTTTATATCCTGAAGCAACTGTTCCATTTGTTTTGTAGCCCGATCCAAATTATCATACACAGCATCATCGGTCAATAATTTTCCTGCACTACCTTGACCACTGCTCAAATTATTTGAGATTTTTTCAAAGTCGGCAATTATTTTTTCTAGATCTCCAGACATCCCGTTTAGGTCTATCTGTGCAAGTGAATCTGAGAATTTATTAAAATTACCGGTCATTTCATCCAGATTCGTAAAGGTCCTGTCTAATTTATCTGAATTCCCTGATACGATTCCATCCAGAGATTCTGCCGTATTCTTAAATGAGCTGACCGTTTCGGAAAGATCATCAAAAGTTTTTTTGATATTGTTCCTTGTTTCAGGGTTTAAAACTTCATTAAATGCCGTTAGCAGAGAATCTGTACTAACGATTGCGCGTTCAACCTTTACCTGTAAAGGTGTAAGACGTTCATTTACGAGTTCCATAATCCCCTCCTCAATTGCACTGGGAAGTGTATCGCCAGATTTGGCTAACATTCCTGGTTCATATTCAGGAACTATGGCAAGGGATTTTCCACCAATTAAACCACCACCATAAATTTGAGCCAAACTGTTTTTCGAGAATTTAAAGTCATTATCAACATTAAAGGTTACCACAAGAAGTCCCCGTTCATCCAGGAAAGAAATTTCGGTTACCTGTCCTACTTTCATACCATTAATAGTTACGGGGGAAGAAGGAGATAAACCTTCAACATCTGCATAAACCGCATGAAAAATCCTACTTGAGTCCAGGAGGTTCTGACCTTTAAGATAACTATATCCAAATATCAGTATTGCAATAGCTACTACAGCCAGAATTCCGGTTTTAAGCTCTTTAGTATATTTCAAATGTCTTTTGTTTTATAGAATGTGTAAATTTAGAAATAAATATAGGAAAGTACCCCTATTTACTCTGGGATTTTAACGCCTCATTAACGGTAATCTTATTTCCTTCCTTAAATGCAACTACATAGCTCGATGGATATCCATTAGCCTGAGCCTCCTTGTGAAGCTTATTTATTTGAGAGTAACTGGAGGTTGCTCCAAAATAATATTTAAAAAGTTTTCCCTCTTTTTCCCGGAATACAGGCGTTAAGCCTTTAAAATTAGAAGATTTTGGTTCGAGCTTTTTTGAACTTGCCACCAGTTGTACCTTAAAAGTAACACCTGTAATAGTGTCGTCAAAATCCTTTATCTCCTTAAATACAGGGACAGGAGCTTCCTGTTCCAAATTGTCTAAAACCGCAAGATTAATAGAATGGCTATAATCTTCAACTGCCTTTACAATAGCTTCTGCCATTTTATTTTGTCCGTTGGGACTGTTCAAATAGGGACCTTCTTCCTTGTTGGTTAAAAAGCCAGTTTCAATAAGCACACTTGGCATATATGTTTGATGAAGCACTAAAAAGCCCGCTTGTTTAACGCCGCGGTCATTTCTTTTTAACTGATGGGTGAATTTTTTCTGAACAAAATCGGCTAAAAGGATACTTTGATCCAGATATTCCTCCTGCATGATCATCATTCCAATATAAGATTCAGGAGAATTGGGGTCAAATCCGCCGTAAGTAAGATCATAATCCTCCTCCAGGAATATCACAGAATTCTCTCTTTTTGCAACTTCAAAGTTAGATTGGTTCCGGTGAAGTCCAAGAACAAATGTTTCAGTTCCATAGGCTTGGGAGTTGTGCGCGTTGCAATGAACCGATATAAAAAGATCGGCTTTAGCATCATTGGCAATCTTTGCACGGCGGTCTAAAGGAATAAACACATCGCTATCCCTGGTATAAATCACTTTAAAATTTGGGTTTTTTTCAAGTGCTTTCCCTATTTTCAATACAATGTTAAGGGCGATCTCTTTTTCCTGAAATCCCCCTCCCCTGTTACCGGGATCTTTACCGCCATGACCCGCATCTAAAACAACAACAAATTTGGATTTCACAGGGGGGTCTTCTGCAGGAATTGAAGAAGTTAAAACAATTCCTATAAAGAGTAATACTAAAAATTTGAGCAGGTTCGTTTTCATATATAAATAACGATTCAGTTAGAGCGTTTATTTTAATGGCTTATTTTTTTAAATTCCCAAAAGGAACCTAAAAAAATATATGTAATTTTGATCATTCAATAAGCAGGCCACACTTTACAAAAATACCACTTATAGCATTGCGGACAAACTCACTTTACATACTTTTTTTCGCTGTTTTTTTTCTAACGTTCACAGATTTTTCTGTTGCACAGGAAATCAAGCCCACCCAGGGGGTTCGGGTGGAAGCGCAAAGAGATAGTATCCTAAAAGTGAGCGATTCGCTGGTTCCAAATCCAAGGATTATTGAGCAGGATACCATAAAACAGGATACGCTAAAACCAGCTCCTGTGCTTTTAAGTGATGTTGTAACCTACACTGCCGATGATTATATGCGCCTTAGTCCGAAGGAAAACAAGATGTATTTATTCGATCAGGCACAAATCACCTACGGAGATATCGTACTTACTGCGGGACTGATCATTTTAGACAATGAAAAAAATGAAGTTTATGCCTATGGAATTCCCGACTCCACCGGTGCATATTCCCAACGACCAATTTTCACACAAGCACAAAATACGGTTGAACCGGATTCCATTCGGTTTAATTTTGATTCCGAAAAAGCCCTTATCTATAATTCCAGGACCGAACAAGGCGGGTTTAAAGTTATTGGCGAAGTTACCAAGCGTGAAAACGATTCGGTTTATTTTATGCAAAATGTGCGATTTACAACTTCTGAAAATGAGACAGATCCCGATTATTTCTTTTTTGCCCGAAAAATAAAATTTGTACCAGGAAAGAAAATTGTTACCGGATTGGTGAATATGTATATTGCCGATGTGCCAACACCTTTGGGCCTTCCCTTTGCATACTTTCCGCTTACCGATGAACAAACCTCCGGATTTATACTTCCTTCCTTCGGTCAAACCAATCAACGAGGCTATTTCCTGCAAAATGGAGGATATTATTTTGCGGTGAGTGATTATGCAGATTTGTTGGTTTTGGGAGATTATTATACCAACGGAAGTTATGGGATGCGTGTAGAGTCAAGTTACGCAAACCGCTATAGGTTTAGGGGTAATGTAAATCTCCGGTATGAAAATTTACTTGACAGTGAACGGGGTTTTCCGGATTTTGCACAGCGCTCTAACTATAATCTTCAGTGGAGCCATTCTCAGGATGCCAAAGCGAATCCAAGTTCCAGGTTTTCTGCTTCGGTTAATCTTGGAAGCAGTGATTATTACCGGGAATCTGTAAACCAAGCCAACACCGGGAATTTTCTTAATAACTCATTAAGTTCTTCAGTTTCCTATTCCAAGACTTTTCAGGGCGAACCACAAGTCAATTTGAATTTAACCGCAAATCATAATCAAAATACCAATACGCAGGAAATCAATATGACCTTGCCAACACTTCAGGCAAGCGTTTCCCGGATTTATCCGCTTGCTCCGGAATTTGGTGCCAAAAAAGGACTGATTGAAAATATAAACTTTCAATATAATTTAAGAGGGGAAAACAGGATACGAACCACAGATTCACTTTTCTTTACTCCGGAAATGTTTCGGGATGCCAATATGGGAGTGCAACATTCCATTCCAATTGCCACGAACTTTAAATTATTAAAATATCTAAGTGTTAGTACCAGCGCAAATTATCAGGAAAACTGGGTGTTTAAAACTTTTGACCGGTCTTACGATCAGGTTAGCCAATCGGTTGTCATAGACACTATAACCGGTTTTGATTCCTACCGTACCTATAATTTTAGTACCAGTATGGGAACCACAATTTATGGAATGGTGAATTTTGGCAAGGATAAAAAAATTCAGGCTGTCCGTCATGTGATGAGGCCTTCAGTAAGTTATAATTACAATCCGGCTTTTGATCAATATTACGATCAATATGAAATCACCAATGATATTGATCCGACGCTGAATGAATTTGTGAATTACTCAAGATTTCAGGGAACCTTGTTTGGAGCTCCGGGAAGAACATTTGCCAGCTCTATTGGACTTGGAATAAGCAATACTATTGAAGCTAAGGTTCGAGATAGGGACAGTACTGCTGTAGAGCCTAAAAGAATCACATTATTAAATAATTTTAGCGTAAGTACTGCCTATAATTTAGCAGGGGATTCCTTAAGGCTCTCCCCTATTAGCTTAAGGGGAAGCATTCCTATAATTCAAAATAAACTGGACGTGAATGTGGCTGCAAACCTCGATCTCTATGCTTTGGATAATAACAACCGGCGAATTGATAAATTAAATATTGAAAACGGAGGTAGTTTATTTAGGTTTACAGCTGCCAATGTTAGTTTTGGATATTCATTTTCCAGCAAGGATTTTGCAGAAGGCGGTGATACTGATAAAGACAAGGATAACCAAACCTTCAGGGGCGGAGGAAGGCCGGATGATCTTTTTGGGAAAGGAACCGATATTGACGGAAACTTTATGGATAATGAAAATGATCCCTTTGATAAAGATGAAGAAACCGAGAAAAGTGAGTGGTACAATTATAAAATACCATGGAACCTCAGGCTTGCTTATACCATGACCTATAACAATACCGCCAGGCAAAGTGAAATTACCTCGCATTCCATTATGTTTTCAGGGGATATAGAACTCTCTCCAAAATGGTCTGTTGGTGGATCTTCAGGTTTTGATATTAAAGAAAGAGGCTTTACCTATACCCAATTAAGGTTTGCAAGAGATTTGGATAGTTGGAGGATGAATTTTAGCTGGATACCTTTTAGTTCCCGTGCTTCCTGGAATTTCTTTATCGGAATTAAATCTTCTATATTGAGTGACATTAAATATGATAAACGACGGGAACCGGACAGGCAATTATAGAGTTTTATTAGAATTGAAATAAATCAAATTATTCGCCTAACTTCAAGTAGGCGAGGTATTTAAACTAAGGATATACATATTCACTTTTGAAATTAAAATAAGATAAATATGAAAAAGATCATAAATACATCGAATGCTCCTGCCCCCATAGGCCCTTATAACCAGGCAATTTTAAGTGGAAACATGCTTTATGTCTCGGGGCAAATAGCCATCAACCCTGAAACCAATGAATTGGTAACCAGAACTATCACAGACGAAACCAAACAAGTGATGGAGAATCTGAATGCAATCCTGAAAGAAGCAGGAATGAATTTTGAAAACGTGATCAAAACTTCCATTTTTATAAGTGATATGAATAATTTCGCTCAAATTAATGAGGTCTATGGACAATATTTCAATCAGGAAACAGCACCGGCGAGGGAAACTGTTGAAGTTGCGAACTTGCCAAAATTTGTGAATGTAGAGATTAGCGCAATCGCTGTAAAATAGCTTAATCTCTCATTGAGGGTGCGCATCACCAAAAAAATTCCGTGGAAATTAAATCCTCTGGTAAATAAAATTAATTTAACCTGTTTAAATTTCGCTATTCCCAGGGAAATTTAAACAGGCTTTTTTTCTTTACATCAGACTAAAGTGCTTTTTTTTAGTTCTAAATTGATAGAATATCTGATATTCTTAGAAGATCTTTATTGATTTCATGCTTGCTTTGTAATGCCTGATCCAGACTGCAGGCTTCCACACGGTTATTTACAATTCCAACCATAAGATTTTCCTGGCCATCCAGCAATAATTCTACAGCCCGTACACAAAGTCTGCTTGCAAGAACCCTGTCAAAACAGGAAGGACTCCCTCCTCTTTGAATATGTCCCAAAACGGTTACTTTGGCATCATAATCGGGTAAGTTTTCCTTAACATATTCTGCAAGTTGGAAAACATTTTTCCCAATCTTATCACCTTCTGAAACCACCACAATACTAGAGGTTTTTCCAGATCTGCGACTGCGTTCAAGAGAATCCAATAATCTGTCAAGCCCAAGATTTTCTTCCGGAATAAGAATTTCCTCAGCCCCGGCACCTATTCCGCTATTAAGAGCAATAAAACCAGCATCCCGGCCCATTACTTCAATAAAAAATAAGCGATTGTGTGAACTCGCGGTATCCCGAATCTTATCGATGGCTTCTACCACCGTATTTAAAGCGGTGTCAAAGCCTATGGTGTAATTGGTCCCGTTAATATCATTATCTATCGTACCGGGTACTCCAATGATAGGGATATGATATTCTTCATTAAAAATTTTTCCTCCCCGAAAAGTTCCATCGCCTCCTATAAGGATCATCGCATCAACCTCTGCCTTTTTTAAATTATCTGCAGCTTTTTGCCTTCCTTCCTTGGTTAAAAACTCTTTTGACCTTGCCGATTTTAAAATAGTTCCTCCCCGGGTAATAATATTTTGAACACTTCTGGCATTCATTTCCATATAGTCACCATCTATCATTCCCTGAAACCCTCGGTAAAACCCAACGCATTCGGTATTATAATAAGCACAGGCTCTTACTACAGCCCTTATTGCCGCATTCATTCCAGGAGAATCTCCACCGGAAGTCATTACTCCTATTCGTTTAATTTTTTTGACCATAGATATATTTTGTAATTTTAAAATTACAAACTTAAATTAAATAAGAAGGTTTCAGTCGGAAGATTTCACCTAAAATTAATCAACCGGAGAGAAAATCCTATTGCTGAGGGAAGGTTATATACTCCGGAGCCAGGGATTTTGCAGATTCCTCCTGCTCTTTTTCAGCTTCCGATTTCACAAATTCTTTATTTAGGATTTTTCTGATAAGTTCCTTGAAAGTATCAAAATCGACTGAATAGGACAATCCAACACCTTGAGTAAATCCTATTTCCTCCCCGATGAACTGAATGTTGTTTTCCCGGTTAAAAACCTTTGCCCGAAGTGAGCCATCTTCATTTAAAAGAAATTCAATTTCTACATCCCCAATTATTGCCGTTTCCGTTACTCCTCCTACGGGAACACCTACCGCACCATTAATCAATACTCTGTTGCTTATTTGGGTTGATAGCGTTAAACCAAATCTATCCACTGTTTGCTGATCCGGCGTCCGGTCTCCCTGCACATAATTTACCCCAACCTGGAATTTACCTTCTTCATCTGCAAAGATGTCGTTCACCAAACTGGAAGCCCTTTCTACCAGGGTTCCTGTAATTGCATTTTGCCCAATGGCAAGCTCACTATAGAATGAACCCTGGGTAACCAGAAACAAAGCCTGTAATTCCCTGCTCGCACGGTCATTGATCCTATATTCCAGTTCCGATCTTACCACCGAACTGGCATTTGGGAATTCCACATTAAAGGTAATATCAGGTTGAACGATTTGTCCCTGAAGTAAAATAACCACTTCTACAGGTATTTTTCTGTTAATGGACGGATTCTCAAGCAATACCGCTGGATTTGCGTCTACTTCATATACAGCGCTTACATCCAACTGTGCCTGCGTTGGACTACCATCCCAGTTGATACTGCTTCCGGATCTAACATTGAATAATTTTTGGACCAGACCTGCATATTTGAAATTGTAAACTCCTTCATACACCACAAAATCCCCCCACATATTAAACTTTCCGTTGGTATTGATCTCGATAAGAAGGTTTCCTGCTCCCCGACCCCGAAGGGTACTTCCACTGGTTTGATCTACTACCACTTCAACTTCAGCATCATTGGTAATATCAAGATCAAAATTAAGCTCCAATCCTTTCACTTCCGGCAATTCCAAAATAACCCCGGCCTGCCTGGAAGCTTTTTCTTCTGGACTTAAAAAATGTATATAAGAATTGTCCCCAATAGATTCTGCGTCGCTTAAAGGGATCTTAAAAACGGTTCCTTTCGCGGTAGAAGCATTTACATCTATTATCAATTTCCCGGTAGGTCCTTTTATGCTTGCAAAACCATCGATAAATGCAGTTCCGTAGTACAAGGCATCTACTTCAGCTTCGGTATCCAGAACTACCAGCCTGTCACTTGTGATCTCCAAATCTAAAAACCATTCTTTAAAATTTCTATGGGAAATGGATCCGTCAAGAATTCCGGAGGTTTGATATTTCGTATCAACAATTTCAATTTCATCGAATACAAATTTTTGGTCCGATAAATTTACTACGGCATTATCCTGGAAATCAAAATCTATTTTTAAATACGGAACCCTTAATCCCGCTTTTTGTAATTGCAACTGCCCTGTAATATCAGGATTTCGATAATTTCCGGTTACCTGTGCATCTCCTGAAGCAAATCCACGAATATTGTCTATAGCTTCTCCTCCCAAAGGACTAAACGCTGCCATATTGAAATTAAGGAGTGCAACATCCATATTTATGGTTGGATTATCAGCATTTACATCGATACCTCCTTTCGCATTTAAGGCTTCAAAACCCTTATTTTTAAGGGTGCCATCTATATTATAAAATGTAAGACTTTCGTTTCCGTTCACATCAATATTGAGGTTTCCAAGAACAATATCATTCACTGTAAGATCATCAACCGTAAGTGATGTATTCGGAAAATAAGCACCCTTTTCCTGAAGCAGGTTTAACTTTCCGTTTAAATTACCTGTTATAGCCAGACTGTCAAGATCTGGTGTAATCTTACCTATATCTACATTGTCGAACTCAATTTTAAAATCCTTGTAAGTAGTATCTGTCATAACTCCACTTAATCGAATCATTTCGTTTTGATGGCTCAAAACAAGTGAATCTATCACAACATCATTAAAGTTATTGTCAAATATTATTTTATTGCTTTTGTTATTATTTTCATTTAAAAACCAAACATTGTCTTTAAATTTTACATCTGATCGCTGGATTCCTACCACCGATTTATTCTCCTGGTTGATGGTATGAAATAAATTCAGGTTAAAAACATCATTATTCCCTTTTCCTCCCTGAAGCTCAGATCTTATAAATAACGTATCCCTTAAGGTCACGTTTATCAAACTGAATTCTGAGAAATTATAGAAATTGGTAGAAACACTGTCTGCTTCCACAAAAGTGTTATAAATAGGGTTTGTATTATCTACCTGAACATTGATATCCTTGAGCATATTTCCAAAGGCTTCAATTTTTGGGGATCTAAATGTCAATTTAAATTCAGATTCATCCGATTCTACCCTTCCGCGGAGAAACGTATTTGGAGCCAGCTTGATTTCGGGATAAAACACCTCTACGATCTTATTATAAATATCGAAGTTAAACTCCATATATTGATTGCTGGTAATAGTATTTGGACGGTAATTCGTGTATATGCTTCCCAGGGAATTTTCTATAAGCGCATCTACTTCTGAAATTTTAAAATTACCGGTAATCTCGCCATTCACAACGTCCGGGGATTCTACAGCAATGGTCCGAATTCCTTCTGCATCGAAAGAAGAATTGACGCTTAGATCATCGAAATAATAAAGATCATTCTGGTTTTGATAGGTAGTGTTCAACAACAGGATATTTCCGGAGATATTATCCAGGCTATTTCCGCTCATATTCATAAAAACATCGCCCTTAAAAACCGAAATACTATCGCGGGAAACAAAATTGAGCTTATTGAGATCGGCGTAGCCTACAGAGGCTTCAAAATCATAATTGTTTTGCTTTTTTGAAATGTCTACTAATCCGGAGAATTCAAGTCTTAAATTAGGATCGTTGGAAACAAGGTTTCCATTAAAAATCATGTTTTTCACTGTACCCATAACCAGCACATCAGAATAGGTATAATTATTATAGGCGAGTTTGGAAATTTTTCCGCGAACTTGTGTATTTAGATCCTCTGTGGTAAAGCCTTTGCCATCCACAAACAGGTTAAAGCTGGTTTTTCCAAGTTTAGGGTCATCCAGCAAACGCCCAATGTTAAATTGATTGAATATTAAATTTCCTTTGTAGGTAACATCTGCAGGATTATTAAGGTTTTGCATGGTTACATCTGCCTTCGCAGTACCAAGTTGTGTTGCGATGAACACATCGGCAATAAGAGAGTTTTTGGTTAAAATAGTATTACCCTGCATTTTAAGATTTCCAAAATCCCTTAAGGTTAAAGGCAATTTTTCACTAAAAAGCCCTGGCAATAAATTTACGAGGTCGTAATAATTGGAAGTTAAATCCTTAAAATCCCCGGTGAGTTTAAAATCCTGCATCTCTTCAGAAAAAACACCTTCCACAAGCATATTTCCGTCAATACTGCTCCGGTCCATTCCCGTTAACTGAAAATCTTCCAGTTTGAAATTGTTCAGGGTTCCTTTTAGATTTGTGTTTATAGTGAGATCCTGCCCGTCTCCAAAAGGTGCATAAAAAATTTGAAGATCCTGAGTGGAAAACTGTGAATCCCGAATGTACGCCTCAAGTTGTACTTTATTTTCAAAATCGGAAAAATCTTCCATTACGTAATCCATCCGGATGTCGGCATCCAATTTTGAGAAGGGGGTTTCCAACAGCAAGTCTTTCAACTCCATCTTTTTAGGGCTATAAGAAAACCTGGTATATAAATTTTCGATTTTTAGCCCCCGGCCTTCTTCGGCTTTCAGGGAATTTATATCCACGGAAAATTCATCTGATTCAATATCCAGATTTTCTGCCAGGAGATTGAGTTTATCTAAAACGATTATCTTAGGGGAGTCAAGGTTTTCATTGATAAAGCTGAAATATCCATCCTGGATAAAAATATCGGCCACAGAAAGTTTAAAAGGCTTTTTTTCTCCGGTAGGTTCGGTTTTTAATTTTTCCAGAAGAACACTAAGATTGTCTGTATCTTCTCCCTTGTAACGTTTCATTTTAAAGGTTAAACCTTCGGCTGTAGTATTTCCTAAACTCGGATAATTGGCGATTAAATTTTTTAAACTTAAGATGGAAGTTTTTAATTCAACGATATTGATAAGGGTATCCTGGTGGTGATCCTCAACATAAACGTCGTTGAGATGAATCTTTCCCAAATAAGAAAAACTCACTCTGCCCACAGACATGTTCACATTGGAGCTTTCCTGAATAGATTTTGTTAACTTTTTTGCCACCGAAGTTTGTACGGCGGGGATGGAGAATAAAATCAATAAAAGCACGAAAAACAAAAGCAGTGCGACCGCTGTTCTAATTAGTATTTTCCAGAATTTTTTGATACGCTTTTATGTTATAACTTTGTAAACAATATTAACAATTATAATGCCTTTCTCTTTTTAATGACTTCCCAAAACATATATATTTTAGCGATAGAATCTTCCTGTGATGATACGGCTGCGGCAGTTTTAAAAAACGACACTTTATTATCGAATATTGTTGCAACCCAGGAGGTACATCAAAAATACGGAGGTGTAGTTCCCGAACTCGCTTCCAGAGCACATCAGCAAAACATCGTTCCGGTAATCCATCAGGCAATTGATGAGGCAAATATCGACAAAAAAGACATATCTGCAATCGCATTTACCAAAGGTCCCGGTCTTATGGGTTCTTTATTGGTAGGAACATCATTTGCGAAATCCCTGGCTATGGGCTTAAACATTCCTCTCATTGAGGTAAACCACATGCAGGCACATATTCTGGCACATTTTATTGCCGAAGAAAATTTCTCAAAACCTGGTTTCCCGTTTCTTGCACTTACCATAAGCGGCGGGCATACCCAAATTGTACAAGTTTCAAATTATTTTGAAATGGAGGTTATTGGCCAAACCATTGATGATGCCGTGGGCGAGGCTTTTGACAAAAGCGCCAAAATATTAGGCCTTCCCTATCCCGGTGGTCCCTTGATTGATAAATATGCAAAAACCGGAAACCCCAATGCGTTTAAGTTCACAAAACCAAAGGTTGGCGGACTTGATTTTAGCTTTAGCGGTCTCAAGACTGCGGTGCTTTATTTTATTCAGAAACAGGTTAAGGAGAATCCGAATTTTATTGAAGAAAACAGGGATGATATTTGTGCTTCCATTCAATATACCATTGTGGAGATCCTTATGGATAAATTAAAAAAGGCAGTAAAACAAACAGGAATTAATGAAATAGCTATTGGTGGAGGTGTTTCTGCCAATAGTGGAATTAGAAAGGCGCTTAATGAAGCGGAAGCAAAATATGGATGGAAAACCTATGTCCCTAAATTTGAGTATACAACAGATAATGCTGCAATGATAGGCATTGTAGGATATTACAAATATTTGAACAAAGATTTTTGCGATCTTTCGGTAACCGCTCAGGCACGCTATAAAATTTAAGAGATGCAGTTATTTTATCAACCTGATATTTCAGAAAATGACAAGCAGGTAATTTTCCCCAAAGAGGAGAGCAGGCATATTGTGAAAGTTCTTCGGAAAAAGGAGGGAGATATTCTTAATGTGACCAACGGATCCGGATTTCTTTTTAAAACCGAAATAATCCTTATAACCTCGCAGCAATGTATCGCTAAAATAATTGAAGTTGAAGCCGGAAAAAAACCTGATTATTACCTGCACCTTGTTGTAGCACCTACCAAAATGAACGACCGCTACGAATGGTTTTTAGAAAAAGCCACAGAAATTGGAATACAGGAGATCACTCCCGTTATATGTGAACACAGCGAACGGAAATTCGTGAAATCAAACCGTTTTGAGCGAGTGCTTCAAAGTGCGATGAAACAATCCCTTCATTTTAGCATTCCGAAATTAAATGAACCTTTGAGCGTTTCAGAATTTATTCAAAGTGAAATAAAAGGGGGGAAATACATCGCCCATTGTGAGGAAGACAAGGAAAGGAACTCTTTAAAAAGCCTTATTAAACCAGGCGAAAGTTCAACGATTTTAATAGGTCCGGAAGGAGATTTTTCTTTGGCAGAGATCGAACTGGCATTAAATAACGGCTGGATCCCGGTAAGTCTGGGAAAAAGCCGGTTACGAACTGAGACTGCTGCTATTGTAGCCTGTCACACGGTAGCTTTAATCAATGAAAATTAAAACCCTACCTTTCCCTTTATGCTATCAAAAAAATATAATGACACCTAAAATCATCTTTATCTTTTTAACCCTTTTTGGAATGCAGCTGCACTCCCAGGAAATTGCCCTATTGAAGTATCAGGGTGGCGGAGATTGGTATGCGAATCCTACCTCCTTGCCAAACCTTATAAAATTCAGCAATGAAAATATCAACACGGCAATAAACCCAAAACCGGAAACAGTTACTCCCGGAAGCACCGATATTTATCAATATCCTTTTATACATATGACGGGTCATGGAAATGTATATTTTAGCGATGAGGAATCAATAAACCTTAGAAATTACCTGTTAGGCGGTGGATTCCTGCACGTTGATGATAATTACGGGATGCAAAAATATTTTTTAAAAGAGATTAAAAAAGTATTCCCAGATAGAGAACTACAGGAACTTCCTTCATCTCATCCAGTGTTTAACAATGCCTTTTTATTTCCAAACGGGTTACCAAAAATTCATGAACATGAGGGTCTGCCACCCCAGGCATTCGGAATTTTTGAAAATGACCGGCTCGTACTTATTTTTACTGTAGAAAGCGATTTGGGTGACGGATGGGAAGATCCGGCCGTTCATAATGACCCACCGGATGTGAGGCAAAAAGCCCTGCAAATGGGAGCTAATATTCTTAAATACGCTTTTGAAAATTGAGTTTACAACTATCACATCACGCACACTCAAAACTCCCGTCTAAGTTCCCTGTAATATTACTTACCGATAATTTAATGGGAGATGCCAACATAGGCAGTATATTCAGGCTTGCCGATGCATTTAATATTGAGAAAATTGTTTTTTGCGGTACTCCGTTTAATCCTGAAAACAATCGTCTTAAAAAAACTGCACGATCTACCCTTAAAAATGTAGTGTTCGAATTCCAGGAAAACTCCAAAGAAGCAATTGAAAATCTAAAACAATTGAATTATTCTGTTTTTGCTCTGGAAATTACATCTGACAGCCAGATACTGGATTCCATTAATTTTAAGAAGGAAACAAAAATCGTTCTAATAATAGGCAATGAAAGAAACGGAATAGATGATTACCTGCTTGAAATTGCCGATAAAAAAATACATATTGAAATGTTTGGAAAAAACAGCAGTATGAATGTCGCACAGGCAACCGGAATAGCTTTATATGAAATTACGAAAACCCTTCCACGCTTTCAGAAGAAATAATATATTTACAAAGTGAACGAAAAAACATTTTCTTACGGGATTTTAAGAGCATTAGGGATTATAGCAGCGGTATTCCTGTTGCTATATTTTCTATATCAAATCCAGTCTGTATTAGTATACATAGCTATTGCAGGAGTAATTTCATTAATTGGGAGACCCTTTGTTATTTTTTTAAGATCCAGGTTTCGTATCCCCAATCAAATTTCGGTGATTATCGTTTTAATACTTGTCCTAATCGTTTTTGTTGGTATCATCCTCGTTTTTGTTCCAATTCTTATCGAGCAAAGTCAATATATAGGCAGGATAGACATTGAGGCTTTTAAAAGTGATATCAATGAATTAAATGTCCAGATAAATACCTATCTAGGTGTAGAGGAGATTAATATATTGGACAGTCTGATGAAAAGCGAAATAGTTCAAAACCTGGATGTTAATATGATCCCGAAATTTTTGAACAGTGTTTTTGGTATTTTAGGAGCAACCTTAATTGCGATATTTTCTATAATGTTCATTTCATTTTTCCTGCTTAAGGACAGTAAGTTAATGCTTAACAGTATTCTGGTTTTTGCCAACAGAGGAGAAGAAGATAAATTTCAAAGGGTATTCAACAAGATTAAGATCCTGCTGTCCCGATATTTTGTGGGTCTTACAATGCAAATTACAGTGCTGTTTATCCTGTATCTCCTGTTACTGACTATTTTCGAAATAAATAATCCAATAGCCATAGCATTTATTTGTGCTTTTTTGAATTTGGTACCCTATTTAGGTCCAATATTCGCAGGAATTTTAATGGCCCTTTTTGTAATCTCCAGTCAGCTTGGAGCCGACTTTCAATTGGTTATTCTACCAAAATTAATCTATGTTATGTTGGGGTATGGAATTTCACAAATGATAGATAATCTTATCAGTCAGCCACTTATATTCGGTGCCAGCGTGCGCTCACACCCTTTAGAAATATTCCTCATTATTCTTATCGCGGGACTTTTATTTGGGGTACTGGGAATGGTTGTAGCAGTCCCTTTTTACACGGCAATAAAAGTGATCGCTAAAGAATCTTTAAGCGAATATAAGATCGTAAAAAGGCTTACAAGGGATCTTTAAAACAACCAGGCTTGAACAAAGCAATATTAAATACAGAGGTTCAAAAATTCATTACAGAGCATCTTTTTGAGGATCTTTCAAAATTGATCTTAAAAGGAAGCCCTTTTCCCCAGGTTTCAAGTCAGGAAATCGGAGTGCAAATCTCAGGAAAGAAGAAAGCCGAGTCTAAACTTCCGGTTTGGTTTAATACCAAAAAAATTCTTTATCCTCCAAATCTTAATTTGGAGCAAACTTCATCCCAGAAAACCGCAAAATACAAGGCTTCATTAATTTCAGGTGATAAACTGATCGATCTTACAGGGGGCTTTGGGATAGATTCATATTTTTTTGCTGAAAAATTCAGGCAGCTCACCTATTGTGAGCTCAATCCTGAATTATTTGAGATCGCAACCCATAATTTTGAAATTTTAGGCGCTCGAAATATTAAAGCATTTCAGGGAAACGGGATCGAAATTTTAAAAAAATCTAAAGAACACTTTGACTGGATCTTCCTGGATCCCTCAAGAAGGGATGAGCATGGAGGTAAAGTTTTCCACCTGAATCAATGTACACCCGACATTTCAGAAAACCTGGAATTGCTTTTTGAGAGATCAGAAAATATCATGCTCAAGACCTCCCCTTTACTGGACCTGAAAGCGGGAATTATCGGGTTAAAGCAGGTTTCTGAAATTCATATTGTGGCAGTTAACAGTGATGTAAAGGAATTATTATGGATATTAAAAAAGGGATTTCAGGGTGAAGCTGATATAAAAACGATCGATTTTCAAAAATCAGAAATTCAATTATTCAATACTATATTTTCAAATAATCAATCGGAGGTTCCTTTAAGCCTTCCGTTAAAATACATTTATGAACCCAATCCTGCTATTATGAAAAGTGGGATGTTTCGGGAATTGGCCGTTCAAACCAACACGGTGAAACTTCATTCCAATTCACATCTATTCACTTCGGAAACAATAAAAATTTTCCCGGGAAGAACCTTCGAAGTATCTGATATAATTTCATTTAACAGGAAGCTCTTAAAGCAACGGTTGAAGGTTAAAAAGGCCAATATTACCACGCGGAATTTTCCGAAATCGGTGGAGGTATTACGGCAAGAACTAAAAATAAGCGATGGAGGGAACACCTATTTATTTTTTACCACGAATCTTAAAAATGAAAAAATCGTATTGGTTTGCAAGAAAATTTCAGAAGAAATCCCGATATCAAATAATGAATAATTCAAGCAGTAAAATTAGTTCTCTTTAAATAATTTTCTCGCCTTTTCAAGATCTTCGGGAGTATCAATACCAATTCCTTTAAAATTTGTTTCCACCATCATGATATTTTTTCCATATTCCAAATACCGGATACATTCAATCTTTTCTGTTGCTTCAAGCTGTAACATAGGGAACCTGTAAAAATCCATCAGCGCTTGCTTTCTAAAGGCATACACCCCAATATGTTTAAAATAAGTTACCCCGGAATTTGTATCCCTTGGATAAGGAAGCGGGAATCTTGAGAAGTAAAGTGCCAGGTTATATTTATTGGTGATCACCTTCACATTATTAGGATTGGTAATCTCTTCGCTATCGTACATTGGTGTTTTAAGGGAAGCAAGATCTATACCGCCTTCAGTATCAAATTTAAACACTTCAAGAAGCTTAAAAAGGCTTTCTTTATCTATAAGCGGTTCATCGCCTTGCACATTTACCACAATATCAACATCCATATGCTCTACCACTTCTGCAATTCTATCGCTGCCGCATTGGTGCTCTTTTTTGCTCATGATGGCATTCCCTCCGGAATTTCTGATCTCTTCAAAAATAACATCGCTGTCGGTTACCACATAAACTTCATCGAATAAAGCTGTATTGACAGCGGCTTCATAGGTTCTTCGGATAACGGTCATCCCATTGAGATCCTGCATGAGTTTCCCGGGGAACCTGCTTGCTTCATAACGTGCAGGGATTACAGCTATAATTTTTAAGGCGTCATTTTTGGTCATTTTACTTAAATTTCAGTTGAATTGTTGCTCTACTTAAATGCTATTATTCTTCAGCAAAGAAATCATCTTTAAACCCGATTAAATATAATTTTTCCTGAGCCCGCGTTATTGCCGTATAAAGCCATCTCAAATAATCTTTGTCCACACCGTTTGGTAAATAAGGCTGCTCAATAAAAACAGTATTCCATTGCCCACCCTGAGATTTATGACAGGTCATGGCGTAGGAAAATTTAATTTGCAGGGCATTAAAATATTTATTCCCTTTCACTTTCAGGAACTTTTTATACTTGGAGGTTTCATCTTCGTAATCCTGCATTACTTCCTGGTAGAGTTTATTGGACTCATCGTAGGTAAGCGAGGGAGAATTGCTCTCTAAAGTATCCAGGATAACAACGGTATCAAAAGGTTGCATTTTTGGATAATCTACCATTTGAACATTGACTTCGGCAAAACGAAATCCGTATAACTCCTTAATCGCTTGAATTTCAAGCACTTTAACAATATCTCCATTTGCAATAAATCCGGCTTCAGAAGTAGGCTTTATCCAGAAATAGTTATTTTTCACAACCATTAAATAATCTCCTGAAGAAATTTCTTCCTCCTGAAACAGGATCCTGGATCGAATTTGCTGATTGTATTGATTTGCTCTTTTATTGGAGCGTACGATAATGCTGGTATCCTCATGACCCAAATTGTCATAGGAATCCTGAATGGCATCCAGAATCTCCTGCCCGTCCATCAATCTTACCACATCTGCCTTTCCTGTAAGATTAAAGCGGAATGATTCATAAAACTCCTCTGCCAGCGCTTCCCGTATCCTTGTTGCATTGAGGAGAATATCACTTTCTTTGCTTTGACGAACCACTTCATCCAATTCTATATGAATTACATCTTTATTGTAATGATTCTGAAGCTTGTGTTCTTCCAAAGCAGGGCTCATATCCAATTTTACAGGCGGTAACTGTGCGGTATCCCCAATTAAAATAAGGGAACATTTCTGCCCGGAGTACACATATTCTATAAGATCGGCAAGCAAACCGTTGTTTTCAAATAATTTCGAATCCTGATTTTCATCTGGGATCATGGACGCTTCATCTACAATAAAGATCGCATTTTTATGTTTATTAGGCTGTAATACAAATTGTACTCCTGCCCCACTCGTTTTTTTTGGAAAATAGATCTTTTTATGAATGGTTTGTGCCTCCTGATTGGAATACAGGGAAATAACTTTAGCAGCCCTTCCGGTGGGAGCAAGTAAAATTCCGCTGCGTTTTATCTTCCAAAGATTCTTCACCAACGCACTAATAATGGTAGTTTTCCCCGTTCCGGCGAAACCTTTTAGCAAAAAGAGGGAGTCTGAAGAGGGATTAACAACAAATGAGGAGAGTTGTTGCAAAGCAATATCCTGTTTTACCTTTGCCTGGAAGCCTAATTCATTGATTAATAGTTTATAAAAGGTACCGGCATTTAAATTTTCCATAGGCTTGCTTGCAAAAGTCAAAGATAACAACGTATTTTTAGGGCAGAAACTTTTACGAATAAAAAAAAATTGTAGATTTGCGATGAACTCAACTAATTTAAAAATTTCGAAAGCATGAAACTTGTTATTCAATTACTCCTTTGGATTGTTATCATCTTTTTGGGATACCTGGTTTTTAACTCAGTGTATGACCCAATCCAGTTTAATAAAGTTAAAGAAAAGCGTTATGCCAAAGTAATTGAACGTCTTCAGGATATTCGTGCTGCGCAATTGGCGCATCAGGAAATCACCGGAACTTTCGCTAAAGATTTCGACAAATTGGTGACATTCATCGATACGGCAGAATTTGTTTTGACCCAACGAAGAGATTCCACAATACTTGATGAGGAATATAGAAAAACTTTTGGTGTTGACAGGCAAAAGGATATTGTTATCATAGACACCCTTGGATATTCATCTGTAAAAGATTCTTTATTTAAAGATAATCGTTATAAAAAGATGATGTTTGTTCCTGTTGATGGAGTGGATGCAAAATTTGAAATGGATGCTGGTACAGTAACAAAAAATGAAAATAAAATTCCTGTTTTTGAAGCAAAAGTAAATAAAAGTGTAGTACTCCATGATCAGGATAAAGATTTGGTTATGCAGGAAAAGCAAGTTGTATCCGTAGATGGAGTAAATGGGGCGTTTATAAGAGTAGGTTCTATGAATGAGGTCAATACCACCGGTAACTGGCCTACAGTTTATGGAAGTAATTAGAGAACATACTATGATCAAATTGAAATTGTCCATTCAGGTATGCCTGAATGGACTTTCTTTTTTAATTCTGAATTGCGAGGAAAATCAACTGGTTTGGTATAAAAAAACCAGCTTTTCAAAAGAATTCAATCCCATTAAAATCCTGAAGGAAATTGAATTGGTTTATGAAAAAGAAGAATTCCTTCAAAACCCAATAGAAGAGGTTATGCTTCTCTTTTCTAATGATCTTTACAGCATCGTGCCGGAAGAATATTTTATTGAAGAGGAAGCTTCCAATTATTTGAAATTCAATACCAAGATTTTAAAGACGGATGTAGTAGCCCATGATTTTATCGAGGCAAACAACCTGGTAAATGTTTATATTCCATATACCAACATCACCAATTATTTTTTTGATAAATATGGGGAGTTTGAATATAAACACAGTATTTCGGTTTTTGCAGAAGCTATTTTAAGTCTGGAAAAAAGTTTACTGTCAAAGGTTTATTTAAACAATTATAAAGATTATTATGATCTTGTAATTGTTCGCAATGGAAAACTCTTGCTAAGTAATTCCTTTAAATATGATTCTGCTGAAGATTTCATCTATTATTTATTATTTACCCTGGAACAGTTAAAACTGGATCCATCCGAAATAGATCTATTATTAACAGGGGAAATTTCAGAAGAATCTCCTTTTTATAAAATTTTATATACCTATATCAAAAATGTTCAATTTCTAAAACCCGATCTCAATCTAAATTTTTCAGAAGAATACGACGATGAATTTAAAAGAGAGGCTTTTATTTTACTTAAATCAATAGAATGCGAATAATATCAGGCCATCATAAAGGCAGAAGAATTACAGCTCCAAAGCAATTACCAATACGCCCTACCACCGATATGGCAAAGGAGGGCTTGTTCAACATCATAAATAACCGGTTTCATTTTAAAGGATTGAAGGTACTGGATCTTTTTTCGGGTTCCGGAAATATCTCTTATGAATTTGGTTCGCGCGGTGCCGGGCCAATTATCGCGGTGGACGCCAATATTGAATGCGTTAAATTCATCAAGAAAACCGCTACGGAACTGGAACTGGATATCAATCCCATAAAAAGTGACGTTTTTAAATACCTTGAAAAAGCACCTGTGACAGCCGATTTGGTTTTTGCAGATCCTCCTTATGATCTGGAGGAAGAGCAATTCAATAAAATCGTTCAATTGGTTATGGAAAGGGACATTCTAAACCCAAAAGGAATTTTGATCATTGAGCATTCCAAGCACACCAAACTTGCATCATTAGAAAACTATAGCGAATCCAGAAAATACGGAAATTCGGTTTTTAGTTTTTTTGTACCAAAACCATAGCTATGGACCCACTTATTGAAACAATTGAACTGAATTTTACCACACTTAAATTTTACAAGAATTTTGTGGTTTCCAAAATTAAAGAAGATGTTGTTCTTGATAAAAAAAGTACTGAAGCTTTGGTTAAAGCTTGCTCTGAGATATACCATGGAGAAAAGTTTATTTATATTTCGCAAAGATTCAACTCCTACAATGTTGATCCATTGATTTATGTAGATCTCGAAAAAGCCACAAATCTTTGGGGAATTGCAATAGTTAGCAATAAGGTATCTGCTCTTAAAATGGCTTTTTTTGAGAAGAATTTCGCGAAGTTTCCGTTTGAAATTTTTACTGAATTTGAGGAATCCGTAATTTGGGCAAAGGAGATACTGAGTAAAGAAAAATTTTCGTGAGTTTTAAGAAAATGCTGAAACTAAAGCCGAAATAAAATTCAAACACTTTTTTTGAAGCGTTCAAAAATAAAAAAAGCAGATCTATAATCCGGATTCTGTATCCCGAAAAACTCCGGGACCCTTATCATTTATCTGAGATTTTTGTTACCAAAAATCTTTAGCTGCCTACCCTCCGGCAACGGACGGGCCGCCCTTAAATGCCGGTATACATGGCATTGCACCGCATAGAGTTTACCTGATTTCACTACAGCTTTACCTGTACATCCTTTCTGTTGCACTGGTCCTGATCCCACTTCCGGAAAACCGGAAATGAGACCGATGGGTGTTACCCACTATGCTGCCCTACGGTGTCCGGACTTTCCTCCCTGATATACATCATGGCGATAAGGCGATCTGCTTTCACGCAAAGATACAGCAGCTTCCTTACATAACGCCTAATTCAATTCAAAAAAATAAAGTATTCTGTGAAAAGTCGATGAAGTTTGTAAAAGAAAAAGACTTCAGGAATTTCATCTAAGTTATTGAGAACCCAAAGCTCAATAAGATTAAATTTAAAGACAATCCCTGTAAAAATTAAGGGTTTACATTTACTTCTTAAACATGGTATTTCTATATTTGTTTTTCAAAAATAATTCATGGAGCATTTTGTAGTATCGGCAAGAAAATATCGTCCTGTGACGTTTAAAGATGTTGTAGGGCAACAGGCAATTACAAATACGCTTTTAAATGCCATTGAGCACGATCACCTTGCGCAGGCATTGCTTTTTACGGGTCCGCGGGGCGTGGGGAAAACTACCTGTGCCCGTATTCTTGCAAAAATGATCAATCAGGATGACTCCCATACTCCGGATGAGGATTTTGCGTTCAATATTTTTGAACTGGATGCAGCTTCCAACAATTCGGTAGATGATATTAGGAATTTGATCGATCAGGTTCGTATTCCGCCTCAGGTTGGTAAATACAAGGTTTATATTATTGATGAGGTACACATGCTCTCCACCGCTGCTTTTAATGCTTTTTTAAAAACCCTGGAAGAACCACCAAGACACGCGATCTTTATACTTGCAACCACCGAAAAACATAAAATAATCCCCACCATCCTATCACGCTGCCAGATCTTCGATTTTAAGAGGATTACAGTAACCGACGCAAAGAACTATTTATCATATATTGCCGGAGAAGAAGGTGTAAACGCTGAAGATGATGCGCTTCATATCATCGCTCAGAAGGCAGACGGTGCTATGAGAGATGCCCTGTCCATTTATGACAGGGTGGTAAGTTTTTCAGGAAAAAACCTTACCAGACAGGCGGTAACAGAGAATTTGAATGTTCTGGATTATGAAACTTACCTGAATGTTACGGATCTTATACTGGAAAACAATATTCCCCAACTCCTGGTTGAATTTAATGAAATACTATCCCATGGTTTTGATGGGCACCATTTTATTGCCGGTCTGGCTTCGCATTTCAGGGATCTCCTGGTTTGTAAAAATCCAAAAACGATTCATTTACTTGAAGTTGGAGATACTACAAAAACAAAATATTTTGAGCAATCCCAGAAAACAGATCATCGTTTTCTTTTACAGGGCATCGAGCTGGCAAATGAAAGTGATCTAAAATATAAGGGCAGCAGGAACCAACGTTTGCTAGTTGAACTTTGCCTGATGCAACTAGCCTCTGTCACCTTTGATGGAGAAAAAAAAAAGTCTGAACAATTTATAATCCCTGCTGAAAATTATAAGAATGCAGCACCTACAGCAGCAAAGCGTTCTTCTGAAGAAAAAGCCATCGTCAAAGAACAGGAATATTCAACTCCAGACTCAACTCCAAAAGCAGAATTGCCTATCTCTGTTGCTGAAGAAAAGTCTGAAAAATTCGAAAAATCTCCTCCTTCCCAAAATTCTGTGACCCCTGAAAAAAATGGCTTTAACCAAAGCCCTGTTTCAGAAATCACTGTTAAATTAGAAGATGTTACCAAAACCGATACACAATCTAAAAATACATCAGAAGATAAAAACCACGAGACTTCTCCCCTTTCTTCTGAAAAAATAAAAGACACAGAAGAAGCACTTTTTGATGAAAATGTACAGCCTTCAGAAAAACTGGAAGAAGTTAATTCCGCTTCAGATATATTAACCCCTGAAGTTGAAGAGGCAGAAAACCCAGTTCCTTCGGAATCTTCGGAAGAAAACATAGATCAGAAAGAAGCTTCAACTATACAAGAGTCACCTTCCGCAGAAAAAATTTCTGGGTTATCTATGGCTAGCATCAGGAAAAGGAAAGATTTGCTTGCAAAACAGCAGGGATTTAAACCTAAGGTGGAAGAGGAAAAAAATGAAGTTTTTACCGAGGTTCAACTGCAGGCAGCCTGGGATGAATACATTCACAGGTTGAAAAATAAAGGGGAAAAAATTCTCGCTTCCATTATGGAGTCCGATATGCCAAAAGTTGACAGGAAAATTATTTCCATTGAACTGCCGGCTGATACCATGAAAAGAGATCTTGAGAAGGGACAGAACCCTATGATGGCTTTTTTAAAGAAAAAGCTTCAAAACACGAATATTTCACTGGAAATAATCGTGAATGAAAAGGTGGCAAAAAAGTATGCTTTTACCAATATGGAAAAATATATTAAGCTGAAGGAAAAAAACCCGCTTATTGAAAAATTACGAACAACATTTGATCTCGAAATATAACGATGCTTGGATTAAAATTACCTACAGACCCACGCTGGGTGAAAATTGCAGAAAAGAATATCGAAGAAATTTTGATAGACCATGCGTGGTGTGAACAAAAGGCAGCTTCTACTGCCATTTCCTTAATAGTGAGTTTTCCTGAATATTCAGATTTGGTTGCGGAAATGACCGCGCTGGCAAGGGAGGAAGTGGCACATTTTAAAATGGTTCACGACAAATTGCTTAACAGGGGCTACACCTTAGGTCGCGACAGGAAAGATGACTATGTGATAAAAGTAAGGGAGTTCTTCCCTAAAGGAGGCAGCAGGATAGATCAAATGGTGCATCGGCTTTTAATCGCCGCATTAATTGAAGCCAGAAGTTGTGAACGGTTCCGGTTGCTTTCAGAAGAACTCAAAGAACCGGAACTTCGGGAATTCTATAAACAATTGATGATAAGCGAAGCAAACCATTATACCCTATTCCTCAATTTTGCCCGTCAATACGGAGAACGCAAAAATGTGGATAAAAAGTGGCAGGAACTGCTAACTTTTGAAGCCGAAGTAATGAAAGATCTCAGCAAAAAAGAAAGCATTCACGGCTAAATAGTATCCTGCCTTTCCTGATACAGCGACTTTATAATTCCATCTGCCAACCCAATTTTAGGAACATAGATCCTGCGGGCTTTGGTCCATTTCATAGCAGACAGGTATATTTTTGCTGCGGGAATAATAACATCGGCCCTGTCTGAATTCAAATTAAGCTCTGTAATCCTTTCTTCATAAGTAAAGGAATTCAGCAACTGATAATAGGAACTTAAATAAAGAAAGCTCAGCGGCTTGCCAACTGATTTCCCGCTACTTTTAAAAATATTGTTGATATTCCCTCCGGAACCTATCAAATCTACCTTTTGGTAGTTTTTTGTAACTTCTTTAACCCAGGATTCTACTTCGTCCCAGGTTCCCGGCTCCACAATATTTTCAAGAATACGAACCGTTCCGAGTTTAAAAGATCTTGAAGCAATGGTATCCCCATTGGAATACAAAGTGAACTCAGTACTTCCACCCCCAACATCTACATATAAATAGGTTTTATCACTTTGAATAAGTTCGTGAAGATCGGTTGCAGCGATCATAGCTGCTTCATCGTTCCCATCGATTATATTGATTTGTACTCCGGTTTTTTGTTCGATAAGGTCTGCGACTTCCTGGCCGTTATTAGCCTCACGCATGGCAGAAGTAGCACAGGCTTTATATTTTTCAATTTTATAAGATTTCATCAACAGTTGAAAAGCATGTAAGGTATCCACCATTCTCAACTTGTTTTCTTCAGAGATGTTTTTGGTCATAAAGACATCAGATCCCAAACGAATAGGAACCCTTACCAGGGACGTTTTTTTAAAAATTGGTTCTTTATTTTCCTGTTCGGTAATGGTTGATATCAATAAACGTACTGCATTGGAACCAATATCTATCGCCGCATAATTTCTTTGTTTAATCACAACTGGTAGTTTTCTAATTTTTTCTGATAATATTCATATAAGGCAAACTGTGAACGTAAGGCCGGAAGGTCATTTTTTCTGTATGCATTATCCTGATTTTTGGAAAACACTCTGGCTTTTACATTATCCCTCCAGCTAATCTCAAAAGTATCCAGAATTTCCTGTTTAATACTTTCGTCATAAATTGGACAGGATACTTCTACCCTGTAATCCATGTTTCTGGTCATCCAGTCTGCCGAGGAGATATATACCTTTTTATCTCCGGCATTTTCAAATATATAGACCCTGGGATGTTCCAGAAATTTATCTATAATACTAATCGCTTCAATATTTTCGCTCATTCCAGGAAGTCCTGGAATAAGAGAACAAATACCTCTTATTATAAGCTGGATCTTTACTCCTTCCTGACTTGCTTCATACAATTTATCAATTAGTGTGAAATCTGAAAGGCTATTCAGCTTTAATTTTATTCCCGCAGGTTCTCCTTTTTGGGCATTTTCAATTTCAGTAGTTATTAATTTCACTAATGCTGTCCTGGTATAATGAGGAGATACAAGCAAATGTTTATACCTGCTAACTTTATAATTAATTTCAAAGAAATCGAAAACCTTATTGATCTCTTTCAGCAATTCCTGATTTCCTGTAAACAGGGTGTAATCTGTATAAATCCTGGAAGTAGATTCATTTAAATTCCCGGTGCTTAGGAAACCGTATTTAATTAATTTTCCTTTTTCTTCACGTTCTATCACACAGGTTTTACAATGCACTTTTAAACCTGTAACCCCAAAAATCAAATTTACTCCTTCCTGCTGCATTTGTTCAGCATAGCGAATATTTGCAACTTCATCAAACCGGGCTCTCAACTCGATTTGAACGGTTACTTTTTTGCCGTTTTTCACAGCATTAATAAGGGAACTGGCAATATGCGATATTTTTGCCAGCCTGTAAATGGTGATTTTAATGGTTTTTACTTTTGGATCCAGGGCAGCCTCCCTTAGGAATTTAACAACATAGGCAAAAGTTTGATACGGGGAATAAAGCAGGTAATCCTTTTTTGCAATCATTCCCAATAAACTTCCATGTAGGACCAAACCAGGAATAGGCAACGGTTCTATTGCTTTATAAAGTAATTTATCATTTCCAAGACTGGGGAAATTCATATAATCTCTCCGGTTATGATATCTTCCACCCGGAATAATACTATCTGTAGAGTCTATACCCATTTTCCCCATGAGGTATCCCAGCGTATCTTCCCCAATATTCATATCGTACACAAATCGCACAGGATCTCCTTTAATTCGATCCTTTACACTCATTGATATTTTTTCAATAAAACTTTTACTCAGGTCACTATCGATATCCAGCTCGGCATCGCGGGTAATTTTGATCATATGAGCTGAAATACTCTCATATTCAAAAATGTTGAAAATTGTTTTCAAATTAAACCGAATCAAATCATCCAGCAAAATGATGTATTGTTTGTCACCTTCGGCAGGAAGTACAACAAAACGATCTATACTTCTGGGAATTTCAATCAGAACATATTTTCTGTCCTGTACCTGTCTGTTCAAAAGTTTGGAAATTCCTTGTTGCGGGGCCTCTTCCTTCATCACCATTTTTACAGCGAGATATGCCGCGCTATCTTTAAGGCTGGGAACTTTTACCAGGTCGTTTAAAATAATGGTAACCAACGCAGGACTCACATGAGTTAAAAAATAGTTTTTTATAAAAGGTTCCTGAGCTTCGGAAACCTGTTTTTCATTGATAATAAAAATATTGTGATCTTCCAGCTTATGTTGAATTCTATCTAAAATTTTAAGGCTTTCAGCTTGTTGGTCGATCACTATTTGTGTAATCTCTTCCAGAAGTTTCCCTGCTTTAATACCTCCTAAAACACTCTTGGCGCTCTTTCCTGCAAGGTCTATACGTTTGATCGTTGCGTACCGAACTTTAAAAAACTCATCGAGATTATTGGAGAAAATACCAAGAAAACGAAGCCTTTCTATTAGTGGAACTGTTTCATCTTCAGCCTCCTGAAGAACGCGCGCATTAAATTGAAGCCAGCTAAGCTCCCTGTTTATATATTGATTACTGCCCATTTAGTTATCGTAGATTTTTCGGGAATAAATTTAAAATTGTTTTTCCGTCTTTAAGGTCTTTCCAGGAGTTTGTTTTGAAATCTATTACTGTTAGTCCGGTAGTAGGAATAGAGACAAAAGCCTTATCTCCCAAATCGTTTACAAGAACCGTCATTGCCGGATTATGTCCAAAAACCATCAGGTTTTCCATTTCCGGATCACAATGCTGAATTTGAGAGAATAAATCCCGGCTGCTAAATGTATATAGAGAAGGTTTTATAAAAAAATGTTCATCCTTTATATTCAATATTTTTTTGAATATTTTCGCGGTTTCCAGTGCTCTAACAGCAGGGCTCGACCAAATAATCAAAGGATATTCTGCAAATTCCTGAAAAGCCGTGCTTACAAGTTCACCATCCTTAAATCCCCTCTTTTTCAACGGTCGCTGCTCATCCTCAAGATTGTGTTCCCAGGAGGATTTCCCGTGCCTTACCAAAATTAGCTTTTTCATTTTTTTTAATTTAAAATTTCAGATTCCAGATTTCAGATTTCAGATTTGTAAAAGAGAGTTAAGTACCTCGAAGGATTAAAACGCCTCTTGCAAAAAAGCTTTAGGGCGCTAAACGCTTAATAGTCCAGGAATCTTTGTCCTTCCCGTAGAATATTCTGTCATGTAACCTGTTAGATCGGCCTTGCCAAAACTCGAAGCTTTCCGGTCGCACAAGAAACCCTCCCCAATTTTCAGGTTTTGGAATGTCGATATCCTTAAATTTAAGTTCCAGTTCCCGTAGATTATTTGTCAGAATATCCCGGGATTCTATTTCACTACTCTGGTTTGAAGCCCAGGCTCCTAATTGGCTTCCTCTTGGTCTGGTATTAAAATATGCTATGGATTTTTCTTCTGAAATTTTTTCTGCTTTTCCTTTAATGATAACCTGACGCTCCAAACCGGACCAAAAGAAGGAAAGACACGTGTGAGGATTATTCAACAAGGATAGTCCCTTTTCTGAAGTATAATTGGTAAAGAAGGTAAATCCTTCTTCACTAAACTCCTTTAAAAGGACTATTCTGCTTTTTGGAAAACCATCTGTACCAATAGTTGCAACAGTCATTGCGTTAGCTTCAACAGAATCATTTAATTCCCTTCTGTATTTTAATACCATTTCAATTTCATCAAACCAGGCATGAAATAATTCCAATGGAGTTTCTGGAATTTCAGACTCCACCAGCTCTCCTTTGATATAATTTTTACGGTAATTGGATAAATTTTTTCCCATAAAATTGACTTTCGTGCAATTTACAAGATTTGAAAATAAGATGGAATAACTATTCAAAAAGTTTCTTGGGCTAAATAAGTTCTAAGCATTAAATATTCATAATATCAGAAAGCAGTGACATATTTTAGATTAAGATTTCGACTCATTTTAAGTGAAAAATTGAATGAATATTGATTTAAAAGTTTCTTCAAACGAAAATTTTACAATAAAAAAGCCTGCTTTACACGCAAATTTATTTGGCTGTAAACCTTTGATATTCAGGATTAAATTTAATGGTTTTTACTCATTGATTATTGAAAAATCAGCATTCTGAATAATCATATCCACAAATAAAATGGGGAAAAACCCCCAATAAGAAACTTAAATTATGGTATTTCATCGAGTTAATTTTGTCTTACATCTAAAAATTTAACTATTCCTTTTTTTACCTATCATTTATAATAATATTTACAAATAATTAGTACAAAACCCAAATTGGTCCCCAAATCGATTTGTTAAAGATTCCCTCAAAAAAACAATCTTCCGTATTAATTTTAAATAACATTTTTTATTAATCATTTGATGATTGGAACTATAAATCACCATTTGATCATCTCAATAAAATAACAGAAACAATTCCTGAACGGGAATTTTTCAAAAAAAGAATTATACAATTCAAAGATGTTAATTATGATTTGGAAAACTACTCTTGCATTATTGGCCGCATTATTTTTATCCTTAGGGGTTAGTGCACAATCCTGTCCGCAAAACAACATTAACGTTGTTGAATTGGAATTTAGAAAGCCAGACGGTACTGTTTTCCAACCAACAGATGACTTTCCTACAGGGACACCAATAAATGGAACAATTTATGCCAAATTTGGTGGAAGTACTACAAATGCTGCTGATCTAGCTGCCAGATATACTATTTACGTTAATGATGTAATGGTGGAAACTAGAACAGTGTGTTTATTTGAAGATGTATTTGTTCCAAAAGATGTTTTTGAATATATTGGAGATTTCCAATGGAATTGGGGTGACAAGCTTGAAATCAAGAATATATTCATGAGATGGCAAACAGGAAATACTAATAAAACCTGTCCTAGTCTTGATGATACTAGTAGTAATGCGCAATGTTACGGTAATCCTGAAGGGTTTATCGTAAGAACACCGTTGGTAGCCAATTTTAATTTAGTTCAAGATTGTGACTCTTACGTGGTAAGCTTCACAAATTTAACAACTGGAGTATATCCAGAAACTTCTGGATATACTTATAATTGGGTTTTTAAAGATCAAAATGGTGCTACTTTGGGAACAAGTACAGCCCAAAATCCGACATATAATTTCACTTCTTCGGGGAATTATCAAACTACTCTATCTTCTTCAGATGGTCAATTAACGAAGTCTTTAACTAAAGATTTTTATGTATTTGAGCCTGGAGAGGCCGCTATATCTTATGCATCTTCTCTTTGTTCTATTGATGGAACTGCCGCAGTTACACAAACAGGTGTTACCGGTGGTGAATTTTCATCTTCATCAACTAACCTTAAAATAAATTCTTCAACCGGAGAGATAGATATTACAAATAGCATTGCAGGTACATATACTATTATTTATAGTTTTAGCGATAATGGGTGTGATTATACAACTGATACTTTGGTTACCATAAATGATCCTGCTGCTCCAACCGGAGATGCAGCTCAAAGTTTCTGCTCAATAGACAATTCAACTGTAGCTGATCTTATGGCATCTGGAGATAATATCCAATGGTATGCTGATGCAACCGGTGGTTCTGCTCTGGATTCTTCTACAGCTCTTGAAGATAATACAACATATTACGCTTCCCAGACTGTGGGAACTTGTGAGAGTGATGAAAGATTTGCAGTAACAGTAACTGTGCAACCAGCTCCTAACGCAGGAACTAAT
>JBNJKO010000029.1:0-35638 GCA_051751125.1 Bacteroidota bacterium
GTGCAAATATACACCCCTTTATTTCTTTATGCCTAACATTATTCCGTGTTTTTTTAATTATTATTTTAACCTCCCCTTAATATAATGACCATCTGCATTTTAGATTCCCATAAATTTTATAACCCAAAGGATTTCCTTCAGATTAAAAGCGAATTCGGATTCAAATCCAACTCTAGAAAAGAAAGTGCCTCTTTAAAAAGAGCCTAAACTCTCTATAACTTTAACCGTAAAACAGAATCCGACCAAAAGAAAGGAAAGGCATTGGGATCAAATTATTTTAAATTAGTGACGGACCATTTATTGGTGAGATCTGAAAAATTGAAATCCAGTGCACTAGGTTGGGGTTCCAGAATTTTTGACTGGAAAGAACGCTGAAGAATATCCTCTATAAGATAGTCTTCCTGATTGCTCTCAGGACGATATTCTTCTTTAAGTGAAATTTCAAATAAGCTGGCAGTGGTATTATACCAGAAAGCCCGCCATCCACTCTTCAGGTTTTTTATTAATTCAAAAGTGGTAATTCCCGTCTGCCGATGAATAAGTTTTACCAGAATCTGACCTTCTGTATGAGTGAGTTTTTTAAGTTCTGTGGCGAATTCTTCTTCTATATAATCCTGTACTATCTTAGTATATCTCTTTTGATCCCTTTTCGTCTTGATTTGATCTAATCTGGAATTGAGCGTAAGCAATCGCTCTGAAGCAAGTTTAGCATAAGGATAAACTTTTCTGGTTTTTCGTCTTAAAATTAAATAACGCCTTCGATCATCATCCGAGGTGAATTTTAATTTGCTTAAAATTAGCACTTCATCCAAATCAATGGATTCCCGCATTATGGTATCGCCCACGATGATGAAATACTGCTTATCAATAGTATCCTGAACAGGCTCTGTTGACTGACCGGTTACGCTAAAAAAGATAAGCAACATTATATAAGTGAAATATCGGTTCAAAACAATATGATTTTTTATTTTATTTAGTATAAACTAAAACCATTCCAAATTTACAATTATTGGCCTTGTTCTGCTTTTAATTCTTCTTAAATTCGTGCAAATATTTTGACCATATTTAATTGTAACTCAAATTAAAAGACTTACTTTTTTTCTTATTTCAGAATAAAATAATTTACATCATACTTAAAATTTTAAATAAATGAATGAAATTGAACTACTCGATGAAAAATCGATAACATTTTTAGAAAAATACCTCAACAATGCCTCCCCTACCGGCTATGAATGGGAAGGGCAGAAGATTTGGATGGATTATTTAAAACCCTACGTAGATGAATTTATAACAGACACCTATGGAACTGCCGTTGGAGTTATCAATCCAAAAGCTAAATTCAAGGTAGTTATAGAAGGCCATGCCGATGAGATATCCTGGTACGTGAATTATATTACCGATGATGGATTGATCTATGTAATAAGGAATGGCGGAAGCGATCATCAAATAGCTGCTTCCAAAAGAGTAAACATTCACACCAAAAAAGGGATTGTAAAAGGGGTTTTTGGATGGCCTGCAATTCATACCCGTGATAAAGAGAAGGAACAGGTACCAAAAATGGACAACATTTGTATCGATGTTGGTTGCAGTAATAAGGATGAAGTTCTTGAACTTGGAGTACACGTAGGTTGCGTAATAACCTATCCAGATGAATTTTTTATTCTGAATGGAAATAAATATGTGTGCCGTGGTTTAGATAACCGCATGGGTGGTTTTATGATCTCTCAGGTTGCACGTCTTCTGAAAGAAAATAAGAAGAAATTGCCATTTGGACTCTATATCACAAATTCTGTTCAGGAGGAAATAGGCTTGAGAGGAGCCGAAATGATCACCCAACGCATCAAACCCAATGTGGCGATAGTGACAGATGTTACTCACGACACCACTACCCCAATGATAGAAAAGAAAACCAACGGGTACGCGAAAATTGGTGAAGGTCCGGTAATCTCCTATGCTCCGGCAATTCAGAATAAATTAAGGGAGTTGTTGATCGAAACCGCAGAGAAAAATGAAATCCCATTTCAACGGGCTGCTTCTTCCAGAGCTACCGGAACAGATACGGATGCATTTGCTTACAGCAATGGAGGAGTAGCATCGGCTTTAATCTCATTACCCCTTAGATATATGCATACTACTGTTGAAATGGTTCATAAAACAGATGTTGAGAACGTAATCCGATTGATTTACGAAAGTTTACTAAATATAAAAGAAGGAGAGACTTTCAGTTATTTCGATTAATACTTTATATCTCTATAAATTTAAAGCTCTTTTCCCTTCTACGGAAAAGAGCTTTTAGATTTTATAAGGACAACTTTCACAATTCTTTATAGATACGTTATTGCTATTACTTTTATCTTTCCCAAAAAAGCAATGACGTTATCTTCGGAAGATGTGGATGTAATTCTCGAAAATCCCGTAGAAGCCATCAATATGGCAAACCTGGAATATACTTCAGAACATCAGTTATCCATTCAGCGAAAAAAAGTTGGCAGGGGCTATTCCTACCATGAAAAAGACGAAAAAGTATCCGATCCTGAAATCCTAGACCGAATAAAAAAACTGGTTATCCCTCCCGGATGGCAAAAAGTACAAATCTGCAAATTGGCTAAAGGTCATCTTCAGGCTACTGGCAGGGACGATAAAAATCGCAAACAATATATCTATCACCCGCTCTGGTCCAAGGTCAGAAATCAAACCAAATTTTTCAAAATGACCTCTTTTGGAAAAGCTTTACCTAAAATAAGGAAACGTGTGGAAGAAGATCTGGATCAACCCTCTATGAATCGAAAAAAAGTTCTTGCCCTTATTATTCGATTGATGGAAGAAACTCATATTAGAATTGGGAATGAGTATTACGCAAAAACAAATAAAACCTATGGGCTATCCACATTAAGAACCAGACATGTAAAAATTGTAAAGAATAAGATGAAGTTTGAGTTTACCGGGAAGAAAGGAAAGTCACATTCCATCACTTTGAAGAACAAAAAGCTGGTGAAACTGGTGAATCAATGCGAGGAGATTCCAGGTTGGGAATTATTCAAATTTTATGATGAAAATGGAGTCAAACAAACCATAGACAGCGGGATGATCAATGAGTATATTCACGAAATTAGTGGAAAAGAGTTCTCCGCCAAAGATTTCAGGACCTGGTCGGCTTCCAAAATATTTTTTGAAAGCCTTTATGAACTTGGGTACATCGATAAAGAAAAGAAAAATAAAAAGAACATTATCTCTGCTTATGACGCAGCTGCAAATGGCCTTGGGAACACCCGAAGTGTTTGCAAGGAATATTATGTACATCCCTATATTGTGGAAAGCTATTCCTCTGGAGAGATCGTTTCTCATTTTGAGAAATTAAAACCTGGAAAATCCAAAAACTACATCTCCCTTTCAGGCTCGGAAAAAATAATTCTGAATATGATAGACGATTATGAAATTGAGGTTTAGGATTAGAATGGGTGAAAGTTAAGTCAAATCGCTTAGATGATTTTCTCTCCCAATGCTGAAATTTTCAGCCCATCTTTTTATGAATTTTCTAAAGAACAAAAGAAGCTGCCTCAGATTAATGAGACAGCTTCTTTTGTAACCTTTTTTTTAAAAATTCCAGCTATTAATAAAGGCCCCTATTTAATAGAATTTCTTTAGAACAACAGCCTTTCCCTTAAGCTTAAAAGTTGTTAAATGTTAAAGAAATATAGTACTGTTGGCCTATATGACCGGTTCCATATGCTGTAAAATAATCTTTCCCTCCAATATTAGTAGCTCCAGCCTTAATTGTGGATTTGAAAGAAGGAAGACGATAGTTTACCTGTGCATCTACCACAGAAAATGCAGGAATCTCCCCATCCGCAAAGTTGGATTCCCACAAGTAATTGTCACTCCATCTGTAATTGAGATTAAATCCGAAATTTTCAAATAGATCGGTATTTCCAAAAGAGAATTTTACTTTATGTTTTGGAGTATTGAACGTGGTTCTGAAATCGGGCGCTGAAGATTGATCGAAATCCTGTTCAGCAAAGGTATAACTTCCATCCAGGTCATAATCTCCAAAAATTTTCGTGGTCAATCCCACTACAGCTCCAAAAGATTTTACATCGGCCCGGGAATTGGTATAGGTTTGGAAAGCTTTAAAATCCCCTTGTTGCAGGGCCAGCAAAGAAAGTGCATTATCACCAACCTCACCATATAAAGGAACGATCACCGTTTCATTGGAAATAAAATCCTTATAGATATTATAATATCCACTTAGATCCACAATCACGCTTCCCACGCGTCCCCGATATCCTACTTCAAAAGCGGTTACCTGTTCCGGTTTTACCGTTTCTACACTAGATGCTACCGGCGCGCCTGATTGTACTGTATTTAATGAAAATGAATTTTCATAGGCATCTCTACCTGAAACTGTTGCGGTTGGACTTCCTGTCGCTGCTGCGCCTGTTCCGCTTATATCGAAGGTCCTGACATATCTGTCAAGATTGGATTCTGCCGATCCTACCAAAATAGCCCTTCCCACATCCAGTCCTATAAAAAGATCCTGTGTTGTTGGATACCTGAAACCTGTTTGTACAGATGCTCTCAGGTTATGATTTCTATTGGCTCCGGCAGTATATGCTGCTGAAAGCCGTGGTGAAAAATTCCCATCGAATAATTCAGATTTATCAAACCGGATTGAACCTGTTAACTTTAAACGTTCTTCCAGCAATTTCTTCTGGATTTGAGTATAAATCCCATATTCTGAATAGGTAATTGGTCCATCAAAATCTGTAAAGATTGTTCCGAAGGAATTCAAACGATACTGCCTGAAAGAACCTCCAACCTGAATCTCGGCAATATCCTGGGTTAAATGGGTGAAATTATAATTGGCATCGGCATGCCGCAACTGGGATGCATCCCGAAACTGGGAGCCGGAACTTAGATCGGAATCACTGGTAACCTGATTGAATGCATTATCAAATTCAGTTGTTCCAGGCTCTAGTCTACCGGTATCTGCGGTTTGTCGAGCCAGCGAGTGCGCCTGATCCGGATTTAAGCCTCCCAGAGTTCCCTGAATAAATGCACCGGCGTATTGCCCAAACCAGATTTGATCACTTTTCCATAACCTGTTTACATTGATTGCTGTAAAACGCATATCATAAGAGTCTCCTGCGTCTTCATCGGTGATATAACCTCTAACAAAAAAATTAGAATTTTGAATTTCAATCTTATGTTGTTGCAGGAAAAAATCCTTGAGGGAATACCTGTTTGCTCCCTGGTAGATGGTGGTCCCCAATCCTACTTTTCCCACATAACTTATTTCCAAATCATCGGCAAAGGGACGGTAATGAATTGCAGCATCAATTTTTATACTTTCTGCATCATAATCTGTAAGTACTTCTTCGGCATATCCTGTTCGGCTAACAGAAGCATTTGGAAGTAAATTCTCTGCTCCTGCAGGAACCAATCCGGCAGCTACAAGTGCCTGCCCTACTCCACGTATATTTGTGGAAACTTCATCTCCATAGATATTTAATCCATCATAATTAGGATGAGACCTGGTTCTACCGGGATTAAGCACATCTTCTTCACTAACCGCATACCAGTCAGTTCCTTTTAAGTAAGAAAAGTTGGCTTTAGCTGCAAATTTATCTGAAAATTTATGTGCCAGTCTCACACCAAGATCATAAAAACCATTGGTTCCGGCAGCGTCCTGTGAGGTTACTCCTTGTTTATAATAGGCGCTTATCCCGGGAAAATCAAACGGATTTTTACTGGTCATAAAAAGAATTCCGTTAAAAGCATTTGCCCCATATAATGCTGAAGAGGCTCCCGGAAGCAATTCGATACTATTTACATCCAGTTCGGTCATTCCTAAAAGATTTCCCAGGACAAAATTTAATGCAGGAGAAGAATTATCCATTCCATCTACCAGTTGAACAAACCTTGTATTTGCAAAAGTGGCAAATCCCCGGGTATTCACAGACTGAAATGTCAGACTGTTTGTATTGACATCAACACCTTTTAAATTTTCTAAACCTCCATAAAAGGAAGCGGCACTGGTATTTTTAATTTCCTTTAGGCCATAGCGCTCTATAGTAACAGGTGATTCAAAAATCCTTTCCGGAGTTCTGGAAGCAGAGATAACAATCTCGTCCAGAGAAGTACCTTCTGAAAGGCTCACATTGATAACCTGATTATTTGAAGAAACATCCCTAGTTTGGGTTTCATAACCAACACTGCTAAACACGATTTTAAATGGTGTACTTTGATAAACCGTTAAGGAATATTTACCATCATAATCGGTAACTGTTCCAGATGAGGTTCCAAGTACTAAAACGTTTACTCCTAAAATAGGAACATCATCCGAATCAACAACGACTCCGGAAATAGTTGTTTGTGAATAGGATGCAATAAAAAAGAGAAAAAACAATAAAGCTACAGGGATTTTCATAATTAATACTATTAGTTACACTCCACCAATATAACTATTTATGAACAATTAACTTAATTTAACAGTAGTTTTTTGTTTTTTCTCCTTAATATTTAAATATTTTTCGAATCTTGTATTATAATATCCACAACTTCCGGATTTAACAATGTAGAGGTATCTCCCAAATTTGAAGTATCATTCGAAGCTATTTTTCTTAGAATTCTTCTCATTATCTTACCGCTTCTGGTTTTTGGAAGGCTGCTCACAAACTGGATTTTATCGGGTTTCGCAATGGGTCCAATAATTTTTGAAACCTCCTTTTTTATTTCCTCTTTTAATTCAGAGGAGGGTTCTATATCATCATATAAGATCACATAGGCATATAATGCATTTCCTTTTACATCGTGGGGATACCCAACCACGGCACTTTCTGCAACTTTAGGATGTTCATTGATAGCATTTTCAATTGGTGCAGTTCCAAGATTATGCCCGGAAACAATTACAACATCATCTACCCTTCCGGTTATTCTATAGTTACCTGTTGCATCCCTGTATGCACCATCTCCTGTAAAATACATGTTTTTATAAGCAGAAAAATATACCTGCTTAAACCGCTCATGATCTCCATAAATTGTTCGGGCCATAGAAGGCCATGGAAACTTAATAGCAAGGTTACCTTCTGCTTTTTCATGCACATTGGTAATTTCGTTGGAATGCTCATCCATTAAGGCAGGTTGCACCCCTGGTAAGGGAAGCGTTGCGAAAGTAGGCCTGGTAGGTGTGATCCCTGCAAGTGGAGAGATCATAATAGCACCTGTTTCGGTTTGCCACCAGGTATCTACAATGGGACAATTTCCCTTGCCAATATTGTCATTATACCAGTGCCAGGCCTCCTCATTAATAGGCTCTCCTACAGATCCTAAAACCTTTAAGGAGGAAAGATCATGTTTTTCAACAAAACTGATAGGGTGCTTTGCCAGCGATCTTATAGCGGTAGGCGCAGTATAAAAATGCGTTACTTTTAATTTTTCTACAATTTCCCAAAACCTGCCGGAATCAGGAAAACTAGGCACTCCTTCAAACATCACCGTAGTTGCACCTGCAACCAGAGGTCCGTAAATAATATAAGAATGGCCGGTAATCCAGCCAATATCTGCCGTACACCAGTATACATCAGAAGCATTGGGAGCATTGGGAGTTTCGGCATCGTATTGAAATACATTGGCAAAAGTATACGAAGTCCCAACCATATATCCTCCGGTGGTATGCACCATCCCTTTAGGCTTGCCTGTAGAACCCGAAGTGTACAATATAAAGAGAAGATCTTCTGCATCCATTTCCTCTGCCGGGCATTCCTTTACAGCTTTTTGAAGTTCATCAAACCAGAATTTGTCCCTTCCGGCTTTCATTGGTGTAGTTTCTACAGTTCTCCTGTATACTATAACCGTTTCTATAGACGGAGTATTTTCCAGGGCTTCATCACAAATCTCCTTTAGGTTAACCGGTTTTAAACCTCTGTACACCTGATTTGCGGTAATAAGCATTTTACAATTGGAATCATTGATCCTGTTTGCGATTGCAGTACTTGAAAAACCGGCAAATACAATGGAATGTACCGCACCAATTCTGGCACAAGCCAGCATTGCAATTGCCAATTCCGGGATCATTGGCATATAAATACAAACCCTATCCCCTTTTTTTATCCCATTACTCTTCAAAACATTGGCGAAATGAGAAACCTTTACAAACAATTGCCTGTAGGAAATATATCTGGATTCCTCATCTGGATCATTAGGTTCCCAAATGATTGCGGTTTTATTCCCAATGGTTTCCAGATGGCGATCCAGGCAATTTTCAGTAATATTGAGTTTCCCACCCTGAAACCATTTTATTTCAGGCTTGGTGAAATCCCATTCCAGGGTTTTATCCCACTTCTTTTTCCAAAGAAATTCTCCTGCAATCTTATCCCAAAAATCTTCTGGCTTCTCAACACTTTCCTTATATGCTTTCTTATACTCAGCAAAAGTCTTTATTTGTATGTTTTTCATTCTCTAAAAATATATAAACAAAATCGAATACCAAGGAAAGCCAATGGTTAAAATCCCTTTTTTTTACCAAAAAGCAGTTAAATTGCTGCATTGGTATAGTTTTCGCCCAGTAATCCTTTAAAATATTTAGTTGATGAACTTATTTCATATTTTTATTTTTTTAATATTTCCCGCTATGCTTTCCTCGCAAAAATACGAACTCGAATGGTCTGAAGAATTTAACGGATCTCAATTAAATACTGAAATATGGAATTTTGAAAAGGGTTTTTCCAAAAACAACGAAGCGCAGTTTTATACAGGAAGAATCAAAAACACACGTATTGAAAACGGATACCTCATTCTTGAAGCTCATAAAGAAGATTATGGAAATGCAGATTATACCTCCGCCAGAATAAATACTTTGGATAAAAAACATTTCAGATATGGCCGCATCGAAGTTCGGGCAAAACTTCCATTAGGCCACGGAACCTGGCCGGCTATTTGGATGCTTGGCATAAATCATCCTACAGATGGGTTTCCTGCCTGCGGGGAAATAGATATTATGGAATATGTGGGGAAAGCTCCCGACACGGTTCACGGGACAATTCATTATCCGGAAACCGATAATATTAAAATGAATTCGGCATCACAGGATTTCCCATTGCCACCTTCAGAAGATGGGTTTCATACCTACAGTATAGAATGGGACGGTGCCCATATAAATTTCTTTGTGGACGAGATTAAGTATCACCAATTTGATAGCGATGACGCCAACCGGTGGGGAAGAAAAAACATCTTCAGAAAACCATTTTATTTGGTCCTTAACCTGGCACTGGGCGGAAAATGGGCCGGAGAAATAGATGATACCATTTTCCCGGCCCGCTTTTATGTGGATTATGTGCGCTATTATAAGCTTAAATAACCTAAACTTGTGACTTTAAATAATCCAATACATTTTTTTCAATCCGATCTTCTATATTGGTAACATCGGCTTTAATAAAAGATGTACCGGTAATATTTTCGTATAATTCAATATATCGTTCTGAAACAGTCTGTATATAATCATCGCTCATCACAGGTACTTTCTGACCTTCCAATCCCTGAAATCCCTGTTCTATAAGCCATTGTCTCACAAACTCCTTGGAAAGCTGTTTTTGGGTTTCTCCCTTTTCCTGACGCTCCTTATAACCTTCGGCATAAAAATACCTTGAAGAATCCGGAGTATGAATTTCATCTATCAGCACTATCTTTCCTTGCGGCGTTTTACCGAATTCATACTTTGTATCTACTAATATCAATCCCCGGGAGGCTGCGATTTCCGTTCCCCTTTTAAACAGTTTCCTGGTATAATCTTCCAAAATACTGTAATCGGCTTCAGAAACGATCCCGCGTTCCATAATATGCTCTCTGGAGATGTCTTCATCATGGTCCCCCATTTCAGCTTTGGTCGCAGGAGTGATAATCGGTTCCGGGAATTTATCGTTTTCCTTCATTCCTTCCGGCATACGAACCCCGCATAACATCCTTTTTCCCAGTTTGTATTCTCTGGCTGCGTGCCCGGACATATATCCGCGGATTACCATTTCAACCTTAAAAGGCTCGCATTTTATTCCTACCGCCACATTAGGATCTGGAGCATCCTGCAGCCAATTGGGAACTATGTCTTTGGTTTCATCCATCATTTTGGTAGCGATCTGGTTAAGGATTTGTCCTTTAAATGGAATTCCCTTGGGCATCACCACATCAAAAGCAGATAACCGATCGGTTGCAATCATAACCAGCACATCGTTTTCCAGTTCATATACTTCTCTTACTTTTCCTTTATACACCGATTTTTGTCCGGGGAAAATAAAATTGGTATCTGTTATAGTATTCTTCATTTTTATAAAATTATTTTTAATCTTACCAGTGGGTTTAATTTCCTACTGATTCTCATTACTCTACGTGCTCAATTTCCTTATATGCGGAAATTATACTTTTTACGAGCTTGTGGCGTATCACATCCTTATCATCCAGGTAGACCACGCCAATTCCTTTAACATCTTTAAGAACCAATAAGGCTTCTTTTAATCCAGAAATAACACGCCTTGGCAAATCTATCTGGCCGGGATCGCCATTAATTATAAATTTGGCACTTTTCCCCATCCGGGTCAGGAACATCTTCATTTGGGCATGCGTGGTATTTTGTCCCTCATCCAGGATCACAAAAGCATTGTCTAAAGTACGTCCCCTCATAAAAGCTAAAGGTGCAATTTGTATCACTCCTTTTTCAATATACTGCTCCAGTTTCTCATGTGGGATCATATCCCGTAAAGCATCATATAAAGGTTGCATATATGGATCCAGTTTTTCCTTAAGATCCCCGGGTAAAAACCCCAAATTTTCACCTGCTTCTACGGCAGGCCTTGTTAAAATAATTCTTTTTACCTGTTTTTCCTTCAATGCTTTTACAGCAAGAGCGACACCAGTATAGGTTTTCCCTGTTCCTGCTGGTCCTATAGCAAATACCATATCATTTTTACTCATCAGTTCCACCAACTTACGCTGATTTGCAGTTTGGGCTTTTATAACCTTGCCGCCAACTCCATGCACAAGGGTTTCCCCGCTTTGTGCAGAAGTGGAATAATCCTCCTTGCTGTCGCTGCTCAAAACACGTTCCATCATGTTTTCATCCAACTTATTGTATTTGGCAAAATGATCCAGAAGCATGGTAAACCGCCGGTCAAATTCTTCCAGCAATTCCTCATCTCCGTAGGCTGTAATCCTATTACCCCGGGCTACGATCTTCAGTTTTGGAAAATATCTCTTAAGAAGTTCTATGTTTTCATTTTGTTGCCCAAAAAATTCTCTCGGGCTAATTTCGGAAAGTTCAATGATGATTTCGTTCAAAAGGAGTTTGGTTTAGAATTAATTTTTCTTTTCTTAAAGGTATTAAATTTGTTTAAGCCTGCTACAAATTCTAATTTTGTTATTGGCAAATTGGCATAAATTTCTATTAAATGTGACAGGAAAGGAGGAAATAAAATTATCTTCGCCTATAGTACAAACTTACATAAAATAACAACTTACCAACCTTTAAAAATATTAATAATCGCCTATGGCCATCATCACTTTAACGACCGATTTTGGGGAAAAAGATCACTTTGTAGGAGCCGTTAAAGGAACTATTTATTCTGAAATAGAAGATGTTAGAATTGTTGATATTTCGCATTCTGTTTCCCCTTTTCATATTACGGAGGCTTCCTATATAATTAAAAATGCCTATAAATGTTTCCCTAAAGGAAGTATTCATATTATAGGAATTGATTCTGAACTTACCCCTGAAAATAAACATCTTGCAGTTTTTCTGGACGGACATTATTTTATTTGTGCCAATAATGGTATTCTTTCCTTAATCGCATCAGAAATAAACCCTGATAAGATCGTAGAAATAAATATCCACAATACCGTTGAAACCAATTTCCCTGTACTGGATGTATTTGTGAGGGTTGCCTGTCACCTCGCCCGCGGCGGGACTTTGGAAGTGGTTGGAAAGAGCATTGAGAACCTCAAATATTTAAAAGAATTAGAACCATCCCTGAATGCTGATAAAAACCAGATCATTGGTCATGTTCTGTATATTGACAACTACGGGAATGTAGTTACAAATATCTCCCGAAAACTATTTGACTCTGCAGGAAAAGGGCGATCTTATTCCATTACAGCACGTACTGCGAGGTTTACAGAAATTTTTGAAACCTATAGCGATGCTATCAACTTTAAGCTGGAAAAGGAAAAACGCGAAGAAGATGGTAAAAAATTGGCTATTTTCAATTCAGCCGACTATATTGAATTAGCCATTTATAAAAGCAATCCCAGTACGGTAGGAAGTGCTTCCACTTTATTTGGATTGGAATTAAGGGATACTATCACCATTAAATTTGATTGAAATGTTTATTAGAATAGTGAAAATGAGTTTTAAACCTGAAAATATAGAAGCCTTTTTAGAAAATTTTGAAGCAAATAAATCAAAGATCAGGAATTTTGATGGATGTCGGTTTCTGGAACTTTACAGGGATAAAAACAATACAAATCAGTTTTTTACGTATAGTTATTGGGAAAATGAAGCTGCGCTGGAAAACTACAGGAATTCCAAACTTTTTAAGGGATTATGGGCAAATACCAAGCAATATTTCAACCAAAAACCGGAAGCCTGGAGTGTTGATAAATTAGTGAGTATTGATTAGTAGTGAGTAAATGGTTTTGGGTTTTTGAAACTTTCAACTTTCGAACTTTTTAACTTTAAACAGAATATAGTTTGACAGCAATTTTAAAAAAAGAAATCCACTCATTTTTTTCAACCACGATGGGATACCTGGTGGTTGGAATATTTTTGGTGGTGAATGGGTTGTTTCTGTTTGTTTTCAATGGCCCTTTTAATATTCTGGATACTGGTTTTGCAGATCTTGGTCCGTTTTTTAACCTGGCTCCCTGGATCTTTATTTTTCTTATTCCTGCGATTTGTATGAAAAGTTTTTCAGAAGAAAACAAACAGGGAACCATGGAATTGTTGCTCACAAAACCTATTGGAGAATGGAACCTGATTTGGGGAAAATTTTTAGGTGCTTTTCTTTTAACAATAATCGCTCTTATTCCCTCGGTTTTATATATCGTAACCATCTATCAATTGGGTGATCCTATTGGAAACCTTGATTTTGGAGCACTGTTGGGTTCTTATCTTGGATTGATTCTGCTTGCTGCTTCCTATACTGCTATTGGAATATTTTCATCTTCCTTATCTTCCAACCAGATCACAGCTTTTATTATCGCGGTATTTTTATGTTTTCTTGGATTTTTCGCTTTTGAAAGCATTACAGATTATCAGCTTTTTGATTCTTCCTACGGCATAGAATACCTGGGGATGAGCTACCACTATAAAAGTATGAGCCGGGGTGTAATCGATACCCGGGATCTCATCTATTTTTTAAGTTTGATTTGTTTATTCCTGTTCCTGACCTATTATAAGATCGTTTCTCAAAAAAATAAGAACTGATTTGAAACAACTTCTAAAATATAAACATCTTCTTTTTCTCATCATTTCCCTGGTGCTTATAAACCTGCTGGCATCAAAGTTTCATCAAAGGTTTGATTTGACCCAGGATAACCGTTATACGCTTTCACCGGCTGCAAAAGAAATCATCAGCCTGGCGGAAGCTCCTCTTATCATCGATGTTTTTATGAAAGGGAGTTTTCCTCCTGAATTCAGAAGACTTCAAAACGAAACCCGGCAATTTCTGGAAGAAGTCGTTTCCTATAATCCCAATATCAAATTCAATTTTATTGACCCTTTGGCCGAAGGCGATGATGCCAATGCTATTGCCGAAGAATTCTATTCTCTTGGAATGACTCCCGCACGCCTAAGCGTTATGGAAAATGGAAAAGCCAGTGAAATGCTCATTTTTCCATGGGCCCTGGCAAATTTCAACGATGAAACGGTGAAAATCCCTTTGCTGAAGAATAAATTGGGTGCGACAGATGAAGAACGTGTAAACAATTCTGTTCAACAACTGGAGTATTCATTCGCCGATGCCATAAGTCGTTTGGTAAGGGAACGAAAAAAGAAAATTGCGGTCATGCGTGGGAATGGAGAACTTCCAGATGCAAACCTGGCTGATTTTATTCAAACCATTCAACAGTATTATTTCGTTGCGCCTTTCACCCTAGATTCCGCCGCTGTGAATCCCCAAAAAACACTCAATGATCTTAAGGAGTATGATTTAATAATCGAAGCAAAACCAACCCAAGCATATTCTGAAAAGGAGAAATTCCTGCTGGACCAATACCTGATGCAAGGCGGAAAAGCGCTATGGCTTATTGAAAAGGTAGCGATAGAAACCGACAGTCTTTTCAATATGAGGGGCACTGCATTTGCAATTCCCCGGGATCTGAATTTGGGAGATATGTTCTTTTCCTATGGCATCCGGATCAATCCGGTTTTGGTGAATGATATTTATTCGGCGCCACTGATTCTTGCAACCGGAAGAGGAAGTGAAACACAATTCACCCCCTATCCCTGGTTTTATAGCCCCTTAACCACAAGTCCAAACTCCCACCCTATTATCAATAATCTTGAGGCGGTGAAGTTTGAGTGGGCCAACCCAATTGAGCTATTAAAAAATAATCTTACAAAAACGGTATTGTTAACCAGTTCGCCACGCACCAAACTCGAGGGAACCCCAAGGGAAATTAGCCTTGAGCTATTGGATTCAAAACCAGATATATCTACTTATACAGCAGGGGAACAGCCCTTGGCAGTTTTGCTGGAAGGCAACTTTAAATCGGCTTACAAAAACAGGATAAAACCCTTTGAGATTGAAAATTCTTTAGATAGCAGCGAAGCAACTCAAATGATCGTTATTTCAGATGGGGATGTGATCAAAAATCAATTACAACAAGGAGAACCGCTGGAACTGGGATTTGAAAGGTACACAGGAACTACTTATGGCAACAAGGAATTTTTGCTGAATGCTGTGAACTATCTTTTAGATGATTCAGGATTGATAGACATTCGTTCCAAAGAAGTAAATATAGCATTTCTAAATACCGAAAAAGCTGTAAAGGAACGCGAGAAATGGCAGTTGATCAATCTTGGTATTCCTATTTTGGTTTTACTCCTGGCCGCCTTCGGTTTTAAGTACTTCAGAAAAAAACGCTATCAAAAAAATTAAGTTGTTTGGCCTGCATATCTTCGGCTAAAATAAATATTAACAATTATTACTTTTTAACAAAGATTAAATACCTGTAAATCAAAAATATAAGATAGATTGAATTCATTTTCATGTTAATAAAATATCTTCATATGTACTTCTATTTTTGAAGGATTAGGATATATTTGTAAAGATTCAAATTAATCGATACGTCCATGAAATTTATTGTATCCAGTACCTATTTACTTAAACAGCTTCAAATATTAGGAGGGGTTATTAACAATAATAACACCCTGCCAATTTTAGATAATTTTTTATTCGAACTTAAACAGGATGAGCTAAGGGTTTCTGCTTCCGATTTGGAGACTACCATGTCTGCCAAATTAAAAGTAGAATCAGATTCTGAAGGCGCAATCGCAGTTCCTGCGCGTTTGCTTTTGGAAACACTTAAAACCTTTCCAGAGCAACCTCTTACGTTTGTTGTTGAGGATAATCATACTATAGAACTTAGTTCCAACCACGGGAAATATGCCCTGGCCTATGCCAATGGCGATGAATTCCCCAATGCTGTTGAACTAAAGGAAGCAAGCAGCACCATTATCCAGGGGGATGTTTTGGCAACGGCTATAAGCAAGACCATTTTTGCTTCCGGGAACGATGATCTTAGACCTGTGATGAGCGGGGTTTTCTTCCAATTCTCTACAGAAGGTTTAACTTTTGTTGCTACCGATGCGCATAAACTCGTAAAATATTCCCGGGAAGATGTTTCCGCCTCCCAGGCTTCAGAGTTTATTATGCCAAAAAAACCTTTGACCCTGCTTAAAGGAATCCTGGCGGGAAGTGAAACCGATGTGCTTATTGAGTACAATGAATCAAACGCTAAATTCACTTTTGAAGATACCACGCTTATCTGTAGATTGATAGATGGGAAATATCCTAATTATGAAGCGGTGATCCCGAAAGAAAATCCGAATAAACTTGTGATAGACCGCAGCCAGTTTTTAAGCTCGGTAAGAAGGGTCTCTATTTTCTCTAATAAAACCACCCATCAGGTGCGATTAAAGATTGCAGGAGCCGAATTAAATATTTCTGCTGAAGATATCGATTATAGCAACAAAGCCGAAGAACGCCTTACCTGTTCTTATCAGGGTGACGATATGCAAATAGGATTTAATTCCCGTTTCTTAACCGAAATGCTGAATAATCTAAATGCAAACGAAGTTCAGCTGGAAATGAGTCTTCCAAACCGTGCAGGTATTTTGACCCCGGTAGACGGACTTGACGAAGGTGAAAAAATCACGATGCTGGTAATGCCGGTTATGCTGAATAACTAAAGCACCCATCCCCAGACAGGAGGATTAAAACATAATATAAAAACGCCATCGGGAATCCGGATGGCGTTTTTATATTACAAATTTTTTAACTGTCTTCCTCGTTTACATGATCACATTTTTATAAAAAACCCTTTTACAAAGGTTCGTCAAAATCCTTATTTTCTATTTGTTTTTTGGTGGATATTTGAATGGTATGAAACATTTTGGCGTGTTCTATTTTCCAATAAAGTTTCTTGATCTCCTTAGACAAAATTTGTTCCGGGGAGAATTCTGGATTTATTTCAGAAGTGTCCTGAGTGGAAACTACAGCCTCTTCAGCCAGACTAAAATATAGCAAGCCCCTGTTATAAACCATTTTCCATTCGAGTTTATGAAATTTATTTATGCATTTACTAAACCTATTTTTCAGAAAAGAATTAGGCGTATTTTGCTGAATCATTGCTACCAGGTACTTCAAGATTGATGGTGAATCTAGAGTAACATCCATATCCAAAACAGAGGCTTCATAAAATTGATTCTCAACCCCTTCAAATAAATTTAAAAAGTTAGGATGAATGTACTTGAAATATCCATCCAAGTCTGTTATAAAACAAATTCCCAATACGTCCTTGTTCGAATTTGATAGTGCGCGGTTCCTTTTCATTTTTCCATTTCCTTTAGTGCTACTTATTCCGTTCATCCTGGACCAGGGAAAACACGCAAACATCTCGATATTTTCGTTTTCAGAAGAGAAATAATTTTTTGTATTTCTAGTGTGTTCCATTAGTTTTTATTATTTAAAGTTCTGTTTCTTAAACTTTTTTTAAGTAAAAGACTCAAACTGATTTAATGTTTGACTTATATTTTTAGCGCTTTGAAGCGCCATTAAGAAGTTTGGTATGTTGTAGAATTCTAAAGATTTATCTATTAAATAATGAGCTCCTAAAAGTTTACTTTTCTTTGCAAGATTAAAATCGGTCGTATTGCTCAACATAAAAACTGCAACCCCGGGGTGGGTTCTTTTTATAAACTTTAACAATTCAAATCCATTCTCTTCCTTCAACTCAATATCAATAATTACCACATCCGGTTTTTGAAGCTTTATTAATTCTTTCGCCTCCCTGCTAGAATACGCATGACTAATCCATTTAAACTTTGCTATATCGTTTAAAATATATTTAAAACAGGAAGTGGCTGTTTGATCATAATCAACTGTTATTATTTTTAAAATCATAGTTTTCAAAGATTTAAACTTAGCTTCCCTCAAATTCAGAAATAACCATGAAAGAAAATATAGGACTAACTGTGAATTTATTGTAGCTGTAAATACTACAAAATTTCAGTGATTCTCGATTCCTGGAGATTAGGAAAACAAAAAATAAGGGGGAAGAGGGGAAAATTTGTGGGGCATTTAAAAAAGTATATAGAATTTAAAATCAGTCTTTAGTAGAATGTGTTTTCAAAGTCTTTAAAAATTAGGGGATTTAAAATAAGAAAAAGCATATGGAAAAACATGACTTCAATCTAATAAAATTCCTTGGGGGAAGGCTTTGTGGGGCTATATGCTATTTTAATTGAAAGAAGCCATGTTTTAACTCCCATATCTAAAAATCAAAAACTCCTTATTGATTTTATACCTCTAAATAACAACTTTAGCAGATTGTATAAAATAGGGAGAATTATGAAACGCTTGTGGTGTTTTGTACTACAAGATTTACAAATAAACCGATTTATCCAAAAGTACCATAGAAAAACCAAACAAAAAGATTTGATCAAGCCCTCCGAGAAAGCTATCCCTAAGAATAAACAGGAATCTTATAAAAAATGAAACTTTCATTATTAGGATGAATTCCGGTAAGGGGAATTAACCCTTCCATTTTAATCATGAGAAGAATTCTACTAAATTAGAACCATTTTGGTTTCAATTAATCCACCCTCCCTTTAAAGAGAAGTTGCCCTTTGTATTTTTTATGTCCCAATATTATCGGGAGGAAAAACTTTTTAAAATTAGAAGAAAGCCCACCTGAATGATTCGGGCAGGCCTTGGAGGAATTAAGTGGTAAAACCTAATTTGAGCTATTTATTGACTTAAACCAATGCATTATCCAATGCATACCTTGTGAGCTCTGCATTGTTTCTTAAGTTTAATTTTTCAAGAATCCTGGCTCTATAGGTACTAATGGTATTTACTGTTAAAGAAATTTCCACTCCTATTTCTGAAACAGTCTTTCCGGAGGCAATAAATTTAAGAACCTGCAATTCCCTGTCGGATAGTTTTGTGTGTAAAGGCTCATCCAAGGGATGGGACAGGGATTGTGCTAATTTATCTATAATATCCAAGGAAATATATTTTCGGCCATTGAGGATATGATTTACCGCATTTATCAATTCCTCAGGTGCACTGTCCTTATTTAAATATCCGGATGCTCCTGCCTTTAAAACCCTAATGGCATATTGATCTTCAGGTTGTACACTTAAAATAAGAATTGGGGTTTGGATACCATCTGCCCTTATTTGTTTAAGTGTTTCGAGGCCATTTCTTCCTGGCATGGAAATATCCAATAGAATTAAATCCAGAGATTCCTTCCTGGTAATTTGAAGCGCCTCAATACCATTGGACGCCTCAAAATATTTTAAGGACTGAAAAGTTTCATGAAGGATTTCAATCAAACCTTTTCTTAATATAGCGTGATCATCGGCTATTAAAACATTCATGGAGCTATCGCTTTATATATATTTATAATCTAACAACAAGCTTTACTTTGGTACCGCCTTCTTGTCTTTTTTTAATTGAAAATATTCCATTAATCATTAATGCCCGTTCTTTCATTCCGGTTATGCCCAATGATGTAAGATTGTTTTTTTCAGTTTCCACAAAGCCCTTTCCATTGTCCAGGACTTCTAACAGTAAAATACTGTTTTTTTCGGAAAGTTTTATAAGCACTTCTGTGGCATTTGCATGTCGTGTAACGTTGGTGAGTGCTTCCTGAAAGATTCGATAAACAGCCGTATTGACGGTTTTTTCATAATTATCGGACACGGTGGAGGTTTCCAAGATACAGGAAATTCCGGTTTGTTCCTCAAACTGTACACTTTGCCATTCAATTGCCGCTTCCAGTCCCAGATCATCCAGAACTCCGGGCCTTAAATTAGTAGCAATTTTTCGAACCTGTTTTATGGTTGCATTAACATTGTTTATAAGGCGGTCCATTCGGTCCTTGTCCTTTTGTTCATTATCCTTAAATTTGTGTTGTAACCAGGAAGCATCAAGTTTAATTCCGGTTAACTGCTGGCCAAGCTCATCGTGAATCTCCCTTGCGATACTTATTCGCTCCTCTTCCTGAACAGTTTGCAGGTGTGCCGATAAATTTCGAAGTCGCTCGCTAACATTTAAAATCTGATTCTCATATTCCTTTTGAGCGGTAATATCCTGAACGGTCCCTTCATAATGGATTAATTCTTCTTTCTCTGTTGAAATCAAGTTTCCGGTTTCGTGAATCCATTTTATAGCACCACTTTCAAGAACAATTCTGTATTTTATATCTAAATGCACTCTACCCAAATTTGCATTCTGCAAATACTCATCATAACCTGGACTATCCAAAGGATGAATCATTGTCTGGAAATTTTCCGGACTAATGTCAGTCTTTGCTTTATCCACCTCCCATATTTTATAAACCTCATCTGACCAGAACAATTTCCTGGTCTCTAAATTATACTCCCAATACCCCAATTTTGAGATTTTTTGAGTTGCCTGGAGTTTTTTGTTGTAATCCAGAAGCGCTTCTTTATTTTTTTTTAATTCTGTAATATCTCTTGCAAAACATGCAACCCCTACAACTTCTTTTTTGACGTAAATAGGATTGAAATTGATCTCCATAAAGTTTTTTTCAACAGAATCGTTTTTTTGTATTTCGGCATCAATTAAAAACCGTTCTCCATTCAGGGCTCTTTTATACTGTGAGAGCCAGAAACTCCTTCTTTCCGTATCAAAAAGATCCTCAGGTAAAACATGGTCTCCTTTTTTTAAAAGATAGCCGGTATTTTGTTTTATAAGTTCCAGAAATGCCCTATTTGCAGCAATTAACGAAAAGTCAGTCTTTATACTCCAAATTAAATCGTCTGTACTATTGATAAGAGCCTCCTTATCCCTTCGTTCAAATTCCCGTTGAGTTTCTTCTTCTTTTCGCCCGGTAACATTTTGCTCAATGGCAATAAATTTTTCCAGTTCGCCCCGGGCATTAAATACCGGATTTATAGAAATAGAAACCCAATATTTTTCTCCATCTCTGGTATAATTTAAAATTTCCTGAGAAAAAGCCTTTCTTTTTTTCATCCCCTTTCTCATAGCTAATATATGTTCCGGATTGGTCTCTTCACCCTGCAGGAAACTGCCTGGTTTTTTACCTTTTACCTCTTCCAGAGAATAGCCTGTGAGTTTTTCAAACGCTTTATTTACATATTCTATCGCTCCGTTTTCATCTGCAATTATTACCTGATTATCTGTATGGGTCGCTATCATTGAAAGATCGCGTATAATATTTTCAGCCTCTTTAAGTTTTGTAATATCTGCTACGGTTACAAGACAATGGTTCTGATCTTTTATATAAATTCCAGTTAGGTGAGCATAAACAGGAGAATCATTATTAGGAATAAGGGTTACCTGACAAAACTCTTTTTTATCGGTTGCAAAAACCTTTGTAAGAAATTGATTAAAATCTGGTTTGGTGTCATCAGAAACAAAAAATCCAAACCGGCTTTTTTTTAATCCATGGCGTTCTTTTCCAAGCATTTGGGAGGCAGCAAAATTCAAATTAACAATATCTCCTTCTCTGGAAAGTGTGAAATAACCAGACGGTGCAAAATCATACAACTCTGCATATTTTTCCGATGCCAGTTCCTTTTCGCGTTCCCTGGCGATCTTAAGTTCCTCATTCTGTAATTCCAGTTCTATTTGATGTACCTCAATTTCGTGGATGAGTTTTAAAATTTCATCCTCAGAAAGTTTGGAAGCAGGCACTTTGGTGTTGTTTTTAAGCAATTCTTCCGCTTTGCGGCGAAGGATCGAAACTCCAAAGTCTTTAGCCTTCTTTTTCATAAATATGTATTTAATGTTTTTTATTAATCATATGCAATTCGTATATATTTAATTAATGGCTGCATCGAGTTTCCGTTATGCTCATTTAATAATTCCCTTTTTATAATTGAATATGGTTTTTTTACACCTTTTTTCAGGATAAGAAATTATTAGCTTTTTTTGCTCTTCCGGAGCTCCTCATTAGCCTCTTTTAATTGTATCTCCAGCTTTTTAGCCTTTGTTATATTAGTAAAGGTTATCACCAATCCATCAATTCTATCATCGTGCGTCCTGTAAGGCATAATCCTTACGTTAAACCATCTGCCATCCTTGGTTTGAATGGCTTTTTCAACATAAATCAAGGTATTCAATACCTTTTGGGCATCACTTTTAATTTCCGGATATTCCAGGTCCGACACCAAATCGGTGAAAGCCCTGCCTATATCGGTTTTACGAATTTTAAACAAGGAAGTTACCTCCTTGGTGTACCTACGGATATTCAAATCTTTGTCCAGAAAAAGAGTAGCGATTTGTGTACTGTTCAACAGGTTTTTCATATCGCTATCTGCCTGTACATAATCCCTCACTTTGCTTCTAAGTTCAACGTTTACTGTTTGCAGCTCCTCATTCATACTTTGCATTTCTTCCTTGGAAGTCGTGAGTTCCTCATTGGTAGATTGCAATTCTTCATTGGTAGACTGCAACTCCTCATTAGTAGATTGCAATTCCTCCTGCGAGAGTTGCATTTGCTCACGAATAGTATTTATTTCCTCATGACTCCGCTGAAGTTCCATTTCAAGCTCATTTTGATCCTCTCCGGATCCTACTTTTTTTAGTAATGGTTTTGTATCCTTTATTTCAACCTCATCGGTAACATTGTTAAACACCACAATGATCTTATCTTTGAGCGCAGCCGGATTATCAAGACGCTGTACAAGCATATTAACATAAATAGTTTTAGCGTTGGTCTCTATTCTAATATGGTTTAATTTAACCGGTTCATAATTTTCAGCGGCTTTCCGGAAAGCTGCCGGAAGCTCAAAACGAAGCCCTTCCCGTGCCATGGCAAAAATGTTCCAATTTGCTTTTCCTGCCACCGGCTCCAGGTAATTTCCTGTACGCCCGGTGATATAAAGGATATCCCCTTTTTCATTAACCAATACGCTTGCCGGGGCAAAACGCTGGAGCAAAACCTGATCTGCCAGGGTTTGAATATTCTCAATCACTTCCGGGCTTTTCTTTTTTTCTGAAGTCAATATTTTTTTTCTAAAAAATGCACTTGGAAAATTAACCAGTTCCCTGCTTGAATTTGCGGAAGTACGTTGATATATTTTTAATTTTGAATCCAGTTCTTTGAAACCCTCTGTTTGTTTACCTAAAGTTTCTGAAGTGCCCAAAATCATTATTCCATCTGTTTTTAAACTATAATTAAAAAGGACGATGAGTTTTTCCTGTAATTCAGGCTCCATATAGATAAGCATATTCCTGCACAAAAGCAGATCGAGTTTTGTAAATGGAGGATCTTTTATAACATTTTGAGGTGCAAAAACCACCATATCCCTTATTGTGGTACTTATTTGATAACCATCAGATTCCGACTTGAAAAATTTTTTGAGCCTTTCCGGGGATACATCCGCAGAAATATTCCGGGAGAAAAATCCTTTTCTCGCTTTTTCGATGGCTTCCTGGTCAATATCTGTGGCAAAAATCTGCAATACCAAATTCTTGTTTTTCCTTATCTTTTCCATGGCTTCAATAAAAACAATGGCCAGGGAATAGGCTTCCTCACCCGTAGAACAGGCAGGAACCCAGGCACGTAAAACCTGATCGGTAGAGGCTGCTTTCAATAAATCTGGAAGAAACCTTGTTTTAAGCTTTTCCCAAACCGCCTCATCTCTAAAAAAGCTGGTGACCCCTATAAGCAATTCTTTGAAAAGGATATCAAGCTCTTCCGGATTTTCCTCCAGGAAACGTATATAATCTTCGATGCGATCTAAACGATGAATTCCCTTTCGCCGGTCTATTCTTCGGAATAAGGTATTTTTCTTATACTGGGAAAAATCGTGTCCTGATTGTTTTTGTAGAAGAAAGATAATTTTGTCAAGGTTTTTCTTATTGATCGTATTGCCTTTCGAAAGTTCCTCATCAGTGGGAATACGCATGTTAAAATCGATTAATTTTTTGGCCAATTCCTCGGCTGGTACAACAATATCTGCCTGAACGGCTTTAATTGCACTTCGGGGCATATTGTCAAATTTTGCTGTTTCCGGATCCTGTACCAATACCAACCCGTTTTTTTCTTTAATAGCTTGAACACCTAGACTTCCGTCCGACCCCATTCCTGAAAGAATCACTCCAATACTTTTTTCCTGCCTGTCTTCGGCTAAAGACCGGAAAAAGAAATCTATAGGTAATCGAAGCCCCCTTTTTTCAACCGGTTTGGATAAATGCAAGGTGTCATCCTCAATGGAAAGGCTCTTATTTGGAGGGATTACATAAATACTGTTAGGCTCCACTTTTAGCCAGTCGGTTGCCTGATGTACTTTTAAAGGAGTGATTCGTTGTAAAAGTTCAGGCATCATTCCCTCGCGATCCGGATCAAGATGTTGAATAACAACAAATGCCATATCGCAGGTTTCCCTTAAACTGCTAAAGAACTGCTCAAGTGCCTCAAGCCCGCCTGCAGAAGAACCTATTCCAACAATTGGGAATTTTCCCGACCCCCTTTCTGATGGTTTTGGTGACTTTTTTGAATCCTTTTTATCTTCGGATTTTTTAAGATCTTTATCCTTATTTTTATTCATTCCTAAAATAATTTCTTTTCAACCTACAAGAACTGAAGGCTGGCGTTGTTGATGGCTGGCTCCCCGAAGATACGCACAGATCATAAATTTTTAAAGATTTTCAACAATTCTTTCTAAACAGGTTTGAACCAAAGTTTATAAACAGGAACAATTTCTATTAACTATTTGAAGAAAATCCGTTATAAAATCTCCGTTTTTTGTTTCGCCAATATCCCTGTATGACCTGGAATTCAGGTTGGTTAAATATAGAATAATCTTACGCAATACCATGAATCGGGAGAAATAAAAATCTATTCAATAGAAACAATTATTGTAAATCCGGAAAGATGCCTAAAAGGCATAATTAAACTAGAAATACCTCGTCGAACGAAGTCGAAACGTTTTTTTTTTGACCCTTCGACTCCGCTCAGGGAGACAAAAACTATTTTTAGCGGATAATCAAAAAGAATTCATAAGATCTTAAATCCTAATAGAACTTCTTGTTTAATCGAAAATTCTCAAGATAAAACGCCCTTAGATTGGGCAATATCCCCTTATTTGAAAACGAATTTATTTCAAAAATTTAATTGATAATGGATAATCCGGCATTTCTCCATTACTTACTTTAATGGCATTTAGGATAGGTAATACAAGAGCGATAAGACCAATAGCTATGAGAAGAAAAATACCCAGGCCAAAAAGGAAGATCAGTGGAATACTAACTATGCTGTAAATAAAAATGCTGATCTGGAAATTCAGGATCATCTTCCCGTGTATGTCCATTCCCAGCACATTGTCTTTTTGTGTAGCCCAAAGGATAAGTGGAACTATAAATCCGCCTATACCCGTAACAAAGTCTAATAACTGACTTAAATGTGTGATCATTAATAATTGCCTGTCTTCTCTCATGATGAAATGGTTTTTGATGATTGATGATAAAAAGAATAACTTAAAAAAATAAGACTCTTAAAGATAAGTAGTTTTTTTAATTGATTTGTTACATAAAACAAGGTGAAATAATCCCCAATTTTAGGGATAAATAAGGTTATTTTTTAATTGACTATAGTTTTGGTCTATTTAGGATTGATATTTAAAAGTTCCCCTTCGGAGGATTCAGGGGGCTTTTCCTATCTTTGCAGCATGAGATTAAATGATACCATAGTAGCCCTGGCTACACCTTCCGGGGCGGGAGCAATTGCCGTAATAAGGGTTTCGGGACCCGATGCTATAAAAATGGTAGCCCCTTTATTTAAAGGTAAAAGCAATAAAAATATTCAGGATCAGCCTTCACATACGCTGCATTTGGGAAACCTTATAGATGGAGAACGCATCCTGGATGAAGTATTGATCTCCATTTTTCATGGTCCCAGATCCTATACCGGTGAAAACACCATCGAAATTTCCTGCCACGGAAGCCAATATATACAGCAGGAAATAATTCAGCTTCTAATCCGAAAAGGAGCACGTTCTGCCGAAGCTGGTGAGTTTACCCTTCGGGCCTTTTTAAACGGAAAGATGGACCTTAGCCAGGCCGAGGCGGTAGCCGATCTTATTTCTTCTGAAAATCAGGCCTCCCATCAAATTGCAATGCAACAAATGCGTGGCGGATTTTCCAACGAGATCCAGCGTTTGCGGCAGGAACTATTAGATTTCGCTTCTTTAATTGAACTCGAACTTGACTTCGCAGAGGAGGATGTTGAATTTGCCAACAGGGATCAGTTCAGGGATCTGGTAAGCAGGATACAGCAGGTTTTAAAACGCCTGATTGATTCTTTTGCTACCGGTAATGTGATTAAAAACGGAATTCCTGTGGCGATCATAGGGGAACCCAATGTGGGAAAATCTACGCTATTGAATGCCCTGCTCAATGAAGAAAGAGCGATCGTTTCAGAGATTGCCGGGACCACGCGGGACTCTATTGAGGATGAAATTTCCATTGGCGGAGTGGGTTTTAGGTTTATCGATACTGCAGGAATACGGGAAACACAGGATGTTATTGAAGGCCTGGGAATTAAGCGAACTTTTGAAAAGATCGCCCAGGCCCAGGTAATTATTTTTCTGCTTAACGCAGAAATATTCAAAGTTCAAAGTTCAAAATTGAAAGTTGAAATTGAAAAGATCCAGAATAAATTTCCACAAAAGCCTTTATTGATAGTTGCCAATAAAACAGATCAATTAAGTGAAGGCGAAATCTCAAATCTTAAAGCTGAAATCCCAAATCTAATCTCCATTTCAGCCAAAGAAAACATTGGCGTAGAAGAATTAAAAGCCAAACTCCTGGATTTCGTCAATCTTGGGGAACTGCAGAACAACAATACCATTGTTACAAACAGCCGGCACTACAGCGCCCTATTAAGTGCCCTTGAAGAAATCAACAAGGTTCAGGAAGGCTTGAACAACAACCTCACCGGAGACCTTTTAGCCATAGACATTCGCCAGGCCTTATATCATTTTGGCGAAATTACCGGACAGGTTACCAACGATGAATTGCTGGGAAATATTTTCGCTAATTTTTGTATTGGGAAATAGAGCAACAAAACAACAAACTGCATAAATCAGCAATTTTGGGTGACTGAAACCAGTAGTGTGGTAAATTGGCATGTCGGTTAGATGAACCAAGTTTTCCTTAATTTCTTTTATGGTACTCAAATCCAATTATCGACTGGCGCAACTTAATTGGGCTTCCAAATTAGCACTGATATCTTAGCACATAGTAAAAATGTTATCGGTAATAAATATAACGAAATAACCTCAATATTTAAGCTGCAGTCTGGAGACACCAAGACGATTCTCAGTACTTTTATATTTAGCCGTAACCCACATAATGCTCTTAGTTATTGTTTGCTCTATTTTATTTTAAAATTTCAAACATCCTTTCGGTCTGATTTCCTTCCCATTTCAATTCATCATTATACCAAATCTTGATTACAACTTCATTGGAATTTCTTTTGTCGATTTGTGTCTTTAGAACATCAAAATCAGATTCGGAAAATTCAATTTTTGTTTCTTTATAATTATTTTCAAATATAGTTGTGCTTGGAAAAACCACTAAATTAATTCTGTCTTCCCTTTCAACTGTGCTAATGCCTTTTGGACTATCTAAATTTTCCCTCATAATGGAGTTGTCCAATTGGCAATTCAGAGTAGACATTTGTCTACAAAAAACATCTATATTAATAGCTTGTTGACCCAAAATGATACTTTTTTTCTTGATTTCTTTAACTCATTCAAGGTCTATTTATATTTTAAAGATTACACCAGCACAGCAGTAAGCGTAAAAATTAATCCGAAAATTGAGTGCTCATTTCTTGTCTAGAAAGCTTTTCTGACCATGTCATAATCACAGGAATCAAAATCGCCAAGCGCACAATTGTGAAAACTATTTCTCCGGTAGTATCGAGGTTAAGCGGATAGGCAAAGTTTGCCATTAAATGAAGTAATATGGCTGCCAGTATACTCCTTTGGGTAACATTATAAACCCAGGTAAAAATTATCGAAAGGAAAAAGAGCTGCAGCGTCCAGCTCCAAAAAGCTATTCCAAAGCCCTTTTGACTCTGGGAGGTTCCTTCTATAAAAAATAAAGGTAAATGCCACAAAACCCAAAAGAAACCTATAATGAGGCTGGCTCTTAATTTTCCCCATTTCTCCTGCAGTGGTTCCAAAATATATCCACGCCACCCCAGTTCTTCAGCCAATGGTCCACCAAGGAGCATAAAAATCAATAAATAGAAAAAATTTGAAATTGTGTTTATTCCTCCAAAATAGGTATTCAGGTCCGGCACTTCCCCACCCAAAAGGAAAATGATAGAGTAACCAGTTACAAGCACTCCAGGGAAAAAAAAGAAGATAAATAAATACCATTTCCAGCTTATCCTTCTAAGATCCCAGATTCTGTTAGAAAATTCTTTTAGGAATTGCATTCCGCCTTCCATAGATACCAAAAATAAAGCAACGATACTTGGCCCAAAGGCCCCTAAAAATAGCAAGGGAACAAAAAAATTATCTGTAGGAGGAAAAATTATCATCATTCCCCATACCAACCAGGAGAAGAGAAAAGTCATCAGAAAAAATTTCCGCGGTTGTCGAAGTTTTACCTTTGTTTTCATATCTTAAAAACCAATTAAAATTAGGATTGTTACAGAAATCCTTCAAAAAGATAATATTTCACCTCATACTGAGTGTATTCTCAAAACCAAAAAATCAAATTCACTTATCAGTCCTGTCCATTCCGTCAGCACCTATTAAAAAAATCTGTTTCATATTCTGAAAATGTCATAAAAAAAAATAATCTTTCCATTGCTTAGCTCTTCGAAATGATTGAATTCTTTGCCAAAATGAATTTTCTCTTTTAGAATTCTTCTATAAAGTATTTTTGAAGTTCTGCTCTATCATCTTTTATCAAAATACCCGCAATTGATAAGAAATATTCAAGTGGGGTTTCATCTGATAGTATCAAAGCTAAGATCCTTTGATTATTATTCGAAGGAAAAAATGTTGATTTTCCGGCACAATGGTTACGGTTATGGGCTATTGGCGTGGAGCAGTGATGCAAACTTGCCGGTTAAGTTCTTATTTAATTGGCCTCTAAAATAGTACTTTTCACAAAATCTGGTGTGTCAGCTATAAAATTTTCAATCAAGTCAATAGCCATTAAAATATCAGAGAGATACTTCCTGCTTTTCTCCATCATAGATTAAAATTTTAGTAGCATCAATATTTTTCTTAAAATTGGATTTTTCAGAGATGATTCTGTCAATAAATCCACCTTCCTTTGAAAAAATTCTTCTAGTTTATCCCGGACAGCCAACAATTTTTCTTCTCTAATGTGTTAAAAAATCATCTTTATCTCAACTATAATAGCCCTTTATAGAAATTAACTTAATTGACATATTGTTTTTGATTCCTTTCTGTCGAAACCAGAAATCAGAGAAAAATAAAAAAATATTACACCTTAAATTGCCCCTCAAAAAACTGGATATTTTCCTCATATTTTTCAAAAAAAAATTGAAAACTTCGGGAGCCTTTCATTAACTTAGGGGTATATCAAATGATATCGTTTAAAAGTGAAAAAAATGTAAATCTCACGGGAGGCCCGATACTGTTGAAATGGTACTAATCACACCTCAAATTTTGAAAAACTGCCCTGATAAAGAACTGAGAAATAAATCAACAAAAACTAAAACAAAGCAAAAAACAATTCATTACCGGGATTAAAAGCAATAGTTATTTTTTTGCCTTTTATTAAAAAATATAACTTTTCTTTATTACTGCCATCTTTTAAAAATCTCAGGTTGGCGGAGGGGTGAAAAAAAATTACCTTCAATTGCAACATACATCTGATACTATCTCAATGGCATATAAAATTTTCTATAAAAATTAAATTTTGTGTTATAACTAATTAATTATTAAGGACTTTAGGCTAAATTTGAGAAGAATGCTTTAATTGATATCTTTTTTGCTTTTTGTAGATATAGTCAAATTTAAAATTCTTAGGATCATGAATAATTTAATTTTAAAATCGTTTTATCAAGCAACCGGCCAATCTGTATCGTTCCGGATTTTCCAAAAATTGTTTTTTTTGTTGGCGCTAAGCTTTATGTTGCTACCGTCAAATGGGTTTGCTCAGGCGGAATGCCCTGCCATTAACGTAAAGATTCAAAACATTGGTAACAATACCGGAGTTATCGCCTGTGCGATTTTTGATTCCTCTAAAGGCTTTCCCAAAAAATTCCTGAAATTCGCATCCAAGGTTATGATAACACAAATAAAAGGAAAAGATGCGAGTTTTGAGTTTTCAGATATAAGACCTGGAAAATACGCCATTGTCGTTATCCACGATGAAAACTACAACGGTGAACTGGATACTAATTGGTTGGGGATTCCTAAAGAAGGCTATGGCTTTTCAAGTGGGGCCGAAATTTCATTGAGTGCCCCTTCGTTTTCTGACGCTGAATTTTTATATGAGGGGGGAGATCTGCAAATTAGTATAGACCTGAATTATTAAAACTTTAAATTCCAAACGTTTTTCTAAGCGCTGTTTTTTGCGTAATGTTCAGTTTCAGAATTTAGTTCGGCGCCTAACAATATTATCCAGCTGGTAAGCAGCAGCCAGAGCATCAGGACAACCACAGCCGAGATGGAGCCGTAAACTTCCCCGTAACTTCCAAAGTTGCTCACATAATAAGAAAAGCCCCAGGAGGCTAACAGCCATATTAGGGTGGCCAGCAGTGACCCTGGGAAAACCATTTTTAAGGAAGGACTGGATCTAACTGGTGCGTACTTGTACAACAGACAAAGAAAAAATACCACCAGCACCGCCAAAATCAACCATCTTAACCAGGTAATAAGGCTTTCTATTTGCGCAGGCAAACCAAGCTGATCTACCAAAGCGGGAAAAATCACTATGAGTACCATGCTCAAAATGAGTAGTACGACTGCCCCGAGAGTAAATAGAAGCGTAAGCGCGTTTTGCAAAATAAAATTCCGGGTGTTATTGGTATTGTAGGCAATATCAATACCAATAAAAAGGGATTTTGTTCCCTTGTTGGCACTCCATAAACTAAAAAGAATTCCGAGAGCTGTCCCCCAACCCAATGCTTTGCCCGAGGTGGAAGTAAATTCCTTTATCTGGGCCTCAACTATACTAAAAGCCTGCTCTGGCATCATGTCCGAAAAGGAACTGATCTGCCTCTGCACATTCTCGGGATCCATTGCGAGTCCATAGATAGAGATTAGGGCCATAATTGCCGGAAAGATCGCCAGAAAAGCATAAAAAGCCACGCCAGCTGATACAATGCCAACATTGTTTTTGGCTATCTGGTCCTTTACTCTAAGCAGAATGATTTTCCATCCTGAGGATTTGATCTCAATGAGTGATTTTGTCTGCTCATTTTTTTCCATTTATTCCTGATTGTTTTAATTCTAAAAATTCTTTTAAAAAAAGATGTTTCCATCAAGATAAGAAAAAATGGACTTCTTAGCATTTAAACTATTGTTAATTAGAAGGGTTAAAAAGGTAAAAAATTCAAAAGTTAACCGTTAAACGGAAAGCTTTTTTTTGTGTAAAAAAAATTAAATCCAGAAAGCTCAGGAAAAATCCGCGCAAAGAAAAGAGAACTGAAAACTTGCTGGGAAAGAGAATTTCTCTGAGACCTTTGTGTAAGCCTTTACGACCTTTTGCGGTTAAAAAAGGCACCTTTCTACAATTTCCTAAAACAGAACCTTTAAAATCAAGTCCTGTTCTTGATGCTTGCAGTTACGCCAAAGGCTGAACGATCTTATTTCTTTTACGGACATTACTATTATTATATATCCGTTAAGAGACCCAAAAGGCAAAATTGAACTAAAAATGTAACGTCGCAGTCGAGACGTTTTTGTTTGACCATTCGACTGCGCTCCCGGGGACAAAAACTGTTTTTAGGTTTCTAAACAGATAAGGCATTTCCTATTTATAAATAAAGATATTATCTAATTTCATTTAGATCCTGAATGCCCATTAATGGACTTAATAATGAAACAAAAAAAGCGGGAGATTCTTAAAAGAAAATCCCACTTTACGTTAAGACTTTAAATAAAAGTATTTATTCTATTAAAGTACTATTTGTTGCGTTCTTCACGTTGCTTAATGCGGTGTCCTTCAGTCACAGTGTATTCTGGAGAACCCAGGCTTCCACCGAAGTAACCGGCTAAGGCCCCAAGGAGTAGCACACCGAAAGCTATGATGCTAAAAGTACCTACGGCATCCGATATTTTGTCGCTGAGCTCTAACGCTTTCTGTTTTGCATCTGCATACAATGCTTCGGCATCATTTACGGCATTTTCAATCCGCTCTTCCCAATTTTGAATCATACGGTCAATTTCAGTTTCGGTAAGATCGCTATTTTGGGTAAGATATTCTTTAAGCTCATCTTTCTTTAAATATTCCCCGTCTCCTTCGAGGTTTATTTCCAGTTCACCTTTTTCATTAATATCGAATTCCAGGTCGTTAAAAAACTCTTCTATATCCATAGATTTTACTAAGCCTTTTACCTGTGAACCGGTTTGCGAAATGGTTTCACGAGTTTCTTCTGTCGCACCCTCAGGCAATACATCATATCGTTCTGCAGTACTAATGATCTGTAATACCTCTCGCTTTACTTCATCTAAAGCTAGGGTTGCCTTTTCTTGTGATTGCTGTTCTGCCTTATCTACCTGTACGGTTATTTGCTGTGAGCTATCACTCCCAAATATACCAGAAACGGCGTTACCTAAACCACTCATAATAAAACCTATGGTAGAGGTGAGAAAATAAAAGGTAACCACGGCATATAGAGCCCATGCCAGAAACCCGTGTATTCCCCCATCCGCTTTTGAGGAAAAACCAGACATCCTACCTGCCACCATTCCACCTAAAAAAAGCGCCGCAAGATTAGACAAACCCAACCAAATAATTGTTCCAATGCCTAGTCCGGAAAGGGGATCAGACTCCGTTAACGGATTTATAGAACTTAAGCCAATCCCAAGCCCTAATAAATTCAATAAGAATGCTACTGCGAGCGCAGTAAGTGCTCCTGCAAAAATTGCTCCCCAGGAATTTCTTCTTATTTTTTCTTGAAAACATCCAGTATTCGTGTATTCTGTTGCCATAATTTTTTAGATTTTACATTAATTTATTAACTAATGCCATATTATTTATCGAAAAAATATTATTTAACAAAAAAATATATATTTTTAACAACCTATTATATAATTTAGGATGCCAATGTCTGAATTAAAAATTTCCCGTTTTTAAAGTCTACTTTCCTTAGATATGATATCATTATACCAACAAAAAAGAAACGACTCTAGCCGTGAGTGCAAGGATGATAAGTCAACCAGACCTGTGGTAATTACTAAAAAGTATTTTTAAAGTCAAAAATCTCGGGACCCTCAGAAGCAATGTTCACGAATGTAGAAACCCAGGCTCCAAGTCCAAATTATGACTGGCGCGACTTAATTGCGCTTACAAACTAATACTGATACCTTTCTAAAAATCGATAAAAAGAAAATTTTTAAAAAAGCACTTCTTCAAAGTTAATATCTTCGCCCGCTAATAGGAACACCTTATTTTTAAGGCTGGAAGTATTTGCCTGGAGGTTACGATAGTAATCTACATAATCACCATCAGGCTCTCTCAAACCGAGAAAAACAAGATCTGCTTTATGGCTGGAATCAGAAAGAATTTCGGGAAAGCTTCTGTCACCTTTTATGATCAATTCATAGCCGGCATTGGAGCGCATTTTGTCGATCATGCCAACCAAATTTCGTTCAGCTCCCTTGGCGGCAGCTTCGTTCGGTACAACCATTTTAATCGTAAGATCTGCATCTCGCCATTCCAGGCTGCGTTGCAGCATATGGGCCATCACGATCATAAGAGCTCCGTTAAGTTTTAATCCTCCCCACCAGAGATCGATCTTTTCTTTGGGATTTGCTTTGTAATCTTCCTCCATATCCAGGATCATCACGTTGCGCTGTGACCTGAAGAAATAGTAGATCATATCACAGTAATCGGGTAAATGGCTTTCCTCCCTGGTATCTCCCAGGATGATGGTATTGGGCACAAGACTTCCCAGTCCATAATGATCTACCAGTGTTTTGGCCCCGATATAGGGGTTGGCTGCCGGTACTATACGCACCAGGCTATAAATATTTTTTCTGGAAAGAAATTCCCTAGTATGCCGCTCCATTTCGATCACCCTTTTCTTGTTGATGTTCTTTAGGGTGAGAACGGTGGCTACAGTCATTAAAGCCTTGCTCTGTACAAAACTGTTAGCCATAGCTATGAGGTGCCATCGGCTTAATGGGGCTCCAGACAATACCAGGAAATGAGGGCGCCAGTTCTTGGGATCTGCCACTTCCCCAAGGCGCATAAGACTGGAACGAATGAGGCTTAGTCGAATTCCGCGTCCTACCCCACCCCAGGTTTTCTTAAGGTTTCTGCGTTTAATCCAGAAGAAAATAGCAGAAACAAAAATAGCGGCAATAAAAGTTGCCAGCGGATTAATAAGTATCATCGCACTTATGCAGCCGGCTGCGCCTAAAAGAGAGAAGAACCAATGAACTTTGAACCGTGGTCTAAAGGAAGGAGATTTTATAATATTTTCAACCCCTGCAGAGATATTAAGTACACCATAAGCTGTAAGAAAGAACATAGTTAGCACCGGGGCTATCATATTTAGATCTCCCAGGAGTACAGCGGTTATAGTAAAAATAAGTGTGAAAAGAGTCCCCATTCTGGGAAGGTTTTCTTTCCCGCTGCCCTTACCAAGCCGGGCCATAATGGGAGGTAACACTCCATCCCGGGCGAGAGCCTGCAACACCCGTGGCGCAGCCATCGTACTTCCAAGGGCGCTGGATAAGGTAGCACCCCATACCCCTATCAAAATAGCGTCACCCCAAAAGGCGATTCTTCGCATGATCATTGGATCCTCAATAAGGCTAAGCGAGTCGGCACGTGTGGCCAGGATTATCGGTAATGCCATATAGACAATATAACCAGCACCCACCGCCATAAAAGTTCCTTTGGGTATCGATTTTCCGGCATCTTTCAAGTCTCCGGACATATTTACCCCAACATCAATACCCGTTACTGCAGGAAAGAAAACTGCAAACACCACCCAAAACGGAACTGAATTTTCTGAAGATGCTCCCCATAACTCTATTTCAGTAGATTCTATAGGGCTGCCAAAGATCAGGGATATAAGAGAAATACCAATAGCGGCAAGAATGAAATATTGGACCCTACTGGCAACCTTGGCTGAAATAAGCGCCACTCCGGCAACAAAAAGAATTGCAGCAACAGCTATCAGCTTTTCATTAAGTTGGGGAAATACCTGCACGATACTTTCGGCAAATCCTACAGTGTACATGGAAACAGACAGGGCCTGGGCCAGATAGAGGGAAATTCCAACAGCTCCCCCACTCTCAATCCCAAGTGAACGGCTTATCATATAATAAGCTCCACCTATCTTCACCTGTTGATCTGTGGCTATGGCCGCAAGGGATAGCGAGGTAAGGAAAGTGATGGAGGTAGCCAGGGTGACAATAATAAGACTACCCACCAATCCAACATTACCCACAACCCAGCCAAACCGAAGGTACATGATCACCCCAAGTATGGTTAGAATGGAGGGAGTAAAAACGCCTGCAAAAGTGCTTAGCCCAGTTGCTTTTACGGGACTCACCTTCTTTTTATTTTTATTTTCCAAGCTAAAGTTAAATAGTAGTTTAAATATAGAAAAGGAATTTCAGAGGTGATTACAAAAAGAGAAATAAATTCTTTCTCTTTTTGTAATCCTTTAAAGATATCTCAGCTTGAAAGAGGAAAAT
>JBNJKO010000030.1:0-30651 GCA_051751125.1 Bacteroidota bacterium
TTCTCCTTTATAACATTAATAATTTCTTTAGTATCCATAATTTCTATCCTTAAAATCGATCAGTAATTACTTTATAGGAAGGATCCTCTATGATATTCACATCAATAATAGCATCTGCTTTATGTAATAAAAGCCTACAATCTTTGCTCAAATGTTTCAAATGAAGTTTTTTACCTTGTTTGTGATATCTTTCCGTGAGTTTGTTTACCGCCTCTATGCCTGACATGTCTACAATTCTACTTTCTAAAAAATCGACTACTACTTCGTCCGGATCGTTTAGAACATCAAATTTATCATTAAAAGCCTGTACAGATCCAAAGAATAGGGGGCCGTAAATTTCATAATGTTTTACGCCATCTTCATCAACACTTTTTCGAGCCCGGATCCTTTTTGCATTATCCCAGGCAAAAACAAGGGCTGAGATGATTACTCCTACGAGGACGGCCAAAGCAAGATTATGTAATACTATAGTAACCAGGGTAACTAGGGCCATTACTAGGATATCAGATTTCGGCATCTTAGTAACCGTTTTTATACTTGCCCATTCAAAAGTTCCTATTGCTACCATTATCATAAGTCCTGTAAGAGCTGCCATCGGAACTTTTTCAATCAATTCCGCACCAAACATTACAAAAATCAGTAACATCACTGCTGCAGTAATACCAGACAGTCTGGCTCTTGCTCCGGAAGAAACATTAATCAGGCTCTGTCCTAGCATGGCACAGCCACCCATTCCCGAAAAGAAACCCGACAAAATATTGGCGCTTCCCTGGGCCACACATTCTTTATTACTTCTTCCCCTGGTTTCGGTAATTTCATCAATAATATTAAGCGTAAGCAGACTCTCAATAAGTCCTACTCCAGCCATAATCGCAGCATACGGCAAAATTAACATAAAAGTATCCAGGTTAAATGGGACCATTGGAATATGAAAAGGAGGAAAACCACCTTGAATAGAGGCTATATCGCCAACTGTTTTGGTTTGAATTCCAAAAGCCAGAACGATACCGAATGTAACAAGAACAGCCACCAGAGTAGCTGGAATAGCTTTTGTCAACTTTGGAAGACCCCAAATAATTAGCATCGTAATCAGCACCAAACCCAACATTAAATACAACTGGGTTCCCTGCATCCATTCAAGCTCTCCTGCGGAATTTGCTATTTTAAATTGATCAAGCTGAGACATAAAGATGATAACAGCAAGACCATTAACAAATCCGAAAATCACAGGATGTGGAACCAATCTCATCAATTTTCCCAAGCGGAGAATTCCTGCCAAAACCTGAATAATACCTGCGAGTATTACTGTTGCAAAAATATATTCAGGACCGTGGCTAATTGCTAATGATACAATAACCACTGCGACAGCGCCTGTTGCTCCAGAGATCATTCCTGGCCTACCACCTAAAATTGCCGTAACCAAACCTAACACAAAAGCTGCATAGAGACCCGTTAAAGGTGAAAGTCCTGCTATAAGCGAGAAGGCCACGGCTTCAGGTATAAGTGCCAAGGCAACCGTTATACCTGCCAGGATTTCTATTTTATAATCTACTTTTTGACTGAAATCAAATAGGTTGAAATATTTTTTTATTGAAGTATTCATTTAAAATATAGTTTTGGAAGAGACAAACTAAAATCCCGTAAGAGGAGTCTCAGCTTTAAGATGAAGGATAAGTTTTTTAGTAAAATAAAGCACCAAAGTGTAATATGATGCTAACTAAAGAATAATGTAATGAGGGTTTCTTCCGGTGCTTAGGGCGGAGTAATTTTGAAGAAAAAAAGTATTGGTTCCTTTTTCATAAGAAGTTGCAAATTTATCCCTTTTAAAACGAACATCAAGGTTATTGTTGAATCATTTTCTATTGTACTCTAAGTTTGGTCCCTAGATAAGGATAAATTAACTTGTCCTATTTATTTTTTACCACAAAAAAATAGCTTTTGCACATAAAAAGGAATTCAGGGATGAAATAATGGATATTATTATTGAACTTGGAAAGAAGCTTAACTATCGATGGTAATTTAAAATATAAATCACGTTATATTATTTCTGATTCTACACCATATTTAATCAAGGGATCGTTATTGATAAATAGTACTACTTTTTAGAATTCACTTTCTTAAATTGCCACTAAAATATAAATAATAATGAACTGGTTAATCCAGGTTATTTAATGAATTACCTTTGAAAGTAAATTCCCATATTGGCATTTAAAAAGAAAATAGAGACAGATCAACGATTGCAATATCTCTTTGGAATTAGTACAATATTACTAATATCAATGATTTGCTATTTGTTTATTGATGTTATAGGATACCATGTAGTGGCTCTAATATTGCTCCTTGCAGTTTCTGTTTTGGCTATGTTTTTTAAAATATTGCCAGTAGTAACGGTAGCTGTATTGAGCGCTTTAATTTGGAATTTTCTTTTTATTCAGCCCAGGTCAACTTTTAGCATTACTACCCCAGAGGATGCCTTATTTTTCCTGATGTATTTTATAATTGCTGTTATGAACGCAGTTTTCACTACCAAAATCAGGAAGACTGAAGCATTAAGCAGAAAAAGAAAGGAACGGGAAAATGAAATTAAGCTGTACAACACAATGCTAAATTCATTATCTCACGAATTGAAGACACCAATTTCTACAATTATAGGAGCTGTAGATATGTTAAAGGAAAATTCACAAAAATTGACTGTATCTAACAAGGTTGACCTCTATCTGGAAATTGAGAAAGCCGGGCTTCGGCTTAATCGGCAGGTAGGGAATCTATTAAACATGAGCAGACTAGAAACCGATTTTGTGAAACTGCAGTTAGATTGGTATGACATCAATGAAATAATTTATTCAGTTATAAGGTTCAACGAGACTGAAGCACAAAACCATACAATATTGTTTGAATCCAATGAAGATTTACCGCTTTTCAAAATAGATGCTGTTTTATTTGAACATATTATTCAAAACCTTATCAATAATGCTTTACAACACACTCCTTTAAATTCTATCATAACTATCGCTGCTTCTCACAATTCAACCAATTGTGAAATTAAAATTTCAGATAACGGAAAAGGATTCCCGGAAGATTCCATCAAAAAAGTTTTTAATAAATTTTACAGGGTGCCCAATACTGCCTCTGGTGGAACCGGATTAGGGCTATCCATTGCAATGGGTTTTGCGCAGGCCCATAATGGAGCACTTAAACTGGAAAATCTTGAAAGCGGAGGTGCACTATTCACATTAAGCCTGCCAGCGGAAATGGCTCATCCAAAATCTTTTAAAAATGAATAGAGACGAAATTTTAATTATTGATGATGAACCTCAAATTAGAAAGTTGCTCCAAATTACCCTTGAAAGCAATGATTATAAAATTGTTCAGGCTTCCTCTGGAATAGAGGGAATTCAACTTGCAGCCAACCATTCTCCGGACCTTATTATTCTTGATTTGGGATTACCAGATAAGGAAGGGCACGAAGTGCTGAAGGAACTGCGCCAATGGTATCAAAAGGGCATTATAATTTTATCTGTACAAAACAGTGAACAGGATATAATAAGGGCACTGGACAATGGTGCTACAGATTTTCTTACAAAACCATTCAGGACAGGTGAACTTTTAGCCAGAATTCGATCCTGTCTCAGGTCAAATCCAAATTCTGAAATTTCACCCCTTGTAAAATCCGACTCCCTAGAGATAGATTTGAGCTCAAGAAGTGTTATTAAAAATAGCATTCCAGTGAAATTAACATCAACCGAATATAATATACTTGCCCTTCTGGCAAAAAACCAGGGAAAAGTCCTCACACATCAATATATATTAAAAGAGATTTGGGGTGTTGGTGCTCAACAGGAAACCCAATACCTCAGGGTTTTTGTAGCTCAACTGAGAAAAAAACTGGAAGTTAACCCTAATTCCCCCACCCATATTATTACCCAGAGTGGGGTGGGCTATCGTTTTACTTAAATCTTTATAAAATCTTTATACTCACAGGCGAATCTTTATAATTCCCTTACACCCTTCAGCCTAACTTTGTAAAACACAAATACGCATTAAGTGATCGAGAAAGGGAATAAAGACTCAAAAGACCCATCCAATAATTACAAACATCTTAAATGGCCTGCAATTATCATGGTAGGTTTAATGGTTTTAATTATTGTGGCCTTTGATTACTGTTCCAGAAGAGGTCTCATTTAAGTAAAATAATTTGAGTTTTCAGGAGGTAGGTCAGCGACAAAAGATTGAGAACATTCTCTCTAAATTAAGAAAGTTTTCTTTCTGGATCAGTTTTTCAGCAGTTGGGATAATTATTTATGATCTGGGTTTTAAACATTCCTCCGTTACCGATTCCCATTTAACTAATTTTTACCTTCTCACCCTGCTGATAGGTATTATTACTATAATTGCCAGAACCATTCTAAAAAAATCTAATATTCTTCTAAAGGTTAGAATTTTTGATGCAATTATTCTTTTTCTCTTTATAATTCTGTTCCTTATCAAGACAAATTTGGTTGGAGAGGAAGTACCTTTTTTAAGTTTTTTTAATAATATGGGCTGGGTTTATATTGCTGTTATTACATATTTCATCAGAGAATTTTCCACCTTAACAATAAACTTTAATAAAGACTTTCTAAATCCCGCACAGCTTATAACAGCAAGTTTTTTAAGTCTAATAATCGTAGGAACCTTTTTATTAATGCTGCCAAATGCTACTTATGAGGGTATTTCTCCGGTAGACGCTCTTTTTACCTCTACCAGTGCAGTATGTGTAACAGGATTAATTGTGGTTGATACCGGCACCTTTTTCACTCCTTTTGGACAGAATATAATACTACTCCTTATTCAGCTTGGAGGATTAGGGATTATGACTTTTGCCAGTTACTTCAGTTATTTTTTTAGAGGAAGAAGTTCCTATGAGAACCAAATAATGCTCAAGGATGTAACCAATTCCGAAAAAATAGGAGAAGTTTTCAATGTGCTCAAAAAAATTGTATTAATTACGTTTTCAATAGAATTAGTTGGAGCTATATTTATTTTCTTTTCAATAAAAAAGGCATTGATGCCTGAGGTTTTTGACAGGATATCCTTTTCTATTTTTCACAGTATCTCCGCCTTCTGTAATGCCGGGTTCTCTACTTTGGAAAACAGTCTCTATGAAACCGGTTTTAAGTTCAATTATTCCCTTCAACTCATAATTATAGCCCTATTTATTCTGGGGGGAATAGGTTTTCCCCTGCTTTTTAATGTTTATAAATATTTGGTGTATTACCTGAAGAACCAGATAATCAAAATTAGACATCCTAAGGAATCCATTTATATACCGTGGGTCCTGAATTTAAATAGTCGCATAGTTTTGATTACAACGAGTATTTTACTGGTTGTCGGGACTGCTTTATTTTATTTTTTCGAATTTAACAATACGCTTTCGGAGCACTCATCATATGGGAAAATTGTTGTCTCTCTTTTTGGGGCAGCGACTCCACGAACTGCCGGTTTTAATTCGGTTGACACGTCAGCACTTAATTTTTCAACGTTAATGATCATATTTATATTAATGTGGATTGGTGCTTCGCCAGGATCAACTGGAGGTGGAATAAAAACAACAACATTTGCTCTAGCCACCCTGAATTTTTTTAGTATCGCAAGGGGAAAAGACCGCGTAGAACTTTTTAAAAGAGAAATTTCTGATCTATCTCTTCGCAGGGCATTTTCGATCATCTCCTTGTCACTTTTGGTTATAGGTTCGGCAATCTTTCTTATAGCCTCCTTTGATGATGATATGACCCTGTTAAGTATCGCTTTTGAATGTTTTTCGGCCTATAGCACGGTGGGATTAAGCTTGGGGATCACCCCATTATTAAGTGCTCCATCAAAATTGGTAATTATAGCCACCATGTTTATAGGAAGAGTAAGTATGTTAACCATTTTAATCGCCCTTTTAAGAAGTGTAAAACATTTAAACTACAAGTATCCTAAAGAAGAAATTTTAATAAATTAAAATATGAAATGAGCATAACGGCACTCGATGCAAACACCAATGAAGCTATGCGAATTACATAGGACCAATAAAAACCAATAAATATCTACATATGAAATATATAATATTAGGCCTTGGGAATTTTGGGGCTTCCCTGGCAGAAAAGCTAACAGAGATGGGTAATGAGGTCATAGGGGTAGATGTCAATATGAGCAAGGTAGACATGCTTAAAGATAAAATCACGCACGTAGTCGCACTTGATTCAACCGATATAACTGCTGTAACAAATCTTCCTATTAAGGATACAGATATAGTAATAGTGGCAATAGGTGAAGATAAGGAAGCAAATATACTGGCTACAGCACTTATGAAACAGCTTCAGGCAAAACGCCTTATAGGCAGGGCCGTCTCTCCCCTCCAAAAAATGGTACTGGAGGCAATGGGCGTTACCGAAATTATTCATCCAGAAGAGGAAACTGCTGAACGATGGTCCAAAAAACTTAACCTCAAAGGGGTCGTAGATTCTTTTGAAATAAACAAAGATTACAGCATTGTTGAAACCTCAGTTCCCGATGATTATGATGGAAGGACTCTCGTGGAAGTTGGCCTGAAAAAAAGGTATAATATTATTGTGCTTACCACACTAAAAATTACGAAGGAAACAAATATGCTTGGCACCAAAAAGAATGTGACTAATGTGCAGGGGGTTGCTTCGGCTAAGACGATTTTTCATAAAGATGAAATAATGGTTCTTTATGGACATAATAAAGATCTGAAAAAACTATTAAAAGATCAGGATAAATACTAAAATATGAAATTAGCTGTGAGAATCCCGGAGGCGCATCACTTATTATACAAGCCACGGTTTAAAAATAAATTTGTTATAACTTTCTCCTAACAAACTTTTTGCGAAGCTAGTGTTGTCTGTTCCATCCCAAATTTTTTATTAATTATTTATAAAGCGATTAATTCTGTATAATCAAAAGGTTCGGATACTTCCTCCACATTTCCGGTATATTCTTTTCTCTACAATCGTCTTACGTGTATGCATCTAAAATAAGGAATTTTGAAAGGCTGAAAGCTATAGTTGAAATAATAAGTGAAAAGTAAATCAAATTATTTTTCCAGGGCATGGCAAGGTTCTTGTAAATTTAGTGATCAACTTTAAAAAATACAATATGTTTAATTCAAAAAAAATCACAGGTTTATTTTTTTCATTATCCATCTTAGGAAGTGCTGCAGTATTTTCCCAAACACCACAATTGCCGCAACAACAGCAACAGCAACAGACGGTTGAAGTAAGTGATGCCGAACTGGAGAAGTTTGCCACCGCTTTTCAACAGGTTCGCGCAATTACTATGGAGGCGCAGAAGGAAATGTCTGGAGTTGTAACAAAGGAAGGGATGGAGATCCAGCGTTTTAATGAAATTCATAAGGCTACCCTTGATCCCGAGGTTGAAGTAACCGCTACCGAGGAAGAGAAAAAGCAACATCAAAAAATAATTTCAAATTTGGAAACCATCCAGGCCGGGGTGCAGACTAAAATGGAAAAAGCCGTTCAGGATCAGGGTATAAACCCCACCCGATATGAGCAAATAGCAATGGTATTACAAAATGACCCTGAATTACAAGAAAGGCTTAAAAAAATATTTAAAAGCTAATATTCTAGCTTAAAATATATAGATTGAAACCGTCTTATTTAAATAAATGAGACGGTTTTTTGTTGTATTCTGAAATTCAAAATACCATTGAAATCCACGCTAGATAGGAATGGAATAAAGGGGGGGATAGGATTCTGTTATAAAGTATTTATTTCTTCATATTCAAAAGATTCTGATACTTTCTCAACATTCCCGATATATTCCTTTCCCCTCAATCGCCTCAACGTTTAGGCATCAAATTCTTCATCGGGTTATTCCCTTTTCAATTCCTGAATGGATTTAACATTCAGTTCGTCTTCAATCGGGTTAAGCCATTTGTCTTCCAATTTCTGCGGTAAAATTAACGGCATTCTTGGCCCTTCTAATTTCGGATTATTATGGATTTTGGCAAGCATTTTATTTCCCCTGGTGGTTACTATGGAAAAAATATTGAGCATTTCCCCTGTGTCCTGATCAGTCCATTCGCTCCAAAGTCCGGCCAAGGCCAAAAGTTTATCGTTTTTTTTTTGAATTTAGAACGTAAAAGTTTTTCCATCAAAATGATGGTGTTCATAAAATCCATTGATATAAATGAGTAAACGGTTATACTTAGCTGATTTCCAGAAGGAAGGTTTTTCAAAAATGGTCTCCCCCCTGGCATTCAATGTTTTATTCCATAATTCCTTAAGCTGCTTTTTATCCTTTACCCAATGAGGAACCAAACCCCAGGTTGAAACTTCGGGATGCCAGGGAGAACGATCTGTGTAGATGAGTATTTTGGATAGCTGTAGCGTGGTAAATTGGAATGTCGGTTAAAGGAGCCAGGTTCTCCCTAATTTCTTTAATGGCCAGTAAATCCAATTTCCGAGTGGCGCGGCTTAATTGTGCTTTCAAATTAGTACTGATATCGTAGCACAGGGTATAAATGTTATAGCTAATAATTATAACGAATTAAGCCCAATGTGTAATTGCGGTCTGGATAAGTTGCTCATCCTAAGAAGATAAAAACCCCATTGAAGTCGGTGTACAATATGAGGGGCTATCATATCCAGAGGTATCAATGGGGCAAAAATAGGTCCTAAGTCAATGCCTTCAAACTAAGACATAAATAACCAGTCAAAGTTTGACCTTCAACTGGTCATTCTACTAACCAACCATCTAAACCAATTAGAATTGGCTAAAGACTAAAGATACTTCCAAATCACCATTACCACCAATACAGGATAACCCCCCATTATAGTCAATATTGCGGATAAGTATATAATCACATATTTCAATAAAAAGCTGGAAAAAATTTAAAAAAAATTGAAGGAACTATATAAGAAATCAGCATTTGAAATCTTTTAATTTTAGTTTTTTTTGATTCTATAAATTTGAATATTTATCCAGAAGTTCACCAGCAACAAATCCACTGCATAGAGCACTGCTCCCAGTGCACCGGACCGGATCCTATTACAATAAGATCATATTCATTTTTTCGCATTATCACATTTTAAATGATCTTTGTGCTGGTTCGATCTTCAGGAACACCTGTTTCCCTTGGATTTGTTGGGTCGTTGCTCCATTCAAACCAGCCACCATCAAAGACCGAAACTTTGGGCCACCCCATAAGCCAGGCATTAAACCAGGCTTCACTGCCACGCCAACCTGTACCGCAGTAAAAAGCCAAATGCTTGTTTGGAGTAATCCCATTTTTGATCCAATTTTCTGCCGTCTCGTGATATTCACGGAGGGTATGATCTACATTCCTATAGTTCTCCATATGGTAGGCATCGCTTCCACAATCCGCAAAAATGGATCCTGGGATCCTTCCTTTGGCTTCAATATAATTATAACCGCTCACTTCACCAATATATTCCCTGTAGCTTCTCACGCTTACAAGTTCTGCATCATTTGAAGCCAGTATTTTTTTAGCTTCAGAAACGTCTACGGCCAGTTCTGGTTTGACAGGAATCACAGCACCAAATTCCACTACCGGCTCTTTCTGTACCTCTTCGGTACTCACCTCATAACCTGCATCCTCCCATGACTGAAAACCTCCGTTCAATACCCGGACATCTTTAACCCCGGCATACATCATTATAAAAGCATTCCGTATGGCTCCAATATCTCCCGCAGCACTTCCGGGAAAGTCGTCATCATTATCCGGGAACATGAATTTACCATAAAGGACTACCGTAGTATCTGCCGTGATCCCGTGTTCTTCCAAAGCCTTTTTTAATTCTGCAGGGCTGCGACGGTTCCATGTTTCAGGTGACTCAAGAGAATTGGTATCCATATCTATTGCGCCGGGGATATGCCCTGTTAAATAGGCATCCCTGTTCCTGTAATGAGAATGAACTACTACATACTTATCATTTTCATATTCAGGAGGGTTTTCATCTGAAATAAGTTTGCTCACCCATTCCGCTGAAACCAGGTGCCGGTATCCTGGAAGTCTTTCCATTGGAAGTTTAGTATCCAGTGTCCATTCCTTCAAAAATCCGTTGTAAAGGGAGATATTCTTATAACCTGCCTTCTGGAAATGGGAAGCTACCTGTTCACTTTCTTCAGGTGTATAACCATACAGGATCAATTCGTCCTCCGGAAGTATTTCCTTATGCCGTACTGTTTCGATCCAATCCATGTATTTTGTCCATTTTCCGGGAAGGGATCTCGCCCCTTTTATATGGCCACCCCGGGATTCCTTCTTTTCTTTCCAGCCGTTGTAAGCATCTGCAGATCTTACATCGATGATCTTTGCTCCTGCTTCCTTTTTTCGTGTTAATTCTTCTGTTGAAATAGTTTTGTGTTGTATCATTTACCTTGGTATTCGGTTTAAAGAAATATAATCTTTTCTGAAAATAAAAACATCTAAAGAACAGCCAAAATCTGTGTTTTTTCAAAGAAATATGAAAGGCTTCTTCTGAAATAAAGCTGTTTGATGATAAACGCTTCGGCCAGGGTTAACAAAATACTCCTGATAGCTTCCATAGAAAGGAGTATTTCCCTTAACAAATGAAAGAGCGACTTTTCCAGTTTGAATATAATGAAAATGCCAACCCTGTAATTACAGATTGGCATTTCCTGGCAATTTAAACAAGTTATAAGGGTAGAATCTGAGCGTTTTTATTAGGGTAATTTTCAAAACAGTTTAAATAATGGATGGTTACTTAAAATGCAGGGATCATTTTAAGCTGACTTATTCCAATAAAAAAACTGCCCCAGATAACTGGGACAGCCTCTCTTATTTTATGCTAAGCCCATTCCAGCTTGTGTCCTGCGAAAGCCTCATCAACTTCGGTATGGAAAATATGGTTGGAATAATTGCTTATTGTTTTAACCGCCTGAGCAAGGATGATGGCAAGAATCTGTTTTTCAGAATATCCGGCCGCCAGGAATTTTTTGGCTTCCTCTGGTGTGGGGTTTCCCCTGCTCTCATTCATCACTTTAGTAAAGTCGTGCAAAGCTTTTAACTTATCATCTTCAATTTCTTTCCCCTGTCTAATAGCCTCAATAACATCTTTTGGTGTTTTTGAAACATTTTCAGCTAAATAGCTATGAGCAGCGGTGCAATACTCGCAGGAATTTGCAATACTAACAGTAAGAAATACCACTTCCTGTTCTGCAGGAGTAAATCCGCTTTCTTTTCTAAACTGCGAATATCCCGAATCATACGTATTTTGCAAAGCAGGTAGATTTACCATGTTTTTATACATGTTGGGAATCATCCCGTTTGCCTTTTTCGCGTTTTCAAGAATCTCTTTTTGTTGCTCATTGGCATTTTCTAATTCAACCGGATCTAAGCCGATTTTGTACGTTTGGTTTGACATAATTTAAAATTTTAAAAATTAAACATTAATTAAAAAGCGCTAAAGGAAGGTCTAAAGCCTTAAAATCCAAACAGCGCCATTTGATAATAGATCATATGAACTCTTGCTATAATGAGGAGAATGGAATGTACATCCCACATCCCCGCATTTAAAGCTGGTCTAAATAATTTTTCAGAGCTGCACTATAGGCATTCCAGTTTGTATCATCCTGATAAAGCTTGCGAATACCGCGCATCCCCTCAAAGGAACTCACCAAATAAATGGCGGCCTGCTGCGGATTGGTTTCTGGTTTTATAGAACCATCTTTATGACCTCTTTCAATAATCTGAATCACGGCTTTCACCCAGGTATCTATAAGACCTTTTAATGCTTCGTTTAGTAAATTCGGTGATCCGCCTATTTCATTGATTAGATTATTAACCGGGCAACCCATCAATTTTTCATCATTGGTAAATGTCTTCAACTTATTTAAAAAGGTATTTTTCAGAATAGGCTTGGCTTTCCCTTCCGCATATAAGGGCGAGATCATCGCTTCGTAAATCCTGGTGTTCAACTCTGCTTTTACCACCAGTACGCCCAGATCATCCTTATTTTTGAAATTGTGATAAAATGCACCTTTAGACAAACCGGCCGCTTTCATAATTTCATTGACACTGGTTGCTTTAAATCCGTTTTTATAAAACTGCTGAAAGGCTGTTTGCGTAATTAAATTTCGGGTGGCTTCTGTTTTTAATTGCTGATCCATGCTACAAAGCTACTAAAAACATTCCGTCTAGAATGTTTTTTTGCTTGCATTTAACAATAAAGTGACGGGAAACATGTCTACGGTAGTTTATTACATAATGGAATAGTAATTAATAAAAACTTATTTTGATAAGTAAGTTGGAAGATCAGCTTCCTGGTTTATCCGCCAAGACTGCTATATTTTTGAGCCGAACCAACAAATCGCAGCTTGTAAAGGAAAGTCCGGAGTTTTCAAAAAAGATTTACCTTTTTTCGGATTGCATAATGCAGATGGTCTGGAGACATCAATTGAGTAATTCCATCCCGATTTAAATCAAGCGGAAATTCCACTATGAAATCAAAAACATCAGGGCAAGCTCACAAGGTATATCCTGAAAATTATTAAAGGATAAAAAACTTTAAAAAATTTGAGGTAAGCCCGCCTGAATGATTCGGGCAGATTTTGGTGGAGTAAATACTCACAATAAAGGATTAAATCAAAAACAATCATGTCGTTGGCATCATCCAGAACCTCATTATCAAAATCTTTCAAATATATTTCTGCAGTACGAAAGGAGTGATGCCCCAGTCCCTCGCTAATTATCTCGGTAGATATTCCAGGATTTTTGGCAATTGTAGCTCAGGAATGGCGAATGTAATAGGTGGTTATTCTCTCTTCAATTCCCGCATCTTTTGCTATTATTTTTAGTGATTTATTTATCAACCTTCGGCCAAAAAACCTACTTCTTAGCAGGCGGTCCCAGGTTCAAGACCTGTCGCGATCACTTCAATCATAGGTTTGAAGCCTTTTTTATTTGCAGACGATTTGCATAAATGTGTCATTAATTATACCTTCACAGCTCTGACTTTCCATATTTTCTCGCAATAATCCCGGATAGATCGATCACTTGAGAATTTACCCATATTGGCCACGTTAAAAATGGACATTCGTGCCCATTTTTCAGGATCCTGCCATACTTCATATACGTTTTCCATCTGGTCTATATAAGACTGATAATCTTCCAATAAAAGATAAGGATCCTGATTTAAAAGGTTGTCATAAATAGGACGGAAAAGTTCCGGATCTCCATTTGTAAGCTCGTCAGAAATCAGAAAATCTATAACCCTCTTTAATTTTTCATTTTCAGAATAAATTTTATATGGGTGATATCCCTGGGTCTTCCTTTTCTCCACCTCCTTTGTGCTAAGGCCGAAAAGGAAAAAGTTCTCCTCCCCTACTTCCTCTCGTATCTCCACGTTGGCCCCGTCCAAAGTTCCAACGGTAAGTGCTCCGTTAAGGGCAAATTTCATATTCCCTGTTCCAGAGGCTTCTTTTCCTGCCAGGGATATTTGTTCAGAAAGATCGGCTCCGGGATAAACGTGGTGTGCAAGTTTAACACTGAAGTTGGGCAGAAAGACCACCTTTAAAGTTTCATTGACTTCAGGATCATCATTAATTAAATCGCCCACCGCGGTAATAAGTTTTATAATTCGCTTAGCCATAAAATACCCCGGGGCTGCTTTTCCTCCAAAAACGAACGCTGTTGGTGGAATACCGGTATCCTTATCTTTTTTGATTCTCAGGTATAAGCTTAAAATATGAAGGACTTTAAGATGCTGCCTTTTATATTCATGTATTCTCTTAACCTGAACATCTATAAGCATTTCAGGTTTTATTTCAATTCCCGTAAGTTCCTTTATATGATTAGCAAGATTCTTTTTATTCTCCAATTTTACTTCCATCCATTTGCTTCGGAAATTTTCATCATCGGCAAATGATTCCAATCCTTTTAGTTTATCCAGTTGGGTAAGCCAATCCTTTCCAATCTTTTCAGAAATGAGAGATGCCAACCGTGGATTACTAACCGCCAGGAACCTCCTGTGGGTTACACCATTGGTAACGTTGGTAAATTTTTCCGGCCAAAGCTGTGCAAAATCTTTCAGCACCTGTTCCCGAAGGAGTCCGGAGTGTAATGCGGAAACCCCATTCACCTTATAACTCCCAACCGTTGCCAGATGTGCCATCCTTATGGTAGGTTCTCCTATTTCATCTACAAGAGACATACGGGATATTTGATCTCCGTTAAAATTTTCCTCCCTGAGTTCTTTAATGAATCTACTGTTTATTTCATAAATAAGTTCTAGATGTCTTGGCAGCAAATTTCTAATAAGATGTACCGGCCACTTCTCCAGGGCTTCCGGCAATAAGGTATGGTTAGTATAGGCAAAAGTGTTTTTTGTAACCATCCAGGCATTATCCCATTCCAGTTTATGCTCATCCATCAGTAAGCGCATAAGCTCTACTACCGCTATGGATGGATGGGTATCATTAAGTTGAATAGTGAATTTTTCGTGCAGGGTTATTAGTTTTCGTCCCTGTAAAAGATGTAATCGAATTATGTCCTGAAGTGAACAGCAAACAAAGAAATATTGCTGTTTCAGTCTTAATTCTTTTCCGGAGAGATTCTCATCATTGGGATACAGCACCTTGGTAATATTTTCAGATCGCATCTTCTTCTCCACTGCCTTATAATAGTCTCCAAGGTTATAGGCCGCAAAATCAAAGGATTCTGTTGCCTCTGCTTTCCACAATCTTAGAATGATTCCATTGCTTTGGTAACCTAAAATGGGAGTATCATAGGCAGTTCCCTTAATTTCTGAGTCTGGTATCCATTCAATGTGCAGTTTGTTATCCTTATCTCTGGTATGCTCTGTATATCCACCAAATTTTACTTCAAAGGATATCGCCGGACGAATAACTTCCCAGGGATTACCGTTATGTAGCCATTTATCTGTAGATTCTACCTGCCATCCATCCTTAATCTCCTGTTTAAAGATCCCGAATTCATAACGTATTCCATAGGCGATAGATGGTATACCTAATGTAGCAAGGGAATCCATATAACAGGAAGCCAGTCTCCCCAGTCCCCCATTTCCCAGGCCGGGTTCCACCTCCTCATTAAGAATCTCGTCAAGGTCCAAATTTAGTTCGGTCAGTGCCTGCCTGGTTTCCTCCATGATATCCAGGTTGAGCAAATTATTTCCAAGATGTGGGCCGGGAAGATATTCTGCAGAGAGATAAGCTACCGCGCGTGCATCTTCTTCAGCATATTGCTCAAGGGATTTTACATATTTCCTAAAAACCCTGTCTCTTACGGTAAGCGCAAGGGAAGTATAAAAATCATTCGAAGTGGCCACAACAGGGATTCGACCCAGGCCGAAAAACAGCTTTTCAAGAAAAGAAGTTTTTATATCCTCCTTGCTAAGGCCAACATTTCCAACCTCTACTCCCGGTTTTGTAAAATAACTTTCAATTTTTTTATTCCTGGATTTCATATGTTACAAATATTTAAGAGGAGTTATGCCCTCCATTATTTTGAGTTATTAATATATTAATAACCACATTCATTTTAAAATTTTTAAGTTTAGAATTTAATAAAAATTACGCGAAGAACTAATTTAAAAACCCGCTTATTCATTTGAAGTAATTCGATACATTTATTATAATACGAAAGCAAAAAAAAATTAAAAAGGTTCACAAATTGGTCAACACTAAAGTTAAAGATACTGCAAAGCTTGGTAAATATAAGAGTTCTTAAAAACATCATACCAATCACTTACATCAAAGTTTCAGACTCTTAAGGATTTGGAGTCTTTTTTATTTGCATCAATTTGCATGAAAACAAATCCTATTACCTTTTATGTTTTTTTGGATCAAAATATTTGAAATGCCTGTTTTATAACTTCGCCCTTGGAAACAACTCTTTTTTTTCTGATTCAATAAAGTCACTATCCCTTAAACTCTCTCCTAGAAATTGAATAAGATATTTTAGAATTTACACCCAGGTACTTGAAAAAAGCTTAGTGAGGATATGAGTATTTTAAGAGCTAATATCTTTCAATACCTTTTTCAGCTGGCTTCCTTTAGAGGAATATTGAATTTTTTATTATCTTATTAATAGGAATGTTCCTTATCCGTGCCGATATAACCTTTATGTCATCATCTATAGAAAAGGATAAAAGGCTTATGGCCATTAAACTACTTCATAGCCTGGTGTGGTTGTTTTTTGTATTTATAATTTTCTATATAGTGTATTCGGGTATTACCAACCAAATCACTTTTTTCACCTGGATCGCTATAGGGCTGGTGGTGGGAGAAGGACTTGTACTGCTCATATTTAAGATGTTCTGCCTACTGACTTTGATCGCCCGAAAATATTCCAACTCAAAAAAAGAAAATTTCGACATCTTTCTGCCCAATTGGCTGGCAAAATACAACAAACTCATCTTTACCTCTATTTTTATTTTCGGGGTCGTCCTTGTGATCATCAGGACCCTGAATCCGAACTTTTGAAAATGCATGTTACATCTTTTCCTAACCTGATTCCAGAATATTTATCGCGACAACATCTTGGTTTCCCGTCCTGCACTGAACAGAAACAGCCACAACTATCTAAAATTCAAATATTTAAATTAAATTAGTAATTCATTGCCCCAAAAAAATTTCTTTAGTAACCAATTAATTTCCTTTAGCAATGAAACAAATGCTTCAATATCTTCGTAAAACAATATTTTTAGTAGCTTTTTTTCTTTTTATTAGTCCCGGTATTATCCTCGCTCAGGATAAGTCCCAAAAGATCCAGAACCTGCTAAGCAAATACCACGAATACGGACAGTTCAACGGCTCTGTCCTGGTTGCAGATAACGGGGAGGTCATCTATAAGGACGGATTTGGAATGGCCAATATGGAACATGAAATCCCAAATAAACCCAATACCAAACACCGGCTGGGTTCCATCACCAAACAATTTACGGCGGCCCTGGTCCTACAGCTGGTAGAACAGGGAAAGCTGGAACTGGATGCTCCCATCTCCACTTACCTTCCCGATTATACCAGGCCCGCAGCCGATATAGTAACCATTCATCATTTGCTCACCCATACCTCCGGGATCCCCAGCTATACCTCCTTCCCCGATTTTTTTAAAGACCAAAGCCGGGATCCTTATAGTCCAAAAGATTTTGTAAAAACTTTTGCCGACTCCACCATGCAATTCACGCCGGGCGAGCAATTCGCCTACAGCAATTCTGGCTATTTCCTGCTGGGCCATATAATAGAAGAAGTGACAGGAAAAACATATGAACAGGTGCTGCAGGAAAATATTCTCGATCCCCTGGATATGAAGGACACCGGCTATGATCATCATTCCACTATCCTGAAGAACAGGGCTGCGGGTTATGAAAGGATTGGCAACGGTTACGCAAATGCACCTTACCTGGATATGTCCCTGCCCTATGCTGCAGGTTCCTTGTATTCTACAGTAGAAGACATGTATAAATGGGACCGTGCCCTGAACACCGATAAAGTGCTTTCACAAGAATTACGAAAACTCATGTTCACCCCTCAGATACCGGCAGGAAATTCTGAATACAGCTATGGCTGGATGATCGATAAATTGCCTGTTGGTAAAACACGGGACAGCGTGAATATGGTTGGCCACGGAGGCGGTATTAACGGCTTTAATACCTTGATGATTCGTTTTCCGGAAGAGGACGACCTTATCGTACTGCTCAATAATACCGGAGACACAAAACTAAATGCCATGGCTGTAGGAATTAACAGCATCCTGCAAGGAGCCGAAGCTGAAATACCCAAAAGATCTCTGGCAATGGAGTTGCTGCCCGTTTTCATGAAAGAAGGAATTGCAGCCGGTTTAAATAAATATAAAGAACTTAAAACCGATGAATCCTACGAGCTGAACGAAGCAGACTTGAACCGGGCGGGCTACAGCCTGCTTCAAAACGGAAAAGTAAAGGAAGCCATTGAAGTCTTCAAAATAAACGTGGCAGAATTTCCCGACTCCTGGAATACCTATGATAGCCTGGGAGAAGCTTTTATGGTTGACGGCCAGAAAGAGAAAGCCGTAGCGAACTATGAAAAATCACTTGAAATGAATCCAGAGAACATTAACGGCAAAGAAATGCTCACGAAACTTCGGGAGCAGTAAAAAATACAATCAAAAACCTCGGGGCAAGCCCAAGAGGTATGTCCCGAATTATCGGGAGAAAATACTTTTAAAAATTCGAGGCAAGCCTCGGGGAATTAAACCCTCAATGAGGGATTAAGCTCATCTACTTAAAACTATTTATTTGTTCAAAATTATTGTTTTTTTCCTCTGTTGGCGGTATCGGCCTAAAGCTTCATACAGTCCAATAAGACTGCCCTTTTGATTTCTTGTTAAACAAGTTTTACTAATTCCCTCCTTTTCATTTTATTTGTTATCAAAAAAAAACTTTTTAGAGATCTAAACTTCTCAAGAGGGCATTTTCTTCCGCTCTTCAAAGCAAATATGGTATTACATCTTTTCCCTGACCGTACGGAAATTTTGCTTTTTAGCAAATATTTTACAAAATGCAGATATTATAAAAACCTATCATTTATGCAGTCCATAAAGCAAAGCTGCGGACAGGGAAAATTATCGCTAAATTTGGTTTCTGGGCTGGGGGCTGAAATTATATGAAGCAAAATACTTTTTTAAATAATCCAAGAGTAAAAAGAACAAATACAAACAAAGTAGTGACTTTGAGATTTCCCATAAAGTTCAACATTTTGAAAGGTATTGACTAAATTTGGCCCTAAGACAGACCTCTGATCTCTGATTATTTTACAAATTTTAAACGTAACATGAATACAGATAACTCCTCTTCAGTAAGCACACGTAAAATCGGATTGTTTGGAGCGTTAGGCATTGGCGTGGGTGCGATGGTTGGGGGCGGAATCCTGGCTCTGGCAGGGGTGGCTTTTGCCGTGAGCGGGCCTTCGGCAATCCTGGCCTTTGCGCTAAACGGATTAATCGCATTTATAACTGCTCTAAGCTTTGCCGAAATGGCTTCGGCAAACCCACAGTCGGGCGGAACCTATACCTATGCCAAGAAGGCGCTATCCCTTCAGGTCGCGTTTGGGGTAGGATGGATTGTCTGGTTTGCCTCGCTGGTAGCGGCAGTTCTGTATGCACTTGGATTTGGGGCTTTTGCTGTGTTTGCTCTTCAGCAAATTCCTTCAGGCGCGCTCAACGGAATCCTGGAATTCGGAATGCTTCCGGGTTTGTTGGCCATAGCTGCCATAGGTTACTTCGCTTTTAGTCTTAGCAGAGGTTCCGGCGATGGCGGCGCAGTGATCAATATTGGGAAACTCGCAGTATTCGCTGTACTCATAGCCGGCGGACTCGCGGTTTTTGTACAAACGCCCTTCAGTAACATCACACAAAGCCTGGATCCGTTTTTCTCCGGTGGTTTCAGCGGAGTGATTGCAGCAATGGGATATACATTTATCGCCCTGCAGGGATTTGATTTAATTGGTTCTGCAGCAGGGGAAATTAAAAATCCGGAAAAAACAATTCCCAAGGCTATGATAGGTACACTTGCAGTGGGCCTTGCAATTTACTTACCGTTGCTTTTTCTGATGTCAACTGTAGGCGTTCTGCCGGGGGAATCTATAACAGAAATGAGCCGGGAAAATCCTGAAACCGTTTTGGCTGTTGCTGCACAAAACTATTTGGGAGCTTTTGGGTTTTGGCTGGTTTTGGTAGCTGGTATATTTTCAATGTTATCAGCTTTACAGGCCAACCTCTTTGCAGCTTCACGAATCTCACTGAGTATGGCAAAAGACCGTACCTTAAATCATCACCTTTCAAATATCGATGAGAAATTCGGGACTCCAAAAACGTCAATATGGGTTACCTGTGCGATTGTAGCATTGCTTGTTTTGATCCTGCCAGATCTGGCAGCGGCGGGTGCAGCTTCCAGCTTGATCTTTCTCATCACTTTTGCACTGGCGCATCTCATCATGATCTTAATGCGAAATCGCGGATATAAAGAGAGTAAAACCTTCAGGGCACCATTTTTTCCTGCCCTCCCCATTGTGGGAATCATTACTTGTTTAGGACTGGCAATATTTCAGGCTATTGTGGTGCCCGCTGCCGGAATTATTGCAATGATATGGCTCCTCATAGGGGCAGTCCTCTTTGTGTCTTTTTTTGTAAATAAAGCCAAGGCAATTGAAGCGTCTGAACATGCCCTGGATCCCGATCTGGTGCGGTTAAGAGGATTAAGTCCTCTCGTGCTGCTCCCAATTTCAAATCCTGCCAATGCCGAATCTATGGTTTTTCTGGCGAATGCACTGGCGCCTCCGGTAATAGGACGTATCCTGCTTCATTCGATCGTTATTCCAAGCACCGAAAAGGATGATCTTGAGAAAAGACTTTTATCAAGCCGGGACGTTACACAATACGCGCTTAAGGCCTCATTTGAGGCAGGGTTGCGACCGGAAACACTTACAACTATTGCGGAGCATCCCTGGGAAGAAATTGAACGGGTTGTCAAAGTACACAATTGCGGGAGTTTGTTACTCGGATTGAGCGACCTTAATGACCTTCAAACAAGTGAAAACCTTGAAAAACTGGTGAAACACGTCAAGGCAGATGTGGTGGTATTCCGCCAGCCTTACAGCGGATGGAAAATTACCGAAGCCCGGAAAATCCTAATTCCGGTAGCCGGTTTTGAAAGTCATGATCCACTGCGGGCAAGAGTTGCTGCCAGCCTGTGGCGTGCATCACAGCCTGAAATCACGTTTATACAAATTCTGCCTTTAAATACTCCCAGAGAAATATTCCAAAAAAATAATTTGAGACTTTCCCGTTTTGCGGGCCGAATAATCCCAGGAAAGACTAAGGTGCATATCATCCCAAATGATGACGTTGTATCAGAACTCATCAGTCAGGCATCCGGGCATGATCTGGTAATAATGGGATTGGGCAAAGCCGGAAAAAATGAGAAAGCATTTGGAAACTTGCCACATGCCCTGGCTGAAAAAACAGATACGGCATTGATATTTATAAGTGAAAAATAATAGATCTGAGACTAATCCCTATCGTTCTCCAGCTTTAATAAATCGTGGCCAGTCTTTAAGTATTAAACCACCTTACGTTTGTTATAGGCTTTGTCAGGACTATTAAAAGCTTCATCATTTTTTCCAGGAGGCGCATAAATATGTGCTACTAGAAAAGCTGTAAATAAACTGTTTTTTATCTTTTTAAATATGTGTTTCATACAACAAACATAAGTAAGCCGGATTTTTCAAAAACTACATAACATCACCCCAATAAATTCTGCCCATTAAAACCCTTAGCACATTCCCCTTAAACTTGTCCCCTCAAAAATAGATGTTCATTATTGCGGGGAAAGCGCTTCGTAGAAAGGATCTTGGACATAAGGGAAAAATAAAAAACCTCGGGGCAAGCCTCCGAGATATGTCCCGAATTGTCGGGAGAAAAATACTTTTAAAAATTCGAATCAGCGCGTGCGCCTGATTGATTTGGGCAGGCCTCGAGGAACCTGCCCGTTCGTCAGACGGGGTAAACCCTCAGTGAGAAATTAAAAGTATTGTGTCAGCAAATCCTCTTCACGTCTCTATGATTTAATTAACTTTACGATCAATTTGAAACACCCCCTTTTGAAATCTTAATATGAGCCTAACCCATTACCTGAAAAATACTGTCCCATTTCCTTCTGAAGAACTAGCGGATATCATTTCATATTTTGAAAAAGAAGCTGTTCAAAAAAATAAGCCGCTTGTAAAAGAAGGCCAGGTTTGTAATAAACTCTACTTTATAGAGAAAGGTGTTGGAAGAAGTTATTATCTCACGGAAGCCGGAAAAGATGTCACACAGTGGTTTTTCGTGGAAGGACAATTTATGTCCAGCATTGAAAGTTTTTTTCAGCAAAACCCAAGTTTGTATTATTTGGAGATGTTGGAAGATGCTGTCCTGTACAGTATCACACGGGAAAAACTCGATCTATTGTTTGCCCGCTATCACAATATGGAAAAACTGGGGCGGCTTCTCTCTACCGAAATGCTCGCCCGCGTGGTGAATAAATTAAGCGCCATACAGTTCCAAACAGCCCGGGAACGCCATGATTATATGCTAACTGAATTCCCCGATATAGCAAACAGGGTTGCCCTTGGACACATTGCTTCCTATCTGGGGATGACACAGGAAACCCTTAGCCGCATTCGAAAAGCGCCTCCCTCAAAAAAGTCCTGATTCCAATTATTTGACATAGGTCAAAAGAAATCGCCAGTTTAGTAAGGAAATTTGCACTGATTTAAAAATTAGTTGCAATGATATTAAACCCGCTTAAAATAAGTCTGCTGTGTATTTTGTTTGCAGGCCTGGCACCTCTCTCTTCGATGGCCCAGCAAATAGACCCTGCGCTGGAAATCCTTATTCAAAAGGGGCTGGAAAAAAGTCGCAGCATCAATATAAAAAGGTTGAATGCCGAACAGGCACAGGTAGACCAGAAACTGGCAAAGGCTGTCTTTCTTCCAAAAATCACCTTAAACGGAAGCTACACCCGACTGAATGATGATATTACTTTTGACGATGATACCCAAAACCTTTTAATGGCCACTCAAAAGCTTCTTATAAAAGAAGCATCAGGTATTCCCTTTAACGCTGCTTTTCCCGTGAATATCCCCCTGCAGGAGGTTAATAACCTTCAGGATAAAAATATCCTGAAATCTTCTGTAGATATAGATTGGGTTCTATTCAGCGGATTTGAAGCTTCCAATGCACTTAAAGCCGCAAAACATAAGGAAGCGTCTTTAAATTATGCAGGTATGGCTGAAAAAGATCACATAGTTGTCAATATCATTGAAACTTATGACAAACTGGCCCTGGTAAATGCTTCAGAACAGGTTTTATCTGCATCTGAAGATTATTTGCGTGATCAGGAACATTTCGTAAAAAAAGCCATAGAAAATGGACTGGCAACCCCAATCAGCCGAAAAAGAATAGAACTTGCCCAGCAGCAACTGACAGCCAGGCAACTGGAATTCAGCCATAACAAAACTCTGCTTATCGAGGTTTTGCAACAGCTAACCGGGGAAGAAAAAGAAATTTTACAGTCTCTTGATCCTGGTCTCGCTACTTTGCCCTCCAATGAAATGGCTCCTGAAAAGCGAAGTGAGATCAAGGCTTTGGAAGAAGCAGAAAAAGCCACTACCTATAAAGCAAAAATGGAGCGAAACCATAGTATTCCAAAGCTAGCCATCAAGGGTCATTATGAATTCCTGGAAGATGATCTGTCACTTTTTGACCCGCAATGGTATGCCGCGGTAGGTATTAAATGGAACCTTTTTGACGGCGGTCAATCCCGGTTAAAAAGCCTCAAATCTAAACTGGAAGCTGAAAAATACAGGGAACAGATCGGGGAAGCCGAAGAACTCATAGCGCTAAGCATTGTAAAGGCAGAACTCACTTATGAAGCTTCCCTTCAGAATTCGCGTATTGCACAAAAAGAGATCGAACTGGCCGAAGCCACCTTTGAATTGGTAAACAAGCAACATAAAAATGACCTGGCTTCCATTACCGAAGTACTGGATGCTCTTAAAGACCTGGAAAGTGCAAATTTCCAGCTGCAGGAATCTTACTACAGCCAGCGAAGAGCTGTCACAAACCTGCTGCACTCAAAAGGATTACTCAATTATTAATACAGAATTTAAAAGAATGAACACAATAAAGATTGGAATTAGCCTTATTAGCCTGTTGGTGTTAGCTTCCTGTAACAATGAAGAAGCGATCACTCCTTATAGGGGAAAAGTAAAATTTGAAACCATTGCTGTTAGCAGTAAACTGGCCGGGCGGATAAATAAGTTATACGTTGCTGAGGGTGATGAAGTACAAAAAGGGGATACGCTGGCTTTACTTGATATTCCCGAGATCAACGCAAAAATGATACAGGCAGATGGAGCGATGAAAGCCGCCCGGGGGCAACTCGATATGGCTAATGTAGGTGCAACTGCAGAACAGCTCCTTCAAATAGAAGGAAAGCTGAATGCGGCAAAAGCAGAGCTACAATTTGCCAGCGAATCTTATTCCCGGCTGGATAATATGTTCAGGGATTCGCTGGTGACCGGCCAGAAACTGGATGAGGTAAATATGAAACTTCAAATGGCCCGAGCCCAGGTTGCAGCCCTGGATGCAAGACTTGCCGAGGCCGGAAAAAGTGCGAGAACCGAACATCTGGACCAGGCACAGGGACAGTTGGACCGCGCGCGGGGAGCCAGGGAAGAGGTACTTGTTGCCTCAGATGAAAAGTACCTGCTCGCCCCTGCAAATATGACCATTGAAACCATAAGCCTTAGAGAAGGGGAATTGCTAAGTCCGGGGTATTCTCTGGTCAATGGATATAAAAAGAACAGTCTTTATTTCAGGTTTACTGTAAATGAATCAAGGATCTATGATTTTAAGGTAGGCAGTGAATTGGTGATGATAAACCCATATACCAAAGAGGAAATTACCGGAAAGCTAGCTTATATAAAGCAATTGCCACAATATGCCGAAGTAACAAGTACAGCACCGGTTTACGATTTATCAGAATCTGTATATGAGCTTAAAGTAATTCCTACTTCCAACATCTCCGGAAGTACCTTTTATACCAATGCCACAATATTATTGAAAGAGTAACCCAATGAAAGAATTTTTGAATTTACTAAGAACAGAATTTAAACGGATCTTTTCCAACAGTGTACTCTGCGCCATCTTTTTTGGAGCTCCGATACTGTACGGGGTCCTGTTTGGCTATGTTTACCAGCAGGCTACGGTTCTCAATTTACCAATTGTGATCGTAGACCAAGATAACAGTCCGTTAACAGATAGGATTATTGATGCTTTAGAGGACAATGAAGGGCTCCTTGTGAAGGACCGCCGGTATAATCCGGGCAATATACTGAAAGAAATGCCGGTAGCGCAGTATGCAGCTGTGGTGACTTTCCCTTCCGATTTTGAGGCAGATATACTTCAAAAAAGATATCCTGAGGTAAGGGTAGATCTAAACATGGCCAATATTCTTAATGCCAATACCGCCAGTAAGAACATCCAACAGGTGTTGATGACCCTCAATGCAGGGATAGAAATTGAAGGTCTTAAGAAACAAGGCTTACCGCCAGCCGCAGCCAAAGACTCGTTTGAGAGTTTTAAGGTCAATTTCAATAAGCTTTACAATTCTACCGGAAACTACCTTAATTTTATGCTACCCGGTTTACTGGGAGCCATAATGCAGCAGGTAATTTTTCTGGCTATGGCGCTTGTGTTTGCAAGGGATTTTGAAGACGGGTATTTTAGGGAGCTGGTAAAAACAGGGAAATCTTCGATGTATCTAATCGTATTAAAAGCTGCTCCTTTTGTTTTGCTCTTGCCGGTTATGTGGTTTATTATGAGCCGGCTATTTGTATTTTTCAATGTACAGGCCGATATTTTTAATTTGCCAATGCTGGTTTTGGTTATCCTCTTAAGCCTTGCATCTATAGGGGTGGGAATGTTATTCTCAGTCGCAATTCCCAATCAGTTAAAGGCAACAGAACTGTTAATGGTGATCTCAACTCCTGCATTTGTACTAAGCGGATATACCTGGCCAAGCCTTGCTATCCCGGCTTTTATCAATGGAATAGCACAATCAATACCGGTTACTTCCTTCCTTTCAGCCTTCAGAAAGGTGGCCTATTATGGAGGCAGTATTGCTGACATTTTTCCGGAAATAAAAATATTGTTGATTATTACGGCAATCACCTTTACTGTGATGGCATTGCTACTTCAAATTAAAATTAACAGAACCCGGAGACGGTTAACGGCATAATGGGAACTGATTTATATCACTAAAATGGTTTTGTAAGTCTGGTATTACCGGCTTAAATCCTGTGAGTGATTTGTCCTTATAAAACAGGTTCTGAAGAATCAAAAACCTCGGGGCAAGCCCACGAGGTATGTCCCGAATTATCGGGAGAAAATACTTTTAAAAATTCGAGACATCCCGCTATCGGGACGGGGAATTAAACCCTCCATGAGGGATTAAAAGTGGTGTTTAGTGAGATATAATCCCGGAGATTTAACTCGACTTTCTTGGATTACTTACTTGCCCTTAATTAGTACTATTTTTTTCTGAAAGTGGTGTAACAAATTTTGGTTGTTTCTTTCTATATTTAAACAATAAATCATCCAATCATGAAAAATAGCATCCTTCTACTCCTGATTATGTCTTTTTCTGTTTATGGACAAATGCCGGAAAAACTTTCCAAAGCAGAAAAAGTCTATGGCTTGTCCAGATTTTGGCAGGAAGTAAATTACAACTTTGTCTATCTTAACAAAGTGGACAGGAAGGCCTGGGAAGAAGAATATATAAAAATGATCCCCGAAGTCCAGGAAACCAAAAACGACTATGAATATTATCGGTTACTTGCAAAATTTTCCGCTTTTCTAAAGGATGGCCACACGAATATTTATGCGTATAAGGAGATTTGGGAACAAATGAATGATGAATTTACCACCCATAAACTGCTTCTGACAGGAATTGATGGTAAAGCCATTATAATTGGAATAAACCAAAGTAAAAAAGACGAACTGCCCTTAGGAACCGAAGTGGTAAAAGTTAATGGATTACCCACCCGGGACTACCTGGAGAGTTATGTTACCCCCTACATTTCCTCTTCCACAGAATACGTCCTGAAAGAACTGGCTATCCGCAGTATGTTTAATGCTCCCAAAGGATCACGGTTCGACGTTGAATTTAAACTTCCAAACGCTAGAGGTGGTAGCAGCGATATCGGAAAAGATATTCTGGAGTACCTAACAAAAGATAGCTTGCTTTATGGCTCCAGGTCGCAGAGCAGAATGCATATCTCCACCTTAAAAGCCTGGGGACAATGGACCGGCGAGGCAGACACATTAAACAATGCTGAGGCGAAACGCACGTATCTCGCTTACCGCGATGAACTGTATCATCAATTTCCTTATAATGCAGATACGGTGGAATTAAATAAAAAGAGGATCGTAGTTCCCACGGCTTTGTTGATTTCAATGAATACCGCTTCGGCAGCAGAGGATTTCCTTATCTATGCCGATAATCAGGAGCATATGATCAAAATTGGTGAACCTACCTTTGGTAGCACGGGACAACCCTACCATTTTGAAATGCCCGGCGGTGGTTTTGCCAGGGTCTGTACCAAGAAAGACACCTATGCCAATGGAAAGGAATTCGTAGGAATAGGAGTTTTGCCCGATATTGAGGTGAAGAAAAATCTGGCCGATTTCCTGGAAAACAATGATCCTGTGCTGAAAGCTGCTGTGAAATATCTTGAAAAAAGGTAATCCTGATAAAACCAAAGAAACCAGCGTGTTATAATAAATATCAGCCGAATTTCAGCTGCCTGAATCCGCACACATTGATTTATTATCAACTCTTTATAAGCATTGAATTATGATAAATAACCGATAAAAAAAGTCACTTGCAGGTTGAATAGCTTTGCAAACAACTGCCACATCCAATGCAATTCTTGCTTTAAGATAGACTGCTCTGATTTATTATGCCGTGTTCCCACTTTTTATTTTCAATTTCATTTCATATTGGTCAACTGAATTCACCAATCCAATGCTATTTAAGTAGTCATTTTTTTTGGTGAGTCGGTCATCCACATTGTTAATTTTAATCGTACCTGAAATTTGCTTAATACCTGAAAATAACCTGTTCCATCCATTATTTTTCCCATTTAATAGGTCAAACTGGGCTAAAAGGCCTGTGTCAGAATTTATTGCAAAAAATGATTCTGGTAAATTTTGATTTAAAATCTGGAAAAATCTGAAATTTCCTCTTTGAATGCTTTCATTCTGATTGTCCCAGGAATAGTACGCATTACCCGGTAAATTTTCCCAATCAATTTTATTGCAGCTTATTTCTTCCAATTCTACTGAATCACCGTTTTCAAGGTCAATAATTCCATGATAACACTTATATTTTTTTATGATTTCAAAACCTATGCTTTGATAGGATCGAATGGCTTTCTCATTTTTGGTAATAACTTCTAAGGAGCAATTTAAAACACCATTTCGCTTCAAATCAGGAAGCGCGTATTCGTATATGGTCTGCACTATTTTTAGCCCTCTGTATTCCGGAATTACGCCTGTTCCGGTATTAAAAGCTGTCAAGGCTCCATTTCTGTTATCAACCGCATGTATTATAAAGCCAACTAATTTTTCCTGGTCAAACATGCCGTAAGATAATTTAAAATCGACTTTAGCGTTTTTCCACCGTTCCCTGTAGTAATTTCTGTCGGTTGGCATTTTTACAAAGTAATTTTCAAATGCCATTAAAAAGCAATCCATCAGTTCATCAAAATCTATATTCCCCAAATCTTTAATTTTTAAAGCTGGTTTGCCTGGTTTCGAAATGCTCATTTTTTTATTTTTTTAGCTCAAATGTTCTTTGGTAATAGTGTACTTAATTTCCAGGGAAAAATCTGAATCTTCCGATAAAAGGAGAGTTTCCCAAAAAACATTTTTTAGAAAGCTCTTCCCGAAAAAATTTATTTTAGAAGCTATGTTTTCTGAGATAAGCTAGAATTGCCTTTTCAAGGTCTTCTTTGTCTTCAATAAACGGCACATGCCCCCCATTGCTTTCCCATAGCATCAAATTTGGAAATCCTAAGGTCTTATAATGTTCGGGGCCAACCATATAATCGGTTTTTCCGTAGAAATAAAGCACCGGCATTTGCATCTTTGCCGTCAGAGGTTTAAAATCCTCCCAATAATCAGGGTAATTCATGGCGTAATTGCTAAGATCATAATTAAAATTTTTTATTTCTGCCGAAAGTTTGTCCAGGGCATCAAAAGTACCGGCATCTCTCGATCCCATTTTCCAAAAGATATCCCTTTCCCTTAATTTTCCTCCAAACTCATTCATTCTTTGAGATATCGGTAAAGAATCCCCTTCACAGCTATAATGCTCTCCTACAAATTCGGCAGCTTTTGGCAACCAGCTTTCACAGGCAGATTCCTTGAGACTGATGGTACAGTTAAGCATAATCATACCTGTTATGGCTTCAGGGTATCGATCTGAATAACCCATTTGCAAAATTCCTCCAAAGGAATGGCCCAGGGTTAGCCAGCTTTCATAGCCTAAGGCTTCCCTTACTTCTTCAAAATCTTTTGCGAGACGATCCATAGAATAATTTTCGTCGACAGGACTGCCAGATCTTCCCACGCCCCTCTGGTCCAGATATATTACTGTAAAATGTTGCTCCAGGAAATCTCCTGAAAGTTTCTCAAACCAAAGGCTTGCCGAACCCGGACCTCCGTGTACGAACAGCAATGGCGTGCCACTGCCTTCTACTTTAACATAAAGCTTTACCCCGTCTGAGGTAGTTATGGTTTTTTCACCGGCCGTTAGGCCAAAGCAAATAGTGAAAACTGCAAAGAATATTACTAATGGTTTCATATCATCTTCATTTTTAAATTAACCCGTTATACCCGGGAACTGACATAAAAATAACTTTTTTGTTTCTTTTTTATACAGACAATTAAAATTAGAAATTGTTACAAAAAGCATTGCAGAAAGTTTCATTATTTACACAATTTTCTTTTACAAGTTTAGATACAGGTTCCTTTAAATTTTCCTTCCCATCATTAACATTCGGACCAGGAAAAACCCCAAGGTGATTAATCAAAATCAATTGTAATTAAAAGGCCGCTTCTAAGCGGCTTTTTTTCTATTTTCGTTTTATGAAGTCTCCCTACCAAATCCTTTGTGTCTTATTCTTAGTTTTGTCCAGTGCTTGTGTTAACCAGATACAAGATGATGAAGCGAAAACAAATAATAAAGAGGTAGATTCAGCGAATCATTTTTTTCAAATAGCTAAAAATGAAGATGATATAAGAGTTAAAATTCAAAATTTAAATCAAGCTTTATCTAAACTCCAAAATAAAAAAGACACCCTTCAACCACTTCTTTTAGACTACAAAATTTTCTACCACAATCAATTAAAAGAATATGATAGTGCGCTGTTTTTTGCCGATAGCCTGCTGCAATTAGCATCATTTCAGAAAGATACCAAACGAATTGCCCTGGCATTTTACAGAAAGGCGATCAATAATCGGGATTTGGATAATCAGGAAGCTGTTTTTAAAAATTTTTTTAAGGCCCGGCAGCTGTATCTGCAATTAGGAGATAGCACGAAAGCGGCTCGCAGAGGTTTGGATATGGCCGTTGCACAAAGCCGAATGCAGGATTATACTGGGAGCCAGGAATCGGCTACAGAGGCTTTACAGTATCTCCGGGAAGGAAAAGATAACCAGTATTTAAGCGGTGCTTATAATATAATTGCCATCACCTACGGTAACCAGGGGTTTTATAAGGATGCGATAAAAGAATATAAAAATGCTCTTCGTTTTTCAACTAAATTAGAAGATAGTTTAATTTATCAAAATAATATTGGTATGGTTTATCAGTATCAAAAGGAATATGAAGAAGCAATTTCTATTTTCGATAAACTCTATAGAAAAGTTTCAAAAAATGATTTCAAATCACGCGCAAGGTTTTTAGATAACCTGGCATTCGCTAAATGGTTGCAAGACGAGAATGCAGATGTTTCTTCAGATTTGATACAGGCATTAGAATGGCGACATGA
>JBNJKO010000031.1:0-28057 GCA_051751125.1 Bacteroidota bacterium
GTGTAAGAGCATGTGAGCAATATGCAGCTTAAGAAATTTTATAGTATAAGAAACCCTGAGAATTTCTCAGGGTTTTTTTGTACACCTATCCAAAAAATTCAGATGTTATTTCTATAATTTTAAAAGCCCGGGGGAGGGATATTCCATAATTTTGATAAAATTAGAAGAATCATAATGACACATTTATATAAGATTACCGGAATGACCTGTAACGGTTGCCGTTCGCATGTAGAGAATACTTTGAATGAGGTAGATGGAGTGGGTAAAGCCGAGGTTGATCTTGAAAAAGCTGAGGCTGTTATTGAGATGAAATCTCATATTGCTTTGGAAACATTTCAGCAGGCCCTTAAAAATTCAGGTGGAAATTACAGTATTTCAGAGATGTCAAAAGATGTCCCTTCTGAAAAAAAGAATGCTATTACCCATACTTACTCTGTAACGGGGATGACTTGTAACGGTTGCCGCTCTCATGTCGAGAAAACCTTGAATGATTTGGAAGGAGTGAATAAAGCTGAGGTTGATCTTGGAAAAGCCAGCGCTACCATTGAAATGGAACGTCCTATAGAAATTGGCGAATTTCAAAAGGCATTAAAAGAAGGGGGTGGCAATTATAATATTTTCCCTTCCCGGGTCTCTGAGGATGAAGAAGGAAATGAAATTATTATTCAGGAATTCGAGATTTCCGGGATGACATGTAATGGTTGCCGAACCCACGTTGAAGAAACTTTAAATTCCGTGAAAGGGGTAAAAAAAGCTTCGGTTGATCTTGAAAAAGCCAAAGCCGTAGTGGAAATGAGTGTTCCTGTAGCCATCGAAAAATTCCGCCAGGCATTAAAAGAAGACGGGGGAAATTACCAGATATTTTTACCCGGTGAGGATCGTGAATCTGTATCAATTGGGGAAAAGGAAGCGGTTAAAGGAACAGGAACCGGTACCTTTTACTGCCCAATGCATTGTGAAGGCGATAAAACCTATGATGAACCGGGAGATTGCCCTGTATGTGGGATGGACCTTGTAGAAGAAATGAAACTCAACCTGGGAGCGGGCCAGTATACCTGTCCCATGCATCCTGAAGTAATAAAGGATGAACCGGGTTCCTGTCCCATCTGCGGAATGGACCTGATTCCAATGAAAGCAGATGTTTCTGCAGAGAAAAAAACCTATCAAAAACTCCTCAAAAAATTTAAAATTGCGGTGGCTTTTACTCTGCCAATATTTCTTATTGCAATGTCCGAAATGATCCCCGGGAATCCTCTATATCAAATTATGGATATGAAATTCTGGAACTGGATTCAGCTGGGGCTTTCTATTCCTGTGGTATTTTATGCTACCTGGATGTTTTTTGAACGTGCCTATAAATCCATAATTACCTGGAATTTGAACATGTTCACCCTTATAGGTATTGGAGCAGGGGTTGCCTGGGTATTCAGTGTTTTTGGATTGTTGTTTCCAGATCTTTTTCCGGCGCAGTTTAAAACCGTAATGGGTACTGTTCATGTTTATTTTGAGGCAGCAACCGTAATTTTAACACTGGTTTTATTAGGCCAGTTGCTCGAAGCCCGGGCACATAGCCAAACCAACAGCGCTATTAAAGCATTGCTAAAACTTGCCCCCAACACTGCCGTTCGGGTTGTAAATGGGCAGGATGAGGTCGTGGCTACAGATAAAATTGAGGTGGGCGATATTTTAAGGGTAAAACCTGGAGATAAGATCCCGGTAGATGGAATCATTGAAAAGGGCGGGAGCAGTCTGGATGAATCCATGATTACCGGGGAACCTATTCCTGTGGATAAACAGGAGGGAGATAAAGTAACTTCAGGGACTATTAACGGCAACGGGAGTTTTACAATGAAGGCTCAAAAAGTAGGGAATGAAACTCTGTTGGCCCAGATAATCAAGATGGTGAATGATGCCAGCCGTTCTCAGGCACCAATTCAAAAACTAGCCGATAAAATTTCCGGTTATTTTGTGCCTATTGTGGTTCTTATTTCAATAATCACCTTCATCATTTGGGCAATTTATGGTCCGGAACCTTCGTATGCCTATGCGCTAATTAATGCCATCGCCGTTTTAATCATTGCCTGTCCCTGCGCTTTGGGATTAGCAACGCCAATGTCTGTAATGGTAGGTGTTGGAAAAGGTGCACAAAACGGAGTGCTTATCAAAAATGCCCAGGCGCTGGAAAACATGGATAAAATAGATACTCTCATAATCGATAAAACAGGGACTATTACTGAAGGGAAACCTTCTGTAGAAAAGGTGGTTTCTTCGGATTCTAATTTTTCTGAAGATTCCATTTTAAAATACATCGCTTCCCTTAATTCGATGAGTGAGCATCCGCTGGCAGAAGCTACCGTCAAATTTTCCAAAGAAAAGAAACTGACCTTAACTGAAGCCTCCAATTTTAATTCGGTTACAGGAAAGGGGGTTACGGGAAATGTTGACGGCCTGGAGCTCGCAATTGGGAATGAACAACTTATGCAACACGTTGCTGCTGAAATTTCTTTGGATTTAAAAGAGAAAGTTGAAAAGGAGCAACATTTGGGTAAGACAGTTTCTTATTTGTCAATCGATAAAAAGGTGGTTGGATATATCACGATTACAGATCCCATCAAAAAAACCAGCCGGCGGGCAATACAGGAATTGATGGATGCAGGGATAGCCGTTTATATGCTTACCGGGGATAACAAAATTACCGCCGCAGCTGTTGCAAATGAATTGCACCTTTCAGGATTTAAAGCCGGGATGTTGCCGGAAGATAAATTAAATGAAGTAAAACGCTTACAGGCTGAGGGGAAAAATGTTGCGATGGCCGGCGATGGGATCAATGACGCGCCTGCACTGGCGCAATCCAATATTGGAATAGCGATGGGAACCGGAACCGATGTTGCTATTGAAAGCGCAAAAATAACGCTGGTAAAAGGTGATTTACAGGGTGTATTAAAGGCAAAAGAACTGAGCAAAAAGGTGATGCGGAATATCAAGCAGAACCTGTTTTTCGCCTTGTTTTATAATACTGCAGGAATACCTATTGCTGCAGGGGTATTGTATCCATTTTTCGGAATATTATTGTCCCCTATGATTGCGGCTTTGGCAATGAGTTTTAGTTCTGTTTCGGTAATAGCAAACGCATTAAGACTTAAAAACGCAAAAATAAAAGGGTGATAACCCTGAATTTTTTTTAAAAAAATAGACCCTGCCGGGTGGGGCCTGGCAGGGTCTGAAAAAAGATCATCATTACAATGATCAACAAAAAGGTTATCCTTTTGCTATGGGGTTTAGAATAAGATCAATTCGCTCCAAAGCATCTAGAAGATGATACCTGGTTAGTTGATCATTTGATCTGTTTGCCGCATTTCTAATGTTACGTTGCAAAGTCACAAGTTCTCCCCGTACAATTGGACGAATATCGCTTTGAGCTACATCAATAGATGAGCCAAATCTTCTCATTGCCGGACTTTGTTCTTCGGTCATTAAATATTCCATTCTTGAAATATAAGCTCTTTGAAGATTTCTTCTGTAATTGCTAATAGCGCCTCCCCTATTTAATTCACTCCAAAGTCCCGTACGAACATCGGTCATCATATTCATTAATGAATAGGCTTCCTTTCCATTTACAGAAGAATTTTCCATCAACCTGGCCATTCTTCCGAAGTCAAGTAAGTTGGAAAGCGTTCTTTCCTGAAAGTTTCTTACACGTTCCATATTTCCATCAAATTCTATTTTGTTGAAAATTTCCTGATCTATTAACCATTCCGGAGTCTGGAAAAGTTCAGTTTGTAAGAATTTCATGGCATTCTTTTGTTTCTCTGCTTCTACATGAGTGTAAACAGCACCTTCCTGGTCGTAGGTTTTATACATTTCATAAACCCCACCAATATTTGCAGCTACATGGCCCATATATCGGTTATACTGTCCAAGGACCTGACCATACATCGTATTAAGATCGTCGTAATTTTTTCCGTCTTCGGCAGTCCATTCTATAAGGTTTGGAACGATACGCTTTAAGTTTGCAATTCCATATTGACTTGCTAATACGGCATCGCTACCAAGATCCTCGGTTTGTGAACTTGGATCAATAGTGGTTCTTTGCTGACTTCCGAAGCGATACATTGGATCTCCGGCATGTTTCAGGATCCACTGGTCTAAAGTTTCTTTTTCTTCCTTTCCTTTTTTATCCAGAATTGGGCGGTATCCCCAGGAAATGGAATATTTGTCATAAACACCAATTTCCGGCATAAGTGCCACATCGCCATCTCCGGGTTGTGCTACGTAGTTGAAACGGGCATAATCCATAATAGATGGAGCAGTACCATATTTTTTGGTGAATTCAGGATCACGTAAATCTTCAACATCATACGCAACGCTGCTTCCCATGTTATGAGGTAAGCCAAGGGTATGTCCAACTTCGTGGGATGATACAAAGCGTATCAATCTTCCCATCACTTCGTCTTTAAACTGAACTCCGCGGGCATCTTCGTTGATAGCTGCAGTTTGTACAAAGAACCAGTTTCTAAGTAAGGTCATTACATTGTGATACCAGTTAATATCAGATTCCAGGATTTCACCGGAACGGGGATCACTTACGTGCGGGCCATTTGCATTTGGAATAGGCGAAGCTAAATAGCGTACAACAGAATAACGCACATCCTCAGGGCTCCAGTCCGGATCCTCTTCTTTTGTTGGAGGATCTTTGGCAATAATGGCATTTTTAAATCCGGCAGCTTCAAAAGCTACCTGCCAGTCATTAATACCCTGCTTGATAAACGGGATCCATTGTTTTGGAGTGGCTCTGTCTACATAATAAACGATTTGTTTTTTAGGTTCCACCAATTCGCCTCTCTTAAACTTTTCAATGTCTTCATCTTTCACTTCAAGTCTCCAACGGTCAAGGTATCTCACTATTTTAGACTCCTGAGCATCCAGGCCATAATCTGTTTGTCCTCTGGCAAACCATCCAACACGCTGGTCGAAATAACGACGCTCCATAGGCACTTTAGGAAGTAAGATCATGGAATTGCTAAATTCCAGTGAAATGGATCCTGTGCTTGCATTGGAAGGCGGTTCCCCGGCATTGTAGGTTTTTACGTGACGTATTTCTATGTTTTCAGGATAACTGCGAATGGTGTCAATATAAGATCTGCTGTCATCCAGTCTGGAAACTTTATATTGTTTTCTTGTGCGATCCGGCAATCCCAGGGTTTGAACGTCCTTGGTATAAAGATCTGTAACATCAATCACATAGCTTGAATTTAGAGAATCTTTGGATATCGCTTTAATTGCAAAGGATTGAATAATAGGGTCAAAATTTGAATTCACTACCGCTTCGTGAACCGGAAGGGAATCTGCCGCATAGATTTCGTGAGAAACCAGGCGGAGTAAAATATTATTGTTTTTCTTTTCCCAGCGATGAACCTCGGTATTTTGCTTTCCACCACCAAAACCAATTCCGGTTGCGGTTTTTGCGATTCGGGTTACGGTAAGCATTTCGCGGTTAATAAGACTGTCCGGGATTTCATAAAAGTAATTGTCATCTACCTTATGAACGGTAAATAAACCTTTATCAGATTTTGCATCTTTGGTAATTACTTTGTTGTAGGGTTTAAGGCCATTTTTGTCCTTGGATTCTGGTTTTTCTGAAGTTTGTGCCGTGCCTTTTTTGTCGTCTGGCTGAAATACAGCACAACCGGAAACAGACAAAGACAAAGCTACCAGAAGTAGTTTGTAAGAAAATTGTTTGGTCATGAAAACTTGTTTTAATTATTAATAAAGAAGGAAAAAACTTGAGTCGAAGATAAAAACGAAAAAAGACCAGCCTTCGGGATAGTCTTTAGACGTAAAAAAACTAAAAAGGTTTAACGCAAAGTTAAAATTCCTTAAAATTTAACATTCCTGAGCTTTTCAATTTTATTTTAGCACAGGAAAAATCAGTTACCTCAAAGCAAGCTCGAAAGCCAGGTCTAAGGAAGAATTCTTTAGAATTTCGATAAAATTCCGCCCGAATGGAACCAGTTTTATAGTGTTAAAACCATTTTTCAACTTCTTCCAATTGAAGTGCTGCAACAGGTATTTTGTTTTTCTTCCGCAAACCATTCAGGGTTTGATGCACCTGCGTGGGTTTGTTCTCCTTTAATTTTGAAACACTAAGATATTCATGCATTACAATATCCACCCATTCCTGAGGTACTCCAATCTTTATAAAATCTTCCGGTTTTGGAACAGCTGCTTTTTTCTCCGGCTTCATCTGTGGAAAGAAGAGAACTTCCTGTATAGATTGTTTGTTGGTTAAAAACATGATCAACCGGTCCATTCCAATTCCCAGTCCGGAAGTTGGAGGCATTCCGTATTCCAAAGCACGAAGGAAGTCATCGTCGATGAACATAGCTTCATCATCTCCTTTTTCTGATAATTTCAACTGCTCTTCAAAACGCGCCCGCTGGTCTATTGGATCATTCAATTCTGTGTAGGCATTTGCGATTTCCTTTCCGCAAACCATCAGCTCAAAACGCTCCGTTAACTCAGGGTTATCGCGGTGTTCTTTACATAATGGGCTCATTTCCTTAGGATAGTCAGTTATAAAAGTAGGCTGGATATATTTTCCTTCACACTTTTCTCCAAATATTTCATCGATAAGTTTTCCTTTTCCCATCGTTTCATCTACATCCACACCCATTTCCCTGGCAGCCTTAAAAAGTTCTTTTTCAGACTTTCCTGTGATATCAAAACCTGTAAAGTCCTTTATGGCGTCGGTCATAGTGACCCGTTTGTAAGGAGCTTTAAAATTGATGTTATTCTCTCCAAAAGTGGCTTCGGTAGTTGCATTTACCTGCAGCGCACAATATTCCAGAAGATTTTCTGTGAATTCCATCATCCAGTTGTAGTCCTTGTAGGCCACATAGATCTCCATGGCAGTGAATTCCGGATTATGCGTGCGATCCATTCCTTCATTTCTGAAGTTTTTGGAAAATTCATAAACCCCGTCAAAACCACCAACGATGAGTCTTTTTAAATATAATTCATTTGCGATCCTTAAATATAAAGGGATGTCCAGTGCATTGTGATGTGTCATAAAAGGTCTGGCTGCAGCACCTCCCGGGATTGATTGAAGGATAGGTGTTTCAACTTCAAAATATCCTTTTTCATTAAAGAAATTCCGCATCGCGGTAAAAAGCTTTGTGCGTTTTACAAAGATCTCTTTCACTTTTGGATTCACCACCAAATCGGCATAACGTTGGCGATATCTGTGTTCTGGATCATTAAACTCGTCGTAGGTTTTTCCTTCTTTATCTGTTTTTGGAAGCGGAAGCGGCCGAAGGGATTTGCTTAAAAGCGTAAATTTTTTCACCATAATGGTTTTTTCGCCAACCTGAGTGGTGAATAGCTCTCCTTCAATTCCTATAAAATCTCCAATATCCAGGAGTTTTTTATAAACATCATTATACAAACTTTTATCTTCCCCGGTACAAATCTCATCCCGGTTAAAATAAACCTGAATCTTTCCCCTGGAATCCTGAATTTCAGCAAAAGAAGCCTTTCCCTGGATTCGTCTGGACATAAGTCTTCCCGCAACAACTACTTTTCCACCTTCTTTAAAATTTGATTTTATTTCAGAAGTGACGTGAGTTACCGGAAATAAAGCTGCCGGATATGGATTGATATCTAATTTACGTAAAGCCGAAAGTTTTTCTCTTCGTACTATTTCCTGTTCAGATAAATGCATAATGATCTATAAATTTAAAAACTTACCGGTACTGGTAAGAAGCTGCAAATATAATGACAATCGGGCAACCAATCAATTAGAATTATAGCCTATCTCAATTCCTAAAAAATAATCGGCTTTTTCAGGAATTATATAAATCTTATCTTTGCAATTCTATAGAATAATTGAATAAAAATATATGAGTGTTTGGCGTGTAATATTATCAGTTTTGTTTCCTCCCCTGGCTGTGTATGACCGCGGTTGCGGATCTATTTTGATCGTTTTGTTGTTAACATTATTAGGGTGGATTCCCGGAGTAATTGCAGCGCTTATTATTTTAAACAGGCCCAAGTATAATTATTAAGGACCTGAAACCCCCAACTTCCAGATTTTGAACAAAAAAATACAGCTACAGCAACTCGGATTAAAGGATTATAAAGAGGCCTGGGATTATCAGGAACAGCTTTTTAAGGAGATCCTTGATCTCAAGATCCGAAACAGAAGGGAAGATATAAATGCTGAAACTCCCAATTATTTGTTGATGGTTGAACATCCACATGTGTATACATTGGGCAAAAGTGGAAAACCAGAACATTTATTGCTCACCGAAAATGAGCTTGAAGCGAAAAACGCGAAATATTATAAGATCAACCGCGGCGGGGACATCACATACCACGGCCCGGGACAATTGGTGGGCTATCCTATAATTGACCTGGATAATTTTTTTACCGATATTCATAAATACCTTCGGCTTCTTGAAGAGGTGATTATCTTAACACTTCAGGAATATGGACTAAAGCCGGAAAGGAGTACCGGGGAGACCGGGGTTTGGCTGGATACAGGAACGCCTTTTGCCCGAAAGATATGTGCTCTGGGCGTACGCGCCAGCCGTTGGGTCACCATGCATGGATTTGCCTTGAATGTAAATGCCGATCTTGGCTATTTTGATAATATTATTCCCTGCGGGATCCGCGGAAAAGCCGTGACTTCCCTGAATATGGAATTGGGCCGAAGAGAAATTCCTTTAGCCGAAGTACAGGAAAAGTTACTGAAGCATTTCGCCAATCTTTTTGAAGCTGAATTGCTTAATTCCGAATCTTAAATCTTACCAACGCGAACTTTAAGCCACGAATGTTTTAATTGAAGTGGGTGGATTAATTGGAACCAGGATATGTCTAATTTACCAGAATTCTTCTGTCGATTAAAACAGAATGATTAATAAAGTAAATTATAACTGGAATCACCCCGGCCTTTGGCCACCCCTCCTTGGGGAGGAGCTTTTAAAAGTTTTTGGTTTTTAAAAAATTATTCGTGCATTCGCGGCTAAATTATATCAGAGTTATTTGTTACTCCACGACAAATATTCTAATCCCGGATCTTAAATATTGAATTACATCCTGTAAACCAAAACAGTATCTTCTTCTCCTTTCACCGTTAGAAGCACATTACCTCCATTTTCTATACGCATATCGATCGCAGAATTTCCGTAAACAGGAAATCCGGGAAGCAAGGTCGCATTTTTATCGAACACATAGACCCGTTGTGCCTGGGTGTCGGTTACAGCGATGTATGTTTTGTTTTCAAGTTCAAATATTTTTGGCTGGGTGTAAAGGCCATAATCCAGATTTATTTCTGTGTCGTTAATTACCAAAACATTTTCAGAAAGGGTAACCAGGGTGTTTTCTGTAGCTACAAGTTGCAGGTTAACATTGAAGGCAACCTGTTTTTCTTCCACATTTCCGTTTACATCAACAAAAACCAAATCATTGGCTGAATTCACGGAAACAAATTCTCCCTTGTTTTGATACCATTCATTTTCAGAAAAATCTATTTTTTCTTTTACTTTAATCCGGGATTTTCCTTGTCGGCTATTGATGTTCAGTTTACCATTGGATTCAGGGAACACGATATAATCCTTGTTTTTTAATCTGATATGCTTTGGTGGCTGGGTTATTTCAGAAGTTGTTTTTTCAAAGTCAAATCCCTTTACACTCTTTCCTTTTGAGTCGTACATTAAAATATCGTTTTCCTGAGTGATGACAAACCGGTAGTTGCGGTTATTGTCATAGTCAAAAATGCTCACAGGCACGGAGATTTCGTCCTTAAATTCCAAAGGAAAAGGTTTTACCGGTTTTCCGTTTCTGTCTAATACATGAAAAGCATTTGGGGTATTGAAGGCAAGCTGCAAATTCCCGTTTTTAAACAAATCTACCTGATGGATCTCACCTGCGATTCTTATGTCCATTTGTTTCTCCCAATGCAAATCTCCTGTGGAAGAATATAAATAAAGAACATTATTACTGTCCTGTACCAGGATTTCCGATTGCTGGTTGGTATGGTTTTTTGCCAAAATAGGCAGAATTCCTATTGCTGAATTTAATTTAATGGATGCAATTTGCCGGATTTCCAGAGTAGGTTTGTTTTTAGAGGCCTTTAAAACTCCGTGGACATGGGCAAAATCATTTTCCTTTACGAACTGAAACGCGATGACGGGATGCTCCTCAAAATCAAGAGATTCGAGCTGGGTTTTAAATTCATTTGAAACGGTCTTATTTAAGGCGTTTTTTAAATTTAAAGTATTGGCAACAAATAAAAGCGAAGAGGAACCGGTAAGATTTGAAACGGCTTTTTGGTAATACTCTTGTTCGTCAAGTGTTGTATTGTTTTGAAAATTTGTGATGATGTTTTCCAGGGTTTTTACCGATTGTGAAAAGATTAGAAAATGTTCGACAAAAGCGTAGAACTTTAAGTTTTGCTCCTTCATCAAGGGATCCAGGATCTTTAAAAATTCATCCGGTTCAGGATTTTCCATGATCGAAATCCCGCGGAATTCGACTACTTGCTCCCTGCCGGATATAGATTCATTAGCCAGCTCTGGATCTGTGGTTGTTAACACTAGCACATTTTCGGTTCCATAGATCAAACCAGCTTCTTTTGTGAAGTTTAAGAGATGATTTGGAGAGAGTTTAAGGGAATCTTTCCTGAATTTATTCAGATTCCTGTGAAGTTTTTCCATTTGGGAATAGGTGAAAGAATAAAACCCTTCAGCAGAAGTGGGGGTGATTTGTGCTATTTCATTTTTTTGCACTTCAATCTCCTGAAAGATATCCAGTATTTTGGAAGAGCCTCCTTCGGTTGAAATAATTCCATTTATTAAAAGATCCTGTCCTTCAATTTCAAGATCCAATACGCTCCAATCCCCTAAATTTTTAAGCGGTACAGATGAATCGGGAGCCAATCTTAAAAAAAAGTCTTCAAGATTGTTGTAGTTTATAAATAGGGAGGTCCTTTTTTCGTCGGCAGCAGCCCGGGCCATTTCAAAACTTTCGCTCCTTACTTTATTTTCCCCAGCTTCGGCAATCGTATTTTTAATCAATTCAAGGGAATTGGATGCAAGAAAAACAGCGTCCTGATTTGCGGTATAAGTGGTAAATTCTTCGGTTCCAATTTTCCTGATTTCAAAGGAATCAAATGTCAGGGTTTCCAGGGACCTGTTTTTAATGGAATCTGTTTTAATTTCAGGCTGATTTTTGCTTATAAAGAGATACTCATATTCGTTCTGTTCATTTTTCACAAAACAAACCAAAGCGGTTTTTGAAACCGATAATTGATTCAGATTTTTTAAATGTTCAAAAGCCGGACCTTCAAATAAAAAACTGTTTTTACTGAAAAAACTTGTGCTATCCACCTTAAAGATAAATTCGGAAAGATTCTCTGCTTGCAAAAGGAAATTTACGTTTTCAGGGATATATTTTTCTGGATCTGAGGTTTTGTTTCCATCTTTTGAGCAGGAGATTAAAATTAAAACAACAACTAAAGCTGGCAGCAGGTTCCTCATTTAAACAAATTTTACCAATTGATTAATTTTCTAATTACAGGAATTGAAAAGCACCTGTTCGAGGTCAAAGGTACTGCGTTAGAATTCAAGTTTCAACGCTTCAGGATAAAGCCTGAAACTAAGGCGATGATATTTGGTGATACCATATTTAATAATAGCGGCGCGATGTTCTGCGGTACCATACCCTTTATTTTGCTTCCAGTTATACATTGGGAATTCCTCGTGGATCTTTTCCATATAGGCATCTCTGTATGTTTTTGCCAGAATGGAGGCAGCGGCAATATTTAAATATTTTTCGTCTCCCTGGATTACGCACAGGTGAGGTATATTTTTATAAGGTTTAAACCTGTTTCCGTCTACCAGAATATGTTCAGGAAAAAGAGTGAGATCGTTTATGCATTGGTGCATTGCCAGGATGGATGCATTGAGTATGTTAATTTCATCAATCCTTAAATTATCTACAAAAGAAACAGAATAATTTAGTGCTTTTTTTTCAATGATCTTCTTAAGCATTAGCCGATTTTCCTTTGTTACCATTTTGGAATCATTGATGAGTTCGTGTTTGAACCTTTTTGGTAAAATCACAGCAGCGGCTGCTACCGGCCCGGCCAGGCAGCCACGGCCAGCTTCATCTGTTCCGCATTCGGTGAGTTTATAATTGGAGGAATTTTTAAGCATTGCCAAAAATAATTAAATATTGGGGTTTGAAAAAGATTTTCCTGTTCTATTTAAACTGTTTTGAGATACGTTGGGATGAAGGAATTGATCATGCTGCCAATGGCGGTTCCGGAGCATCTCAAATTCTTTATCAAGAAGGATTTAAACAGGAGAAGCCTTCAGTAAATGATGCCTGGATTTTTAAAATTCCACAGGCTGAAATTGATGCGAATCCAAATATTGGACCTGGCGACCAAAATTAATAAACACTAAAAGCTAATTCTAAAGGCAGCCTTTTTTTTGTTATAAAATTTATTATAGATTAAAATTAAGGAGTTATTTTATTAAATGTATTTTTTTAAAAAGAAGCTCAAAATTGTGCAAATGTGATATAATCAAAATGACTATTACGTACTGGTTTGATTCATTTTTTTAATTTAAGAATATATTGGCATAATAAGTTTTTAGCAATTTATTAGAAAGTCTACGCAACCATTTAATTAATTCCGCATCTACAAGATAGCGTAGTGTTAATAGTTTAACATATCAAAATTTTTTTTTAAGAAATTATTATCATTTTTGGCGCTGGCTAATTCAAATTAACAAAATAATGAAAAAAAGATTAAATGGAATTCTAACACTATTCTTAGTGTTCGTGGTGCAATTAACCTTTGCACAGCAACAAAAGGATGTCACTGGAACGGTGACTGATTCCCAGGGACTATCACTGCCTGGTGTGAATGTATTGGTGCAGAACACCAATCGAGGTACTCAAACAGATTTTGACGGAAACTACACGATTTCGGTTGCTACAGGGGAAAGATTAGTTTTTTCCTATGTGGGCTTTGCAACCCAGACGATTACTGTTGGAGCTGGGAATGTTTATGATGCGGTTTTAGATGTAGATGCTGCTGCATTGGATGAAGTGGTAGTTGTAGGTTATGGTGCTACCTCCCGTGAGCTTTCAACTTCTGCAGTTTCAACAGTTTCTAATGAGGAAATTGCCGATTTTGCACGTACAACCAGTGTGGATAACATTCTGCAGGGTAAGGCTGCGGGTGTTCAGGTAACTGCTGCAAACGGTAGGCCTGGACAAACAGCTTTCGTGCAGATACGTGGGGTTGGGTCTATTAATGCCGGTTCTGCTCCGCTTTATGTCGTTGATGGGATGCCAGTTGATGCATCTGCAATTAGCAATGTGAACCCGGGAGATATAGCATCTGTTTCTGTTTTAAAAGATGCGGCGACCGTTTCTAAATATGGATCCAGGGGTGCTAACGGGGTTATTCTGATAACAACCAAATCTGGTAAAAAGGGAGAGGCGCAAATTGTATTTCGTTCCTCTGTAGGTACTGGTTCCATGGTAGAAGATCCTTTCGACCTAATGAATGCGAGTCAAAAGCTTGAACTTGAAAGCCAGTATGCTGGGCTTGGAATAAATGCTGCTCAATCTCTTCCTGGGGCAACAGCTGGTCCGGAGAGATTAGCACTTTTGGAGTCTTACGATACTAACTGGAAAGATGAATTGTTAAGAGATTCTTATTTACAATCCAACTCCTTGTCTATAAATGGGGGGACTGAAGATTTTAGTTATTTCCTTTCATTTGGGTATGACAAGGATTCCGGTATTATTGATCGTATAGACGGATTTGAAAGAATTTCTTCCCGTTTAAATACTCAGTATCAGGCCAAAGAATGGTTGAATATAGGTACAAGCCTGTCCCTTGCAAGAAGTACTACAGATTTACCAAGGGATAGAAACAACGTGCAAAATCCTTTCAGGGCTATGTATGACTATAACCCCTATGATCCATTATATCGAAGAGATGCGGAGGGTAATATCGTTAGGGAGGCAGATGGTTCTCCTGTATTTAATCCCACAAGAAGTGGTTTCCCGATTGCACGTGCATTACAAACTGAACCGGAAGACAGAAGAGATTTTCTTATTATCGGGAGTGTTTTTGCAGATGTTCGGTTTAGCGATAAATTTACAAACAGATTTTCTGTTGGTGGAACTAGTAATAGGGGAAATGAAACGTCGAGATCAATTGCTGGAGGGGTATTGAATAGTATTGTTGGAGATGCTAATTTCCCAGGAACCCAAAGAGACACTTATACTCAAACATTCGAGTATAATGTGAATAACCTTTTAACATACTCTGACACTTTTGGTGAATATCATAATGTTTCTGCCAGTGCACTTCTTGAATACAATGAAAGAATTTTTACATCCCTTACAGCTTCAAGCAGAGGCTTTCCATCGCCAAATATTCCATACCAGAATGTTTCGGCAGAGGCTACAAACGCCGGAAGTAACGAAGCAAGAAGAATTCTTTTCTCTCAGGGGTTATTCCTGGATTACAATTTTGATGAAAAATATATCTTATCCGGTTCTATAAGAAGAGATGGTTCTTCCAGATTTGGACCAGATAATAAATACGGTACATTTTACAGTGCCAGTGCTGCGTGGAATATCAGTAAAGAAGCATTTATGGTTAATTCTGTGTTCAACGACTTGAAACTTAGGGCGTCTTATGGAACTGCCGGTAATCAGAACATTGGAGATTTTCAATTCTTAAATTTATTGGGATTCGGCACATATAATGGATTTACTACTGCGGTTCCATTAGGGGTTGGAAATCCTGAAATCCAATGGGAATCTCAGGCAATATTAGATGTTGGGGTTGAGTTTAGTTTGCTTAACAATAGGGTATCAGGGGTATTGGATTACTTTAAAAAGAATTCCCAGGATCTTTTATTAAACAGGCCTATTTCTCAAACTGTTGGAGATGAAAACAACGCTATCCTGGATAATATTGGTGAGGTAGAAAACAGTGGTTTCGAAGTTTCCTTAAATGTGAATATTATCAGAAATCAAGACTTTACCTGGACCGTTGGAGCTAATGCAGCATTCCTTGACAATGAGGTAAAAGAACTTGTGGGAGGAGAAGATATTATACGTGGATTGACAATCTTGCGTGAAGGAGAAGAGATCAATTCTTTTTATATTCCACGTTATGCAGGTGTGAACCCTGCAAACGGTCAGCCGCTCTATTACGATAGCGAAGGTGATTTGACAAGCGAATTTAGTGACTCTTTCGAGACTCTTATTGATGGTAAGTCTCCTCAGGCGGATTTTGAAGGTGGTTTCTTTACTTCTTTTAAACATAGAGGATTTGGTTTGAGAGCTGATTTTGTTTTCAAAAAGGGTAATTATATCTATAACTTCCAGCGTAGTGCAGGAGTTTCCATTGCGGGTATAAATTCTAACCGAAGGCTCGAAGCTTTCGATTACTGGAAAGAGCCTGGTGATCAGGATGTTTTGCCAAGCCCTCTTTACCAGAGTACAGCTGATCAAACTTCTACCAGATTCCTTGAAAGCGGTGATTATTTGAGGCTAAGGAATCTTACCTTAGACTACAAAATGCCTTCAAGGTTAATGGAGAATATGCCAATTAGTACCCTTAGAATTTTTGCTACGGGACAAAACCTGTTAACATGGACAGAGTACAATGGGGATCCTGAAATAGGAATTGGATCATCAGAAACTACAGCTCCAGGCGCAGCGGACTTTATTCCCGGTGAATTCTCTTTATTTAGTTATCCACAGACAAAATCTTACAACGTAGGTGTTGAAATAGGATTTTAATCAAAAAATAAATTAAAATGAAAAACAAAATAAAAATTTTATCTTATTTATTTCTGTCACTCGCTTTTTTTGGCTGTGACGATGAGATAAATGATTTGCAGCCTTTTACCGAAGGGAATCCACAGACATTTTTTAATAGTGTCCCCGCTTTTCAAAACGGTGTTGACGGGATTTATTCCCAATTGAGAAATTACTATTCCAGTACTACAGCTGGTTACCAGGCAATGCCAGATATCCTGTCAGATAATGTAATACTGGTGCAGTCGGGAAGAACTTCAAATGAAATCTACTATGACTGGAGGTATGTCCCTACTACTGGTGGAGCGGTTTCTCTTTACTGGAGTGAAGGTTATGAGGCCGTTAATGCCGCAAACCTTGTAATAGGTCAAATAGATAATCTGGCAGATAGCTCTGAAAAGGATAACATTCTTGGACAGGCACTTGCTGCGAGGGCTTTTGCTCACTTTGATATGGTAAGGATTTATGGTAAAATTCCAACTCAAAGTGCAGATGCAGCATCATCTTTAGGGATTGTTTATATGAAAGTTGAGGATGGGGATACAGGAAATCCGCTTGCTGAACCTTCAAGGGAAACTGTAAGTAGCAACTATTTAGAAATTATTGATGATTTAGAGACAGCTGCAGGACTTATAGGAAGTAGCAATGGTGAAGGAAGATTTGACAAAAATGCTGTATATGGCATGTTGTCCCGAGTACACCTATATAACGGTGATTATCCCGAAGCTATTATAGCAGCTGGAGAAGTTACGACTCCTATAGCAGATGCAGATGAACTTCTAAATGTTTATCGCGATGCCACTAACTCTGGAATCGTTTATGAACTTGCTGTAAATACTACTTCTGAAAGCGGATATAATAACGTTGGTGTTCTTTACAGTCAGACCATTGGCGGAGATGTACGCTCTGAATACGCGGCTGCCTATGATCTGTTTCAGGAATATGGCGATGATGATATTCGTAGTGAAGTAGCTGTTTTTGATGCCACTTACGAAGGTAATCCATACAATGCGGTGCGTAAATTCATTGGAGAAACAGGACAGGTTAACGGTCGTGTGGATATAAAAGTGATGCGTGCTGCTGAAGTGGCTCTTAATAAAGCTGAAGCTCAATATAGAGCAGGTGGATTGGAAACTGAAGCATTGGCTACATTGAATACTTTAAGGGATAAGCGTTACGATACTTACACTGGTGGTGAAACTGGCCAGGCTCTTTTAGATGCCATTCTTCTTGAAAGAAGGTTGGAACTTGCATTTGAAGGTCACCGATTTTTCGATATTAAAAGATTGGGAAATCCTATAGTACGTGCTGATTTTGGTGATATTGCCGATGGTTCTGGGACACCTCCTGAAAGGCTTACAATGCCTGCCGGTGATCATAGGTTCCAGTTGCCTATACCTCAGGCTGAGATTAATGCAAATTCTAATATTGAGCAGAATCCTGGTTATTAATCTTTTAAAATTTATAAAATGAAAAAATTAATATATAAAACAGCAGTTATCTTATTTGGGGCTTTGATGATAACCTCGTGTGAAGACAACGACATTCCTCAAATTGGCCCTGAAGATCCAACCCTATTGCAATTCGCTAATAATTCGGTAGTTCTTGCTACTCCCGAGGAAGGAGCGTCTGCAGAGGTTGAAGCCTTCGTAACCACGACATCTTCTTCAGAAAGAAGAGTGGAGGTGGAAATAGATCCTGCATCAACTGCGGCACCTAACCAATATAGTGTTAGTGATTTAGTTATTCCTGCTGGTTCCTATGCGGGAACGATGACAATTACGGGAAATTTTGATGCTATTCCTGAAAGCGGTAGTTCTAATCTAATTCTTAATATTATCGAAATGGAAGGTGTTGATGAATTGATTATAGAAAATGGATCTTTAAATGTTGAGTTTTTCAGGAGATGTTCAATTACTTTAGATCAATTGGTAGGTACCTGGTCTGGTACTGACTCGTGGGGATATCCTACTGAAGTTGAAACATGGTTGAATGATGACGGTGAATTAATGATGAATGGTCTCCTTTTTGGCTGGTTCCAGGGTTGGTGGGGAGAAATTATCGTAACAAATGATCCAGTTAAGGTAGAGGTTGATTTGGAGACTTTTCAAATTACTATTCCTGAACAGTCATATCTTACTTCTACTTATAATGGCGCTCCACAAACGCCCTATAATTTAAAGGCTTCAGGAAGAATAGTTAATTCTTGTGAGAGAATTATTGAAATTAATCCTGTTCTTATTCAGGGTGGAAGTGCAATTGATGGAAGCGCATGGGGTCCAGCCTTTCAGGAGCAAATTCAGCTTGATGAATAAAATAGTTATTATCAAGTTTTAAATGAAAAAGCCGTCTAAAAATTTTTAGACGGCTTTTGCTTTTGGTAAGATAGGAATCTTTAGATTTTGCAGACGATGTTCTTACTGTTAATCTTAAAAACGAATTCGTAGCAAGCATAAAAATAGTTGGTTAATTCCTTAGCAGGAAACTTAATGAAATTCTGTAATATAAGAAGCTTATCAAAATACATTTCCCATAAATTATTTTAGGTTATATTTAAAAGGCAGCCTTTTTGTTGTAAAATTTAAAATCAATCTAAATAGGTGCCATTTTATTGAATGAATTTGTTTATTCGTTTTCTTCTAAAATGAAGCTAAATCGTTGTAGTAAAATGATTTAGCCAAAATCCTGACATTATATATTTCCCTTAAAAATCCTTTTTTATAATTTTAAGAATTTATTCACATAATAAATTTTTAGCAATTTATTACAAACTTGACGCAACCATATAGGAGATTTGGCATCTAAGTAATAGCGTTGTGTTAAGAGTTTAACACTTCAAGGGCAATAATAAGTTTTTATCTTTAAGAAATTATTATCATTTTTGGCGCTGGCTAATTCAAATTAACAAAATAATGAAAAAAAGATTAAATGGAATTCTAACGCTATTCTTAGTGTTCGTGGTGCAATTAACCTTTGCACAACAAAAAATGGTTACGGGAACTGTAACCGGTGAAAACGGAGTACCGCTTCCTGGAGTTAATGTTGTCGTTGAAGATACCAATAGAGGTACTCAAACAGATTTTGATGGAAATTACTCCATTAATGTTGCTCCCGGTAATGTTTTGGTCTTCTCCTATGTGGGTTACACGGTGGGTAGGCTTACTGTAGGCGAGGGTGATAGTATTAATGTGATATTGAAAGAGGATGAGGCACAATTGGACGAAGTGGTTGTAGTGGCTTACGGAACCCAGACTAAAAGATCTATTGTTGGATCGGTTGTGTCGCTAGATGAGGAAACGTTGGAAAAGCAACAGCTTACCACCGTTACCCAGGCTTTGCAAGGTAACGTTCCGGGTGTTAATATTCTAACATCGGGAGGACAACCAGGAAACAGTCCCACTATTAGGATTCGGGGTGTTGCTTCTATTAATGCAAGTGCAGATCCTCTTATTATTGTTGATGGTGCTCCATACAATGGTAACATTAATACTATAAGTGGTGATCAAATCGAATCGATGAACGTTTTAAAGGATGCTTCCTCTACCGCATTATATGGTTCTCGAGCAGCTAATGGTGTTATTGTAATTACTACCAAAAAAGGTGGGTTTAACTCAGCTCCAAAAATAACATTGTCTACTACATCAGGCTTGTCTTCGCCGGCAGTTGATTTGCATGACACTTTTGGTGCTGAAAATTATTTGCAATTCTCTTGGGAAGCAGCGCGAAACAGCCTTCAATATGTGAGTGGCCAAAGTAGAGAGCTAGCGGGTCAAAATGCATCTGAAGATTTAATTAACAACCTGGGGTATAATCCTTATAGTGTTGATAATCCTATTGATGCCAATGGAAACTTAGTTGCTGGTGCTAATCTTTTATGGGATACCGATTGGGCCGACGCAATGTTAAACAACACTGCCCTTCGTACCGAGCATACGGTTAATCTTTCCGGTGGTAGTGAAAATACACGGTATTTTTTAAGTGCAAATTATCTTGATCAGGAAGGTTCGGTTAAAACATCAGATTTTGAAAGGATCACCACAAGGTTAAATTTAGAAACCAATGTTTCAGATTGGTTAACAGTTGGTTTAAATACCTCCTTGTCTACTCAGTCGCAAAATCAACCAACTCAGAGTGGTAACTCTTTCCAGAGCTCTATCCAATGGATTTATACAATGTCTTCAATTTACCCTTTGTACCAAAGAGATGCTAATGGAGGGTTGATTTTAGATAATTCTGGCAATCCAATCTATGATTACGGTGCAAGGTCAGGGCAAAGCGTAAACGCAAACAGACCTTTATTGCAAAACGAAAATGCTGCAGGTTCCTTGTATAACTATGACAACTACAATAATAGAACCAGTGTAACAGCAAATGGTTTTGCAAATATAGAATTCACAGATTATCTTTCATTTAGAAGTAACTTATCTTACGAGAATTACTTATTTGATTCTTTTACTTATGCAAACAACGAGGTAGGATATGCTTCAAATGTTGGTGGAAGAGTATCACAAAACAGGGATATTACAACGACATTAAACTTTATCAATTCCCTTAATTTTGATAAGTCATTTGGAGAACATAATATTTCTGCAGATTTAATTTATGAAGCTTATCAGTTAAAAATTGATGCTCTTGGAGCAAATGCTACCGGATTTTTGCCTAATGTGAAAGTGCTTAATGGAAGTACATTGCCAGAAGGTGTGCGTGGTTTTGTTAATGAGGAAAGATTAATTAGTTACTTAGGTAGATTAGCTTATAGCTTTAAAGAGCGTTATTTCATAGAAGGATCATACAGACGTGACGGATCTACAAGATTTTCTCCAGAAACTAGATGGGGTGATTTCTTTGCAGTTGGTGCTTCCTGGGTAATTTCTGATGAAGCATTTTTAAGGGACAGTAATACCTTAAGTTTCTTGAAATTCAAATCTTCTTATGGGGAACTTGGAAACAATCAAGGCATAGGTTACTTTCCTTATTTGCAGCTGTTTAACACAGGCTGGAATGATTTAGATAATACGGGAGTTTTACTAGGTGGTGTTACCGATCCTTTATTGAGCTGGGAAACTACAGCTTCTTTTAATGCTGGTCTGGATTTCGGTTTTTTCAATAACAGAATTACTGGTTTGGTGGAATACTACAATAAAGAATCTATTGATTTAATTTACGACCAACCATTGCCAATTTCAACAGGTAATAGTAGTATTACTACCAATGTAGGTGCTGTAAGAAATTTTGGTTGGGAATTTACTTTAAATACCCGGATAATTGCAACGCCAACTGTTCAATGGAGCGCAGGTTTTAATTTCTCATTAGATGAGAATGAAATTACTGAATTAACTCAGGAATCATTTATCAATGGAAGCAAGAGATGGGAAGTTGGAAAATCACTTTACGATTTCTATATTCAAGAGTGGGCAGGAGTTGATCCCTCTGATGGTTACGGAATGTGGTATACAGATGTTTTAGATGACAGCGGTGAGCCAACAGGGGAACGTGAAATTACAAAAGATTATTCCGATGCTACAAGGTATTATCAGGGATCTTCTTTGCCGGATATAATAGGTGGTTTTAATACCGATCTTCAAGTAGGTAATTTCGATTTTAATGCTTTAACTAGCTTTAGCTTTGGGGCTCAAATATACGACGGTTCTTATGCAGGATTGATGGGAGCTTTTACAAGACCAGGGAATCAACAATCACCAGATTTAGAAGCAAGATGGCAAGAACCGGGTGATATTACAAATGTTCCTTTATTGTTGAATACTCGAAATGATTTTACTGCACAATCTACCAGATTTTTATTTGATAATGACTATATTAGACTAAGAGCTGTAACCTTAGGTTATTCTATTGACAAGGCTGCTGTAGAAAAAATGAATTTGGATAAGGTTAGATTTTTCTTTAGAGGGGATAATTTGTTCACCTGGCAGTCCCATAAAGGTATTGACCCTGAGCAAAGTATTGCAGGAACAACTAATAGTAGATCGTATATACTGAAAACAGTAAGTGTAGGTCTTAATGTTGAATTTTAAAAAAAAATTAAAAATGATAAAAATAAAATTAGGATGGTTACTCATTTTATGTGTGACCCTTTTCACAGGATGTTCTGAAGAGGAATTTTTAGAAGAACCAGCCCCTACTGAGCAGGTTTCAGAGGACGTGATCTTTGGATCAAGAGCAGGAGTTGAGGCATACTTGTCTGGGTTAAACAGAAGGGCACGGTCTCAATTCACAAATGTGGATGCTGCAGGTATTAATTCTATTTATTTTGCAAGAACTGTAAAAGGGAATGATATCATTCAATCTAATAACTGGTTTGGATTTGATTATGATAACGATAATCGTGAACCCACTTACAGAAGGACTAATTTCTCCTGGCAATTTCCTTATTACATGATCAATCAGATTAATACGCTGATAAATGGAGTTGAAGCTTCAGGTAGTCTTTCTGATGTCGATAAAAGTGAATTAGCTGCACAGGGACGTACATTAAGAGCTTTCTATTACTTTCAGTTGGCTCTGGAATTCCAACAATCATACCACTTAGATCCGTCTGCCCCGGCACCGCCAATTTATTTAGAACTTTCTTTGGTTGGAAATCCTATGACAACAATGCAGGAAATATATGATTTGATAGTAAGCGATTTGGAGTCCGCCTTAATAGATTTGCCATCATCCAGAATAAGTAAATCCTATATTAATGACAGGGTTGCTCATGGAATTCTTGCCCGCGTAAATATGGTTATGCGGGAATGGGATGACGCTGAAATTAATGCAAAAGCTGCCTATGGAGGAGACATGAATGCTGTGTTGGCACCAGGTAGATATCAAGAAGGCTTTGATGATATTGGCAATCCTGAGTGGATCTGGGGAATGCAACAAACTGGAGATCAATCTAATTATTATTGGAATGCTCCTTCAGTAATGATGGAACACTTTTCTCTTTCATATTATGCAACGTATGTAAATGCTAAGTTTGTTGAGCGGTTTTCTAGCACAGATGTCAGAAATACTTTTCAAAATCTTTATGGTGCACCTGCAGGAAGCTTCAGGGAATTTATATCTACAAAATTTAAATTCGCTTTTGATGCAGATATCGTTTTAATGAGAACACCTGAAATGATGTTAATTGAGGCAGAGGCCTTGCTATGGCAAGGTGGTCAGGATGAAAGTGCACACGATATATTGTATGCTCTCCAGCTTAATAGAGACCCCCAGGCTGTTAGATCTTCAAATACTGGTGATGCTTTACTTGAAGAAATTCTTATAGAACGAAGAAAAGAAATGTATGCTGAGTTTGGTGTTGAATGGTTTGATGCTAAACGTTTAAGTAGGGGAATCACAAGGGATTCAAATCACCGTACGGTGTTGACTCTTGAGCCAAATGACAAAAGATTCTTTCTGAAAATTCCTCAAACAGAAATTGATGCGAATGACGCGATCGATGAATCTGTAAACGCCAATAGATAATATAAAAAATATAAATAATGAAAAAATTTTTAATTCTATTTATAGCGACGATATCCATGTCGGTTTTCGTTGGATGTGATTCAGATGATGACTTCAATCCTCCTAATTTTGTGACGTTTGCAGATGTAACTACGCTAACTAACCAGCGATCAGTTTCTGTAAGCAGTGAAGGATCTGAAACTGTTGATGTAAAGGTTTATACAAATAATGTAACCAATGCAGACAGGACCTTTAACATAACTGTAGGAGCAACTTCAACTTTGAGCGCAGCTGCTTACACCTTACCTGCTACTGTCACTATACCGGCAAATAGCAATGAAGGAATTGTTTCTATTAATATAACAGGTTCCGGGGTTAATAATGCCGGTGATATATTAATGTTGCAATTGGAAAACGCTGACGGTTACGTTGGTGGACCATTAAGGATTAATGTTCTTAAAGTTTGTCCATTTGATGCATCCCAGTGGTACGGTACCTATGATGTTTCTGAGGTATTCGTTGCCGGTGATAATACTGGATTATCACTTGCAGCTGCATTTGGAGAAAGTTACCAGGTTGAAATGGTAACCAATCCTGCTAATGCAACGGGATCGGTTATTCTGCGTAATTCTGCAGGATTTGACCAGTTTTTTGTCAATGGGACTGTTTTAACTTTTGGAGCATGTGCTGGGAATGTGATTATCTCAAATCCTAACATTGCTGCCGGATTCGCAAATTTAACTGTAACAAGTTCATCATTTAATGCTGAAACCAAAACAGTTACTGTTACCGGAACATTGGGAGGATTTGGTACTTACCGTTACATTCTTACCAGACAAGAGTAAACGTAGTTTGAGAACCTAAAAGTTCTCTTTTATTTAATAAGTTTTAAAAAGCCACCTTCGGGTGGCTTTTTTTATGAGCTTTGTTTTTTCTTTAATTTTTCAGGCGCTTAAATTAAACAATTGGTGATTTTGGGATATTAAAAATTTTCAGACTGGGAAATTATTGACCCTAAAAACCTATATTGCTTTTGTTTCTCAACCATAAGCTACAGTTCATTTTTATATTTTACTTTTGCAAGGCTACTACAGATCCATGAAAAAACTGTTTTTATTTATTTTTTTAAGTTGGTTTATTACAAGCGCTGTAGCTCAGCGACCTTTACCCTAGGCACCCCCTGGTAGGGATCAGCCTGATATGGTCCAGCAGGATACGGCTCAAAAGCCCCTATAACTGCTTACAAGATAATTAGTGCCCGTGGCGACACTACTTATGTCGATACCACCCTGGCACTTTATAAAGATTATAGATTCAATTACCTGCGAAAAGATAATTTTGAACTTCTTCCATTTGCCAATGTAGGACAAACCTACAATTCCCTCGGTTATACTACAAAGGGAGAGGATTTGATCCCGGAATTTGGAGCCAGGGCCAGGCACTTCAATTTCTTGGAGGTGGGGGGTATATTCATTTGGATCCCGGGTCACTAACCATATCTTATGCCGGTGAAGAGTTAGCAGTCATTCCAGGAGATTTTGGAGCTGAAACAAGCGTTGACGTGACATTTTAATATTAAATTTTTATAAATTTAAAAGGTGATTTGATTCATTCAAATCACCTTTTTTGATTTTTATATCTAAGTAAAAAATAATGTGCCTGTTCAATTTTTGATTTCTGTTTAATCTTACTTTCTAAAAATTAACCGGTTATTAACCAAGAGGTTGAGGAGATTGAAGAAACCTCGCCAAAAGAGAATCTGGCAGGAAATGTGAGTTTATATAATGCTCATTTAATGGAAAATGGGGGTGTTTTTATTAATGGCGCGGTTGCTAACCTTGTTTAACTAATGGAAAAGAAATCTAAAATACTCTTTGAATGAAATCTTCCTTCCGATATAGGTAACGTTGTTGTTGGGTTGCTGTCTCCTGTAAACCACAAGAATTTCAATTCTGAATTAGAAGTTATCTGGAGCTTTGCCAATGAGGAATTATTGCCAGCTAAAGTTTCTGGTGCGAACAAGTTGCCAAATGATAATACCTTAATAACCGAAGGAACTTATGGTCTTTGGGAAGTTACCAATTCGGGTGAAGTGGTATGGAAGTTTGAAAGTGAAGACGGAGCTTTTTTATGGTATGGATATAACTACGGTAAAAATGGTAGTGCGCTACAGAATCTTGGTCTGGTGCATTTGATATTTTAAGAATAAAGGAAGGCGAAAGTATCTTTTATATTCTATTTTTACCCTTCAGTTAAATTGGATGAAACAGGTAATATTTTTTTGCTTTCTTTTAATAAGTATTAGTTCTTTTGGTCAAAGGAAACTTGGCGGTGCCACCGGTGGTGAAGGCGATGGGAGGGGGGCGTCTGTTCAACGGGACACAGGGCCAAAACCACCAATCACGGCTTACAAAATCATATCGGGGAGAGGTGATACAACCTACGTAGATACTACTTTAACGATTCAAAAGGATTATAAATTCAATTATCTGCGAAAAGATAATTTTGAATTGGTTCCTTTTTCCAATGTGGGACAAACCTACAATTCCCTTGCTTATCACATAAAAGGGGAGGATCTAATCCCGGAATTTGGAGCCAGGGCCAGGCACTTCAATTTTATGGAGCAAGAGGATATCAGCTATTATGAAGTTCCTACCCCGTTTACCGAGGTTTATTTTAAGACCGTTCCGGAACAGGGCCAAACGCTGGATGCCTTTTTTACAATTAATACTTCTCCCAGGCTTAATTTTTCTGCGGCTTATAAAGGATTGAGATCTCTTGGGAAATATCAGCATCAGTTAACAAGTACCGGTAATTTTAGGGCAACATTAAATTATAACACCCTGAACGAAAGGTATAGAATAAAAACGCATTTTGTTTCACAGGATCTCCTTAATCAGGAAAACGGCGGGCTTAATGATCAGGCGTTGCAACAATATGTGAGTAAAGAAATAGAGTTTGAGGATAGATCTCTTCTTGAAGTGAAGTTTGAAGATGCTGAAAATGTACTTTTTGGAAAACGTTTTTATCTTGATCAGGAGTACGACCTTGTTAAGAGGGAGGATAACAGGATTACCTTACACCATATTTTGGATTTCAGCGATAAGAAATATATTTTCCGACAGGCCTCTGCTGCTTCTGATGTTTTTGGTGAAACCTTCCGAAGTTCAAATTTGAGGGATCAGGTAAAATACAGGCATATCAATAATATTGCGGCTGTTTCCTATGAAAATTCCACTTTAGGAACATTGACGGGTAAGGCCGGGATATCTTATTATAATTATGGCTATAATTCTATCCTGATACTTGATGAAAATGAGGTAATCACAAACCGACTGGTAGGAGAAAATTATTCTGCAGGAGTCGCTTATACCAATAATTTTGGTGCATTTAGAATTTATGGTGATGCCATGGTGAACCTCCTGGGGGATTTTAGCGGTCATTACCTTAGTGCTGGTGCAGGGTATAGCTTAAATGAGAATAATTCCCTTTCAGCCGAGATCAACAGCAACGAAAGAGCTCCTAATTTTAATTTTCTGTTGAATCAAAGCGATTACTTTGATTATAACTGGCAAATTGATTTCGAGAATCAAAGCCTTCGAAGTTTATCCCTTAAGCTGGATTCAAAAAACCTTTTGCAGCTGGATGCCGCTGTTTCCCAAATAGATCAATATGCTTATTTTTCCCGAAATGAAGAAGGAGCTATAAAGCCCTTCCAGTTTAATGGTACAGTTAATTATGTAAAGCTTAAAGCGGGAAGGGAATTTAGCTATGGTAAATTTTCGCTGGACAACACGCTTATGTATCAAACTGTGACTTCAGGAGCCGAAGTATTTAAAGTTCCTGCTTTTGTAACCAGGAATTCCCTTTATTTTAGCGATCATTTGTTCCGAAGGGCACTCTTCTTACAAACCGGTTTCACCCTGAAGTATTTCACTCCGTATGAAATGAACGGGTATGATCCTGTTTTGGCAGAATTTTACGTTCAAAATGATCAGGAGCTGGGCGGGTATCCTATAGTCGATTTCTTTTTAAATGCCAGGATCCGGCAAACACGAATATTTTTCAAATTGGAACATGTGAATTCCCTTATTGATGGGAACAATAATTTTGTTGCCCCGGATTATCCCCACCGTGATTTTCTGGTACGTTTTGGCTTGGTGTGGAATTTCTTTCTTTAAATCCACCAAAGCTACCATCCCTATTATTTTATTGAAATTAGAGAGTTCTGTCTATTTATATATATAGGTGGAAAAAGTGGTTCTTGCTCATTGATCACTTGCCCAATTGAAAATGGTATCATGGTTATCTTACCTGTGGTTTAAAGTCCCTGTTTATTGCCGAAGTGTTTTATGGTATTCTTTTATTACTAACTGGCACTTGTTTGATTTAGCCGGTGTTTTAATGGAATTTATGATGGTCTGGTGTTGAAGATGGTTGCACAGGTTTCATTTTCCCCGCCAAATACACTTTAATGAATCTCTTCCTTTTGAATTCTTACTCTTATATATACCCTTTTTTGCTATTATCGATTAAATAGGTTTAGAGTTTTTTAAGCAGTCAAACTCTTTCTTTAGACGTCTTTTGGCTGAAATCTCTTTTTGGGTCGAAAGATCGGGGTGATGTTATAAGATTTTTCAAAATCTAATCTGCAGATGTTCATTGTGTTAAGCCAGGGTTAAAATAATAATTAAAAAAACACGGAATAATGTTAGGCATAAAGAAATAAAGGGGTGTATATTTGCAG
>JBNJKO010000032.1:0-23603 GCA_051751125.1 Bacteroidota bacterium
AATCTTTGTGCAGAAAACCTCTATTGGAAATGAAGGTTGTACTCCCGGATTCTGGAAAAATACCGAAAACTGGTGTGGTACCTATCAAAAGACCGAAAATTTCTATGTGATTTTCGGAATAACAAATACCAGAAACCTTGGTGCTTTAACCCTAGTTGAGGCACTTGATAAGAATGGTGGAGGTTATGCGAAATTAGCAAGGCATGCCACGGCTGCCCTGCTCAATTCATGTAACCAGGGTGTCAATTATTCGTATTCAATAGGACAGATTATTGCAGAGGTGAGGGAAATTTTCAACAATCCTGCATTAAGTAAATTTAACGCTGAAAAATTGGGTGATCTTTACGACCTGGCAAATAATTTGGGATGCCCTCTTAATAATTCAAATAAGAATGAAGACAAAGATAATTCCTCAGCAGATGTCGACTTCAATAAAGTGCAGGCATACCCCAATCCTTTACAGGCTGATGGAGTCTGGATCCAGTTTAACCGGGTGGAAAGAAAGGAAAAATATTCAGCGATCATTTTTGATTTCAACGGACGGAAACTTGCAGAAAGATCATTTGAGGTTGACCCCAAAAACACCAAACATTTCTGGAATCTGGATCATGGAACCTGGGGTCAGGGAGTTTTCATCGTGAGATTGAAAAGCGGAAATAAAGAATATCAAATCAGGCTCATAAAATAAGTATTAATTATTTTAAAAGTTAAAAGCTCCGGAATTATCCGGAGCTTTCTTTTTTAGACGGTTAAATATTTATAAGCGGGATTTCCTTTGATGGATTTCTGGTTTGGAGAAAGTGAGAAATTTATGCTTCAGATTCAATGCTTAAGTCAACTGTTTTATCAAAATTCTGAAAATTAATCGTGAGTTCAAAAAATTGGGCCTACAGAAAACCATATTACCACTGATGGTTTCAGAGTATTTCATAAGTTAGGTAACATCAAAAAGAGCACTTACCATCCCTTCGTTGCGCTATTCCGCAAACCCGAAAAAAAATCGGGAACGGAGCCGCTTCACTACGGAAAGCTCTTTTGTATCTGAGTCCGCCAGATCTGAACGCCTTTCATGCTTTGTGCTTACCCAAACCAATTAGAACTTCTACGGTTTTCTAATTCCTTTTCCGAGCGATTCTGCCTAACTCCATTTTTTGAAAAAGCAAAGTTCTGGAATTCAGACACTAGCCGGCCTTATTGCTGGATCATCTTCTTTTCAGGATTTTCCTGTGACCTTCTTAATTCTAAATTCCCGTTTAAAAAAAATGGCTGCAGTAAAATCCGACATCGTTCTAAAATTTAGTATTAAATCCAGTATAAGATGCTGAAACATAAAACACCTATAAATATGTTTATTTTGGTACTATTGAAGTAGCTATTTTCTAATATACTTTTCAATAATGAGAAGCAAATAGTGATTAATCAATATCAATTTTGATTTAAAAGGCAGCTTCTAAGTGCCTTTTTTCTATTTTCGTAGTATGAAGTTCCCCTACCAAATCCTTTTTGTCTTATTGTTAGCTTTGTCCAGTGCTTGTGTAAATCAGGTTCAAGATGATGAAGCGAAAACAAATAATAAAGAAAAAGATTCAGTATATCATTTTTTTCAAAAAGCTAAAAATGAAGATGATATAAAAGCTAAAATTCAAAATTTAAATCAAGCATTATCCAAACTTCAAAATAAAAAAGATACCCTTCAACCGCTTCTTTTAGATTACAAAATTTACTATCACAATCAATTAAAAGAATACGATAGTGCCTTATTTTTTGCCGATAGTCTGCTGCGGTTAGCATCCTTTCAGAAAGATACCAAACGGATTGCCCTGGCATTTTATAGAAAGGCGATCAATAATCGAGATTTGGATAATCAAGAAGCTGTTTTTAAAAACTTTTTTAAGGCCAGGCAGCTGTATCTGCAATTAGGAGATAGCACGAAAGCGGCTCGCAGAGGTTTGGATATGGCCGTTGCACAAAGCAGAATGCAGGATTATTCTGGGAGCCAGGAATCGGCTACAGAGGCTTTACAGTATCTCCGGGAAGGAAAAGATAACCAGTATTTAAGCGGTGCTCATAATATAATTGCCATCACCTATAGTAACCAGGGTTTTTATAAGGATGCGATAAAAGAATATAAAAATGCCCTTCGTTTTTCAACTAAATTAGAAGATAGTTTAATTTATCAAAATAATATTGGCCTGGTCTATCAGTATCAAAAAAAATATGAAAAAGCAATTTCAGTTTTCGAGGAACTGAATAGCAAAGTTTCAAAAAATGATTTCAATGCACGCGCAAGGTTTTTAGATAACCTGGCATTCGCCAAATGGATGCAGGATAAGAATGTTGATGTTTCTTCAGATTTGATACAGGCATTACAATGGCGACATGACCAGAATGATATTTCCAGTAAAATAACAAGTTATGAGCATTTATCCCGAGTTTATGAAAATCGGGACAATGTAAAAGCTATCAGTTATGCCGAAAAATGGCTGGAAACCGGTCAAGCAAATAACAATCTCCAGGCTCAAATAGACGCTCTAAAACAGCTGCTATTTCTAAATCCTGGTGATGCAAGGTATGTTTCAGATTATATTCAACTTAACGACAGCTTAAACAAAGCGAATTTGCGGGCTAAAAACACTTTTGCCAAAATAAGGTTTGATGAGGAACGCAAGCAGCAACAGATTTCCGGATTAGAAACTTCAGCAGCACTGCAGGCCTTAGAAAATCAGGAGATAAAAACCCGAAATTACCTGCTGTTCTTTTTCGCAGTTGTAGTGATAGGACTTGCAGTTTTTATCATTTATCACAACCGGCAAAAGCATAAAAAGGAAAAAATAAGGGAAATTTATAATACCGAAACCAGAATTTCAAAGGTAATTCACGATGAGCTGGCCAATGACGTTTATAACCTTATGAGCGGTTTGGAATCAATTGCCCCATCGGAAACGATGAACAAACTGGAACACATCTATAGCCGTACACGAAATATTTCCAGGGAAAACAGTGAGATTGATACCGGACCGGGATATTTGGATCACCTGACAGCATTGCTCTCGGCGATTTGCCCCGAGGATTCCAGACTAATAATAAGCGGGGAAAAGACCATATCCTGGAATGATTTGAATCCCGAAAAAAAGTTTGTGGTCTATAGGGTTCTGCAGGAAATTATGGTGAATATGAAAAAGCATAGTCAGGCATCCCTGGTGGCCTTGGTTTTTTCCAAAGAAGAAAAATATTTAAAAATAAATTATTCTGATAACGGTGTTGGGGCTACGATGCAAACTATTCAAAACGGCAACGGCCTAAAAAATGTTGAAAACCGTATTCTTTCTGTAAATGGAAAACTCACCTTTGAAACTGAAAAGGGAAAAGGATTAAAGATCAGGATCTTGATTCCAGCATAGAATTTTACCCCGGATGAAAAACTGCCTTTTTTCATTTTTTAGGAGAAATGCAGCAGGATCTGAAATTTTAATAATGCTTTTATGGCTACAAAAGCATTTCTGTTAAAACATATCTTATAGAAATCAGGCAATAAAAAATTGAGTCAAACCGCCAACCTTATTCCTTAGATCCCACCCCTCAGCACATTCCCCTCCATTCCGTTGCTCTGCATTCCAGGGAAAGCGCTTCGTAAAAAAAGGTCTTGGACACAGGCAAAAAAGCGAATCCCTTCGTTCCGCTAATCCGCAAACCCGAAAAAAATCGGTAGCTGAACCACTTCACTTCGGAAAACTCTTTTTTTCCTGAGTCCGCCGGATTTGAAGTTCTTTCATCCTTGGTATTTACAGAAATGAAAAGCGATAAAAGTAAACAATTACGTTTACTAATTGTATGTTTAGTATCTTTGATTCAAATCCATTTTAATGCTTCCAGAATTAACTAAAATAAAAGGAGTCCATCCAGGTGCTATTTTAAGAAGGGAATTAAAAATTCAAGGCTTAAAAGGTACTGAATTAGCCAGTTCTATTGAGGAGCATAAACAAACTATTAGTGCTATTCTTAACAAAAGAAGGGACATTAATCCAAGGCTGTCAATAAAATTATCTAAACATTTTAATGTAGACGAAGATTATTTTATGTTGTTACAAGCCAGTTATGACGTGAAAATGACTGCTGCATCTGAAATGAAAAACACTCCAAACCTTAAGAATATTAGAAAAGTAATTTTTTGGGATACCACGATTGATAAAATTGACTGGGAAAAGAATAAAAAAGCCATTATAAAAAGAGTTTTAGAAAGAGGAAATAAAACAGAAATAAATGAAATTACCTCATTTTATGGGAAAGAAGCCATTTCTAATGAAATAAAATCATTTAAAAAAACTCATTTACCTTCTCTTGAAAAAAATATCATAGAACACGACTTAACATAATAGCAAGGGAAATTACATTTAAACACGGTTTCTGATTTGCTTTGGGATTCTCTTAATACATTAATGTCGCTTAAAGAATTCGATTCCTTTAGAATGGTCGGCGGAACTTCACTAAGTCTTCAGTTAGGTCATAGAGAATCCATTGATATAGTTTTATTTACGGATTTGCCATATGGTGATGTAGATTTTGCTCAGCTTGAAAATGTTTTAATAGAAACATTCCCTTAATGTAGAAAAATCTTCTGTTGGTATTATTGGAATGGGAACATCATTATTTATTGGTAAAAATGAAAATGAGTTAGTGAAATTAGATTTATATTATACAGACCCTTTTTGTTTTTCCTTGCCTTATTGAACAAAATATTAGGTTATCAAGTATTGAAGAAGTAGCTGCAATGAAATTTGAAGTAATTGCCCAGGGTGGTAGGAAGAAAGATTTTTGGGATATTCACGAGCTTTTAGAAAAATATACGTTAGACGATTTGATAGGCTTTTACATAAAAAGAAATCCTTACGGTTATTCTAAAGATGAATTGTTAACTCAAGTTGTTGATTTTTCAGTTGCTGAAGACGAATTTACACCAAACTGCTTTAAAAATAAAGATTGGGAAATTATTAAGTTAGATTTTGAAGAATTGGTTAAGAAATAAAAGGATTTTATCCAGTTAAGAGTCAGTTTTAATTAAGTGTTTACATACAGGTCATGTTCAGTACTCATTCGACCAATTGGAACTTCTCCTGTTTATTTTTTCATCTTCCAAGCCATTTTACCGTTTACCATTTTTGAAAATGCAAAGTTCCGGAATTTAGAAATTAGCCGGCCTTGTAGTGGAATCATCTTCTTCTCAGGATTTTCCTGCGGCCTATCCTAATTCTAAATTCCCGGCTAAAAGCAGATCAAAAAATGGTAACAGCGGATGGCTCTATAGGAAGTAAATCAAAACCCAGCAGAGCTTTTTTCAGTTCATTCTATAGCTCGTTTTTTTATCCTGAAAATCAATAATGGAAAACGCTCCGGATATAAAAAGTAAATCTGCAAAAAGTTTCTAAGAAAGTTTAAAATAAAGTTTGATGTTCTTTGGTGGTTTTTGACATTTTCGTCCAGTTCTATCGGCGATACATACACCAATTCATAACATCGAACATCAAATTTAATTTCATCTAAACCTTGAATTTTCAATACTGTCTACACCTTCTTTTTATTAACTTTAAGTGGCTAAAAGATAGCATAGTATGATGATTTTGGAACGTTTCGCGGTTTTTACGCTTCAGGTAAGGGCAAAGCTCCTGGAGTTTTATAAATACCTCCTTCAGGAGGCTGAGTCGCAACTGGGTCAAATCTTTTTTACCTGCTGTTTTTTCCTTTTGACGGGAATTCTTTGGTATGCCTGGATCATTGAATATCCCCTGTGGCTTAAAATCAGTTTTACTGCAATCTATCCGGTATCCTCTTTGTTTTGTATTTCAGCCATTTATTTCATCCTTAAGCGAAAGAGAATCCGAACAATTGCAAATTCCATGGAAGTTTATACTCTGACTGACCCTGGAGCAGAAAAATTCCAGAATTTCAACCTTACCTCTATTGCGCTAACCAAAGTTCAGACCAATGGTATTTTTAATGAATTCTCAGAAAATTATTTACAGGGAACCTATCAAAGTTTTCAGTCGCTTCTTCTATTGAAACCAGTTTCCTTTAGTAATCGATTGGTATGGAAAGATCTTTCTCCTAAAAGCACCAAACAGGTTAACCGCCAAACGCTGCTGGAATTTTTAAGCCAGCTGCTCATCGGTTTTGAAAACCTGGATAACTATCAAATGATCCTGTTTGTTGAGCAATATTTCATTCTTAAAAATCCGAAGGGCATAGAACAGCAGGTATCTACCAAAAATATCTCCGATTGGCGAAATAACGATGCCCCTTACCTAAAGGAGATCTCACGGCGTATTCAGAAGCATTTATGAGGTAATTACCTCTTGATTACCTGTTACCTTATCGATTCTCAGGGATTTTAATAAGTCATTTGTTTCTATAACCGAAGCTCAGCACGCCTTGCTGACTTTGAAAAAAAAATAGAACTGATGAATGATTTAAAATTAGAAGAGCGGTTAAAGCGCATCGAACAACTGCTTGTGGCAAACAAGGAAGTGCTAACCCTGGAGGAAGCCTGCGAGTATACCGGAATTTCCCGGGGCTATATGCATAAGCTTACCTGTGCTGGAAAAATCCCTCACTCCAAACCCAGGGGGAAATTGATCTACTTCGAGAAGAAGCAACTGAATTCCTGGCTGCTCAAAAATCCAAAAATCTTAGCGCTATGAATAGTTACGAATTTTCAAGGGCGTGGTTTGATTTCAGCTTTAATACTCCCAATAAAGTAAAACCCGTCCATACCGCTATTTACTTCTTTGCCATAGAGCGCTGCAATCGATTGGGATGGAAAGAAGCATTTGGCTTTCCCACAGATCTGGCAATGGAAGCCCTGAGGATAAGTAATTATAAAACCTATATCAGCGCGCTGCAGGAGCTTGTGGATTGGGGATTCATAAATTGGATTCAAAAAAGCAAGAACCAGTACAATGCCAATGTCATTGCTTTGGTAAAAAACACCAAAGCACTACCCAAAGCACCACCCAAAGCATTGTCTAAGCACTGCACAAAGCAAGTCCAAAGCATTGCGAGTATAGATAAACAATTAAACAATAAACAAATAAACCTTTTAAACTTTAAAACTTTAGATCAAAAAGAATTTTTAAAAATTGATACATCTGAAATCCCAGAAATTTTCCTGGGCTTTTATCACTGGGCACTTAAATTTCAGGATCTTTTTCTGAAAAACTTAAAAAATAAAGGCGCGCCAACAAAAAAAATAGAAAGGGCAAGCTTCCGGGATTGTTTTGGCCCAATTCGACTGATGCTGGAGAAAAATGGTGTTTCAGAGGAACAACTTCAGCTTGCCTATGAGCTGCTAAACGGTTCCGATGAATTTTGGAAGGGAATTATCCTGGATACCAAGAAGCTAAGGGAAAAAATAGGCCAGTTGATCGCACAGGCTAAAAAACCTATCAAATTAAAAACGATGGATCTGATGGTCCAACATAAAATCCAAAAGTATGCTTAGTTCGCCTTCCCAGACCATTTTAGCGCAGGTTTTAGAAACCAAAAAAGAAAAGGTCAGTAGTAGCCCCTTGATCGATAAAAAAGTTTTCTGGAAGCTGTTTCGCTGGTATAATCCCGGATTTCAAATTACTATCGAAAACCAGGAAATAGTCTTTAGCATTTTCCGCTATTTTTTACAGCTGCCCGATTTTAACGAATTTGGAGTGATCAAAAATAAAGCATCACTTGATAAAGGATTGCTGGTATATGGGGATTACGGAGTTGGTAAATCCACGCTTTTTGATGCAATTCACTCCATTGGAAAAGTAATTCAGAAGCATACCGGGAGTACCCAACTTTGGTTCCCACGCATCTCGAGCGTTCATATGCTTACCAAATATTACGAAGCTCAAAAAGATCCTGCCAGCAATTTTAAACTGGAGAATTACTACCGCGGAAAATTGTACCTGGATGATCTGGGAATAGAAGATAAGGCCTATAACCGGGAAGAAATCATTGGAAAATTGCTCTTTGAAAGGTATCGCAGGAGCTTAAAAACCTATGTGACCACCAATGATAACCCATCGTCCATTGCTGCCAGGTATGGAAATCATATTGGAGACCGGTTGCCGGAAATGTTCAATATTATTAAATGGGAAGGAAAAAGCTGGCGGGAATGATTTGATAAAGAAGCGGATTTAGAAGTAACCAAAAAAAACTTTTGAGAAATGAAATCATATCTCCTAGCGGATGAATTGAAGAAGTAACTTTTGAGCTAACGGGAACTTATTTTGGCTTACCTCCGCAGCTTTAATATTTGATTCCATAAAAAATGAATTTTAGAAAGAATGATGTTTTAAAAAATGGTGAACTCCTATCGGAGAATTTCAGTAGAAAAAGCAAAGGTCCGGAATTTAGAAATTAGTCGGCCTTGTCGTAGAATTATCTTCTTTTCAGGATTTTCCTGCGGCCTATCCTAATTCTAAATTCCCGGGTAAAAGCAGATCAGAAAATGGTAACAGCAGACGGCACTATAGGAAGTAAATCAAAACCGAGCAGACCTCTTTTCAGCTCATTCTATAGCTCGTATTTTCATCCTGAAAATCAAAAATGGAAAACGCTCAGGATATAAAAAGTAAATCTGAAAAAACTTTCTGTAAAAGTTAAAGTACAGATTGATATTTTTTTGAGGCTATTTGTCATTTTGTCTATTGGCAATAAATACATCATTTCATAACAATGAATGCCTAACCACTTTTAAATCCAAATACTAACTATTTTTAAATAGGTAGCTAAAGCAGTTATTGAAGTAATTAATTGTCCTGAATTTTGATTTGACTTCGCTGACAATACTAACCATCTAAAAATCATACTGGGAATTCCTGCCTTTTAAACCATGTAGCGGTTGAAGGCAGAATTGTATGAAAAATTTTGTCCCTTGGGGGACAAAAAAGGAATAGCAAGAGGATAACGGGCAGAGCCACGTTATAGATTTCCTTTTTTGTTATAAAACACTATTACTCAGTGTTTTAGGCCACCATATTGAGGTCGTAAATTATGAGGAAGATCTTTTTTTTACTAAAAACCCTCCGAAGACCTTGAAAAAGGGACAAAATTTTACTAAAAAATGGATGAAGAGTATAAAAATGAGAAGTTCGAGACTTTAAAGATTAAGTCTTCCTTAGTCAAAAAATTTAGACGGTTCAGCTGATCTATTTCTAAATCCCAGTCGATGGCTTTGTTGTCAATGATTGAATTTTTTGAACGGTACTTCTCAAGGAAAGCCCATGAGGTATGTCCGGAATTATCGGGAGAAAAATACTTTTAAATATTCGAGGCAAACCCGCCTGAATGCTAATGGCACTTATTGAAGATGCAGATCCGAAACACACAAAAAATGAAATCATAAAAGAAAAAAATACGATAAAAATACCGTATTTTTTAGATTAAATTCTAAGGCAGAAACTAATAATTATTGTTCGTTTTCTACCCTCGTAGATCCTTTTGGTTTATTATGGAATTAAAAGTATAATCTATTGAATTTTAGCGCAATCCCCTTTAAGGGGGATATTCATATTAGTTATCGGGATATTTCATCTTTTATTTGATAATCTTAATCTGATAAATTTCATTGCCACTGCTAATATTCAGAATATATATTCCTTCAATCCATCTGCTGTGGTCCACTTCCCAAAGTATATCAGCACCCGGAGTATCTACACTCAGAACAGTTTCAGCCATTTTACGACCACTTAGATCGTAGGCTACAACTTTAAATTGTGCTTTTTTATTCCTTTCAGCAAAACGCAGCCAGATCCCTTCAGAGTTTACAGGGTTAGGATAGACCTTAACGGCAGTATTTGTATCCTCGGTTGTTTCATCTCCCATGATTGTTGAAGAAGAAGTACAGGTTATTCCGGATGCATTGGCATTGGTTTTTGTTTCACTTCCACCGCTGTTATTCCAATATATCGTAATCTGGGTAGAACCTTTGGACGCCACTTTTGAGCTGAAATAGGAGTCCCCCGGGGGAACAGTCAAATTCCCAAAATCTTCCTTTTTACGTAATTCCCACCTTACATCTACCGTGCAATTCCCAGGGTTGTTGATCACCCAGTTTACCGTAGTACCGTCTGTACAAACTTCTGATACATACAGAATATCTGTTCCCAAGCATTCCTCTTCACAACCTACATCATTTCCAGGATCACAATCACTACAAATATCTGTGGCATCAGGATTGACTAAGGCATCGGTATCATCACAATCATCAGGATTGGATACGTAACCCGCTGGTTGTTCACACGCAGTTATAGTTACCGCCAGATCTCCAAAACCATCGCCATCAACATCTACATACCAGATAGTATTTGGATTTATTGAAGCATCTGCGTCATTACAATCATCTCCATTAATTACATACCCTGCAGGTTGTTCACAGCCTGTGAGGGTGGATTTGGGATCACCAAAACCATCACCGTCTGAATCGGCATACCAGATGGTATCGGGATTCACGGTAGCATCTGTATCATCACAATCTGCATTGTTGCTTACATATCCTGCCGGCTGAATGCAGGCTGTTTTGCTGTCAACAGGATCCCCATAACCATCCGCATCTTTGTCTGCATACCACACCGCACCTGTTCCAACAGCAGGATCTGTATCATCACAATCATCATTGTTGGCCACATTCCCCACGGGTTGTTCACACGCAGTTACGCCGGTAGTGGGATCACCATGACCATCCCCATCATTGTCTGCATACCAGGTTGTTCCCGCAGTTATTTCGGCATTAGTGTCATCACAATCATCACCGTTTTTCAAAAAACCTTCAGGTTGATTGCAGACCGTTAAAGAATTATTCGGGTCTCCAAAGCCATCACCATCTTTATCGGCATACCAAATAGTTTCAGGATTTATAAAGGCATCATTATCATTACAGTCATCAGCATTATCTACAAAAGCTTCAGGTTGATCACAGGCGGTTATGGTATCACCGGGATCTCCAAAACCATCTCCGTCTTTATCAGCATACCAGGTTAGGCCGTTTCCAATATCGGGATCTGTATCATTACAGTCATCGCTATTGATTACATAACCTTCGGGCTGTGTGCAGGAACTCTGAAAGTTGTCAGGATCTCCAAACCCATCCTCATCTGCATCTGCATAATAAATAGTTTCTGCACAACCGCCTGTCACGTCAACCTCAGCTCCAAATTCTGAAGTGTTTCCCAAGGCATCTGTGGCTGTTGCCAGAATTTTGCCCCCACCATTGAGGGTAGTTCCCGGGACAAGTTGCAGGCTGATCATTTTTCCCTTTTTACCTTTGGTGATGTCACTTTCATTAAAAAGATCGTATCCTAAATATTCCTTTCCCTGGCGGTTTCCATCACTTTTAAAAAATTCAACCTTTATGGGAAATGCAGAATATTGAGAAGTTGATCCTACAGTATATTCCAGGTTAAGATACCCTCCCTGCAGGTCAGCCGGATTTTTTAATTCCGGATAGTTTTGAAACCTATTAGGTCCATAATCTGCATCATCCCTGTCATTTTGGGTTATACCGTTGGATCCTAAATCTATACCTATTGATGAATTGGAATAGATCTGGTTGCCAGTTATAAGATTTTTTTCAGACCAACCATTCACTGCAATGCCCCAGCCCACATTGAAGGCTATGATATTTGATTTCCCCGCATCCACTCCACCTATTAAATTCCCTCCGGATCCAAACAGGGCAATACCACCTTTACCATTGGCAATCGCTATTTTTCCATCTTTATTTGTTCCAATAAAGTTCCCGTAAAACCAGTTCTGATTTGCTCCTCCACCGTCCTCAATACCATAAGCCGAATTTCCCGAGATCACATTTCCTTCACCGGAATTAATTCCTCCTATAGTGTTATTTATAGTAGAAGATCCATTTAAAAAGACCCCTGTCATATTCGGGATTGAACTCGAACCCGTTATATCGGTTCCAATCCTGTTTGCAATTAAATGATTATTGGCCGCGCCATTTCTGAAATAGATACCATAGGTTTTGTTTCCCGATATAAGATTTCCCTGATCTATGACTCCTATTTTTTGACCGCGGGTCAAAACCCAAATCCCATCATTGTTCGGCACTGCTGATTCACCCGATGGATTAGTACCTATATGGTTATTTGATATTATATTCAAACTACCAGATAAAATTAAACCGGTCACATTTCCTGAAATAATATTTTTTGTTATTTGATTTTCATTGGTAAAAGCATATAATCCATACCGATTCCATATTCTTTGAGACCCATCTACACTAGTTCCTATATAATTGCCTTCAATCTGGTTATTATTACTATCCATATCCAGATGAATTCCATACCTCCAGTTTCCGGAGACAACATTTCTGTCCTCAACATTTGGACCTCCAACTATATTATTTCCGTTGGTAAGATAAATTCCCCACACATTTTTATTTGGTGTAATACCATCCGGAGATAGGCCTATCCAGTTTCCCTGGATAATATTATCTGCTGTAAGGCTTCTTATTCCGGTACCAGTAGAGTAAGGCCCCGACTGTTCTTCGGTTTCATCCCCATTGCCAAATCCACCAATGATAAACCCCTTTATTGTACTGCCGGCACTATTACCCGTTAGGAATAATCCCGTAGGGATATCAGGGGAATCATTTGGGGTAAGTGGTACCTTGTTTCCATCAATTACTACAACAGGCTTTCCGGCAGTAAATCCTGTTTGTGTTGTGGCATCTAAAACGAGGGACTGGGTAATAGGCGGAAGATTTTCAAGCAATGAAATTACATAAGGGCCAGCTCCGGCTAAATTAAAAGTTATTAAATCTGATTCTTCAGTCCCATTTGCTAACTCTATAGCTGCCCTTAAACTTCCTGTTCCGTCATTTGCTGTATTTGTAACGATGAGATTTGTCTGCACATAAGGCAGAATAGTAAAGGTATTGCTTTCAGTGGATGACAAGCCTGATGCGGTTGCTTTGAGGGTATAAGTTCCATCCAGATCTATTTTAATATCTGTAAAGACAGCAAGACCATCTCTTGCACCTACTGTATTTTTCCCTGAAAGTACAGCACCAGCGGACTGATTGTCAATAAGGCCAAGAGTTACATCTGCGGTTGAGGAACTGCGTATACCATTTATATCCAGCAGTTCTACTTTTATAGTATCAATAACCCTCCCCGCCTGAGTGTCCGTTGGCGGTGTGAGAAAGGAAATAGAAGATGCGGCTGTGCCGGTAGTTGTTATAATTGAAGATGAAAAAACTGAAGGTGTGCCGGAACATATACTTCGCACCTGCACCTCATAAGATTTAGAAGCTTCTAAATTCAATATTTTCTGAAATGGATACAGGATATTGTTTATTGCGTTCCATTCCAAGGCTTCTGTTTTTCTATATCTTATATCGTATGAGGTTATTCCCGGTACAGGGTCCCATGAAAGTAAAAGTTCATTATCAGTAACTTCAGAAGCTCCTAGATTTCCAGGAACAGCAGCCATGTCGCAGGGAGCTATCTCATCAACTGTAATAGTATAATCTTCAACTTCACCATAGGTACTGGGACCACATGGAGATGCATTTCCACCGTTAGCCACATCATGTAAGCGAATCCGCATTCTTCTTGGTCCTGAAATTATACCTAAAGGTGCCGTAATCTCTATTGAGTAGGAATCTGCATTTTCATTTGAGGTAAATACCAGTTCTGTCAAAGGATCAAATACGCTGTCATCATTCCAGTCTATCCAGACCAATACCTGTTTTTCGGCGCCATAACCGGTAACATCAACCGTCATTGTTTGTTTTTCCTGAGGGATTAGATTAGCACTCTGATAAGAAAAGTCTGAAAACCTGGTCGTATTTGAATGATGATCAACCTGTCCTAACGCCACTCGTTCTATAAAAAGCATTTCTATTTTTTGGGCCAGTGCTGGACAGTACTGAATCCTTTGGGAGTACTGGGATATAATATGTTTCGTTTCTCTAAGGGTACGGCTGGCATTGCCTTCAACGGCATCCCCGGCCTGACCTCCTGCATATATTAGTGCGGGATCTGAGAAATATGGGGTTCTATTAGATTGTGTTCCATCCTCATATGGACCATAGGACATTACATCGTTATAATAAGTGTTATCTGTGGACAGCCATTTCCAACCACTCGACCATGTGTTTTCCGACCAGTTACTCCAATAGGATCTGCCCGGCTGTGTTGTTTGATATTTGTAGTGACCTGCTCCCATATTATGACCTAATTCGTGAACAAAAGTATAGGAGTCGCTTGCCTGTTGCACTCGGGTAAGAGAAAACCCGGCATCGGGAAGGCCGTACTTATCATATAACAAATAAGCCATTCCTCCTACATCACTTGTTAAAGTAAAGATCGCAACCAGGTCTGCTTCAACGTTTCTTCTAATATTATGAACCTCATCCATTTTACCATCTCCGTCAATTCTTAAGGAATAAAGATCGTTTCCAGCACCTTCTTCTACATGATCTACAAGTCCTGAATAAACCAGGTTAAAATTTATTCCTAGTCCGCTGTTGGCAGAAACGGTATTTGCTGAAGCAATAGCCGTTGCCACAGTATTATCAATACTTTCATTGTAGGTTGTTGCCCAATCCCGGGCAGCAGGAGTATAAACTATCATGATATCTAAGGTAGCCGCCTCAGTTGAACTTAATGTTGTGCTTTCTGTGGTACCCATAAGAGAACCTTCAGTAGTGGATGGAACTATGTTATTATTTTCCAGAATAGGATCCATATTTCCATGCTCATTTTTATCCAGAAGAACCGGTTCCCCTTCATTGATTATATCCCATTTATCTTTATCCAACAGCAAGAGATAATGATCACTATTATCAGGATTTTTCCGTGTAGTGTATTTTTCATCGTTTTCAGGAATATCTATAGTGATCAGAAATGAATTTTCTGAAACCGTAATATACCCGAAAGCATAATTATAATCATCCAGTTTCACAGTTACTGAAGTTACTCCATTTACATCTGTAACTTTCCGAACTATTGTAGATTGGAAATCCTTATCCTTTAAAAGTTGCAGGCGAATTTTCTGTCCTGCCTGCAAACCCCGCGGATTAGCAATATCTGAGTTAAGATCAAAAACTCTCGCCCGTTTTGCCTGTGCAAAAAATGGAACATTAGCCTTCTCAGAAAGATTGATCTCAATGTCGGGCCTAGAACCTGTCTTATTAATATTAACCTGGGTTTGAGCAAAACCCTGCAGCCCCAAAAGAAAAAATGTTGCGGAAATGAAAGTTTTAACTACAAGATTGCTCAGATTGTGGTAATGATTTTCCATGCTGTAAAACTTTTAAATTATTAAACAGTATCAAAGCCCCTACAATGAGGGTATACTTAACAGACTAATCGAGATTTGGAAAATCTTTATAGGGAAAGAGGTTTACTTTTTTTAATGATAATTTCGTTTGTCTTTAAACCCAAATCAAATTGTTTAAATTTATATGCAATAAAAAGACAAAACAATCCCCTTTAAGGGGGAGATATAAAAGGGGAAAAAGTCTTTAAATGTTATTTTTTATTAAGCCTAATTAATACTTTTAGAATTTCAGTAGAAGTTTAGCTTGGTCTCTTTAGCTCCAATTATTAATATTATTGCGACTTACCCTCACCCCATCTCGCGATACGGCTAACAATTCTCCCATCAGCTTCTTCAAAGGTGCCGGCGGCTATTAATTCTTCATTGTATACAGCAACTGCACGTACACTTGAACTCATTCCTTGTCCAAATGGTTTCCAGGTAGAACCATCCCATCTGGCTATATGATTTGAACCAGATCCCAGAGAATAAGGAAAATCTCCAGCCGCAATGAGTTCTCCATTATATGTAGTAAAGGCATTTGCATATTCCCTTGTTCCGGCACCTACAGATTCCCAACTGTTACCATTCCAATTGACAACTGCTCCAAGTTGGCTGTCCCACCCCCCGGCTATAAGTTTGTTATCATAAACAGTAAGTGCAAAAACAGCCTGGCTCATTCCTGTTCCCATAGCATGCCAGGCAGCTCCGTCCCAACGAGCTAAACGTTTGGCAATTTTTCCATCGGCCGTAGTAAATTCACCACCGGCAATAAGTTCGTTATTATAAATAGTGAGAGCTAAAACTCTAAAATCCATTCCGCTTCCCATAGGTTTCCATTCGGCACCATCAAAGCGTGCTACATTAATAGCTTGTTCATTTTCTGCTGTAGTGAAATAACCTCCGGCAATAAGTTCACCATTGTAAACTGTAAGTGCATTTATTACAGGATGAATATTTTCCTCTGTACCTTTTAGACCTGTACCCGCAGATGTCCAATTATCTCCATTCCATCTGGCTATTCCGGACATCATTGTAATATCCCCCTCATTAAAAACCCCACCCGCAATAAGATCTCCTTCAAAAATTGTAAAAGCCAGTATGACATTAAAAACACCTGTTCCCATTGGCTGCCAATTTGAGCCATCCCAACTGGCAAGACCATTTGCCATTTTATCTTCTACTCGTGCGAATCCCCCTCCAGCAATCAATTTGCCGTCAAAGACCGTTAGGGCTACAACATCTCCTCCCATTCCCCGGCCCATGGGTTGCCATGAATCTTTATTTTCCTGAATTTCTAGATCCTTGGAAGTCTCATCATTTACAATTCCATCATTTGAACTACAAGAACTTATTAACCCGAATAAAACAAAAAACAATAATATAGTTTGGAAAAGAAAATTTGCTTGATTTTTCATAAAATTAAATTTATAGATATTTCCCTTCTTTACCGGCACAAGTTGCTAATGAAAAGATTTTAAAAAAAGGCATTTTAGGATCTTCTTTTTTGTTAAAGATATGGAGAGGGATCAAACAAGGCCATCCCCTTTAAAGGGGATATTTATAAACATTTTTTAGTAAAGAAAAATAAAAGCGCAGTAAAACTCTTTAAGTTTTACCTGACTAATTTATAGAAAATAAAAAATTTATTCTTTGAAGTAAGATCTGGTATATATCGATTTAAACCTCGTTTTTTTAATATTTTGTTGGTTCTTTCTCCGTGCCAACTATGCAATTATTTTCTGTAAAAGCACCAATACCTATTCCAAAACCTCCATTTGGAAGAGGGGAAAAACCATCACTTTTTTTTCCTAACAAGTTCTCTTTTATGGAATTAAATTCAGCATAATTTATTACTATACCATTCCCTAAATTTCCTGAAATAAGATTTTTAGTAATAATATTATTAAAACAATTCATTTTGTCAGGACTACCTTCCAGCTTTATTCCGCCACCATTTGGTATCGCATAAGTCCCGGTTTTATTGGTCCCAATATAGTTTCCTGCTATGGTTGTTTCCTGGGAACCATTTATCTCAATTCCAAATTTTGTATTACCTGAAATTACATTACCATCGCCTTTTTTAAAACCTCCAATCCGGTTTTCATCCCCGCTTTTAATCAAGATCCCCGTTTCATTACCCAATTCAAAATTTCCGGTTATATCCGTACCTACAAAGTTATTTGTGATCCTGTTATACTGGCCATCTACATTTGTTTTCTCTATGCTGATTCCAATTTTATTACCGGATATTAAATTTCCGTTGCTCCCTTCACCAATTTTATTAGACACGGCATCCTCTAAATGTATCCCAATTACATTTGGTATTTTTTCTGTTCCTGCCGCGTTTGTGCCTATCCTGTTATTTACAATAATATTGTTGTCTCCGCTTAATTGGATTCCTTCCTCATTACCCGAAATAAGGTTATTACTGATAAGGTTATTTTCAGAATATCTGGTTAAGACTATTCCCGAACGGTTAGGCCTTGGTGAACAACCATCTGCAGTTGTTCCTATGTAATTTCCCATTATTATGTTACCGGAATATAAAAAAACACCAACTTTTGCAGCTGAGATCACATTTTTATCACCTATATCACTTCCTCCAATGAGGTTATCTGTACCCTTTATTAATATCCCAAAAGAAGTTCGAGAGCCTGCTCTGCCATTTGGTGTTAAACCTATCAAATTGCTCTGTATGATATTCCTGTCAGAATAAACCATTAACCCTGCTTTTGAAAATCCAACTATAGCAAATCCTTTTATTGTACTACCGGAACTTTCCGCCGTTAACCACAGGCCATTAGGTGCATCTACTGCAATTCTGGAAAAGTCAGATATAATTCCTGAACCATTTAAAATAATCTGAGGGTTATCCGGTGAATAACAGTTTAATTCGATTGCATTCAATTCAACTGTTTCTTTAATGACAGGCAAATTCTTTTTCAATAATATTGTATGAGGATTGGGACCGTTGATCTTGAAATTGATCTTATCCTTATCGGGAAACTTGTTTGCATTTTCAATAGCCGCCCTTAAAGTACAGTTCCCATTACTATCTGCACACTTATTATCTGCAAGATCTATATCTTCCTTATCCTCTGTTGAATTAACGGTAAAGGTGCTTTGGCTTATTACACTAAGAGAAAATAAAAAAAATATTAAAAAAATGGGGAGGCTAATATTTCTCCGGACATTGGGCAGAAAGAAATTTCCTTTTTCCATTTTGATCATTTTCTGGTAATTATAATTTTATCTTTTCTGCCAATATTTTGGCTATCGCTTCTTTACCGCAATTCACATGTAATTTTGTGTAAATATTCTTTAAATGGGACCTCCCGGTTTCATAGGCGATATGTAGTTCTGAAGCTATGAATTTTATACTGCAGCCTTTGATCAAAAGTTTTAAGACCTCTATTTCTCTTTCGGTTAGATTATATTTTATGCCCGCCCCTGAATGATCTGCACGAAAGGATGCCATTACCTTTTTTGCTATAGCAGGAGACATGGCTGCCCCACCACTTTTCACATCGGCCAATGCTTTAAAAAGTTGGTTTGGTGATGTTTTTTTTAAAATATAACCATCAGCCCCCGCGCACAAACTCCTGAAGATCTTATCATCATCTTCGAATTGTGTATACATCACCACAAGGATCTCAGTGTCAATTTCTTTAATTACCGGAATAGCCCATATACCATCCTTTCCCGGCATATCTATATCCAGTATTACAATATCGGGGTATAAAGATTCTATAGTTGCCTTTATTTTAAGCACATTAGGAAAATCTCCCGAAACTGTATATTCTCCACTACTGTTGAGTAAAATCACGAGGGATTTACGAAGGCGTTCATTATCTTCAAATATTACCAGGCGGTTTTTCATTTTTAAACTTAATGAATAAATAATAATCTTACTATCCCCTTTTTAGGGGAGAGTTTATTTGAAGTTTACGACCTCCAACCAAACAAATTTTTTAAACGGTTCTTTTTTTCAAAAGGTATCCAAATTTCTATACAGGTCCCTTCTCCTATTTGGGAATGCATTTTTATTTCACCCTTCCATTCTTTAACCCTTCTTTTAATATTGGTTATGCCATTTCTGTGAGTTATTCTTTCACAAGAAAAACCCTTCCCATTGTCTCGCATCATTATATAAAGCATTTTTTGGCCAATGGAAATTTCAAGGTTTACCCTGGTGGCATCTGCGTGTTTCCGGATGTTGTTAATGAGTTCTTTGCAAATAAGGAACAACCCCCGGCGCTTTTGCATATCCAATTGATTAGGTTCAAAATCATCTAATGTATTTATAGAATATTCCAGGTTATGCTCTTCGAGAATCTCACTCACGCAACGCCTTATCTTGGCAATAATGTCATTTAAACTCTCTTCTGCACTTCGCATACTCCATACTATTTCGTCCAATGCTTCAGAGGATTCATAAATTTCCTTATCAATTCTGCCAAGCATACTGGTCACCTCTTTATTTTGATGGAATTTAGCCTGCGATACTGCCGAAAGCAGGTGGATACTGGTCAACCTGGAGCCCAGATCATCGTGAAGATCTGCTGATATACTATCTTTCACTTTATGTAGTTCCAAAATTTGATTAATTCTGTATTTGTAAATGCTGTAAGCAATAGATATGATTGATACAGCTAGAAATAAAATAAACCTCCAATCCCTCCAATATGGAGTGGCTATAGAGATTCCTAAAGTGGTTACAGGAGCATTTTCAATAATATTATCGGCTAATTTGATCTTGAAAAGATAATCACCCGGAGGGAGGTTGGTATATGCGGTATATTTCCGGGTACCTGCATCAATCCAATCTTCATCATATCCTTCCAGTTGATAGGTAAAAGTAATTTTTTCAGAAGAAATGGATGCCAAGGCTGAATAATTTAAAGCTATAGAATTTTGACTGTAGGGCAACATTATTCTTTCAGTATAACTTATGGTTTTATCATATTTTAAAGGTATATTATCAACAGTTGCTTCATCAATTAAAACCTTGGATTGAATTCTTCTATCTGGCATGTCTTCTCCCTTAAAAAAATTTAAACCCTTATTTCCTCCAAAAAATAAAGTTTCATCCTCCCCTTTATGATAAGCACCGGGATTAAACTCATTGCTCTGCAGCCCATTTGTCTTTGTATATAGGTTTAATTTATCAATTTTGATATCTCCCCCAAACTTTTTATAGGTCAGCCGAAATAAACCTTTATTACTACTAACCCAAAGCTTTCTGGAATCCTCAGCAAGAATTCCATATATGGTTGTGTTTGGAAGGCCATCTTCTTCATTAAATATTTTTGATGCTCCAGTTTTGAGGTTTATTACTAATATTCCATCTCCCTCTGTTCCCGCCCATAACCAGTCATTGAGATAATACATTGAATTAATTTCTACCCTGGGTAAGTTACTGGCAATAAATTCCTGTGCGAGTGGTTTAAAATAACAGGTTTTCGTATTAAATATACTTACCGCATTTTTTTCATAACCCACTGCCAAAAGTGTATCATTTATTCTCGTAATGGCTTTGATACTTCCATTGACTGATCCTTCTTCTGAAAAAATTGCAATTACACCTTTATACTTATCTAATAAAACCATTTCAGAATTTGAAGAACCGGCCCACATTCGATTTGCCTCTTCCGGGGTATAGCTGGTTAACCTTTGTTTGAGATCTGCACTTTTATTTTGGAAATTTTCAATTTTACCTGTTTGGGAATCAATAATCAAAGTGCCATTGGAATGGGTTCCTACCCATATATCTCCCACATAATCTGTCACTAAAGCAGTGATAATTTCATTCTTAAAAACGCTATCCCGCTTGATTTCAAAACTATTAATTTCAGGATCATAGCTAACAAGCCCATTTACTGAATTCCCGAACCAAATTACTCCATTCTTATCTGTAGTAATTGCTTTTATTTTTTCAAAGGATATTTCTTCCGGTACATTATGATCTGCCAGAATTCTGAAATTTTCAAAGAATTTATCGAAAAATCTCACTCCTCCTCCATCTGTACCTATCCATAATCCCTCGCTTTTATCTGAAAAAATGGAAAGAATATCTTTGGAACCAAGAGAATTATTATTTCGCTCATTTGGAAGGAAATGAGATATTTCGCCATTACTCATTTCTGCCTTATATAGACCGCTGCCATAAGTTCCTATCCATAGTTGGAGATTTTGATTAAATACCAGGGATGTTACGTTAAGTTCATTTGGTATTCCTTTCTCGTATCTGGGTAGATGGACGAAATTTTCCAGTTTCCGACCCTTCATGTAGAAGCCTTTATCTAAGGTTCCTAAAAATATATCTCTGCTAAAAGTTTCAATAATAACTTTACAATTAGTGCCCTGAAGAAAGGTTTTTATCTTGTGCTTGCTTAATTCATTTATCCCCCTGTCTGTAAGGATCCATATTTTACCATTTGAATCTTTAAAAATTTGGTTTGTCTTATTAGAAATTATTCTTTCATGGATGGGAGCCTGATCAAAATAATGAGCAATTAATTCCCCGGACGCATTAAGAAGGTATACTCCGCTTTCTGCAGTTCCTATCCATATTCTGTTTTCAGATTCTATTAAAAAACTAGTTACTGGTGGAAGTCCTATTTTGGAGTTAGAAATAGTTTTAGGTGAAGTAAAAATTTCGGTGGTAAGATCCAAAACTTCCAGGTTACCTCCCCTTGTTATCATCCATAGATCGGTCCCATAAATAAAAAGTTTTCCTCCATTACGACCGTCCATGTCGGGACTATCAAAAGATTTTTTAAAAATTTTAAAATTGCTTCCATCATACCTGTTGAGGCCATCTTTTGTGGCAAACCACATATATCCCAGGCTATCCTGTACAATATCAACTACTGTATTTTGTGAAAGGCCTTCATTTATGGTTATGGCCTTAAAGTTCATGTGAGAATCCTGAGAATAACCTGGAATATTCCCGACAAAAAGAATAAGGATCAATAAAATAAAAATTCTCTGATACATAAGCTAATATCCAGGATTCTGTAGGGAGAAAATATTGATATGATTATAAATATATTCTATATCTTTTCAAAATCCTAAATTATTATACTGATATTCAACAGAATAAAATAATTTCAGTTAAAATTCTACTTAAATTTAGGAGTAGGGTGATTTGTAACAATACCGGATCAATCAATAGTATAAACTGAAATAGGCTTTTATAAATTCGAGGCAAGCCCGCCTGAATTATTCGGGTAAGCCTCAGGGAGTTAAACCCTCAAAGGGCGATGAACAAGGCTTCTATTCCTATTTTAATGTGATTTTTCGTGTTAATGACCTGTTCAAATAATTATTCACCCTCCATTTCCTATTTTAATGTGATTTTTGACATATATTTGATTTTAAATAGCCGCAGGTATATTAATTTCACACTTTAATGTGAATCATAACCTTTATTAAAATGGATTTATTTCAACAAATAGGCAGGATAATTCAACAAAGGCGATCGCAAATACGCATTACCCAGGGCCAACTCGCAGATATGGCTGAGATTAGTATTAATACACTGTACAAAATAGAACGGGGTCAGGGGAATCCTACCCTGCAATCACTATTCAAAATCGCAGATATCTTAGGCCTGGAGTTAGTTCTTCAGGTAAAACAAAAAGAAAAGAAGTTAGGAAATGAGACAGGCGGCAATTAAATATAAGGACAACGTGGCGGGAACCCTTACACAACTCGATGATGGAAGTTTTACCTTTAGCTATCTTGATTCCTGGTTAGCAAATCCTGAGCTTCCATCCATCAGCTTAACCCTCCCGAAATCACATCAGGAATATCATTCAAGGCACCTCTTTCCTTTTTTTTATAATATGCTTCCGGAAGGAACCAACAAACAAACGGTATGTAAGGCTTTGCGAATTGATCCGGATGATTATTTCAGCCTGCTTTTACAAACAGCACGCCACGATACTATTGGAGCCATTACTGTAGAAAAAATTTAAATGCAAATGGATACATTGATCAATCACTGTCCCGGGACATTAGCAGAAGGTAATTCCACTTATAGCAGAACCTGCTTAAAGCGTGTATTCAACAATAGAAAAGTTTCTCACATACTTCCCTATGATGCGCCGAACATAAATGATGAGACTGATGAACTTTATGTAGAAAATCAAAAGCGCATTTCAATATCCGGGGTTCAGGAAAAATTTTCGGTTCTTCTTGAAAAAAATAAATTACGTCTTATTCGGGAAGGGGAACAAGGTTCTTATATTCTAAAACCTATTCCCAACTATGGAAAAATA
>JBNJKO010000033.1:0-23071 GCA_051751125.1 Bacteroidota bacterium
TCCTTAATAGCTTCTGCAAATAATTTTAAAAATGTGTATGATGTGAAAAACAAATCAATATTTCTGAAAAATATTTTTTGTTATTTTGATTTGAACTTTCCGTAATTTAATGAAACAGGAAAAATTTATCCTGTATAACAGATCCTAAAAAGCTAATGATCGGGAAATTTAAAAATAAGTATCGCATAGCATCGACCCGATTACAAACCTGGGATTATGGATGGAATGGAGCATATTTTATAACGATTTGTACTCAAAACAGGGAATGTTTTTTTGGGGATATCATCGATGGGAAAATGCAGTTATCCGAAACGGGAAAAATCGCCCATAAATTTTGGATCGAAATCCCCAATCATTTTTCATTTGTGAAATTGGGAGAATTTGTGGTAATGCCCAATCATGTTCACGGGATTGTGATTATGGATAACAATTTAGAGACGTCCAATTCGGAAAATAATGGAGAGACGCCCAATTTGGGCGTCTCGGCAAAAAATGAAAAATGGAAACCCGGAACCCTGGGGGTTATCATCAACCAATACAAACGGATTTGCACCATCAATGCCCGAAAGATCAATACCGAATTCGGTTGGCAATCCCGGTTTTACGATGTTATTATCAGGAATGACAGGGCATTTCACGCGATTTCAAATTATATCATTCAAAATCCATCAAAATGGTAGGTGCGCCGAAATTGGGTGTGCCTACCATTTTAACTCTCTGCCATATTCATATAAATATTAAATTGCGGAAATTCTAACGGACGATCCCTATGACAAACATTCTTTACATCACCGATCTTTATTATAATGCGAAAGGACGTAACTACTATGAAGAGGATCTTTTTATAACATCCAGGTTAAAAAAGCATTTCAATATATTAATTGCCCATCCCCAACAGGCAATTGCATTTTTGGATAGTGCAGATATTCTTGTGTTTAGGAACACAGGCTCAGTATTGGGATATGAAGAATATTTCAAAGAATTTTTAAAGGCGGTTAAAAAAAAGGGCAAGCTCACTTTTAATTCTTTTGACGGAAAGGGAGACCAAAAGGGGAAGCAATACCTTCTGGATCTGCAGACTCAGGATTACCCAGTAATACCTACAGTAGAAAAGATGTCAGATATTGAAGTCCTGGGTAACCCGGACAAATACATTGTGAAATTAAAAAATGGTGCCGACTCTATTGGGATGGAATTGCTTTCCCGGGAAGAATTATTTGAGAAAAAACCTGAGGGAAAGTTGATCCAACCGTATATAGATTTTGAATATGAAGTTTCATTTTATTATCTCAATAATGAATTTCAATATGCGATGTATGCCCCAAATAATGATAAGCGTTGGGAACTCAGTGAGTATAATGCAAGCTCTGCAGACCTTAAGTTTGCCCGACAATTTCAGATATGGAACAATATGGAACGTGGAATAACCCGCGTAGATGCCTGCCGTACAAAAGACGGACTCCTCTTGCTGGTAGAGCTGGAAGATCTTAATCCTTTTCTTTCTATAGAATTACTGCCGGAGAAAACAAGGGATCGGTTCATCAATAATCTGGTGATCGCCTTAACGCAGACGATTTCTGAGAAACCTCAAATTGATCAGGTATTTGATTGGAATTAGATAAAATATAATTTGTATCGAAAGATACACTGTGGTGAGTTTTTATCCGGGAGGGTTAGCCGTTTGTAGTTTAAAACAAGTTTAGCTGGTTCTGAACGTCTTTTTATAAGGCTGATTTTTTTGTTTAAAATAATTTTTCGGGTAATTTTTTGCCTTTGCGAAGACTAAAATATTCTATGGTAAGAAAAAAATTCATAAAAAAAGTAACTCTTGCTGCAGCTGCATTTGCCGTACCTGCATCTGCCTATTCTCTTCATAAAGCAGAGAATCACAACCCTTTTCATGCTTCTGTAACCTCAAATCCGGCTTTAGACTATGTCCCTGGAGCAGAGGATTATGCGGGTACGCCCCTGGATCAAAAAGGATTGTTCATCAATGAGGAACACGTGTTCTGGCCCAGGTGGTGGGACGTGATTAAATGGCAAACTTCTCCCAACCCCTATAAGGAAAAAAAAGAGCGGGATACCCAGCGGCTTAAGGTCATACCCGGGAATTCTCTGGATGAGATAGCCAATGATTCCATAACCTGGCTGGGGCATGCCTCTTATATAATACAACTGGATGGGATACGTATTTTAGTTGATCCTATATTTACCGAGCCCATTTTCCTGAAACGTTATTCTGAATTGCCCTTTGAAACTTCCGCATTCCGGAATATCGATTACATACTTATTTCACATAATCACCGGGATCACTGTAACAAAGAGAGCATTCAATTACTGGCCGAACAAAACCCGGAAGCCACCTGGCTTTGCGGCTTGGAATTGGACAATCTTTTATTGAGTGACTGGACGGGGTCTAAAAAAATCCAGGCGGCAGGCTGGTATCAGCAATATCAAACTGATGAATCTACACTGAAAATATCCTATCTCCCTACCCGACACTGGTCACGAAGGGGACTTTTTGATACCAACACCACTTTGTGGGGGGCATTTCTTTTGGAAAGCAACGGCAGGAAAATATATTTTGGGGGAGACAGTGGTTACGGCAGTCATCTAAGTAAAACCAACGAAATCTTTGGTGCAATAGATTATTATATTGCCGGGATAGGGGCATTTGCACCACGATGGTTCATGGCCCCATCACATATGCATCCTGAAGAAACTGCGCGTTCCAGCAATGACCTGCAGGCCAAAAATTTAATACCAATGCATTTTGGCACTTTTGACCTCTCAGACGAGCCCCTTTTGGAACCAGCTCATTTAATCCAGAAACTCAAAGCCCAAAATGCTTTCGATGCCAATCTGCTTATTCCTGCGGTTGGAGTGGCGTTAAAAGTTTAAAATAATTCATTGGTGGATAAAGGATAAAGTTGAACAGCATCGCTTCATTAATCTACTGTTTTCCTGCCACAAACAGCCTTTTTTCTTCATTGAGGATTTAATCCACCCTGCAGAAGGACCGGTTCCCCCGAAGTCTGCCTAAATGATCTTCTCCAGTTGGGCCTGCCCGAATCATTCAGGCGGGCCTGCCAAGATTTTTTTAAAAATATTGAGGTTTACTTAAACGGATGATAAGCTATAAACAGCTGCCTTCAAGAAAAGATTATTCAGAAAAGAGAGCAAGTTTAATAATGATTAGATCTGCTTTTTATAAAACACATGATACCTTCGGGGTAAAAAAAAAACTTATGCAATCACCGCTGCATACCAGGTGCAGAATAAAATAATTTGCGCAAAAGAATTATCAATTCTCATCGATAGGAATTGCCAAAAGCGGAATATTTCCCTTTTTTAATAGTTCCAGCGAAACACTCTCCTGCAGCAAATTGTGGAAAAAACTGTGTTTATGTGTTCCTACAATAAGCAAATCTGCCTTTAATTTTTCGGCTTCCGCAATTACGGTTTCCACTGTAGAACCCTGAATTAAAAGTGCTTCCGATTCAATATTGTTGTTGATAAAAGCATCGGATAATTTTTGAAGGTTTCTATGTTCATCTTTTAATTCATCTGCGCGAAAATCCCTGATGTATTGAGGCCCCGGTTCGTACCCCACAAAATCAGGATCGGGGGCGGCTACATGGACAACCCAGATCTTGGCTCCAAATTTTGACGCGATACTTTCAGCAAACCCCATCAGTTCCCCAACGGCATCATTAAAATCTACCGCAACCAGAATATTTTTTATTTCTTGCATAGTTTACATTTTAAAATTCAAAATTTAATAGCCTTTTTTACGTTGCACTATATTTTTCATTGGCTTTCCTTCGGTCATCCGGATGTAATTTTCAACCAGCTGGGGAACTACCTTTTTAGGATCGGTAACACTTGCGATATGTGGAGTGATTTTTATCTTAGGATGCTGCCAGAATGGATGTTCCTCCGGTAGGGGTTCCTTTCGGAAAACATCCAGGCTTGCGCCGGAAAGATGTCCGGTATCTACCATTTCCAGCAAATCATGTTCCACCAGGTGCTGTCCGCGGGCTACGTTGATAATATATGCTCCCTTTGGCAATTTTTGAAACAATTCCTTGTTCAGGATATTCTCGGTTTGTTGGGTTAACGGAAGAAGACAAACCAGTATAGTTGTTTGGCTTAAAAACTCATCGAGCTGATCTTGTCCGTAAATTGTCACATCCGATTCAGGTTTTGGTTGTGTTGCCCATCCGGAAACTTTGAAGCCCACACTGGTAAGTGTTTTAACAACGGCACTTCCCAAAACTCCAACGCCCATTACCCCAATATGCTGATCTTCAATTTTTAAATAATTGGTCGGTTCCCAGGATTTATGGTTATGATGAAATGAAAGATCTCTTAAATGATTCATTACCAAAGCCAGCACAAAAGCACTCATGTCCAAGGTGAGCTGGTTGTCTATAATACGGGTAATGGTAATATTTTCAGGGATTTCAGGATCACTGGTAATATGATCCACACCAGCACCCATGGAGGCAATTACTTTTAAGTTGGGATAATTTTTAAAAATACCCCGGGGATGTTTCCAGGTAATGGCATATTCTATGTCTTCCTGATTATGTTCTTCCGGATATGCGAATATTTGCATTCCGGGATGTTGATTTTTTAATTCCTGAACCCAGGGTTCCGGGTCTCTTCCCGGACTGATAACTAGTACTGACATTCTATTTTTTTATATGATTCGTATTAATTCACAAAAGCACTGTATCCGGTGATTGCCCGTCCAACAATGAGTGTGTTTATTTCTTTTGTTCCTTCGTAACTATAAATTGCTTCGGCATCTGCCACGAACCTGGCTACATCATATTCCAGCAGGATCCCGTTTCCTCCCAGTACTTCCCGGGCACGGCCCACCACATCCCTGGTTCGCATACTGCAAAATACCTTGGCCAGTGAGGCGTGTTCATCTGTAAGAATTCCCTGATCCTGCATTTCAGATAAGCGGAAAACCATGGTTTGCATCGCGGTAAGATTGGAAAGCATTTCCACCAGGTGATCCTGTATAAGCTGAAAGGAAGCGATTGGCCTCCCAAATTGTTCCCGTTTTTTAGTGTATTCCAAAGCGCTTTCATAAGCACCACGGGCACAACCAACAGCCTGCCATGCCACTCCGGCGCGTGTCATTCTCAGAACTTTTGCCGTATCTTTAAAGGAATTGGCATGTTTTAACCGGTCACTTTCCGGTATCTTACAATCGGTCAAGGTAATAAGGGCATTTTGTACGATGCGAAGTGCCATTTTATCTTCCATTTTTTCGGCTTTAAAGCCTGGATTTTCTTTTCGAACAATAAATCCTTTCACCCTATTTGTGTCTTCATCCCTTGCCCAAATAATGATTACATCGGCAAAAGTGGCATTCCCTATCCATTTTTTCTGTCCGTTCAAAACCCAGTTCTCTCCATCAAAACTACAGGTGGTTTCCATTCCTCCTGCCACTCCGGAACCTACGTTAGGCTCTGTAAGTCCAAAAGCACCAATTTTTTCCAGTTTCTGCATGGCCGGAAGCCATTCCTGTTTTTGGGCTTCGCTTCCGCATAAATAAATAGCGCCCATCGCAAGCCCGCTGTGCACTCCAAAAAAGGTGGAAATTGAAACATCTACCCGTGCGATTTCCTGGGCGATAATACCTTCCATAAGGAACGATAGATTTGGGCAGCCGTAACCTTCATAAGCAACTCCGGCAACATTCAGTTTGGCAAATTTCTCTATGATCTCAAAAGGAAATTTTGCCCTGTTCCAATGGTCATTTACCAAAGGTTTGACTTCAACTTCCATAAAATTTCGAACTTTAAGCTGAACTTCTCTTTGCTCCGGGGTAAGTTTAAGATCCAGATTATAAAAATCCCCGTCGACAGGAGGGAGTTCACTCTGCTCTTTTTTCTTTTTGGTTTTCAGCATTTTCATCAAGCCTTTCAGCTGCCGCTCATCCAGGGCGCCAAGAGCATTCATGGCCTCCGGCAAATCAATGTGCTTGCTGATATTTGCCAGTTGATCCATATCAACCGATTTTAATAAACTGATCGTATTTTTTACTTTTCCGAAGAGCGACATAGGGGATTATTTAGATTTCCTTAAAAATAAGTATTTAAAGCGGGTGCTTTTGTTAAAGCTTTCCAAAGAAATAGCCGAACTAATGTTGGGCCTATCAATTTGCCTTCTTTTAAAATCGAATAGCGGATATCCTGCCGGATATTACTTTTTATATTTTTAGGAAAAATATCCAAAACATTAATAAAAATTTATAAAATATTTGTAATTCATTTATTCTTAGAGTTTTAAATTTAGACTGATCAGGTTTTCCAGACAAATGCAACTAGGCTAATTTGAATAAGTAGCCAAGTATTAAAAAATAAATAAATTAAAAACAGAAATGATGGGAACAAAAAATGAAAAGGGAGGATCCCGGGGAACTATTAGCGAAGGAAATGGTTTTGATGTTGGCAAAAACAAGTTTCTTACCGCTTTAGGAATTGTTGCAGGTGGCGCGCTGCTTTACCAGGGAGCAAAAGCCCTAACCGGTTCAGGGAAAACCGGGATGGACAAAAAAGCGATTGTAGAGATTAGAAGTACTTTAGTTATTAAAAGACCAAAGGAAGAATTGTATGCATATTGGCGAAATCTTGAAAACCTGCCTAACTTTATGAGTCATATTAAGGAGATTAATGAAATAAATAGTAAAAGGTCTCATTGGGTTGCTGAAGTTCCGGGAGGACTGGGGGAAATTGAATGGGAAGCCGAAATAATATGGGAAGAGGATAACCAGGTACTCGCCTGGAGATCCCTGCCAGGTTCTGAAATAGAGAACTCAGGGGAAGTGAGATTTCACGATTCAGGTAACAGGAAAAGCACTATTTTAGAAACGACTATTACTTACCGGCCGCCGCTAGGCACCACAGGAAAAATGGCGGCTAAATTGCTAAACCCTGCTTTTAAAAAAGTCGTTGAGAACGATCTTAAAGAGTTTAAAAAACTAATGGAAAGCGGAGGTATTTCCAAACGGAAAGCTTCTCCTGCAGGCAGAATGTAGTCTCCGGATACTTAAACATTAAACCCCACTGTTTTTAAAAACTGTGGGGTTTAATGTTTATGAATGTTTTTAAGGCGGACCTTAGGCTAAACCAAAAGCTTCTTTTACCTTATCTACATAATCCAGTTTCTCCCAGGTAAACAATTCTACCTCCCGTGTGATTTTTCCGTTATAAGGACTTTCAAAAATTTTGGTAATTGTTCGCGGTTCTTTTCCCATATGTCCGTAAGCAGAGGTCTCGCGATAAATAGGATTTCGTAGTTTAAGGCGTTTTTCTATCGCCGCGGGACGCATATCAAAGAGTTCAGCAACCTTTCTGGAGATATCTCCATTGGAAATTTTCACATTGGATTTTCCATAGGTGTCAACATAAATGGAAGTTGGTTCTACAACTCCTATGGCATAAGAAACCTGAACCAGAATCTCATCTGCCAGTCCTGCGGCAACAAGGTTTTTAGCGATGTGTCGCGCTGCATAAGCTGCAGACCGGTCTACCTTACTTGGATCTTTCCCGGAAAATGCTCCTCCTCCATGAGCGCCTTTTCCACCGTAAGTATCCACAATGATCTTTCTTCCTGTAAGTCCGGCATCCCCGTGAGGGCCTCCAATTACAAACTTTCCGGTAGGATTGATGTGGTAGGTGATCTCGTTATTGAATAATTTTTGCACGTATTCCGGAAGTTGTGCCTTCACACGCGGAATAAGGATCTCGATAATATCCTTCTTGATCTTAGCCAGCATTCGCTCATCATCCTCATCAAATTCATCGTGCTGGGTAGAAACCACGATGGCATCAATTCGCTGCGGTACATTTTCGTCGCTGTATTCGATGGTCACCTGGCTTTTTGAATCCGGTCTAAGATAAAGGATATCCTTTTCTTCTCTTCTCAGTTTAGCGAGTTCTATCAGGATTTTATGAGAAATATCCAGTGCCAATGGCATGTAATTTTCAGTTTCTTTTGTGGCATATCCAAACATCATTCCCTGGTCGCCTGCGCCTTGTTCTTCTTTGTTGGCTCGGTCGACGCCCTGGTTGATATCCTGGGATTGCTCGTGAATAAGAGAGATCACTCCACAGGAATCCCCGCTAAATTTATAAGCTCCCTTGGTGTAACCAATGTCATTAATAACTTCGCGTGCAATGTGCTGCACATCCAGGTAAGTGTTGCTTTTAACTTCCCCGGCTAAAACTACCTGTCCGGTAGTAACAAGGGTTTCACAAGCTACTTTTGAATCTTCATCAAAAGCTAAGAAATTATCTAAAAGGGCGTCGCTAATCTGGTCTGCAACTTTATCGGGGTGTCCTTCAGAAACACTTTCTGAAGTAAATAAATAGGCCATTTAATATTTTTTAATTATCGGTAAAAGGCTATTTGACTTGAAAGGCTAGAGGAGATAACACTGCTTTAGCTTTTTTTAAGGGTTGCAATCAGTCAAATTACCCTGTAATCAATCAGTGGCAAATGTATAAAATTTGAATGAATAGCATGCTGCTTTAGCAATTTTTTAAAATGTGTTTGGCGCCCCGTTTCACCAAAAGGCCTTCCCCTCCGGTCAGGCCGGCTCACGGCGGGCTTTCGCGGGTCGCTTCCCGGTAAAAAAAACCGGGAGAGCTCCAACAACCGCTCTATCCCTGGCGCAAAATATTGGATCAGAAAAACAGGAGGATATTTTTTTAAAATTTTAATGCCGTCTAAACCCAGTGTTTATGGGTATTCCCTATTTTTATTTTTATTTTTTTAAAAAAAGATTTGTTTTCTAAAAGTTTCTGTCGTTACATTTGTGAAATTCAAAACAAGAAAATGTACCAGTTTATTTGCAATATGATGATGTGTATGATGGGGAGAAATTCCGCAGCGTGTCCAATTGCATAAAACTTAAATTATAAGAATTGCAAAAAAAACCGCTGCCACCGCAGCGGTTTTTTTTTTGTCCCCCTGCAGAGAAAATTAAAAATAAAACACAAATAGAAAATACTGGAAACAATAAACTGAAAATCTAAAAAAATGAAAATTAACTCAGCAATAGAAAAAATGATGTCTTGCATAATGCAAATGTGTATGATGTACACACCAACCCGCTATTGCCAGAAATTCAGGATATAATTAACTAAAAAGTTCAATTCCTAAATCCCTTCGGCAAACCAGCTGAAGGGATTTTTTTTTGGTCCCCCAACCCCCGAAGGATGAGAAAAGGGAATAAAAAAATATTATTCATTCGTGGCTAAATCAAATGAATGAATTGAATTAATGAATCACAAATTAGCGAATACCTAATAAACATAGTAACAACTCAAAAATCAAGTAATCACAAACAATTAAAATTAAGAATCATGAGCACACAAAAATTCGCAACAAATGCACTGCACGCAGGACACGATGTAACTTTAAACGGAGGAACAAGGGCAGTTCCAATTTATCAAACCAGCTCCTATGTATTTAAAAATTCAGATCATGCCGCTAGTTTATTTTCGCTGGCAGAACCCGGATTTATTTACACCCGACTCAACAATCCCACGAACGATATCCTTGAAAAGCGCCTTGCAGCTTTGGAGGGCGGATTGGCAGCGGTAGTCACTGCATCCGGAACCGCAGCAATAAATACATCGCTGCTAACCCTGTTAAGATCAGGAGATCATATAGTAGCTTCCAGCAGTCTTTATGGTGGGACTTATAACCTTTTAAGCGTTACTTTACCCAGATTTGGGATCACGACCACTTTTGTAGATCCTTCAGATCCTGAAAATTTTGAGAAAGCTGCCCAGGAAAATACACGGGTGTTCTTTATTGAATCCCTTGGGAACCCAAAACTGGATGTGCTGGATATAAAAGCTATCTCAAAACATGCCAAAGCTCATAAAGTTCCCCTTTTTGTTGATAATACGGTAGCAACTCCTTCCCTTCTTAATCCCATTGAACACGGTGCCGATATCGTGATCCACTCCCTTACAAAATATATCAACGGAAATGGAACAACCTTGGGCGGAGTGATCATTGACGCCGGGAAATTCGACTGGGCAAACGGAAAATTCCCCGAGTTTACCGAGCCTTCTGCCGGGTACCACGGACTTGTTTATCACGATACCTTAAAGGAAGCCGCGTTTATAGCCAAGGTGCGAATTGAAGGATTGCGTGATCACGGAGCTGCTTTGAGTCCGTTTAATGCTTTTCAGATTATTCAGGGACTGGAAACTTTAGAATTAAGGATCAAAAAACACAGTGAAAATGCGTTGGAACTGGCCAAATGGCTTAAGCAGCAACCGGAGGTTAAATGGGTAAATTATCCAGGTTTGGAGGAAAGCCCGTATTACGAGCTTGCGAAGGAATATTTGCCAAAGGGACAAAGCGGAATAGTGACTTTTGGAGTAGACGGCGGATTTGAATCGGCAAAAGTAGTGGCCGATGAAACCAAAATCTTCTCACTTCTTGCAAATATCGGAGACACTAAATCCCTTATAATACATCCTTCCAGCACAACGCATCAGCAGTTGGACGAAGCACAACAAAAAGCGGCCGGAGTTTCAAAAGATCTTATCCGCCTTTCGGTAGGACTGGAAGATATTGAAGATTTGAAACTGGATTTGAAACTGGCTTTTGCAAAGATCGACAAAAAGGTAGTTTTGTAAGAAGGAGGTAAAGGGTTCGGAAATTAATTTAAAGTTGGTTTTCGATGTACCTTGCCAGGAATAATTTCAGAAAAAAATATAAAAGCATGCTTCAGGAAATAACAATATCAGAATTTGAGAATAGCAAAGGAACTGTCCAGAATATTCATTTGAGCTACCAGGTTTTCGGAAGGGAATTGGGAACAGCGCCTATCGTTCTGGTAAATCATTCCCTGAGTGGTAATTCTGAAATAACCGGAGAAAACGGATGGTGGAATGAGATCGTTGGCGAAGGCAAAAGTATAGATTCCAGGGATTATACCATTTTAGCGCTGGATATGCCGGGGAATGGTTTTTCCGGAAAACCGGCACATTTGCTCCATAACTACAAGGAATTCACGCTGCGGGATATCGCTAAAATATTTGTAAAAACTATTGAAAAGCTTGAAATAACCGAAATTTTTGTGGGGATAGGAGGATCTATTGGCGGCGCATTGCTTTGGGAACTGGCGGTATTAAAGCCATCCCTGATTCGGCATATTATTCCTATAGCTACAGATTATAAGGCAACACATTGGGTGAAAGCACTGTGTAAAGTGCAGGACCAGATCTTAAATAATTCGGCAGAGCCGGTGAAAGATGCCAGAATGCATGCGATGACTTTTTACAGGAGTCCACAGTCGTTTACGGCAAAATTCGGGAATTTGCAGGAACCCATTGCAGGAAGCTGGGATATAGAACGCTGGCTGGAACATCACGGGAATAAACTGGAAGAACGTTTTCAACTGGCCACGTATAAACTTATGAACCATTTGCTTACCACGATAGATATAAGCAATGGAACCGGGGATTGCATTAGCGCTGCAGCCACGGTAGAATCCGACATACATATAGTAACCGTGAATTCCGACCGGTTTTTTCTGCCGGAAGATAACTGGGACACCTTTGTGACCCTTTCTTTAAAGAAGAAAAACGTACACATTCACGAGATCAAATCACTTCATGGGCACGATGCTTTTTTAATCGAAAATGCCCAGTTGACAGGGTTTTTAAACCCGATTTTTCAAACAAATAAAACAACGAATGAACAAAATAAACATAGTGCTCTTTGGAGTAGGTAATGTTGGCAGCACGCTTATAAATCAAATCCTAAAGTTAAAGGAGCAACTTGCGGAAAACGGAGAACTCGAGCTGAATTTACCAATTCTTGTAAATTCCAGTACCGCATTTTTTGAGAAAAAAGGAATCACAGCTTCCTGGGAAGCGAATTTTAAAACCTTTGGCGTGCCTTATAAACTCAGGGATATTATTGAGTATGTAAAGCGGCATGAACTTGATAACCTGGTAGCGGTGGATGCTACGGCAAGTGAAGAATTGGTGGCGAATTATCCTCTTTTGATAAAAAACGGATTTCATATTGTGGCCGCAAATAAAGTGGCGAATACACTTTCTACGGAATTTTACCTGAACCTGAGGGCAGATTTAAAAAAGCATAACAGGCAGTTTTTTTATGAAACCAATGTGGGTGCCGGTTTGCCGGTGGTGGAAACCTTAAAAAACCTGTATGCCTCTGGAGAAAATATAACAAAGATCCGTGGAGTATTTTCAGGATCGCTCAGTTATATTTTCAATACTTTTTCTGAATCGGATAAAGCTTTTGATACTGTTTTAACCGAAGCCGGGGAGAAGGGGTTTACGGAACCCGACCCAAGAATTGATCTTTCCGGAAAAGATGTAGCCTGGAAATTATTGATCCTGGCGCGGGAACTTCAGCTGAAAAAGGAACTTTCAGAAATAGATATTCAGGACCTGGTGCCGGTACATTTGAATGGAGGAAGCAGTCTTGAAAATTTCAGAAAGAACCAGGGAGATTTAAATTCCGGATTTCAGGAATTGAGGGCAGCTTTGCAACCAGATGAGGTCATTCGGCATATTGGTGAACTGGAAGTGGCAACCGGTTCCCTGGAGGTGAAACTGGTAAATGAAAAGAAAACTTCCCCTTTTGGAAGTCTGCAACACGCAGATGCTTCGTTTGAAATTTATACCGAATCTTATGGAGAACGTCCTATTGTGATCCAGGGTGCCGGAGCCGGGGCAGCAGTTACTGCACGCGGAGTGCTTTCAGATATTCTGAAGCTTTCCGGAAATCTTGAAAACAGTAAAAATTAAAAAATGGAGTTCAAAAACATTGAAACAGCCGCCATCCGTACACAGGCTGAAAGGACACAGCATCTCGAACATTCTGCCCCCCTTTATTTAACTTCCAGTTATGTATTTGAGGATGCAGAGGATATGAGGGCATCCTTTTCAGAAGAAAAAGAGCGGAATATCTACAGCCGGTTTTCCAATCCGAATACTTCAGAATTTGTGGACAAGATCGCGGCGATGGAAGGTGCGGAAACCGGATATGCCTTTGCAACAGGAATGTCGGCTATCTTTTCTGCCCTGGCGGCATTGCTCAATAGCGGAGATCATGTTATTTCGGCAAGATCGGTTTTTGGATCTACGCATACGTTGTTCACCAAATATTTTCCGAAGTGGAACATCAGCCATAGTTATTTTAGTGTTGGTGAAGTGGATAAAATTGAGGGTTTGATCAAGCCGGAGACCAAAATATTGTTTGCAGAATCGCCTACCAATCCAGGTTTGGATATTCTGGATCTTGAAAAACTGGGAGCGATTGCAAAAAAGCACAATCTTATACTGATCATTGACAACTGCTTTGCCACCCCATATTTGCAAAATCCAATAAAATTTGGGGCAGACCTAGTGGTGCATTCAGCCACAAAATTAATAGACGGACAAGGCAGGGTTTTAGGAGGAGTTACGGTGGGAAGAGCCGATTTGATAAGGGAGATCTATTTGTTTTCAAGGAATACAGGCCCCGCTTTATCTCCATTTAATGCCTGGATCCTTTCTAAAAGTCTGGAAACCCTTGCGGTTCGGCTTGACCGGCATTGTGAAAATGCCTTGAAAGTAGCCGAATTTCTTGAAAAGGAATCCAGGGTAGAAAGTGTGAAATATCCCTTTTTAAAGTCGCATCCGGACTATGAAATAGCCAAGAGGCAAATGAAACAGGGTGGCAATGTGGTTTCATTTAGAATAAAGGGCGGAATTGATGCTGGTAGAAAGTTCATAGATGCCGTTAAACTTTGTTCACGATCTGCAAATTTGGGAGATACCCGGAGTATTGTAACCCATCCTGCATCCACCACCCACAGTAAACTGAGTGAAGAAGAGCGGCAGGAAACAGGGATTTATCCCAGTTTGGTAAGGGTTTCGGTGGGATTGGAACATGTGGACGATATCATCCAGGATTTGAAACAGGCTTTAAATTCCTGAAAAGTAAATGATAGATAAAAAAAAGAAATATCAGCTAGGTTAGAATTTCTTTTTTGGTATGATAATATTAAAAATGCCTGATGCTTTGTTTCCTTGAGCATTTAAGCTCAATTTTTCTTAGCTTTGCCCAAAATCCAGGTACATGAAGATCAGCTTAAAAAGATTAAACGAGAACTATCATTTTGAAACCAAAAACGAGCGCGGGGATGTGGTTTATTTAGACAATAAATCGGAGCCCAATCCTCAGGGTGCAAGCCCAATGGAATTGCTATTGATGGGAATCGCAGGTTGCAGCGGGATCGATATCGTGATGATTCTGAAGAAACAGCATATCGAGCCGGAAGATCTTCAAATGGAAGTGGAAGGTTTTAGAGTGGATGGTGCTGTTCCAAATGTATTTACTGCCATAAAACTTAATGTATATTTAAAAGGCGATTTTTCTCCTGAAAAGGCAAAACGCGCGGTAGACCTCTCCATAGACAAATATTGTTCGGTGTCCAAAATGCTTGAAAAAGCTGCGGAGATCAGTTATGACGTCTATCTTAACGGGGAATTGGTTAAATAACATAATTTTCCTGCAAAAAACTTGCTTTCTAATGTTCCAGCATTATATTTGCGAAACTAAGTTCATTTATATTTTATAATACTGTTATCAAGAAAGGTTGAGGGATTAGACCCTGTGAAACCTTGGCAACCCTCCCCAGGAGAAGGTGCTACATTCTACCGCACGCATTGTGCAGATAGATAACAAAAAGAATTCTTTCCGCTCTTCTTTTTTGATAATTTTTAATTTTTTAAAATGTCAAAAATAGAAGAAATACTCTCAAAAAAAATACTCATTCTGGATGGTGCCATGGGCACGATGCTGCAGGATTATAAATTCTCTGAAGAAGATTTTCGCGGCAGTCGCTTTGCGGACTGGCCGGTTTCTTTAAAGGGAAACAACGACCTGTTATCCCTTACCCAACCGGAGGCTATTGCCACGATTCACCGTAAGTACTTTCTTGCCGGTGCCGATATCGTTGAGACCAATACCTTTTCCGGAACCACTATCGCCATGGCCGATTATAAAATGGAGGAACTGGTGTACGAGCTCAATTACGAATCGGCCAGGATAGCGAAAAAGGTTGCAGAAGAACTCACCCTTGAAAACCCTGAAAAACCTCGTTTTGTGGCGGGAGCCATAGGGCCTACCAATAAAACGGCCAGTATGAGCCCGAATGTAAATGATCCGGGTTTCCGGGCGATCTCTTTTGAAGAACTGAAAGTAGCTTACAAGCAACAGGCAAGAGCACTAATAGACGGCGGCGTGGATGTTCTCCTGGTGGAAACAGTATTCGACACCCTCAATGCAAAAGCTGCCTTGTTTGGAATAGATGAACTCAAGGAAGAATTAAACAGCGATATCCCTGTGATGATAAGCGGTACAATTACCGATGCTTCCGGGAGGACCTTGTCTGGTCAAACCGCCGAAGCATTTCTTATTTCAATTTCCCATATGGACCTACTGAGCGTAGGTTTCAATTGTGCCTTAGGCGCAAAACAGCTTACCCCTCATCTTGAAGTCCTTTCTCAAAAATCCGGTTTTTATGTTTCCGCATATCCCAATGCCGGCTTGCCAAATGCCTTTGGAGAATATGATGAATCTGCCCGGGAAATGGCAAATCAAATAAAAGAATACCTTGAAAAAGGCTTGGTGAATATCCTGGGGGGATGTTGCGGCACAACCCCTGCGCATATAAAAGCGATGGCAGATCTTGCAGAAGAGTACAAGCCACGGAAACTTGTAAGCCGGGAACCCTCAAAAATAGTAGACTGAAATGGAACATAAAAGCTATAGCGATCAACCGAAAAATTCAACGAATTTTTCTGCAAAAAAAAAGGTCTTGCGTCCGTTGAAGTTGTCTGGGCTGGAACCGCTTATCATTACTCCGGAAAGCAATTTCATCAATGTGGGGGAGCGCACAAATGTTGCAGGTTCCAAAAAATTCCTCCGACTCATAAACGAGGATAATTTTGAGGAAGCCCTGAGTATTGCCAGGGAACAGGTGGATGGTGGAGCCCAGATCATCGATATAAATATGGACGATGGTCTCATCGATGGAAAAGAAGCTATGGTCAGATTTTTAAATCTGATTATGGCCGAGCCGGATATTTCCAGGGTTCCTATCATGATAGACAGCTCGAAATGGGAAATTATAGAGGCCGGACTTCAGGTGGTCCAGGGGAAATGTATCGTGAATTCTATAAGTCTGAAGGAAGGAGAAGAGGAATTTTTAAGCCATGCCAAAAAGATAAAGCGATATGGTGCAGCCGTTGTGGTGATGGCTTTTGACGAAGTTGGACAGGCAGATAATTTTGAACGAAGAATTGAAATTGCAGAACGCTCCTACAGAATTCTCACCCAAAAACTGAAATTTCCGCCCGAAGATATCATTTTTGACCTTAATATTTTTCCCGTAGCAACCGGAATGGAGGAGCATAGAAGAAACTCCATCGACTTTATTGATGCTGTTCGCTGGGTAAAGGAAAATCTGCCCTATTGCAGTTTAAGCGGTGGGGTGAGTAATGTTTCGTTCTCCTTCCGCGGAAATAACCCGGTGCGGGAAGCCATGCATTCTGTCTTTTTGTATCACGCGATTAAAGCGGGAATGAATATCGGGATCGTAAATCCTGCCTTACTGGATGTGTATGACAATATTCCAAAGGATTTGTTGGAGTGGGTGGAAGATGTGATCCTGGACAGAAGGGATGATGCAACAGAGCGGTTGCTGAGTTTTGCAGAACAGGTTGTTGGAACTGCCAGGGAAAATAAGGTGGATCTTTCCTGGAGGGAAAATCCATTGCAGGATCGTATAACCCATGCGCTGGTTAAAGGAATAGACGCCTATATTCTGGAAGATATCGAAGCGGCGAGGCAGGAAGCCGCACAACCTATTGAAGTTATTGAAGGAAATTTAATGACAGGGATGAATGTGGTTGGAGACCTTTTTGGGAGCGGAAAAATGTTTCTGCCACAGGTCGTGAAATCGGCCAGGGTGATGAAAAAGGCGGTGGCGTACCTACTTCCGTTTATTGAGGAAGCGAAAAAGAAAGCCCCCCAACCCCCGAAGGGAAAAGCCCCTAAATCCCCCAAGGGGACTTATCATTGGCGTACTGCAGATCCGGTAATCTATGATCTTTTAAAAGCTTACTCCAAGAAAATGCGTAACCAGCCTACCGAGGCTGAGGCAATGCTATGGAATGTTTTAAGCGGTAAAAGTTTAGCTGGTAAAAAATTCCGGAGACAACATATTATAGGACCTTACATTGCAGATTTTATTTGTCTAAAGCACCAACTAATTATAGAGGTTGATGGTAGTATTCATCAACTTCCGCAAAACAAATCAACAGATGAACAAAGAACAGCATGGCTTGAAAAAGAAGGGTTTAGGGTTGTTAGATTTCAAAATAACGAGATACTTCATCAAATCGACAATGTTCTGGAAAAAATTATAGAAGAGTTGGAAATTCCCCCTTTGGGGGTTAGGGGGCCAACCCCATCGGGGGCGGGGGGGGCTGGCCGTATTTTATTAGCTACCGTAAAAGGCGATGTTCATGATATTGGGAAAAATATAGTGGGCGTGGTTTTGGCCTGCAATAATTATGAGATCATAGATCTTGGAGTGATGGTGCCACCGGAAAAAATCATTGAAACCGCCAAACGGGAGAATGTAGATGTTATTGGCCTTAGCGGATTGATCACTCCATCCCTGGATGAAATGGTCTTTTTGGCGAAGGAAATGCAACGGCAAAATTTTTCTGTTCCTTTATTGATAGGTGGTGCAACTACTTCCAAAGCACATACCTCGGTAAAAATAGATCCTCAGTACAAAAATGCAGTGGTGCATGTTAATGATGCTTCCAGGGCGGTTACCGTTGTGGGTAATTTGCTCAAGGAAAACACCCGGAAAAAATACATGGATGATCTCAAGGTGGAGTATGATACTTTCAGAAATAATTTTCTGAAAAGAGGAAAAGTGAAGGAATTCCTCAGTCTTGGTGAAGCCCGTAAAAATAAATTTAAGATCGACTGGGAAACCTCTAAGATCCAAAGTCCGAAAAAACGGGGAATTCATATAATCGAGGATTTTGATCTTAAAAAACTGGAGGAATTTATCGACTGGACACCTTTTTTCAGAAGCTGGGAATTGCACGGAAAATATCCTGCTATTTTAACCGATGAGGTGGTTGGAGAACAGGCCGTTTCACTGTTTGCAGATGCACAGGTTTTGCTTCAACAAATTCTTAATGAGAACTTATTAAAGGCAAAAGCAGTGTACGGTTTGTTTCCTGCAAACGCCGTCAATGATGATGATATTGAGGTAGCCTATACAGATAATTCCGAAGAAAAAAAGATGACCTTCAGGACGCTTCGGCAGCAGTTGAAGAAATTTGATGGAAAACCAAATTTTGCTTTAGCCGATTTTATAGCGCCAAAGGAAACCGGGATTCAGGATCATCTTGGATGCTTTTGCGTTACCACAGGATATGGAACCCAGGAACTGGCAGATGAATTTGAGAAAGATCACGATGATTATAATTCGATAATGATTAAAGCATTGTCAGACAGGCTGGCGGAAGCTTTTGCGGAATACCTTCATAAGCAAATAAGAACAGAGGATTGGGGATATGATACGGATGAAAAGCTCAGCAATGAGGAGCTTATCAGGGAAAGTTATAAAGGGATCAGACCAGCTCCAGGCTATCCTGCCTGTCCGGATCATCTTGAAAAGATCAGTATTTGGGAAGTGTTGAAAGTAGAGGAAAATACCGGGGTAAAATTAACCGAAAGCCTTGCCATGTGGCCTGCTTCAAGCGTTAGCGGATATTATTTTGCCAATCCCGAAGCCAGATATTTTGGACTGGGAAAGATCACTGCAGACCAGGTGAAGGATTTCGCCGAAAGAAAAGATGTATCCTTAAAATTTGCTGAAAAATGGCTGAGTCCGAATATTGCAGATTAATATAAAGACCTTACAGGTTTCAAAAACTGTGAGGTCTGATTTAGACAAAAAAAACTGATTAATGAAAATTACAGAACACATACAAGCTTCAAATGGAAAGGCCTTGTTTTCCTTTGAAATATTACCGCCTTTAAAAGGACAGAACATTCAGTCGATTTTTGATGCGATCGATCCTCTTATGGAATTCAAACCTCCGTTTATAGACGTTACTTACCATAGGGAGGAGTATGTTTATACCGAGCAGGCGAATGGTTTTCTGGAAAAGAAGATCGTACGAAAACGCCCCGGCACGGTGGGGATTTGTGCAGCCATCCAAAACAAATATGAGGTGGATGCAGTTCCGCATATCTTATGTGGAGGATTCAATAAGGAAGACACCGAGAATTTTTTGATCGACCTGGATTTCCTGGGCATTAAAAATGTGGTTGCGTTGCGGGGTGATGCGGTAAAAAGTGAGACATATTTCAGCCCGGAGCCGGGGGGGAATATCTATGCCAAAGATCTTGTGGAACAAATAAGCGCGATGAACAAGGGGAAATATCTGGATGATGCTATGGAAAATGGCAATAAAACCGATTTCTGTATTGGCGTTGCCGGCTATCCTGAAAAACATATGGAAGCACCCAATTTGGATAAGGATATTGACCGGCTGAAGGAAAAAGTGGAAGCCGGAGCAGAATATATAGTAACCCAGATGTTTTTTGATAACAGTAAATATTTTGAATTTGTTGAAAAATGCAGAAAAAATGGGATAAATGTGCCCATTATTCCGGGTTTAAAGCCAATTGCCACAAAAAACCAGTTAACCGTACTTCCACATAGATTCCACGTAGATTTACCCGATGATCTGATTTCAGAAATAGAAAAATGCAGGGATAACAAGGAGGTGCATAAAGTTGGAATTGAATGGTGTATAGATCAGAGTAAGGAATTAATAGAAAAAGGGGTTCCGGTGCTGCATTATTATTCAATGGGAAGAAGTACCAATATCCAGAAAATAGCATCGGCTATATTTTAATCCCGCCAGCGGGTAGGATTATTTTTATAGTTTTTTTAATCGTGCTCCGGGGGAATTGAATTTTTTCTGGTTCGCTTAAACCAAAAGCAGTATTTTGTCGTAATTATAGTAGATTTGCCCCCGATGAAAAAAATGACACTCTGCTTATTTTTGCTTTCCTATGCTTTTTCCCATTCCCAAAATGAGATAAAAAAATACTATGCTTTAGATGCCAGCTATTTTTACGGAACTATCATGGAACATAATCCGGATCTTTCGCATCTTATCACCGGGCATCCAACCGGGGTTATTTTAAGTTTAAACCGAAAAACCTATGGTCTGGAAGCTTGGGAGCGCAGATACAATTATCCCGATTTTGGATATTCCTTTACCTATCAGGATATGAAAAATCGATTTCTAGGAGACAGTTACGCGCTTTATGCACATTTTAATTTTTATTTCCTGAAACGAAACTTAATGTTTCGGATAGGGCAGGGATTGGCCTATAATACCAATCCATATCATCCGGACGATAATTTCACCAACAATGCCTTTGGATCTTCCGTGATGAGTTCTACCTATTTAATGGCAAATTATCACAGGCAAAATATCTATAAAGGTTTAGGATTGCAGGCCGGGGTTTCCATTATACATTATTCCAATGCCGATATGAAATCTCCTAATAACAGCACCAATACCTTCACTATTAACCTTGGATTAAACTATTTGCTGGAGCATGAAAATATTCCTGAATTTATTCCGAAGGATCCAAAAGAAAAGAAATATACTGAACCCATACGTTATAATTTTGCCTTAAGAAGCGGAATTAATACTACGGGAATTATAGGATCTAAACAATATCCTTTTCTTACTTTAACTGCTTTTGCCGATAAAGTGATCAATAAGAAAAGTACGCTTCAGGCCGGGACCGAGGTTTTCTTCTCTAAAGCCATGGAGGAATTTATTTACTATCAGTCTGTTGCGTTTCCATCGGGAAAAACCAGTGGGGATGAAGATGCTAAACGGGTTGGGGTTTTCGTGGGGCATCAACTCACCTTTAATAAAATGAGCCTGATCACCCAGGTAGGATTTTATGCCTATTATCCATATGAAGAATATGTCGAGCGGATTTATAATAGGCTGGGTTTAAGAAGGAAGATTTCAGAAAATTGGTGGGCTTCGGCAACCGTGAGGTCGCATTGGGCCAACGCAGAAGCCGTTGAATTTACTTTAGGATACAGATTATGAACAAGATATTTGGATATTTAATGCTATCACTAATACTTCTGGGTTGTGATACAGAAGATGCTCCCGACTGTTTCCAAAAGCCCGGAGCTATTGGTTCTGAAGTGATTGAAGTGGATCCATTTGAGGAAATAATTGTGTATGAAAGGGTAAAACTATTTATTAAGCAAGGTCCTGTTCAAAATGTGGAGGTCGAAACCGGGGAGAATTTACGAAAGAATGTTTCGGTAAGTGTGGAAAACAACCGCTTGAGTATCCGGGATGAAAATTCCTGTAACCTGATAAGGGATTATGGGATCACAAAGGTAACCGTAACAATTCCTGATTTAACCTGGCTGCAAAATAGCAGTGGGAGTGCAATTGAAAGCATAGGTATTTTGAAATTTGAAGAGCTCTGGTTGCGATCTGTAAATCAGGAAAGGGATCCTGCAATACATACTGACGGGGATTTTATTCTGAAACTGGATGTTAAAAATCTAAGGATCACAAACGACAATATTTCCAATTATTTTCTCTCCGGAAAGGTTGAGAATTTCAATGCATTTTTCGCTGCAGGAGATGCCAGGCTGGAAGCCGGAAATCTTATTGTTCAACGATATGATATTTTTCACCGGGGCACCAATAAAATGATCATCAATCCGCAGGAATCCCTTCAGGGAGAAATTCGCAGTACTGGCGATGTGATCTCTAAAAATCGTCCCCCAGTCGTGCGGGTAAAGGAATTTTATACAGGGAAATTGATCTTTGAGGACCCCTAAAAATCCCCCTAATCCCCGAAGGGGGGCTTGTCTTTTCATCTTTCAGAAGAAAGAGTTTTTTATTTTATTCCCCCTTCGGGGGCTAGAGGGAAGGAGGGGCTGTTAATTCTGAAAACAGGTTTTCCAGATTTTTTGTCTTCCGGTTTAGCTGAAGGGTTTTGAGTCCCATATCATGGGCAAAATCAAAAACCGCTGGCCGCATATCTTTCCTGGAATCAAATCTAAGCTCGTAATGAAATCCTCCTGTATTTTTGGCTGAAATAAGATGCGGCAGTTCCTGTAATGCGACTTCTTCGATTCTGTAATCAAATTCGACGTGGACGATCTGGATGTTGTCATCCCGAAGTTCGCTCATTTTCATATCGGCCACAATTTTTCCGTGGTTGATGATGATTACCCTGTCGCAAATGGCTTCTACTTCCTGCATAATATGGGTGGAAAGAAAAATGGTTTTTCCTGCACGTCCATCGGGCTGGTCTTTTGCGATGTTCAGGATTAAATTCCTGATTTCTATAAGCTGATTTGGATCCAGACCGGTGGTGGGTTCATCCAGGATTAAAACTTCCGGGTCGTGAAGCAAAGCTGCGGCAAGACCTACCCGCTGCCGATATCCTTTAGAAAGTTGGTGTATTTTTTTATTTGCCTCAGGCGTTAGTCCGGTAAGACGGATCAACTCTTCAATTCTGTCGTTATCGGTCTTAAAAACGGCTGCATTAAATTCCAGGTATTCCCTTACATACATTTCGGTATATAACGGATTGTGTTCCGGGAGATAGCCGATGCTTTGCTGAACTTTTTCCAGCTCCTGCGGAATTTGAAAATTATTCACACTTGCAGTCCCTTCTGAAGGAGATAAAAACCCGGTAAGAATTTTCATCAAAGTGGATTTCCCTGCTCCATTAGGTCCTAAAAACCCAACAATTTCACCTTTCTGAATAGAAAAGGAAACCTTGTCAAGGGCTTTTTGATCTCCATAATACTTAGATAATTCCTTAACCGAAATAGACATAGTGAAAGCTTTTTTCAAAAGTAACAATAAATCCCTCAGTGAGGGTTTAA
>JBNJKO010000034.1:0-21797 GCA_051751125.1 Bacteroidota bacterium
TCCATTTATAATTCTAACTATTATGAAAAATGAAGGAAAGAAACAGCCAGCTTCCAAAAAACAAGAAGACATGGCAAAAAACACTTCAAATCCTGAAGGGAAAACATTAACTACCAATCAGGGAGTAAAGGTCAATGACACCAATAATTCATTAAAGGCAGGGGAGCGCGGCGCCAGTTTATTGGAAGATTTTATTCTTAGAGAGAAGATTACCCATTTTGATCATGAACGCATCCCAGAGCGAATTGTTCACGCCCGCGGAAGTGGAGCCCATGGTTTTTTCGAACTTTATGAAAGTCAGGAAGCCATTACAAAAGCAGGGATTTTCACCGATACTTCAAGAAAAACCCCTGTTTTTGTCAGATTTTCTACGGTGGCAGGTTCTAAAGGTTCTGCGGATTTAGCAAGGGATGTCCGTGGATTCTCAACGAAATTTTATACAGAGGAAGGTATATTTGATTTGGTAGGTAACAACATGCCAATTTTCTTTATACAGGATGCTATTAAATTCCCAGATATTATTCATGCTGTTAAACCGGAACCGGATAGGGAAATTCCTCAGGCTGCATCGGCACATGACACATTTTATGATTTTATTTCACATGCCACTGAGACTTTGCATAATCAAATATGGGTAATGAGCGACAGGGGAATTCCACGTAGTTTCAGAATGATGGAAGGCTTTGGAATCCATACCTTCAGGTTGATTGACAAACAAGGAAAATCAAATTTCGTAAAATTTCACTGGAAGCCAAAATTAGGAGTGAAATCCGTAACCTGGGATGAAGCTGTAAAAATCCATGGAGCCGATGCCGATTTTCATAGGAGAGACCTATGGGATGCCATTGAGGCGGGACATTTTCCGGAATGGGAATTAGGGTTTCAGATAGTTCCTGAAGAGGATGAGCATAAATTTGATTTTGACCTTCTGGACCCAACCAAATTGATTCCTGAAGAAATGGTACCGGTAAAAATTGTTGGGAAAATGACTTTAAACAGAAATCCCGATAATTTCTTTGCAGAAACAGAACAGGTTGCTTTTCATCCAGGTCACATTGTTCCTGGAATAGATTTCACCAACGATCCCTTATTACAGGGGCGTTTATTCTCTTATACAGATACACAACTCTCGAGATTGGGGAGTCCTAATTTCCATGAAATCCCTATTAACAGACCGGTTAATGAGGTGAACAACAATCAGCGGGATGCTCAAATGAGAATGACTGTGAATAAAGGAAAAACCGCTTATTTTCCCAATTCCATAGGAGGTGGTTGCCCCCACCTGGCCAAAATGGCCGAGGGTGGATTTACCAGTTATGAGGAAAGGATCGATGGCAAAAAGGTGAGGGAACGAAGTGAAAGCTTCAGCGATCATTTTTCTCAGCCTGCACTATTCTATCGTAGTTTAACCAAGCCAGAACAAAATCACGTTGCCGAAGCCTATTCGTTTGAACTGGGAAAATGTACCTATACTCATATAAAGCAGCGTATGCTTTGGTTGGTCAACCAAATAGATGAAAGTCTGGCTAAAAAGGTTTCAAAAAATCTGGGATTGGAAATTCCAAAGAAGATCGATGAACCCATTAATCAGGCAATAGGTGCCGATGCGGATGTCAAAAAACATCAGCCGGGTAAAAAGAAAAATTATCTGGACAAGTCTGCTGCATTAAGTCAGACCCATATAAAATCTGATAGTATAGCCACCAGAAAGATCGCCGTACTTGTAAGCGATGGTTTTAAAGAAAGTGACTACAATAAAATGAAAAAAGCGCTTGAGGATAAGGGTGCCATGGTTCAAATAATAGCTACCCATGGAGGTGAAGTGCAATGCGATAAGGGAGATAAACACCCGGTCAAGCATTCCTTGATGACCACCGAGAGTGTTCTTTTTGACGCTATTTACATTCCAGGAGGTGAGGAGAGTGTGAAAGTTCTGAAAAATGAAGCCAAGGCTAAGAAATTCATCAATGAAGCACTAAAACACTGTAAAGCAATTGCAGCCGATTCTGAAGGAGAGGATTTGCTTGATGCCACTTATGCTTTGGATTTTAAAGATGATGAAGCTATTTGTATTAATAAAAAAGCCTCGATATTCATTGATGCTATCGCACAACACAGAAACTGGAACCGGGAAGAAGCGGCAAAGGCTATTCCTGTTTAAACGTGATTTCTGAAGAATTTCATATTCATACCGTTGCACTTTAGGTGCAGCGGTTTTTTTTGTTTTTTTTATAATGAATTGAGCATAATGGAAATACGATACAAACACCAATGAACCCTTCTGCCATCGGGCAGGGATATGCTAATTATTCTCAAGCTATCGGGACACCATTAAAAAACAATAAATAATTACATATTAAATAAGTGCATTCTTTTGGCAGGGAGGTGAACTTTCTACGAGGCCGTTGATTAGATTTTTGGGCAATTATGTGATGTACCACCTTCCAGATCAAATTTGAACAAGATGAGTATTCAATATTTTTTTTATTTCTGAAGTTTTATATTTTATACTTTCATACCTGTTCCTTCATTTTCAGATAAAAAGGAATTATAAAAATTTTCTGCAGCCATTTGATGAGGTAATAATACCCTGTATGGCCCCATTTTGTTTAAGGTTTTATAATCTTTTTCGTGAATTGCGGTAAGATAAATTTTGCCCTTATATCCTGTCCTTTCAAGTGTCTTAATGAGGTGCATAGAATGATCCATATCGGAAACGGTACTTATTACATTTTTTGCATTTTGAAATGGTATACGTTCCAGAAGTTCAGGATCCTCAATGTCCCCATAAACAATATTTGAATTTTCTTTCTGAAATTCATTAATTACCGTCGGGTCAAAATCTACACCCAGAAATTTCACGTCGGTCTGGTCCTGCAGTAATTTCGCGAGTCTTCCTCCAAATCTACCCAGTCCAAAAATTATAAGTTCATATTGATTTGTGGCCAAAGAATGCATTTCAATTTCATTATTAGGATGTTTTTTTTCAAAAACGCCCAGAACAGGAGCAATAACATTATAGATTTGGTGTGAGTAAAGAATAAGATAGGTGGAGAGTCCTATTGTAATTAAGCCTACCAGGGTAATCAAGGCCAGAATTTCATCATTGATATGGCCAATACTAAGTCCTAGTCCGGCAAAGATAAGGGAGAATTCGCTTATTTGGGCAACGGTTAAACCTGCCAGAAAACCCGTTCTCTTTCTATATCCCATAGCCCCTATTATGATCAAAACAATAATGGGATTCCCTATTAATACAAAGGCTGAAAAAAGTAGAGCAGGAGCCATTTGGCTTCCAATGATAGATAGATCCAGGTTTGCTCCCAGATTCACGAAAAAGAATATGAGCATAAAATCTCTTAAACTTATAAGTCTGCCACTTATAGCTTCTTTGAATTGTGAAGATGCCAGGCTAACCCCGGCGAGAAAGGCACCAACTTCTCCGCTAAAACCCATTAATTCCCCGGCTGATGCGAGTGTAACAGCCCAGGCAATGGCAAACAGGATCAACATTTCCTGGGATTTTGCCAGAAAAAAACTCAGGCTGGGAATTATCCATTTCATGGCTATAAGGGTAATGGCAAAGAGAATTCCACCGGCCAGCAATGTCTTAATAATATTGTGAGCCAGGGAAATATCCGAGCTCTGGCCAAGGGCAGAGAGAACAATCATCATCAGGATTACCACAATGTCCTGAACAATTAGAAATCCAATAGCAATTTGGCCATGTAAAGAATCGATCTCTTTTTTGTCGCTAAGTAATTTTATGATAATAATGGTACTGGAAAATGTAAGTGCAACGGCAATATAGAAACTATGCAAATTGGAAAATCCCAGGCCAATAGCGATAAAATATCCTATTAAGGAGGTGAAAAACACCTGGCCCAGCCCGGTCATTAATGCAATCTTTCCCACAGATTTTATGATACGCAGATCAAGGTTTAATCCTACTATAAATAATAAAATGGCAATCCCTATCTCTGCAAGCAGGTGAATATATTCTGTAGATTGTACTATGTCCAGAAATGAGGGCCCTACAATTATTCCAAGAGCAATAAACATTACAATAAGTGGCTGTCGCAGGAATTGTCCCAGGGCTCCCAAAACAGCCGCCAAAAAAAGAATGAGTGCTATCTCAAAAAATGGATTTTCCAAAAGTAGCGAAGACCAGGGCATTATGGGAGTATTATTAATGGTACGGTACCGTGATAAATGAGATCATTTACTACAAATTTTCTAAAAACCTGATCATTAAGGCTGCGGGTCCCTTTTTGTAGCACAAGAAAAGTTTTATTATCCCCGGGCATAAAATTCTTTATTTCTTCAAAGGCATTTTTTCCGGAAAAGATTTTATAATTTGTATTTGGAACCTTAATGCGATAATCTTCGCTAAGCTGCTTAATGTATTTTAGGGTATCACTTTCCTTGTCATCCTGGGTTATTACCGAGATAAATTCCAGTTCCTGTACACATCCATCCAGCGTTCTTAAAAGATGATCCAATTTCGATTTATTTAAAGGATACCTGTAATTTATTCCTATGATCAATTTTTCTGGTTTGAAATCTTTTGTCCTTAATGGAACTGCGATGGTAACAAGGTTTAAATCATCAATTATCTTTGAAATGGTACTGCCTAAAAAGATCTTTTTTAAGATTCCGGTTCCTTTAAGGCCGGCAAGCACCAAATCGTCTGAATCATAACTTCCAATTTCAGGCAGGAGTACAATGAGTGGTTTTTGAGTAACAAGGTATTTTATATTTTTTTGTGGAGAAATTCGTTCCTTTGCCAGGTCCTTTAGTTTTTTAAGCGCTTCATTTTTTTCAAGCTCAATGATCTCTTTTCGGCTGTTATCATCAGAAAGAACAGGAACTATTATAGGTACCTGGTGGATCAATAAAATATCGGACTTAGTAATATCGGCCAGGGAATCTGTAAAGTTCAGCAGATTCTCAGAATATGAGGAAAAATCTATTAAAGTAATTATTCTTTTTTTCATTTTATACAAGGTTTATTCTCCTGAAAAAGAAGTGATTGGTTGATTTTTTAAGACCTGAACTATACTAAATTTACGAATTTTTCAAGGAACTATTATCATAAAAAGCGCTGTACCCTGTAGATAAATAATATGAAATTTTAAAGGGGATTGATCTTTCTGGACCGTTACTAAAATGTTTTGAGATTATCTTAAACTATTCAATAACCTTGGATCACCTAGGGTTTCTTGCCGCACTAACTTATTTATGCTGATAGAAATATAATCTAATTCATTGGTTACCTTTCCGTAGCATTTATAAATTCCTTTGCTCCTAAGGGGGTATTTCTCTGCAATTGCTGAAAATTGCACGGTATCAAAAATATTTGCGTCAGTATCAAAAAAAGTTCCAAAATACATATACTTCCCATTGGAAGTACCAGTTTTCTTGGCTGTTATTAGATCACCATAAATTATTATTTCGCGACCTACATAATTGCTTAAATCTTTTGCTTTTACCCCATCTTCCATCATATATCTAAGCAATTTGAAATGGGAGCAAAGCGGAAACCCCAATAGCTCCATTTGATCGAAGGCCTCTACGAGGTCTGAATGTTCAAATTCCGGTAATTCAAAATCTTTATGAGGCGTCTTAAAAAGACGTTCCTGCCGGGTAGAGGCTTTGGAGGCATTTAATTTAAAATGAGCTTTCCATAATAAATGGTGTTTATCAAAGCCTGTAAACCTAAAGGCATTTATCTTCAGTAAAATGCTTAGCTGTTCAATAGAAATATTCACCCGGTCTATAAAATCATCAAAGGAGGTAAATTCTCCAAAAAACTGTCGGTTTTCGAGAATTTGCTTTACCGTTTGGGTTTCCAGTTCTTTGATATAGCCTAAACCCAGGTAAATATCTTTCCCATATATGGAAGTGGGATGATCGCTTTTATTTATACAAGGTGCATGCACGCTGCCCCCACATTTTCTAATTTCCTGAATATAGGTTTCTACATTATAAAACCCGCCGCCATTATTAAGTGCCGCTACCATAAACTCAAGCGGAAAATACTTTTTTAAATATAAACTCTGATAGCTCTCAATGGCATAGGATGCTGAATGTCCCTTGGGAAATGCATATCCCGCAAAAGATGAGATTTGCTCCCAAACTTCACTGATGATCTCTTCGGAATAACCTTTGGCCCTGCAGTTGCTTCTAAATTTAGCCTGAATTAATTCCATTTGACCTTTTGAAGTTTTCTTCCCGCTCATCCCCCGCCGCAAGACATCGGCATCTTCAAAACTAAGTCCGGCAAATTTATGTGCTACTTTCATCACATCTTCCTGGTAAACCATAATCCCATAGGTGTCTTCCATAATTTCCAGCATAACAGGATGGCCTTGCTTTCTGCGTTCAGGATCACGATGTCGTTTTATGTACTCTTCCTTCATTCCTCCACTGGAAATACCGGGCCTGATAATTGAACTTGCCGCTACCAGGTTCAAATAATTATCGGTTTGTAGTTTGGTAAGCAGGCCGCGCATCGCCGGGGATTCCACATAAAAAACCCCCATACAATCCCCGGTTTTCAATAAATCATTGATCTGGGGATCTTCCTTAAAAACAGCGATGTTTTCTATAGGTTCTATGTAGGCATCGGGCTGATTTTCCTTTATGATTTCTATGGCATCTGTAATTTTTGAAAGACCGCGCTGGGCAAGGATATCGAATTTATGGATCCCAACTTCCTCCGCAATATTCATATCGATTTGCATAGTTTCAAATCCCTTTGGGGGTAAAAAAGTTGCAGCGTACTTATAGACACTATCGTTAAGAATCAAAATTCCTCCCGAATGCACGCTTAAGTAATTAGGGAATCCTTCAATTAGGGCGCTATATCTTAAAACAAGCTTTTCCATTTTATCCAACTGCTCAGGATGGAAAAACCCTGCCGACAGCCTGTCGATGTTTTCTTTTGGCAAACCAAAAACCTTTCCCAGTTCCCTTGCTACGGCGCGTCGCTTAAAGGTGACATAGGTTCCCATAAGCGCTGTGTTTTTATAGGTGCTAAAAATATGGGCAGTTACCTCATTGCGGTCTTTCCAGGAAAAATCGATATCAAAATCGGGAGGGGAACTTCGGCTTTCGTTGATAAAACGTTCAAAATATAAATCCAGTTCAATGGGGTCTACATTGGTAATTCCCAGGATGTAGGCAATAATGGAATTGGCCCCACTCCCTCGACCAATAAAGGGAAAATTTTTAAATCTTGCATAGGTTACAATATCGTAATTGATTAAAAAGTAAGAGACAAACCCAAGTTTTATAATGGCATTAAGCTCCTTATCTATCCGCTCAAAAACATTTTTATTTGCATTCGAGTAGCGTTTTTCAAGCTTTTCTTCACATAATTTTTTTAAGCGAAGTACATCTGCTTCAGCGTTCTCTCCAACTATTAGTAAATTTCGGTTTTGGTTTTTTCCGAAGTGAAAATTAACCTCGCAGTTGCTTATCAACTTTTGTGTATTTTCCAAAATATGCGGATAATCTTCAAATGCTTCAGCAATAACTTCCGGCGGCATCATTTGATCGGAAAAATTCCCCTGTTCACTTACCGGCAGTTTACTTAGCAGGGTATTGTTATCTATTGCCCTTAATAACCGGTGGGCATTATAATCGCGTTTATCCCTGAAAGTGACTGTTTGTAATAAAACCAGTTTATCCTTATAGTTTAAGTAGCTGGAGAATTTAAGCTTCCGAAGGCTTTCCTCTGAAACCCCTATAAATTCATTTGCTGAAAAAACCGTTTTTTTATTAGCGACTACCTTATCAAAAGGATAAATAATAAAACAATCCGGTAAAGTTGGAGCTTCGGGCTTAAATATTTTTTTTAGATGAAGATGCTGTGAAAGATGTTCATTCAATTGCCGGAAACCTTCATTGTTTTTAGCAATTCCCACATATTGCTGTCGGGCTCCATTCCTGAAGTCGATGCCTGTCAAGGGTTTAATGTCATATTGAGAAGCGATCTTTAAAAAGTTTAAACAGGCTGAAGTATTATTGATGTCGGTAACTGCCAGGTGTTTCACTTTACGGGATTGAGCAAGTGCACAGAGCTTTTCTACAGAAAATGTTCCGTAGCGCAAAGAATACCAGGTATGAGTGTTTAAATAGTACATTATTGTTTTCTATGGGCCAGCACTACCGGCGGTTCCCCATTAAATGGATTTCCCATGCGGCCAATGGTTTTGGTGCCCAGGGTAACGGCTCGCATCACGCTTTGCTCCCCAAAGCGTTCCCTTATTTTATCTAGGGAGTTATATAAATTGAGCATTTCCTGGGAATCATCAAAGAGGTTGATCTGGTAATTCCCGCCCACAAGTCCGCTAAACTTCACGCCAATTAAGCGAATCAATAACCGCCGGCTGTAGAGCTGTTTAAAAAGCGCTTCCACCTTTGGGATAAGGATATGATCGGCGCTGGTATAAGAGATCCGGGTTTGTTTTGAGTGGGTTTGATAATCGGAATACCGGATCTTCACACTTACCACACTGGTGAGCTTATTACCGCGGCGCAACTGGTAAGCCAGGCTCTCTGCCATGGCTACCAGCGTAGCATGAAGTCGTACCATATCTATGGTATCCCGGCCAAAAGTACGCTCGGTAGAGATCGATTTTCTTTCATGATATGGGATAATGGGTGTATTATCCAAACCATTGGCGCGTTTCCAAATCGTCCTCCCGGCTTTTCCCAAAACGCTTTCCAGCATTTCTACCGGCATTTTCTGGATGGTCCTGATCTCACGCACCCCAAGGCTTAATAACTTTTGGTAGGTTTTATTTCCTACCATCGGAATTTTATTGACATTTAAAGGGGCTAAAAAATGCTTTTCAGTTCCTAAGGGAATAACAATTTCGGCATTGGGTTTCGCTTCCCCGGTGGCGATCTTGGATACCACTTTATTTTGAGACAAGCCAAAAGAAATCGGTAAACCACTTTCTTTAATAATACATTGCCTGAGTTCATGGGCAAACTTATGGATTCCGAAAAACTTATCCATCCCGCTTAAATCGGCATAAAATTCGTCTACGCTGGCCTTTTCGAAATTCGGCACCCTGCTTTTTATGATTTCGGTAACCGTATTGGAGTGTTTGGTATAGGTGCCCGCATTTCCTTTAATAACAATAGCTTCCGGGCACAGGTGCCGGGCCACTTTCATCGCCATTCCCGAATGTACCCCAAACTTACGGGTCTCATAACTACAGGCTGCTACAACACCCCTGTCACCTGTACCTCCTACCAAAAGTGGTTTGTTTTGTAATTCAGAATTAAGCAGACGCTCTACTGAAACAAAAAATGTATCAAGATCCAGATGAAGGATAGATTGACTTCTCATAAATTGGATTATTTCCTATTAATTGGAATTTTTCCAAATTTATAAAATCGGAGTGAGATTATGAATAGTAATACGTTAATTTTAGACCGGGGGGTAAAGAATTTCTTGCTAACCTTTAGAACTAGTTCTTCGGTTGCTTTCTTCCAGTATGTTTATAGCTTCCTCATCGCTAACCGCGCTAAAATCTTCATAGAATTGGCCTACAGCTCTGAAATTAAAAGGAATTTCCAGGCATATTACTTCATCTACTTCAGCAAAATTATTCAGCTTCTCAATAACAGATGGCGGTGCTACCGGAATAGCCACCACAATCCCGGCAGGATCCTGATTGGCAACGAGGGATATTGTGACAAAAAGAGTATTGCCGGTGGCAACGCCGTCATCTATAAGGATTACAATTTTACCCTCTAATTTTTTCGGTTCAAAATTTTTATAGTAATGCTTATATTTTTCGGCTAAAGACTTTCGGATCAGAGCGGTTTCACTTTCAAGGTAATCCTCAGGTACCGGCACCACTTTATCCAAAACCATGTCTTCCATACTCACAGCTCCAATCGCAAATTCTTTATTGCCCGGATAACCAATTTTTTTGGAAAGGGCGACATTTAGCGGTGCATTTAATGCCCTTGCTACGATTGAACCCAGAGGTAAACCGCCACGGGGGATTGCGAGTACCACGACATCCTTGTTTTTGTAATCCAGCAGTTTTTCTGCCAGTAAATTTCCCGCTTCAATTCTATCTCTAAACATCGCTTCTTATTTAAATGAATGATTTTAATCTGCTCTCATATCAAGCTAGCATGAAGGTACGAAAACAGGCTGAAAATCAATTATTTATCCAAGGATAATAATTAAGTCAGTATGGATTAGAAATCCGTGCCAGCTCTTTTAAATATTGGGATCACCGCTAAATCATATTCAGTAGTTCAGTTAAACTATTAACAAACAATTAGTTAATCGTAGCAGGAGATAATTGTAATCTACTTGAAAAATGTGTAACTTCATATAGTTTGGCTAGTTACAGGTCAAAATGACAGGAATTTTATAAAGGAAAATAGAACTTAAAAATGATACTTATGAAAAATTTAGGCAAAGTAATAATCACCGCCTTTAGCGGATTATTGTTAATGATATCAATGGCATGTAATAATTCTAAGGCGGCTTCATTTCAGGAGATTGATCTAAAAAGAAATGAACAACTAAAAGAAAGGGTTTTTGAACAGATTCTTAGTGACGAGGAGCTGTTCAGTGATTTTACCGGAAAAATGAGAGAAAATAGCCAGGCCATGCAATGGATGCGTGAAAACCGACCTATGATGCAAAACTTTTATGGTGGAAAGCAAATGCAGGATATGATACGCCGGAATCCCGAGATGCGTCAGAATATGATGCAGAACATGATGCAGTTGATGGAAAGGGATACCACTTTTATGCCCCGAAACCCCGAAATGAGACAGCAAATGATGCAAAACATGTTGAGAATGATGGAACGGGATACTACCCGCATGAATCCCGAAATGCGGGAACAAATGCTGGAGAATATGAGGAGAATGATGGCACGGGATACTGTAATGCAAAACCGAATGCATCAAATGATGCAGGGCAATAATATGATGAGAAATAATTAAAAAATACAACATGGATGATTTTGGACATGGTCATGGATGGGGCATGGGATGGGGTTGGATCCTCGGCCTTATAATACTGATCCTATTGATATGGTTAATTATGAGAGTAGTCGGTCCGGGTAGGCGACCTGTAGGTTCGGGAGAGAGATCAGCCATGGATATTCTTAAAGAAAGATATGCCAGTGGGGAAATAGATAAAAAGGAATATGAAGATAAAAAAAGAGATCTGAATTAAGAAAGAAGTTACTGCAATACAGGAATTTCCTTCTTATCAACTTTTTATTTACAATTTTCACTTTTTATCTACATGGAAGATTTCATTTAGGTAATAAGGAATAAAAACTTAAAATTTATTAAATAATGGGAAATAAAGACCAAAAAAAAGATCAGGAAGAAGAAAAAAATAAAACAAGTAATAGCTCCCCGAAAAGCACAACCGAAAAAACAAGCCCGGGTGAAAATACTAAAACTTCCGATAATGAATCTGTTGAAAACAGGAGAGAATCTACAGAAAAAAAGGAGTCGAATCAAAAGTCCACGAAAGAAACATCAGGGGAACAAAAATCTGCGAAAACTCCTGAAAAAAGCACACAACAATCTGATAAAACTTCACAAAACCAGGGAAATATAAAAGGGGTATCTGAAGAAAAGGATATGGATATTACTGTCGATGTTAAGCCTGATGAGGTGAAAATAAATGTCAATTTAAAAAAAGGAACATCCCGGGGAAGCTCAGGTAATCAAGAAAAACAGCAAAAAAAATCTGCTGGAGAAAGTGAAAAATCTTCAGAAAAGGAAACCGAAGAAAAGGAAACCGAAGAAAAGGAAACCGAAGAAAAGGAAACCGAAGAAAAACAGGAGGAAGAAAAAGAAGAAAGCTCTGAGCAGGATGAGGAGCCCAAACCTCCTGAGGAAGACGAAAAACCTGAACAAGATGAGGAGAGCAAACCTTCTGAGGAAGACGAAAAATCTTCAGACAAAAAAGCATCGGGGAAAGAAGAAAAGCAGAAGGAGCACGATGATCATGCCGCCCAGGAAGAAGACCATAAGGGAAAAAAAAGCGAACACGGGGAACATGGGGAAGATCATCATAAACATATGCTAAAAGATTTTAAAAAGAGATTTTGGTTCTCTCTTATCATAGCCATTCCCATTTTGGCCCTTTCAGAAATGATCCAGACCTGGTTTGGCTATGAATTGGAATTCACGGGATCTAAATATGTATTGGGCGGGCTGGGGCTCGCAATCTATATTTATGGAGGATGGCCATTCCTTAAGGGAATGAAGCGAGAGATCCAGGATCGCTACCCTGGGATGATGACTCTTATTGCAGTAGCAATTACCGTAGCCTGGGCTTATAGTTTTGCCATTACCCTGGGAATGGAAGGAGTAGATTTTTACTGGGAGTTGGCAACGCTTGTGGTAATAATGCTTCTTGGCCATTGGCTGGAAATGAAATCCATTCTTGGCGCTTCCCGTGCCCTGGAAGAGCTTATGGAATTAATGCCCGATACGGCACATAGAATAAATGAAAACGGTGATACAGAAGAAGTAAAGGTTACCGAACTTAAAAATGGCGACAGAATCCTCATAAAACCCGGAGAGAAGATTGCCGCAGACGGTGCCGTTGTTGAAGGAAAATCCTCGGTAAATGAATCCATGCTTACAGGGGAATCAAAACCTGTGGAAAAGCAAAAAGGAGATGAAGTGATTGGCGGTGCTGTAAACGAATCCGGCTCTCTTACCGTAGAAATCGAAAGAACCGGGGAGGAATCTTACCTGAACCAGATGGTGGATATGGTGAAGGAAGCCCAGAAATCAAAATCCAAAACCCAAAGACTAGCCGATAAGGCTGCTTTAATCCTCACCATAGTTGCCCTTACGGGAGGACTGGTTACTTTTCTGGTTTGGTTCCTGGTAATGGAAAGAGAACTGGTTTTTGCAATTGAACGTGCCGTAACAGTCATGATCATTGCGTGTCCTCATGCACTGGGTCTTGCAATCCCTTTAGTGGTGGCTATTTCCACATCAATATCTGCCAAACAGGGATTATTGATAAGAAACCGTTCTGCGTTTGAAATGTGCAGGAAACTGGATGTGGTCCTTTTTGATAAAACCGGCACCCTTACAAAAGGAGAATTTGGGGTGACCACAGTAGAAGCTTTAGACGAGGAATGGGATGAAGAAAAGGTGCTGACCTGGGCGGCGAGTATAGAGAAAAAATCGGAACATCCTTTAGCAGCGGGCATTCTTAAAAAAGCAAAAGAAAAAGATCTTGAACTTCTCGATGTCGAAGATTATGAAAATATTACCGGCCAGGGAATAAGAGCCGAAATAAACGGAAAAAAAGTAATCATTGCAGGTGCAACTTATTTAAAGGAAAAAAACATTCCAACCGATGCGAACCCCGATACAAAGGGAACGGTAATTTACCTGGTAGTAGATGATAAACCTAAAGGATATCTCGCCTTAGCCGATGAGGTGAGGGAAGATTCCAAAGAGGCTGTAAAAACCTTGCATGAAAATGATATTGAAGTTTATATGATAACAGGAGACAGCGAGCAGGTTGCGAAAGAAGTAAGCGAGGAATTGGGTATAGAAGGATATTTTGCAAATGTATTGCCAGACAAAAAGCAGGATAAGATAAAAGAGTTCCAGGAAAAAGGTAAAATAGTGGCTATGACGGGAGACGGGGTAAATGACGCACCTGCCCTGGCGCAGGCAGATGTAGGGATAGCAGTAGGTTCCGGTACCGATGTTGCTGCTGAAACGGCCGATATTATCCTGGTCAATTCCAACCCAAAGGATATTGTAAAGCTTATTCTTTTTGGGAAAGCCACGTATAACAAAATGATCCAGAACCTGTTTTGGGCCACAGCATATAATATTGTAGCCATACCACTTGCCGCAGGAGTATTATATCAACAGGGGATTTTGGTGAATCCTGCCATTGGGGCAATAGTAATGAGCGTTAGCACAATAATCGTAGCAGTCAACGCCCAGCTTTTAAGATATAAACTGAAATGAGAAAGAAGTAAAAGCAATCAGGGTTTTTGTTATTTTTTCTGAAACAGGAAATGAAAAACTGTTCAGAAATTTAACTATAGCCCGAAAAATTTCACAGGGACATTTTTAATTTGACCAAACCCCTGATATCTGTCCCTGATATCAATTTTGATGTTGCTTTATTGGAGCAGTTTGATTTTAACCAAATATCCCTGCGAGCAGAATTATAAATTAATTCCCCCGCTAGTTCATATTATTAACAATAAAAACAAAAACCATGAAAAGAGCAGAAAACAAAGTTGTAATCGTAACCGGTGGTGCATTAGGTATTGGTCGTGAGACATGTATCTTGTTGGCAAAAGAAAATGCAAAAGTAGCAGTAACAGATATTCTTGACCAGGAAGGTGAGGAATTGGTTGCAGAAATTAAAAAATCTGGTGGAATTGCAAAATACTGGCATCTTGATGTATCTGATGAAAAAGAAGTTGAAAAGGTATATGCTGAGGTAGCCAAGGAATTTGGAAAACTTGATGCAACCATAAATAATGCGGGAATAACAGGTGTAGACAAACCAACTCATGAATTAACTGAAAAGGAATGGGATGCCGTTATGGATGTGAACGTAAAAGGAGTTTTCTTCTGCACCAAGCATGCAATTCCTCACATGCAAAAAACAGGCGAAGGAAGTATTATCAACCTTTCTTCAATCTATGGGATAATTGGGGCCGGGGACATTCCTCATTATCATGCTTCCAAAGGAGCTGTTAGGTTGATGTCTAAAAATGATGCATTAATTTATGCAAAAGATAAAATAAGAGTGAACTCGGTGCATCCCGGATTTATCTGGACCCCATTGGTGGAAGAATTTGGTAAAGATAATCCGGATTTCCGAGAAAACCTTAATAGCCTTCACCCTTTAGGACATGTAGGCGAACCAATTGATATTGCATACGGAATACTTTATCTTGTATCTGATGAATCAAAATTTGTTACGGGAAGTGAGTTAGTTATAGATGGGGGTTACACCTGTAAATAATATCAAGGATATCAGGCCGGCACGGAGTAGAAATCCGCGCCAGCCTGATATTAAACAATGTTTATTTGAATTTGTGAATAACCTTTTGCCAGAAATTCTCGCAGGCCTGTTTAAAATCATACTTTTGGCTCCCTAAAAAAAATGATATGAGTGCAACTTGGTATGAATGTAAGGTGAAATACAGAAAAACACATGAAACAGGAGAGCAAAAAGTGGCAACAGATACCTATTTATTAGATGCGGTATCTTATACTGAAGCAGAAGCCAGAATTAATGAAGAGATGACTGCTTATACAAGCGAAGAGTTCAGGATCACGAATATAAAAGTCGCTAACTTTTCAGAGGTTCATCCATTCGAAAATTCCGATCGTTGGTTTAAATCAAAAGTTTCTTTGATAGCGCTTGATGAAGAAAGCGGGAAGGAAAGAAAAACCAATGTATATTTGCTGGTGCAGGCCAATGATGTAAAGGAGGCTTTTGAGAATACCACCGAAGCTATGCAAAATACCATGGGAGATTATACGATTCCTTCTATTACTGAATCACCTATTTTAGATGTATTTCCATATTTTTCTGGGGAAGAAGAGCCATTAGAGGAATTCAAGGTGATAGATGCCTCTGAAAAATCAGAAGAAGAAAAATCAGAAGAAGCCGAAGCTGTCTGATTTTTGGTTCTAGAATTAATAAATAAAAGAGGCCGTCTGAAAAGTAATTTTCAGACGGCCTCTTTTATTTATTTCAGAAATTTAAAGCAGAATCTATTAATCCTGCATTGAGGGTTTAACCCGCCTGAGGGACGGGCAGGTTCGCCGGGATCTGCCCGAATCATTTAGGCGGGCCTGCATCAAATTTTTAAAAGTATTTTCCTCCATACAATTTGGGACATATCTCGTGGGCTTGCTTCCGAAGTTTTTGATTCTTTTTCCTGTCTTCTTTTAAATAAATAACCTTTTTTTCATCAACTGAACTATGTTGATATGCGTGGCCAGCCTGTTTCCAGATTCAAAAAATTATATTCCATTCAATAGAAAAAGAGCCAGGGCCTACTTAGATTTTTAAATTTTATTGAAAATATTTCTCCTGATAGGCGTTCCGTTTTCACACCCCGGTTATTACTTTTCCTCTTCAAATCGATATCGGTATAGTATTTGTCTTAACACTCCAAACTAATAATTATGAAGAAGTTGAACATTTTAATATTGGGAGTTTTTTTTCTACTAATGGGTGTTACTACATTCGCTCAAGGGGATAAAAAAGAAAAAAAGGAAAAATCTAAAGAAAAAAAGGAATTGGTAAAAGAGGCGAATAAAAAGGAAAAACCTCAGAAAAAAATCTTTAAAGAACGAGCCAGGGCTGATGCCGAATGGCATCGGGAACGTGCTAAAGTATTACGGGAACTTCAGCGGGAAGAAGCAAAGAATGAAGCTGAAATGTACCGGGAAATGGCCAAGGCAGAAGCCGAATATTACCGGGAACGAGCTAAGGAAGCAGGGGAGATGGAGAGAGAACTGATGCGACAAAACAATGAACGGCGGCGGGAAATGGCGAAGGCCGATGCGGAATATTACCGGGAACGAGCTAAAGAAGCTGCTGAAAGAGAAAGAGAGCTTTCAAAGAACAAGGCTGAATGGAACAGGGACAAAGCCAAAGCCGAGGCAGAGTGGCACCGAAAACGGGCTAAAGAAGCCGCCGAAAGAGAAAGAGAACTCCTAAAGAGGGATCAGAAATTAAGGAAAAAGCGTTTTTAGATACCAAAAGAAGAGCCAGTGTTTAGACTGGCTCTTCTTTTAATACCTGTTATAGAATTATTTTCTCCGTAACTTTCAACGTTAATACAAATAAATAAATATCAAGGCTAAAAAATAAATTTATTTTTTAGCCTTGATATTTTTAGCGTGCTCGCATCTTGTTTAAAGGGGGATGTAGATGATACAGTCTTACCTATGGAGTTTTAGAATAGAAAGCCAGTCTAAAAAATACCAAACCCCAAACCCCAAACGACGAAGGCTAAAACTGCACCGTCACTTCATTGGAACAATTGGCCGTAATTCCGGCCTCACAAATTTTGTAATTCAGGGAGCCGCCACCTTTTAATCCGGTAACATCTGTATAGGTTCCATTACTACTATTAATTGCGGCTACAATTTTTTCTCCATCACGATAAATGTCTACCGTACCGGAGTAATTCCACGACAGGTCCGTATGCCATGCGCCTTTAACTTTATAGCCGGTTGCAGCAAGAGAAAGTATTCCGGGATCGGGTTCCTCTGTACTTAGCACAATACTTTTTATGGTACTACCTGTGTAGCCTGCATCATCTGTTACTGTAAGCGCAACCTCATACGTGCCGGCTGCTGAAAAGCTGTAAACAGGATCTTTGGTTGAGGATATATTACCGTCCCCAAAATTCCAGCTCCAGTTGGTTACAGAACCATCAGCGTCTGTACTGGAATCTGTGAATTGAACCTGTAGTAAATTTGTAGTATAAGTGAAATTTGCTTTGGGTAGTTCATTGGTAATATCATCACCACTGCCATCTCCATCGCCAAAGATTACTGTAATAACTTTAGAGCAATTGTTATAACCGCTTTCACAAACCTGAAACGTGTAAACACCGTCCTTACCATTTGATCCTGTAATTGATTGTTCACCATCATTGTAAAGTTGTGGAATAATTAATTGACCATCTTTATAAAAATCTACGTGACTGGCCTCTGTAACATTCCAACTCAGGTCAATCTTTTGGTGTCCTTTTTCCCTGTATGCAGTTGCTTCTAAGATTACAGGAACGGGAATTGGAGACACAAATTCCACCGGTTCCCACAGGCTATAGGCCATATTATTAGGCCCGGAGGGAACATCAGAAACGGCATTTGGAGTTGAATTTTCAATTATGGCAGCGTGTACCTGGGCAGGTGTGGCATCAGGATTCTTTTCCAGATAAAGGGCCATAACTCCTGCAACGTAAGGCGCAGCTGCAGATGTGCCGCTAAACAGGCGGGAGGATGTGTCGTCTAATTGTGAAGCAGTGGTGGTATTAAGTCCGGGTCCAAAAATATCTACACAATCCCCATAATTGGAGAAATAAGCCTTTTCATTGAAAATATTTGAGGCGCCTACGGTAAGGGCAGTCATAACACCAGCTGGGGATCTCTGGCAGGCGTCATCATTGCTGTTCCCGGCTGATACAGCATAATGTATTCCGGTTTCAATGGAATTTGCGACAGCAATATCTACTGCCGTTTCAGTTGCAGGATAACCAAAACTGGCGTTAACAATGGCAGGCTTAATTGCATTTTGGGTAACCCAATCAACGGCCGCTACTATGGTCGAGGCAGCCGCACCTCCCTTACATGAAAATACCTTGACATTAACGAGGTTCACATCTTTGGCTACTCCAAATTCCATGCCCCCTATTATACCCGCCACAGGGGTACCATGACCATAGCAGTCCTCTCCCGGTTCGATAACAGGGTCATCATTTTCAGGGTCATTAATCGTGAAATCATATCCAAAAGAAGCCCGGTCTCCAAACTCAACATGTGATGCTCTTATACCGGTATCCATAACATATACAGTTACACCTTTCCCGGTACCGGTATATGCGTAGGCACGATCCAGACTGCCTTTTCGTTGATCTATCCTGTCAAGACCCCAGTTTACATATTCCTGTACAGCAGTAATTGTATTATCTAAATAAAAGTAATGATCATGTTCGATGGATTTTACCCTTGGATCTCTTGCCAGTTCCTGTGCCTGCTTATCTGTTAATTTAGCAGCAAATCCGGTTAGCGCGTGTTTATAGGTATGTTTAACGCTGGCACCTGGTTTTTTATTTATTTCATTGGTTAGTTCATCCAGAAAACCTGCTGCCTTTGAATTTTTTCCGGCTGGTTCCTTAGAGACTATTACTATATAACTTCCAGCTATAATGTCTTTATCGGTTATAATTTCTTTGCCCTCAATCTCTTTTAAATTCTGCTCCAATTCCTCCTTATTACAGGAAAGAAGAAAACCAAAAATGAATAATAGCATAAGCGCTGTTTGTGCCCTGGTAATCCATACATTTTTCATAATTAAAGTGTTTAAAAGTGAAATCCAATCAGTTTTCCGGAAATGGGTTTCGCAAACCGGAATTACTATTCTTTAGCAATCGGCAAAAAAATTATGTAGGGATATTTATTGTAGGGAGGGCTTTTTGATTTTATTTTGAAAGAAATGAATAAGAGAATAATTTTCACTATCTTAATGTGCTTAAAATTAAGTATTTACCTTTTAACTGGCATTGTAAATTTCGGACATGTGCCGGGCCTTTGCGTTAAAATAGAATCATGATCAAGAACTTCGCAAGAAAAATAGAATACGAAGTGCCGGAACTATTACAGGATTTGATTGTGGGATTCATCCTGGGAAAAACAAAAAAAGAAGTGAACGAGATTATTCCCATGTATCCTTGTGGTTATTCCACCCTGTTCAATATTTTTGGAGTTAAGCCTTACCTGAGTATTAACGGACAAAGGCAACAAACAGAATCCAGGCTTATAATAGCAGGCCAGATATGCAATGCAAATATAAATTTTCACATCGATGGCATTTTTGGTCAAATTGGAATAGTTCTTTATCCAACTGCCAACTATTATCTTTTTCATAAAACCGGAGACAAGTTTTTAAATACCTGGTGTAGCTTGCAGGAATCTTCCCCATTGGACACACAGGAGCTAATTCAAAACCTGGCCATGGAAAATTCTATACAGGGACGTCTCCTTCATATCATCGATTTCCTCATATTGCTTGAAAAGCAAAGACTTCCGGCAATATGCTGGCTCGAAGACTCCCTCGTTAAGATATTCGTTAAAAACGGAAATGTCTCGCAGCATGAACTGGTAGAAGATTCCAACCTTACCGCGCGGCATTATCGCAGGATCTTTAAAAAGGTCATTGGTGTCTCCCCCAAATACTACTGTAAGGTCATTCAGCTGGCCACAGTTTTTGAGCTTCTTAACAATTCGGAAGAGGAAAAACTTCATCATTTAGCTCTGGACTGTGGTTATTATGACCAGTCACACTTTATTCATGACTTCCAGAAATTAATAGGAAACAGCCCTGAAAACTTCCTGAATGGAGAATATTCTTATTTAAAAACCTATATGGGAAGGAGGGGAATAGGTAACTAGCCTGAAAATCTTAGGCTTCGAATCTTTAGCGCTATTTGGAGATCATTTAAATCCTGAAGGAATTAAGCAATAATTTCATCAATTACCTTTGTTGCACCACTTTCCTCATTTCGATTAATTCAAATAAGTAATTCAGGGTTTAATTAGACTTAACTGACTTTTATTCCTCCGGTTCCTCATAAATGGATATAAATGATACTTCCCTGTTTCCTGACTTATTAAAATCCCCACCGGCGACAAAAGTATCGTTGTATGAAACCAATGCCGGTACCCAGTTATTGAATCCATCTCCGATTGGATTCCAGACTGTTCCATCCCATATTGCTATATTATTTGCAGCTTTTCCATCGGCCTGGGAAAAGTAGCCGCCGGCTATAAGTTTATCTTCATATACGGTTAATGAATAGACACTTCCATTCATTCCCTCACCAATTGAATGCCACTGCGAGCCATCCCACCGGGCTATATTATTTGTAGCAATCCCACTTGCTGTAGTGAAACTACCCCCTACAATGAGTTCATCCTCAAAAACGCTAAGAACTTCTACTTCAGCATTCAGTCCGGTGCCTAAAGGCTGCCAGTTGCTGCCATCCCATCGGGCAATATAGTTCACAGTCTGTCCCCCTGCCTTATCAAAATAGCCACCTGCGATCAACTCACCCTTATAAACTATGAGATCCCACACAGGACCGTTTATTCCAATTCCCATGGGATGCCACTCTGTTCCATCCCACCTGGCAACCCGGTTACTATCTTCACCGCTGGTTGCAGAGTAGCCCCCTGCAATAAGATCACCGTTAAATATAGTAAGGGCAAGCGTAGCTTCTGTTCTTCCATTCCCCAGGGGTTGCCATTCATTGCCATCCCAACTTGCAATAAAATTAGCATTCTTTCCACTGGCATTATAAAACCATCCGGCAGCTATCAGGATGCCATTGTAGTCTTCAAAGGCATAAACGATATCATCCATTCCACTTCCCATTCTGCTCCAGGAGGAGCCGTCCCATTGTGCCACAAACCCCACATTTACGGTTCCGGCCTTTTCAAACCAACCTCCGGCAATTAGATTATCGTCATGCTGCGTGAGTACTATTACGGTATCATCCATCCCTGCACCCAATGGCTGCCAGGGATTGTTTGTATCGTCATCCGGGGTTGCTGTAGGAGTTTCTATGGGAGCTTCTGCAACTTCTTCAACGACTTCCAGATCATCATCGGAATTACAGGAATAAAAAAATAAAATGCTGATTAATAGAAACAGAAATTTTCGAAAATGGGAAAGTACTGAAGTTTTCATAACGGTTGGTTTTAATTAAGTTGTGAATAAAAAAATTATAATGACAGGGGAGCGGACCGGTGTAGGGAAGTGAAAATTTGCTAAACAAATGACCTTTCAAAACAATTTATGTCTGAAAATTTTTGGTAACTATTTAAAAGTAAAACTATTACATATTCGGGCATTGGAGAAAACGGACATTTGTCTATTTAAAATAAGAAAAAAAAGGGTTAAGGGTTTTTAAACAGGAATTTTAATTTATCCTCAACGGGTTTTCGATATCACTTATTTAGAAAAAAAAGAACCTGGG
>JBNJKO010000035.1:0-21117 GCA_051751125.1 Bacteroidota bacterium
AATAAATGGTTACGGATAGAACAAATAAATACGCATTACAACAACATATAAAAACAATGCTTAAACCTATCTTAAATCGAAACTCCATGTTCGCTTGCAACGCCTGATTGTCCTTCCCTCCGCTAAAAAGCTACGGGACAGGACGGACAATCACGCGCGCCAGCTCGCACAGTTTTTATACGAGACGTTGGCAAAAATGATAGCTAATAACAAGCGGACAACTTTTTAAATCCATTAATACTATGCGCGGAATACTTATACTAATCAGTTTGCTTTCTCTTTTTTGTTCTTGTAAAAATGGAGAAAATATAAACCTAACGGATTCTACACAAAAGTTAGCAGAACCTGATACTTTAAATGATGGTCTTAGAAATACCTATTTTCAAAATGGGAAATTAAAACTATTAGAGGAATACCAAGATGGTCAACACCATGGAAAGATTAAAGGATACTTTGAGAATGGCAATTTAGAGTTTACAGGGAGTTACTATCAAGGAAAAAAAGACGGAGAATTTCTGTCATACTTCAATGTAAACAAACCTTTGGAACAGAAAATAAAGATTAAAGAAAAATGGTTTGAGGGTAAATTGATTCACAATAAATACGAATATGAAGAAAACCAGAAATTAAAAAATTATTATTTCTATAATTTGAGTGGGGAAATTTACTATTACGAAAGATATGATGAAAATGAGGAAATGATTGAAAGTAATGGAAGTAAGACTCCAGTTATTTATAGCCCAAATGATTTAGAAAATTTAAAGGCAGGAGATACTTTACAGGTAATCATTTTTGCGCCGATGTCACCTTTTTGTCAAATGAAAATGGCTGCGAGAGTTAAAGACTACCAAGAAGAATGGGAACCTTTAAAATTAAATTTTAGAGATAATCAAGTGGTTTATAAAAAGAGGATTGACAGTATTGGGGAATTCAGCTTTGAAGTTAAATCTATGGATCTTTGTGATGAGAAAAATTATATAAATTCTTTAAATTTTTCGAGTAAACTCTGAAAAAGTGAAATATAAAGACCGACAGGGTAGTTAATAAGAAATCACTTTTGCCAACACTGTATAAAAACAATGCTAAAACCTGTCTCGATTCGAAACTCCGTGCTCGCTTGCTCAGCGGATTGTCCTGCGGACAATCACGCTTGCCAGCTCGCACAGTTTTTATACGGGACGTTACACAACATATGAAAAACAAAAATTTACTATTCATCATAACTTTATTCCTGATTCTCGTGAGTTGTAAAAGTCCGCAGCTGACTTCTTCTTCAGTGGATGGAAAATTTGTGGGCAAGGGAGAAACTAATTCCAATCTTGAGCTAATTCTGACCAGCGATAACCGATTTCAATATTGGGAACGGTTTGGACACGGATCCGATTATACCGAGGGAACCTGGGAAAGGGAAAATGACGTGCTGATTCTAAATTCAAAATCCCTATCTGAATATGAGCAAGCTCTCGAGGGGATATCCAGTGGAAGATGGATTTCCTTTGAAAATTCAGAATGGAAAATTAATCGCAATAAATTGGTGGAATTAGGAAATAATAAGCGCAGACTTAAAAAACGATAAAATAAAACGTTGTGTAACAACATATAAAAACCATGCTTAATTTGTTCTTGAATCGAAACCTCGTGCTCGCTTGCTCAGCGGATTGTCCTGCGGACAATCACGCACGCCAGCTCGCACAGTTTTTATACGAGACGTTGGGCAAAATTAAAAAAATGAAAAAACTGTTTCTTTTATTAGGGATTATTCTCACAATAGGATGCAAAAATGATGAGTCCAAAGAGGAAATAAGATTAGAAGATTCTTTTGAAAAAACAGAACCATCGCAAGCCAAAAAAGAAACGGACATTTTAAATCAAGACTCCACTTTAGTAAGAAAAGGTCCAGCCTATTTTATAACTCTAACGGACGGAATAAAAAAAGATAGTATTGCTGCATTTTGTTCTTGTCAAAAGAATAATAAAAACAACACAATTAGTATTCAGTTAACCACAGCAATACCAACAAAAAAGGAATTGGACACTCTTAAAGAGAAAGGCAAAAAGTGGAATAAGGTTTGGCAGTTAAGAGACTTAGGATATTTAGATGAAATTAACGGACAATTTAAATTTTTGACCATTAAACTAAAAGACAGCCTTGTTAAGAACATCAGTCTCTTATCCAAATCTACTGATCCTGACTATGATGAGGAGTATTTTGATTCCACCACAGTTAAAAACTACAAAATTGAAATATCGAAATTTGACTACTCAATTGCTTCTGACATCTATGGTGATTTCAAAATAGTTTTGGAAGAAGATTTCGGATTATTTAAAAATGACAAAACTATTAGCGGTTATTTTGAATGTAACAATTGGCGCATAAAAAGCAGGGAAGAAATAGAGGAATGGAATATTAAAGAATCATTTGAAAAAAGAAACGATAATAGAGGATTTAAAGTAGTTGAATAACTTTGCCCAACAACATATAAAAACAATGCTTAAATCAGTCTCGAATCGAAATTAACTGCTCGCTTGCTTAACGGATTGTCCTGCGGACAATCACGCGCGCCAGCTCGCACAGTTTTTATACGAGACGTTGTAAACAATTAAAAAAAACACCAATGACAAAAACTATTAAAATTTTATTCCTATTGTTTATCGTGTCCATTTTATCCTGTTCAAAAGAGGAAAATAATTCAAGTAACGGAAAAATTATAAATGGAGATGATGAGTATGAGTTAAATTATGCCTATTTATCCTCTAAAGATAAGGATTTAGGAATTTTTCAAGTTTACCTTTCAAGTGATATAATAACATTTCAGGATAGTATAAGAAAGTTTAGTGACAATGCTGAAACTACAATTGAGCTTGCTTTCTTTAATGGCAAAAACTTTAATCAAGGTATTTCTAATTATTATCCATTATTTGCTGGGGAAAATGGGCAAACTCGTTATGAACCTCCTTATTTAGTTGCTTCGGCTATTAATTTCGGATTAAAAAAGGTTAGTGGGAATGAGGAACCTGAGGAAAGATATCATTATTGGACTGATGGTTCTACAACTATTGTGAAAGAAAATGATACCTATAGATTAGATTTTACATTTATTAGGGGTGATAAAATCATAACAGGATATTATAATGGAATTATTCAAATTGTAGATTAGTATTAAACTGTTTACAACAGCATATAAAAACAATGCTTAATTAGTTCTTGAATCAAAACTTTGTGCTCCCTTGCAGCCGATTGTCCTGCGGACAATCACGCTTGCCAGCTCGCACAGTTTTTATACGGGACGTTGGCAAACATTCAATCATCTATGAAAATATGAGAAACTTTATCTATTTAATTGCAATCTTTATGCTGGCGGGGTGTAATTCCGACAAAAAAGAGACTGTTGCTTCAATGGAAAGTGCTTCAGACAAATTTAAATTTGAATTGAACGACACGCTTTATTTAGGTGAAAATGTGGGTGAGATATCTGATTACAAAACAAAACATAAAGACATTGATTATTTATTGTCAGTAATTATTGAAAATCAATACGAAGATGGGATCGCAGTTAAAGATACTTTTAGTGACGGAACCCTGAGTCCCTGGTTTGGAGTCTATGCCAATAAAAAAGGAAAAATGATCGTAAAGGGAACTATTTTAGAGGAGGCTTTGAATGATCGGACTACTGATAAAGACAGTATTTTAAAAATTGAAAGGACATTTTTCCATTTTTCCAAAGAGGTGTATGTTCTGGATAGTATACACAAAAAGGGGTAAATCGGATTCTCGCAAAGGAAATAAACGTTTGCCAACAACATATAAAAACAATGCTCAAACCTGTCTCAATCGAAAGTCCGTGCTCGCTTGCTGCGTCTGATTGTCCTGCGGACAATCACGCACGCCAGCTCGCACAGTTTTTATACGAGACGTTGTAAAGAATTTTAAAAAAAATGAAATTGAGAGAAATTACCAAATTTTTTCTGTTTGCGTTTGTTTTACTCCTATCCTGTAAAAAGGATACAAAGGAAGAAATTCAAAAAAATGAAGTTCAAGTTATTCAAAAAGGTGTTATTAATGTTAGTTATGAAACTCCATCAATCTCAGTTGATTCGGTAAAATTGACCATCACTTACTCCTCGGATTTAGATACGGTTAACCTTCAACCTATCGATGATCGTTTCACCTTACTATATCTTACCCAAAAAGATGTTACTCTTTCAGAACTGGACCAGATGGTGAAAGATGATAATACTGCACGGTTTCAAGAAAATGAAATTTATGCATTTGACCTTAGAGGAACTGATTCAATTAGTTTCTACTATAATCTCACCCCAAATAAAACAAATCAATCCTTAAAGATTATAGTTGATGACATTGTGTTTTTAAAAAATTATAATGAAAAGGGGGAGACTCGAATTATTCATTATCTGACTCATTACAAGGAAGAAATTTAATGGTATTAATTGGAGAAAAAACTCTTTACAACAGCATATAAAAACAATGCTCAAATCTGTCTCAAATCGAAACTTCTTGCTCGCTTGCTCAGCGGATTGTCCTGCGGACAATCACGCTCGCCAGCTCGCACAGTTTTTATACGGGACGTTGTAAACAAGGCAAAAAAAGCCATTTTTGGATGGTAATTTTTGAAATATTAATTATTTACCTTTTGCGGCGGACAAAAACGGACGGATAAAATCTGATTTACCACTCAAAAAGGGGATTTTTAAAAGAAAATTTTGGCGTTCGGGAAGAACAGCGGACTGACAATCGCAACGGATAAAAAACCAGGCTGGGAAAAGCCCAGTTTACAACACTATATAAAAACAATGCTAAAATCTGTCTCGAATCGAAGCTCCGTGCTTGCTTGCTGCGCCTGATTGTCCTGCGGACAATCACGCGCGCCAGCTCGCACAGTTTTTATACGGGACGTTGTAAACAATGAAAAAAAACTGACTTAACTAATCTGCTCCGATAATAAAATCAAGTAATATGAAGTACGCACAATTTAATATTGATAACAATAAAATTGAATTCTTTAACTCCCTGTTCGGCAATGAACAAATTTTAGTAAATAAGATAGAGGTATCTAATAAGTTTTCCTTTTTTGGAACAAAGCACAAATTTGATTTAAGTTCGGACCATTTTATTTTGAGTTCCTCTTTTAAAGCTTTAGGAAAGAGAGAATTAGATTTAAAACTTGAGAAAAATAAAAAACTTATTGAAAATTTAAATATTGATCTGAATCCAAATTATCGAATTTATTGGGGAGGATGCGCAATCATTTTAGGAATGATGTTTTATAACTATTTAAAAGATTTATTTTAAAACGCACTGTTTACAACAGCATATAAAAACAATGCTCAAACCTGTCTTAAATCGAAACTCCTTTCTCGCTTGCTGTGCGGATTGTCCTGCGGACAATCACGCTCGCCTGCTTGCACTGTTTTTATACGGGACGTTGTAGTGCATTAAAAAAATTAAAAATTGTGGGAAAACTGATTATAGAAAGAAGCTCTGAGTGGACTAATAAAATGTTGGAAATGGGGCTTTATTTGAATGACTCGAAAATTGGGAATATAACCGACGGTGAAATCAAAGAAATGGATTTGGAATCAGGGAAATATTATTTAGCAGCTAAACTTGGAATTTGGAAAAGCAAACCAATTTTTATTGAAATGACTTCTAAAACTGTAAAAAAAGTTAAACTCAGCGGACTTTATTACGGCGAAGGATTTCTGGTCTTCTGCCTTTCTGTAGCAGTAGTTCTTCTGTTAAAAGTGGTAGATATAATTGAACTTAACCCATTTTGGATCATAATCGGCCCGTTGATTGGTCTTTCAATTTACTATTTAACCTTAGGTAGAAAAGTTTACATCCGACTAATTGAACAGAATTAAACGCACTACAACAATATATAAAAACAATGCTTAATCAAGTCTTGAATCGAAGGTCTGTGCTTATTGGCTCAGCGGATTGTCCTGCGGACAATCACGCACGCCAGCTCGCACAGTTTTTATACGAGACGTTACCAACAAGCTGAACAAAAATCAAATAGCTGATAATGCCATTAAAAGAAGTAAAGAAAGAATTAAATGGAATGGACAAACCCGAACTCGTTAAAATAATTTCGGAGATGTACAAAAAAATTCCAGCTGTTAAAACGTACTTGGACATTTTTGCCACTGGAGAAATAGAGGAACTTGCAGCGAAGTATAAAAAAGAAATTGAAAAATTTGTTTATCCCAGTGGACGGAATTTAGATTTACGGGAAGCTGAAGCTCGAAAATTAATACGATCTGTCCAAAAAATGAAGATTACTGAGCTTAGTGTGGAATTAGAATTACATTATGTAGCCTGTTGCCTTGAGGTCATTGAAGACTTTGGCTATTGGGAAGAAAACTATTATATAGCATTGGAGAAAATGTTTTATTCTGCTATAAGCGGGATAAATGAATTGGGGATGGAGAAAAAATTTAATGAAAAGATAATTGAAATCGTAAGCAAAGCAAGTGATTCCGATATTGAACTTTCGTATTAGTTCTCAAGAAAGCCAGTTGGTAACAATGTATAAAAACAATGCTTAAGTCAGTATCAATTCGAAACTCCCTGCCCGCTTGCTTAGCAGACTGTCCTACGGACAATCACGCCCACCAGCTCGCACAGTTTTTATACGAGACGTTACCAACTATTCAAAAATGAAACGAATAATATTATTAAATCTGGTTTTACTCTGCCTTTCTTGTGGCAATGATGAGACACTGCAAAATCGTATCTCCGAACTTGAAACTCAAAATCAAGTTTTGCTTGATTCCTTGGAAAAATTAGCAGTTTCCCAAGTTTATTCTAGTGAGATTATTATTATCCCAGAGAATTCTGACCTTAAGTTAAATGAGAAAAACAGATTCGTTGGCTATATAGTAGAGCATCAAAAATATTTGAAATACAACCTTTATAGCGTCGATACAACCTACTACCTTGCTGGAGCAAAAAAAGAACTGATAGCAAGTGGACTAACCGACTTCAAATTTGATTTTGAATTCATACCTGAAAAGCAAAAGGAGAATTGGGTCCATATTATGGCGGAATTTGATCTTGATTCTGTAAAAGTTCAGATTCCAGGGATTGTAGTAATGGATGCAAAATAGAACAGTTGGTAACAACATATAAAAACAATGCTCAAACCTGTCTCAAATCGAAACTCCATGCTCGTTTACTTAGCGGATTGTCCTGCGGACAATCACGCTCGCCAGCTCGCACAGTTTTTATACGAGACGTTAGCCTACATTTATGAGAACATTCTTTAAACTTTCAATTCTGATTCTTCTAATGTCCTGCCAAACAGCAACGGACACGGACTCCAAAACTGCTATTCTTTTGGATTTAAAAGACAACAGCGAATTTCCTCACATCAATAAAGAACCTTGGGAACCCCCAAAAACTGATTTGGAAGTTGCGAAGAAGATTTTAATTCAGGCTTTAAAAGAAAACAAAGAAGAATTTGGAGTAGGGTTAGACACTATTAGCCCTGAGAACTATTACAAGCAAATGGTTCCTTATCGAAATAATAATGGCGAACGGATTATATTCGTAAACGGACTATGCGAATCTTTTGTAAAATCCCCATTACCTGGAGAAGAAACAACTGAATCAGGAGAAATAATAGGATGGAAAAGACATTTCTATAATGTCCACGACGGAGGAAACTGTTTTTGGCAGGCAGAAATTAACATAGATAAAAAAGAATATTTTCATTTTTCAGTTAACGGACAATAAAACGTAGGCTAACAACATATAAAAACAATGCTCAAACCTGTCTCAAATCGAAAGTCCTTGCTCGCTTGCTTAGCGGATTGTCCTACGGACAATCACGCGCGCCCGCTCGCACAGTTTTTATACGAGACGTTAGCCACAATACGAAAAATTTGAAACTTAAATGGAAAATAAAACTATCCGCATAGCATTATCAGGGGTGTTAATTTATCTGATTTCTAAAAAATCTTATAACATCCTTACTGAATTACTATTATGGTTAAATGTGGAATTAAGAATTGACAATACTTATTTTCTTCTGGCCATCAACATCTTCATCGGACTCTTCGCAATTGGACTTTTGATTGTTTTATATAATCGATTTCTAAAAAAAGAACATAACTCAAATAGGACGGTTTATACCTTGTTATTTATCACAATTTTTTTGACCATCATTTTTGCAGTTATTAATAAACTTTATGGAGCATATTTGGCTAATATTGATATGGAAGAATTTCGGCCGACATACTTATTTCAATTCGGTTGGACAAATGCTTTAGAAATTCTCTTTCCCGTATTATGCCTTATATATTTCTTATGGAAATTAAAAACGGATAATAAAACAGTGGCTAACAACATATAAAAACAATGCTCAATTTTTTCTTGAATCAAAACATCGTGCTCACTTGCTTAGCGGATTGTCCTGCGGACAATCACGCTCGCCAGCTCGCACAGTTTTTATACGAGACGTTAGCAAATATTTGAAAAAATGAAGAATCAAACAATATTATTGATATTAATTGCCACACTAACAATTTTTAAATCCTATAGTCAGGACACAAGCTTTGTAGGTTATGCAACTGCATTGATTGAACAGGATAGTATAATTACAATTGATTATGTTGGCTTTTCAGACAAAGAGAATTCTGTAAAATATAATAATTCGACTATACAACCAATAGCTTCTGTAAGCAAAACTTTTATTGGAATTTCACTTATGATTGCCCAAGAAAAAGGATTACTTGACTTAGACGAGGACATAAGAAAGTATTTGGATTTCGAATTTAAAAATCCTAATTTAAAAAAAGAAAATAAAATTACTTTACGCCATTTGGCGACTCATACGTCTGGAATAATTGATAACGAAAAGCTATATGAATCCTCATATTCTTATGGACTAGAACCTAATATGGAACTAGGGACTTATCTCAAAGAATATCTTACAAAGGAAGGTAGTAAATATTCAAAAAAGAATTTTAACAAATCTAAAGCGGGAATAAAATATGAATATTCGAATATTGCCTCAGCACTCGCAGCTTATATAATAGAGAAAGTAAGCGGAAAACCGTTTGACTTATTTACCTCAGAATACATTTTGCAGCCATTGGGAATGAATAACACAGGTTGGTTCTACAAAGACATAGTGAAAAGAAATCACGCAATCCTATATGACGAAAAAGACAAGGCAATGCAACCATACTCTTGCGCTGTATATCCTGATGGCAGTTTAAAAACAACAATAAATGACCTTTCAATTTATCTTGTAGAATTAATGAAAGGCTATAATAAAAAGTCAAAGCTACTTTCTGAAGATTCTTGGACAGAATTTTTTAGCAAACAATTTACGGACGAATTATTAATTAAAAATATAAGCAAACAAGAACCCAATACAGGAATATTTATGGCATATTTTAAATCTGGTAATATTGGGCATACAGGCTCTGATTTAGGTGTATCTGCTTTTATGTCATTTAACCCAATTACTAACTCTGCTAGAATCTTTATGGCAAACGAAGACGTAACTGAAAATAATTTAGAAGAATTTAAGTTAATCTGGAAAAACATAGAGCAATAAACATTTGCTAACAGCGTATAAAAACAATTCTCAAACCTGTCTCGAATCGAAATTCCGTGCTCGCTTGCTCAGCGGATTGTCCTGCAGACAATCACGCGCGCCAGCTCGCACAGTTTTTATACAGGACGTTACCATTAATTTAAAAAAAATGAAAAATTACATTCCAATAATATTGTTATTGATAAGTTTTAGCTTTCAAAGTTGTGCACAAAATGAAAATTGGGAAGAACATCTAAACCACAAAGAATCAGCAATTCATCAATTTGATATTGACTTTATAAGGTATGCAATTGATGAAGAATTAGAAGATGGTTTTAAAGATCAAGAAAAGTTTAAATTCTTGAATTCATTTTCCTCTATGTATGCCATAAAGGATGAATCCCTTCTCAAAAGTGGGTTCATGAACCGACCAAATAACGATGAACTATTATCATTGTATTTAAGAAGAAAAATAGGATGGAATACAAAGCAGACCAATAGAGCTGTTGTATATAAGGAACTAGAGATTTTTCCATCAATCGAAGAACTATTAGCGTTTTATTATAGCGGAATCTTTATACAAGTTCTTAACAACCAAAAAACATTTAATCCAAATGGCATAGACCTGAACTTTAACTCCCTTGGATTAAATAAGTTAGAAGGAGATATTATGTTTCTTTCAGCAATGAGACATTGCGGAAGTCAAATACAATCATATTCGGACGGAAGGTTTCCAGAAACTTGCCATAGAGCTATTGAATTTGTATTAAAACTTCCCACTTTTAACGGAAAGAGTTTTGAACACTACAAACTCTCAAGTTTTGATGACTTCCTAATTCATGTGGATAAAAGATACCCAAAAATGAGTTTTAAAGAAAGATATTTACCTGATTACGAAGGAGCTAAAGCAGGATACCTAAAATGTCAAAATGTTGAAAATAGAAACTAATGGTAACAGCATATAAAAACAATGCTAAAACCAGTCTCAAATCGAAACTCCATGCTCGCTTGCTCAGCGGATTGTCCTGCGGACAATCACGCTCGCCAGTTCGCACTGTTTTTATACGAGACGTTGTAGTGCATTAAAAAAAATAAAAATTGTGGGAAAACTGATTATAGAAAGAAGCTCTGAGTGGACTAATAAAATGTTGGAAATGGGACTTTATTTGAATGACTCGAAAATTGGGAATATAACCGACGGTGAAATCAAAGAAATGGATTTGGAACCAGGGAAATATTATTTAACAGCTAAACTTGGAATTTGGAAAAGCAAACCAATTTTTATTGAAATGACTTCTAAAACTGTAAAAAAAGTTAAACTCAGCGGACTTTATTACGGCGAAGGATTTCTGGTCTTCTGCCTTTCTGTAGCAGTAGTTCTTCTGTTAAAAGTGGTAGGTATAATTGAACTTAACCCATTTTGGATCATAATCGGCCCGTTGATTGGTCTTTCGATTTACTATTTAACCTTAGGTAGAAAAGTTTACATCCGACTAATTGAACAGAATTAAACGCACTACAACAACATATAAAAACAATGCTTAATTTGTTCTCAATTCGAAATTTCGTGCTCGCTTGCTTAGCGGATTGTCCTGCGGACAATCACGCTCGCCAGCTCGCACAATTTTTATACGAGACGTTGTGGGTAATCAAAAACAATGGAAAACTACAAATCAACTTATTTACGAACTATAATACTTATAGATGATATTTCATCTTATCACATTGAATTAGATGAAGTTGAGAATTGGAATAAAAAATTAAGACTATTAAAAAATTGTTTTGTCGCTCTAGATATTTTAAGGGATTCTTTCATCCATTACAATGGACTGGTTAAAGAAGATGACGTACTAGTAAAACAGGCAAAAGACATTAAAAAACGCCTTCAATTTATCAATCACGTTAGAAATAAAGTTAGCGGACACTTGGATAGATCTATCCTTGAAAAAGCAGTACAATGGGAACCTCAAATATTTAAAAAGGCAAACCATACTAACCAAGAGGGTCAATTATTACTGACTTACAAAACACTCTTAGAATCAGCCATTAATTCATATATAGATAATGATTCAGTTCAAAAGATATTCAAAACAGAAATAGATTTGTTCTACCAGCCAGATCAAACCCTTTTTCTAAATTTTATGGGGGAACTGAATCAAGATGCAATAAATTTTTTAACCAATATTAAAAATCTAATTGCTGATCGAATTGAATTCTGGGGAGATCATCAATTAATTGAACAGGCTATTATTGCTGGAAACACTGATTTTCGCCTGAAAAAATGACTACCCACAACAACATATAAAAACAATGCTTAAATCAGTCTCAAATCGAAGATCCGTGATCGCTTGCTTAGCGGATTGTCCTGCGGACAATCACGCGCGCCAGCTCGCACAGTTTTTATACGAGACGTTGTAGCACATTGTTTCAATTGAGAAATATTAAAATCAAAATTACCATATTAAAGAAATAGAAGTGAGTAAAATAGTTATTAAAAGAAAATCCCAATGGGCTAATAAAATGCGAGGAATCGGACTTTATTTAAATGGTGAAAAAATAGGAACTATAGATGATGGAGAAACCAAAGAGTTTCAAATAGAACCTGGTTTGCACCGATTGAGTGCTAAAATTGATTGGTGTGGAAGTCCGATCGAAGAAATTAAATTAAAGCAAAACGACGTTAAGCACGTTGAGTTAAGCGGATTTAAAAAAAGCCAGTGGTTACTCCCAAGTTTATTATTTTTTGCAGGAATTAGTTTGGTTCTAAGTTTTTTTGATATTGATACATCTTTTATTACTTGGACTATCCTTTTACCGCTTCTATTGTACTTGTTTTATTTTGTAACTATAGGGAGAAAAAAATATTTATCGCTAAACCTTAAATAAAACGTGCTACAACAACATATAAAAACAATGCTTAAGCCTGTCTTGAATCGAAATTTTCTGCTCGCTTGCTTCGCTGATTGTCCTGCGGACAATCACGCTTGTCAGCTCGCACTGTTTTTATACTGGACGTTAGCCACTATTAAATAGAACCTTTAAAATCTTAAAAACGATGAAACACTTAATTACAACATTATTAATTTTTAGTTCATTTATTTCTTATTCACAGACCCAATATTATACAACGGATGGAAAAAATAGATTGACCGAATCTAAGGTTCAGAATATGCTTAAGGAGAAGGCTGATAATATGGGGAAAGTTATCGGAAAAAAGTTTTATGGCAGTTTAACTGTTGAGAGCACGGAAACCAAAAGAGATTCTATAATATCCAAGATAACATTTAATATAAGTGATAAGAAACAAGACCAACTTATTAATTATGGTCCCTTGGCTGAATATAAAGATAAAGCCTTTCCTAATTTCACATTAAAGAAATTATCAGGCGGAAATTATAACTCAGAAGATTTAAAAGGAAAGCCAACGATGATAAATTTTTGGTTTAAAGAATGTAAACCTTGTATTGATGAAATGCCTCTACTTAATCAATTGGCTAAAAAATATGAGGATGAGTTCAATTTCATATCCATCACTTATGAAAATAAGGAAGACGTGGTAAAGTTTTTAAATAAACATCCATTTAATTTTGTTCATCTCGTAGAAGGCAAAAAATTCCTTGACTCTTTGGGGATAAAAGCATATCCAATGAATCTTTTTTTAGATAAGAATGGAGTGTTGGTATATGTTAAAGGCGGAATTCCGTATAAAGTAGAGGGGGGAGAATTAAGAATAGGAGATGGAAACGAAATAATTGAAATAATTGAAAAATTAAGATAACAGTGGCTAACAATTATATAAAAACAATGCTAAAACCTGTCTCAAATCCAAACTTCCTGCTCGCTTGCAACGCCTGATTGTCCTGCGGAAAATCACGCTCGCCAGCTCGCACAGTTTTTATACGGGACGTTCTACACCATATGAAAAAAACATTTTTTATAATTTTAATCATTGGACTACTGAATAGTTGCGGTACTAATGAAGCTGTATCAAAAATTGACGGTTATATTAATGAAATAAGCACCAGGGATGATTTAACCCAATCCATAATAGAATTTAATACAGAAAATTTGGATGGAGAAATCGTGGGTGGAATTGATATATATGAATTGACTGATGAGAATGGAGAAACACATAGAATAATTGCAGAAGTAGTACAGCCTACTCAATCACCTAAACATTATGTGTTTTATTTTAAAAAGGATAATTTGACTTATGCCAGAGTAATAGAATTTGACGAATCAGGAAATGATACAATTGTCGACAGTAAATATTATTTTTCTGGTGCGGACCTGATAAAACAAATAGATGAACAAGAGAATAAAATTGTACCTGAAACCGTGAGACAATTATCTGATTTTTATCGTGCATATGGGAAAGAAGAAACCAAATAACACGGTGTAGAACAACATATAAAAACAATGCTAAAACCTGTCTCAATTCGGAAGTTCGTGCTCACTTGCTCAGCAGATTGTCCTGCGGACAATCACGCTCGCCAGTTCGCACAGTTTTTATACGGGACGTTATGTGCAATATGTAATTCTCAAACACACAAATGAAAATTTCTAAATTAATTCTTTGGGCGGTCGGAATTGTATTTGTCGGATATGTACTATGGGTTGGGATAATGGTATTTTCTCCCATTGTCCGGGATTTCGCAAATCGGACTGAGTTTGATTCGGAGAAATGGAAAAATTGGGAGGAAAGTGAAATGGAGCTGACTCTTCGATGGGATATGGTTTCGGATTTGACTTCTGATTATGATCTTAAAGGGATGTCTGTAAAAAAAGTTGAAGAACTAATGGGAAAACCTGATCAAGAATACAAAGATGGCTATGCTTATTATTTAGGACTGTTAGGGATTGATACAAGTAGATTATTTCTGACTGTTAAAAATGGAGTTGTGACAGACTACAAAGTAAGCCGCGGATAAAATAAGCACATAACAACATATAAAAACAATGCTTAATTTGTTCTTGAATCGAAACCCCGTGCTCTCTTGCTCAGCGGATTGTCCTGCGGACAATCACGCGCGCCAGCTCGCACAGTTTTTATACGAGACGTTACAAAACATTTATGAGAAACTTACTGACTATTATTTTTTTTACTTTATGCTTGAATTGTATAAGTCAAAATCAACCGCAACAGCTGATTAAACAAACCGCTAAAAAAATCGGAATTCAAAATTCAGACATATTTTCAAGACTTTCGACCTCACAACAATTCGATAATGGGATTTTGATAGTGATCCCTGAAATTGCTGAACAGGGAGACGGATATATGATTTTCAACAGCAATATCATTTTGATCGATGAAAATACTGGTGAAGTTAAAGCAAAATTTAGCGGACAAAAAGATTGGTATATTGATGCTGTTTCAATTGATAAAATTGAAATAGAACCAAATCTTTATCAATTGAACGAAAAAACTGTGGCTTTCGGACTTAAAATATTTTACTCAAACCAAAGCCGTCCAAATCCTTATTCAAGTACTCAATTATCATTATATGCTCTGGAAGGAAATGAATTGAATCGTGTTTTAAAAGATTTCCCAATAAAGACATTTAATGGAGAAACGGACACGACCTGCAAAGGAGAATTTGAAGAACACTGTAAAAATATTCAGGTTTTAGACACTTATTCAAACGAATTTGCGGACTTGAAATTCACCGATAAAATTGAATTGAGCGAAAGAAACGAAGACTGTGAAAAGATAAAGACAGAAACCAGGACGGAATTGGAATTTCTGAAATACGAGAATGGTGAGTATAAAAACGTTTTGTAACAACGTATAAAAACAATGCTTAAACCTGTCCCGAATCGAAATTCCGTGCTCGCTTGCTCAGCGGATTGTCCTGCGGACAATCACGCTCGCCAGCTCGCACAGTTTTTATACGAGACGTTGTGTGCCATTTAAAAAACCCAACAAAGTGACTGAAACATACAAAATAATCCTTCGACATTACATAATCGGATTAGCAATTACGGTGGTAATATTTTGGATGATAAATGAAATTCCAGGCATTTATTATTTTGAAGAACATTTGAACGAATGGATAGCTACCTTGGTAGCCATTCCTGTGATCGGACTTTTTATGGCGAAAATTCTTTCCAACCGACTTAAGCGGACTGATGGAAAGCTTTACCTGTTTTCGACCTTGATAATTCTTCTCACTTGGGTTTTAATTTTATATTTTAAAGCTGCGATTGTTGGAATTGTAACTTCAATTGACCAATTTAAATTTTTAGATTCAATTATCGGATTTACAATTTATCAACTTTGGATATTTCTCGGACTTGGAATTATTCACGGCGTAATTGGTGGAATATTCTTGAGTATTGACTTGAAAAAGAACAGACCAAAATTAAAAACGTCACACAACAATATATAAAAACAATGCTCAAATCGGTCTCAAATCTAAACTCTGTGCTCGCTTGCTTAGCGGATTGTCCTGCGGACAATCACGCTCGCCAGCTCGCACAGTTTTTATACGAGACGTTGTAAGCAAGCCAAAGAAACCTTAAAATGATAAAAATCGTACAAATTTTCTTTTTCGTATTTCCAATTTATCTTTCTTTCGCCTGTACTTGTCCTCCCAGCCGACTTTCGGACCTTCAAAAAGAAGAAATTCAAAATTCTGACTTTATATTTATTGGAGAAGTACTGGAAATAAACAATTCAGATAATACCTATAAAATAAAGGTTCTCGAATCCTTAAATGATTGTGATAATAAAGGAGTTATTTATATTGGTGAAAATTGGGAATCTTGTAATCCGGTAGTCGATTCAAAAGGCAAATGGTTGATCTATGGAAAAATAGATGAGGGTTATTTAAAAGTAAATTTGTGTGGAATAAGTAGAAGTTTCAAAAATCCTGAGGAAGTATTCAATTCAGTTTTACCTCCCTTACCGGATAAAAATGAAAGTAAAAAAGAATACAACCTAAGGCGGGAAAAGTGGAAGGTTGTTAATCAGAAAAAATCCAAAGAAGATCTTATTAAAGAAATAAAATCGCTGAGAGAAAGAATAAATTAAAGGCCAGCTTACAACAACATATAAAAACAATGCTTAAACCTTTCTTGAATCGAAGTTCCGTGCCCGCTTGCTTTGCGGATTGTCCTGCGGACAATCACGCTCGCCCGCTCGCACAGTTTTTATACGAGACGTTGCCAAACATATGAAACAAATTTACTTAATATTACTTTTCATTCCGACAGTTGGATTTTCTCAAATGCGTGAGCGTTTGAATTCCACGGATATAGAACGATATGGACTTAAAGGTTCGGTATTGGAAATTATTCATAAAGAATATGAACCCAGATATTCAAAGGATTCGACTTACACACTTGAATTGTATGACTTTCTTGCACCTCATAATTATAAACTTGAGTTTAACCAAAACGGTAATATAAACACCAGGACTGAATTAAGGAAAGAGAATGATTCTTTAATAGCAGGAGCAATCTGGAACTATAAATATGGCCGAAATAATAGTATTCAACAGGAAAAAAGGGTTTCTTACCAGTATTCAAAAGATACAACGATTTGGAATTATGAATACAAAGGAGATTCTATCATCAATGTTCAACAACTTGATAAAACTTATAAAGTTCTATACTTTACATACCGACAGGAAGGAAATTTTGAATACTTAAATCAGGCAAATTCAGACAGTTCTTATATAACTAAAAAACTATTCGTCTATGACGAACACAATAGGTTAATTCGTTCTGAAGATTATCGAGATAGAGATTATATTCAAGATTTAAGATTAATCAGTTATACTGACAGCATCTCAAAAAATATCTTTAAAAGTATTTCCTTAGATGCTAAGTACAACAATACTTGGTATACTGAGTATAATTACAATACAAAAGGAGATATAACCGCAATGTCTTTTGGAAATTTTTCAAACGATAAAAAGCCGGTAAATAAATATGAATATGTTTATGACCGAAATGGCAACTGGATAGAAAAAAGACACTACGGGGCAAGAGGTAAATTATCTACTGTTTTTAAAAGAGAAATAAAGTATTTCGAGTAAATACGTTTGGCAACAACATATAAAAACAATGCTTAAGTCTGTCTCAAATCGAAACTTGGTGCTCGCTTGCTTAGCGGATAGTCCTGCGGCCAATCACGCACGCCAGCTCGCACAGTTTTTATACGAGACGTTACCCACAATTGCTCCGAAAAATATTTAAAAATAAACAGTGAAGAAAATATCTACAAAGGTTAAAATTATCGGGATTGTTTCGATCGTTTTATGGGTTATAGGAAGTTACCTCATATATAATGGAACTAATGGAAAAGGGGTAAGTATTGCTACTGCGGTAATAATAATTGCAGGTTTGTATTCTCTAATTATTAAGGATCAAAAAGAAAATGCTGAACTTAAAAAATAGCTTTAAAAAATTGCCAATCCGACTGAAAAGCAGAATGGATAAAAAGCGGACTATGATACTGGATTGGAATCGGAGCACGAGCGCAGCAGACTTTCACTCAACCTTTAATAAATTACGGACAAGAGTACGTGCTTACTCAGACGTGTCACAAAAGTGGGTAACAACATATAAAAACAATGCTTAATTTGTTCTCGAATCGAAACATACTGCTCGCTTGCTCAGAGGATTGTCCTGCGGACAATCACGCGCTCCAGCTCGCAAAGTTTTTATACGAGACGTTGGCGGGCATGCAAAACCAATTGAAATGAAAATATATAATAGAAATCTTGTTTCGGATCAAACGCTAATTGAACAATTGAGCACTCAGTTTGAACGAATAAATCGGGATAATATTAACTGGAGAACCACATATTTAGACACAGAAACAGGGGATAATTGGCTATATTATTTTACTGACACTGAACTTCACGGTGGAGGTTATCCTATGATGAGCAAATTACCATTTCCAGACACAGAAAAACTTATTGAAATTGCTCTGACCTCAGATGAAGAAGATGAAGTCTTTGCCGCGTGTCGCACACTTATAAATAACGAGAAAATTGATAATCAGGAGTTTAGATCAACCTTAATAAACAAATTGGAATTAATTTCCGATTCAAACCGACAGAGAAAAGTGATAAAAGCAGCGGATTTGGATTCTCCAATGAATATGAAATCTCAGTTATCAAAGTCTGCTGACCAGGTATCTAGGGACGCAGCTGATTTCCGGGCTATTGCGGAGAGGGCGAAAAGATTGCTTAAGTGAAAAGCACGACCCGCCAACAACATATAAAAACAATGCTTAAACCATTCTCAAATCGAAACTCTGTGCTTGCTTGCAACGCCTGATTGTCCTACGGACAATCACGCCCGCCAGCTCGCACTGTTTTTATACGAGACGTTGTGCCCCATTTGAAAAAATGACGATAGAAGAATTAAATAGTGAACTCAAAAAAATAGGCGTTTCAGACGACAGATATTATTTGCACGGACTTTTCGGTTCGACTGACGACAATGACAAAATTGCTTTGACTGTAAAAAAGGGACAGTATACGGCTGAATATGAAGTTTATTACAGAGAACGTGGAGAAAAACATTCTTCAAGAACCTTTACAACAGAAGATGAAGCTTGTATATACCTTTTGCATAAAATTCAAGAAGAACTGACAATTGAAAAAGTTCAACACGTCATTGGGCTTGAAGGTATGACTGTAAACGAAAGACTTTGGGAGTCAAAATTGATGGACGAATTTGAAAAGACTAAAAATAAGAATAAAACTCGTGCCGCACAGATTCTGAGAATTTTAAGAGTTGACGAACCTTCAATCAAGAAAATATTGAAATTGAAATAAAAAAACGGGGCACAACATTATATAAAAACAATGCTTAAATCAGTCTCAAATCAAAAGTCAGTGCTCGCTTGCTTAGCGGATTGTCCTGCGGACAATCATGCGCACCAGCTCGCACAGTTTTTATACGAGACGTTGCCCACAATATTTAAAAAACCATTATCGATGAAAAAAATAATCTTTTTTATTCTATTTATTTCTTCCATTTGCCAAGGTCAAACACAATATGACAAGCATGACAAACTTATTGCAGAGGCAAATTCACTAAAACAAGAAGGGAATTACAAACAAGCTATTGAAAAATATGAACAAGCATTAGAAATTCTTATACCAAGTTCTAGTACGCCATTCTTCAGGTCAGCAGAATGTGCTTTGAAAATTGAAAATATACCGCTTGCAGATTATTGGATACGAAAAGGTGTTTCTGTAGGAGGAGCACAAATAAGCTATTTAAAGAGCTTCGAAGGATTTTCAGAAATTCAAAAGGAAGAATTTTACAAAAAGATCATTGCAGACTACAATTCACTAAGACAAAAGTATTTTACGACCATTAATGATATTGATCTATACTTTAAAATTGAAGAACTTACATCAAGAGACCAATTTGTAAGAAAAACAGGTTTGTATTTAGATGGTTATAGTGAAGTAGATTATCAAAATGCTGGAGATGATTTTTCTAAGGCAAGAAAAGCAAAAGATTCTATTAAAGCAACGGAATCAAAAAAAATCCTTTTTAATAAGACAGATGAAAAGTATAAAAAAACAACTTCTGAACTTATGAAAAGAGTCGATTCACTGAATGTAGCGCGATTAATGGAGATTACGGAAAAACACGGTTGGCAAGAAAGAGCTTGGATAATTTTGTGGCATCAAAGAGGAACTTACGGAGAAGATAATTATATATGGAACTATTTCACACCTTTGATTAATAAAGAAATTGAAGAGGGAAAATTAAGTAGGAATTTTTGGGGTTCGTTTGAGATATTTAAGTCTATGATGGAAAATGGCACCTTTGGAACTATTCAAGTTGGAGAAAAACCAAAAAATGAAATCAAGAGGGAAAAAGATAAAATTAAAGGATAAGCTTTGTGCAAAAATACTGTGGGCAACAACATATAAAAACAATGCTTAATTTGGTCTCGAATCGAAGTTCTGCGCTCGCTTGCTCAGCGGATTGTCCTGCGGACAATCACGCGTGCCAGCTCGCACTGTTTTTATACGGGACGTTGCCAGTAAGTTAAAAGAAATGGATAACATAACTGAGTTAAAAAAACAAGCTCATCAGCATCTTGCTTTTCTGGTGACGGATTACGGATTTCAAAAAGTGGAAAATTCTGTAGCCTATGAATATTCTTTATTATTCCAGAGCAAGAAGGTTCACTTAGAATTTCTGACTGAAATAGGCGATATCTCTCTTCCGGCTTTAAAGTTTTTTATTTATGGAATAAATGTAGATTTAAATAAGTTCTCTAAAGATTCAAAGTTGAGAGAGTTGTACAGGAAAAATAATTCTCGGACTGATCCAAAAATGGAAAAATTTGTTGAGAATTATTCTGCAGATCAGAAATTTAATGACTCGGACTTGAAAAAGGATTTTGAAACGCAAGGTGTCGGGGAAATAGACGCTTTGATGCGAGAAATACAAGGTATATTGAAAAGCAATCCGACTTTAATTACTGGAGGAATAATTCCTATCATTAAAAGCAAAATCTAAAGAAAACCTACTGGCAACAGCGTATAAAAAAAATGCTCAAACC
>JBNJKO010000036.1:0-20451 GCA_051751125.1 Bacteroidota bacterium
TTTACATGAAATATTAAAGTTTTTGAAGTCCTGAAAATTAAGCCAGATCGTAACGGTCAAGATTCATCACCTTGGTCCATGCTGCAACAAAATCTTTTATAAACTTCTCTTTTGAATCTTCACACGCATAAACCTCAGCGAGTGCGCGAAGTTCAGAGTTCGAGCCGAAAATAAGATCGACACGTGTTCCGGTCCATTTTATTTCACCATTAGTGCGATCACTTCCCACAAATACATTTTGAGAATCCGAAGTCGCTTTCCAGGTCGTACCCATATCCAGTAGATTCACAAAAAAGTCATTGGTGAGTTGCCCTGGGCGTTTTGTAAACACCCCATGTTCTGAACCATTGAAGTTCGTATTAAGCACTCGCATACCACCTATTAGAACCGTCATTTCCGGTGGAGTTAAGGTTAGAAGTTGTGACCTATCAACCAACATTTCTTCAGCAGATGCTGAAAGTTTATTATTTTTCTTCACAAAATTTCGGAATCCGTCTGCATTCGGTTCAAGCGCTTCAAAAGCTTCAGCATCGGTTTGCTCTTCCAGTGCATCAGTCCGTCCCGGTGTAAAAGGCACTCTCATATCATATCCCGCGTCTTTAGCAGCTTTTTTTATTCCTGCGCATCCACCAAGTACGATAAGATCGGCAAGGGAAACTTTTTTGCCTCCTGATTGTGCGTTATTGAATTCTTCGCGAACGGCCTCGAGTTTTCCCAGTGCTGTTTGCAATTCTGCAGGGTTGTTCACTTCCCAATGTCTTTGGGGCGCAAAACGAATACGTGCACCATTGGCACCACCGCGTTTATCGGAGCCACGGAATGTTGAAGCCGATGCCCAGGCGGTAACTACCAATTCGGATACGGAAAGATCTGAAGCAAACAATTTATCTGTCAGTTCAGCAATATCCTGATCGTTAATCAACTCATGATCAACAGCTGGGATCGGGTCCTGCCAAATCAATTCTTCCGAAGGAACCTCTGGCCCCAGATATCTGGAAAGCGGTCCCATATCACGGTGGGTTAATTTATACCATGCCTTTTTGTAAGCATTGGCAAACTCATCAGGATTCTCATAAAAATGCCTGGAAATTTTTTCATAAGCGGGGTCTTCGCGTAATGCCAAATCTGTGGTTAACATAAATGGCGCATGACTTTTCGATGGGTCAAATGCATCAGGAACTGTACCGGCACCTGCATCATTTTTCGGTTTCCATTGATAAGCACCACCCGGACCTTTATGACACTCCCACTCATAGCTAAACAAATTCTCAAAGAAATTGTTGCTCCACTTAGTAGGTGTTTGACTCCACGCGCCCTCAATACCACTGGTGATTGTACTGCCTGCATTTCCGGTACCAAACTTGTTTTTCCATCCCAATCCCATCTCTTCTATAGGAGCCCCTGCAGGTTCTACACCTACATTTTCCACAGGATCTGCAGCACCATGAGTTTTTCCGAAAGTATGCCCACCGGCGATAAGCGCAACAGTCTCATAATCATTCATAGCCATACGCCCAAACGTCTCACGAATATCACGAGCTGCACCTATAGGATCAGGCTCTCCGTTAGGTCCTTCAGGATTCACATAAATTAGCCCCATGTGAGACGCACCAAGCGGATTTTCTAATTCATGTTCGCGTGAATAACGCTCCTTATTCCCTAACCATTCACCTTCCGACCCCCAGTAAATATCCTCTTCCGGTTCCCAAATATCTTCCCGACCACCGGCAAATCCGAAGGTTTCCAAACCCATTGATTCATGAGCACAATTGCCTGCAAGGATCATCAAATCTGCCCAGGAAATTTTTTTACCATATTTCTTTTTGATTGGCCAAAGTAGTAATCGTGCTTTGTCAAGGTTTGCATTATCCGGCCAACTATTTAAAGGCGCAAAACGTTGTGATCCCGAACTTGCTCCCCCACGACCATCGGCAATACGGTAGGTACCCGCACTGTGCCAGGCCATCCGAATAAAAAGTGGCCCGTAATGACCATAATCGGCTGGCCACCATTCCTGAGAATCTGTCATTAGATCATAGAGATCCTCTTTTACCGCTTTAAGGTCAAGGCTTTTGAATTCTTCGGCATAGTTAAAATCCTCACCCATCGGGTTAGACAAAGGAGAGTGTTGCCGTAGAATTTTCAAATTCAACTGATTAGGCCACCAGTCTCGATTTGTAGTCCCTGTACCGGCGGTAAATTTTACTGCTCCACCCATAAAAGGACATTTGCTTGATTCGTTTACTTCCCATACTTTATGATTATCTGAACTGCCCGAATGTGTTTTATTTTCCATAAAAGATTTAAATTTTAATTTGTTATTACGAATTTAAAATAAACGTTTGTTATGTTTAATATTTTATAATAGATAATCTCTATGTAATATTTTTAAAATTTGATTTTCAACAATATATAGAAAAACTATTGATTTTAAAAGTAGATATTTTTTTCAGGACTGCACTAACTTTTTATTCCTCTTTAATCTGATCTTTCTTAGTTTGATAAAATATAATTTTTAACAGCCTTATTTCAAACAAGAAGATTACCAAAGCTCAGATTTAATTATAACTTATCCCTTCAAAAGTATTTTTTCTTTGCTTTATATATCCCCATTCATATTTGAAATTTTTCCTCGAAAAAAAACATTCCTCCATTTTTTTTAAATTTTATTAATCCATTTTTTTCTTAAATAACCAGTCAATAGAAAATATAACCTCTTTTTTAGATATAGTTTTTGGGATTGAAACTGAAGATATTACCATACTGCATGTACTCACCCGGGCTTTTGTTATTTACATTATTGGTATTATCCTGATAAGATTTAGCAATAAAAGATTTGTTGGCAAAATGACCGCTTTCGATATCATTGTTGCAATTATTATTACTTCGCTCTTAAGCCGTTTCATTACTAACACAGATTTATTTCTAAAAGTTTTGCCGGCCTGTCTTCTTTTGATTTTAATGCATCGTTTATTTTCCTATATAGCCTCATTTTCAGATATTTTCGGAAATTTAATAAAGGGTCATGAACAGGTATTAGTAGAAGACGGAGAGATTTTATGGAGGGTTATGAAAAAAAAGTCATTTGAGCAAGCAGGATCTTATGCAGACCTTAAGATTAAACACCAGTTCTGCCTATTTAAAAAAAATTAAAGACAGCCAGGTTTGAGCGTAATGGAGATATCAGCTTTATTTTTAAGGATGGCAATGAGTAATTTCCTGAAAAAATATTTTTAAACATTACAGTTCGGTAAAGAATAAAGGTCGTTCCGCCTTTAACGCCACTGAAGGAATCAAGACTTGATTTTTATTAACAGTCAAGCATCTTGTTATAACTTCTATATTTTCAGAATAAACATTGAACAGATAAATAAAAAAAAATCATCCAAAATTCTTATAAAATCCCAATCCAGGCTAAACAGACTGCTGCAGCCTGAATAACCATGGGAGGATTTTACCAAAATGGGAATTAAGATTTATCCCAGAAAGTATCCGGAATCTATTATTTTTTAGGCGGAAGGTCGAAAGCCACAGCTTCATGTTCAAAATGGCCTTTATGGGATCCATCGCAAAAAGGTTTGTTTTTAGAAAAACCACATCGGCAAAGTGATACTGCCTCCCGGCCTCCAAGGTCATATATATTTCCGTTTTTGTCCTGCATTTCAAAATCGCCTGCTATTATAAGCGATCCGTTATTGTTAACTGTAATTTTTGTTTTAGACATCTTTATTTTTTTTAGGTTGGTATTAAATCATTTTTTTATTTTCCTGGGTTCCTTTTCAAAAACCCTTTGATATCATTTTTTCAATTAAGCCGATATGTTTGTAATTGATTCCGTTATATTCGGAGAAGGTCCAAGGTAATCGATTTAGAAGAAATACTCCCTTATTTCTTTATAAAAGTCTACCGGATATAAGGTTTATAATTTTCATTTGTCGCCGGACTTCCCGGAAGTGGATTCATGATCTGGTACGGAAGAAATTAAAAAACGAAAAAAAAATAATTTCGGCCAAATCCATTTTTAAAACATTCAGCCTAAAAACCAAACACAATTCTTATATTTATAAAATTACTTGCAGATCCAGTGGAAAACAGATTTGCCTTAAATTCAAAAACTATGAAATCTTACTTTTTATTTGGCTTAATGATAGTTACAGCAGCCGGAATGGCACAGGATGCAACCGTTGAAATTCCTGCTCCTGAAATTCAACTAAAAACAGCGCTCCTTGCTGCTCCTGCCGATCAGCGGAGCGAAGCCAAGGTTTACGCATATAATTCCAGGGGGGAATTGCAGGTACTTCAGGAAGGCACCAACAACCTGGTTTGTATTGCGGACGATCCAAACAGGGAAGGAATTAATGTTTCCTGCTACAATAAAAAACTGGAACCCTTTATGGCTCGTGGTAGAGAACTAACCGCTGAAGGAAAGTCGGAAATGGAAAAACGGGAGATTCGCAAAAAAGAGGTGGAATCCGGAATACTTCAATTAACGGATACTCCAAGTATGGTTTATATTTTAAGCGGAAGCAAAGAAAATTATGACAAAACCACCGGAGAGCTAACCGATGGGAAATTCAGATATGTGATTTATATGCCGTATGCTACTACCGAATCTACCGGACTGCCATCAAAACCGGAAGTTCCGGGAATGCCGTGGCTTATGGATCCCGGAACACACCGTGCTCATATTATGATTACTCCGGAGAATAAATAGATTATAGCGAATTTATTTAAACCTTTGCTTCAAAATTTAAATCTAATAAAGCACCCTGAAACGAATCGTATGCTCAATATCCTTTAATTCCTTTATTACTTCAGCACCATACACTTTATCGATATCTGTTATAACATAACCGATAGTTTCATTGGTTTTTAAGTGTTGACCAACGATATTGATATCGTGATTGGCGAGGATCTTATTAATCTTCGCAATGATGCCCGGTTTATTAAGGTGAATATGGATAAGTCTATGGGCATTTTCAAGTATCGGAAGTTGCAGGTTTGGAAAATTCACACTGTTGGTGGTACTTCCTGTATTTATATATTCCATGATCTTGCCGGGTACAAAATTTCCTATATTTTCCTGGGCTTCTTCTGTGCTACCTCCTATATGCGGAGTTAAGATCACATTTGGTAAATTACGAAGCGGAGATTCAAAAGTCTCCTTATTTGTTTTTGGTTCTTCAGGAAAAACATCTATTCCTGCACCAATCACTTTTTTGGAAGAAATATTCTTTACCAGCGTATCGATGTCAACAACGTGACCCCTGCTCAAATTAAGGAAGATCACTCCGTCTTTCATTTGCTCAAATTCCTTTTTGCCTATAAAATTCTTGTTATCCTTTCTACCATCAACGTGCAGGCTTATGATATCCACTTTTTCCAAAAGCTCTTTCAAACTGCTGCATTTAGTGGCATTTCCTAAGGCAAGTTTTTCTACTACATCATAATAATATACATCAAATCCTATGGCCTCGGCTACTACAGATAATTGAGAACCAATATTACCATAACCTATAATTCCTATTTTTCTTCCGCGGATCTCATGGCTGTTATTAGCCGATTTATCCCAATTCCCCTGATGCATTTTCATCATTTTATCGGGTAAATTCCTGGTAAGAAGAATGATCTCCCCAATTACCAGTTCCACTACCGACCGCGTATTACTGTATGGGGCGTTAAATACTGCCACTCCCTTATTGAGGCATTCTTCCAGATCGATTTGATTGGTCCCTATACAAAAAGCTCCCACGGCGATAAGCCTTGGCGCATTGTCCAATACTTTTTTGGTGAGCTGTGTTTTTGAACGGATCCCAAGAACAGAAACATCCTTTATTTTTTCAGCAAGCTCATCTTCATCCATCGCCCCGGAATAGGTGGAAACATTATAGCCTTCCTGTTTAAGAATGCCAAATGCATCCGGATGAACATTTTCCAGAAGAAGTACTTTGATTCGGTTTTTAGGGTAAGAAATAGCTTTATTCATATTAAATAGGTATAAAAATTCATCCATACTGGGGGTGATATGATCTGCTTTTTCCAAAACATTACCACGCTCCACATTTTCGGTAAAAGCATAAAATTTATTGGCAAGTCCTGCGGCACGTACTTCATAATCTGTATAACCATCACCAATCATATATACATCCCCTTTTAAATCCAGGTTTTTTAGAGTAGCAACTTTTCCATTATTTGATGAAAGCACATTTTCCCTGTCAAATCCTACGATTTTCCCTGCTGAATCAAATTCAAAGGAATTTGCAAACACATTTTCCTCCTTAATCCCCAACTCCTTTACAATTGGAATTATAAACTCCTTAAAACCATTTGATATGATATAGATATGCTCCCGATATTCGTGAAAAAAGGCTTTATTTCTAATAAAAGATGTGGAGATTTTTCTTTTCAGAATTTCTACCAGTAGGGGAAGATGTTTTTCTTCAGCATTTAATAATTCCAGCCGCTGGATCAGGGATTCCCTAAACGATAATTCCCCGGCCATCCCTTGATTGGTTAAGGCTTCAAGTCTCGCCAATTTTAATGCCTTATCCGAAACATTTGCCAGGGAAATCTCTCCTAATACATCCAGGGCTTCAACCTGGGTGAACGTACTGTCAAAATCTATCACATAACTTTTGTTGGGTAGCATACTTTTTCTTTATAAAGATGGGGTTCAAAATTAAGTTTTTTGAAATACAAAACAGTATACCTATAGCTAAACTTATTAGCGGTATTGGTTTCACAAATTAATGGAGCTATTACAGGCAAAAACTGAGTTTTTATAAATTTCAGATCCTTTTTATTACACATAGCACAAATAACAAGCAACCTTCAGCAAGCTCACAGTCAAGATCAAAGCAATAGATATCCAGAATTCCGAAGAAATTTCGGCAGAACGGGATAGAGGGAATTAAAATCCTATCAAATTCTGTCGTGAACCTATGTCTTTTTTTTATAAGGGTTTTCCCCCATTTTTATCATTGTGTTTACAAATTTTTTTTTACACATTAACCATTAAAAAATCCATTTTCCTTCTCTAAAAATATTGGATTAGGTTTAACATATAAAATATAGAAGAGGGCTAATAATGGCATGTTTCATCTTTCAGAGCATACTTTTTTTGGTATCTAACGGGTTTTAATATAGATTAAAATCCTATTTCTTTAAGACTCTGAAAGACGTGTTTATCAAAAATTGATTTTTATAAAAAAAGATTATTTTCGTATCTTTATATGTGCAAAAACAGCAGTAAGCTGATAACTTTCAGTTCTTTACGCGCCTTTAATTATTAAATTAAAGGGAATACCCCCACTCGTTTAGATCAAGAATATCTATTTAAACTTTATGGATTATTTGATCGCCAGATATATAAACTCCAAATGAATTTGCTTTAAGATTTTCCTCATTCTTACAAGATTAAGTCTGAGGTAAAAATAGCTAAAACAGATCCTGATAACAGAGGATCAATTTCAGTAACAATTTAAAACTATCAATCATGAATACTATTAAAACCTTTGGAATTTTACTTTTATTCCTTATACATTCATTTATTCTTCCTGCCCAGGAAAGTGAGGACTCTCAAATGTACTGGATCCATGAAGATAGAACCAAACCCGCAATGTCCATTAAACAAGAAAGCGTGGACAAGGAACTCATAGCGGCTCTCAAACAACATGAAATAACCGATATCAGTTGGTTTACCCTGGTTTCAGAAGATTATAGATATTTCTATATCTCACCTATTGAAAATATGGCGGCTTTTGATGAAAACCCTTTTGGAAGCCTTTCTGAAAAAATGGGGCAAAAGGAAACAGCTCAAATTTTCGATAAGTACAATGATTGTTATGAGGCTCACGGAGATTATGTAATCATCCTGGACAAGAATTTATCCTACCAACCGGATGGTATAAACGTAACTCCGGTAGGCAAAAATTTTAGAAATAACACCCTTTATTATTTCACACCGGATAAGGCTGGAAAGGCCGAAGAACTTGCAAGAAAATTCAAGGAATTATATGCTAAAAAGGATTCAAAACTTCATTATAGAGTCTATCGCAGTGGTTTTGGTGTAATGGGGTCCTATTTCATGGTAGCTGAAGCGGCTGAAAGCCCTGAAGATTATGAGCGTATGATTGTAGATAACAGGCTGCTTCTTGGGCAGGAAGGTGTGGAACTTTTTCGCGAACTGGAAGAAACAATTTCAGATATAGAAGTTATGAGGGGGTATATACGGCCGGATCTCTCTTATCCAATAAGGAATTAAAGTTTTTTTGCAGCAATATTCTAGCCTGTTAAAAGCTAATTTTTAGGCTCTAATGCATTCTGCGCCTGAACTAAATGCCTTTGATTGTGGTAAACAAGAACACGAAAGGTATCTCCCAGCTTTAATTTGATAAACCTGGAAATGCTAATCGCTGTTTTTGTTTTATTCAGACTTACATTTTTTGAAAGTTCCAACAGCTCAATCAATTCTTTTTGTTGTTTTAAAAATCGTTTCAAGGTACTTATATCAAGCTGACTTCCAATTGGATCTTTATCCTTTAAGGTCTTTATTTTTTTCAATTTTTCCCTGGGAAGCATGCTTTTAGAAAAATAATTACCAAGCAGCCCACTATGAAAAAATTCTTCAGGTTGATACTTGCTGTTTTTTATCCGGTGCCGAATCTCAGGCAAATAAAAGTCCCCGTATAAATTGAGATGTTCCAAACATTCCAGAGCGCTCCAGCTTTCAGCTGATGGTCTCGAGTTGAGTTTTTCGATGGGAATAGATTTAAATCCTTTAGCCTTATTAAAATTATGTTTTGTTCGCCCGATAAGATCAAAAATCAATTCTTCTGTCAGGATTTTCATAAACATTCTGTTAAAAGTTATTTAATTGATTTGTTACAGAATCTCAATCCCCCGGAAGCACATAGTAATAAATAGAGATAAAATGGGAGAAACTTCCAAACAATACAAAAACGTGAAAAATTGCGTGATTAAATTTTATTCTGTTCAAACTAAAGATCAACGCTCCCAGTGTATAGGAAATTCCACCGGAGAGCAGCCACCAAAGCCCTTTATCCGGTAAGCTTTCCAACAGTGGTTTTATTGCAAAAACGACAATCCACCCCATCACAACATACATAATGGTAGAGAGGGTTTGATATCTTCCCGTATAAAAAAGTTTTAAAATCACTCCGAAAAGAGCCATTGCCCAAATCACTCCAAAAATTATCCAGCCTATAGTTCCTTCAAGGGTCACTATAGCAAAAGGTGTATATGTACCTGCTATAAGCACATAGATGGCTGCGTGGTCCACAATATTAAGCCGGTAGCGTAACACATGGGATTTGGCGCTGTGATAAAAGGTGGAAGCTGCGTATAACAAAACCAAACTCGCTCCAAAAACGCTAAAACTTATAAGGTGTTTAATTTCACCTAATTCATTTGCCCTTAAAATAAGCAGTATAAGACCAAATATGCTTAGTACAAAACCAAAGGCGTGAGAAAAAATATTTAATTTTTCTTCCAGTGGAGGGTAAAATTCTGGTTTTTTGCTGAGCTCCATTGTGCTAATCTTAAGTCTTATAAAAATAAAAACAACCGATGAAAACATATGTTTAAAATGTTATAAATTACAAAATAATCAATTTATTTCAGGCCCTTTTTTAAAATTATGTTTCATTTTTTTTAATTATACGTTACTTTAAGGGTAGGATTAACGTATATAATTCTTCTTTTATTTTGTAAATTTACTTTGAATCGATTGCTTCAAAAACAAGCTAAATCAAACGAATAACTATGTCCTGAAATTCGATGAAATCTGAGAAATTAATCCAATTGTTGAATTAAAAATAACACCTATGAAAACCGCTTCTTTAATAAAAAATCTTGAATATAATGTGAATAAACCTGCTATACAGGTTTTACTTAATTCTGAAAGCAGTAAGGAAATTCGAATTGCAATGAAGAAGAATCAGGTGATGAAAGAGCATAAAACACCTTTCCCTATCGTTGTAGAAATTTTTGAAGGCAAGGTTGATTTTGGTGTCAATGGTGTAATACATAATTTGGAAAAAGGTGACCTGGTAGCTTTGGAAGGTAATGTGCCGCATGACCTCCTGGCCATGGAAGACAGTATTGTAAGATTATCCTTATCGATAGCCGATACTGTTGGAAGAGTTGAAGGTGTGGCTAACAATTCCTGAAAAAGGAAACTTTTATTCAATTAAAAAAAGACTGGATTTTCTATTTTTTCAGCTCAATAATTAGGGTGTCATTCTTAAATTAGCAAAAATCACATTTAAAGAGAAAGTTAAAAGCCCAAACCCATAGTTCTAAAATCATACCTTGCACGTATCACCAGGAAATTTGAAAAATGCTATATATAATTCATCATTCTGAAGATATTGAGGAGGTAAAAGAAAAAATTATTCCCTTGCTTGAAAAAAGGGATTACACCTTGGTTTCTTATCCCTTAATCCCGGATTTTAATCTGCAAAAAAATGCTGTTTTTCTAACCTATTTAGGGGATGAATTCCTTGCAGAATTTTTACCCAGAGCGGCAAATAACGAGTGGGTGATAGGGATTTTACCGCATCCTGATATTAAATACACCCTCAAGGGTTTGGGAATCTCCAAAAAACTGGAAGAGTCGCTAGAAGAGATGCTTGAAACTGAAGAACCTTATAAGCTTGATCTTCTTTTTTGCAATGACCAACCCGTTTTCCAGTCTGTTAACGTTGGGGACGTTTTTGCCATAACAAAGGAGACCAAGAAGAATAACTTTTTTTCAGAAGTTTTATATTTTATAAAGAATATCCGGCAATTGCCATCTCTTTCTCACAAGCCATTTGTTTTAAGCATCGATGGTGAAAAAATCATCAGCACCTCTGCCCTGGGAATTGTGGTAGTCGAGCATGCAATGGGTTCAGTAATTTCAAAAAGGCTTATTGCAGAAAGTTTTATAAATGATGGACAGTTTAATGCCGTAATCCTTTCTCCTCAGAATATTCTGGAGTTATTTTGGTTTTTATTCCGAAGTCTGTTACCAAGAAATACATTCAGCGATTTACCATCGTTTATAGGTCAAATAAAAGCCTCAAATTTAACCATAGAAAACCAGTCAGGAGTTGAATTTACCATAGACGGTAAAATCCGATCGGCCAAAAATATCAGTTTTAAAGTTGTAAAAGAGGCACTTTTAATCAAACAGAAAAGTTCCTATATCTCAGAAGGTGATGGAGTAAATGAAAAAAATAGTTTACGGATTGACAAGCTACCTACCGGTGAAAAAAAGATAGAACTTTCAAAACGTAAACTTCCGTTATTACCGCGTGCCACCTCTGAAGAGTTTGAAGATCTTTTTAAAGTATTACGCGAAAATGCAGAAATATCATCCATTTATGTGGTGATGATGATACTTTCTACCCTAATTGCAAGCTTTGGATTGTTTGGAAATTCCTCTCCTGTAATAATTGGAGCTATGATCCTTGCCCCAATTATTTCGCCCATAGTTTCTTTCTCTATGGGTATGGTGCGATATGATGTAAATATGTTAAAAACCGGAGTTGTCACTATAATAATTGGGACCCTTGTTGCACTGGTTTTTGCAGCTGGAGTGAGTATTATCATCCCTTTAAAGGTACTTACCCCAGAGATTAATGCAAGGCTTTCCCCTACCCTGCTTGATATGGGAATCGCGGTCGCATCCGGGATCGCAGCTGCTTATGCACATGCCAAATCCGGCATAGCGAAAAGTCTGGCAGGAGTAGCAATTGCGGTAGCTTTGGTGCCGCCCCTTGCTGTTGCCGGAATTGGAATTGGCTGGTGGGACTGGGAAGTTTTTTCAGGAGCTTTCTTATTATATTCAACTAATCTTGCAGGAATTATTATGTTTGCCGGCCTCACCTTTTTAATACTAGGTTTCGCTCCTTTTAAAAGAGCGAAAATGGGTCTGATTTATACCTTTATAATAATTGCCATTGTGATGGTTCCATTATCCCTTTCGTTTAACCGGATTAAGGAGGAAGCAAGCATTACAAGTCAACTGGAAGGTTCTGTGATTGAGAATGTTGTTTTAAAAGAAGTGAATGTTCGCTTTGGAAAAAAACTTTTGGTCTCTGTAAAGGTGGTGAGCGGGGAACCTATCAATTCTGAAGAAATGAAACGGATTAAAGCTAAAATTGAAAACGAGATAGGAAGACCTGTTACTCTGGAGGTGGTTTCCGCCATTGAATTTTAAATACCCGGTGGGATTAGACTGAAAACAATGAACCCAAGAGCGAATAGCCCTGAAGAATATATAGAGGAATTATCTGAAGAAAGGAAGGCAATAATCCGAAAATTACGAAAAACCATACTCGTGAATTCACCCTTTAGTTCCGAGGAAAGGATTTAAAAAACCGGAAGACATTCCCATGATCTTATGGCATCACTAGTTTCAAGAATTACACCTCAGGATTGCATTCAAATCTTTCAAGTCCTATCAAACAAAAATGAAACCTGGTTTAACTCCCTGTTACTTGAAATAAACCAGGCCAATCCCTATTTATTTTTCAGAAAATCTCTTAATACATATTGCAGGATTCCCCCATTTTGATAATACGCAATCTCGATTTCTGAATCCAGCCTGGCTTTTACTTCAAATTCAATTTTTTCTCCGTTTTCCTTTATAGCACTCACTTTTATCATTTTACCGGGAATCAACTGTTGGGAAATACCTGTTAACGTGAAGCTTTCCTTTCCGGTAAGACCAAGTTTAACCGCATTTTCGCCAGGAAGAAACTCCAGAGGCAAAACCCCCATCTGTACCAGGTTACTACGGTGAATACGCTCAAAACTATCGGCTATCACTGCCTTTATTCCTAATAAACTGGTTCCTTTTGCAGCCCAGTCTCTTGAGGATCCACTCCCATATTCTTTACCAGCTATGACGATTAATGGAGTTTTGGTTTCCGCATATTTCATCGCGGTTTCAAAAACGCTGGCTGTTTCCCCGGATGGCAAATGAACAGAATATCCTCCTACCTTATCGGTTAATTGATTTTTTATCCGAACATTGGCAAATGTTCCCCGCATCATCACCTCATGATTTCCACGTCGGGAGCCGTAGGAATTAAAATCTTTGGGATCAACGCCTTTGCTGATAAGGTATTTCCCGGCTGCAGAAGTTTCACTGAAAGCTCCTGCAGGTGAAATATGATCTGTAGTTATGGAATCTCCCAGATATAAAAGGACACGAGCATCCCTGATATCGTTGAAATCTTCAGGATCTTCCCTTAAATTGATAAAGAAGGGAGCTTCTTTTATATAAGTGGAAGTATCCTCCCAGCGATATTCAGTTCCTGTAGGTGCTTCCAGTTTTTGCCAGTCCTCTTCTCCTTCAAAAATCACATCGTACACATTTTTAAAATCCTCCACCTTCATACAATCATGGATGGTTTCATTGATCTCTTCCTGAGATGGCCAGATATCCTTCAAATAAACCGGTTCTCCGTTTGGGTCATGGCCCAGTGGATCATTTAGCAAATCTATATCTACCCTTCCCACCAATGCATATGCCACCACTAGCATTGGAGACATTAAAAAGTTCATCTTTACCTGTGAATGGACCCGGGCTTCAAAATTTCGGTTTCCGGAAAGCACGGAGGCAACCACAAGTTCATTTTTATTTACTGCTTCCGCAATGTATTCTGGCAAAGGACCGCTGTTACCAATACAGGAAGTACACCCGTAGCCTACGGTATGAAATCGAAGAGCATCAAGATCTTCAGAAAGACCAGATCTGTTTAAATAATTTGTTACAACTTTTGAACCGGGAGCCAGACTGGTTTTTACCCATGATTTGGTCCTTAATCCACGCTGAAGTGCTTTTCTGGCAACCAGTCCCGCTCCTACCATCACGGTAGGATTTGAGGTATTGGTACAACTGGTGATGGCGGCAATTACAATACTTCCGTCACTCAGTTTAAAGTCGGCATTTTGAAATTTAACTTTAACCGATCTTAATCCATCTTTATCGATCTCCGCCTTTTCTCCGGAATGTTTTTCAGACGGGGTGAATTCGGTTCCGCTTCCACCTTCTTCCAACCATCTATGCTCCTGCCTGTCTTCCATTGGAATGTACCTTCTTGAGAATTCTTCCTGTAAAATTCCTGAGAATTTTTTATTCAAATCCTTTACCAGGATCTTGTCCTGTGGACGTTTAGGCCCTGAAACGGTTGGCTCCAGGGAACTTAGATCCAATTCAACAATTTCAGTGTATTCTATATCTTCCTTTCCGGTACGCCACAATAGGTTTTCTTTACAATATTCCTTTACAAGCTCGATTTGTTCTGAAGGCCTGTTGGTGCGCTTCATATAATCCAGCGTTTGTTCATCTATTGGAAAATAGGTAACGGTACATCCAAATTCTGGCGACATATTGGAAATAGTAGCACGATCTGTAACCGTTAAGAAATCCAGTGCGTCGCCAAAAACCTCCACAAATTTCCCCACTACTCCCACTTTCCTAAGCAATTCTGTAATAGTAAGCACCATATCTGTAGCGGTACAACCTTCCGGGATCTTCCCAGATAATTTTAAACCTACAACTTTAGGACAGGTAAAATAAACAGGTTGTCCCAGCATGGCTGCTTCTGCTTCTATTCCTCCAACACCCCAACCTAAAACACCAATGCCATTAACCATGGGCGTATGTGAATCCAGGCCAACAAGGGAATCTGGGAAAGCCCAGCCATCCCTTTCTATAACTCCTTTTGCAAGATATTCGAGATTTACCTGATGGCAAATCCCCATTCCTGGAGGAACCACCGTAAAATTGTTAAGCCCGGATTGGCCCCATTTAAGCAGTTTATAACGTTCGGAATTCCGTTCGTATTCTCTTTCTACATTTCTTTCTTTGGAATAATTTGTTCCGAAGAAATCCACCTGAACAGAATGGTCAATAATAAGATCTACGGGAATCACAGGATTTATCTTACTACCATCACCACCTTTACGGATAACCTCCCCACGAAGCGAAGTAATATCCACCACAGCAGGAACTCCGGTAAAATCCTGCATTAAAGTTCGGGCAGGTTTAAATGGGATTTCCTTGTCCACTCCTTCCGGTTTCCACTGCTTCAGAGTATCCAGGTGTTCATCTGTAATTGCAAAACCGTCATGATTCCTCAATGCATTTTCAAGTAATATTCGAATGGAAAATGGTAGTCGTTGGATATTAACTCCTTCGGTTTCCAGCTTTTTAAGGGATGCTATTTTCTGTTTCATAATGGAAATGTTTTTTGAAAAAAATTGTCAAAAATGTTCAGTAAATATTAAAGATACTTTTTATATTTATTAGGGAGTTGACTTTTAAAAAAGAATTAACCTTCTTCAGATGCTTTATGATTCAGAAGATCAACAATTTTTTAGAAGTCCTGAATTTAAATAAGATAGATTTGTCCTAATAAAGAATTATCTTCTTATATTTGCATCAAACCTTCAGAAGAAATGTTTTCAAAAGCTTGTGAATACGGAATTAGAGCTACTATTTATATAGCGATGCAATCCTTGCAGGGAACCCGGGTAAACCTGAAGGATATCTCTAAGGAGATTGATTCTCCCGTTGCATTTACAGCAAAGATCCTTCAACAACTTGCAAAAAATAACATTATAGAATCTGTAAAAGGACCTACAGGAGGATTTCAAATCGATAAAAAAGATATAGACTCCATCAAATTGATACATATTGTAACGGCAATTGATGGTGATAAAATATTCAACGGATGCGGATTGGGATTAAAAGAATGCAATGAAGATATTCCTTGTCCGGTGCATTTTCAGTTTAAGGAAATACGGGATAACCTGAAAAAGATGTCCAGTGAAACAAGTATTTATGAATTAGCCACCGGATTGGAGGTTGGTCTTACTTTTTTAAAAAGATAAAAAAAATTATTCCTATATAGGATAAAAAGGTATTAAATTCCTATATAAAACAAAGACCTGATATACAATCAAATTTTATAAAATCCCTTTTAAAATCTCCCGGGGGTTCTGATTTTAGGGAGCTGAATTTAAATTTATAATAATGACAATTACAAAAGAAAAAATGGTTGGAGAACTGGTAGCTGAAGATTATAGAACAGCTCAAATTTTCAAAAATCATAAGATCGATTTTTGCTGCAATGGAAATCGCAGTATTGAAACAGTTTGTGAGACCGAAAGCATTCCTCTGGATACAATCCTGGAGGAAATCGCTACCTTACAAAAGGCGAACACCGAAAGTGCAAATGATTATAAGACCTGGCCTTTGGACTTACTCGCCGATTATATTGTTAAAAAGCATCACAGGTATGTAGCAACAAGATCTTCTGAGATAGTTCCTTATCTGGAAAAATTATGTAAAGTTCATGGAGCCAAACATAATGAATTATTTGCCATAACAGAAGAATTTAAGGCATCTGTTGGTGAGCTTGCTGCGCATATGAAAAAAGAGGAATTGATCCTTTTCCCTTTCATTAGGAAAATGGTGGAAGCCAAAGAGGAAGGAAAAGAAATTCCGCTTCCAAACTTTGGAACAGTTGAAAATCCGGTTGAAATGATGAAAGAGGAGCACGATGTGGAAGGAGAACGTTTTCGCAAAATTGCCGGTTTGACCAATAATTACCAGGTTCCTGCCGATGGCTGCAACACCTACCGGGTCACTTTCTCACTCTTAAAAGAATTTGAAGAAGACCTTCATTTGCATATACACCTGGAAAATAATATTCTATTTCCTAAGGCGATAGCGCTGGAACAAGAATTAAGGAGCTAAAAGAATATTTAAATTCACCCTCATTAAGGGTTTAACCCGCCTGACGGACGGGCAGTTTCCCGTCCCGATAGCTATCGGGATGCCTAGAATTTTAAAGGTTTTCCTCCCGATAATTATCGGGAAGTACCTACGTGGGCTTACTGTAAGATTTTGGATTAGGTGAGGGTGCAAAACATCCTTACCTATTTTTCTTTTTACAAACTTTAAAGCTCTAACTTTCCGGTAACGCATTTATTTTACTTTCAGAAAGCATGAAAGAGCTTCCACTAAAAGTTTATTGGAAGAATTAGATCCTTTTTGTAGAAAAATTTCAATTGTGATCCAATGCAAAAAAATGTTCCTAAAGAATATAAAGATGAATCAACCAAATCCTTTAAAAAGAGATAAAGCCCTTCAACCTGTAAGCCATGACCATCATCACGGCCTGCTGCTTTGCTGGAAAATAAGAACAGGGATAAACAAAAATATACCTCCGGAACGTATGAAAAATTATACCGACTGGTTTTTTAAAACACATTTGATCCCTCATTTTGAACTGGAAGAATCCCTGCTGTTTCCTATTTTAGGAAATGATCACGATTTGATAAAAAAAGCCCTGGCAGAGCATCGTAGATTAAAGCGACTCTTTGAAGCCGAATTTGACATTATAAGAAATTTGAGCCTCATAGAAGAAGAACTGGAACAACACATCCGGTTTGAGGAACGTATACTGTTCAGGGAAATCCAGAAATTGGCGACTGCTGAAGAACTCGAACTGGTGGAACAAAATCATACCAAAGAGAAATTTCTTGACAATACTGAAGATGAATTCTGGAAATAAGATCTGGTTTGGCCGTTCATTATAAGGTTAGTAGTTAAATATTAAAAGATAATCTCATCCTTTTCGGTAAAAGTTAAAAGTTCAAGGTTCAAAATTCACAATGAATGCTAAACGATAAACCCATTCTTTTATGAAAAAGATTAAAGTTGCAATGGCAGGTTTTGGGAAGGGTGGCAGTATTTACAATGCTCCCATTATTTCCAGTATTGAAGGATTGGAGATCACAAAGATTCTAACCACCAGTGTTGAAAATATAAAAACTGCAAAACAGGATTTTCCCCTAGCCCAAGTGGTTTCTGAATATGATAAGATCTTAAATGATAAGGAAATCAACCTGATCATCATTACAACCCCAAATCACCTTCATAAGGAATTTGCTGAAAAAGCTTTACGTGCAGGAAAAAATGTGGTGGTTGAAAAGCCTTTTACACCATCGGTTAAGGAAGCTAATGAATTGATAGCACTCGCAAACTCACAAAATAAGATTCTTAGCGTTCATCATAATCGGCGATTCGACAGTGATTTTTTAAGCATTCAAAAACTGCTGAAGCAAAAAAAACTTGGCGAAATCGTATCCTATACTTCCCATTTTGATAGATTCAGGACCGAGGTGAAGGATAGCTGGAAGGAAGAAAAGGAAAATCCGGGCAGCGGAATTCTATATGATCTCGGCAGCCATTTGATCGATCAGGCGTTGGTGTTATTTGGTCTTCCGGAAGAGGTTTTTGCCGATATTCGGATCCAGCGCAAAAATGCAAAAGTCCCCGATTATTTTGAGCTTTTACTCTTTTATCCCAATCTTAAAGTCAGTCTGAATGCTGGGATGCTTGTAAAGGAAAAAGGTCCTACCTTCAGTATCCATGGAAGCAAAGGAAGTTATATTAAATATGGAGCTGATCCACAGGAAGAACAATTAAAAAATGGACTTAAACCTGATGAAAGCTCTGACTGGGGAATCGAATCCGAAAAAACATGGGGTACTTTAAATATCATTGAGGAAACCCGAACTCTTGAAAGTGAACAGGGAGATTACAGTATCTTTTACCAAAATATTTATAATGCCATCATAAGCAATGAAGAGTTGTTGGTAAAACCTGAAAATGCACGGGATGTTATAAAAGTTATAGAACTGGCCATTCAAAGCAATGCTGAAAAAAGACGGGTGAAATTTTTGATTACTTAATTTAAAATGTCCTGTCGCCTCTGGAAATATTCTAATCTTTTATAGCTGCCAGTTTTTCTTTCCGCTGAACACTCATTCTGCCAAAATACTTTTTAGCTTCTTTAAGAACTTTTGGTGCCAGGATCAACGTAGACAGCATCGTTGGAATAGCCATTAGCGCAAAGAATCCATCGATAAGATTGATCATCATACTAAGAGAAGTAGTTGCTCCTACCAAGATACTTACCACATAAAAATAATTGTAATAATGTTTTTTATCAGCTCCAATTAAAAATGAAAGACATTTTGTTCCATAATAGGAATATGAAAACAGGGAGGAAATACTGAAAATCGCGATACATAACATCAATAAATAGTTCCCGAAAAAAGGAATAGACTGGTCAAATGCAGCCGCGGTAAGGCTCACCCCGTTGACATTGGTGGTTTGCCATACTCCAGTTACAAGGATAGCGAGTGCTGTTAAGGTACACACTACCAAGGTATCGATTGCAGGCCCCAGCATTGCCACAAGACCTTCCCGGATAGGTTCGTTTGTTTTTGCAGCACCGTGTGCCATTGGTGCTGTTCCTATTCCCGCTTCATTGGAGAAGGCTCCCCTGCGAATCCCAAGAATAATAAGTCCGCCCAAAACTCCACCAAGGAATGAATCTCCTTTAAAATATGTAGCCGAAAAAGCATCGGTAAAAATAAGTTTAAAGTAATATGGAACCTGGTCAATATTTACATAAAGAATGATCAAGACTGAAACGAAATAAAGCAAAACCATGGCGGGAACAAGTTTTGAAACCGTTTTACTTATCCTGTCCAGTCCGCCAAAAATCACTACGGAAGTGATCCCAACAAGGAAAAGACCTATGATTAGATTTGTAGCGAAACCGGTTTCCACCCCGTTTGGAGCAAGCAAAATAAAATTCACCGCCTGGGTTAACTGATTCACGTTAAATACCGGAAGCGCCCCCACCAATCCTGCAATACTGAAAAATATCGCCAGGGATTTCCATTTTTTTCCAAGACCTTCCATGATAACATACATGGGTCCACCCTGAATTTCTCCTGCGCTGTCCTTACCCCTGTACATCACCGCAAGGCTGCAGGTAAAGAATTTTGTAGCCATCCCTATAATCGCACTTATCCACATCCAAAAGATCGCCCCGGGACCTCCAATAGCTATTGCAACCGCCACCCCGGCAATATTCCCCATACCCACCGTAGCGGCCAGTGCTGTAGCCAAGGCCTGAAAATGACTTATCTCCCCGGGATCATCCGGATTGTCGTACTTCCCCCTCAAAACCTGAACGGCGTGCACTAAATATCTGAAAGGAAGAAATTTTGATCGTACAAGCAGGTAGAATCCTCCGCCTATGAGTAAAATTAAAAGGGGAAGCCCCCAGATAAAAGAAGCAAACCGGGCAATTAAATCGTCGAGCAAAATCATAAGGAAATAGAGATTGGGGATTTTGCTCAAATATATAATTTCTGATCAATAAAACCCATTAGTTAGAACGCCGAATACTTTTAAACAGTAATGTCAGGTAAAGAGACAAGATCGTTCCGCCTTTGGCGTAAATGCAAGAACCAAGACTTGATTTTAATAACTGATAAGCATTCAGTTATGATTTCTATTTTTTCACTACACTTTAATTGGTATAAATGCTTATCCGTTTAGAA
>JBNJKO010000037.1:0-19408 GCA_051751125.1 Bacteroidota bacterium
TAAAAATGCGGATGCCGTGCCCGAACCATCCTGGGCAGTAATCCTGAATTCCATCTTTCCGTTTTGAGAAATTGTTACTATAAAATCATAGGTTTCTGCGACCCCTATAAATGTTTTATTTTTTTTCACAGGGACCACGTCCAGTCCATCCGCCGAAACCAGCGTAGGAGTTTCCCCTCCGAAAGTCATCCAGAAAGAAGTAGAGGCTGCTCCGTTTATGATTCTAAGCCTGATTTTTTCTCCTGGCTTAAAATCGGGATATTCCATCATTTGCTGGCCATTAATGAGAAAAGCGGGGTAATAGATATCGGCAATATCGGCACCTTCCATTCGCTGTCTCCAAAAATCGATTTGTGCGCCAAAAGCTCCCCGGGCAATTACCTGATTTAATGGGGTAGCAGTTCCTTTTTTAATATTATACCACTCTGTACCTCGTTTTAAAAACCGAAGAACATCCTTTGGTTTTTCGTTGGTCCAGTCGGAAAGCACCAAGACCAATTCCTTGTCATAATCCAGGATTTTTTCCTTTGGCTGGATTACAATTGAACCAAATATGCCACTTTGTTCCTGAAGCATGGTATGGGAATGATACCAATAGGTCCCATTTTGTTTAATGGCAAATTCATATTTAAGGGTTTTCCCCGGCTCTATGGGCGGTGTGGACAGATAAGGCACGCCATCATAAAAATTGGGCAATATCATTCCATGCCAGTGAATGGAAGTTTCCACATCCATATTGTTTTTTACGTAGATCACAGCGTATTCCCCCTCAATAAATTCCAGGGTAGGCCCGGGAATTCCTCCGTTGATGGTCATTCCCATTACATCTTTACCGGCTTTGTTCACCGTTTCTTTGTTAATCTCAAGGGTGTATTCACGAACCGGCAAATTGTCGATATTTCCTTCTATAGATTTTTCTTTATAGACCTGTGCCTGTAAACCCGTAATGGCACATAGAAAAATAAGTGAAAAGCTGATGTTTCTCATAATTCCTTGTTTTGAGGTTACCCAACCCATATTCTGGAATACGTATCTGGTTAATTAATAATTTCGTTTACACTTCCACATTTCAGCATTTTATCACCATAATACGGATTTCTGATCTCTTTAGAATTGGAATACCAAAAATCTCCTTTACCTTCAAATGCCATAGGACAAAATTGTTTATAGATTTCTCCCGAAGCAATAGCGCCATCCAGCATAGTTCCCATCGCGGCAGTAAGTTGAGAAAACTCTTCCCGTTGCTTATTTACATCATTACTGGTGGAAATATCTCTTGCCGAACTTGCAAGCTTAGCATTCGCCCCGGTATTTTCTATTGCTCCAACCATCATCTTTGCGTGATCTTTTGCCATAGCTGCATCTGTTTTTACCAAAGCAGATTTTATCGCGATGTAGTGATTATAAACTTCGGCTGTTTTGTCGTCTTTAAATTTTGCCGAGGTTCCATCCATATCCTGATCATCCATCATAGTATCATTCCCGTCCATATCATGGTCCAAGTTCTCCTGATGCATTTCATTTTGCATAGGCGGTGCAGCCTTTTCCTCAGTGGTTTCCCTACAGGATACCAAACTTAAACTTCCCGCAATTGCTGCTAATACCAATACATTTTTTACTTGTTTTTTCATCTTGTTCATTTTTAATTATTATAAATTTAGTTCATTTCTTTTATTACCTCTCCACAGCGCAACATCGCGCTTCCATAATACGGATTTTCAATTTCCGAAGACAGACTTAACCAGTTTGCACCCCGGTCATTATTCGCCATAGGACAACGCAGTACATAAAGCTTATCCTGTGCCAGCTTAAAAGTGGTAAGCATTCCTATCATCGATTCGGATAATTCATCAAAACTATCCCGCATCCCGGAAATAGTTTCAGAATTTGAAATTTTATTGCTGTGGATGCTTAACTGCTCCTTATAACTCTCCCATACAATCGCGGCATCGGGATTTAATTTTGAAGCCGGAATCTGCTCGATTTCCTTTCTCAATTCTGAAGCTTCTTTTTTTGCTGCTGAAAAATCATCCTTCACCAGTGCATCTTTCAGATCAAGATAGTGTGAAGTAATTTTATTAAGCACAACTTTGGATTCTTCCGAAATATCCACTTTTAAAGAACTTGTTGTTTCTTCTGAAGAAGGGTTCATCATACTTGGTCTTCCAGATAACTGCACCGCAGCATCTACGGTAAAAGTCCCATTGAAAACGATCTCTTCCCCGGGTTCCAGCCCATCTTTAACAATGTAAGAATCACCCAGGGCAGGCCCCAAAGTTATCTCCCTCACCTGAAAGGATGATCTCCCATCTACCATGTTTTTCACATATACCAAAGAGCGTTTTCCGGTCCATAATACAGCAGATTTTGGTATCACCAATTCCTGGGTATCCCCTTCTCCAAGTGTATTTTTTACTACTCCTGAAGCAAACATCTCCGGTTTTAATATACCGTTTTTATTATCTACCTCAACACGGGCTGTGGCCACACGGGTTTGGGGATTTATCAAGGGATCTATAAAACTGATTTTTCCCTGGAAAGTCTCCCCAGGAATTGAATTTATAGTATATTCTATAGTACTTCCCTCCTTCACCCAGACAAGTTCACTTTCATACAGATCAAACAATATCCAGACTTTAGACAAATCGGAAATTTCGTAGATCGGCATTCCCCGTTCCACATAATCCCCTAATTCCACCATCTTTTCGGTAACTATTCCATTTACATCGGCTCGAATAGAAAACCGTTGTAAAGCTTTTCCGCCTGCTAAAATCTGATCTATTTGCGCCTGACCTATCTTCCAGTTTCTCAGCTTTTCCTTAGCCGCTTCAAACAATTCCGGCTGACTTTCTTTTATGCTTTCCGCTTGTAAAAGTTCTTCCTGTGCGGTAACCAATTCTGGCGAATAAATAGTTGCCAGAATTTGCCCGCGGCTTACTTTTTCTCCCGTGAAATTAATGGAGAGCTGTTCAATTCTTCCAGGAATATGTGTAGACTGCGAATATGCATTCCGCTCGTCTACCTGAACTTTTCCATTCAGCCTGATTTCCTTTGAAGCATCTCCTTTTCCAACCACCATCGTTTGAACATTTGCAAGCTTCATGGCATTCTCACTCATTTGATAACTGGCGGGATCACCACCGGAATCTGTAGTTTCCAGTGGAATGAGTTCCATTCCACAAATAGGGCAGTCACCCGGTTCATTTTGGCGTATTTGCGGATGCATGGAGCAGGTCCAAATTTCCTCTGTTGCCTCTGTATGATCATGATTTTCCCCTAACGTATCTTCCTTTTTCTCAGTTCCGCCAAAAAGCAACCATCCCAATAAGATTCCAATTACCAGGAATCCGGCCATTTTGAATAATTTTTTATTTTTTGCTTTCATTATTTCTCTGTTTTGGAGATTAAATATTCCAACTTTGATTCTGCTACAAATCCAGTTTTGATAGCTTCAATTTTCTGGGTTTGATACAAAAGAACATCCTGATTCATTTGCAGCACTTCTTCAAAATCGATAAGCGCATTGCTAAATCCTGAGATCAGCAATTTATTTGCCTGTCCCGAGCTTTTAAGTTGTTTTTCATACAAAGCAAGAAGTTTCTTCGCCCTGTTAATTTCGTAAACCGCCATCTCAAAGTCATTTTGCAATTCATTTTTTTGTACTCTTTGATCCTGTTCTGCGCTTTCGGCCATAAGCTCAGCCTCTTTTTTCGCCGCTTTATATTTATTTCTGAAGATGGGTAAGCTTACAGAGAACATTGGCATAATTGCATCCCGCCCATTCATTTCAGGATTGGCATCGGTTCTTTTTGAGATGATAGAATAATCTACCCCAAGACCCAGCATAGGAAGCCCCTCTTTTTCAGCAACCTTTTCCTGCATTTCATAGGATTGTTTTTGCTTCTTCAAACCCGTAACCGATGGATGATCCTCAAATAATTCGGTTCCTAATTCCGGCATCATAACATCCTGAAACACCAATGTATCCTTAATCGCTACAGAAGTCTCTGTTTCCCGGCTCAACAATAAATTGAATTGTATTTGAAGTGGTTTTTTCAAATCCTCCAGAAGTTCGATTTCAGTAATTGCTGCATCCCGCTGAATATCGACTTTTACAACGTTTACCATAGGAGCATTCCCACTTTTGAATTTGCTTAAAGCCAGTTCGCGGTAGGAATCCAGTATCTCCAGATTTTCCTGTTTTAACTGAATTGTTTTCTCCAAAGCATATATTTCGGCATACACAGATTTCACATCGTAAAATACCTTATTCCGAAGATCCAGATATTTCTGAAAACTTGCTTCAGCCATTAAATTTGCCGCATCTTCTTTAGCCTTCAGGGTTCCAAACCAGGGAAACATCTGCATTAAATTAAACCTCGCTTCCTGTGCTCCTAATCGCGTTTCAATCATTCTCCCAAAGGCGCTCATTGTTAATGCGGGGTCCGGCAGGGAAGCAACCTGAGGTGCTTTTTGCATGGAAGCTTCAAACTGCGCATAGGCCGATTTTAACTTCGGATTCTGCTCGGCTGCAACCAGGAGATACTCATCCAGGGTTTGCGCATATCCACCCATCCCAAAAAGGAAGAGAAAAAGAAAGCCCCCCAACCCCCAAAGGGGGAGTCCATTACTGAACCTTGTGGAATTCTTATTTGTTATCATCATTAATTCTTTTTTAAATTATTAACCTGTGGAGAAGTATCTCCCCCTTTGGGCGAGGCGGATCTGGATACCACAGATTCCCTCCAATAGGCCTGTAAAACCGGTACTACAAAAATGGTCATGATCTGAATGATCATTCCTCCCACAATTGGAATAGCCATAGGCACCATAATATCCGATCCTTTTCCGGTAGAGGTTAACACCGGAAATAAGGCTATAATAGTGACTGCTGTAGTCATCATAGCGGGACGTACCCGTTTTAATCCTGCTTCCATCACAGCACTGCGAACTTCAGGAACAGTTTGAGGATTCCTTTTTTCAAAAACCTGGTGAATGTAAGTCCCCATAAGAACCCCATCATCTGTAGCAATACCAAATAATGCAATAAATCCAACCCAAACAGCTACGCTTAGGTTAATTGTTCCCATTTGGAACAATTCCCGCATATTCACGCCGCTTATTGCAAAATCCATAAACCAGGGCTGCCCATATAACCAGATCATAATAAATCCACCGGCAAAAGCAACAAATACCCCCGAAAAGTGAATGGTCGAGGCGATAATGGTTTTAAACTGAAAGTATAACAACAGGAAGATAATTATCAAACTTATTGGGATCACAATAGCAAGCCTTTTTACTGCCCTTACCTGATTCTCATAATTCCCGGAGAATTTATAACTCACTCCAGAAGGAACCAGCAGGTCTCCGGAATCTATTTTTCCCTGGATAAAATCCTGTGCATCATTTACAGTATTCACCTCTGCAAAACCATCGCGTTTATCAAACAACACATAGCCAACTAAAAAAGTATCTTCACTTTTTATCATTTGCGGACCCCGGGTATATTTTAATTCTGATAGTTCCCCAAGCGGAATTTGAGCTCCACCGGGGGTAGGCACCAAAATCCTTTTAATACTCTCCGGATCATCTCTTAATTCCCTGGGGTAACGAACCCTTACCGGATAACGTTCCCTGCCTTCAACTGTGGTGGTAATATCCATTCCCCCAATGGCTGTTTCCAGAGTTTGCTGAACATTTTCTATACTAAGCCCATAACGCGCAATGGCATTTCTGTCTATATCAATTTCCAGATAGGGTTTTCCTACAGTTCTGTCGGCAAAAACAGCTTCCGCCTTTACCGAAGGAACCTGTTTTAAGAGTTCCTCCAGTTCAATTCCAAATTCCTGAATGGTTTGCAAATCCGGCCCATAAACCTTGATCCCCATAGGTGCTCTCATTCCGGTTTGCAACATGACCAGCCTGGTCTCTATTGGCTGTAATTTTGGCGCGGAAGTCACTCCGGGAATATTGGTTCTTTTCACGATCTCATTCCAGATATCATCCGGGTTTTTGATGTGTTCCCGCCAGTTTCGATAATATTCACCATCCTCATCCAGGATAAGATCTTCTTTGGAAACACCTCTCAAAACTGCTTCTTCATTGGTTAAAGTGTCACCGGAAGCCAGGATAAACCTGTCATCCCTGTCTACCTTAAAAGCCACAGGCTTTCCTCCGCTTGAAAGCATATATTCCGGTTTGTAATTGATTATATTCTCATACATAGAAATAGGCGCGGGATCCAGTGCGCTTTCAATCCTTCCCAATTTCCCAACAGCTACATCCACTTCCGGGATATCGGTGATGGCAATATCAAGCCTTTGCAAGGTTTCCTTTGAAGCTTCAATTCCCGCATGCGGCATAGATGTGGGCATCAACAAAAAGCTTCCTTCATTTAAAGAGGGCATGAATTCCTTCCCAACTCCGGGAAAAGCATGAGCCAAACCGCTCCAAACAGAATTTGTTCGAATGTTCCATCCCACCTTATCAAATTGATTGGCGGCCGGACCAAAGATCTTGGGAAAGCCAAGCCAGATCACTACTCCAAAGAAAATAGTGATTACCGGTACTAATAAGAAGGTTCCTTTATTTTCCAGACACCAGTTTAAAATGGGCTTGTAAAATTTTACGATCCCCATTAAAACAAGCAGGGTAACCGCCAGCAAAACGATTACGAAGATATAATTGGAAAACAATGAATTTTGATGTCCCAGAGGCACCCATTCTTCAGTTAAAAAAAACAGGGTCACCCCAAGAATTATAAAGAGAGTGATTTGGGTTGAATATTTCCCGAGAAATTCGGGATTACGGTCTTCCAAAAGTCGAAGAACACCTATTATTACCAGGGCTAATGGCAGCCAGAAATTAAAGTAAATGGCTAACAACAATCCGGAAACTATAAGGACAATATTCCAAATCCGGATCATCCTGACTTTTTGAAGCCTGATATTAAATGCGAAATAGGACAACATTGGCAGGATCATAATCCCGATTAAAAAAGAAGCAGCCAATGCAAAAGTTTTGGTGAAAGCCAGCGGACGGAACAATTTCCCTTCAGCGTTTTCCATGAAGAAAACAGGAAGAAAACTTACAACAGTGGTAGCCAAAGCAGTGGTAACTGCAGGAGCCACTTCCAGCGTGGCTTTATGAATCACCTTAAGCAAGGTTCCATCCTTCGCTCCGGAATTCTTTTTCATCTCAAGATGCCGAATGGTGTTTTCTACAAAAACAATCCCTACATCCACCATCACCCCAATAGCAATCGCAATCCCGGAAAGCGCTACCACGTTGGCATCCACTCCAAAATAACGCATTACTATAAAAGTTATAAGCACTGCTACCGGCAGCAAACTGGAAATTATGAGCGAAGCCCTTAAATTAAGAACCAAAACAATAATTACAATAATGCTTATTAGGATCTCATGAGAAAGTGCATTTTCCAGCGTCCCTATAGTTTCATTTATAAGCTGCGTCCTGTCATAAAAAGGAATGATGGTAAGTTTGCTTATCGTGCCATCTGCCAGGGTTTTTTGCGGTAATCCGGCAGAGATTTCCTTTATTTTTTCTTTGGTATTCTTGATTACCTGCAGGGGATTTGATCCATAACGGGCAACCACTACTCCACCAACAACCTCTGCGCCACCTTTATCTAAAATTCCGCGACGCTCTGCAGGACCTAAATTAACCACTCCCAGATCTTTGATAAGAACAGGTTTATTATCTACCGCTGTTACCACAGAATTCTCAATATCCTCAATGGATTCAATATAGCCCAGTCCGCGAACAAGGTATTCCACCTTATTAATTTCCAGGGTTTTTGCGCCTATATCCCGGTTGGAATTCTTAACTGCCATCATCACCTGATCGATCCCGATATTGTATGCTTTTAAGGCATCGGGATTTACATCGATTTGGTATTCCTGGACAAATCCACCTACGGAAGCAACTTCAGAAACCCCAGAGGTTCCGCTTAATCCAAGCTTAACATAATAATCCTGTATGGATCTTAACTCATTAAGATCCCAGCCACCGGTAACATTACCTTGTGAATCCCTACCTTCTAAAGTGTACCAGAATACCTGGCCCAAACCAGTGGCATCCGGACCTAAAGTAGGTTGCACTCCCTGCGGAAGCAATTGAGATGGAAGGGAATTAAGCTTTTCCAGCACTCTACTTCGTGACCAGTAGAACTCCACATCCTCTTCAAAAATGATATAAATGACGGAAAACCCGAACATCGAGGTGCTTCTTATCGATTTTACCCCGGAAATCCCCAATAAAGCAGTGGTCATTGGATAGGTGATCTGGTCCTCAATATCCTGAGGAGATCGCCCGGGCCAGTCGGTAAAAACAATTTGCTGGTTTTCTCCAATATCCGGAATAGCATCAACCGGAACAGGATCACTTGGTAAAAAACCTGTATTCCAGTCAAATGGAGCTGTTACAATTCCCCAGCCAATGAAAAATGCCAGAAGAAGTATGGTAACAAGTCGGTTATAAAGAAAATATTTTATGACTTTATCAAACATCGTAAATAGTTATTTAATGAAAAAGTTCCTTCAAATCTTCGACGGAAATACTCGGGGTAAAACCAATTCAAAGAGAGTGTTATCAGAATAATAATTATCTGAAAACAGGAAAAACATTAAATAATCAAATAAGGAAAACCTGGTCAAGAACCAGTATATCGGCGACCAGTAATGGTGGAGTGTAATTTTTAAAAGGAATGACCTGTAGCGGCGATCCTTCAAAAAGACTGATGTATGAAAAAGTAAATGTAGAAAGAAACACCTGTTGATCGAAATCCAGGGAGTTGAAGGAAATCTTCAATTCATCCTGACCTTCCACAGCAATTTTTTCATTGGTGCAGCAGGAATCTTCAGAATTAATGGCCTCTGAGTCCATTTCCATTCCGCAGGTTTTTGCTTCAGAAAAAATGGCTTTGTCCACTAACATACTTCCGCAGAAATGCTTATCTACAGTAAATGAAAATGTAGAGAAGAGCACTAAAAGCGCCAGGATTGTAGAAAGGGATTTTTGAATAGCCTTTTTCATCGTCGTCAAAGATAAACAATATTTATTTATCTCAACGAACTGCTCTCAAAATCAACTGGTTTTAAAACAAATTATTGTTAAAAACCCCACTATTCACAAAAATTGAATATTCAGGATTCTGATCTACTCCTGTTTAGTTTAATAGAATTATTAATTCGAAAATAATAAAACGCAGGCAAAAGAATGATCACAAAGATGGGATGTATCAAAAATCTACGCACATAAAACAGTGCCATAAAATTTTCATTTTCAATGGTGAGAATCAAAAATGCAAAACCCGAGAAGCAAACTGTGAAAAGCAAAACATAGAGCAAAAAAGAAAATTTAAGGATGTTTTTATCCAGAAAAGCTGCATATATTATTGCAAAAGATACCCCTGTATTTAATAAGAACCTCAGGAAAACATTCGCAAGAAGTTTCCAGGTGATAAAATGGGGAACCTTATCATTGAGGTAATCTGATTGATAAAATTCGATTAACGGATCATAAAACAGGCTGTGTTCAAAAAACCTGATTAGGACCAGCACGCCCACCAAAAGACTGATTATGGCAATTCTATATTTAATTCCCATAGGTGATATTTTTGGAGAAAAGACGCACCCAAATGATCCATAAAATAAAAACCGTTCCATAAATAATCAATGGAAAAACAATGCTATGGAGGAACTCTGCATACTGTGGATATTCATAGATCCCAATGGTTAATACCGCGATGCGAATAATATTCATCACATATATTATAACCGCTCCCGCAAAAAGAAACAACAGCGTGGTTTTTAATTTTGAAACAAAAGCCAGAACAAAGGAAACGAACAGGATAATGATGCTTATAGAGTTACAGCCTTCCACCACCCTGGCCAAAAAAAGATCGTTCACATAGAGGTTCATGGAAGGCTCGTTAGGATTGGGCGAAATTCTGGCGGGATATCCAAAAGCTTCAATTACAGCTTCACTTTGAATTGCAACAAGGTGCGTAAAAAAATCGGGGTAATATTTTTGAGAAACTGAAAGATCCAGATATGTGGTGTAAAAAATAGAGAGCAAAAAATAACTCCCCAGAAATATGAGAATGAACCGTAAAACCGATTTGTACTTTTTAAATAGCTGTAGCAATGAAAATACCTGTTTGAACAAATTTATAGAAAAATGAAAGGTGAGAAACCCAAACTTTAAATACTTTTACAAAAAATTTAAAAGCTATGTCATTTCAGAAATTAAAACCCCAGATAAAAGCCATCCTACAAACCGAAGAATTATCTGTTGAGCATCGGTTATTACAGGTATGCGAATTGCTGAAGGAGAACATTTCCTATTATAACTGGGTCGGGTTTTATTTTAAAAATGGCGATAAGGAGGAACTTAAACTAAGCTCTTATGCCGGTGATCCAACAGATCATACTATCATCCCTTTTGGAAAGGGAATTTGCGGACAGGTAGCGGTTTCCAATAAGAATTTTGTGGTCCCCGATGTTCAGGCACAGGATAATTACATCGCCTGCAGCATTCATGTAAAAGCAGAGATCGTAGTGCCTTTGTTTGTAAACGGTGAAAATTTTGGCCAGATAGATATTGACTCCAATACCCCCGATCCTTTTACGGAAGAAGATGAACGGTTTTTGGAATGGGTGAATGAGCAAGTGGCGGAAATTTTAAGTTAGAAGTAAAAAAAAGAATATAGAAAAAAGATAAAAAAAAGGAATCGAAAATCAAGTCAATGTTATTCAGGAATGGGCAACATCTCACTCAATACTAATATCTCATATCTAACATCTCAATATTAACTTTACATTCCTGTCCTGATAGCTTCCACCGGATCCAGTTTAGAGGCTGAAATAGCAGGAATAATTCCCGAGATCAATCCTATTACAGCAGAAACTGCGGTTCCAATGAACATATTCCATGGAGAAAGCACAAATTCAAATTCTCCGGTAAGCGTAGAGGCTCCAATAGATACAAGCCATACCAGGAACAGCCCTACCAATCCGCCAATAACAGAAAGTATTACTGCTTCAAAGAGAAACTGGAACAGAATAAAACGATTCTTGGCGCCAAGGGATTTCTGAATACCAATAAGATTGGTTCTTTCCTTAACACTTACAAACATTATATTTGCAATCCCGAAGCCTCCCACCAAAAGTGAAAATCCGCTTATGATTAGACCAATTAAATTTAACTGGCCGGTGATATTATCAACAAAATCTGAAAATCCCTGTAATTGATTTACGAAGAAATTACTCACTTCCTCCGGTTTCAAACCCCGGTAATTTCTTAATTGCTGTGTCAATACCGCAATAAATTCAGCGTTATCTACCCCGTCTTCAGGTTTGATTATTATTTGCGGAAAGGTAGATTTATTACTATCCCCAAAGATCCTGCGCACCACATTTACCGGGACTAAAACTGCTCCGTCTTTTGAATTCCCCAGGAAATTAGCACCTTCCTTTTTCAGGACACCAATAACAGAAAACTTTTGTCCGTATAAGCGAACCTGTTTGCCCATGGGATCACTTTCTCCAAATAGATTTTGAGCGATTTCATGCCCGAGTATAATTACCTGTGATCCACTTACAGATTCCGATTCATTAAAAAACCTTCCCTCGGCGAGTTCTAAGGCTTCTATATCGTAATATTCATGGGTAACGGCACCAATCCCAACACCGGTTACGGTTGTTTCTTCATATTTTAAAGATTCCTGTGGAACATTTAAAGTATAACTGGCAGCTTCAAGGCCGGGCAGGTTTTTCTTTAAATACTGGTATTCATCATAGCTAACATCCGGGAATTGTTGCCTTTTCCAGCTGGGAATTTCAGAAGGACCAAAAGAAAATCGCATTATAATAATGGTGCTGTTGTCCAGGGAACTCAAAGAACCCTTAATCTCCTTTTCAAGCGAATCTACAGCTGCGAGTACCGCAATAATTGAAAATATCCCAATAGTAACACCAAGAAGGGATAAAAAAGTCCGCAGCTTATTGTTTCTTAAAGCGTTGACTGCAAAATTGAAACTTTCCTTTAGAACTCTTAGATAGATTAGCATAGTAAAAACAGGTGTTTTGCATCGATACTGGATAAGACGCAGTCAAATGAATTTCGTTACATTTTTTTTAAGAAATAAAAGTTCAGATCCATAGATTTTATAGTGATTTAATTACTTTTGCAACCATAACAAACACAACACAATGAGCGAATTAAAATCGGTAAAATCGGCCCTTATTTCTGTATTTGATAAAGAAGGGCTGGCTCCTATAGTACAAAAACTTAATGATCTTGGCGTTAAAATTTACTCTACAGGTGGTACTGAAAAGTTTATAAAAGACCTTGGCATTGGAGTTACCGCAGTGGAAGATCTTACCTCGTATCCATCTATTTTGGGCGGAAGAGTAAAAACCCTTCACCCAAAAGTCTTCGGCGGAATTTTAAACCGTCAGGACAATGAAAGTGATGTTGCAGAGATGAAGGAATATGAGATCCCACAAATAGATATCGTGATCGTGGACCTTTACCCATTTGAGAAAACCGTTGCTTCGGGAGCTTCCGAAGAAAATATCGTGGAAAAAATCGATATTGGTGGAATTTCTTTGATTCGCGCGGCAGCAAAAAACTTCAAAGATGTGCTTTGTGTTGCTTCAGTAGAAGATTATACCGAATTTTTAAGCCTTATTTCAGAAACCGCCGGAAAGACCACTTTGGAAGATCGCAAAAAATTTGCAGCAAAAGCATTCCAGGTCTCTTCGCATTACGATACCGCCATTTTGAACTTTTTTAATTCTGAAGAAAAAGTTTTTAAACAGAGTTTCTCAAAAGGAAAAGAATTGCGTTACGGAGAAAACCCACATCAAAAAGGGACTTTCTACGGAGATTTTGAAGCGGTTTTCAACCAGGTACACGGAAAGGAGCTTTCCTACAACAATTTGCTTGATGTGGATGCTGCTGTAAACCTTATGGGTGAATTTAAAAATGATGCCCCCACATTTGCAATCCTGAAACATAACAATGCCTGCGGTTTGGCACAACGGGAAACCCTTCACCGGGCATATTTAGATGCATTGGCAGGAGATCCAGTTTCAGCCTTTGGAGGGGTTCTTATTAGCAATACCGAAATTGATAAAGCTACCGCTGAAGAGATCCACGAATTATTTTGTGAAGTGGTAATTGCGCCTTCCTATTCAAAAGATGCCCTGGAAATTTTAAAAGGAAAGAAGAACAGGATTATCCTGGTTCAAAAAGTTCAGGAATTCACACAGGATCTTGTAAGAACCTGTTTAAACGGAATTTTGGTTCAGGACAGGGATCATAAAACAGATGCTGTTGATGATTTAAGCTATGCAACCAACAATAAACCCACAGAAAACGAGTTAAATGATTTGATTTTCGCATCCAAAATTTGCAAACACACCAAATCCAATACCATCGTTTTAGCTAAAAACAAACAATTACTCGCCAGTGGAACAGGACAAACCTCCAGGGTAGATGCCTTAACCCACAGCATAGAAAAAGCAAATTCCTTTAAGTTTGACCTTAAAGGAGCTGTTATGGCGAGTGATGCTTTTTTCCCTTTTCCAGATTGTGTTGAAATTGCAGGAAATGCAGGAATATCAGCCGTAATTCAGCCAGGAGGCTCTATAAAAGACCAATTGAGTATTGACTATTGCAACAAAAATAATATTGCCATGGTGATGACTGGGACACGGCATTTTAAACATTAATTTCACTACATTTACCTAACCTCAACAAATAAAATATGGGATTTTTTGACTTTCTCATTGAAGAAATAGCAATAGATTTAGGAACCGCAAATACATTGATAATTCATAACGATAAAGTTGTTGTGGATAGCCCTTCCATTGTTGCCCGGGACAGAACCACCGGAAAAATTATAGCCGTGGGAAAAGAAGCTGCCATGATGCAGGGAAAAACCCATGAAAACATAAAAACGATAAGACCTTTGAAAGATGGTGTTATTGCCGATTTTGATGCCAGCGAAAAGATGATAAACATGTTTATCAAGGAAATTCCTGCTTTGAAAAAGCGGATGTTTACTCCGGCCTTAAGAATGGTTATCTGTATTCCATCCGGAATTACCGAGGTTGAAATGCGCGCCGTTAAGGAAAGTGCAGAAAGGGTAAATGGAAAAGAAGTATATCTTATTCACGAACCAATGGCAGCTGCTATTGGAATTGGCGTAGATATTATGCAGCCTAAAGGAAATATGATCGTGGATATAGGTGGTGGTACTACCGAAATTGCCGTAATAGCTTTAGGTGGTATCGTATGTGACAAGTCTATCAAAATCGCAGGAGATGTATTCACCAATGACATCGTTTATTATATGCGCACCCAGCACAATTTATATGTTGGAGAGCGAACTGCTGAAAAAATAAAAATCCAAATTGGAGCTGCTACCGAAGATCTGGAAGTTCCACCGGAAGAAATGAGCGTTCAGGGTCGTGATTTACTGACAGGGAAACCTAAACAGGTTCAAATTTCCTACAGGGAGATTGCCAAGGCACTGGATAAATCAATATTAAGAATTGAGGATGCCGTTATGGAAACCTTATCTCAAACCCCGCCAGAACTCGCTGCCGATATTTACAATACCGGGATCTATCTTGCAGGAGGAGGATCTATGTTAAGAGGCCTGGATAAGAGATTATCCCTGAAAACAGATCTTCCTGTTTATATCGCAGAAGATCCCCTAAGAGCTGTCGTTCGGGGTACCGGAATATGTCTAAAAAACCTGAGCCGATATAAGGGAATATTGATAAAGTAGGAGCCGACTTATGCAGCAGATATTTAATTTTCTTATCCGCAATAAGAATAATATTTTATTCCTGTTGCTGCTGGGGATTTCCTTATTTTTAACGATCCAGTCACATTCCTTTCATAAAAGTAAATTTATAAGTTCCGCGAACTTTATCACCGGGGGAATTTATAACTGGGCCAATAATATTCAAACCTATTTCCACCTTGAAGATTATAACAAAAGACTGATAGAAGAAAATAAGTACCTGAGGAGCAAACTCACCAATATACCGGACACTATTTCTGTAGAAAATTTTTTAGATTCCATATCCTATGAAGGAATTTACCAAATAAGAACTGCCACCGTTATAAACAACAATTATTCAAAAACCAATAATTATATCACTCTTAACAGGGGTAAAAACTCGAACATCGCAACAGAGCACGGCGTTATTACCAGTCAGGGGATTGTTGGAATTATCGATCAGGTCTCGCCAAACTACTCCAGGGTAATCTCCATTTTAAACAGTAATTCCAGGATCAATGCACAGCTTAAAAAGACCAATCATTTTGGCTCCCTGGTTTGGGATGGAAAAGATCCTAACATAGTTCAGTTGGTAGATGTGCCAAGACAAGCCCCGGTAAAAAAAGGCGACACGATTATAACCGGTGGAAGATCCCTTATTTTCCCTCAAGGGATCCCAATTGGAAATATTACCGATTTTAATCTTGATATAAGTGAAAGTTACTACACCATCAACATCAGGTTATTTAACGACATGACCAATATTGGGTATGTTTACATCATAGAAAATAAAGATAAGGCTGAAATAAAAGCTCTGGAAAACAGCTATGACTAACGCAATAATAGCAAATATAATCCGCTTTATAATCTTGGTACTGTTACAGGTTTTACTCCTTAACAATATCAATTTTCTGGGTTATATCAATCCATATCTTTATGTGTTGTTTTTGGTTTTATATCCCTTTAACACTTCGCAAACTTTATTTTTGCTAATAGCATTTTTATTGGGAATAACTATTGATACCTTTGAGGATAGCGGGGGAATAAATGCGGCTGCCTGTGTTGTTGTTGCCTATATCAGACCTGCAGTTTTAAGATTCTCCTTTGGAGTAAGTTATGATTATCAAACCGTTAAGCTAGCCAATACTCCCTTTGGAGCCAGATTGGGATATATTTTAATCCTGGTATTTGTTCACCATTTTATTTTATTCACCCTGGAAATGTTTGATTTTTCCCATATCTTTTTGATCGCGAAAAAGACCCTATTTTCAGGAATTTTCACTGTAATATTGATTCTGATAAGCTTAACGCTTTTCAAACCGAAACGAAGATGAGAAGAGTATTACTTTATATAATCATTATAACCACCGGAATCATATTTCTGGCGAGACTTTTTTATCTACAGGTTATCGACGAATCTTTTGTGAGATTATCTGAAGATAATGCCATTAAAGTTGTCTATGATTATCCTCAACGAGGTTACATTTTTGACCGGAATGGGGAATTGCTGGTATCCAACCAACCTTCTTACGATGTTATGGCAATTCCGCGCAATGTAAAGGTATTCGATACAGCCGAATTTTGCAGGATCTTAAATATTACCCCGGAAGCATTGGCCTCAAAACTGGATAAGGCGAAGATCTATTCCCCAAGACTTCCATCCATTATAGTTCCACAGTTAACCAAATCTGAATACGCCTATTTACAGGAAAAAATGCGTAATTATGAGGGGTTTTATATTCAAAAGCGCTCCCTAAGGGACTATCAAACTCATAACGGATCCAATGTTTTAGGTTATATAGCAGAAGTAAACAAAAAGATCATTGAGGGAAATCCATATTACATATCCGGGGATTTAATAGGAAAGCAGGGAATAGAAGGTTATTACGAAGAATTGCTTCGCGGGGTAAAAGGGGTGAAATATATTCAAAAAGATAGATTTAACCGTGATATTGGAGCGTTTAAGGATGGAATTTACGACACCCTTCCTAAGAAAGGGAAGGATGTTACCATAACCATTGATGGCGTTTTACAGGCATACGGAGAGAAATTAATGGAAAACAAATGGGGTGGTATAGTTGCACTTGAACCGGCTACGGGCGAAATACTGGCATTGGTTACGGCACCATCTTATGATCCGGCTTTATTAGTTGGAAGACAGCGTTCCCGTAATTTCACCGAACTCTATTATGACACGATCGCTCGCCCGCTTTATGACCGTGGATTACAGGCAGAGTATCCTCCCGGGTCTCCTTTTAAAACCATAAATGCACTTATAGCCTTGCAGGAAGGTGTGGTAACTACTCAGGACAGGGTTTCCTGCAGTATGGGATATGTTTTTGGCCGGGGTAGAAAAATGGGATGTCACGCACATGCTTCGCCTCTGAATATGATTCCTGGAATCGCTCAATCCTGTAATGCATATTTTGCTACTGTATACCGCCGTATAATTGAAAAATTCCCAACTCCACAGGAAGGAGTGGATACTTGGGCCAATCACCTTAAAAGTTTTGGTTTAGGAAATTATCTCGGTTCCGATCTTTCTACAGGAAGACCGGGGAAGATACCTACTGCCGATTATTATAACAGGATCTATGATTACCCTACTTATAAATGGTATTCCACAGCGACTATATCAAATGCCATAGGACAGGGAGAAGTTTTGATGACGCCTATTCAACTGGCCAACATGACTGCAGCAATTTCAAATAAAGGTTGGTTTTACACACCTCACATTTTAAAAGAAATCGATGGAGATCCTATAAAAGACAAGGAATATACAGAGAAGAAATATACCACCATAGATCCTATACATTTTGAACCTGTAGTAGAAGGAATGCATCAGGTTTATAAAAGTGGAACTGCGGCTTCACTTAGGATCCCCGGTATTGAAATAGCAGGAAAGACAGGAACAGCCGAGAATTTCACGAAAATTGGAACAAAACGTGTTCAGTTAACTGACCATTCAATTTTTATAGCTTTTGCGCCGGTAGACAATCCTAAGATCGCCATTGCTGTATTTGTGGAAAATGGATATTGGGGAGGAAGATATGCCGGAAGGATCGCAGGTTTAATGATCGAGAAATACCTTAAAGGAACTATTACCCGGACCGATATGGAGGACTGGATCCTAACCCATAGCCTTGAAGAGGAATATAAAAAACCATATTCCGGAGAACCTTTTACAATTAATAAATAATGTCAAAAAGTTCTGTTTCCTTTGACTGGTTAACCATATTGATCTATTTGCTGCTGGTAAGTTTTGGGTGGATCAATATCTATTCTGCCTCTCTGGGAGATAATCCATCATCGATTTTTGACTTCAGTCAGGTTTATGGAAAGCAGGCCGTTTGGATCCTGCTTAGTTTTTTTATGATTGTAGTACTGCTTTCTATTGAAGCAAGGTTCTATATGCGGTTTTCCAGCGTTATCTACATAATATCCCTGATTTCAATTTTAGGCTTATTTGCATTTGGTAAAACCATTAATGGCGCTACTTCCTGGTATGTATTTGGGGGAATAAGCATTCAGCCTGCAGAATTCGCCAAAGTGGCCACAGCACTTGCATTGGCCAAATATTTAGGAGATATTCAAACCAATATAAAGGTCTTCTCAAACCAAATCAAGGCATTTCTTATTATCGTACTTCCCGCATTAATTATTTTGCCTCAGCCAGATGCAGGAAGTGCACTGGTATATTCCGCTTTTCTATTTCCGCTTTACCGGGAAGGTTTATCCGGGGTTTATCTTTTTCTGGGTTTTGCCGCAATAGCTGTTTTTGTTTTCACCTTATTGTTCGGCCCTTTATATGTAGCCATTGCCATTGGGATTATAGCGCTTTTTAGTTTATTTCAAAAACGACGGAATCGCCCGGGTTATTTGCTTTTACTAGGGACGTTGGTTTTAGCCATAGGCTATTCCTATTCTGTGGATTATATTTTTGAAAACATGTTTGAACAGCGTCACAGAGACAGGTTTAATATTGTCCTTGGCCAGGAAGTAGATGTAAAGGGAATTGGATATAACACCAATCAAAGCGAAATTGCTATTGGTAGCGGAGGCTGGTTAGGAAAAGGGTGGACAGAAGGAACTCAAACTAAAGGACAGTTTGTTCCCGAACAGCATACAGATTATATATTTAGCACGGTAGGGGAAGAATGGGGATTCCTGGGCACTTCCCTTGTTACACTACTTTTTGTGTTATTAATGCTACGGATTCTCTTTCTGGCCGAAAGGCAAAAATCACAGTTCAACAGGGTTTACGGCTATAGCGTTGTAGGTATCCTGTTTATTCATTTTCTGGTAAATATAGCTATGGTAATAGGAATATTCCCTACCGTTGGAATTCCTCTTCCCTTCTTCAGTTATGGAGGTTCGGGCCTATGGGGTTTTACCATCCTTCTGTTTATATTTATTAAACTGGATTCTGAAAGAATGTCCTTTTCGTAGGTTTATGTAAAACAACAAACTTTTTGAGCAGCCGCTGAAAGGAGAATTCTTACAAGTACACCGGTATATTTACATCAGTTTATTGCTTTATTTCACAGGTTCATCAAAGACTTTAAGTTCCTTCCAACCTTCAAAAAA
>JBNJKO010000038.1:0-15667 GCA_051751125.1 Bacteroidota bacterium
CAAAAGATTAAGCCTGGGATCATACATCCTTATTTTCCGAAAGTAGTACATGACTATTTTCCGAAAACACTACATTCGTATTTGCCGATTATACGACATTGTTATTTTCCGGTTACATAATGGTGCTATTGAATGGGTACAAAAAATAAGTGATGAATCCCACCTTCAACGTAAGGTTCACGTCTGGATGGGAAATATTTATGTGGCCGGACAGTTGGATGAAGGAATAAACACAAATATAGGCCTAACAGTTCCCGCAGGTTTTCGAAGTCAGTACTTCATTGCCCAATTTGACGTTTTTGGCAACTTAAAAAGTTCCGAACAATATGGTGGAAATACCAATGAAACGTTTTTTGATTCTCAAATTGATGAAAATGGAAATATTTATTTTACCGGAATAGTTGCCCCCGCATCATATACTTCAAATATTTCCTCCTATCTAAATAAGGTAGATTCAAATCTAAATTTATTATGGTCTCAGGAACTTTCCAACAATTCACCTGAAAGGCCATTTCTCCCCTTGACATTGTATTATAATAATTCTAACGGAAAGCTTTATATATGGAGCAAATACTATTTTAATTCCAATTTTTACAATAACAATGCATCTGTAAGTAATGGTTGTGAGGTAGGAAGTGTAATTATGGAGGTTTCAAAAACCACCGGTGATCTGGAAAATTATAAAGTTATTGATAATTGCGGATTTATAGGTTCGGTAGGAAACGGCACCGGCGATGTTGAGCAAAGAAGTTTTATGACTCATGAGGGTTCTAATTTATACGTCCTATCAAGTTTCAGAAAAGAAATAACTATTGGGAATCAAACCATAAATACCACAAAAACAATCTATGATGAATATAATTCAGATTTAGTCTTATATAAAATAGACTTAACCAATTTCACTCCTGAAATAATTCTCAGGTCAGAGGGAGAAAGCTATTATTCTACTTCAATTTATTTTGACCTTGCAGGACCCATAGTGGCATTAGGTAATAGTATCTACATAACATCCTCTTTTATGAGTTTGCCAATAACAATCAATGGTAATTCCATTGTAAATAATAGCGGAAATAATAACAGGGACATACTTTTTTATAAACATAATCTCGATCAAAAAAGCCTGAAAAGTATAATATCATACGATAATACTTGTTTCTCTGACCCAACAAAATTTAGCATCAGCGGTGATTTTGATTCAGTTTTGTGGAACTTCAACGATCCTACTTCCGGAGCAAATAACACATCTAATGTAAACAAACCGACACATGTCTTTACCAATCCGGGAGTATATGATGTTTCAGTAACAGTTATTTGTGGCACAGAGACAGAAACCGTTAACCTAGAAGTTACCATTTCCAGCCCTCCATCTGTTAACCAAATAAATAACTTATATAGTTGTGAAGATACTTTTGGCAGTCAGCTTTCCAGTTCTTTTAACACCACTTCCCTAGAAAATGACCTAATTGGAAATCAATCCAATTTATCTATTCAATATTTTGATGAAAATGGAAATGAATTTTCGAATCCACTTCCAAACCCAATGTCCAATACCGTTTTAAAACGGGCAACAATTACAGCTCGTGTCTTTTATGTCAACAATCCCACCTGCTATACCGAAACCTCTTTTGATTTAATTGTAGAATCTGTTCCGGAAATTTTTCCGGTAAACAAAATTTATGAATGTGACGATGACGATGATGGATTTACCCAATTTGACCTATCAGATATCGCCGGTTCTCTCATTGGAAGTCAACCTGATTTAAGCTTAAAGTTGTATGATAGCGATAATAATCTGATTCCCGAAAATTCATTAATAAACTATATAAATATCAATTCTCATCAAGATTTTATAATTGGTAGAGCTACAAACAACACAACAACTTGTTATTCAGAAACAACTATCAGTTTAGTCGTGAATCCGGTACCGGTGGCTTATTCTGTCAATCCATTAATTGGCTGTGACGATAATAATGATGGGATCTCGGAATATTTTGATCTTTCAGGAATAGAAGCCGAAGTGTTACAGGGGCAAACGGGAATGCAGGTGAGTTATTTCAGGAGCGATGGCTCAAAGGTTACTGAACTAATTTCCCCTTACACCAACCTTCAGCCGTATGAAGAAATCCTGCAGGTACGGGTAGGTAATCCTGAAACCGGATGTTATGCTGAAACTTCTTTAACTTTAAAAACTTCCGCAGCACCTGCACTCAATACCTCCGTGACCTTGTATTCCTGTGATTACGGATTCGGGATTGGGAGTTTTGATACCTCTGCCTGGAACCAAAATATCATTGGGAACCAAACCGGTTTGAAGGTGACCTACTACAGCCAAAGCGGTAATGCATTGCCCACTCCCCTGCCCGCCTTTTACAGTAATGCCGAACCGAACACTGAAAAAATCACTATAAAAGTTGAAAATGAACTGAATTCCCAGTGCATTTCAGAAAGCAGTTTTGATCTTATTGTCAACAAAAAGGAGGTATTGGAACTGGAAGATTCCTACAATCTATGTGATCTTGAGCCTTTTCTTATTCTTAAACCGACAGGGGAATTTGATACCTGGGAATGGCAAGATGTAAGCGGAGCCGTTATCTCCAACACTGCTGAAGCATCACTCACGGCTGCAGGAAATTATTCAGTAACAGTAAGTAAAACGGAAAACGGGGTGACTTGTGAAAGCTCCTATGCTTTCAGACTCATCCGCTCTCAATTGCCGGCCATTACTGAGGTGAAATACCAGGAATGGTCATCAAGCAACTTTATTGAAATCATAGCCGGAGGCGATGGGGATCTGGAATATTCTATAGACGGGATAAATTTCCAGGACAGCAATTACTTCGGAAATATTCCTGCCGGGAACTATACGGTTTTTGCCAGGGACAGATTGGGCTGCGGGATGGCTAGCGCAGAAGTGATCCTTATTGACTACCCGAAATATTTCACTCCGAATAATGACGGCTTCCACGACCACTGGCAGATCAAAGGCCTTGCCTCCCAGGCCGAAATCCATGTAATGATCTATGACCGGTTCGGAAAACTACTCAAAGAAATGTCTTCCCTAAACCAGGGTTGGGACGGTTCTTTTAACGGAAAAATAATGCCTGCAGACGATTATTGGTTTAGTATAGCACTTGAAGACGGTAAAATTTTCAAAGGGCATTTTTCTTTAATAAGGTAATATCGACGTCACAGTATTACAACGTCATTCCATCATTACTTTACTTCATGACAACGGAATTGGGGGATTAGGAATAACTCTAAAAAATTATGTACACGATATATTTAGAGGGCCAACCCGCAGATATGGCTGAGATTAGTATTAATACGATCTAAAAAATAGAACGGGGTCAGGGAAATCCAACCCTGCAATCATTATTCAAAATTGCAGATATCTTAGGCTTAGAGTTAGTTCTTCAGGTAAAACAAAAAGAAAAGAAGTTAGGAGATGAGACAAGCGGTAATTAAATATAAGGAGAAAGTGGCGGGAACCCTTACACAACTCGATGATGGAAGTTCTACCTTTAGCTATCTGGATGCATGGTTAGCAAATCCTGAGCTTCAGAAACCCCTATGGGAGATCACAGGTTAAGCCCCGCTTATGATTTACTGAATACAAGAATCCGTGTGGAAGACGAAGCATTTGCATGAAAGGAAAGTTTGTTACCTGGGAATTTGGGGCAAGCCAATACTGCGAAACAGTTTCAAATTCTTGCGGAACAAATAGACTTAAGCAAAAAAGAGTTTGATACTATTATCAGGACTTTATTATCAAATTCTGAACGTGTAGAAAATCTTGTTCAGGCATCTATTTTAAATGTAAAATCCAAAAGGAATTACCTGCGGGATTATCAAACACACCTGAAAAAACTCCAGAAAGTGAGCTGATCCTGGCTTCGTATTTTTTTTACAAAGGACAGGACTTTATTAATATACAGCACGTAATACAAATTACGGAGTTTAATCTTATTGATCTTGATCTAACTTCAAAGTACCGCTGAACATTCAACTGTGAATGTTCAGCGTGTACCTCTAAACCAATACATCGCTGGTCTTTACCTGCAAAACACAATTGAGTTTAGGTAAAATAAGCCGCATTGTTTTTTTGCCAACTTCCTTGATGATGGCCTCCTGATCTTTAAAGGCTCCTTTGGAAATAGTGATCCTGTCTCCGACATTTAAAACGTCGATCATAGCTTCATCAACTCCATCGCATTCCAGCCACTGCCGGATCACTTTGATCTCTTCATCTTTAACCACAGCCCGATCCCCCAACCAGAAAAGATAAGATACCACCCCGGGAACATCAAAAACAAGATTGCGGTCCTTAGCTTCCATCCTCACAAAAACATAGGACTTGAACAAAGGGACTTTAACCTTCTTTTTACGGTCGCTCCACTGGCGAACTTCTGTGATTTCAGGACAATAAACCTCGATTCCCAGATCGTTGAGACGACCTGCCGTTTTTATCTCGGCCCTTGATTTTGTATATAAAACGTACCACTGCATATAAAATATTTTAGGCTTCGTTTAAACCATTCGAAGCTGTTTATAAAATCCTCGCAGTAGGGTTTGGAGAAAAAGATATCGGCCTTAATGTTGTTTAAGAACATCAAACTTACGAAGATTACAGTATGTTTTAACAGCTGTTCATAAGGATTTGTTAAATAATAATTAATTACCTGATTGTTAACGTATTGAAAAGGTGATGGAGGAAGGATGAAAAAGCTCCTTCCGAGAGGGCCGGAAGCAAGGATAAACAAAAAAATGCCCCATCGGGGCATAAGTAAAATATCCAATAAAAAGCAAGTCTAGAACATAGACTCTGTTACCTGGTATTTCATCAAAAACCAGAGCAAGGCGATACTTATCAGGCTTCCGACAATAAGGAGCAACCAGAAATTACTGAAAAGCCCGCTTTTTTCTTCTTTGCTGGTAGCTTTAACTGTTTCTTTTTTTATTTTGACCCTTTTATTGTAATACAATAAACTGTCCTGAGCAATCACTTCCCGGCCTTCGGCAGTAATAGTATAAAGATCTTTCTCCATCCCAATAAAACCCGCCTGTAAAAGATCCCTTAACACCTCTTCCTTCCAGGCATCATACCGAATGTTTATCAGGATACCTTTTTGGTCACGAATCTCATAAAGAACATTATCCATCTTATAATAAGAGGTAAGAATCGAAGATTTATATCCTAATGCTGTCATTTTGGGGGAGTTTAAGCCTTTAGTACTATTTCTATTGTTTTATAAATTAACAAAATTTTTAGAATTAAACCAAGCAATCAAGGGTGAAATTTACAGTTATAAGGAAACTAATCCCGGAGGAAAAAAAATATGTCGATTTGGGTTGAAGAAAATTTCTCTCCCTGCGATTTAAACCTTAATAAAACCAGCAGATTCGCTTAGACCTCATTCCTTCCAAAGCAATCATTTCCAGAACTCTTTTCCCAATAAAAACCTACAAATATTTTTGTTTCCCCAGAGCTTAAATAAAAAAAAACCACCTTGAGGTGAGTACAATTTAACAAAATGTTTTGATTTACAAATAAATTACCGAGAATTTTCCTAAAAAGCTAAAACCGCTTGCTTAGATGAAGCCCTGCTCCATACACAGGCGAATACAGGGAATGGTATTCTGCTCCCAACTGAAAGCTAAGGTCTACGAAATTTTGAAGGATCAGCATCTCGTAGCTTATATAGGCCACATCTTCATTGGGAGTAAAATATACTCCATGCCGGCCGTCGTTTCGTCCTGCGCTTAACATGAGCTTATAGGGATAGCTCTCAAAATAGTTGGAAATACTACCGGAGATACCAATATGATGCATCGTGAATTTATTGTTGATCACCATATCTTTTTCCGGATCATATTGAAAGAATGGCGTTCCCAGGATTCTTTTTTCATAGGTCCATCCAGACCTGTAAGTTTGGAAATTATTAAAATAATTATCATTCTTATGGGGTGCAGAACTTTTGGTGCTCTGGTTTTTGGTATAATAAAATTCATAGAGCACATTATTAACCAGCTTTCTTTCATCTTTAAAGTTGAGCATAATTCCATAGCGACCGTCAGGGAAATTGGCGAATCGGGTTCCCGTGCCGTCTTCAAACATATGATTATAGATAAATTCCAACTCCATATCCTTAAAAGATCTTTTAATATTGAGTTCGTAGCTTCCGAGCTGATTCCCAAGCACGTTGATCTGGTCTCCTATTACTGCATTTTCTCCGCCCTGCCGGCCAAAAAACATCAATAAATAATCTTTAATGCCTTCCGGTTGGGGTCCTTCACTTTTGGAATTCCCGCCCCATTGGGCAAAATGCTGAATACCTCCCCGGAAATACCAGTCTTCATTTGGCTGGTAGACCAGGTGCAGACTCTTATGATGCACCCTGGCATAACTTACATGCCTGTCTTTTTCCAGCAGATATTCTGAAAGGGATGCTTCAAAGCCAAGGCCTGCATCCGGAAAAAGCATGATGGGTTCTCTGGTCCTGAACTGTACCCCCGGCAGAGGCCGCGCATTTAGCGACCAAACAATATTTTCATTGGTAGCACTCAACCCGTTATACAATTCCGGTTTCTGCTTTCTTCCCGCGATCACCTCCAGCCAGGTATTCCTGAACTGCACATAAGATTCATCCAAAAATACCCGGTCTGATATTCCATCCTGATACAAAATCCCTACTCCTATTTCCAAAGAAGAATTAGCACCAAGATCATAGTTGACCCTTCCGGAAATCCAGCCCGCTGCATTGGTGTTTTCTGAGATCCTTCCCCGTTGATTCTTGTACATCCAGAATGGCAGATCTTCCCCGGTGGAGTACATTCCCTGCAAATTCAACTCTCCGGAGAATTCCAGCTGTGCAAAAAGAGGAAAAGAGAAAAGACCGAGGGCAAGAAGAAATATATTTTTTATCATCAATTTGATTTTAACTGACGGTGGATTTTTCCTACCGATTAAATTTTAAAACAAAAGCCACAGGATGCCTGCAGCTTTGTTTTTAGAATATTTATTTAGAAACTTTCTATTGTTTGATTTTTTCCATCCTAGTAATAATTTCGACCGAGTAAGACCCCCCTTCGGGGGCAGAGGGGCTATAGTGCCGCCCTATTCCTTAATTTCTTCCAAAAGCTCTGCTGTTCTTCCCCATAAGCATAGCCATATTTATTGCCATATCCGTAGTTAGCGGCTTTCACATCATTCAGCACAAAACTTACGTCGTGCAGTTTACCGTCCCTTTTGGCATCCACGGCAAAGTTGATGAGTTTTTTCTCTGTATAACCTGCCCGTATCACATACAAGGTAACATCTGCATATTTGTTGATAAGGAAGGTATCCGTTACCAGCATGGCAGGTGCGGTATCATAAATAACATAATCATACATGCTTTCCAGCTCTGCAAAAAGGCCGGCGGTTTTCTTCTGCCTCCATAATTCTGATGGATTTGGAGGAATGGTTCCAGATGCCAACAGGTACAGGTTCGCATGAAGACCGGATGGAGTTACCAGGTCCGGAAGCATCATAGTAGTGCTTACAAGATAATCGCTTACCCCAAGCTGTTTTCGGGAATCGGGAAAATAGCGCTGTAACTGCGGATTCCTAAGATCGGCACCTACAAGGAGCACCTTCTTATCGGCATTGGCAAGGGTAAGGGCCAGGTTAAACGAAACAAAAGTCTTTCCTTCCCCTTTTACTGTAGAGGTTACAAAAATGCTGTTTCCTCCTTCCTTCTCTGCAGCATTGATCATCAGATACTGTAGATTTGTATGCGTTATCCTGAAGGATTCGGCCAGGACAGAGCGGTCGTTCTTTTTTATAAGTTCATCTTCTTTTTTGATTACCCTGGGAACTTCCCCCACAATTGGGATCTCTTTAGTGATCTTTTCAATATCTGCCCTTTCTTTTACTTTATTATTGAAAAGGTTTTTCAGGTAAATAATAAGAAAAGGAATCAACCCACCAAGGATCAGGGCTGCCAGCAAGATGATCTTGCCTTTTGGAGCCACGGGGGTTTTTAAGGTATACGCGTTGTCCACGATCTTCGCCTTTGGTGCCGTTACGGCCAGGGACAAACTGGTTTCCTCGCGTTTCTGCAATAAAAACAGGTATAAGGCCTCTTTGATGGCTTGCTGGCGTTCGATGCCGCGGAATTGTTTTTCCTTTCCGGGAACAGAAGCGATCCGTGAGCCCATTTCTGCCGCCTGACGGTTCAGTTCTGTTTGGGAGATCAATAAATTCGAACGCATGCGCTGTAAACTGCGAATCACGTTTACCCGTATTTGTTCCAGTTGGGTATTGAGATCCACCACCACGGGATTTCTTTCTGTAGAACCGCGTAAGATCCTGTTGCGTTCCAGCACTAGGCTATTGTATTCGGAGATCGTTTGGTTTACGCCAGACTCTGCAATTCCAAGATTTGCGGGCAGCAAATCGGAAGAGGAGTCGGTATTGATATATTCCAGCATCGCGCTGCTTAGTTCCAGTTGGGTAGCAACTTCCTGGCGCTTTTTGTTAAATTCACTTGCATTTTCTACAAACATCTCAGATTCAGCCTGGATATCGGTAAGTTGATTTTCTTCCTTAAAATCCTCTTTTCCGGTTTCTACCGAATCCAGTTCCCCGGTGATGATAGCAAGCCGGTCTTCAATAAACCTCGCCGTATTTGTAGCCACCAGATTTTTATCCTCAATGGCCTGCCGGTTGTATTCCAATATAAGTTGATCCAGAATATCCCTGGCCTTTTCTTTCACCGGGTCGTTCAAATTAAGTTCGATCAGACTCGAATTCTTATCGGTTAGATTCAGCTGAATTTTTGCACGATACCCTGCACCTGCCGCCTCTATAGTGGAGAAGCTCACGGTTAAGGGCACCTGGTTTTCAGAAAATTCCTTTAAACTGGAAGTAAAGCTTTTATTGATCACAATGGTTCCAAAATCGAGATCTACCGGGTTTCCGTAACCAGCTGTAATTTCTTTCCCGCTGAGTTCATCCAATAATAAAAATCCCTTATCCCCTTTATCATAAATTTTAAAGGATCGTGCTTTCGCCAGTGCTTCTTCATCCTGATGAAGGATCTGGATCTCTATGGGATTGTTCGAATAAACTTCGGTGGTTTGCACATTGCCCTCAATAAAATAACGGACATTTAACTGTAGTTGTTTAGCCACATCGGTAATAAGGCGTTTAGAGCGCAAAATTCCCATTTCATTTTCCAGGCTGTTACCGCCCATGCCTCCTAAAAGTCCAAGACCTTCAAAGGCTTCCAGGCCGGGGATCGATCCGCCTTTTTTCTCATCTTTTATGATGATGGTCGCGGTAGACTGATATACCGGGGTGGAGTAGCGCAAATATAAAAATGCGATCAGCACGCACAAAAGTACGCTGGCTACGAACCAGGGCCAGTACCTGAAATATTTCCCGAATTCCTCCCTCAGGTTGATCTCCTCTTCCTGCTGAAATTGTTGCTGGGGCTGCTGAGTTTGTGGTTGATTATAGGGTTGCTGTGACATATTATCGGGTGATCAAAATGGCTAATGAGATTAATACGGAAGCTATGGAGATATAAACCGTGGAATTTCGGTTATATCCTGCGCCTTGTTTCTGGGCATTGTTGGGTTCCACATATACCATATCGTTTTGTTTTAAATAATAATAAGGGGAATTCATCACATTGGCATCGGTGAGGTCCAGGTAGGCATAGGTTTTTTGTCCGTTTTCTTCCCGCACCACCAGCACGTTTTCCCGCTGGCCGTAAATACTCATATCTCCCGCCAATCCAAGGGCTTTTGGCAGACTTAAATACTCGTCGGGCACACTGAATGTTCCGGGGCGGTTAACCTCTCCCAGAACGCTTACCTGGAAGTTCACGATTCGTACATTGACAATGGGTTCCTTTACATATTCGGAGATCAGGGTTTTCAATTTCCCTGAGAGTTCCTGGCGGTTCATCCCGGCAACCTTTAAAGTTCCCAGTTGAGGAAACTCTATATTTCCGTCACTGTCCACCAAAAATGGCTGTAATTGCTGAGTACCACCTACCCTTAATCCGGCATCGCCGCCTCCAGTAGCTGCTCCCGCCACTGTAAGGTTAAAGGGCAATGCCGCTTCCATATTGTAGGCTGCCACAGAAATGGTTATCAAATCGTTGGGTTTAATACTTAGGCCTGTTTTGGTGGTTTCAGCCAGTTGTTCCAATTGCTCCATATTCTGGAAATAGGTGATCTTTTTTCCGGAAACACAGGAATTCAGGAATATGAGGCTGAGGATTGCCAGCAAAGGCAGTTTTAGAAAGTGTGGGGTATTCATTCTTTTAAAAATTTTGGCGAAGTTACTTATTTTAAAACGGATAAAACGGATTTAAAAAGGATTCCACGGATTGGGGAAACACAGATTTCACAGGTTAGTTTTCCGTTTAGTGTTTAACATTGAACTTTTGAATTTTGAATTTTTTTAACTTTCTAACTTTCCAACTTTGAACTTTTAACCTTGAACCTTGAATTTTTCCTTACCTCTACATGCACCCCATTTACTGCAGGCTTCATTTTTTCAGGTTTGAAATTGGCATTTTGCAAAACTATCTTCTCACTTGTTCTTTTCAATCGGCCAAGGAGCAGGAAGGAACCGGCATAAATACCTACCACCAATAAAACAAGTGCGAAGTGCGGGAGTTTATTCGAAAGAAATAAATAAACACCTATAATAAGCACCTTGAACAAGGCCAGCAGTACACTAGCTTTAAAGTGCGAAAAGCCAAGGTCGATCATAACGTGATGGGCGTGATTGCGGTCTGCAGCAAACGGACTTTCGCACCTTAAAATACGGAGGCTCATTACCCGCAGGGTGTCAAAAACGGGGATAAACAGCAGGCATAAAAGGAATAAAGGGCGATTGGCGGGATCAAAACCTTCTGCTACCAGAGGCTCGTAGGGAACCATCACCAAATGCTTCACGGTGAGGGAAGCCAGGATCAACCCGACGATCAAAGATCCGGAATCTCCCATAAAGATCTTTCTGTGGCCACGGGAAAAATTAAAGCGGAGATACGCGCTTAAGATCCCGGCAAGACTAATGCTTATTAACACGAAATAAGGTTGCCCCGTCCCGTAAAAAACCCAGGCATATACCATGGAGATTATGATGCCCACAATGGCTGCCAGCCCGTCTATGCCATCAATTAAATTATAGGCATTTATAAGGGCAACCACAATTAACGCGGTAATTATAAACCCCACGGCTTCTGGAATTTCATAGATTCCCAGAAACCCGTATAAAGTGGTGAGTTGCATTTCCGGGGAGAAAACAACAAAACAGGCCGCGGCAATCTGCCCGAATATTTTGACCTTGGCGGTAGAGATCACCAGGTCGTCCTTGAGGCCTACCATAAACAAAATGGTCATTGCCGCGATAAGCTGGTTCCCGACAAAGGTGAGCCTCATGGTTTGAATGAGGGTGAGCACCATAATAATGGTGATATAGAATGCCACGCCCCCAAAAGAAGGGGTTTCCACTATATGCGCAGAACGGGAATTAATTGTGGTGGTGAGGTTTTTCTCCTTGCTCACCCACAATACCTTTGGGATAAGGTAATAGGTAAGAGCAAAGGCACCTGAATACAAGCACATCACAAACAGTAAATAATAATCACGGAAAAGCTCGAGGATTACCTCGTGATTGAGTAAGTTCATGGGAATTAATTGGATTGATTAGTAAAAATTACCAATCGGTAGGGCGATGGGTGTTGAAATGAGAATTGAGATATGAGAATTGAGAATTGAGATTTTGGCTTATGAATTGGAGTTTGATCCCCCGATGCTGCAGCGCTTCGGGGTGGAATTATTCTTTATGGTGATGGTATTGGTTGGTTTCAGCGTTTGGTACCGTTTGATGTTGGCGGTTTGGTGTTGGGTGTTTGCAACTCACCTAGTCCCTTTTTTCTCCCAACTTCATTACTACGCCACTCCATTACAGCGTCACTTCGTTACTCCATTACTTTCCAACAAACTGCCCCAACTTGCTGAAATTCTTATAGGCCAAAACCTTCAGTGGGTTTTTAATCCCATTCGCGCGCAATGCTCTTAAATCTTCCAGGGATTTAAGTTTTATGTTTTTAAGGCTGCGGTTGTTGGCACAGCCAACGCGCATTTTGAATTCAATTTTAATTAGCTTCTTTATTTACAATCACAAATTCTTTTGTTGGATTTGTTAATTTTTTATGATTGAACAAACAATAACTAAAACCATCCTCGGGAAATTCTTTCCAACGATAGCCATCGATATCAGAATAGGCCTCAAGAACATTTTTTTTTAAAATTTATACCATTGTCAAAATCAGTTAATCTTTGGCCAAACAAACCTACATCACCCACATTCCCTTCAGGGAAAACTTTAATTTTATTTAAGATTTTCAACCTTATAATAGAATCTGTCTCATTTTCTAAATCTTCACAATGAACCCTTAAAAAGGAAAAGGAGTTTGAAAAAGGACCCCGGCGCTCCTCATAAGTTTTAAAATCATTTGTTAGAACATTTACATTAAGAACATTTAACGTTCTTAACATTTGATAGATATCATAACAATGACTAAAATCTATGATCTTAATGTTTTCACTTGTTTGGCATTTTGTCAAAAAATATCCTTTAGCTGTAAGATTATTTAAAGTTGCATTTTCACCCAATTTTTGGGCAATTTCAAACGAATTTGTAAAAAAGAAAAAACCAGCTTTATTTTTTTTCCACTCTTTGAATAATCATATTCATCATTGAAAAATTTATCATCCCAGTCCTCAGGAGGTGATTGCAAATCGTATCTAAAAAATGATGCTTCTAATTCAATGATCATTTCCATTTTTTTCTGTTTAGCTTGAAAAGTCCAGTTCTCACAAATTTACCACCGGTACTTTTTCCCAATTAATTTGTTCATCTGCCGTTTTAATATCTATAAAATCGAAATCCCGTAGCCATTTATCCAGTTTTTTCTCAGCTCCTTTTATGCCGACATAAGATTTGAATTTCCTGGCCCTGGACAAATCTTTAATTACGGGTTGGCCTGCATCGAAATCCCGGGGATGAAAATACGTCATTACATAATTGGAAGACATCGTCCATTTTTTAATTAAGGGATATGGAAACAACCTAAAATAACCACCGCCGGAAAATATAACTTGTTTGTATAATATAGAAGTGTAATTGATTGGTAACTCTTTTAGTTCAATTCCATTATATTTTATAATGGAGGGTTTTGGAGCGCCAAAAGATGAAAACCCTCCGTGGGCACGGGAAGCTGGAAAAACAGAACAATCTATTTCTATTCCCAATTCGTGTAAAACCTCAAAAGCCCATAGGTTTTCTTCAGTAATTGAAAAACCCGGTGCCCTGAAAAGCCGTATTTTTTTCCCGGAAATATCTTCCAAGGTTTTAATTGACTTTTCTACATCATTTTTAAACTGAATCGGGGTTTGACTATAAACCAATTGATGTAAATGCGTATGGGTGCCAATTTCATAACCTCTGGATACAATTTCCTTTATTACTTCTGGAAATTTCTCTGCCATCCATCCCATCACAAAAAAAGATGCAGAAACATTGGATTTTTCAAGCAGCCCAAAAATTAGTTCCATATTTTGATGGATCCTAACTTCATAATTAACCCATTCTTTTTCGGTTTTGGTAGATTCATTATCGAGAATATGAAACCATTCTTCTATGTCAAATGTGAGTATTCTCAATTATTTTTTGATTTACGGAAAAATGAAATGAAATCAGTAAGATCTGAACATTCATATAGCATATCTTTCTTTACAATTATAATTTTTTTGGATATTTCCGCTAACGGAAAATCACTATAACTATCGGTATAAAAAACATCTATTTCTTTAATACCTAGTGATTTTAATGCTTTAATTTTATTTTGTTTATAGCAATTAAAATTAAGCCCCTTTATTTTACCCTTAGAATATTCTATCTGAGACCCAATAACTTTAATGTTACTTGGAAAAATAGGCTCAATATATTCTTTAAATGAGGCAGTTACAACATAAATATTTTGATCATAGTTAGTAAAATTGAACTCATTAAAAAGATTATTAAATTTTATATTTTTAACATAAGACCTAGAGTCTTTAAGCATTTTGTTAGAAGTTTTATTTTTCAGGAATAAATAAACACCAGTTTCTTTTAATTTTTGATTAGAAATCAAATTAAATTTAGCGCAAAACATAAGGATAAAATAAAAAAACACTTTTAATGGAAAACATAAATTTTTTTCTGAAGCATTCAAAAAAAAACCCAATAAAGTATCATTATATGTCAAAGTTTTATCAAAATCAAAAACAATAATCTCTTTAGGCATTTTTAAAAATTTTTTTAAACTTTGAAAATTTAAAATATGTAATAATAATAAAGCAAAGAGACCTTAAAAAATTTGAATACGTGAAATTTATATAACATGTATCCTTATTTAATTTAAAAAAAATGAACGGATTTGAAATATTTTTTATCCAAAATAGGATGTCATATGGAAATATCCATCTTATAAAGCATTTTTTTTCTAAGACATTTGAGGAGATATTTTTTCCAAGTGATAATTCAACATATTTCATTAAAAAGCTTGCATTACAATATTCTGATAATAAAACAGAACCCCAAAGCCTAGGATTGATTTCAATCACTTTAAATTTCTGATCACGTTCATCAAAAATGTATTCGATCATAATTAACCCAGACCAATTAAGCTTTTTAATCAGATCTTTTCCAACTTTCTTAATTTCTACTGAATATTCAGATTCGGAAAAGATGCTAACTCCTCCCGATTCCGGAAATGTTCTGATTCTCTTATGACCATAATACGAAATTACATCCCCTTCCTTACATAAAAAAAAGCCAGCCTGAACATCTTTAGAATTCGGTAATCTTTCCTGAACAAAATTTCTATTAAAATCTATCGATATATTTCTTAACTCTGATATATTATCAATATAAATGATTCCTTTAGCGCCTGAGCCTTGCTTAGGCTTAATAATAATAGGTAATTCAAAATCTGATTTCTTATATCTTTCCTTATTTATAAATTGTGGACACGGAATTCCATTTTGTTCACAGAATAAATTTAATTTCATTTTATTCCTGGAAAGGTTAAAATTAAATTTATCTGGAAGTAAGAATTTCAAATTACATACTTCAGGTTTTTTTTCTAAATAATTATAGAATTCAACTGTTGTTTGCTCTTCAATTGGCATATAAACCAACTCTTCACAATTATAATATTTAGTTATTTCATGTAAATCTTTTATAAAATTTTTCCCCTTCCTTAGCTTCCATAAATTTTGAGAGCCATATATTAAGCGTACCTTAAAATGTGTTATTAAACCGATTGAAGAATGTGTAAATATTAAAGTCTCAATACCATAATGTTTTTTTAAAATATTAACAATATCAAATGACTTACGTAAGAATATATCTGTTATTATAATCTTCAATTCCTATGATTTTTATTTATAAATTCCTTTAATTTTGGGCATTCCTATTTTTTCTTTTTACAACCGCTTGGAAGTTTTTGAAGGCTCAAGACATATTCGATATAACATTCTAATTTGATTTTACGAAATTTCGGGGCTCGGTGAAAATCATATTCACCAGAATAATTATTAAAAGCATCATCCACTT
>JBNJKO010000039.1:0-13332 GCA_051751125.1 Bacteroidota bacterium
CCCGAGTGATGATTTTAACCCGTAGCTTTTTTTCTTCCCAGAAAAACTGCAATTGCTGATTAACTAAAATTTGCCGACTGCGCTGCCCTCCGCTTTGCAATGACTCACAACGACTCGTATAAAAACTGTGCGAGCTGGCGAGCGTGATTGTCCGCAGGACAATCCGTTAAGCAAGCGAGCACGGAACTTCGATTCGAGACTGATCTGAGCATTGTTTTTATATATTGTTGCCAGTAGTTTTCTTTTCTATTAAAATTTTGATGTCAACATACAGGTATAATCCTCCAAAGCCTAAACTGGCAATTCCCATAAAAACGTTTCCATTGGGAAATAAATAGAACAAAGCGAAGAGTATAAGTCCTATGCAGAAAGGATAAATTAAAAGTCGGGTTATAATCTTTTTAAATGTCCATTCTCTTTCTGGCTTCTTTTCTTCAACCTCTATATCTAAAATTTCAAAAATTTGTTCTAATTGATTTTGTTTTTCGAATCTGTAAACCATTCGAGCCACTAAAACAATTAAAGATGCAAAAATTGTAATTAAAATGACAAATGGCAGGTGGTCTATTAAATCAAAGCCTGACAGATTTTTTGGGAATATCAAGTAAAGAAATCCGATTAACAGAACTCCAATAAATGTCTTACCAATGGGATTTATTTCATCCTTTATATACGTCAAATTATTATTGGCATTGAACTCAAATGTAAAAATGGGGTAGAAAGTCATATTCCAAATATTTTGACGCCACACTTTTATTTGGTTCGGACCAATTTCACCTTTTGCCCGAAAATCATAAATAAGAACATTCCAGAAATGATTAAAAAAAGAACTTTCTTTTCTCACTTCAATTAGTTTTTCAACATCCTTTTTAGTCACTTCCATTGTTTCAATAAATTACTGGCAACGTCCCGTATAAAAACTGTGCGAGCGGGCGAGCGTGATTGTCCGCAGGACAATCCGCTAAGCAAGCGAGCAAAGAGTTTCGATTCAATACAGATTTTAGCATTGTTTTTATACAGTGTTGGCAACTGACCTTTTCATATCAGTTCGGAAAAAAAGTGCTTTGTTCAAAATTTACAATTTTCTTTCTTAAAAGGTTTTCATTAGTTATAATTCTGCTCGCTGCATAAGTTAATTCACGATATGAGTGTTTTACCTGGTAAGATTCATTTTCTAAATCTTTTCTCTTAAAGAAATGAATTTTTCTGCACTTATCGGAATTTAGAATTTCAGATAGTAAGGTCTTGTCAGTCAGTCCTAAAGAATGACCTAACACAAATACTTCAAAGTCTTGGTATTTTTCCAATGCCTGACTCTGAATTAGGTTGTATTTTTTATTATTTAAATAATCAAATGTTTTGAAGTGTCTGAGAAATTCATCAATACCTAAATCTTTAATTTCTTGATAGTCGGTGTTTTGATCATTGCCGTAACCAAAAATTATATAATCTTCCTGAAGACTGCCGTGTATATGGTTCACAGTTACTTTCTCTGAGTTTTCTATATATTGTTTTACAGTTGATGTATAATTAAAATTTACCACATATGCATTTTGAACATCTTTAAAATGATGGTTTAAAAAGTGTCCTATTGCCTCATCTGTTTGTATCTCGAGAGTGTTCAAGTAATCTTTTACTGCTCCTTTAATCAAACTGAATTCATTATTTAACTTTTGAAGCTTTGTAATGTCAAAATTATTGGGCTGTTTCAGAGCTTGATTTTTAAAGATAACTAACTCTTTAAAATAGGCATTTTCAATATCAAACCAGTTTTTATCAGTACTTGAATATAATTTAGCAAGTAAGGAATTGTTAAGAATGGAATTTAATGTTTTATAGTTTTCCCGTAAATATTTTCTTAAATGGTCAATGTGGTTTCCGTGAGAATAATGCCAAAGCTTATCTTCATAATTATCTTCTCGCAAAACTCCCCCTGCTGATTGAGCCATTTTGTTCAAGAGATCACTATTAAAAAAGGAATGACTTCTATGCCTATTTTTTATAGCTTTAGTCAACTCTGGAATTAATTCATTATCAAGAAAATAATTTGCAAAATCAGAAAATTTGGTTTTAAAGTTATGTGCTATGTCAAATCCATTTCCTATTAAGAAAATTTTGTTTTTAAGAGTCATTCCTTAGTTGAATTTTTTTGGTTTGTTGCCAACGTCTCGTATAAAAACAGTGCGAGCTGGCGAGCTTGATTGTCCGCAGGACAATCCGCTGAGCAAGTGAGCACGATGTTTCGATTTGAGACTGGTTTGAGCATTGTTTTTATATGTTGTTGTGAGATCGTTGTTTATCCTAATAGTCGCTGAATGAGATTTCCACAAAATTGGCTTTCTGGAACCTGATTCGCAATATTAGTATAGTCGGTAGACCCTCAAAGTTACTTAGGGCTGATCCTAAAAAAGTCCGTCTTTAAAATGTTCCCAGTCACCGAATATTTCTCTAAAGATCAAAAATGAAATAAGAAAAAATACCAACAAAACTGTTAGCTTAAAAACTTTTGACTTAGATGTTTTAGTCATAATTAAGTATTTATGAATTAATAATAAATGTCAGGAACTCAATCACTGAGCAATCCGAATTTCTTGATTTTATTTCCTTCTTTTTTACAATGTCTCACAACGTCTCGTATAAAAACTGTGCGAACTGGCGAGCTTGATTGTCCGCAGGACAATCAGCGCAGCAAGTGAGCGCAGAGTTTCGATTCAAGACCAAATTAAGCATTGTTTTTATATGCTGTTGGCAGTAGTGTTTTCCGCTAGCTTATCTTTGTTTACTCTCAAGATTTTCAATTGCCTTGATTATCTTTTCCGCTTTTTGGTCGTCCGTTGCAACAGTCCAGATTTCGTTTAGAATTTCAGTCTGTTCTATTTTGTCCAATCGTTCAAAAATCCGCAAAACTTGTGCATCTTTAAAACACTCCAAAATTTCAGAACTGTCAGTCGTTTCGGTTTGATTTTCGAGATATAAAGTTACAATTACAGTATCTCCGCCATCTTTTTTTATTGCGTTTCTAATTTCTGAATTTATGGACATTTTTTTGTCCGAATTTTTTACTGGTCCTAAATTCTTATTCTTTATTTCATAACCATCTATTGTCCCAGATACTTTTAAATCACCCCATTTTCCTTTAATATCTTTAGTGTTTGGGATTATCAATTGATAAGTCCAAGCTCCATTTCCTGGAATATATTGAAGCGTTAATTTTTCCTTTTCAACAATGTAATTCATTCGTTTTTCACTCTTTATAATGGTCTTTAAATTTTAATTTGGTTCGTTTTGTTTGCATTACTGCCAACGTCTCGTATAAAAACTGTGCGAGCTGGCGCGCGTGATTGTCCGCAGGACAATCCGCTGAGCAAGCGAGCAGGGAGTTTCGATTTGAGACTGAATTAAGCATTGTTTTTATATGTTGTTGTAAGCTGGCCTTTAATTTATTCTTTCAGCGATTTTATTTCTTTAATAAGATCTTCTTTGGATTTTTTCTGATTAACAACCTTCCACTTTTCCCGCCTTAGGTTGTATTCTTTTTTACTTTCATTTTTATCCGGTAAGGGAGGTAAAACTGAATTGAATACTTCCTCAGGATTTTTGAAACTTCTACTTATTCCACACAAATTTACTTTTAAATAACCCTCATCTATTTTTCCATAGATCAACCATTTGCCTTTTGAATCGACTACCGGATTACAAGATTCCCAATTTTCACCAATATAAATAACTCCTTTATTATCACAATCATTTAAAGATTCGAGAACCTTTATTTTATAGGTGTTATCTGAATTGTTTATTTCCAGTACTTCTCCAATAAATATTAAGTCAGAATTTTGAATTTCTTCTTTTTGAAGGTCCGAAAGTCGGCTGGGAGGACAAGTACAGGCGAAAGAAAGATAAATTGGAAATACGAAAAAGAAAATTTGTACGATTTTTATCATTTTAAGGTTTCTTTGGCTTGCTTACAACGTCTCGTATAAAAACTGTGCGAGCTGGCGAGCGTGATTGTCCGCAGGACAATCAGCGCAGCAAGCGAGCTGGAAGTTTCGATTCAAGACAAGTTTAAGCATTGTTTTTATATAATGTTGTGTGCCGTTTTCATTCTTGTCATTTATAATAATAGTACCAATTACTCTCATAATTATTGTCAAAGTTTTCTTTGCTGTCCAAATAGACTGAAAAGAATTCCCGCTTAAAATACCCCAATCGGTCATACTGACTAAGCAATTTAAAATACTTGTCAGTCCATTTTTTATGTTCTTCTGAGTTCTCGTACTTTTTTACTTGTTCGTCTGTTTGTAGGAAAATAGTCGTTCCCGAAAAAGCTCTTGATATTTCCCAAATGTCTTGGTTGTTTAATTCTTTTTTAAGTGCCTTGACTTTTTCTTCTGGAACACTTTCATTGGCTTCAATTCTGGCTATGGATTCAAAGTCACCATAAATTACCCAAATATTTTCCGTTTTGTATTTTGAAGTTGCTGGTTTCTTAAACAGTCCGGGTAATCCACTTTCTTGAATTAGTCCTTGTTCTTTTAAAGTCTCCTTGAATTTTTTTCCAATAGCCTTTTGTTTGTCCGAGTCGAAATTGAATCCATTTGGTCCGTTAAATATTGCTTTTTCTCGTGTGTACTCAAAGCAAATTTCTAATCTCGGTCGTATTCCTTTGTCGATCGTGTCGTAGAAAATATTGATTGTCTTAACTCCATAGGTCTTGTCAATCCATTCCGCAAGTGGCTTGAAATCAGATTTCATTGCCTTCTTTCCAAGCATTATCTGCTTTGTCTCTTTGTAGTCTTTGTCAGAAGGCATTATCATAATTGGTAGTGTCGTATTGTTTTAAATGGCACACAACGTCCCGTATAAAAACTGTGCGGCGATTGCCGGCGATGATTTTCCGCAGGAAAATCAGACGCAGCAAGTACTCAAAGACTTTCGATTCGAGACTAAGATAGCATTGTTTTTATACATTGTTGCCAAATGCACCGCCCGCCAGAGTGGGCCGCTTCGCTTTTCAATCCGTTGCGTTTTGCTTTTAAAGTTTAAATTTTCTTACCTCTCAAAAAGGGCGTTTTTACATCCGATTATCTTTCTCCATTTGAGTGAGAAAGTCCGCTGAATTTAATTTTGAAACGCCAATTTTCTTACCTCTCAAAAATGATATTTTTAGTGCTTCTTTTTTTCTCCGCTTGAGTGAGAAATCCGCTGCTTTTCATATCTGTTTAAAACAGGCACACTGAAAATCAGAATAAAACCAAATGCAAGCGTGTATTTATTTATATAATTATTGTCCAATAAGTAAAGGGTGAAAATTATAATACTAACTACTAAAAATATATACTTTAAGTAAGGCAAAAATCTCATAATTATTTAAAATTGAATATTTACGTTCTGTTTGTCAGCGGTGTTTTTGGCAACGTCTCGTATAAAAACAGTGCGAGCTGGCGAGCGTGATTGTCCGCAGGACAATCGGCGAGGCAAGCGAGCACGGAACTTCGATTCGAGACCAAATTAAGCATTGTTTTTATATATTGTTGCCCACTGTTGCGACACGTTTGAGTGAGCACGTTCCTTTGTCCGTTTATTATTTGCGGTAGGAGTGAGGCACCGCAGGTTTCTACCCCCGTGTTACATACCCGACCGAGTTACCAAGTCCGCTTTTAATCCGTTCTACTTATCAGTTCGCGCTGCATTTTTACGTATTCCTCCGTATGAGTGCAAGTCCGCCATTTATCAGTCCGATCAACGGTTTTTTCCCGCTCCACATTAAACTGCTTACATTAATTTTTTGGCTACAATTTTTGTCCGGAGCAATTGTGGGCAACGTCCTGTATAAAAACTGTGCGAGCGGGCGTGGGTGATTATCCGCAGGACAATCCGCTGAGCAAGCGAGCAGGGAGTTTCGATTTGAGAATAATTAAGCATTGTTTTTATACGTTATTGTAGCTAGTTTTTTATTCTATAATACTAATTTACAGGCTTTTATTAGGTGGCTTAACCTGAAGGTGACGATTTATATTTTTCATAGTCGTCAGGACTTGGAGAAACCATAATTTGCGCTTTAAAAATAATTGAGTCCTCCTTTTTTAAAGGGAAATTGTAAATTCTGATATATACGTTTTTTTCCTTGTGATCTTTTTTTAATTCTTGGACGACAATGTTTAAATTTGAAGCTAATACTCTATTTGCACCTGTAGTTGTATAATATATAGAGTTTAGAGAATCGGTTTCAACATATTTAGTTGTTCTGTATTCTTGCAAATAAAATTCATTAGCCGGTTTTCGGTTTTTGCTATTGATGTAATTAGCTACTTTTGAAGGATCAGATAGTATGTTTTTTGCTCCATCTAAACCTATTCTGGCGAATTCCATATTAGGAGTAACGATGAAATGAGCAGGTATCCCCGATAGCCCAAATAAAGCCCTAGTTTTAGAATGGTTGTTCGAAATTAACTGTAGCCCATCTGGGTTCGTCTTTTTGAGGAATTTGCGCCATTTAATTTTATTATGATCGATTGATATATCAATAAACACAACGTTAGATTTTTTTTCTAATTCCTTTTTTAGTTCATCTAGAATCGGTTTTTCTACTCGACATGGTCCGCACCAGGTGGCCCAGAATGATATGTATAAAGTTTTATTTTCAAGAGAATTTATATCAAATGGATTATCATTAATGTCTGAAAAGACATATTCGGGAATCTGGACTTCCTTTTCTTGCTCATCTGAAAAATCCCATATTGTCTTCCCATTGATTAGATCACCATATTGGTTTTCTCTAATATTTTCTTCTAATCTAATAATCAGAGGTTGAGAGAATAAGAAAAAAATAAACACTCCCATCGTCAGAAAAATTGAGAATTTTTTTATTTTACTACTAAATTCTTTTCTAGTTAATAGTAACCCTACGGAGGCAAACAATAAAAGATATATTGACAAAGGATAATAAAAAGAACTTAATGGGATAAATAAAAGAAGAGACAAATATAAAAGAGGAATAAATTTCAGTGGCGTTTTCTTATTAATTAATCCGGAGATATAAAACCCTATGAAACAGATAAGCAGTGCAAACCATTTTAGTAAATTATATTGATATATTCGAATAACCTCATCTGCCAAGAAAACTAATATTCCAAAGGGAAGGATAATAGATAAAATACCAAGAATAATTCTAGTAAATAGAATTAATGTTTTTTTCATAATTTTCAATTCCTTTTAAAAATTTTGGTTTTTGTTAAAATTAGCTACAACGTCCCGTATAAAAACTGTGCGAGCTGGCGAGCGTGATTGTCCGCAGGACAATCCGCTGCGCAAGCGAGCACGGACTTTCGATTCGAGACAGGTTTGAGCATTGTTTTTATATGTTGTTACCAACAGTTTTTTTAATTAAGCTCCATAAATATTATATCTAAGAATAATTTACGATATATAATTTTTTCGAATTGGTTTTCTGGTATTTCATTTAATGCAGCAATAATAAAATTGTTATTAGATCTTAAATCTCCAAAAGCTTCAAATTTATTATAGGCGAGTGCGAATTTATATTGCCAGGTGGAATGATCCGATTTATCCAGAATATTAAGTTGCTCAAATAAATATCCATAACAGGACAAAAATGAATTCGTTGGAAAAAGATTATACGGATCAAATTCGAGCTCCATTTTAAACTTCTCTAAAAGATCTGGTGTAAATTTATTTTCCCGGACCTTGTTCAATAAATCGGCATATCCCGTTTTGCTTACCTCGGTCAAATAACCTTCCTGTAAAAGTAGATTTTCAAATAGACTATGAATATTCTGCTTATAAACAAGTTTTCCTTCAACGGGTCCCAACTCGGTTATTAATCGGTTATATCGGATGTCAGAACAAAGTTCAAATTTTTCGTCTGCCAATGTATTTGAGGTGCTTTTATTTGAACCACAAGATGTAATTAGCGTCAGAGATATTAAATAAAGAAGTTTTTTCATATTGTTGGTAACGTCTCGTATAAAAACTGTGCGAGCTGGCGAGCGTGATTGTCCGCAGGACAATCCGCTGAGCAAGCGAACACAGACTTTCGATTCGAGACTGATTAAAGCATTGTTTTTATATGTTATTGTAGCCAGTTTTTTCTTTATAATTCTGTTGTAGGTTTCCCATTCATAAATAGAAAATTTTTAAAAGTAAATCGTTCCACTTTATCTGAATTTAAGTCAATATCATAAATTACATTGGTGGTTGTAATTCCCGAAAGTTTAGAAGCTTCTCCTAAACGTTGTAAATAATCAATTTTCCCTTTCATATAATTATCAATAACGAATTTGTAATAATTATCCTGGGGAAATGGATATTCTCTTTTCAAGGTTATCATTCGAGGATTTTTTTCGTTGTTTTCGAAATAATAATATTCATTTTGATCAACATCATAAATTACTCCCGAAAATTCTTTACTATTCCAGTCAGGTTTAGGCGAGTACTGAAAAATAATGTGATCACTTGTCCCGTGCATTTTTTCAAATTCATTTAATACCAATTTGTAAGGATTGAAATTAACACCTGCCTCTTTTTCGAAATTTGAAACCTGTTCGTAAAATTTCGGTGCTTTACAACTTGATAAAGTAAGGGTCAATATTAAAGAAATGAGAATATTAGTTTTCATTATTTTCGAAGTCAGATGATAATTTGTGTTTTAAATTGGCTACAACGTCTCGTATAAAAACAGTGCGAGCTGGCGTGCGTGATTGTCCGCAGGACAATCGGCTAAGCAAGTGAGCACAAAGTTTCGATTCAAGACAGGTTTAAGCATTGTTTTTATATGTTGTTGTGTGTATTTTTTCTTTTAGATATTCCTTGATTTCTTCCAAATCTAAATTGATTCCTTTAAAATATCCTCGATAAGCGTTATCAGGGTCCGATAATTCCCAAAGGTTTTTACAAGTTTTACATTTATAGATAAAACCACCTTCCCAATCTTGAGCACCATATTGGAGAAATAAAAATGTCACTTTAGGTTTTGGTTCGTAATATGCGGTCGCACCAACTGGAATAAAGTCATTAATCATTTTACTTTCAAACTCTTCGAAAACTCTTTCTGATTTAAACGAATCATACCAATAATTGTCACAGATGCATTTGTGATGGACAAAATCTCTCACATTATGGTAGTAGGTTGTCTTCTCGTCGGAAGCGAATAATGACGCGAACCATAGAAACGGTCGAAGTATCAATTCGAAAAGAAAAACAATAAATAATCCTATAGTCTTCATATGGTTCATTTTATTACACACAACGTCTCGTATAAAAACAGTGCGAGCTGGCGAGCGTGATTGTCCGCAGGACAATCAGGCGTTGCAAGCGAGCAGGAAGTTTCGATTCGAGACAGGTTTAAGCATTGTTTTTATATGTTGTTAGCCAATGGCTTATTTTACTCATCTACCCGGTCAGATATTTGTTCTCTTACCCACTCAACATTTCTTTCTTGTCGGAAGTCAAACCATTCCTGCCTAAAATCCGATTCGTGGATCAAATAATTGAAATTCCCGAAAGGTTTTGGTCGGTTTAGAACAGTAAGTAACTTTTTGCGAAATCCGTCCGATTCCAGCTGGTCCGCAAAAGATTCCATTACAGCATATGATTGATTGGAATTCATTGGCTCGATTCGAATATAATCATCCCAGTTATTCTCGATTTTATCTATTACCTCTTGCCAGGGATTTTCCTCGTCTGGAAAAAAGTCCATTTCTGCCGGATGGTATTCAAAATCACCTTTTAAAGTATTTAGAAAACAAAGTTGTCCGCTCAGAATGAGTTCTGCCATTTCTCGAATATTTGCTTCCTTAACTTTCATTTTTTTAGCTATTGGCTAACGTCCCGTATAAAAACTGTGCGAGCCGGCGCGCGTGATTTTCCGTCGTGGTCCCCGTAGCTTTAGCGGAGGGGACAGGACAATCCGCTGAGCAAGCGAGCAAAGAGTTTCGATTCAAGACTGATTTAAAGCATAGTTTTTATACGTTGTTGTACACAGTACTTTATTTCCATTCTTCGATTAGTTCAGTAACACCGTTTTTTATACCTATAAAATATTCTTCATTTTTAAAGTTAGGTATGATTGTTTTATCGATTACTTTTTTACAAATTTCGTTAGTTAAAATCAATTCAGTACCAAGTCCTGTTGCAATTCCGATTTGTCTGCAAGGTTTACATAAGACAATTGTAAGACCATTATCTTTTTCCGAATTACCAACTCCCCAATAATTTCCTAAATCCACTGCAAATTTCTGTGTATCAGAGTAAAGATTGATATTGTCAACTGTTACTATTACAATTTGCCGAGTGGTTTCCAATTCGTAATTATATAGGAGGTCAGATAATTCTTTTTCTTGAGCATCATTAAATACATTATCATAGTCATTTATAATCTGCCCATTTATTTTTGAATTTTTAAATTTTTCAATTGTCGAAAAATCATATTCAGAAGTTGGGTTTTTGTCTTTAATTTCTTGTGCAGAACCTTTGCAAGAAGTTAGAAATAAAGTTAGAATTAGAATTAATATTATTTTTCCTGTTTTCATTTTTCTCGTATTGTGTACAACGTCTCGTATAAAAACAGTGCGAGCCAGCCAGAATGATTTTCCGCAGGAAAATCAGACGCTGCAAACCAGCCAGGTTTTTCGATTAGACTTTAAAGATAGCATTGTTTTTATATGCTGTTGTGAGTTGTTGTTTTATTTGTCCGCTGCAAAGAAGCCTTAAAAAGGCCAATTTGAATACTTTTCCCGAAAATCAGCTGCGGTCAAAAGTCTGCTTATTCACAAGCCAGAACATCCAAATTCACCAAAAAAAGCGCCACTTGCGCCCGAGTGATGATTTTAACCCGTAGCTTTTTTTCTTCCCAGAAAAACTGCAATTGCTGATTAACTAAAATTTGCCGACTGCGCTGCCCTCCGCTTTGCAATGACTCACAACGTCTCGTATAAAAACTGTGCGAGCTGGCGAGCGTGATTGTCCGCGGGACAATCCGCTAAGCAAGCGAGCACAAAGTTTCGATTTGAGACAGGTTTTAGCATTGTTTTTATATAATGTTGGCGGGAGTTTATTTGTCCAATTATTTTTATAATTATTGGCAGCCAAATACACATATAAAAATATCGTTGGCTATGGTGACATTTCCTTATCCTTATCCTTCTCCCTCAAACAATGGTTTAAATCTATGCATATCATTACCATTTTTTATTAAGAACTGTAGAGGAAAATATTTAAAACAATCCAGCTTACTTCACTAATTCATTTAATTTAAAAGATTTCCAATAGTCAGGATCAAATTTTAACTGAGTTAGCCTTGTTTTACCAGAATCATTTTTAACAAAACTAATTTCCTCGACCTGTTCTGTTTGGTATGAATAAAGGTTTGAATTGTATACGGAGTAGCTGTTGTGTAAATTATTTTCAAAGTCAACTTGATCAAAATAAGATTTTCTATAAAAATATGTAGCAATGTAGTCACCAGAATTACTTTTATCAAATTTGGAACTTTGTTGTTCTTTTATTTTTACCAGGACAATGTCATTAACATCTTTAAATGTACCAAGAGTGTTTATCCACTTTTCGCTATTTTTAATTTCTTTATCTTTTAATGTTGCCTCCCAATTTTCTTCTACTTCAATTATAGCATAATCATCTTGTTTGATAATAATTTTTCCAAAATATTTTGTCCGATATCCTCTATTGGTAAAGCTCCAATCATCTGTTTCAATTTCAAAGTCAATAATGTATGCATCCTTATATAAGGAATCGGCAGAAGTCGAATAGCTTAAATCAAACCTTTTATATTTTTTTTTATGAAAAATAGGGGAATACTGAATAGGATTCTCTCGGTGTCCAAAAAGGTCTTCTGAATACTTATATTTATCATAGTTTTGAAGATTTTTATTCCATTTAACTTCTTCTACAATCCGCTTAGGCTTCTTTACCTGAGTATAACCTTCAACATATTCTTTTGCCACTAGCCCAACATCAAAAAAAGTTGTATCATTTTCATTTATTAATAATTCACTGTATCTTTTATAATTAAGAGGATCATTTGGATAATTATATTCTATCCTTTTAATTGCTTGTTTTAGTATCTCATAGGGAGATTTATTGTATAAAACAACTGTTGCCAATTCATCCACACTTTGCTCCAAATGCATTACGGGTTGCAAGTTATTAACCCCAACAATAAGTTCGTAATATCCAAGGGAATAAATTTTAACAACCGAATTTGGTCGAAGTGCCACGATAGGTAAATTGAATATTCCGTTTTCATCGGACACCCGGTAGATTTCTTCTTCCTCAATTGATATACTAGCAAAGGGAATCGGTTGCAGGTTTTCTTGGTCAACAATCTTAAACTCCTTCCAATTTTCCTTAACAGAAAAATTATTTTGAGCATAACCTGTTAAAACTAAATTTATAATACAGAGAAAAATCAAATTCTTCATTTTAAAAGTTTTTAGTGTAAAATAATATAAATAAAAAGTCTTTTCAATATTAAAGATACATTCAAACGCACTGTAATTCCCGCCAACGTCTCGTATAAAAACAGTGCGAGCTGGCGTGCGTGATTGTCCGCAGGACAATCACGCGTTGCAAGCGAGCACGGAACTTCGATTCAAGACAAGTTTAAGCATTGTTTTTATATGTTGTTGCCTTTAGTTGCTTTTCCTAATATCCAATTACCAGTAGGGAAGGTAATCCGATTCTTTAACTTTAGCTGTTAGACAATCCGAAAATCCAGTACCAAAAAGTCTATTATACAGTTGTTCGTCAAAATCCTCATAATCCAATAGTTTCCATTCTTTATCCCTATCGAAGACTAGAATACTTTTTTTAGTTAATCGGATCTCCAGGATCTCAGAATTTGGGTTAAACCTTACATTATTCCTACCATAGCTTTTATAGTTTCTTTCTAAAGCTGTGGAATCTATATAAGGAGTCATCTGAACCTTATCAACTACATATTTCACTTTATAAAAATAGGTCGAGTTGCATTTGTCGATATCTTGGATCCTTAAATCCCCAATTCTATCGAAGAATATTGGATACTTACTTGTTTTCCTTAAATCGTAAATTTTTTGAAGCTTCTCCCTAAATCCTTCTTCTCCGTATTCCTTTAAATATTTTACAGGAGTATTTTGGAATTCGTACTCAATGTCATTTTCATTAAAAGCCGTATAATCTAAATTTACTCTCTTTTCAATTTCTGTAAATGTCAGTTTTGGAGCACAACCAGCTAAAGTTTGGAATACTACAATGAAACATATCAACCGGCTTCTCAAAAAATTCATTTTATTATGTTGTTTTTTTCGCAATTAAAGG
>JBNJKO010000040.1:0-10465 GCA_051751125.1 Bacteroidota bacterium
ATTTTTGATCTATAATTTCCAAGTTTAAGGAGGGCTTTTTAGGAAAGAAGCTGTAGGCTATTAGCCCAGAGAGTAGGTTTGACAGGAAGTTATCAAAGCTTCTGTGTCTGGTATGTTCAATTTGACACATATTCTTGAGTTCATCATTTACTGTTTCAATGATGGCCCTTCTTATCAACATGACTGTATCGTAGGTATGCATCAAGCTGTTCTTCATGTTTTTTCTGATCTTGGTAACCAGATGCACTCCATCCACGAAGAGTTTTTCAAAGAGATCTTTGCCTATATATCCTTTGTCACCATAAAGTTCACCCATTATACCGGAATCCTTTTCATCGCATAAACAAATCAAAACCCCAGCCCTCATTGTTGGAATATATTGCGAATAAGAACTGATTGGATTGCAGCATAAATATTGACTGCTAACTTCTTCTAATTTATTTTTCACAAAAATAAATTAGAAGAAGTTAATGCCTTTAGCTTATCTGAAATTCCGCTAAGGAATTCCTTTGTAATGGGTTTTTCCTCCATGGCCAATATGTTTATATCCCTGTTTGCTTTAGCCACGTCCTGCTCGTCAACCGACGAGGAAATAATGAATACCATGCAATGTTTTTTTAAAGCAATTGGAAGTCTATCATATTCTACCATAAATTCAAATCCGGACATCATTGGCATATATATATCCACAAAAATCACTTCAGGTAACCGCGTAATGTTTTCTTGATTTTCCTGTAAATATTTTAATGCATCAATGGCTGAGGAATACTGCAACACTTTTTTTCCGAAATTGTTTTTAGTGATCATTCGTGTTGCAATATAGAGATCTATAAGGTTATCGTCAATTATCATCACATTTTCAAAATTCACAGGAAGTTCGTTTTTCATACTTTTAAATTTTTGAGTTTAATATTAAAGGTGGTTCCTACACCTTTTTCAGACTGAATTTCTATGGTTCCCTGCATTTTCTCAAGAGTTTCCTTTACAATATACAGGCCTAAGCCGCTACCATCGGTATTTCCAGGCAGGCGATAAAACATTTCAAATATTTTATCGTGAAATTCAGGATCTATGCCAATACCATTATCGGAGATACTGAGCTTGAATTCTTCTTTTTCTGATGTGCCGGTAAGTTTCAGATACCTTCCGGAAACCTCATTTGTATGATATTTTATGGCATTGGAAACAAGATTTTCAAGAACTTTGACAAAGCGATGCCAATTTGAATAAAAAGGGTGCTGCTCATCAATATCAATCTTAAACGAAATTCCACTGGCCTTTTTTATGTTGCGCACCGAGTCTACAACTTCATGTATGGTTTTCTTGATAGGTATTTTTTGGGTTTCCAGACCCACGCGTTTATTTTGCGAGTAACTGAGAATATTTTTTATGAATCCGTCAAGGCGGTTTATGCTGATTCTTATCATTTGTACGTGATCAAGGGTGTCAGGTTCCTTGCTGTCTTCTTCAATAAAAGAAATAAGGCCTAGAATAGAGGTGAGTGGGGAACGTAAATCGTGAGAAACACTATAGACAAAGCGGTCAAGTTCCTTATTTGTTTTTACCAGTTCCTTATTTGAAAGGCTTAATTCTGTAGACCGGATTTCTTTCTCCTGGTTTTGAAAGGCGAGCTCCTTGTTTAATTTTCCGAGTTTTTCATTTGTGTTTCTTTGTTCGGTAATATCGGTTACCATAGCCAGACTTCCTTTATATACACCCGTTTCATCAAATAGTGGATTTGAAGAAGTATGGGTCCAAACTTCTTTACCGGATTTTGAAATATATTTAAATTCTATTTGATCAGTATTTCCCTCTTTTTTCTTTTGTATTAATTGAAAAGCAATTTGCTTTTCATCCTCGTCCATAAAAAAATAGATATCTTTTCCCATCATCTCATCCTGGGTATATTCCAGGATCTCACAAAGTTTATTATTGACAAAGGTTGTTTTGTTTTCCTTATCTACCACCCAGATTCCTTCCTGTGCAGTTTCCACGATTTGACGGTATTTTATTTCACTTTCCCTTAGAATTTTTTCTGCTTTTTTGCTTTCGGTAATGTCAATACCCATATTAACAATGCCGATTACCCTACCTGATGAATCCTTATAAGGAACCGGATTTATCAACACATTTACCTTAACACCATCGGGACGCTCCACAATTATTTCCTCGGGGGCAATTTTGCCACCTTCTTTTATGGCTTTAGCCATTGGGGAAATTTCATTAGGAATAGGATTTCCATCCTTGCAATAAAGCTTCCAGGATCCGCACCACCTATCTTTTTCTATATCCGGTTCTTTCCCCCACATTGTTACCGCCGCTTTGTTGTACATCAATATGCGTCCTTCAAAATCACTGGAGACGGTGGCTATTGGTAAATTTTGAATTAGTTCCTTGTAGCGTTTTTCGCTTTCCTCAATCTTTTTGCGTGCCAGTACCAGCTCAGTTACGTCATTGGCAAAGAATAGTATCCCATCTATAATACCTTTATTATTTCTATTTGCTTGATAATTGAAGTTCAGGTAAGTGTCAACAAGTTCACCGTTTCTATGATGATCAAATTTTACGAGCATCTCATTGGCTGAAAAAGTTTCCCCGGTTTCATAGACAGTATCCAGAATTTTTAAAATTCCTTGCACTTCAAGTTCCGGTAGTACTTCCTTTACTGACTTTCCAATAACATCTGTTTTGCCTATTAGCTCTAAATAGAGTGGATTTGCTAACTCATACACATGATCTGGCCCCTTTAATATTCCCATTCCTGAAGGAGCCTCAAAGTATAGATCATTGAAACGCTGTCTTTCTATTTCAAGCGTTGTTTGTAATTGTTTTTTATCTGTTACATCTTCAACCGAGTGTAAAATATGGGTGATGTGGTTATTATCATCCTTAATCGGAATATTCTGAATATTGAAATATTTGACCTTAAATTTGTTAGTTCCCCGAATAGGGATATCATATTTTTGAAAGGACATTTTATGCAAATCCTTTTTGGCGATTACTAAATTCAGGGAGTTTAATGCATTTTCAAGACCTTTCGAAATCGTATCTTTCGGATTTTCAGGAAAGGCTTCAAAGATCCCTTTCCCAATCAAATCCTCTTCTGCTGTATTTACCATTTCCAAATAGGCACTATTTACCGCTACAATGGTGAATTTTGGTTCATCAGGCAGTAATACAACACTGGGAGCAGGTATAAGTTGAAAAACTTCGGTAAATTGGAGTTTGTGGGGCATATGTTGTAGGTTAAGCAGTTATAAGTCAATAAATTCGATGGGCGTGTGAAAACCATTCATTTACCTCGGGCGTATTCAGATCAAGAACATTTTTTTTCAGATTGGATTTCCGGCTTTTGTAACAAAATCCAAGTCCTCTTTTAAAGAGTAAATAAGTTTAGGCTTCGAATCTTCACAAGATGTTTTAAGAATCTTTTTATGGATAGGATTAGACATTTGATCATCATCAATCAAAATAAAAATCATCAATAAATATTATTTTCTCAAGTCATTTATTTCATACACACCCAGTTTTTCGACCTTATTAAAAGTGAAGTTTTAAATTGAGGAATCAAACATACTATAAAAAAAAGTTAATATTCCTACAAATAATTTAATTATCTAAGGTTTTGTTGATTTCTCAAAGATATAATCATTGGTTATGACAGATTTATCGGGACTGAGTTTATTTTTTTTAATCAATATTGTATTGTTAACACCATATGGACAATCGCGGATTTTTATAAACGACTCTATACCGAAATTGTGCATTAATGTATGTAAATAATTAAAAAATAGCCGTTGCTATGGCTTCCAACGGAATGGGTTGATCTACCGTTGCAAAGGCGGTTGATAATTTGCAATGGCACGGTTGATTTGATTTTGCAACAGCGGGGATGGGCCAAGCTGTAATATTAATTAGAGCATTCTTCACCCGTCCTTTTGAGTAGGAAAAACACTACAAAATGTTATAACCCAAATCTAAGGATCAAAAACATTATTCTGTTAGTTTATCATCAAGTTATAATGAAACATCATAAAACAAGCGTTAAAGTATAGTTAAATAAATTTATCTTTGCTGTGCTTATCACTCGATGATCTGCAAGATTTTATCGGTAAAATACGCAGAAAATCTTCCTAAACAGGCATTTGTGCTGGTAGGTATGTTTAAATGAAATTTTGAGTTTTTTTATCAAATGCATTTCTGTTTAAGGTTTTTCTCCAGTTCACCTTGGGAAATGTGATTTCAAAAAAAAATTTGAATGACAAAAAATTATGATAGGAATCCTATTTCCGTCAATGGGGAAAGCATCATGACAGCTCTTGAACTCTTTGGAGAAGCATTAGTAGAGTCAAAGGATGAAGAGAAAAATGAAATCGCTATTAAGCTAGCGAGGGCTGTAAAGAAACTTTCTTTTCAAATTTCAGAAAAAGAAAAAAGGGTAGATGAACTTATAAAAATCAATGCGGAACTCGCCTTTCAAATTAAAGAAAACGCGATTATAGAAATAGGGAGTTACACTTGTAAGCGTGAGCAGGTGTTTTATGGGAAAGATGATGGCGCCGGTTTTGATCCCCGTTATTATAATAAATTGTTTGGCTTACAATATTTACTAAAGAGACAAGCCTCGGGGTATTTAACCTATTAGAATAAAATTTCTTTTTACTTCATACTAAAACCTAATAATGGCTTCCACCACTTTTAAAAATCCCGACAAACTAGACCTGGAAAATTGTTCTAGGGAACCAATTCATATTATTGGCAAAACCCAGGCGCATGGAGTGCTTATCTCCTGTGATCCTCAAAATTTTAAGATCACGCAGGTTGGGGGAAATCTACCCGATTTTTTTGGAATATCATTCGAGGAATTGTTTGGCAACGACCTCTCATATCTATTGGGAGAGGACCGGGTAAAAGAATTAGGGGAGTTACTAACATCCAAAGAGCCATCCGTTTCACAAGACGTAAGGATCAATAACACGAACTTCCTGATGCTCGCTCATTATTCAGGTCCTAATCTTATTCTGGATTTTGAACCGTATCACGAGGTTAATAATCCTTATTTTTTTCAGAAACAGTTAACCCTGATACTTAACAGATTTCAGACTGTAAAATCTATTAATCAACTATGTGAATCAGCAACTGTTCTAATCAAAAACATGTTTGGATACAACAGGGTTATGATCTATAAATTTGATGAAGAATGGAATGGGGAAGTAATTGCCGAAAGCAAGGAAGAAGAGATGGGTTCCTGGCTGGGATTGCATTATCCCGCTACAGATATTCCCGCTCAAGCCAGGCAGCTTTTTTTGAAGAGCAGGGTACGAATCATTGCCGATGTCAATTACACCCCAGTTCCAATTATTCCTGAATTATCTCCTCTTACGGGAGAACCTCTTGATATTTCCAGATCAAGCCTAAGAGCAGTATCACCCATTCATATTGAATACCTTAAAAATATGGAGGTAGGGGCCTCTCTTACGGTTGCCATTATAGTAAAGGGGCAACTTTGGGGATTGATCGCCTGTCATCACAAGACAGCAAAACATTTAGATTTTTATCAGCGTGAGAGCTGTCGTTTTCTGGCACAGATGTTTTCTACAGAACTTTCCTTACAGGTAAATACCGCTTTAATTAGTCAGGTGAAACATTCTGAAAGTATTAGGCGGCAATTGATGTTGCAAATGAACGGGAAAAGCAATGTGGTTAAGGCACTTACTGAAGGAGATGTCAAGTTCACTCAGCTTATTTCCTGCGGTAGTGGTGCAATTTTTATGAAAGATAGCTGGAAAGTTATTGGAATTACACCTGAAGAAGAACAACTTGAAAGTTTGTTAAATTTTATTAAAGAACAGCCAAAAAGCCACTTTTTAACCCGTAATCTTTCCGCAGTATTTCCTGAAGCAAAGGCTTATAAAGAAACTGCATCCGGTGTTATTTGTCTAAAGATATCGGAGAATACCTACATATTCTGGTTTAAACCCGAGAAGATTCAGGAGGTAAATTGGGGAGGTAATCCACAGGATAAAGCTTTTTATAATGAAAAAGAACAACGGCTTAGTCCGCGCCAGTCATTTGAAAAATGGACAGAAAAACTAACGGGAGTTTCTGAAGCTTGGCAGGAAACCGACAAAGACATGGTAAAGGCCTTAAGGGAGAATATTAGTTACGTAATGCTGATGCAACAGCAAATGGAGATCGCAGCTCTAAATACTCAATTAGTTGAGGCTTATAAAGAACTGAAATTATTTAGTTATGGGCTTTCTCATGATCTAAAGGCTCCGGTGAATGGTATGGAAGGAATTCTTACAATTTTTGACGAAGATCACAGGGAAGAGTTAAGTGAAGAAGGCCAAATATTGCTCAAAATGAGCAGGGATCTAAACGAAAAAATGAGCAATCTCATTGATAATATTCTGGAATATTCCCGCCTTAATAATACTGGTGACCTTGAAGTAAGTAGTGTAGATACTTCAGAATTGATAGAAGAGGTGCTCAAATTTGTTAATGCTAAAGGTAGTTATCCTAAAACTACTCTGAAGATACAGTCACAGTTAACCGCAATGCAAGGAGATCGCAGAATGCTTTTTCAGCTTTGGGCCAACCTACTCAATAACGCTCTTAAATATTCTGCAGAAAAAGAGCATCCTAAAGTAGAAATGGGTACCACTGTTAAGAATGGCAGGGAAGTTTTTTATATTAAAGATAACGGAATAGGTATTCCCCCAGAGTTTTGGGAAAAGATATTTGAGGCTTTTAAAAGAGCTGTAGGAGATAGCTTTAAAGGAACAGGGGTTGGGCTCGCAATTGTGAAAAAGATCGTAGAAAAACATAATGGAGAGATTTGGGTAGAAAGTGAACCAGATAAAGGTTCAGAATTTTATTTTTATCTTGGAACTTTGAACATTGAAAATAGCAAGGAAAACGACAAGAGATTTTAATAATGAAAATTATGGAGATGATTCAAAGACTTAGGGAGGAAACCCGCAAGCTACATGAACAGGTAGAAGCACAAAATTTAGCAAAACAAATTATGGATCACAGCATAGACCTGGAGACCTATAAATTACTATTACTACAAAATTTCATAGCCTATCAGGCTACCGAAACGGCTATTAAGCAATTCCTTCCAGGGTATAGTGGCAAAAAACATAGACAACTTCAACAGGATTTGGAACAACTTGGAGTCGCAGCAGAAATGATTTCCAAAAATGACATTTTTGAATGCCATTCCAAAGCCGAAGCTCTGGGAGCTGCTTATGTGGTGGAAGGATCGGCTTTAGGGGGGATGGTCCTGGCTAAAAATCTTCAGAAATGTAAGTTACTTGCCTCTGTGGATCAACATCATTTCTTCAATGGAGATAAAGAAAATCTTAAAGACTGGAATTCTTTTAAGACAGGGCTAGAGCAATACGAATTTTCTAAAGATGAAGAAAATGAAGCTTTGGAAAAGGCCAAAGAAACCTTCAGATTTTTCCAGACCAGTTTTAATAGGAAGTACGTTTTAATCTAATTAAATTGAGCTTTAAATACTAGGGGAAATAAGTCAGGGAATATTTTCCTTTTTGGCTCATTTAAGTATTCGAGATATAACACAGCACCGAACCGAACCGAACCCATATTGAACTAGTACTGGAATTTTTTTCCATCCCGTGCATTGCGCTTAGGCTCTACTCCAGGAAATGAGCTTCGTCGAAAAATTCGTGGAGACAAGTAGAAAATTAAAAACTCCCGTTTCGCTCGCTCCGTAAAAAAAAAGCGGAACGGCTCCACTACAGCCTTGTTTTGTTTTTCAATTCAATTCCGTTGCTCTGCTATCGTTTTATTTATTACAATTATAAATCCTCGTTAAAAGTTAATCTAACCTTATAGGATGGTTCTTTTCGAATACTTTTCACAATTTAAAATTTAAATCACAAATCGCCGTTGCAAGGCAGAGTTTAGTAATTTGTGGATCCACCGGATTAAACAGATTCCTCTCCTGACGCTCAAATTAAACTATATCATTATAATAATGAAAATAAGACAACTTGTAGTTGTATATTAAAACTCACCTTCCCTTTTCTTTAGTTTGGTTAATTTCTGAAGTGGAACATTGAAGAAAACACAGGATTAGACATTTTACCCAAATTTGCCAGTTTTTCTTCGATGTTCACGAAGTCGGAAAAATTAATAGTAACACTTTGCACCAATCCATCTCTTAAAATTTTCTTAAAATGAGATAAATTTAATCCTAATTTTATCTTAAAAAAATTGTTCCAAAAAAGCGATATATTGCCATTTTATTTGGCTATAATTAACTAAAATTGATGTGTTGTTTTGCCAAAGTTTTGTTAAAGGTGTTAAATTCGGTGTCAAAGGTTTTCTAGGTCGTTCTAAGCCCTTTAAATACTGGGTTTTATAAGATATGGTTAGTTCCTCTTTCTCCGCTGGATGAACATCATTTTAACACAAAAAGCCCGAAAACACTAGCGTTTCGGGCTTTTTCATTTTAATTGATATCAATTAAAATCAATTAAAATCATCCCCTAAGGTGTAGAATTCGGTGTAACTTTTTTTCAGAATGCGAGACGAAGTCAATCCGTTTTCTTTTTTTCAGAGGGAAGATGAAATATCACTGCATTCTTCCACCACCCATACGACGCTGCTGCATCATTCGTTGCATATGGTTGTACATCATAGTATCCTGTTGGATCATTCTTTGCATTTGATTGTAAAGTACGGTATCCTGTTGCATCATATTCATCATGGTACGCATCATACCCTGTCTCATATCCGGGGAACTCTGCATCATATTTTTCATTTGGGGGTTTCCGTAGGCCCTTTGCATCATCGGGCGGTTTGCCATCATCCATTCCATGGACTGTTCATTTTCTCTCATTTCCTCCATAAATTCATCGAAAAATTCTTTCTCGCTCAAAATTTGCTGATAGACATTTTCCCGGAGTTCTTTATTTTCTGAAAGCTCTATTTCGTCCTTCTCTGTATCACAGGAAAGGATCATACTTGTTAATAGCAGTACTATAAATACTGTTGCCATTTTTGAAATCATGTTTTTCATTTTATTTGTATTTAAATGAATTTTAAAATATAATTACCTGAATTTTCAGGTTTTTAGTACCATTAAGTTAATACACTTTTTTGTGCTTAATAGTTAATTTTTGTTATTGGTAACTTAATTATTCTTAAAATTTAAGTAGCTGAAAGTATTTGTTTATCATTTTTATTTAATAAATCTTCTCTAAAATGTGGAAAACCGTAATTTTTCCAGAAGCGGATAGATTACTTTTGATTTTGAAGCAGAGATTGAATCCCTGAATAAATTGCCCGAATGTTTAAAAAAGTTTTAGTTGCAGATGATATAGACAGTATGAACCATGCTGTGGCAAGTGTATTGAAGGATTTTAAAATTGAACAGGTTGAATATGCACAGTATTGCGATAACGCATATTTAATGGCAAAGAAGGCAATTCAGGATGGCGAACCATTCGATCTTTTAATTTGTGATCTTTCTTTTAAAAGCGATCACAGAAAAGTTAAGATCGCTTCGGGAAAAGATCTTATCGCAATTCTTAAAAAGGAAGATCCGGATTTGAAAGTGATCGTGAATTCTATTGAAGACCATCCGCATACGGTTAAAGTTCTTTGGGATTCAGGCAATATTGAAGCCTATGTGTGCAAAGACCGGCAAGGAATGAAAGAGCTGAAAGATGCAATCTTTAGAGTATCTCGTGGTAAAATATACAACTCTCCCAGGATCGAACGGAATTTGAAACAGGACAACCTGATCATTTTAAACGATTTTGAGATAAAACTTCTCAGGCATATCTCAAATGGTTGGACCCACGATGAGATTCAGGAAAATTTCAAAGAGAACAATATTTCTCCAAGCAGTAAAAGTGCCATTGAAAAACGTTTAAAAGAATTAAGGGAAGATTTTAACGCAAAAACTACCCCGCACCTTATCGGGTTACTAAAGGATTTAAAACTTATTTAAAAGATAAATGCCGGTTCTCGATTCCACATTTTGGGTAGGGCCGATATGGAAGACTCGAAGCCGGCATTTTTTATAATTTGAATTAATACCCAAAGACAAGATCGCGAGGTTTGTCAGAGGAATAGAAATCTAAAATTTCTGTTCAATTATAGGACTTTAAGCATATAGCGGAGATTAAATTACCAACTTCTTCAAAAGAAATACCCCAGACAGTTTGTAAAAAAAATATCTTATTTCTGAAAATAGCCCTCTCCAGCATGAATCTTTAACTAATCAGATTTGAAAATCTGAAAACAGAATTTCTTAAATTTTAAATCTTTTTCAGAAATACCACCATTATATATCCGTTAAAAGACACAAAAGACAAAATTTGACAAAAAGTGTCACGTCGCATTCGGGACATTTTTGTTTGACCCTTCGACAGAGCCTGTCTTGAGCCAGTCGAAAGGCTCAGGGAGACAAAAACTGTTT
>JBNJKO010000041.1:0-10414 GCA_051751125.1 Bacteroidota bacterium
TCCCCAGCAATGGGCCGATGTGCTTAAAGATGATGTGCTTACAACAGCATTGTTAGACCGAATATTACACCGCTGTGAGATCATTAAACTCACCGGTAAAAGCTATCGCATGGAACACAGGAAAACGATATTTGCTAATAAAGAAAATTAACCTAATTTGGACTCAAAATCATACATCCTTATTTTCCATTTTTACTACATCCTTATTTGCCGAAAACCGGACATATTTGTTTTCCGGTAACACACCATTAGAGTTTAATTTAATTAGACTATTACCTTTTTCTATATCAAATCCCTCTATCTTAATACCGTTACGATTATTTTGAATTATTGAGTAAATATTGTTGTTTTCATCCACGGATGTATCCATAAATGTCATTTGGTCAGCCGAAAATGAATATTCAGGAATAAATTCATTTTTCCAAATAAGATTACAATTAAAATCATATTTATAGATGGCTCTTCCCCAACCTTGATTCGGATTGATGGTTAAAACGATTCCATCAGAAGCTTTATCAATATCTACTACATAGTCCTCAACATGTCCTCCTATACTATGACCGCAATCAAAGCATTGAGAATAAGAAGAAATAGAATAGATTAGTGTAAGAAAAAATAGTTTAAGTTTCATTTCTATTTCCGGCCTGTTGCCAACTTGGATTGATCAAATATAGAATAGTTATTAAGATGTCCTCATTGCTGCAGGTAGGGTAGCGCAATTTGAGAAAGCAAACACTGTAAATCTAAAAAATTTCTTAAAATACCTGTTAAGTTTTTCCGTAAATCTCAGGAAAAAAAAGGTTTAATATTGATCCTCCTCATTTTCTTCGTCAAAATCCTCCAACTCCTCCTCCTGGTCGTCTTCATCTTCCAACTCCTCCAATTCCTCTTCAGTAATCGCATTGATATTCGCCAGCGAATTCATCAGGTTTTCCAACTGATCGTAAAAGACAATCAGTTTATTGAGATTGGTATCCGGGGTACCTTTGAGCTGTTGGATATCAAAATTATAGGTGTCGCCCACGACGAAAACCTTATTGACTTCTGCCAGTTCACCTTTCATTCCAACATTGATGGGTGAGGGGTTCTTCGTGTGTTTTGAGAAGGAACTTGCAGGTAAGTAGTATTTATTCTCTGTAGGGTTCCATCAGTGTCGGTTTTAATTTGATGATGCAATATAACGGGAACTTACCACAAAGGATAGCGTGGAAAAAACTACTTCAGGAAAGTGATTTTGTGGAACAATACCTTTCTCTTGCAACCTTAATTCTTATGCTTTCGTACGTACTTTTTAATATCAGCGACTTGTCTTCCACAAGCCCAAATATTTTGAACGCAAAGAGCAATGGCACTTTATTGATTTATGCGCTGTTTTAAGAAAAATACATCAGTAATTCTTAAAATTTTAGTTGTAGGATTTAACTTGTTAATTTATTGTGAATGTCAATATGAACGAGGTATTATATTAAAGATTTATCACTTAACATTTAAATTGTTTGTTAAAATCATATTTCTTTTCATTATATTTAATGGATAAAATTGAAAAACATGAGTACACTAAAACACAATCTTCTGGGATTAGCCCTTTGCTTGGTTACAACTTTTGTATCTGCCCAGGTTGCTCAGGTTTCCGTAGTAAAGAATGATTCAGGCATGAAGTTAGTTGTAAATGGCAACGATTTTATGATCAACGGAATGAATTGGGATCATATCCCTATAGGAACCAATACAGTAAATGCCGATTTCTGGAAAAAGTCCGATGACATTATAAAGGCTGGCCTGGATTCTGAAATGTCACTTTTAAAAAACATGAATGTCAATGTGATTCGTCAGTATACCGGTGTCCCTGCACGATGGATCAAGTATATCTATGAAAACTACGGTATTTACACAATGCTCAACGATTCTTTTGGTCGCTATGGTCTAACCCTGGATGGTGTTTGGGTTCCGGTTACAGATTACTCTGATCCCCGCACGCAGGAGTTCCTCTTATCTGAAGTTGACAAATTGGTAAAAGAATTCAAGAACACCCCTGGATTGTTGATGTATTTGTTGGGGAATGAGAATAACTATGGACTTTTCTGGGCAGGTTCTGAAACGGAAGATTTTCCTGATGATGAGGAAGAAAAGCAATTTGTTGGAGAAAACCGTGGAAGACCCATGTACAAAATGATGAACGAAGCCGCTAAAATAATAAAGGCCAATGATCCAGCTCACCCTGTGGCTATATGTAATGGAGATGTATTGTTTATAGATATTATTGCGGAGGAATGTAAAGACGTGGATATATTTGGTGTAAACATGTATCGGGGAGAATCCTTTGGAGATGCTTTTCAGGTCGTAAAGGACAAACTTGATATGCCAATCATGTTTACAGAGTTTGGAGCCGATGCGTTCAATGCCATCGAGTATGCCGAGGATCAGAAGTCTCAGGCCTATTATTTGGTAAAGAACTGGGAAGAGATCTATGAAAATGCAGCCGGATTGGGAAACACCGGGAATTCCATTGGTGGGTTCACCTTCCAGTTTAGTGACGGATGGTGGAAATATGGTTTTAATGAAAGAATAAATGCAGACATACACGATACCAATGCATCCTGGAGCAATGGAGGATACCAGAATGATTATGTATTTGGTGAGGATAATATGAATGAGGAGTGGTTTGGGATTTGCGCAAAAGGCCCAACAAATGAAAGGGGATTATATGATCTTTATCCACGTGCTGCCTATTACGCATTAAAAGAAGCCCACCAGGTAAATCCATATGATGAGGGGGTTACAAAGGAATTTATTGAAAATTATTTTGGTAACATTCAAATAATGGATGCTGTTTTAAAGGCACGCGGAGATAAAGCTGCTTTAGGAAATGCAAGAAATGACAAGATACGTGTTAGTAATTTAAGAGCCGAATTCACAACCTTCAATACAGGTGGTAGTTTAATTACAACACCGGATGACCCGGATCCGGATGATTTAACCTATCCTAATCAATTGGGTTTTGATCATATGCAGTCTTATTATGTAGGAGTTGAAGGAAACCCTTCTGCAAATATGAGGGCAAATGTAAATTTCAATATACTTGGCCATGTTGCAGAAAACCCCATTGATGAGATTTTTTATGAGAACAGAGGGCGCCCACGTACAGTTAATACCGATCAGGGCGAACTGGAAATTACAGATTTAGACCGTGTAAAGGTATATAGCGCTGAGTATGAATGGAACGCCAAAGAATTTGATCTAAGGGGTTTTTATCGTACAGGCCATTATCATTGGGGGTATGAGGGCGATTTTTTTGGTTTATATCGTGAAGCCAACTATGGCCCAAACCTGGATATTTACAATGGTGAAATTCTTGGTTTTGAGATTGATGGGAAAAGGGCTTTGGAAGGTTTAAAGGCAGCATACGGTCCTCAACTTTGGTGGGGGGCAAACCCGGCTGTCTTTTTAAAATATAGTCGAACCCTCGGAAAATTTGATGTCACCGGGATTTATCATGAAGATATCGACCAGGCATCCAATGTTGAATCTTCCATTGCCATTCCGCTTCCAAAAACACGCAGAGTTACCCTTCATGTAAAAAGGGAAATTGGATCTTTTGGACTTGAAGTTGGAGGTATTTGGGGAGGTGAACCCTTAAATGGAAGAGAGTTTCAATTTGCGGAAAATAATCCAAATTTTAATCCGAATGCCCCTAATGCTGCACCGAAATACATAATTTATAAAGATCAAGTCAATTCAGAAGATAACTGGGGAGGAAAGGCTAAAATAACTTTTTCCAGAGGACCTTTTAACTGGTATGCACAGGCAGCGGCCATTGGCCTGGTTGCCTATGGGGGGGAAGATCAAACACAAACATTTACCGGCTGGAGACTAAAGGATAGTGGCAGTGGCAACCAAACCAATTTTCTTTCAGGCTTTACGTATACGGTAGCCAATCTTCAAATTGCACCAAACTTTTTGTGGCAAAAACCCATTGTTGGTCCAATGCCAAATGATGTTCAACCCCCCGGAAGACTTAGAAATATCCAGGATGATCCTTTTGCAGTAAGATCAAACAGGGAAACCGTAGCAGGAGAACTTCTGCTTACCTTTGATCCTACGCCTGCAACCTGGATGTACGAATGGGATAATGACAGGGCAGAGGACGCTAAGTTTGCACTCAGTACCGGTTTTGTTTACCGGCATCTCCCAACAACGCAGGACGCTGCAATAGGATTTTTAAGAGATCGTACCTCTTTCGCCTTTCCAAATTCTGCCCCTGCACATGATTTATGGGAATCAAATACACGTATTGTCTCTAAAGTAACACAGGATTTAGGTTTAATTGCGAACATTTATTTTGGAAATGCACAACCAAATGGTGGTGATGAACGGTTGATTGAACGCGTTGGAGGGGATATTAGATTGATTTATAAAAAAATTAAACTTGTTCACTCCTGGAAAATTAACGACTGGGGCCCTTATGATTATCATCGTGATTTCAATTTAACCTATCCGGTTCAGCTAATGCTGGATATATCAACCTCTGTTGGGAAGCCTGATTGGTTTATTTTACCGGATACCAAAATTGGATTACGGGGCACCTGGCGTTCTCTAAATGAATTTTCTCCACGGTACCTTCCAAATGCTGCAGAAGAATTTGCTTCTGCACCTACCATAAGCCCTGTTGGATTTGACGACGGAAACGAATGGGAAATCAGGACCTATGTACACATCAATATTGGAAAATAAAAAGGATATGAAAATGAAAAACAGACAATTTATTTATTTAAAGATAGCACTTCTTTCAGGATTTATATTTTCTGTGGCTATAGGTTGTGAGAGAGAAGTATCAGATGATGTGGTGTTTGAATCCTTTCCAAAAACCGCAGAAGTTTTTATAGATGGTTTTAGTGGCGGTTTGGAATATCTGCCTTTTCAGGGATCAGTATTGAGTGCGTTTACGGTAGATCAGGAAACTAAATATCGGGGTACTGCCTCGATGAGATTCGATGTCCCTAATGTTGGCGATCCTGCAGGCGCTTTCGCAGGAGCCATTTTTCCCGACTTTACCGGACGTGATCTATCAGGCTATGACGCCCTTACCTTTTGGGCAAAAGCCACTTTTCCGGGAACTATTAATGAAATTGGTTTCGGAAACGATTTTGGGGATAATAAGTTTTTGGTTACTCTGCCGAATTTACAATTGACCACGAATTGGCGAAAATATATAATTCCCATCCCCGACCCTGGTAAACTCACTATTGAAAGGGGCATGTTTTGGTATGCGGAAGGTCCGGAAAATGGAAACGGGTACACCTTTTGGATCGATGATTTAAAATATGAAACCCTGGGCACAATTGCACAGCCACAACCCGCCATTTATAATGGGGTTGATGAGTTTTCGGTAGCATTTCTAAATACTGAGGTTACCATTACAGGATTAACACAAACTTTTAACCTGGCCTCGGGGATTAATGAAACAGTGATCGCGGCACCATCCTATTTTTCCTTTAGTTCTTCCGATATTGAAGTGGCCCGGGTAAGTGAATTGGGTATCATATCAATAGTTGGTCTGGGGTCTGCAAAAATTACAGCCACTTTGGCCGGGGTGAAAGCTAAAGGGTCTTTAACGGTTGAAGTCTTAGGCAGCTTTGAATTTGCTCCGGTGCCCACGCGTGATCCCAGTAATGTGATTTCTGTTTTTAGTGATGCTTATACCAATGTAGAAGTAGATTATTATAACGGCTTTTTTAATCAGGATGGACAAACCACTCAAGGTGGTAGCCCACCATTAAATATTGGGGGAGATAATATAATAAATTATACAGATCTAAATTTCGTTGCCATAGGTACATTTTTGAATGTGCCAACGATAAATGCTACCGAAATGACACATTTACATGTGGACATTCAAGTTAATGAAGATATTGATGCAGATGATTTTCTAAAATTACAATTGATTAATTCTGTAGGCAATAATGAAACCTCTGGTGCAATTACCTTTAATGCAAGTATATTTACAACAGACCAGTGGGTCAGTTTAGATATTCCCCTGGCCAATTTTGATGGATTAAACGCAAGGTCAGAATTAGGTTTATTGTTTTTCGATTCAGGGGGTACTATTTCGAATATCTTAGTTGATAATATTTATTTCTACAGGGAGTAAACCAGTCTTAAAAGCAAAAAGTATGTATCGGATAAATCAATTTAAAATTACAGAAATGATAAGGCTCAAATATCGAAAAGGGAAGGGATCTTACCTGATTATAACAAAGAGTCTTCTTTTGACGGCTTTGTTCTTTGTGAGCTTTAGTTGTTCAACAGACGAATCTCAAACCGTTGCCAGGTTTACTGAATTGGTTATGCAGGATGAATTTAATACCGATGGCCCTCCGGACAGTTCTATTTGGGGATTCGACCTGGGTACAGGTACCAACGGATGGGGCAATAATGAGTTGCAATACTATACAAACCGTACTGAAAATGTAACTGTACAGAATGGAGTATTGATTATTTCAGCTAAAGAAGAGCCTTTCCAGGGATCAAATTACACTTCAGCAAGAATCTTAACCAAAGGAAAATTTGAACAGACTTACGGTCGTTTTGAAGCGCGTATTAGATTGCCTTACGGGCAAGGTATGTGGCCGGCTTTCTGGTTGTTGGGTGATGAGTCGAATGCAGCTAGCTGGCCGGATATTGGGGAGATAGACATTATGGAATATCGTGGACAGAATCCAACTATAGTACTTGGAAGTGTTCATGGTCCCGGATATTCAGGTGGACAGGCTGTTACAAAAAGCTATACTTTAAAAAATGACAGGTTTGATACTGGATTTCATGTGTTTGGTATTGAATGGGGGCCGGATTATATAAATTATTATGTAGATGATGTATTATACAATCAAATTACGCCGGCTGATGTTCCCGGCGAGTGGGTTTTTGACCATCCATTCTATATCATTATCAATCTTGCTGTTGGAGGCAATTTTGTAGGTCCTCCAGATAACGAAACGATTTTTCCTCAATCCATGTTGGTGGATTACGTGAGGGTATACCAGGAATAAGGCAGTTAACTATAATAAATAAAATTATGAAACATTTACTGAACAAAGCTAGGGCAATAACGATATTGATCTTAATGCTATCTATTATTGGCTGTGAAAATGATGATGATAATCTTCCAAAAGTTATTGCAGGCTTTACATATACCCTAAATGCAGATACTGGTACAGTAACTTTTATAAACATCTCGGAGAATGCAGGAAGTTATAACTGGGATTTTGGAGATGGAGCCACCTCTAATGAAATCAATCCAATAAAGACCTATGCAAATGGCACGTATACGGTAGTTTTAACCGCATCCAACGCGTCAGGGGCATCTGCCACTTTTGAGGATATTATAATAATAAGTATTCCAAACCCAATCACTTTACCCGTTACTTTTGACGATCCTAATGTAGCTTATGAAGTTGCAACTTTTGGAGGTACTTCTTTTGAAATTGTTGATAACCCGGATGTTTCAGGAACAAACGATAAAACCACAAAAGTCGGTGTCATTACCAATAGTGGAGAAACATTTGAAGGTATTAATTTTGACTTGGGAACTCAATTAGACCTTACTGAAAATAAAACCATCACCATGAATTTTTGGGCAGATGCCCCGGTTGATGTTTTATTGAAGCTGGAACAAGGAACAGGCGATGATATTGAAGTTACAGCCAGTCATGGAGGTACCGGATGGGAAGTGATCTCTTTTGATTTTGATTCTTCCGATAAATATGTAAGGATTACAATTTTCGTTGATGGTCCCGGTACTACAGCAGGGACTTTCTATATAGATGATATTATTCAAATTGAAACGCCACCGGCAACCTGTATCCCGGAGACCACACAATCACTTAACGCGGCAGATTTCAATTTGACTTTTCAAACAGATCCAGGTGCCAGTGTTGGTTCGTTTGATGCTGCTTTAACAACAGTATCAAATCCAGATCCCAATGAAGTAAATAATTCATGTCAGGTAGGTCAAATAGATAGAAATGGAGGAGCCCTGTTTGCGAATAATCAAATTGAGTTTGATTCAAAATTGGACTTTGATGCCAATGCCGGTTTTAAATTGAAAGTTTGGTCTCCATCAGCAGGCACAAATGTTCTAGTAAAACTGGAGGATAAAACAAACAGTGAAATTTTTGCAGAAGTTGGAGCAACCACTTCCTCGGCCGGTGCATGGGAAGAACTGACTTTTGATTTTGCCAGTGATCAAAGTGGTGATTACGACAAGATCGTGCTGTTCTTTGAATTGAATACAAACACTACAGAGACCTATTATATTGATGATTTTAGGCTTTATGAACGTTCAGGTGGTGGAGGTGCAGCAGCTACTTTCCCGCTCGACTTTGAAGATGGCATACTATTTTTCAATGCATTTGAAGGTGCCGCAACAGCCGTAATTGATAACCCTCAGCCTTCAGTTAATAATCCTTCTTCCAAGGTATTGGAGCTTGTGAAACCTTCCGGAGCTCCTTTCTTTGCAGGAATTAATTCCGCCCAAAACCTTAATGGACCTTTGGTTGATTTAGCTAATGGCATGGTGTTCAAAGTTAAAGTATGGTCTCCTAAAGCAGGAATATTGATACGCTTGCGTTTAGAACAGGAAGAAGGTGTTACTCAGCCTCCAGCTTATGAGGTTTTTCAAACACTTGCTACTGCCAATGAATGGGTTACTTTAACTTTTGACTTTACAGATCAGGCAATGTCAAGCTATACCTATACAAGGCTTGTTTTGAATGCTGACTGGGATTCTGATGGTGGAGGTGAAACCTATTATTTTGATGATATAGAACAAGTTGCAGGTGATGGCAATGGTGGAGGTACAGGGTGTACAGATACAGAACTTGAATTACCAATAGATTTTGATTGTGAAGGAATCGATTATGCTTCTAAAGATGCCGGGGATGTAGATTTTGAGGTTATAGATAACCCTGAGCTGTCTGGAATAAATGCGACACCTTCAAAAGTTGCGAGATTGGTTTTTGATTCTAATCAGCCGTGGGAAAACATGAATTTAAAGTTGGATACTCCTATAAGTTTTGCAACTGAGAAGAGTGTTAAACTTAAACTATTCTCTTCTACTGCAAGAGCGGTAAAATTAAAATTTGAGACAGGAGGAGCGCCTGTGGAAAATGATCAAAACCACTCAGGTTCTGGATGGGAGGAGTTAACATTTACGCTTGCTTCTGCAGAATCGTATTCAAATTTAATCCTATTTGTTGATGGTGGTTCGAATACTGTAGGAACATTTTATATAGATGATATTGAGCAAGTTGCCGGTGGCGGCGGTAATGGAGGGGGAACTTCATTTATTGTTAATGGTGGTTTCGAAACTGGAGATGATACTGGTTGGCTGTTTTTTAACAATGGCGGTACAACTTCGGTAACTGATACTGAAAATAATGGAGGCACTTTTTCTGCCAAAATTACAAGTGGACAATTTGATAATCCTGGTATAAAGCAAGAAAGATTTGGTATAGGGACAATTTTGCCAAATACACAATATGAAGTTCAGTTCGATACTAAAGTTGAGTCCCTTATTGATGGTGCAATAGTTCAAGCTTTTGCATTCTCAGAAAGTGCTGTTGAAGGCGATTCTGCTGTACAGCATCCCCTTGGGACCATAAATGTGGCAACAGGTAGTTGGAATACCAACACTTTAACTTTTACCACTGCAGATAATGTTACTGGTGGGGTTTCGCTGTTAATTGAGGTTGTATGTGGCGGAGCAGACACCTGTAATGGGGTGGTTTATATCGATAACGTTTCCTTTAGCATAGTACCATAATAAAATTATTGGCTGGCAGCCGAAATTCAACTGCTGTCAGCCGTTTTATTATTCAACCTTTTTATAAATAATAACTCTAATGGATTCCTAATTCAAGGGGATGCAGGAAATTGAAAATGCAAATCCTGCTTTTGTTCAATTTTCCAATGTGTATGAAGAGCAACCAGAAACTTTTAAGTTGATCAAAGAGGAAGGTTGGACAGTGGAGCGAATGAATTGGCCGCCAATCAGGATCAACTCATCTTTTGGAGTTTTTTCAGGCGGGTTTGATAATCCTGCAGGTAATTCCTTTTGGATTTTTCATTTAAAAAAGATGAATAAACAAAATTTTCTACATGTTCAGGATTTGATAACAAAGTATTAAAAATAGTATCAAACTGTTTTTTGCTTAAGTCTATTTGTTCCGCGAGAATTTGAAACTGTTTTGCAGTATCGGCCTGCCCCAAATTACCAGGTAACAAACCCTCCTTTAATGCAAATGCTTCGTCTTCCACATGGATTCTTGTATTCAGTAAATCATAAGCGGGGCTTAACCTGTGATCTCCCATAGGGGTTTCCAGAACAGAAAAGTTCTTTAAATGAGCATCTCCGTTT
>JBNJKO010000042.1:0-10234 GCA_051751125.1 Bacteroidota bacterium
AAAAAGATTAAGCCTGGGATCATACATCCTTATTTTCCGAAAGTAGTACATGACTATTTTCCGAAAACACTACATTCTTATTTGCCGATTATACGACATTGTTATTTTCCGGTTACAAAAATTAGATTTTTTGATAAAATATACTTATTTTCAAACTGGAATTATTTGAAAGTCAGCAAATGCAAGGCCAAGAAATTTTAATCTTTTCAAATGTAGTTACTTATTGTTTTTTAATGTTCATATGTAATTCACATATCTTCATCGGTTTGTGTATCGCGTTTCGGTTATGCTCATTTCATTATGCAAATTGTTTAAAATTATTTGTTTCTTAAACATGGAGTTTATTATTAAATTACAAATAACCAGGATTTGGCAGAACTTTAACGATGAAACGGGAAAGACTAAAAATGTGTCAGACGGAGACTTTGGTATAAATGAAAATAAAAAGGGACAGCCATTAATTATATGGCCATCCCATTTTCTTATACTATTCTTAAGTTTTTACACGTCGAAGTAATAAGTTTTAAAACTGTTCCACTCATATCTGCTTAGAACACCATTGTTATCAATGTCCCAATTATTAAAGACGAATTCAGCAAGCTCATGTTCACTGATATAGTTATCACTGTCTAGATCAACAGTAAAATAGTTGGTATTGTAATTAACATCATAATATTCATCGTATTCTATCATACCATCATTATTGACATCTACAAACCCTATTTCTTCTTGTACTAAATAGTCGTCATAAAAATAGTTATATTCTATCAGCCATTCTTCGTCTGATAGAAAATTTTCATTATCTGTGTCCAAACCAGCAAAAGATGCTCTAAAAAAACCTTCTTCTATTATCCTCGTGGTTCAGCTCCTTCAGACCAGGCCGAAAAATATTCATCTGTAAACTTGTCAATAAATTCTTCCAAAAAAAAGATTTTTTTGATAAGCAAATAGTTAATCAATATTCCCTGACTTGTCTCCAGACATTGGTCTTGATCCAAAAGAAACACGCTAAGCATTATTTAATCTTTCCTTAAATATTGGTCCTCATCTTTCCTGACGAAGCAGTTTTATTCCTGAGAGAGTTCTTTATCATACTTTCCAACAAACAGCTAAAAAAAGAATACTCTGACTGCTATTGGAGCAAAAACAAAGTCAGAGCCAATTGTTAAGCAGCTGCTCAAAACACATTCATCGCTTCGAAATAAGCTCCGGGAGCTTTTGGAAATTGATTTTTCAATGAAGCAAAGCGAATCTAAATGCTTTCCAAAAGCTATTCAGGTTAAGGATAGATTTCAAGAGCAAAACTATTTATAGAGACTCTTTAGTTATTTTCGCACAGCCTACCGGTACGGTCACATTTGCAGGAACGTCCATTACGCTGCCCGCGGTTTTGGGAAGGGAACCCTCCTTGACACCATGAACCATATAGGTGAAACGGCTAAAGTCGAGCTCCTCCCAGCCGAATTTATTTTTAAATGCCATTCTCAAACTCTCAAGATTCACAGTTTGACGATATTTCAAATTACCCTCAGCATCGGTATTAGGGTAGGAGTGGGTTTTTATTGTCATGCTTACAGGATCATCATGAAAGGGTATCATTGTAATCCCTGCATATTGTGTGGCCTCGGTAATATCAACAACCCCATCGTCATTTTTATCGGCTGAAGAATCAGGACAAGTTGTTTCTGCTCCTTCTTTTGAACCGTGAAGGTGCTGCAGGTGCTGCATGTTAGGTTCGAGACCGCTGACCTCAACCGTAATCTGCAACTCATCTCCCTGTATTTCGAGGGTTACATTTCCTGAAACATTTCTACCCTGGTTGACATCTTCATTTAAAGAGGAAATCCGAGCCCGGTAAACCTCATCAGACATTATTTCTGATTCAGCCTGTAATCGTATGTCCTGTTCTTCTATATCTCGTTCCCCAGTGTTTTCTTTACAGGAGATGAAAAAAAGTCCTAAAACAAGAATCATCAATAAAACTCGGGGCATTGCCTTAATATCTTTCATAATTAGTTTTGTTTTCACATTAAATTATGGGTTTATCGCCAGAAAAGAAACTGTTTTTGAAATTTTTAACAAGTCAGAAGAAATTTTTAATGCAAAAATCAAAATCTTTAGAAGACAGTTCAGAGTGGTAAAAAACATTGAATTCTTCCTATACAGATTGACTAAAATTTAGGCTTGATCTTATATTTGCCTTATCCACAACATTTAGGAATATTGCGCGATTATCTCCATGTATACATAAAAAAGCAGAAAACTAAGTTTCCTGCTTTTTATTGGAGTTTATTAGTGCCACTTATGTAACCATTAAGGATAATTTAAATCCTCTATGAATCTTTAAATTCACGATTAAACTGCGTACTATTTCACTCCCGAAATTTGCCCTCTTTTCCTTCCCCCAAAGTACTCAAGACCAAATTTATATTTTTGATTTATAACAATATAATAATTTTTCTACTGTTATACTGAACAATATGCTTTTAATTACTTATTTATTACAAATAATCATAAATATTAGGTAAATTTCACCTTTTTCAATTTTATCCCGTTGGATTCCCCCCTGAGCAAATTAAATTCTGAAATTTCTAAAATAAAAACGGGAAGCCGAAGCCTCCCGTTTCCTAAAGAATATATTAATTTCACTTCTAAAAAATTATGTGGGGGTCAAAAATATTACACTTGTTGTAATATTTTTTAGTGTGTATTTAATACATTCTAAATTTGATTTTTCATTCCAAAACTCCTAAATGTGCTGAAAAATCAAATATCAATTTCAAACATAAATCCCCCTATGTAAGCATAGAAAATATAAAGTGGGAAAAAAAATTAAAAATTCAAGGCAAGCCAACCTGAATGATTCGGGCAGCCCCCCGGGGGAATAAAACGCGCAAAAAGGGATTAAATATCCAATTTATTTTATCAACATACTTAAATTAATACCTAATGACGTTTAAGTCAATGATATAAATCACATCCAATAAGTTTTAACATGTTTAAAATTAGGCTCGATTCAAAATAACCAAGGTTATGGCATTTTCAAGGAAGCATATGGCCCGGGAATGTTTTCCTGGGCGCCAGGTAATTAGTCCTCACCAAGATTAGTCGGGTTTTTAAAAAAGACTTTAAAGGTGGTGCCTTCTCCCTCTTTACTCTCGAGTTTTATCCGGCCCTCATTATCCTCGATCATTTTTTTGACGACATAGAGTCCCATCCCGGTTCCCGGTATATTTTTGGATAATCTTGAAGATTTTTTAAATACCAGCCTTTGGTGCTCAAGGGGTATCCCCAATCCATTATCCTGAACACAAAGGATCACAAAACCTTCCACTGCCTCGGTCACTATTTTGATCTCTGACTTTTTTTTGGGATCGCTGAATTTAACGGCATTATTAATAAGGTTATAGAATATGCTTCTCAGGCTGTTCCTGGGAAAGATGATTTCTGTCACCTTCAAATCTGTAGTAATCCTTATATTTTTCTCTCTGATATCCATCTTAAGAGCAGTAAGTATATCTTCGCAAATCTCTTCAATGTTTAGCGCTTTCTCTTCAGAAAATTTCCTTTTCCCTACCTCCTTACCTGAAGCAAAATCTTCAACCAGGGAATCTAGACTTTTTGAAGACTCTTTAAGGGTCTTGATCCATTTCTCAAACTGTATAGAATTGTTTTTTTGATGGGCCATTAATAATCCGTCGGCGATCAAAGTGATGGTCGCAATGGGCTGCCTTATATCATGTGCTAAGGTATACTTGAGGGTGTGGTATTGTGAATTCAGTTTTTCCAGTTCTCTCAAGGCCTTCAAACGTTTTGTGATTTCTACAAAAGTGATAATCACTCCATTAATAACATCCTCCTCGTGTTCTATATAAGGAACAATATTCATCTGGAACCAGCGTCCGTCCGTTGTTTGAACTTCTTTTTCGATAACCTTGTTCGTATTGTCTATTACCTCCTGAATATCTTCAATAACGTCAGGATAACGTAAATTGTCTTTGACATCTGCGATGCTCTTACCCACATGATCATACGTCAGGGAAAACTGCTTCATAGCAGGCGGGGTGAAGATCCTCAAAATGAGATCTGAATCTACGAATAGCTGCGGAATTATCGTATTGGAAAAATAATTTGAAAGATCAAAATTGAGCTTCCGCAATTGCCTGACATCATTTTTTGGGGTCTCAGTCATAGGAAAAAAATCTATAATTATAACTGGGAGCAATATATAACAAAATAAAAGCCTAAAATAGCTGCGGAGGAACTATTAAATTTTTAACGAAATTTTTAGATTTACTTTTGAACATTCAGCCGGCTTCCTTTCTAAAATCCCGTGTGAAATTAATGGGAAGCTTTTTGCTCCTCTTTTCATTTTGCGTGAAAATAAACTGCGGAAGAGAACTTACGGCTCCAATTTCTTAGCAATACGCTTTCTACCGCAACCGGTTAAACAAAATCGAAGTCCTCAAAGTTCATGTTTTATCTGCTTATGTTTAGTTTTTGCTATCCGATAACAAAGCTTTTCTCATTTTGCTGAGGTCTTAGATGAATATATCTTTCCGCCTGGAAATTTCTGTGTTTTAGAATTCAGGAAGAGCCCCTGCTCAGTCTGTTAAGTATATCAGTACGGCCACCACCATCAACCTCGAAGGCAGGCTTACCTTTTCTTGGGAACAAATATTTGAATTCCTTATTATAAGTACTCCAGTTTTCCGCCATGGCGAACTCATCACTGTCGTTTTCTAATTTCTCTCTTGTAAAGGTGAATCTGTCACTGTCATAAGCAGATCCTACGGCATTATCACCGGTAAACAACATTCCTTCATTAAGATCAGAATAGATGAGAACACCTCCGCTTTTGTCTCCGGTTAGTTCCTGAACATCCAGGTCAAAACTTTTCATTAGCGGGTCTTTTGAGGTAATGCTTTTTACATCAAAATCAACATCTTCAGTAATTCTGCGATGTACGTAAATATCAGCTCCGCCTGCATCTTTAGAAATTGTTTCAAGATTTGCATAAGCATCTTTAAGTACGGATTGCCCGCTAATCAATATCGCACGAATATTGAAACCACTCTTCACCAAGCGCTCAACAACTTCTTTAGAGGCTGCTTCCACTACATCTATCAGAATATAGTCTTTCCTGTTCAGATGTCTGATCGCATATCCCTGATCAAAACCCCGATCGTTCTTTCCGCCTTTGACAATGAAAGTATCGGGAAGAATTTTAATAAACTCCCCGGTGTCCTGACTTTCGATAAATGCGGGGGTCGGGCTGTATACATTCATTTTGTCCATTTCTTCGTTCATTTTTTGAATTATTTTTTGGTTCGTTACCTGAATTTACAAATGAAGAAGTCATAAAAAAAGGGATTTAATAAGCTTTAACGGGGATTTAGCAGTTTGTTAACGCCAAGTATAGGTCGAAAAATTATCGTGCTGGGAAGATGAATAATTTAGGGTTCAACGTTGAATAAAATAGGCATAAAATTTCAGTTTGCAGGAGCAATTCTTCCTTCAGAAGGTTTTTCAATTTCAAAACAGTTTTTATGAAATTATCTTTCATATTCTGAGCTTGTAAATACCTGTTACTTATGAATCTCCTTGGAGGAGGTTTTTGCAATACTACTTTAGGAAATCTTTGTTTTTTGAAATTTTATTATGTGTTCAGAGATAACAAAACCTTCTAATTAACAGTAATTCAGGAAAAGCTTTAAGCTGTGGGGGACGGCACTAGGGATTCTCTTTATTTTATGGAGTGCTAAAAAGGAAACAAAATCTCTTTTTCAATGGGGTGGATATCGCTTACAATTCAGAGAAAACAAGTGGGTTTATCAAATAAAATGAGATAATGCTCTTATTTACCTTTGGTGCGATCATACTGCTTATTTTAGCACGATACTTATTGTGATTTTTTCGGGCCTGATATCAACTGGGAGCAATATTTAACAAAATAGAAACCTAAAATAGCTGCGGAGGAACTATTAAATTTTTAACGAAATTCTTCGATTTAATGTAGGGTATTCAGCCGTGTTTCTGGTTAAACAAAATCGAAATCTTCATAGTGAATGTTATTTTTGCTTATGTTCAGTTTCTTGCTATCCAGTAACAAAGCTTTTCTCATTTCGCTGGGGCCGCAGATGAATATATCTTTCATTACAATATTTTCCACATCACCCAGCTTGAGAAACCCCTGCACATCTCTGCAAATAAGATGCATGCGAGCCGAAGGCATCACCTTTTGCAACTCCTGAAAGACGGAAGTATGGATAGCTTCTGAAGACTGATTCACACAGTAAAATATATCCACTTTTAAATCATTCTTGGGGTGTTCAATCAAGTCATTCGCCCAACTGATAAAAGGAGCTATCCCCACCCCGCCTCCTATCCATACCTGGCTGTGAGAGCCATTTTTATAATCAAACCTACCATAAGGGCCTTCTATAACTCCAACCGCACCCGGCTGCAGCGTTTCATACAACCTACCTGTGTAATCACCCAATGATTTAACCATAATGAAAATATTGCCATTTTCTTTTACCTGAGTGATGGTATAAGGATGCGCTTCCCTTGATATATTCGGTGATCTGAAGCTGAAGAAGCAAAATTGGCCCGGATTAAATCTGACTCCTTCCTGCAATGGCCTAAGCTCAATCTCCAGCACTTTTTCACTCAAACGTTTTACCTGGGTAACCCGGTAACTGAATTTTTTCTTAACGAAGTCAAACAACAGTGTTTTATAAGTCCAGGCAGTGATTCCAACAAATGAAAGTAACCATATATAAATTTTCAACCCCGTATTACCCAACATAGTTGGATCTGTGAGTAAAATATGTATCACTGCAGCAATAAAAAAAACACCCAGTATCTTATGCGTTTTTTTCCACCAGTGATACCGAAACCTGACCACCAGGGTAAAAAACATCAACACCACTACGCCCAATAAAGCCCAGCTGCCAATATTGATTTCCATTCGCCGGTGCACCGGGAAAAAATACCAAAGTGCTTTGTGAACATCTTCCGGCACCCAGCGCAATGCCAGCAGCAAAGGATGTGCTACCATGCATAGCAGCGCCACCTTTGCCATGGTATGGTGCGCATGATATACTTTATCCAAACCTCCGAACAAATCTTCAAGTATGTTTAAGCGGGTAGACAGCACAAAACTCAGTGCGAAAAATGAAAAGCCCAGCAAGGCACTAATTTGACTCGCATAGACATAAAACGGCTTAAAGTTGTGTTTGACGGTGGTTTCAGGATAGGACATCCACCAGATGGGCAGCGCCAGGAGAGCAACAGCCCAGAAAATATAAACTCCGGTATAATGGTGCTTTTTATTCATAACCCATTTTTGTCGTGTGGTAAACTATCCGATTTTTGGGGAGGGTAATACTTCTTATCAAGGTAGTAGCTAATTGTCTAAAAAACAAGCGCCCGGACTTCACAACTTCAGTGTGCTCTTTTCTTTACCTGACTAGTAGTTGTGCATAAAGTTTATAAACTATTTTTCATTTTAAATACTTTTATGAAGACTAACAGGAAGAATACAAAAAATATCCAGTCGTTTATTCCATAGATCGAATAAAAGATCCCTGCCATGGTATCTTTTTCATAAACTTCTGAAATATTATTATTTAGAATCCATTTGATCCAAACATAGCCATAAATAAATTTTTCAACTACAAAGACTCCAACAAGCCATTTTACTTTATGATAATTTTTAGCAATAGACATATATGCCAGTCCCCAAAGGGCAATCATTAATAAGCCAAAATTTGACATTACAACTGGATCGAATTCAGGAATAGTTGAATTGGTAAATAATCTTGAAAAAATTAAGACTGTTAGATTCATCAAACCTGAAATGATAAAGCCTATTGTAATTGTTTTATCTTTGATTGTCATAGATCAGTTTTATAAATTTCATTGGTCTTAGTTGGACTCTAAGATATCAAATTGTACTGCAATGCTCACAGTTTTAAGATAACAACTTTAAGCACTATGCCGGTAACCAACTTCATTCTTTATTTTTTTTACCAGTTTGAAATTCAGACTTTAGCAATGAGTAAATTTCACTATCCAGGTAATCTCCATTATAATAATAGTTTTCCCTAAAATAGGCTTCCTTTTGAAATCCCATTTTTTTTAAAATTGCTCGTGACTTGTTATTGTTAGGATTAATGTTTGCTTCCAGACTATGAAGATTTAAATCATTGAATCCAAAATTGAAAATATTTAGCATAGTCTCCTTCATAAATCCCATTCCCCAAAATTCTGGTTTTAAGGCATATCCAATCTCTGCTCTGGAATTTTTATGATCTATTTTGAAAAATGCAAAATCACCAATAAACGTATTGGTTGATTTCTCGATAATTGCCCAAAAGATCCCGGTTTTTTCTTCATACATTTTTAAATTGTCAGAAATGAAGTTTTCAGAATGCTGAATCGTCAATTGTCTTTTTGAATCCATGTAAATCATAACTTTTTCATCTGAACGAATTAATTGTATTTCTGGAGCATCGCTTAGCTCCAAATTTCTCAGAAGAAGCCGATCGCTTTCCAATCGCTGAAAATCTTTAAAGTATATTTCATTAGTCATATTTTTTATGATTAATTTGATGGGGAAAACGCATAGCATATAATGGATTGGATAAAGCTTAAAGAACGGAATATTTATTTTATTCTGGGGATAAATGCATCTAAAACATAAAATGGCAACACCTCCCGGAATTCATTTTTATCATCCTCAATATTTATTAACTTGCTAAAATTTTACAATAAATCCAGCAATCCCTAATTAGCAAATCGCAAATTATTGGATATTTTTGGAGCCTTTTAATCAAAAATCTATGGGCAAGCCCATCTGAATGATTCAGGCAGAATTAACCCCTCAAATAAGGGATTAAACTTCACTAAAAATGACAAAAGGCCTAAGATCCTGCTTTATTCAGTCCTATTGATAGTGTGCTATTTCTTGCTTGTGCGGCTATCAAAGGCAAAAGTTTTTTTGGCACCTTATTTTACGGCCTTCATTTTGTCCCCCTGTGGTACTTCCTCTTTCTCAAAAAATGGAATCTAAAAAAAATGAAGATATCCATTGCGTCTCTCATTAACACGATCTTTCTATTTATGATCGCCCTTGGATTTGTGGCCTTGGTTTCTTTTCAGTTGAAAAGTTTTGTTAATAACTAGTCGGAAATTAAGGAAACCATAAAACCTAAAGTAGAGCAGTTTCAATCTTTCGTTTTTGAGCAGACTCCAATGGAAAAACAAGATAGCATCGTTTTGCTTAAAGCACAGACAAAAAGCCCTCACCTTTTTTAATAAAACCATAGGTTTTATGGGACTATTCCTGCTTACTTTTATTTACATTTTCTTTTTACTGAACTACCGTTGGCATTTAAAAGAATTTATTTTACTACTTTTTTCTGGGAAAAAAAAGGAGGAGGTTAAGGAAATAATTTACAGATCGGCTAAAGTTGCGGAACAATACCTAATAGGAAAACTAATGCTTCTGGGAATACTGGTAATTTTATTCTTGTAAGTATAATAGCTGCCTTATTAATCCTTATTCCTTACATAGGTAATATAATCGGATTGCTGATGGCTTTAAACTTTGGTTATCTTAGCTCCGGCGAGACCAGTGCTAATAGGAGTGCTACTTAACTTCTCAATCGTTCAGTTTTTGGAGAGCTACGTTTTGAAGCCATACGTGATTGGGGATAAAGTGGATCTGCACTTGTTTTTCGTGATACTGGTTGTTATCATAGGCAATTTGATTTGGGGTATAATCGGGATGATCCTCGCTATCCCTCTTATCGCAATAGTAACAGTAATTTTCCTCCACGTTCCCCCATTGCAACCGTATGGATTCCTTGAAAGCAATCAACATTCCTGAAAATGAAGTAAGGAACAAAAACTACAGAGGAGCTCTCGATGTAATTCTCAAATTAAGCTCCCAAAAAAATGAGTGACGATTTATTTATTAGATTGTGGATAAATGGGTGTGAATTTTGGTTTTCAGCCATTATTGATCATAGAATTTTCAATCAAATTTCCAAAGGAGCGGGGTTACGATTATATTGCTGAATTTTATTGTTGCAGAACTGCTTCAGTTATTGATCGCACGACCTTTTGTAGGGTTTGTTTTTAGAAAAGTTTTCCCTGTAGATACCATCATCACTATACCTGTTAGAATTTAAATTTACATACATTAGCTTATTAGAACCCGGGG
>JBNJKO010000043.1:0-8857 GCA_051751125.1 Bacteroidota bacterium
GTTTTGGTAGCGGGGAATTTAAAAGCAGGTGTTATCTATAATGATTATTTGTTTATTTATTATGGTGCTGCCGATAAGTACATTGGGGTAGCATCAGTATGCTTAAAAGAATTAATTCAGGAAATAAAAAATTCCAAGTAATGAATTGCCTGAAAACGAACAACCAAAAAAAGATTCAATTTATTTAAAACAAAAAAAAATGAAAAATATTTTAGTACCCACAGATTTTTCAGATTGCGCAAGAGCAGTGGAAGATATAGGGCTTGAAATTGCCAAAAAAGCAAATGCGGAAATTCATTTTTCGCATATAATAAATACGCCGGTAGATTGGGTTAACCTCTCCCTTGAAAAAGAGTCTTTATATCCTGAAACAAAATAAAAAAGGGGTTTGGCAAAATATGAATTAAATGAACTGGTTAGGCGCACTGAGAAAATGGGATTAAAAGGAAAGAAATTTGTAGTTTTTAACAAAGGACCGATTGAAATTGATCAATATATTAAACACCACGAGCACGATTTTGTTGTGATGGGTTCACATTGAACTCAAGGCCTTAGAGAAACATACCACTTTACCAAAGGCCGGTAATTATAGCATAGGTGAAGATCAACCAACTACTCCCCAAAAAAAACAAGGACGGATGTTGTTGTGGATAGCAAATACGATTATAGAAAAATAAAGTATTAATGCTGCGATTTATAAAGTCATAACAATGGCTTTCAAATTATAACAAGGTTATTGAAAGTAAATTAAAGTTGCCAAGTTTTAAAAAATCAAACAATGGAAAATAAAACTCATTTGAAAAATATTCCTGAAGCGCAAGGGAATTCGAGGAAAGAGGTCATTATTGTTACAGGAAGTAGTGGAACGATAGGCTCAGTATTAATTCACAAAATGGCTGCTCATTATCGGCTGGCAGGCCTTGACCTAGCTGGCTATCCCTTTCCCCCGGCAGAGGCTGAATGTGTATGTGTAGATCTAACCAGTGATGAAAGCGTAGCTTTTGCTTTCAAAAGAATCCGTTATGAATATGGCAACAGAATAGCTTCAGTAGTGCACCTTGCGGCTTATTACGATTTTTCGGGAGAACCTTCTGATCTGTATGATAAAATAACGGTGAAGGGAACAGAAAGATTACTGAAATTCCTGCAGGATTTTGAGGTGGAACAATTTATTTTCTCGAGTAGTATGTTGGTGTACAAACCTTCATCTCCCGGGGTGAAAATAACCGAAGAATCGCCGCTGGAACCCAAATGGGATTATCCAAAATCAAAAGTAACCACAGAGAAGCTGATACATAAAAAAAAGGGGGGGATACCCACAATGATTATGCGCATTGCAGGGGTGTACAGTGAAGAGGGTAATTCCATCCCAATCACTAACCATATCCAGCGCATTTACGAAAAGCAAATTTCAGCACGTTTGTATCCGGCAAACGTAGAACATGGCAGTACGTATGTTCATCTTAAGGATTTAATAAGTGCCATTGCATTGTCCATTGACAAAAGAAAAGACCTGCCGGCCGAAGTAGTGATCAATATTGGAGATGACGAAACCTTAAGTTATAAGGAATTGCAGGATATCATCAGTACAGAAATCCACGGCAAAAAATTAAATATAATACACATCCCAACGTGGTTTGCAAAAGCAGGGGCTTTTATGCAAAATCTATTCGGCAAAGCCTTTATAAAGCCCTGGATGATCGACCTTGCCAATGACCATTTTGAAATGGACAGTTCTAAAGCCAAAAATTTATTAAGCTGGCAACCAAAGCATGGTTTGCGGGATACCCTGCCTAAAATGATTAAAAAATTAAAAGATGATCCCGAAAAATTTTACAAGGTAAATAAACTGGAATAATTAACATAAATTAGTGTTCATCAACCTTTAATCAGCAGTTTTTTGGGTGAATAATAAAGTATATTGGTAGGAATGACAACCAGAGATAATTCTTAAAATCGGAAAAAATGGAAAAAAATCATCATCATAATCAGGAAGGCATGGGAACAAGAGGCGTTACCCGACCAATGATGGACATGGATCATACTTCACATAAACAAAATGGTGAGGGTATGGATATGGACAATATGAAAATGGGCATTGATGACCGAATGGAAATGCTGAAGATGCACCATAAGCAAACCCTTTGGGTCTTTTGGGCAGTTGTATTGCTGGGAGTCTGGATGATCGCCTCGCCACTTACTTTCGATTATGCAAAAAATGTAGTAGAACCCAGTGGCGGAAGACCTGTCTGGTTGTCACTTGCTGATCGTATTGCCGCAATGCGCTGGAGCGATATTATCAGCGGAATATTGTTGGTGTTTTTTGGATGGCGTTCCCTTAAACCTAACCGGCCGTACAGTGTTTGGATATGTTGCTTTATAGGTATATGGATCAGTATGGCTCCCCTTATTTTCTGGGCCCCAACTGCTGTAGCCTATTACAACGGAACCATGGTTGGTGCCTTGATTATTGCTTTGACCATTCTTATTCCCGGGATGCCAAACATGATCACGTATATGAAAATGGGAGGTGATGTACCTACGGGTTGGAGCTATAATCCTTCAAGCTGGCCACAACGGGCAATTATGATTGGTTTGGCATTTATAGGATGGCTATCCTCCCGGTATTTGGGAGCTTTTCAATTGGGATATATAGATTATGCCTGGGATCCTTTCTTTGGTGAAGGCACCATAAACGTTTTAAATTCTGATATGTCCCATTCCTGGCCAATATCTGATGCCGCATTGGGCACACTCGCATACACTTTGGAATTTCTGATGGGTTATATGGGGGGAACCTCCCGATGGCGCACTATGCCGTGGATGGTCACTTTTTTTGGGATTTTGGTAATTCCACTTGGATTGGTGAGTATCTTTTTGGTCATTTCACAGCCGCTTACGGTAGGAGCCTGGTGTGCCCTGTGCCTGTTTTCAGCTATAGTTATGCTTCCAATGATCCCATTGCAAATTGATGAAGTGATTGCCATGTGGCAACATATGGTTCAAAGAAAACAAAAAGGAGATTCCTTATGGAAGGTGTTCTGGAAAGGTGGGAAAGCACTATCTACCGAAACGGATCAACGTTCCCCCGAGCTTGCAGAATTTACTGAGAGTCCCTGGATGGTATTTAAATCTTCAATTTGGGGAATGACTTTCCCCTGGATGTTGACAATTTCTACAGTTTTAGGGCTTTGGTTGATGGTCTCTCCCACGGTTTTCGGGGTTGGAATAGAAACTCCATTTGCTGATTTAAATCATTTGGGTGGGGCACTTGTAATTGTTTTTGCGGTAATGGCCATGGCTGAGGTAATTAGAAGCTTGCGTTACTTTAATGTATTGCTTGGCCTTGCATTGGCCGTAATACCCTGGTTTATGGAAGATGTCACTATAGTGTTTGCGTTAAATACCAGCTTGACGGGACTTTTTGTAATGGCACTTTCTTTTTCAAAAGGAAAAATATGTGAAAAATATGGGTTATGGGATAAATATGTAGTGTAAAAGCACATTACAGGGAAGCAGGCGCAACTACGGGATTTATGTGGAATATGACGCAATTCAGCAGATTTTGGATAGTCAGGACAGGATTTTTGCAAAACGTTTTTTTAATTTCTTTATCAGAAATAACTGAAACTGAATCCAAATCTTCTCTCATAAAATCTCTTTCATCTTTACGATCAAAAAAATATGCTTGTCAAAACTTCCTCGTTTTTCCTCGATCTTTCCCTTCGCAAAACACAATGCCATAATGAGTACCCCGGCAATAATATCATTCCACATAGCATCGCTCCCCTCAAAGCTGAAAAATGAATGGAGCAGCGAGGAGCCACAATCTAAACAGGATATTGATATATCTTACCATGCGTGCGACCTCAGACATTGCGATAACTCCAAGGGTAACTATAAGTGCACCCACTATATTGTCGCTATTGGCCATGCTTCCCGAATAATCCAATACTTGCGGAGCAGACATTATCTATACCCCCAATTGCGGTGATGATAAACAGATTCCAGGGCCTAATGAGGACATCATTAAAAATTTATTTGGCAGTTAGATGCTATAATGTTTTTGGATCTTTCACTTTTTCCAAACTTCCACATTCCATCTTTCCGCCCAGCCGGAGGGTATTCCGGTAGGACCTGTTCCTTTTCTTTTTCATGAGCTGCTAGGTCACCAGTACTTCATCAATCGAGAATGGGATCATGAGCAGTGAAATAGTGGCACTGCCGAGGAGAGGGTACACCAGGCACCCACAGTGACCGGCTGCAGGACTATCAGGGTAATGCTCACGATTCCAAGTTGAATGATCAAAAATACCGAAAATTACTACCACCCAAGGCATTGTTCGCCAGCGATGCGTATTTCCGGCATAACCAAACAATACGTTCAGGGTATATGAAAAGGCCCCAAAGTCCCATCAGAAACAGAAAACGATTTTGATACCTCCGACTCAAGGACATGCTTTGTTCCATCCCCAAAAAAAGAATCCCATGCAATGCCGGTAAAGCCCAGTTGGAAGGCACCGAGATAGCGGGCGATGAAAAACCCAAACCACTCAAGAAAGATTACCGGTACCCGTTGATTCCAGGAAGATGGATTATAGCTACAGCCGGGGGGAACATTAGGATCTTTTTGAGCAAAAAGTTTAATTCCAGGTTGCTTTGCAATTATTATAGAAAGTGCGATGACAAGTGTAGCTACCAAATAATTATTTAAAAACGCTGCACCTTCTTTTACCCAAAAGAGCATTGGTGTAATAAACAAGAATACACTAAGAATATTACCGACCATTGCGCCCAAAGATTTTATGGTTTAAGGGCCTTGTAACTTAGAAAGATCAAAAGAAATACTGCAATGAGATCATTGCAGGGACTTTATAGTCAAAAGTGGGTGGCTCGGCGAGCAGCCAAAAGGCAAGTACCATGTTCGCGTAAAAAGCCCAACTTATCCTGCGATGATGTTTTTCGTGAACTTCCTACTTTTCTGAAGAGAAATTTTCTTTTTTAACGAAAAAGAGATTAATGGGACTAAACTGCATAATATTGCTCTTTTAAATTGATAGTTCTTTCAAGGCTGGCATAGGCACAGGCTGTGCTTTAATCTCGAAAAAAAAGAGGATTTCTCGAAAATTTATCACATAATTAAATGAAGTTAAAGCTTATTCTTGTTAATTCCTTTTTAAAATCACGTTACAATTTTATTCTAGAGGACTTAATTGGGTTTATTATTGATTTCCTAGAAGCGATTAGAAGCTTCTCGATTCCCTTCTGCTAGTTCTCGTTTATTCATTTATAAATCATACGATTTGGACTTCCATTCTTCAGAATCATAGAATTCATTCAGCATATAATTTATTTTTGGAAGGTTCACTTCATTTTCATTATAAGTTTCACCTTTTTCCATGCCACACCATATGCGTGATTCTTTATATTCCAGATGTTTTTTATCCTTTATGATCTCTAGAAATTCGGCATAGCCCCATGGACCCCCTACATCTTCCGGAGGGCATTTACCTTCAGCTTTCACACAAACAGGGAAACCGTCAAATCGAGCTCTGTCTTTTTGCGTAAACTTGAGAAAAGAAATTCGGTGCCACCAGTCGTCTCCGAAATCGTACCAGTACCAAAATGCTTTTCCCCCGTTTTTTTTTAGAAAAATATTTTTAAGGTTAACCTTATGGGCATCTTTTTTGGGTGGGCCAATCCATTCCATCTCAAACTCATCTGGCATACCAATACTGATGGTCCGCCTTACTTTGGCATCGGTAAATTCAAACAGGTGGGAATTGTGCCAGCCAACAGCATCCTGAATTATAAAATGTAACTGGCGCATATTGATATTTTCCGGAACCAAAACCGTTCTCGTACATTTATGCGGAAGGTTTTTGAGTTCTATTTTTAATTTAAGGGGTGAATTCATTTTTTCAATTTTATTGGTTGCATTTATGGTTTTAAGGGATTGATGAGTTACAGATCCCTAAAATATTAAATTCTTTGAAATTGGCTGGGGCCAATGATAATTTCTTGTGGCAGAAATTATTTGGGACTGCTGCTTATAGCTATAATTTCGGTTCCCATTGTTTAATCCCTCAATGAGGGTTTAATTCCCCGAGGCCTTCCCGAAATGAATTTCATTCAGGCGGGCTTGCCTTGAATTTTTAAAATTAATTTCCTACCGGTAATTATCGGGACATACTTCGTGGGCTTGCCCCAAGGTTTTTGATTTATTTTTTTGAGAAAAAATTCATTCATCATTACCTTATTAAGACCATAAAAATTTGAAATATTACCATTATTTTAGGAATATAATCATCTTTAAATGTGTAATTTCTCATTAAATTATAGTTGAGTATAAAGTTTTCATGATCAAAAACCAATATCAACAGTGATTATAAAAAGCGAAAAGAGAATAAGAAAACGTGAAATAAATTTAAAAATCCATATTAAATTTCATTAAAATGGAATCAAATATTAATGAAACACCACAAAGCGCTGGTGCCCGTAATTCAGCTAAGGAAGTTGTAATAGTAACTGGTAGCAGCGGTTTAATAGGCACTCGAATTATAAAAAGGCTTACAAATAATTACCGTGTTATTGGCCTGGATAAGGTTGGAAATCCTTTTCCTCCTTTGAAAGCAGAATGCGTATGTTTTGACATCACTTCGGAAGAAAGCATCAGGACAGCAATAAATAGGGTATGCTATGGTTATGGGAACAAAATAGCTTCTGTAATCCACCTCGCTGCTTATTATGATTTTTCCGGAAAGCCTAGCCCTATGTATGAAGAGGTGACAGTAAAGGGAACAGAAAAATTCATTAAGGTCTTACAGGAATTTAATGTGGGACAATTTATTTTTTCTAGTACCAATCTCATCTATAAACCTACTTCGCCCGGGACAAAAATCGATGAGGATTGTCCTTTGGAGCCTAATTGGGATTATCCCGAATCAAAAGTTGATACCGAAGAGATAATTCGTGAAAACAGGGGGAATATGCCTGCGGTGCTTCTAAGGCTGGCAGGGATTTATGATGATGAGGGTCATTCCATACCCATTGCGCACCAGGTACAGCGCATATACGAAAAACAGTTTACCAGTCATTTTTTCTCCGGGGATGTTTCACATGGCAATGTTTTTCTCCATTTGGAAGATTTGGTTGATGCACTTGAAAAAACAGTGGAAAAAAGAGCGTCGCTTCCCGAAGAAGTAGCAATTAACCTTGGGGAGCCAATAACTCCAAGTTATGAAGAATTGCAAAATAAAATAGGAAAGCTTATTCATGGAGAAGAATGGGAAACTTATGAAGTACCGAAGACCATGGCCAAAATTGGCTCCTGGAGCATGAATCTTTTTGGAGATCCTTTTATCAAGCCCTGGATGATAGATAGAGCTGATGATCATTATGAGCTGGACATCACCCGTGCCAAGGAACTACTTCAGTGGAAACCTCAGCATTCCCTGATGGACAGTCTTCCAAAAATAATTTATAATCTCAAATCAGACCCTTTGGCCTGGTATAAGGAAAATAAGTTAGAGCCTCCATCAGAACTTAAAAAGGAAACGACTTAATTATATATTTCATGTGTTTATAATATTGTTTTAGCGGTCTCCCGATAGCTAAGGGAGTAACATCAATAATCATTTTCCTGCGTTAATTACTAGCTTAAAGGGACCTTTGTAATGGCACTTTCTTTTTCAAAAGGAAAAATATGGGTTGTGGGATAAATATATAGTGTAAAAAGCAAATTACTGAGCATCCTTTGGATAAAAAGTATTATGGAGGTAATAGTTGTCTTGGGGAATTCAAAGATTTCTAAATAAGAGAAATTAACCAAATGGAAAAATTTATTTATCGATCGAAAAAGTCCAACATTATGAGAAAAGTTAGTTTTTCACTTATTTTTCTATGTGCCATTACGGGTTTACAGGCACAGGTCTATAAAGAAAAATCTATAGAAGGAAATATTGACAATTTGCCGGTTCGTGAATACACCCTTGAGATTAACAAAGAAACGGTGAACAAAGCCGGTAAAGATGTAATGGGAATGACCATAAATGGAGGAATTCCCGGGCCTATCCTGGAATTTATTGAGGGGGAATACGCTGTGATCTACGTAAAAAACAATATGGATGTGGAAACTTCCATTCACTGGCATGGAATGATATTGCCCAATTTTTATGATGGCGTGCCGTATCTTTCCACACCACCCATAGAGCCCGGAAAAACTCTTAAATATGAATTTGCCATTAAACAAAATGGAACATATTGGTATCATTCCCATACCATGCTTCAGGAACAAAGTGGCATATTTGGTTCAATTGTAATCCAGCCAAAGGAAAAAACCCTGGACTATGACAAGGAATTGGTCTTGGTGCTTTCCGACTGGACCAACGAAAAACCAATGGATGTCCTTCGGTTTTTAAAACGGGGTACAGAGTGGTATAATATTAAAAAAGGAACCGCTACCCCATTAAATCAGGTGATTGCCCGGGGAGCTTTTGGCGCACAAATCGATTTTTGGAGACAGCGAATGGAAGGTGCCGATATTGCCGATATTTATTACCCTGCTTTTCTCATAAATGGCCAGGAAATGGTGGAATATCCCGATTTTAAGCCCGGAGAAAAAATAAGGCTTAGAATTATTGACGGTGCAGCCTCAACTTCTTTCTGGATGACTTTTGGCGGGGAAACTCCTACACTCGTTTCGGCAGATGGTTTAGATGTGGTTCCGGTTAAAAAAAATAAAACATTTATTGGGGTTGCAGAAACCTATGATTTTATAGTAACAATTCCGCAAAATGGAAAGATGGAATTCAGGATTACTGCCCAGGATGGTTCGGGCACGGCATCCGCATTTTTT
>JBNJKO010000044.1:0-7757 GCA_051751125.1 Bacteroidota bacterium
AAGGAGAAAATAGCTAAGACTGAAAATCTAATATTACAATACAGGGATTTGGCAAAACCTATTTCTCCGGAAAATGCTATCGGCAGGGTTTCCAGAATGGATGCTATCAACAATAAAAGTATTAACGATTTAGCTCTCAGACAGAATGAGGAGAAACTGAAAAATCTTAAGAGGGTTATGGAGAAGGCTGGAAGTAAGGATTTCGGCATATGCCTTCGGTGCAAAACGGCCATACCCATTGGACGATTGATGATAAGGCCTGAAAGTCTTTACTGTGTTAAGTGTTCTGGCTAAATAGAATAATCAATTATTTCCCACTAATTAATGGGAACTTTTTTTATTACTTCCTTACTAAACTTCAGGACGACGTATGTAACGCACTTTTTGTTGTTCAGCTCAAAATCCCTCATCAATCTTCTGCAGGACATATCATCGAGTCCAAGAAATACAATGTGATCCCTTATATGTGGCGCATAAGCTGCAATTGTTTGCCATAGATACGACCACAGCAATCATTTCCCGTTGAGCCCTGGAAAGCGGTGACCTGCTGAACATTATTTCCATATGCTTTAAAATACTTTCCGGCCGAAGGCTCTGCATTTTATGGACTTCAGCTATTTGCCCCCGTTGTTTTTCCAATTCATCATAGATCTCTTTAAGCCTGCCTGTTGCTTCTTCGGGCTGAATTATATTGATTCGTGGCATATAATTTTTTTAGTAAGGTTGATTTTTTAAATATACTGAATTGATATCAACCCGCAGGATCAAAATTACAGGTATAACCTTGCCGCTACTGTCATAAATCTGACATTTTATCTTGTTAGCTATAATTATATTACATTATTATTAAATGTTGAGCCAAAAAGAAAAAATATGAAAAGCTCAGACTGGAAAGTAATAAGAGACGCTAAGGATGCAGGGATCCCGGATTTGAAATTGATAACAAAACCGCCATAGTGATCACCGATCCTCAAAATGATTTTTCACGAAAAGACAGAGTAGCGTGGAAAAATTCATGCCTTCTTCTTCTAATTTAAAGTAAGAAAATTTAGCCCCACCTAAATTTTAAAAGTGACATTTAAATGCAACCCCTTATTATTACTTTACCTATATTCAGGATTTTCAAAATTCCATCTTGTGCCATCATCCCAGGCGGTTCTGGAATTTCCATATGAAGGGTAGCCCCCGTTTTCCTTAAGCATTTTAGCCAGATGAAGTAAGTTATAAGTCATAAAAGTGGTATTTCTATTTGTAAATTCTGAATCATAACCTACCGGCGGATTTTTCTTTTCTCCATTCCATTCGGTATCTCCATAGCTGGGGCCGGGGCCAACCTCTCCAATCCATCCAGCATCGGCCTGTGGCGGGATACTGTATCCTAAATGCTGCAGAGCATAGAGCATTCCCATAGCACAGTGCTTTACCCCATCTTCATTCCCGGTAATTAGACATCCTCCAGCTTTTCCGTAATACACATACTGTCCTTTATCATTTTGGTATCCGCTCATAGCATATAAGCGTTCAATTAATTTTGAAGCAACAGAAGAACGTTCCCCCAGCCAAATAGGAGTACCAATTATCAGGATATCGGCAGTGATTATTTTTTCATAGAGTTTTGGCCAGTCATCCTTCGGCTCACCTTCCTTGGTCATATCGGGTTGAACACCAACCGGCACGTCGTAATCGACCAAACGTATGGTTTCAACCAACACACCTTCAGATTCCATAATTTTAATTGAAACATCCATTAAATCACGGGTGTGACTTTTAACGGGAGATTTTTTTAATGTACAGTTAATGTAAATAGCTTTGAGGTCTTTAAATGAATTTTTCATAAATAGAATTTTTAATTAAATTTCAGTGATGTTATATTCCTGACTGATAATCTCCAGGTTTTTTAATCCCTCATTGAGGGTTTAATTCCCCGAGGCTTGCCTTGAATTTTTAAAAGTATTTTCCAGTTTATAGGTCGAATGCTTGCATCGTAATTTTCGATTATATTTTTAACCTTTTTTGGAGCCATGGGAAAGCTTGGTTTTATTCTATCTAATGACCGTGATCTTCTCCAGGCTCGTAGGGAGTAGAATAATTAGGCATAAAGTTCCAGTCAATACCTGGAGTAACCTCATGAGTCATTTTTGGCATCGGGCCAGCATTCAGATTAATCCTTTGTCCCATCCGGAGCTCCGGCCAAATAATATTCCCATCTATCCATTTCCACTATGATGCCGTGGACAAAGCCTTTGGAATTCTCCTTCTTTGCTGCTTTGGTTTCCAGGTTTACTACATCCGAAATTGTACTTTCCTCAGGTAATGCAATACTTTCTTTTTCACAAGAATTAAATATAGAGATCATTATCAACAATCCTGTAATGTGCTTTAAATTTTTCATGATCATATAGTTTTATGTGAGTTAACTAAACATATAAAACCTTCTCTAAAATAATTCTCGGATTTGTTACAGTTGTCTAGAATACTGTAATGAGGATCATACAAAAAAATGACCTTGTTTATTTTCAGGAAGATCTTGCTCACAGTTTATATTCCCTGAAGAAGGGGAGGATCAAAATTTCAAAGTTCAGTGAAGAAGTTCAGGAATTCCTGGTTCCTTCATCCTGGCGAGGTTTTTGGAGAATCTTCCATCCTGGGAAATAATAAAAGAAAAGAAGCAGCCATTGCAGAAGATACGGTCATCTTTTGTGTTATGAAAGAAGAAAAATTCAGAAAATTATTGTTAAAGTCTCCCGCCCTTAATTTGAAATTCAGCCAGCTACTTAGAAAGAGACTGGAAAAAGCACAAAAGCGTCTACAAGATATTTCCTGTAAAATAATCAGCAAAGAATCATAGATTTTTTAAAAGAAACTGCGTTACGGTCGGCAATAAATCAAAACGGGGAATTGATCATTAATAATTCCCTTACTCACCAAAAAATTGCACAGTTGACTTCAACCAATTGGCAGGAAGTTTCGAGTGTGTTTAGCTATTTAAAGAAAAATAGGATCATTGACTACAATAGAAGTGTGATTAAGATATTGAATTTTAATGAATTATAGTTAACTGGATATTTTTTTTTGGTTTTGTTATTTAGAAAAAAAACAGATGTCGGCTTTTTCTGGAAATAAATCAACTTCCTCCTGAGTTTTGAGTGAGGAATTTTTCCGGCAGAGGTAAGCTTCTACATATAGCCCCGGGAAATTCTGCTATACACACAGGCTTCCTCCAGGGTTAAAGCGCCTTTTTTTTTGCCAACAGCAGTTTTTCAATTCGCTTTAATCGATCTTCTAATTTTAAATTCTTCATCATTTCTATTTTTTAAAAGATCGATACCCTAAGCTGACTTTTGGTTATAGAAACAAGAATTAAAATAGGCCGCAGGAAAATTCTGAGCAGAAAAAAATTCAGTTATAAGGCCGGCTAATTTCTAAATTCAGGAGCTTTGCTTTTTTAAAAAATGGTAAATGGTAACATTTTCTTTTAGAGGGTGAATTTGTAAATGATTGTGGGTAATGTTAATAGTAACATTAGGATCCAAAACAAGCACTAAGAAAAAAATGCTGCACATCTATCATTTAATAAATATAATTAAAAAATTATGTGACATAAATAATTGTTTTAAAGCAATGTTTTATGCAAATCGTATGCAAATAAAAAAGGCTTCAAACCTTTGACAGCTTGAAACCTTTGGTATTAAAGTGATCGCGCCAGGATTCGAACCTGGGACCGCCTGCTTAGAAGTCGGTTTTTTGGCCTGCAATCTGCATCAAACAACATTATAATTAATTGATAATCAATGATTTAATTAATTTAAATGTCAGATGGAATTATTTGGAATCAAATAAAAGTGTGCGTAAAGTGTGCGTAATTTTCATTATTTTTATAGTAAAGATTTCAAAAAATGGCACGAGCAAGATTAATTTTAGATACAAGAAATGGTTCAAAAAATGTTGACGGGTCATTTCCTGTGGTAATAAAAATATTTCACAAGAAACCGAGAATGGTACGTCTTTCCTGTAGTACTTCGATAGCTGGATGGGATGAAAAGAATATGATATTAAAAAAATCAGTCCTGGCAAACAAGAACAAGGATTGTGATGCGATAAATAAAACCAACTATCAGAAATTGCATTCGGCTAAAACCATAATCGATGAACTCGGGGATACTTTAAGCACAATAAATGTTGATGTTTTAGTGGAAAATATAAAAAATTCCTGGGATAAAAAGTTGGATTCAAAAATTAAAAAGAATCTTTCAAATGGTATCACATTAAATGAATGTGGTCAAATTTTGATAGATCGCAAATTGAAAATCAGTAAACCAGCAACGGCATCTTGGTATAAGGGGGCAATTTCTTCCTTTACAAAATTCAACAATAATAAAGAGGTCAAACTTTATCAAATTACTGTGACATTTCTTAAAGAGTATGAAATGGATCGAAGGGCAAAAGGAAATTGTGATAATGCAATAAGTGCTTACCTTAGGGCGATAAGGGCCATTTATAATAGTGCAGTTAAAGAAGATAGATTTATCCCCCAAAAAAATCCATTTCATCACTATAAAATTCCAACAACAAGACGCACCAAGAAAAAGGCACTTTCAAAGGATAAATTTATCGCGATTCGCAATTTGAAGTATGAAGAAGGTTCCACTTTATGGAATACAAAGAATTATTTATTGAGTATGTTTAATTGCAGGGGGATGAACTTAATAGATCTTGCAAAAATAAGAATTAGGGACATTGTTGGAGATCGAATGTTTTATGGCCGTAGTAAAACAGGTGATCCTTTTTCGGTAAAAATAACGCGTGAATTTTCTGAAATACTTGATTTTTATAAGAAAGACAAAGGAGATGATGAATTTGTATTTCCAATTGGCTACGATGGATCTGTGGAAAATTACACGAAATACAGGTCGGATAGTAGGTTAATTAATAAATCTCTAAAAATAATAGCAAAAGATGCGGGTATTGAAGAGAGAATAACCACATATTACATTCGCCACTCCTGGGCTACAATTGCTAAGAATCTTGGAATATCTACCGAGATAATTAGCGAGGGCCTTGGCCATCACTCCCTTCGTACCACAGAAATATATTTGAAAGATTTTGATAATCAGGTTCTGGATGATGCCAATGACATGATTGTTCTTTGATTTAATCCCTTATTCTCCGCTGAAGGCCCCGTAAGCGTGCTGTTTAGGGGGGCTTTTCTTTTTTAGGGGCATAAGCCTGTTTTCCTTTTTCATTTTTTTAAAAACAGGGCTAATTGATAACATGGCGGTGATTTCGCCAAGAATAATAATAAAAAATCGCTGACCATTAGTCATGTTTTTCTACCTAATTGTGCCACGAGAAAGTAGATCTTCCAACAAAATCTTCCAGACATTCAAAAATTAAATTTGTGATTTTAAGCTAACTGGGTTAACTTAAAGAGCATTTATCAATACTAATATTCATAAAGCTATTGAAAAAAATAACCTTTATGCTAAAAGCTAAAAATAATTTGATAGGAAACCACTTTAAATATTTGGAATTATGATGTATGGATGGATCATCGGAGCAATACTTACAATTATTTTAATCATAGGTTTAGGCAGGGGAAATCTTTTTCAAAGGAATACTCCATCGGCTTCCGGGAGTAACAATCGGGCCTCACCAATGGAAACCCTGAAAAACCGCTATGCCAAAGGTGAAATTGACGAAGCGGAGTTCGAAAAGAAAAAAGCGGAACTGGAAAAAGGGAATTAGACCGTAGCTGAATTGTCCGGGGCGTTATTTTGTGGCCTAATGATTATTGTGCATATACTGTTGCTGTAGCAAATTCAGAAATAAATTAATTACTAACAGCTATGAAAAAAAATAAAAAACCTGTAGTAATCGACAGAAGGACATTTCTTGAAAAGGCAGGATTTGGCGTAGCAACGATTTTAATTTGGCCTTTATTTTCGTCCTGTGATGGCCGGTCCTCAGGAACGGTAGCGACGGAGATTAGTCAGGATTTTCAGCCAGATATAGATCTGGAAATGAACGCGGTGCAGCGTGAGATATCTGTTTTGCCTGGCCCAAAAACAAAAGTTTGGGTTTTTGAAGGAAAGTTGATTAAGGGAAACAAGGAGGTTCTGCAGAAATTAGAAGGAAGTTACCTGGGGCCTACCATCAGGGTAAAAAAGGGGCAAAAAATACGTATTCGTTTTCAGAATAACCTACCGGAAGAGAGTATTATCCACTGGCACGGCATGCACGTGCCGGAACAATATGACGGGCATCCTAAGGATGTAATTAATAGTGGAGAGACGTATATTTATGAGTATGAAGTGATGAACCGGGCAGGCACCTACTGGTATCACCCCCATCCGCATGGCCGCACCGGTCCGCAGGTATATAATGGGCTGGCCGGTCTTTTATTGGTTACCGATGAGGAAGAACAAAAACTCAACTTACCAGAAGGTGAGTTTGATTTGCCGGTAGTTATTCAGGATCGTACTTTTAATAAAAACAACCAACTGGTTTATCTGAAAAACAGGATGGACCGGATGAACGGTTTTTTAGGCGACCGGATATTGATCAATGGGAATCCTGAAAAAACGCTCAAACTAAAGGCCGGATGTACTTACCGGCTGAGATTGCTCAATGGTTCCAATTCAAGAATTTACAAACTGGCATGGAATGATGGTAGTCCCATCACTATTTTTGGAATTGACGGAAGTTTATTGAGTGCACCCAGGAACCTTCCTTACCTTATGCTGGGCCCTGCCAAAAGAGCGGATGTATGGCTTGATCTATCCAACAAGCCGGTAGGTACTGAAATCACCTTGAAAAACGCATCGTTTCCGCTTGAGGTAATGTCGGGTGGGATGATGGGTCAGAGAGGTATGAGGATGGGGAGTGGTGAAAGCTCCCTGCCCCAGGGGAGCGAATATCCTGTTTTTACCGTTCAGGCGGCTAGTTCAGGAAATAATGATTACGCTTTACCCCAACAATTGATCAGGCCGGATTACATTGATCCATCCACTGCCAAAAATTTAAATAATCCAAGGCAATTTGTTTTCGCCATGGACCATATGCAATGGACCATCAATGGACGAACCTGGGAAACCACAGGAGTAGCTGATGAAGAAACCGTAAAGCTTGGAAGCACCGAAGTTTGGGAATTGATCAATGGCGGAGGGATGAATAGACGTGACGATAGTGGAGGTATGATGAATGGGCGGGGCATGATGGGTAATGACGGGGGTATGATGAATGGAGATGGTATGATGGGGAATATGATGAATATGCCCCATCCGGTTCATATCCATCAGGTACAGTTCAATATTTTGGAAAGAAATTCGGATAATGTAGATCCACAATTGTGGAATGCCATAAAAGATGGTTTTATAAATGAAGGCTGGCAGGATACAGTTTTGCTGATGCCCGGGATGAAAGCCAGGGTTATCCTGCAGTTTAAAGATTTTAAGGGCTTGTTTGTATACCACTGCCATAACCTGGAACATGAGGATATGGGCATGATGCGAAATTTTGAAATCACTTAAGCAGGGATTACGTTAATTGAAAAGGGCTTTCAAAAACTGAAGATCTTTCCGGTTGCTGCCATGCTATGGCATAAAGAAATTATAAATTTTTAATCGTGAGGCTACTCCGGAGTTTTGCCCCCTCCATAAAATTTTTAGAAATGAAATTAATTTTTACTGGAGGTTTGAGACCATTTTACGCAAATTGGCTGGGTTTTTAAACTGGGTCAACTGTCATTACAAATCCTA
>JBNJKO010000045.1:0-2565 GCA_051751125.1 Bacteroidota bacterium
GGCCATAGACGGTGATAGCCCGGTATAGGTAATGAACATAAACCATAGTGGTATCCTGAGTAGTGCGGGGCACGAGAAACCCTGTATGAATTTGGCGGGACCATCCGCTAAGGCTAAATACTCCTGAGAGACCGATAGTGAACCAGTACCGTGAGGGAAAGGTGAAAAGAACCGTGAATAACGGAGTGAAATAGATCCTGAAACCATACGCTTACAAGCGGTCGGAGCCCTTTAGGGGGTGACGGCGTGCCTTTTGCATAATGAGCCTACGAGTTACCGTTGCCAGCAAGGTTAAGTCTTTAAGAGATGGAGCCGTAGCGAAAGCGAGTCTTAATAGGGCGTTTTAGTTGGTAGTGGTAGACGCGAAACCGTGTGATCTACCCTTGGGCAGGTTGAAGCTGTGGTAACACATAGTGGAGGACCGAACCCGTTGACGTTGAAAAGTCTTGGGATGACCTGAGGGTAGGGGTGAAAGGCCAATCAAACTCGGAAATAGCTCGTACTCCCCGAAATGCATTTAGGTGCAGCGTTGATTTAAAGTTTTATAGAGGTAGAGCTACTGATTGGATGCGGGGGCTTCACCGCCTACCAATTCCTGACAAACTCCGAATGCTATAAAATGTTGATCAGCAGTGAGGGCATGGGTGCTAAGGTCCATGTCCGAGAGGGAAAGAACCCAGACCATCAGCTAAGGTCCCCAAATATATACTAAGTTGAAGAAACGCGGTTGAACTGCCCAGACAGCTAGGATGTTGGCTTGGAAGCAGCCATTCATTTAAAGAGTGCGTAACAGCTCACTAGTCGAGCGGTTCGGCATGGATAATAATCGGGCATAAGTATATTACCGAAGCTATGGATTTTGTACAAGAGTACAGAGTGGTAGGGGAGCATTGTAATGGGGTTGAAGGTGTGCTGTCAGGCATGCTGGACTAATTACAAAAGAAAATGTAGGCATAAGTAACGATAATGCGGGCGAGAAACCCGCACACCGAAAGACTAAGGTTTCCTCAGCTATGCTAATCAGCTGAGGGTTAGTCGGGACCTAAGGCGACCCCGAATGGGTTAGTCGATGGACAACAGATTAATAGTTCTGTACCTGCCCCACGTTAAAAGTGACGGAGGCGAAAAGTTAGTGCGTACTGACGGAATAGTACGTTGAAGCCAGTGGTAACACGGCGATAGTACACAAAAGCTTCGGCCGGCGTGATAATCTAGCAAATCGACTTCCAAGAAAAGCGAGTGGTGGCAGCCCGTACCGTAAACCGACACAGGTAGTTGGGATGAGAATTCTAAGGTGCTCGAGAGATTCATGGCTAAGGAACTAGGCAAAATAGACCCGTAACTTCGGGAGAAGGGTCGCCCATCTTCGGATGGGCCGCAGTGAAGAGGTCCAGGCGACTGTTTATCAAAAACACAGGGCTCTGCTAAATCGAAAGATGATGTATAGGGCCTGACACCTGCCCGGTGCTGGAAGGTTAAGAGGAGATGTTAGCTTCGGCGAAGCATTGAATTGAAGCCCCAGTAAACGGCGGCCGTAACTATAACGGTCCTAAGGTAGCGAAATTCCTTGTCGGGTAAGTTCCGACCTGCACGAATGGTGCAACGATCTGGACACTGTCTCAGCCATGAGCTCGGTGAAATTGTAGTATCGGTGAAGATGCCGATTACCCGCTGTGGGACGAAAAGACCCCGTGCACCTTTACTATAGCTTAGTATTGACTTTGGACAAGTGATGTGTAGGATAGGTGGGAGACGTTGAAGCAGCATCGCCAGGTGTTGTGGAGTCATTGTTGAAATACCACCCTTTACTTGTTTGAAGCCTAACCCCTGAACAAGGGGGACAATGCTTGGTGGGTAGTTTGACTGGGGTGGTCGCCTCCAAAAGAGTAACGGAGGCTTCTAAAGGTTCCCTCAGCACGCTTGGTAACCGTGCGTAGAGTGCAATGGCATAAGGGAGCTTGACTGAGAGACATACAGGTCGATCAGGTACGAAAGTAGAGCATAGTGATCCGGTGGTTCCGCATGGAAGGGCCATCGCTCAAAGGATAAAAGGTACGCCGGGGATAACAGGCTGATCTCCCCCAAGAGCTCACATCGACGGGGGGGTTTGGCACCTCGATGTCGGCTCGTCACATCCTGGGGCTGGAGAAGGTCCCAAGGGTTGGGCTGTTCGCCCATTAAAGTGGCACGCGAGCTGGGTTCAGAACGTCGTGAGACAGTTCGGTCTCTATCTACAGTGGGCGTTAGAAATTTGAGTGGATCTGACTCTAGTACGAGAGGACCGAGTTGGACTGACCTCTGGTGCACCAGTTGTTCCGCCAGGAGCATTGCTGGGTAGCTACGTCGGGAAGGGATAAGCGCTGAAAGCATATAAGCGCGAAACCCACCACAAGATGAGATTTCTTTAAAGGATCGTGGGAGACTACCACGTTGATAGGTCACAGGTGTAAAGGCAGTAATGTCATAGCCGAGTGATACTAATAATCCGTAAAGCTTAGTGCGGTTCCGGTCTTGCAAGAGACCGGAACGTTTAACCTATGTTGTAAAAAGTATTCTGGTATATCT
>JBNJKO010000046.1:0-2502 GCA_051751125.1 Bacteroidota bacterium
GATTCCTGGGCAAAGTGAACAGTGATTCCGGGGCAAACTGGACAGTTTTTGATGATGATTTTAGGGTATATTATGTGGTTCAAAAAACCCCTAGTATGGCCAATAAAAACATAGGATCAGTTATGATACGTGAAATCATCAGAATGAAAAACAATGGATTTTCTAATGTTGAAATATCCCTAAGCCTTAAAAAATCAAGGACTACCGTAATAAAATATCTCTCGGCTTTTGAAAACTCCGGGTTTAGCTATACAGAGCTTTTAGAACTCTCCGACAATGACTTGTTTGACCTCTTTGAAGCGGAAGATTCCACGGCCATTAGTGAGAGAGATACTACTCATCTTGAGCTATTTGATTTTTTCCCCTATGTGGAAAAAGAGCTAAAGCGTGTGGGGGTGACCCGGCATATCCTGTGGGAGGAATATCATCAAAAGTATCCCGAGGGAGTCATGTACAGTCGCTTTTGTTACCATTACAGTAAATGGATCCAGAAATCAGAAGGGTATATGCCTGCTGTTTATAAAGCAGGCGATAAAGTCTTTGTTGATTATGCAGGTAAAAAACTTCACATTATTGATCCACATACTGGAGAAATCATCCCGGTAGAAGTATTTGTGGGCACCTTGGGAGCCAGCCAGTACACCTACGTAGAGGCTTCATTCACTCAGAGAATCCCGGATTTTATAAACTCGGTGCAGAACTGTCTTCATTTTTTTGGAGGTGTTCCTGCCTGTATTGTTCCGGACAATCTGAAATCAGCCGTGACAAAACCAAGTAAATATGAGCCCTTTATAAATGAGCAGTTTGCAGGCTTTGCTTCCCATTATGATACTTCTATCATGCCTGCACGCCCGTTAAAACCTAAAGATAAAAATTTAGTTGAAGGGGCAGTAAATATTACGTATACCCGTATCTATGCAGCCCTTCGCAATGAGGAGTTTTACAGTATCACTGCACTCAACGCTGCCATCAGAGCTCTACTAATCCCCTATAACAATACCCCATTTCAGAAAAAACAACTGAGTCGTACGGAGCTGTTTCTGGAAATAGAAAAATCAGCACTAAAACCTTTGCCTATAGCGCTCTACGAGCTAAGAGACTATAAAATAGCTACGGTGCAGAAAAACTGCCACCTTTACTATGCCGCGGATAAGAACTACTACAGCGCTCCCCATAGTTTAATGGGTAAAAAGGTGAAGATGATCCTCACCCAGAATGTGGTTGAAATCTATCATGGCCAACAACGTATTGCGCTTCATCCTCGTAGCAGAAAGCCCTATGCTTACACCACTATAAAGGAACACATGCCTTCAAACCACACGTACAATATGGATTGGAGTCCTGAATATTTTATGAACTGGGCCCAGGGCATCGGCCCTTCTGCCAAGGATTGTATTGAGAAAATACTTCAGAAAAAACAATATCCTGAGCAGAACTACAAGAGCTGTGTCGGGATATTGACAATGGCCACTAAAATAGGAAAGGAACGCCTTAACAATGCCTGTACCAGAGCACTGGCTTACGATGCTATAGGCTATAACCAGATCAAAAACATCCTGGACCGGGGTCTGGATAAACAGTTAACATTAGCTGAATCATCCGTGGCCTTACCCGTTGCACATGATAATATCAGAGGATCAGAATATTATGCATAACCTAAAACTATAAATCAACTATGAATACAAATGCAACCATTGAAAAGATGCACCAGATGCGTCTGAACGGTATGAAACGAGCCTATGAATCTTCGTTTGAAACCAGAAGCCACGACACATTTACCAATGATGAGTTTATTGCCTGGCTCATTGAATCAGAAGATACCCTGAGAAACAATAACAAGACAGATCGCTTACTAAAGAATGCTCGCTTCCATTATCAGGCATCCATAGAAGAGATCAACTACGCCTCAGACAGGAACCTGGATCGCAACCTCTTTACCAGACTCGCTGACTGTTCCTTTGTTGACCACCGTCAAAATATTTTAATCACCGGTTGTGCCGGAACCGGCAAATCTTTTTTAGCGACTGCCCTGGGCCACCAATGCTGCATAAAAGGGTATAAAGTACTGTATTATAATCTAGGGAAACTCTTCCATAAACTAATGATGGCCAAGGGGGATGGTTCTTATATGAAAGAACTTTATAAGATAGAAAACCATGATCTATTAATCATAGATGACTTTGGACTGCAGACGCTCAATCATGAAAGACAGCAGATCCTGATGGATTTAATAGAGGACAGGCATCATAAAAAATCTACCATTTTTTGTTCTCAATTACCTGTGAAAAGCTGGCATGATCTGTTTGAGGAAAAATTAATTGCTGATGCCATTTTAGATCGAATAGTGCACTCGGCAATACGCTTCGAACTCAAGGGAGAATCGATGCGAAAAAAAATGAAAAACAACTAAAAAAATTTACCTACATTCATTAATATAAAATCATCAAAAATGACTGTCCAGTTTGCACAGGATTAGGGTGTCCAGTTTTACAGGAATATCCA
>JBNJKO010000047.1:0-2200 GCA_051751125.1 Bacteroidota bacterium
AATTTAATTATAAAATTTGCCCCCCTCAAACAAATCATAAAACCTATTAAAATTTAAAAAGGATTAAAACAAGGTTCTATATTTGCCTAATTATTATTCTGAAAAAAAAGATTTCAATTAATAAATTCGAGGAACACACGGATTTATCCCCTTAGCTTTTCACATTTATATAGGTTTAAATCACGTAGAGGGTTTTAAAAAAATTAAAGGAGTAATAACAAATTTGAATAATTCGATTATGAGCAAATTCAAAGATAATTTAAGTAATATGGCTTGTCTTGATCTTTATCTTAGCTCGCTAAGCAACGAAGAATACAAGAAGGTGCAACATAAAATCCAGCCTATTGAGCAGATAAGCCCACTGCTAAGTATGGATATTTTCTCCAGCAGTCACTTTCAGTCTCTTGACAATGGCCGAAAAAAAATGGATTTGGCAAGTCTTCTTGTTCATGACACAGCGAGGGAATGGCAATTCGATCACAAATTAATCCTGAATAAGGATTATGATGCACTTGTGCTTACAGATGCAAACCAAACCATCCAATGGGTTAATAAAGGTTTTTCAAAAATGACAGGATATCCAGCTAAGTATGCTTTGGGAAAACAGCCTAAATTTCTCCAGGGAGCAGGTACCAAACCCGAAACCAGGAAAAGCATACGGGAAAAACTTCGCAAGTCTGATATTTTTTCTGAAACTGTAGTGAATTACAGAAAGAATAAGGAAGAATATGTATGTGAGATCACAATTATTCCATTGTTAAACAGTGGATCGAACCTCACTCACTTTCTGGCGATAGAAAAAGAAGTAGCCTAAAAAATTTAATTATCCTTCAGAAAAAATTACACTGCTAACCATTCAAAATCGGTAGAATTTAAAGAAGATTTTTTTTCTGCCTCAATTTCTTTGTTAAAACTATGTTATTTCAAAATTCCTTAACGCAAATTCTAAATAATTCACTCTAAATTAAAGTAGAGGAAAAACTGAACTTATATTAAATTAAAAATAAGCGAATCATGAGCAATATAGTACATACAGGAGGAAAAGCATTAAAAACGGCCGTAGCCTTAAGAGTTGGTAAAGCAATCCTTACAAAACGTGTAATATTATTTGGTATCGGTTTAGCGGGCATTGGAGTTCTTGCTGCTGCAGGAACTGGCTACGTGGTTTATAATCTTGTTACAAGAGATGACAGAAAACCTAAAAAAAGCAAAGCTTCAAGAATTTTAAAGAAGTTGAAGTTTAAGTAAAAACCCACGGGCAATATTGTATTTAAAGCACTCCAAACCAATTTATTATTTCAGCTGTAAAACTTTTTCCAGGTCGATATCTGCAACAGAATTTATGATAAGATCTGGTTTAAAAGCATAATCTATCAGGTTTTCTTTGGTGGAAACTCCGGAGAGTGTAAGGATTGTGGTATACCCTAGCTGCACCCCGCCAAGAATATCCGTATCCATAGTATCCCCGATTATAATGGTTTCACTTGCTTCCAAACCAAGATATTTCCTGGCAGCACGCATCATTACCGGACTTGGTTTTCCTACTGAAAAAGCCTTTTTCCCGGTTGCTTCCTCTATCATTTTTACGATTGCCTTTATCCCCAGGTTAGACCATCCCTTTTTCTTGGGAGAGGGATCCAGATTGGTTGCTATAAATTTGGAACCGGATAAAATCATATCCACAGCATTATTAACCATTTCTAAAGTAAAATTTCTACCCTCTCCTACTACCACGAAATCGGGATTATGATTTACAAGATTATAACCATTTTGAGCAAGACTGGTTATTAATCCACCCTCTCCCAAAACATAGGCGCTTCCATTAGGTTGCATAAAAGATAAGAAGAAGGCTGTTGCCATCGCACTGGTATAAACGTTCTCCTCTTTAATTTTAATTCCCATTTTCGCGACCTTATTCACCGTATCCAATGGCGTACGCTGACTGTTATTTGTCATAAACAAAAATGGAATCTTTTTCTTCTGTAGCTCGGCAATAAATTTATCGGCTCCCGGAATTAATGTGTCATTCCCATAGATAACACCATCCATATCGATTAAAAATCCTTTTTTCATAAGTAGAGCTATTTATTGTTTTTATTTTACGTTGCAGGTATGCTAAAATAACTACTAATCTTCAGAAAAAAAGGAATAGATACAACAATTTTCTTATTCTGAATATGTTCTCAATTGATCAATGCAC
>JBNJKO010000048.1:0-2139 GCA_051751125.1 Bacteroidota bacterium
ATGGGAAGTTATGACAATCGCTTTGGAGCTGGAGGAGGACTTTCGGTAAAATTTTAGATGGGAGTTTTGTTGAGAAAAACTTAAAAAAATAACCCAAGAAACGAAACATTAATATCTAATAAATAAGGCTGAATTTATAATAATTAAATTTTAATAAAAATGAAAAATCAAATAAAAAATCTATTGATGCTTACAGCAATTGCAGGCAGTTTGACTCTTGTCTCTTGCAGGGAAACCAAAGAAGATGATTCTTCTGAACATATGGAAAATGAAATGCAGGATGGTGAGCATATGGAGGGTAATAATATGATGGATGATGAAAATATGGATGAGTATCCTATGGAAAATGAAAAAACATCCGACCTTAAAAAATAAACCAGTTTTGGGTATTGGTCTTTGACTTAATCTTAAAATCGTTTAAAAATGAAAAAACAAGTAAAAAATGTATTGATGCTGGCCGCAATTGCGGGAACCCTAAGTCTTTATTCCTGTAAAGAAAACAATGAAAAAGATGATGGCCCGGAACTGATGCAAAATGAAATGCATCAGGAGAGCATAGAGCGTGATATGGATCCGGCAATGAATGAAGAGCAAATCCTGAAAGATCAAATTACAGCTCAGTTTGAAAACCAGGAGATAGGTGCTATTTATCAGCATTACATTAATATTAAGAATGCCCTGGTTCAAACCGATGCAGCCATGGCTCGGGATCGGGCCAAGGAAATGGTAGCAGCATTAGAATCTACCGAAACCAATGAAGCGGCAGCGACAGCAGCTCTTAAAATTGCTACAGAAAGTAATGTAAATGCCCAGAGAGAGGCTTTTTCAGACCTCACAACTGCCATGGAAGCTCAACTGGAAGGTGCACTTGCTTCAGGAGAGATCTACAAACAATATTGCCCTATGGCATTTGAAGGAAAAGGAGATTCCTGGTTTTCAAATTCCAAGGAAATAAGAAATCCTTACTATGGCGATAAAATGTTAAAATGTGGCAGGGTAGAGGCTACTATTAAGTAATTAAATTATCCCGGCGGTAAACCCCCGCCGGTTTTCTATTCTTCTATCGTTCCCCTTTTATGGAAAAAAATGCCCTTTTTATTAAAAACATGGTTTGTGACCGTTGCATCCTTTCTGTAAGCGAAATTTTGTCACGCATGCAAATTCCCTTTGGTTCAATTTCGCTGGGTGAAGTTTCCCTTTTGAAGTCTTTAAACTTTCAGGAAAGGGAGGAGCTTTCCCGGGAATTGCTGGCTACAGGATTTGAGATCATAGAAGAGAAAAACTCCCGACTTGTCAACCGAATAAAATCGGTTATAATTAAAGGTATCTATGATGATAAGAACTTCAGCAATAGTAATCTCTCAGTGATACTGAGCCACGAACTAAATATGGATTACAGCCATGTAAGTTCCTTGTTTTCCAGAATGGAAGGTAAAAGTATTCAGCAATTTCAGCAGGGAATAAAGACAGAAAGGGTCAAGGAGTTACTGGAATATGATGAACTTCGTATCTCTGAGATCGCTATGGATTTGGGGTACAGCAGTGCCGCTTATCTTGCTACCCAATTTAAAAAGAGCACGGGTTTAACTCCTTCCCAATATAAACTGGATCATGTAAAGAAAAGGAGCTCACTGGATTCTCATTGATTAACAAATTTTCTTAAAGGTTTATAGTTTCCTTAAAGGTTAATTTTAATGTATAGTGGTAATTTTAGTTATAAATAATTAAACACCAATATTATGAGAAATGAGAAATTGATCCATGCATTAGGAAATTGTATCAACGCCTGTAATTATTGCGCAGATGCCTGCTTGGATGAGGAAAATGTAAAAATGATGGTTAAATGTATTCGCACAGACCGGGTTTGTGCTGAAGTTTGTGCAGCCTTAAACCAGGTTCTTGCTACCAACTATAAAGATGTTCAGGGTCTTATAGATTATTGTATAACAGTGTGTAATGCCTGTGCCGAAGAATGCGGGAAACACGAGCATCAGCACTGCAAAGATTGCGCAAAAGCATGCAGGGAATGTGTAAGAGCATGTGAGCAATATGCAGCTTAAGAAATTTTATAGTATAAGAAACCCTGAGAATTTCTCAGGGTTTTTTTGTACACCTATCCAAAAAATTCAGATGTTATTT
>JBNJKO010000049.1:0-2034 GCA_051751125.1 Bacteroidota bacterium
ATCGTGGTCCTATAACCCCAGCATTGCCGTAACAATACTGGTTTGGGCTAATGCGCGTTCGCTCGCCGCTACTTACGCAATCACTATTGTTTTCTTCTCCTCCGGGTACTTAGATGTTTCAGTTCCCCGGGTTTGCCTCCTTGCGGATACTATGTCTTCAACATAGTGGGTTGCCCCATTCGGATACCTGCGGATCAATTTGTATGTGCCAATCCCCGCAGCTTTTCGCAGCTTATCGCGTCCTTCTTCGCCTCTGAGAGCCTAGGCATTCCCCATACGCCCTTATTTAGCTTATGTGCTTTTTACCTAATGTGCTCAAACTATCAACAGAACAAGTTCCATCAATAATTTTATTTATTTATATTCTTAAATATGTACCGAAGTACACACTCGTATTGTATTCTCTCGTATTCTTTATTTCCCAATATGTCAATGAACGTTTTTCCTCTGTAACGAACCAAAATCGATGATAACCAAACGAAGTATGCGTTAGCATTCCTGGTTGTTTGAATTAACTATCTCCTTCAATTCTTAAGGAATAGTGGAGAATATCGGAGTCGAACCGATGACCTCCTGCGTGCAAGGCAGGCGCTCTAGCCAGCTGAGCTAATCCCCCATTTGAAATTCCGAATTAAATATTCAAAATTCAAAATTCAGAATCTTCAACTTCTAAAATTTCCTTTAATATTTTAATGAACATATTCCCAAACGAATCCAGGAATTGTAGTCTCAGGCAGACTCGAACTGCCGACCTCTACATTATCAGTGTAGCGCTCTAACCAGCTGAGCTATGAGACTGTATTATAGTCGAATAGTCAGTAGTGTAGAAAACGCAGCCTTATTCAAGCTACACGCCTTACCACTAACTTCTCAATACTTTAATAATATATTTAAATTGACAGCGAATCAAGACAAGAAAAAACTCTGAGGTCTTCCTTGTAGTAGTAATTGCGAATGCCCTACTTAAAAAGGCAATTCTCTAGAAAGGAGGTGTTCCAGCCGCACCTTCCGGTACGGCTACCTTGTTACGACTTAGCCCCAGTTACCAGCTTCACCCTAGGCCGCTCCTCTCGGTGACGGACTTCAGGTGCTTCCAGCTTCCATGGCTTGACGGGCGGTGTGTACAAGGCCCGGGAACGTATTCACCGCATCATGGCTGATATGCGATTACTAGCGATTCCAGCTTCACGGAGTCGAGTTGCAGACTCCGATCCGAACTGAGATAGGGTTTATAGATTCGCTCCTGGTTGCCCAGTGGCTGCTCTCTGTCCCTACCATTGTAGCACGTGTGTGGCCCAGGACGTAAGGGCCGTGATGATTTGACGTCATCCCCACCTTCCTCACAGTTTGCACTGGCAGTCTTGTTAGAGTTCCCGACATTACTCGCTGGCAACTAACAACAGGGGTTGCGCTCGTTATAGGACTTAACCTGACACCTCACGGCACGAGCTGACGACAACCATGCAGCACCTTGTAATTTGTCTTGCGAAAGATCTGTTTCCAAATCGGTCAAACTACATTTAAGCCCTGGTAAGGTTCCTCGCGTATCATCGAATTAAACCACATGCTCCACCGCTTGTGCGGGCCCCCGTCAATTCCTTTGAGTTTCATTCTTGCGAACGTACTCCCCAGGTGGGTTACTTATCACTTTCGCTTAGCCACTCAGTCTTGCGACCGAACAGCTAGTAACCATCGTTTACGGCGTAGACTACCAGGGTATCTAATCCTGTTCGCTACCTACGCTTTCGTCCATCAGCGTCAATAAATTATTAGTGATCTGCCTTCGCAATCGGTGTTCTATGTAATATCTATGCATTTCACCGCTACACTACATATTCCAACCACTTCATAAGTATTCAAGAACAACAGTATCAATGGCAATTCTATGGTTGAGCCACAGACTTTCACCGCTGACTGATTGTCCCGCCTACGGACCCTTTAAACCCAATGATTCCGGATAACGCTTGGATCCTCCGTATTACCGCGGCTGCTGGCACGGAGTTAGCCGATCCTTATTCGCAGAGTACCGTCAAG
>JBNJKO010000050.1:0-1906 GCA_051751125.1 Bacteroidota bacterium
TTATTATTTTTAAGCGTTTTCTATTAAATTTAGCATATCACCTTACTTTATGCAACAAGACCAATTGTTATTGAACTGCAGACTGGAAACGTTAAGGCTTTCGAATACATATATCTGTTATATTCTGTTGGAAATTATGCAATAATCATGCACCCATGTACGATGCAAATAAAGCGGGGGGGGTAACCGGATCCTCAATATTGTCCAAAATGCTTCTATAAAATAAGGTCTAAAGATCTTAAGAACAAAAAACTAAACTATAAGAGTGATAATTTGGCAGATATATTAAAGGCAAAAAGCAATTCATCCGGAAAATAGACGCTGTTGGATTACAAAAATATATAGATTTACTTGAACCAATGTGTAAGAAATTAATCGGCCTTTTATTTTTTAAAAGCTTCACCTAAAAAGAAATAGTCTAAGAACTTGAAATGTCCTTGGGTACGGTTAAAACCAGAAACCATGTTTATATAGATAAATTAATATCTAACATAGTATAATGATGGATATCAAGCAATACATAGATTCCGGAATAGTGGGATTACACGTTTAAGGTGCTCTTTCTGAATCTGAAAGTGCCGGGGTATGTCGCACCCTGAAGGAATATTTTGAAGTAAAGGCTGAAGTTGAAGAGATTGAAAAATCGCTTCTAACTTTATCCAGTGCTGCTGCATATGATCCTGAGTTCTTATTCCTTTCTTTAAAGGAAAATTATCAAAGAGAAATAAAGTTGTAGAAATGAACTACCTCGATGCAAGCATACGAGGTATCTGAAAAAAATCAGAACATTTTCAATTGTTTTACTTTGTGTAGCACACTATAATCTTTTTCCATTCCTTGATCACGAACATATTTGGATATAGTGCTTTCATCCCCAAATTTACTTACTGTGTTCACAAAATATCCACTTGACCAGAAAGCTCCTCCCCATAAAACTTTCTTAACTTCCGGATGTCTTTGAAAAATTTCTCTAGCAGTGATACTCTTCAACATCTTAACAAGTTGTGTTGGACTTTTCATTGGAACGGATTGAAGCAAAAAATGAACGTGATCCCTGTCTGTCCCAATCTCCAGAAAATGAATTTCATATCGCTTTTCTATATCCATACAAATACTTACCAACGTCTGATCGACGGTCTTATCAAAACTACCCTGCGATATTTTGCAGGACACACAAAATGGTAAAGCAATAATGAAACATTATGAGATTTGTGTATATATTTACTCTCTGACATAAGCAAATATATTACTTACGCTGCAAGCAGCGGGGAATTAAACCCTAAGAGATTAACAAAAAAACGTACTAACTGGACTTCCTAATATTTCAGTTGGAGAATATAGATATTTCGGAGGATTTAGAATTACCCTGGAACCTGAAGACGGATATAAAACACCTACGATGGAACAATTTTATGCGAAAGGAACAGTATCCTCCTGATATAAAGTTATTGATGTTAAAGAATTAAGCTGTCTCTTATTAAGCAGCTTTTTTTATACAATAAATTTTCCTATGGGAACCAGGACATCTATCATATCATCAGGAGAGGTTTTCACGTGGTGGGAAAACCTGAAAGAAAAAAATGTTTTAAACAAAAAAAGCACCTATCTTTCGATAAGTGCTTTTGGGAATTCTATAAAACAAAAAAAGACCTTTACATTTCAGTAAAGGTCTTTCAAAAACAAGGCGGCGACATACTCTCCCACAATACAGCAGTACCATCTGCGCTAACGGGCTTAACTTCTCTGTTCGGAATGGGAAGAGGTGAGCCCCGATGCTATAGCCACCTTAAATCGTCAAGTGTAGATATTAGATCTTGGATTTCAGATTAAAGGGTCGCCCCATATCTTCCGTCTCCTATCTAATAGCTCACTTCTAATAACATAACACATTAGGAAATAAAGAATA
>JBNJKO010000051.1:0-1885 GCA_051751125.1 Bacteroidota bacterium
GGCCTAAGTTAAGCTCTCGCGCCTCGGCTTCCACCGCATAGAGTTTTTGAATGAAGCTCAAGGCTTTTTCAGCAGGCTCCCTGTCATTATCCTTTGCTTTATCAAATTCCCTTCTGGCATGGGCCCAGCAGTTCAGGTGGGTAACCCCCTCCCGCTTACCAATCTTGTCGTAGGCTGCATAGCCATCACTTTGGAGGTAGCCTTTAAAATCAGCCAGTACATGATCGGCAGCCTCTCGGCTTCGTCCACGTTGGTAATCAAAGAGTACGCTTCCATCCATAGGGTTATGGTACACCCAATAGTAGCCCTGATGGGTGGTGCCTTTTTTATTCCTGTCGATTACTTTTATCGGGGACTCATCCGCCTGGAGGTACCCCATTGACCTGGTATCCTCCAATAGATGTTGATAAAGGATATCCAGTATGTTAAGACTTTGCCGGGCCCAGCCTTCTAAAGTGGAAGAGGCAATGGGGATGTCTGCTCTTTTAAATCGTTGCAGTTGCCGGTAAAGCGGGAGATGATCCTCATACTTATCGACCAGAATGGAGGCCAGGAGGCCGGCTCCGGGAATCCCTTTTTCGATCACCCGCTCGGGCAGTTCACCAATGATCACTCCTTCTTTACTCTTAGGAGCATACTTATAGCGGATGTATCGTTTGATGTAGTATTTAGCAGGCTCATACTCCAGCTCATCGGTCACTTCCTTGCCGATACAGATCATATCGGTGATATCCTCCTGCGGATAGATCTCAATTTCTTCTACCGGAAGATGCGCTGGAAGTGCCATTCTTCCTTTGTGGGTAGAAGTTCTTTTACGCCGCTCATAACTAAGCTTTTCTTTTAACTCGGCTTCTTGCGCTTCTGCCTTATTCGGTTCCATCTCAAAGGGAAGGCTCATCTGGTTTTTATCCCCTTCGAAGCGTTCTCTTTTCTGACCAAAGGCCAGACGCTTATAATAAGCTAGCTGAAATTCCAGATCGGAGATTTTCTGCTCCTTTTTTGCAAGATCGTGTTCGAATTTCGCCAATCTTTTGATCCCTTTCTGAAAGGATTTATCCTGCTTTTGGATCAGGGCTAAAAGCTCTTCTTTGGAGAGATTTTCTAAGGGTTCTTGCATGGGATAAATATACAAAAACCGACCTATTGAACCTATCGTGAACCCCTGTTTTTACTGATAAAAAGCGATTATTTTCTAGTGAAAATAACGCAGTTTCTGAATACTTTTTTTAACCGTAATACCCTCGATCATCAGTACCAACTGCGGCCAGCTGAAACTGGTCTGCCCTTCTTTAATTACAGGTGGAGTGAAGCTTCCCCGCTCCAGACGTTTGTAGTATAAAACAAAGCCGCCCCGTTCCCAGTGAAGAAGCTTGAGATGGGTACGATTACGGTTAAGAAAAACGAACACATCACCACTTGTAGGCTCCCGGTTTAGTTCATTTTTCACCAGTCCACTCAACCCATTAAAACATTTTCGCATATCGCAGGACCTACGATAGAAGTGATAATTATGGGAAGAACCTAGGGAGAACATTAGTAGAGTTTAACTAGTCGGGCAATCAATGCCGGATCCTGTGAACTCATTTGAAGCTTGACTCCATTTGGATAAATAAGTTCCAGCTCACCGGCTGAAGATTTCAATTCTGTGGCTATTTTTATAAAACCACCTGGATGATCTTCCTCTTTCTTTTTGCGAACCCAGTACCCAAAAGTAGTAGGACTTATTCCTTTCTCTTTGCTGAAGGCAATTGCGGAAATACCACTATTACGATATTCCGTCACCAAATTGTACATTTCTTCCTGTTTGCTCATAATAAATATTATTTTAGAGCAAAACTAACAATAGAAAGCTAGGCAGTCAATACGCGGTTAGTGGGGTGCATAC
>JBNJKO010000052.1:0-1731 GCA_051751125.1 Bacteroidota bacterium
GAAGCTGTCTCATTAATCTGAGGCAGCTTTTTCATTTTAAGTTTTTTAAATACTTGGAGATTTAGGCGAATTGTGTTATTTTCATGGAAACAAATACACTTTGATGAGTCATAAATTTAAAGAGTACAACCAGCAGCAAAACTGGCTTTTACCTCCCTCCATTGAAGAAATGATTCCACAAGATCATCCTGTTCGTATTGTAAACGGGGTGATTGAATACCTGGACATTCAGCCTCTAATTGAAGCTTACAGCAAAGAAGGTCAACCCAGCTATCATCCAAAGATGATGTTGAAAGTGTTGGTCTACGCTTATATGGATAATACCTATTCCAGCCGTAAGATTGAGAAGGCCATGCGTGAGAACATCAATTTTATGTGGCTCTCCAATAAACAGGTGGCCGATCATAATACCATAGCTCGTTTCAGAAGTAAAAAACTTAAAAATGTTTTTAAAGATATCTTTAAACAGGTAGTACTGTTGCTTGCCCAGGAAGGTTTGGTAACTTTAAAGCAAGTGTATACCGATGGTACCAAGATCGAATCTGTGGCTGGGCGTTATACCTTTGTATGGGGCAATGCCATAAAGACCCGCAAGAAAAAAATGATGCAGCAACTCGAAGAGATGTGGGAATATGCACAAAGCATTGCTGATGAGGAAGACCAGGATCCTACACCTCCGGATTTTAAAAAAGTAGAAAAGGAAAAGGTGGAACAAACGGCCCGAAAGATCAACAAGATCCTTAAAGGGAATGATAAGGCCAATTCTAAAGCCAAAGCCAAGGCCCGCTATATTGTAAAGAATTTTGCCACGAACCTGGAAAAGTATGAGAAGCAAGAGGAACTTCTGGGTAATCGAAACAGTTATAGTAAGACCGATCCCGATGCAACTTTTATGCGCATGAAGGAGGATCATATGAAGAACGGGCAACTGAAGCCCGGTTATAATGTACAGATCAGCTCTGAAGACCAGTTTATTGTTAATTACACGTTGCACCAGGACGCCAATGACATCCATACTCTAAAACCCCACCTGGAGCGTTATGAACACCTATACCAGAACTTCCCTGAATCTCTTACTGCCGATGCGGGCTATGGAAGCCAGGAAAATTTTGAATTACTAACCAATAAAGGAATCCAGGCATATGTAAAGTTCAACACCTTCGATAAAGAGCAGAATGCTGCGGGGAAGAAAAAAAATAATACTCCTTTCCACAGGGACAGCCTTTATTACAATGAAAAAGAAGATCATTATGTATGCCCGATGGGACAGCGGATGGATAAAATATCAGAGAATACTAAAACAACAAAATCTGGTTACAAGCAAAACTATAGTAAATATCGAGCTCAAAACTGCATAGGCTGTCCAATAAGGGGAGCCTGTTTTAAAGGAAAAAATAACCGCGTTGTGGAGCGCAATCATATCTTGGAGCACTACAAACAAAAAGCCAGAGAAGCCCTATTATCTGAAATCGGGGAAATAAAGCGCAAGAAGCGAACTGCCGACGTGGAGCCAGTCTTCGCTCATATCAAACACAACCGGAATTTTAAAAGATTTACCCATCGCGGGCTCGATAAGGTGGAATTAGAGTTTGGATTACACGCTCTGGCTCATAATATTAGAAAGAAGAGTGCTTAGAAACACTCATATCTATTTTTTATAAAGAAAAATTGCCTGCTCAACTAAAAAAAACACCCTTAATAAAAAAACCGCCTCAGTTTGGTAAATGAGAC
>JBNJKO010000053.1:0-1658 GCA_051751125.1 Bacteroidota bacterium
ACGGAACCCTTACTGTATGTGAAGGAACGGAAATTACAAACGAAATGTTGTTTGCTCAGTTAGGTGGTGCAGATGCAGGCGGAATCTGGTCAGGCCCTGTTGATGGTGTATATACTTACACCGTTGAAGCTACAGGAACTTGTACAGAAGATGCTACAGCAACAGTTACGGTGACAGTACAAAACGCGATTGTAGTACAATCCTTTGACGATCAAGAAGCTTGTGATAATTACACTTTAGCAAATTTGAATTTTGGAAACCAATACTTCACTTTTTCTGGAGGGGCAGGAATTGAATTGTTCGCAGGAGATAGCATCGAAGAAAATCAAACTATATATGTATATGCTGCCGCTTCTGGTTCTTGTCCTGCTGCAGAATCTAGTTTTGAAGTAACGATCAATGATACGCCGGTAGCGCAATCTTTAGAAGGGGAAATAGCTTGTAACAGCTATATTTTAGCAGAATTAAGTGAAGGAAATAATTACTTCACCCAATCCGGTGGAGAAGGAACTGAATTGTTTGCTGGTGATGTTATCACTTCTACTCAAACAATATACATCTATGCAGAAACAGGTAATCAAGTTAAATGTTCAGATGAAACTAGTTTCAAAGTAACAATTAACCCTACTCCTGATGTGCCGGTTTTAGATTCTACTGTAAATACTACTTGCAACCTTAATAATGGCTCTATAGTTCTAGTAGCAGTTGATGATGTTGAATTTAGTATTGATGGAGTAAACTATCAAACTAACACATTGTTTAGCGATCTTGCTACAGGAACTTATTCTGTTACATCAAGATTTATAAATGGAGATTGTATCTCAGCCTCTACGGAGATTGAAATAATCGCAAACCCTGACACAGAAAATCCAGTTCTTTCAGAAATAGAAAACATCGTAGTTGACACTGATGCCGGAATATGTGGTGCAACAGTAAACTACGAAGTTCCAACTGCTACCGACAATTGTGAAGGTACTGAGGCAATCTTAACTGAAGGCCTTGCTCCTGGAAGTGAATTCCCTGTGGGAACCACTATTGTCGAGTTTACAGCTACTGATGCTGCAGGAAACACTGTTTCTACAAGCTTTACTGTAACAGTAATTGATAATGAAGCTCCGGTAGCTGATCTGGATGAACTTCCAACTGTAACCGGTGAGTGTGCTGCAACTGTAACTGTTGTTCCAACTGCAACTGATAACTGCGGTGAAATTATCAATGGAACAACGAATGATCCTTTAACTTATAACGAGCAGGGAACTTATACAATCACCTGGACCTTTGATGATGGAAACGATAATATCTCCACTCAAACCCAAACTGTAACTGTAAACGATGTTACCGCTCCGGTAGCTGATCTGGATGAACTTCCAACTGTAACCGGTGAATGTGCTGCAACTGTAACTGCTGTTCCAACTGCAACTGACTCTTGCGAAGGAACTATCAATGGATCAACAAATGATCCTTTAACGTATACTGAGCAGGGAACTTATACAATCACCTGGACTTTTAACGATGGAAACGAAAACTTCTCCACTCAAACCCAAACCGTAATTGTAAATGATATTACTGCTCCTGTAACTGATGTTGCTGAACTTCCAACCGTAACCGGAGAATGTGCTGCAACTGTAACTGCTGTTCCAACTGCAACTGACTCTTGT
>JBNJKO010000054.1:0-1391 GCA_051751125.1 Bacteroidota bacterium
AGGTGTTTTTTGTTAATTTTGAGCATGTTTGTCCGAAAAAAGAAAAATCCCAGCGGGAAAATAAGTGTCCAGGTGATTGATAAATCTTCCGGCAAATATCGTGTTATACATACCGCTGGAAGTAGCTCTGATAAAGAAGAAATTGCTTCCTTGGTTAAAACTGCCAAATCGTGGATCAAAAACAGGCAAAGCACTCTGGAGCTTGACTTTTCAGATGAAAGGGAACAGATTCAGGTAATGCTTAATTCCATTACTGAATTAAAGCGTGTAGGGTATGACCTGGTACTTGGAAGAATATTTGATGAAATCGGATTCAATCAAATAAAGGATGATTTATTCCGGGACTTAGTCATCGCCAGGATAGCCTATCCTAAAAGCAAGCTCAAAACCAAGGATTACCTGTACCGGTTTAAACAGGTCCATTACGATGAGGATCAGATTTATCGGTATCTGGACAAGCTTCACGACAAACAAAAAGAATTGGCACAACAGATCAGTTATGAACATACCCGTCAGATCCTTAATCAGGATATTAGTGTGGTGTTTTATGATGTAACCACCTTGTATTTTGAAATTGATCAGGAAGATGAACTTCGCAAAACTGGTTTTTCTAAGGAAGGGAAACATCAGAACCCTCAGATTGTCTTAGGACTCTTGGTCAGTAAAAATGGCTACCCGCTGGCCTATGAAATTTTTGAAGGCAACAAGTTCGAAGGACATACCATGCTTCCGGTAGTGGATGCCTTCAAAGTGAAATACAAACTCGATAAGCTCATCATTATCGCTGATAGCGGCCTGCTCTCTCTCAGTAATATAGATAATTTACAAGACAAGGGCTATGAATTTATATTAGGGGCCAGGATTAAAAACGAAACCCAGGCTGTTAAGGAAAAAATACTAGCGCTTGATTTAAATCATGGAGAAAGTGCGGTTATTAAAAAAGGAGCTTTAAAGCTCATTATCACCTATTCGGATGTCCGGGCCAAGAAAGATCGCTATAATCGTGAGAAAGGCCTTAGAAGATTGGAAAAACAGATCCGAAGAGGAAAGCTTACCAAATCCAACATCAATAACAGAGGCTATAATAAATTTCTAAAACTCGAGGGAGAAATCACAGTGGCTATTGATACCGAGAAACTCAAGCAGGATAGCAGATGGGATGGACTCAAAGGATATCTAACCAACACTAAGATACCTAAAGATCAAATCATTGAAAATTACCGACACCTTTGGCAAATCGAATATGCCTTCAGAATCGCCAAAACAGATTTAAAGATCAGACCCATTTACCACAGGCTACAAAGACGCATCGAAGCACATATTTGTATCTCCTTTGTGGCCTATAAAGTATTCAAAGAATTGGAGCGACAACTCAAAGTTAAGAATGCCAA
>JBNJKO010000055.1:0-1383 GCA_051751125.1 Bacteroidota bacterium
TATTAGTGTCCGGTTAAATATTTAAAAGCGGGATTTCCTTTGATGGATTTCCCGCTTTATAGTAATTTGGTTTTACCACAAACTTTATTACTATGAATAAAAGTACACACTTTAGCGGACATCCCATAATCAAGCAACTGCTTAATTTAATTCCCAGCCACATTGTTACCCGGACAGTTAAAACCTTTGACAGTGATCGTTATTATAAAACGTGTAAAACCCAGGAACATTTAGTTTCGATGCTCTATGCCTCTATCAGCGGAGTAAGTTCCCTTCGCGAACTCTCTACTGTAATGCTAGCATGTGAGGGGAAGTTAAGCCATCTTGGCCTCTCCAATTTCCCTAAACGCAGTACGCTTTCAGATGCCAATGCCAATCGAACCAGCGAGGTCTTTGCCACTATTTATTATGCCCTTTTAGATAAATATGGCAAGTTTTTATCGGACAGCAGTTCCCTGCGACTTCCAGTTAAGCACCTAAAAATTGTAGATTCCACCACTATTAGCCTCTTTAGCGATATTTTAAAAGGTGTTGGACGCAATCCAATAAACGGCAAAAAGAAGGGCGGTATCAAGATGCATACGGTAATCAATGCCATGGAGGATGTCCCTTGTCTTGTCCGATTTAGCAATGCCGCTACACATGATCACACATTCCTAAAAGAACTGGAACTTAAAAAAGGCTCCTTCGTCGTATTTGATAAAGCCTATACTGATTACCAGCAATATTTTGAGTGGACCAACCAGGATATTTATTTTGTGACCCGGCAAAAGGGGAATGCGGTATACAAGAGTCTAGAAGAATTCGACTTGGATGCCGCTACATCAAACAATGTGCTTAAGGACGAGCTTATAGCCGTTAAGAAAAAAGGGTTGGAAATAACGCTAAGGCGCATAGCTTACTGGGATGAAAAAAGCCAAAAAGCGTATGAGTTTATCTCTAATAATTTCCTTCTCAGCCCAGAGAAGGTATGCGATATTTATAAGCATCGATGGCAAATCGAAACCATGTTTAAAAGACTCAAACAAAACTTTCCGCTAAAATATTTTCTTGGCGACAGCCCAAATGCAATTGAAATACAGATTTGGTGCGGATTAATTGTACAATTACTGATGCTGGTGGTTCAAAAAAGGATCAAGAAAACCTGGGCTTATTCAAATATGATCTCGATGGTACGCCTTCATTTGATGAGTTATATAAACCTGTTCAGTTTTTTGGAAAACCCGACTCAAAAATGGGATTTTCTTACTACAAAACCTCCAGATTTACAGCTTAAATTTTTCTAAGTACACCCTGCTATTGAACTAGAAACTAAAAAAGACAGTTTCATTGAGGGCAATGTACCATTTAATCTAAATCCGTATTTTTATCGGACACTAATGA
>JBNJKO010000056.1:0-1361 GCA_051751125.1 Bacteroidota bacterium
TCAGAAAATGATATTATCGTAGAACAATTATTTGAAGCATTGGGCAATGCGAGTATCAAAACAGTTGGACCCGAAATTATTTTCGGAAAAATATATGATGGCATTGGTTTCAATGAAATCAATGAAGATCTTTTCCGCCATTTGGTGATTGCCCGATTAGCCTTCCCTTTGAGCAAATTAAAAACCATTGAATACTTGTACCGGTTTCAGGGAATAAGACTGGATATCGATGCTGTATATCGTTTTCTGGACAAGCTGAATGATCGTCTAAAAGCACAGGTTGAGCAGATCTCCTTTGCACATACTCTAAAAGTTCTTGGTGGTAAGATTAGTATTGTCTTTTATGATATGACCACACTTTATTTCGAGGCCAGCGATGAGGATGACCTTAGAAAAACAGGCTTTAGCAAAGATGGAAAACACCAGAACCCCCAGATTTTTCTTGGCCTGTTGGTGGGGCTGGGAGGCTATGCCATTGGGTATGATATTTTTGAAGGCAATATTTATGAAGGGCATACTTTGGTTCCGTTTATAGAAAAAACAGCGGCAAAGTTTAATTTGGACAAACCTGTGATTGTTGCCGATGCGGGCCTGCTATCAAATTCCAATATTTTGGCCCTGGAAGGAAAAGGTTATGAATACATTATTGGAGCAAGGTTAAAAAATGAACCGGAAAAAATAAAGAAACAGCTATTGAAAAAAAAGCTTTCTGATGGGAAAATGATCAATATCTCAAAGACCGAAAAAACCCGCCTGATCGTTACCTATGCAAACAATAGAGCGGCAAAAGATGAGCACAATCGTAAAAGAGGATTACAGCGTTTGGAGAAACGCATTAAATCCGGCAAGCTTACCAAGTCCAATATCAACAATAAAGGCTACAATAAATATTTAAAAATGCGGGGGGATGTGACAATAGAAATCGATTATGAAAAATTTTGGAAGGACAATGCCTGGGATGGATTGAAAGGCTATGTGACCAATACAGAATTATCAGATAAACTTGTAGTCGAAAATTATAGAAATCTGTGGCATATTGAAAAGGCCTTCAGAATGTCAAAGACAGATTTAAGAATACGGCCAATTTACCACAGACTACGCCACCGGATTGAAGCCCATATCTGTATCTCATTTACTGCTTACAGCATTTATAAGGAATTGGAAAGGCTTCTGCACGCAGAAAAATCTAATATATCACTCAGGAAAGCAGCAGAACTAACACATAACATGTATCAAATTACGTATACCCTTCCTGATTCTAAACATACCAAATCAAAACTCCTGAAAATGAATGATGAACAGGCAGAATTATATCAAATAATCGAGAAAAATTTCTAGGGTGTTGCAACGCTGAAGACAGG
>JBNJKO010000057.1:0-1093 GCA_051751125.1 Bacteroidota bacterium
AAAAGGCTAGGTTACAGCTTTCACTAAAGTTTCAATCTTTAGATGCATCGTGGTGAAGAAATTGAAAAGCAGGGATTATCTAATTTTTATATCGTAAAGGATAGTCGTGGAGCCGATGAGAAGCTTTTCCTTAATTGGGAAGGCTTTTTTTGTTTGGACTTCTTCCGTAAGAGCTAAGAATTAAACCCAAAACACAATATAGTTTACAGTCCCATGATTTGATTGAGGAAAACAATTTTTAAAATGATTTCTTTTCCATTCCTTCTATATTGGGTTCAGAAGTGTTTTTAACTACAAAATACACAACCCCAAGTAACAGTTCCTCTTTCGTAATTATATGAACTTCCCATTTGCCTTCTGTAAGGTTGTTTTTATAAGTATATCCACGGAAACCACGACCACGTCCACCAGTGACTTCAAAGCCAATGTCCTCGGTTATTTCCCAACTCCTGGTTTCGGGATTGTACCATTGCCAACGATGAAAAATTGACTTTTTTATATCTGTAGGTGCAAAAACAGAAGTAAACACATAAACCCTTTCATCAGCCTGACGATGAAAATTGATGTTATGCTTACGCCAAAATTTATACCATTCATTACTCTCGTAAGTAACGATGTATTTGTTATTTTTTTTCTGGACATCATGAGCCACCAACCCGGTTTCCATAGCCAGCGGTACTGGTGGAATAAGATTGAAATAGTAAAAAACATTGATTACTAAATAGATAGAAAGGATAACACTGATCAGTTTTTTTAGGCTTATCTCTGCTCTTGTGCTTGGGCTTGACGTGTAAATAAATAAGATGAGAGCCAGCGTAAAAGCTAAACTTACGAGGCCGGAAATAATAAAAATAAAGGTATTCATTTCCTTTATCAGCGTAGGAACCATAAAGGTGAAAAAGGTAAAACTTATAAAAAAATAAACACTGAACTGGAGGTATTTATTGGAAATTTTCTTTTTAAGAAACTCGTTTGCAAATAAGAGTATAACCAGCAGTATGAAAAAAACCATGGTTTTTGACAAGGACACACTTCTAAAAAAATAGATGACAAAAGCACTTGAAAGTGCTCCAAAGAAGAACTGTATGGCTAG
>JBNJKO010000058.1:0-945 GCA_051751125.1 Bacteroidota bacterium
CATTGCTGTCCCATTAAAATCTAGAAAAGTTCTTTGAAATGTTTGAAATATAGTTAGTTACAGAGGTTTTCCAAGCGAACGGACTTGAAAGACATAGCTTTGTATCAGATAAATCTGATATCCATATGTTCCAAGATAAATACGTTTTCGCTCAGTTGGTCTCGTTTCTTAATCGGAGTAAGTTCAATCGTATTGTCACCAAATATGAAGGCGATAAATATGTAAAGCATTTTAGCTGTTGGAATCAACTGCTTGCTTTAATGTTCGGCCAGCTTTCTAATCGTGAAAGTTTAAGAGGTTTGATTGTAGCTCTGGACGCTCATCATTCCAAATGTTACCATTTGGGGATGGGTAAGAATGTCTCAAAATCATCTTTGGCAAGAGCAAATCAGGATAGGGACTATCATATCTTTGAAGAGTATGCTTACTACTTAGTGAACCAGGCAAGAGAGAAGCGTACCACCAACATTTTCAATCTCGGTGGTAACGTGTACGCTTTCGATTCAACGACAATTGACTTATGCCTTTCCGTATTTTGGTGGGCAAAGTTCCGTAAGAAAAAAGGCGGTATCAAAGTGCATACATTGTATGATGTAGAAACACAGATTCCGACATTTTTTCATATTACAGAAGCTTCTGTACACGATTCAAAGGCTATGAAAGAAATCCCTTATGAGCCAGACTCTTACTATATATTTGACCGAGCATACAATAGCTTTAAGATGCTGTACAAGATCCATCAGATAGGAGCCTACTTCGTTATCAGGGCAAAGAAGAACCTTCAATACAAAACTATCAAATGGAAACGCAGGATGCCCAGGAACGTACTTTCAGATGTGACAATTGATTTGATCGGCTTTTATCCGAAAAAGTATTATCCAGAGTCGCTCCGCTTGGTCAGATACTGGGATGAGGAGCAAAAACGTGAGTTTGTCTTCTTGACCA
>JBNJKO010000059.1:0-886 GCA_051751125.1 Bacteroidota bacterium
GCAGGATTCAGATCTTTACAAAAATTAATTGACCGGGAAGATTGGGTCGTTATGGAAGCAAGTGGACCTTACTATCTTTCTTTAGCCAGTTATCTATATTCTAAACAGGTGCAGGTAGTTGTTGAAAATCCTCTGGTTGTAAAACGTTATAGCCAAATGAAACTTTACCGTGCGAAGACGGATAAGAAAGATGCCCGTACCATAGCGGAATATGCCGAAATCAGTGAATTAAAAAGATGGGAGCCAAATGAAAAACATATTACTGATCTAAAACAAATACATACTGCCATAGAAGGTCTTCAAAAACAATTGCATCAAAGTAGTCAACAATTAGAAGCTTTTAAATCCAGCGGAGCACTTGATAAATATTTGGAAAAGGAAATGAAAAGAATAGCTTCCTTTTTGCAATCCAAGATCACAAACCTGGAAAAAAGACAAGAGGAGTTAGCTAAAGAACATTTTGCTTCGAGCCTAAAAAAATTGACAAGCATCCCCGGTATAGGTAATAAAACCGCTATAATGCTGATAGTCATTACTAATGATTTTCAGAAATTTGATCATTATAAAAAACTCATTGCATATGTGGGCTTCAGTCCCAGGATCTATCAGTCTGGCACCAGTATAAAGGGAAAGGGGCATATTTGTAAGATGGGTAAAGCCCAAATAAGGAAGCTGTTATATATCTGTACCTGGTCTGCAAAACGATGGAACAAAGCCTGCAAAGAGATGTACGAAAGATTAGCGGCAAAAGGAAAACCAGAAAGAGTGATTAAAATTGCACTTGCAAACAAACTTATCAAACAAGCTTTTGCAATAGCAAAAAGCGATAAATTATTTGATGAAAATTATCAATCTAATATTTGTTTTTAAACACAGTTCATTCTGA
>JBNJKO010000060.1:0-717 GCA_051751125.1 Bacteroidota bacterium
ATGAACCCCACCTTCACTAATAGGAACGCCAAAAGCATCGTTCAAGGTTTCTTTCAACCTGGCGAAGGGCAGATATTGGCGGGCGTGAAAGTAGGCAACAAGTGCTTCAATATTTTCACCATAACTCACCGGGGCCTGTACTCCTTCGGGAAAATCCGCAATATTTTGGCATCCACAATTACAGACTTTGATAAAGCTCTGGTACTCGGTATATACAGCTTTAATAGGCGGAATATCTACTATTTGACGGGATTTTCCTTTGACCGCTGGCCTGTCTTGTAAGGATGTACCACAACCTCGGCAATAATCCGATACCAATTCGATGATAGTATCTGGAGAGGCTGTCATTTCGAGTGTCTTGCCCTTTCGTCCCTTTTGACCTCCAGGCTTTTTACCAGAAGGCAGACGTAAACTTTGATTCTTTTTAGGACGGTTCTCATCCTTGGAAGGTGGTATGGAACTGTTACGGCTGTTCTTAGGGTTCTCATATTTAGCCAAGCGTTCCTTCAAAAAAGCATTCTCCTTTTCAAGGGTTTCTACTTTTTTCTCCAATGCTTCAAGACGTCTTATAAGTGCTTCGATATTCACACCATGAAAGTACTAAAGTATCAACTATTGAACTAATATACGTGCCGACTATATGACATGAAGTCAATATTTTTTCGAAGCCTTTTTGTCATGTCTTAATAACAACTATATTAGATACTGATTAGTTAC
>JBNJKO010000061.1:0-586 GCA_051751125.1 Bacteroidota bacterium
CTGCTTAATTTGTTCTGTTTTAGTCATAGTTGCATTATTGGTTAATGATGTTTTCATAGTCCCGCAGATCACTTTTCTCCGGAATCTGGTTGGCTTTTTCTAAATTATTTTTATCCAAGAGCCGGATTCCCTTTTGTAAAAAGGGGATCTGGGGAGCCTCTACCAAGAGTACCTGTTCAAAATCATACCCACTTAGAATATCATTTTCTAAGCAAAAATCCAGGGCCCTATCAGCGGCTTGTTTTTCACTTCTATCCAGGGCCTTTAAAATTACCTGCAGATGATCCCTGAGGTACCTTGGAAGCTTCTGATTGATCTTTTCCAGGTACTGGCCCGCTCTGTCCTCATCAGTAAAATAGGCGGTTACCAGTAGCATCATTTGATCCAGACTTTTGGAAGTATCCCTTTTATGGTTGGTATTAGCGATGAACTGTCCTTTTCTGGAGGAGATCTTATGGCTGCAGATTAATTCCTGATCAGAACCGTAGATCTCCAGCATATCCGCTAGTTCTTTAATAATTACCTGGGTGCCGGTTCCCTTGTAGGTTCCCATCGGTACACTGTAGAAGTTGCTTTTATAGGCTAT
>JBNJKO010000062.1:0-586 GCA_051751125.1 Bacteroidota bacterium
TTGCTTAATTTGTTCTGTTTTAGTCATAGTTGCATTATTGGTTAATGATGTTTTCATAGTCCCGTAGATCACTTTTCTCCGGAATCTGGTTGGCTTTTTCTAAATTATTTTTATCCAGGAGCCGGATACCCTTTTGTAAGAAGGGGATCTGGGGAGCCTCTATCAAGAGTACCTGCTCAAAATCATACCCACTTAAAATGTCATTTTCTAAGCAAAAATCCAGGGCGCTATCAGCGGCTTGTTTTTCACTTCTATCCAGGGCCTTTAAAATTACCTGCAGATGATCCCTGAGGTACCTTGGAAGTTTCTGGTTGATCTTTTCCAGGTACTGGCCCGCTCTGTCTTCATCAGTAAAATAGGCGGTTACCAGCAGTATCATTTGATCCAGACTTTTGGAAGTATCCCTTTTATGGTTGGTATTAGCGATGAACTGTCCTTTTCTGGAAGAGATCTTATGGCTGCAGATTAATTCCTGATCGGAACTGTAGATCTCCAGCATATCCGCTAGTTCTTTAATAATTACCTGGGTGCCGGTTCCCTTGTAGGTTCCCATCGGAACACTGTAAAAGTTGCTTTTATAGGCTAC
>JBNJKO010000063.1:0-581 GCA_051751125.1 Bacteroidota bacterium
AAATGAACCACTATGGACTTAAAGTCCATAGTTTCGGGCTGGTGACTTAAAGTCACCGCAAGGTTATTGCTCAATTATAAAATTACTTCCTTCACCATCGTCAGGTCTTCTATGATGCTCTAGATACTCATTTACCATTTCATCGGTAATATTCCCAGTACTCCAGCATCCATAACCTATACCCCAAAAGTGTCTCCCCCAATATTTCTGTTTGAGAACGGGGAATTCTTGTTGGAGCTTTCTTGAACTTCTTCCTTTCAGCTTTTTTATCAAATAGCTCACGCTTGTCGAAGGACGATATTCTATGTGCATATGAACGTGGTCCTTGGAAACAACCCCCTTTAGAATAGTGACATCTTCTGCATCACAAATTTGCATAAGCAAGGTTCTGCAACGTATTTGTATATCCCCATTTAAAACTGGATAACGATATTTCGTACTCCAAACTATATGTACTGTTAAACGAGAAACCGTATGTCCACTTGTTCTTTGTTCAGGCATAAAACAAAGGTAGTTTTTTTTAGAAGCTAAAGCGAAATGCACTAAAGTACATAGTTTTAACTATTTTTGAGACCAATAAA
>JBNJKO010000064.1:0-547 GCA_051751125.1 Bacteroidota bacterium
GCAAGTATCAGTTGCAGTTGGAACAACAGCTACAGTTGCAGCACATTCACCAGTTACAGTTGGAAGTTCAGCTACATCAGCTACCGGAGCAGTAACATCATTTACAATTACGGTTTGGGTTTGAGTGGATATGTTATCGTTTCCATCATCAAAGCTCCAGGTGATTGTATAAGTTCCCTGCTCGGTATACGTTAAAGGATCATTTGTTGTTCCATTGATAGTTCCTTCGCAAGAGTCAGTTGCAGTTGGAACAGCAGTTACAGTTGCAGCACACTCACCGGTTACGGTTGGAAGTTCAGCTACATCAGCTACCGGAGCAGTAACATCATTTACAATTACTGTCTGGGTTTGAGTGGAGATGTTATCGTTCCCATCATCAAAGCTCCAGATGATTGTATAAGTTCCCTGCTCGGTGTAAGTTAAAGGATCATTTGTTGTTCCATTGATAGTTCCGCCACAGTTATCAGTTGCAGTTGGAACAGCAGTTACAGTTGCGGAACATTCTCCGGTTACAGTTGGAAGTTCAGCTACATCAGCTACAGGAGCA
>JBNJKO010000065.1:0-532 GCA_051751125.1 Bacteroidota bacterium
AGATATTTTTTGTTTCACCTTTACATTGCGGATGGCACGTTCCGATGCATTATTGTCCGATGGAACATTTTCAATGAAGAGGAATGTGAAAACGTGTTGTTTTTCCCAGAGCATCCTTTTGTAAAAGGTGTAAAGTTCTTTTTGTGTTTGGTTTGGCGGGTTGTTCAATAGAAATTCAAAGCGTTGTATAATCAAGGTCCGTCCTTCATTGTATTGCTTGTTTTGAAATTCTAAATTCTTCTTTAATTTCTCGGAGTCGTATAATAACTTTATGAAATTAATGCCCCACTCTTGTTTGGGGTATAATTGATTAAGGTAGTTTAAGATGCGCTGCAAATGTGGAAAACAAGCTTGATGGTTTTTGGAAACGGTTTTTATCTGAGCCCTCCACCCATCGTGCACCAAAGTGCTTTGTGGAAATCCTTCCGGGAATTCCCTATCAATGGTCTCGCTTCCCCTATTGTTTGAATGGGCTATATAGGTAAACAAAGGAGTTTGCCAAGTCCAGAACAAATGCCTGGAAGAATTGACC
>JBNJKO010000066.1:0-531 GCA_051751125.1 Bacteroidota bacterium
AGATATTTTTTGTTTCACCTTTACATTGCGGATGGCACGTTCCGATGCATTATTGTCCGATGGCACATCTTCAATGAAGAGGAATGTGAAAATGTGTTGTTTTTCCCGGAGCATCCTTTTGTAAAAGGTGTAAAGTTCTTTTTGTGTTTTGTTTGGCGGGTTGTTCAGTAGAAATTCAAAGCGTTGTATAATCAAGGCCCGGCCTTCATTGTATTGCTTGTTTTGAAATTCTAAATTCTTCTTTAATTTCTCGGAGTCGTATAATAACTTTATGAAATTAATGCCCCACTCTTGTTTGAGGTATAATTGATTAAGGTAGTTTAAGATGCGCTGCAAATGTGGAAAACAAGCTTGGTGGTTTTTGGAAACGGTTTTTATCTGAGCCCTCCACCCATCGTGCACCAAAGTACTTTGTGGAAATCCTTCCGGGAATTCCCTGTCAATGGTCTCGCTCCCCCTATTGTTTGAATGGGCTATATAGGTAAACAAAGGAGTTTGCCAAGTCCAGAACAAATGCCTGGAAGCATTGAC
>JBNJKO010000067.1:0-525 GCA_051751125.1 Bacteroidota bacterium
CATGCGATAACTTTTACCGGTGAGTTTAATGATCTCACAGCGGTGTAATATTCGGTCTAACAATGCTGTTGTCAATACATCATCTTTAAGCACATCGGCCCATTGCTGGGGAGATTTATTGCTTGTAATGATCAGTGAGGTTCTATCGTGGAGTTCATTGATTAGATTAAAAAACGCTACTCCATCCTGCTGTGTCACTGGGAACATCATAATATCATCAATGACCAGCAGGTGTGCCTTGAGAATACGTTTGTATTGAGCTGCAGCGGTCCGGGTGACATCCTTGAGCTTCAATATTTTTGTCAGTTCCTCCATGCTCTTAAAATAAGCTCTGTAGCCTTTATCCACCGCATCAAAGCACATTCCGGCCGCGAGGTATGTTTTTCCAACACCGGAAGGGCCCAATAAGATGATATTAAAATTTTGCTCCAGCCATAGAAGTTCTCTTAGCTGGTTAAGCTGCTGTTTCTCCAGACCATTGGAAACACTGAAGTCATACAAGTCCAAGTTGAAGCTCGATGGCAA
>JBNJKO010000068.1:0-509 GCA_051751125.1 Bacteroidota bacterium
TTGTATCCAGCCCACTAACCACATCAATTAAGTCAGCATAATTTTCAGCACGGATTCCCCATTAGGTTAATCAGCTCTGTGCTTGCTGTAATTTCTTGTAATTCTGAGGGTACAGATTTCGGATATCCTTATTGTTGATAGACATAATATTCTCCAAGGTGTACTTGAGCCATTCATATGGGTTTACCTCGTGTTTTTTGCAGATAGCAAAGAAGGAATACATTATAGCACCACGTTGGGCTGCATCATCAGAACCTGCAAACAGGTAGTTTTTACGGCCCAGCGCCAGTTTCCTGATGGCATTTTCTATTAGGTTGTTATCTATTTCCAGAATCCCGTCATAGAGGTAAGCGCTGAGTTGATCCCAGCGATCCATAGAATACCGGAAGGCTTTCCCGATAGGACTCTTGGGAAGAATCAACTGATGCTTCATCTGTTGGAACATCCATTTGGCAAATTCATTAATAACGGGCAGTGCTTTTTCCAGGCGCAGGGATTTACGCTGATCC
>JBNJKO010000069.1:0-502 GCA_051751125.1 Bacteroidota bacterium
TGTTTCTTCCTCTGTAAAAGCAGTTTACAACCCATAGGGCCGTCTTCCTGCACGCGGCATGGCTGGATCAGGCTCTCGCCCATTGTCCAATATTCCTCACTGCTGCCTCCCGTAGGAGTCTGGTCCGTGTCTCAGTACCAGTGTGGGGGATCTCCCTCTCAGGACCCCTATCTATCGTAGCCATGGTAAGCCGTTACCTTACCATCTAGCTAATAGAACGCATACTCATCTTATAGCCATAAATGTTTAATTATTAAATAATGCTATTCAATAATACTATGGGGCATTAATCCAAATTTCTCTGGGCTATTCCCCTCTATAAGGTAGATTGTATACGCGTTACGCACCCGTGCGCCGGTCGTCAGCGGTGCAAGCACCCTGTTACCCCTCGACTTGCATGTGTTAAGCCTGCCGCTAGCGTTCATCCTGAGCCAGGATCAAACTCTTCATCGTTAATCTTTAAATAATGTAACAATTACTAAGGTCGATTTTATAATAACAA
>JBNJKO010000070.1:0-485 GCA_051751125.1 Bacteroidota bacterium
TTTTTTTTATTAACAACAACCACATTTACTGCATTCGCAGGCAGCACAGCTGCAGTTGTTCTCAAGACAGTTTACACAATTACATTTTGTGCATTCACAATTAGTGCATTTACAATTATTCATAGCTATAGAAATTTAATGTTCTATAAGAAGACTAAATTCGACCTAAAAAGATACAAGATTTTTAAAGTTTATATTTTGTAGTTATTTTTATAGTCCCGGTTATAGGCTGAGATGTTTGATTAAAAAACACTCTTTTTATTTATCGTTACATCAAAAAAAGAACCCAAAAAATCATAAAAACCCTGTAATTAAATTCTTTTTTAAATTCTAGGAGGTTTTTTCAACCGAAAAAATCCGGGCAGGAATTTAAGCCACTTTTAGGAAAGGAAACTATTGTTCTTTGCATGACCATACACCATAGGTCATTTTATGAAAAATAATGATAATAGTATTGGCGTAATTCTTAATTAAATGAATTTAAT
>JBNJKO010000071.1:0-478 GCA_051751125.1 Bacteroidota bacterium
GAAGAAACCAGATTCAGGCCTGCCATGTGAGAGGCAGCATCTACCATTCCCCAGGTATAAAATTGGTTGGTTTCATGAATTAAATTTGACAAAGGATATTCTTTTAACCTCGGATCTCTGGGTGTGTCATAACTAATTACCCGCGCCATTCCGCCCACCAAATGATACAAAATATGGCAATGAAAGAACCAGTCTCCATACTCATTACCATAGAATTCGATGGTAATTTCCTGCATTGGCGGTACATTTACCGTGTGCTTTAACGGAGAGTATTCTCCGTTTTTATTGATCACCCTAAAGAAATGCCCGTGAAGGTGCATTGGGTGATGCATCATGGTAAGATTATTCAAAGTAATCCTGGTAACCTGATTTCCCTTGATCTTGATCTTATCGGTTTCAGCTAAAGGGACCCCATTTAAACTCCAGACATATCTGGACATATTCCCTGTAAGATTTAAAAGGATCTCGTTTACGGGAA
>JBNJKO010000072.1:0-448 GCA_051751125.1 Bacteroidota bacterium
AAACGCCCCAATTTTAATGGGACACTAGTGAAAAAGCAGCAATTCTTTTAACGAATATTCGCTTCCCGTAAACAGCTTCATATAAATATTTACTGTGTTGCGCGAGATTCCTAAAGTGGAACCAATTTTCCGGTTGCTAAACCCATCAAGATGAAGGGTGATAATTTGTTTCAAGTCCATTGGATCAAGTGTGTTGGCCATATCGCTGTGTTTATAGCGACAAGGTAGTTTATACTTGATCTTTTAAAGTGGCACCATTCGAACCGTAATACTCAGATCTATTACCCGATATTCCGAAGAAGAATCCAAAGTGGCATCATTTGAACCGTAAACCCATAATCCAAACAACCAAAAGTGGCATCATTTGAACCGTTTTACCTGGCATCATAGGACCGTTTTACCTGGCACGATTCAAACCGTAATATCCACTTTGATCAGGTGGATATGG
>JBNJKO010000073.1:0-439 GCA_051751125.1 Bacteroidota bacterium
TCCGGCAAAAATGTAATTTAAAACTCCTGGATTTGGTATACTGTTTAAAGGTAGCGGTAAGGATAATATCTCCAATATTTTCATCCACCACCATGGTTCTGTCCTGATCATATACTATAGTTTCTGGAACACCTCCATAGAAAGCAAAGGCCTTTTCGTGGGCCTGGCACACATCCAGGGCGGTATAGGGCTTATCCCAAAACCAAATGTATTTCATCCGGCTTCTGGAGAGAACGATGGCAAAGAAACTTATCTTCTTTCTTTTTCCATTGACCAGTCGCATGTTGTAATGTCCAAAATCAATCTGTGCCTGCTCCCCGTAAGGTAGTTCTTCAATGGGGAAGTATTCCCGAGTTACTTTGATGATAGGGATGTTGTGTTTCTGGCGGACAAACATCACAAAGTTATATACCGTGCGGGGATTGGTATGAGGAAACTC
>JBNJKO010000074.1:0-414 GCA_051751125.1 Bacteroidota bacterium
ATCCGAAGATCCATTATCAACTCAAAATTATTTTCTAGTCTTAATTCGTATTCTTTTGGTTTCTTCCTCATCCTTCCGAATGAGTTGAAACGCGCTGTCAATTCAATATATCAATGAACTTATTTCCCCTCCGCCTTCGGCACCTCCCCCAAAGGGTGAGGATCATTCCGTGATTGGAAGGAAACTTCTTGTCGAAATAAAAGGAGTCGAACCTCTTCTGCTATGCACCCAAACCCGGGATTTCTTTTCAGTATGTGTATGTGAACTTGTTGCTCTGTAAGCGGCTGCAAATATACAACCTTTTTTCTTTAACCACCAAACTTATTTTTAAGTTTTTTTTGATCCTTTTTTTCTTCCGAAATCCAAACCAAAACAGCAATCAAATCAACCTCTCTAAGAACGTCGCCTTCGTTC
>JBNJKO010000075.1:0-413 GCA_051751125.1 Bacteroidota bacterium
TTGCCATCGAGCTTCAACTTGGACTTGTATGACTTCAGTGTTTCCAATGGTCTGGAGAAACAACAGCTTAACCAGCTAAGGGAACTTCTATGGCTGGAGCAAAATTTTAATATCATCTTATTGGGCCCCTCCGGTGTTGGAAAAACATATCTCGCGGCCGGAATGTGCTTTGATGCGGTGGATAAAGGCTACAGGGCTTATTTTAAGAGCATGGAGGAACTGACCAAAATATTGAAGCTCAAGGATGTCACCCGGACCGCTGCAGCTCAATACAAACGTATTCTCAAGGCACACCTGCTGGTCATTGATGATATTATGATGTTCCCAGTGACACAACAGGATGGAGTAGCGTTTTTTAATCTAATCAATGAACTCCACGATAGAACCTCACTGATCATTACCAGCAATAAATC
>JBNJKO010000076.1:0-408 GCA_051751125.1 Bacteroidota bacterium
AGATGAAGGCTACGTTCTTAGAGAGGTTGATTTGATTGCTGTTTTGGTTTGGATTTCGGAAGAAAAAAAGGATCAAAAAAAACTTAAAAATAAGTTTGGTGGTTAAAGAAAAAGGGTTGTATATTTGCAGCCGCTTACAGAGCAAGCAAGTTCACATACACATACTGAAAAGAAATCCCGGGTTTGGGTGCATAGCAGAAGAGGTTCGACTCCTTTTATTTCGACAATAAATTTCCTTCCAATTACGGAATGATCCTCACCCTTTAGGGGGAGGTGCCGAAGGCGGAGGGGGAATATGTTCATTGATATATTGAATTGACAGCGCGTTTCAACTCATTCGGAAGGATGAGGAAGAAACCAAAAGAATACGAATTAAGACTAGAAAATAATTTTGAGTTGATAATGGGC
>JBNJKO010000077.1:0-345 GCA_051751125.1 Bacteroidota bacterium
GGAAAATATTCGGAATAACGCCCGATAAAAGTGTTTTTCCACTTGCCATCATCCGCTACATTAAACAAATAAAGCGTTATCGATAATAAGATCATATGCGAGCAAAGTACCACCGTATCATAAACGCGATCTATTCGCCCCAAAGTCAAGGTGTCAAAAATAAAGCCACCCATAAAAAAAAGAATGGGGGCGTACTTTTGATTGCGAATAACAGTCTTTCCAAAATCACTGTTTCTATATCTTACCAAGGATCTTTTCATACTATTTTAGTAGCTACAAAAGTATCGTATTTCCCTTGATATTATTACTCATAAACAATTACTCTTGATCCATATTTTTGCTTAG
>JBNJKO010000078.1:0-343 GCA_051751125.1 Bacteroidota bacterium
TTAAAAATTAAATAAACTTGGCCCATTAAGGGTAATTCGTTCTTTGTCATTTTGAAATTTAGTTTTGCTGAATAGGTCCCGAAGATTCGTTTTATCCGTCAACGAGATACTTAATACTTGGAGCACTTCATATGTGCTTCTGTCAAGTTTCATATCGTGTTGGACGATTGCCACTAGGCAGTAGGTGCATATGGCGGCGTAGATCTGGATTCGAACGGCATTCTCGGTAGTACCCCAGAACTTCTTGATTCTAAGGTGCTGCTTTAGCCATTTGAAAAACAGTTCCACCTGCCAGCGGTTCTTATACAGTTCTGCAACCTGCAGAGCTGAGATGTGGGAGGCA
>JBNJKO010000079.1:0-329 GCA_051751125.1 Bacteroidota bacterium
AGGGATCAAATGCCAGCCAATGAACATCTGACCATGCAATTAGCTCGGCAGATCTATGACATTGAGACTGCTGAAAATGCTTTGATCTTTTTTAAGAATGGTGCTCCTGCTTATATTACAAAGCGATTTGATGTAAATTCAGACGGGACTAAAAAAGCGGTAGAAGATTTTGCTTCTCTTTCCGAAAAAACCCCTCCAACTCACGGAGTTCATTACAAATATGAGGGAAATTATCTGGAACTATTTGAGTTCATGAAAAAGTTTTTACCGGCTTATAAACTGGAAACTCCAAAATTGTTTAAGCTTATTTTGTTCAATTATCTCTTTTC
>JBNJKO010000080.1:0-319 GCA_051751125.1 Bacteroidota bacterium
TTCAGCTACAGTAACAGTATCAGTAGATGCTGCTCCTAATGCAGGAACAAACGGAACCCTTACTGTATGTGAAGGAACTGAAATTACAAACGAAATGTTGTTTGCTCAGTTAGGTGGTGCAGATGCAGGCGGAATCTGGTCAGGCCCTGTTGATGGTGTATATACTTACACCGTTGAAGCGACAGGAACTTGTACCGAAGATGCTTCAGCTACAGTAACAGTATCAGTAGATGCTGCTCCTAATGCAGGAACAAACGGAACCCTTACTGTATGTGAAGGAACTGAAATTACAAACGAAATGTTGTTTGCTCAATTAGGT
>JBNJKO010000081.1:0-277 GCA_051751125.1 Bacteroidota bacterium
CTGTCTTCCGCACTTTTTAAAAAACCCTTTGGGAAGTACTGAATTTATTGGAATAAATTTTGAGAATGGGTGTTGCAAGCCTATTTTTGAGGATGTTTTTAAGAAAATTAAAGAATCGTTCCGGTAGTATTTCAGTACAAATTATTTCCAAGGACAGCGGGAAATACAAAGTCATCAAGACCATTGGCAGCGGCAGTACTGAGCAGGAGGTTCAAAAATTGATATTTCTTGGAAAGCAGGAAATGGAAAGGCTGAGTGCCCAGGGAAAATTTTTTGT
>JBNJKO010000082.1:0-274 GCA_051751125.1 Bacteroidota bacterium
CAATATTCGAAATCAATTCAATCTAAATGTCGAATATGGTTGGAATGAGAATATTGAAGCGGAAATAAGCTATGAATATTATCTCAATGACTGGTTCCGGGTATTTGGAGGGATAAATATGGAAAATGAAATGGAAGATAGTATGGATGAAATCAGCACTACAGCAATTGCCGGAATTCGCTATTTCACCCCGTATATGTTCAATCTTGATCTGCGTATGGATAATAAATTAAGACCACAGATAAGTTTGAGTCGGGAGGTCATGATTTTTCCT
>JBNJKO010000083.1:0-274 GCA_051751125.1 Bacteroidota bacterium
GAATATCCGAAATCAACTCAACCTAAATCTCGAATATGGCTGGAATGAGAATATTGAAGCCGAAATAAGCTATGAATATTATCTCAATGATTGGTTCCGGGTATTTGGAGGGATAAATATGGAAAATGAAACTGAAGATAGTATGGATGAAATCAGCACTACAGCAATTGCCGGAATTCGCTATTTCACCCCGTATATGTTCAACCTTGATCTGCGTATGGATAATAAATTAAGGCCTCAAATAAGTTTGAGTCGGGAGATCATGATCTTTCCC
>JBNJKO010000084.1:0-273 GCA_051751125.1 Bacteroidota bacterium
CAGGTTATTGGGAAATTCATAATATTCCCATTTCTCATTTTTGCAAAAAGCTACATCAAATGTTTGTTTGCTAATGTCGATTCCAATAAATTTATGTTTCATAAAAGTTTAAATTAAGAAGTGTTCTATCTTATCTATCCTAAATACAGGCTTTAATGCCTAATGAACTGTTCAAGATTTAAACACTTGGGAGAAAGGAACTAGCATTCTGAACGGTCTTAATGACAAATGACAGACAATAGTTTGTGCTTCTTTCTCCCTTTTTTCTCCTAA
>JBNJKO010000085.1:0-265 GCA_051751125.1 Bacteroidota bacterium
GCAGAAGAGATTGGAGTTGTTGAAACCTGTAGGAAATACAGTGTAAGTACCGGGACTTTTTATAGTTGGAAGAAGAAGTTTGACCATAAGGGGGAAGACGGCTTAAAAGTGAACTATGACACCAAGAGCAAAGAGTTCAAGCAAGTAGAAGAAGAGAATAGAGTGCTTCGTAAGCTGCTTGGGAATAAAGATATTGAACTGGAAGTGCAACGGGAACTCTTAAAAAAAAAGTTTGGGACATCCGATCCAAGAAAGATCTAGTAGA
>JBNJKO010000086.1:0-259 GCA_051751125.1 Bacteroidota bacterium
TATAAACTGGCTTCCATTATCACTCCTAATAACCACGCTCTCTGGATATTGATAGCTCTCAAACAACTCGGAGAGAAGGGCTATCACCTGGGCCTGTTTTATAGTAAAAGAAAAATAATCTTTCAAAATTCTACGAGTGTGCACATCGATTACAGAGAGCAAATAAGCATTTTTACCAGCACTTGGGATCCATACCATCTTGATATCCATTTCCAAACATTCAAGGGGCCTAAAGGTCTTTACCTTCCGGAATTTCACG
>JBNJKO010000087.1:0-259 GCA_051751125.1 Bacteroidota bacterium
TGTAAAATTCCGGAAGGTAAAGACCTTTAGGCCCCTTGAATGTTTGGAAATGGATATCAAGATGGTATGGATCCCAAGTGCTGGTAAAAATGCTTATTTGCTCTCTGTAATCGATGTGCACACCCGTAGAATTTTGAAAGATTATTTTTCTTTTACTATAAAACAGGCCCAGGTCATCGCCCTTCTCTCGGAACTGTTTGAGAGCTATCAATATCCAGAGAGCGTGGTTATTAGAAGTGATAATGGAAGCCAGTTTATC
>JBNJKO010000088.1:0-254 GCA_051751125.1 Bacteroidota bacterium
TATTCTTTATTTCCTTGTATGTTATGTTATTAGAAGTGAGCTATTAGATAGGAGACGGAAGATATGGGGCGACCCTTTAATCTGAAATCCAAGATCTAATATCTACACTTGACGATTTAAGGTGGCTATAGCAACGGGGCTCACCTCTTCCCATTCCGAACAGAGAAGTTAAGCCCGTTAGCGCAGATGGTACTGCTGTATTGTGGGAGAGTATGTCGCCGCCTTGTTTTTGAAAGACCTTTACTGAAAAGTAA
>JBNJKO010000089.1:0-232 GCA_051751125.1 Bacteroidota bacterium
AAAAAGATGGATCGAAAAGCAATAGCTTTCTGTCTGATCTTGCAAATATTATTATTCGCAATAACGACAACAGCAACAAGTTGGAACGCAAGGATATCCAGGCAGAAAGGGATAAGACCAAATCTTTTTGGAATTACCTATGGTTGTTTATACGTAATGGTTCACTCAAGAGTTTTCTCTAAATTTTAAAAGTTATTACGGGCCGGTTGGAATGGTTTACCAAATCCTCACT
>JBNJKO010000090.1:0-226 GCA_051751125.1 Bacteroidota bacterium
AACAGTAACAGTAACCGTTCAAGACGCTCCTAATGCAGGAACAAACGGAACTCTTACCGTATGTGAAGGAACAGATATTACAAATGAAATGTTGTTTGACGAGTTAACCGGTGCAGATGCAGGTGGAACCTGGTCTACTCCTGTTAATGGTGTATACACGTATACCGTAAGCGCAACAGCGCCTTGTACTGAAGATGCAACTTCCACAGTGACAGTAACTGTTCAG
>JBNJKO010000091.1:0-219 GCA_051751125.1 Bacteroidota bacterium
GAAGGTATGGAAGGCATGGATCATTCAAAAATGGGAATGCCAATCGATTCCACAAAAACTAAAGAAATGGATCATTCCAAGATGGATATGAAAATGGAGTCAGATTCGATTTCTTCAAATGGAAAGTCTTCAGCTAAAAAAGATGACGGAATGCAGATGTTTTCTGAATATAATTATGATTACCTGAAATCTACTGAGAAAACCACCTATGGGGAAGAC
>JBNJKO010000092.1:0-217 GCA_051751125.1 Bacteroidota bacterium
TTTTATCTTTAAGAAGCACAAGTGCAGTAAGACCAGGATCATTCAGATGGTCGGGATGGTCCAGAGTAGTTATTATAGAAAACCCAGTAATGGTAGAAAGGGTAATACCCCCTCTAAACTAACCTATAATGAGTCCAAAGGTTGGGTAGAACAACCCATTGTGTTAGATGCCATTAAAAGGCTCCTGGGACATGAATTCATTGATTGCGGGTATCGA
>JBNJKO010000093.1:0-214 GCA_051751125.1 Bacteroidota bacterium
TTAGGGTGTTTTGGCCCCTATAAAACAAGAGTATTATTCTAAATTTCAAAAATTAATTAAGCGGTTTGTTTTTTCATTAAAATCAGGTGTTGGTCCTGGCTCCATTTTTCCATTGGTGTAACCCTTCCCAGTAGCCCGTGGAGCCTATCATTGTTGTAAAACACAACATATCTTTTTAAGATCTGCTCGATCTCTCCAAAGGTTCTATAATCAG
>JBNJKO010000094.1:0-210 GCA_051751125.1 Bacteroidota bacterium
CCAAAAATTGCCGACCATCTGGTTTTGGATACCAGAACAGTAAAGAAATATTTGCTAATGACTGAAGAAGATTATGAGAAATATCTTCTTAAAGGACAGTATAGAAGCAAATTATTATCTCCCTATGAAACCTTTGTCAGGGATAAACTGGACCAGTTTCCAGAGACTTCAGCCGCTCAGATACATGACTGGTTAAAGGAACATCATCCC
>JBNJKO010000095.1:0-208 GCA_051751125.1 Bacteroidota bacterium
TGTTTTGGCCCCTATAAAACAAGAGTATTATTCTAAATTTCAAAAATTAATTAAGCGGTTTGTTTTTTCATTAAAATCAGGTGTTGGTCCTGGTTCCATTTTTCCATTGGTGTAACCCTTCCCAGTAGCCCGTGGAGCCTATCATTGTTGTAAAACACAACATATCTTTTTAAGATCTGCTCAATCTCTCCAAAGGTTCTATAATCAA
>JBNJKO010000096.1:0-204 GCA_051751125.1 Bacteroidota bacterium
ACTTTTGAAGCTACAGATGCATCCGGGAATACTGCGGAATGCAGTTTTACTGTAACTGTTATTGATAATGAGAATCCCGAAATTACGTGTCCATCTAACATAACAGAAACTGTAGCTATTGGACAAACGGGAAAAATTATAAACTATACATTGCCTGTTTTTAACGATAAATGCTCAGCCAGCATCCAACAAACAGCTGGATTT